>NZ_CANLBS010000012.1 GCF_947488945.1 uncultured Streptomyces sp.
CTCGCGCGGAGAGCACACCGTGGGCAAGTTCATCCTGCTCGACACCCGCGACCCACCTCCGCTCGCGCGGAGAGCACACCGTGGGCAAGTTCATCCTGCTCGACACCCGCGACCCACCTCCGCTCGCGCGGAGAGCACGTTCAGGCGGCGTTCAGCTCGGCCGCAAGCTGCGACCCACCTCCGCTCGCGCGGAGAGCACTTCGCCGCCGACACCGCGTCCTCTGTCAGCGGCGACCCACCTCCGCTCGCGCGGAGAGCACGCGGTTTTCCTGACTAACTCGTGATCGCGCGGCGACCCACCTCCGCTCGCGCGGAGAGCACGGCGGTGGCCGGTGCTGGCTGACGTTCCCCACCGACCCACCTCCGCTCGCGCGGAGAGCACGCGGCGGTGCGGACCGTGGCCCCGGTGATCACCGACCCACCTCCGCTCGCGCGGAGAGCACGGAGTCGCGGCGAGCGGGGGCAGTTGCTCGATCGACCCACCTCCGCTCGCGCGGAGAGCACACAGGGGGGAGGAGAAATCTCCCCCGCCCTGGCGACCCACCTCCGCTCGCGCGGAGAGCACTGGCGCGTGCGTTGCCCGGAGCTGCCCTCTGGCGACCCACCTCCGCTCGCGCGGAGAGCACCTCCTCGACCAGCGTGCTACTGGCATCGATGCCGACCCACCTCCGCTCGCGCGGAGAGCACGCCGCGTCTCCACCCCGCTGGAACTGGAGCCGCGACCCACCTCCGCTCGCGCGGAGAGCACATCGCGTCGTAGATCGCCTGCCGGATCTCCTCGGACCCACCTCCGCTCGCGCGGAGAGCACTCGTGCGAGGTCGGCGGCATGCTCACCGCCAGCGACCCACCTCCGCTCGCGCGGAGAGCACGTGAGGAGCAGGCCGGTCGTGAACGGGCGGCGCGACCCACCTCCGCTCGCGCGGAGAGCACCGCGTGCAGGGCCATGCCGCGCATCCACTGGGCGACCCACCTCCGCTCGCGCGGAGAGCACCGTGCGCCGCCAACTCACCTGAGGAGACACACCGACCCACCTCCGCTCGCGCGGAGAGCACTACCCGCGCTCCCGCCACAGCGTCAGCCCGTACGACCCACCTCCGCTCGCGCGGAGAGCACCCTTCGCGACCTGTGCCTATTCGGGCGCTTTGCAATTCCTTTGCCTAGTTCCGTTGTTCATGCGTCTTGTTCCTTCGTCGCGGCGCAGCGAGTGTACGGCCCGGCGCTCGACCGGTCTCGGACTTGGGCTATTAGGGGTGACTGTCAGTGCGGGGTGCTATCTCTGTGTGTATGAACGAGCGTAGCGGGGCGGGGGCCTCGGGGGGTTGTGGGCTGGATGTTCGGTTGTGGGGGAAGGAGCACGGGCTGACCCACCCGTATCCGCTGATCTGTCATCTCCTGGACACCGCAGCTGTGTTCCAGGTGCTGTGGGACGTCGTGCTGGGCGACGGCGTCAAGGCCACGATCGCCGAGGCGCTCGGCCTCGATGTGGCTGAGGCGCGTTCGGTGGTGGCGTTCTGGGCCGGGTTGCACGACATCGGCAAGGTGTCGCCCCCGTTCCAGGCTCAAGTCCCCGATTGCTACGGGCCCGTTCGCGACGACCCCGGCTACGCCAGCATGCCGGGCGCCGAGGGAGAGAAGGACTTCCGGCACGAGATCGCTACCCACTGGGCCCTCAACGAACTCCTCGGTCAAGAGGGGTACCCCACTGTTGATCGCATCCTGCGGAAGTCCGTGGCGCATCAGGTCGCGCAGTTGCTGGGCGGTCACCATGGCTCCTTCGGCTAGGTTCTGATCTCCAAACAGGCCGCCCGCCCGGCGGATTACAACCCCGGCCTGGGCAGGAGTGGGTGGTCCGAACAGAGGCAGGCGCACTTCGAGGCGCTCCGGCGGGCCGTGGGAGCGTTCGCGGTCCCCCGGGGCGGACTGCCGGCGGGGTCGGCCGTGGTGGTGTCGGGGCTGGTCGTGGTGGCGGACTGGCTGGCGAGCCGGACGTCCGCGATCCAGCCCCGAATTCCCGCCCCTGGTTGGTCGGGGACTGCGGCGGAGGTCGATGCACACTGGAAGGGGGCGGTGCTGGCCGCTCCGGAGTGGGTCCGGGCGGCGCGGTTGGGTCGGGCCCAGTTCTCCGTAACGGCATTCGGCGCGATGTTCCCGTTCACCCCCAACAGCCTGCAAGGTGATCTTGTGGCCCACCTGCCCGGCATGGTGGGGCAGCGGGGAACGGGACTGGTACTGGTCACCGCGCCGACCGGGGACGGGAAGACGGAGGCTGCGCTGTTTGCGGCCTCTCTGCTGGGCCGGGCCTCCGGTGCCCGAGGAGTTTATTTCGCGCTGCCCACGATGGGCACGGCCGACGCGATGCTGCCGCGTGTGAAGGAGTACGCCTCCCGTGCGTTGTCCGGAGAACGCGCGCTGATGTTGCTGCACTCGATGGCGTGGCTGACCGCCCCGGACGCCGAACCGGAGAAGGGAGCGGCCGATCTGCCCGGCAGCGGTGTGGAGGTACCCACCGCCACCGCCGCCGCCACCGCCGCCGCCGCCGCCGCCGACGCTGACGCCGCGGGCGACGCGCGCCTCGCGGATCCCGAGGCTGCCGTTGCCGTTGCCGTTGCCGTTGCCGACCGCCGGGAGGCCGCAGAGGCTGGATCTGCCGCCGAAGACCGGACCGGCGGACGCGAAGAACTCTTCAGCGCCGGAAAGAGCACGGTGATCGAGGCGGACGGGTGGCTGCGGGGGGCGAAGCGCGGGCTGCTCGCCCCGCTGGGTGTGGGCACGATCGACCAGGTGCTGGGCTCGGTACTGCCGTTGAGGTACAACGTGCTGCGGCTGTTCGGGCTCTCGGACAAGGTGTTCGTGGTCGACGAGGCGCACGCCTACGGGCCGTGGATGCATCAGCTCCTCCTGCGGCTCCTGGAGTGGCTGGGGGAGATGCGGGCCCCCGTGGTGCTGTTGTCGGCGACGCTGACGGGGCGTTCGGCCGGGTCGCTGGTGGACGCGTACCGGCGAGGTGCTGGGTTCCGTGAGCCGTCGGGCGCCGTGCCGCGTTATCCCGGCTGGCTCTACGTGAGCGGTGTCTCCGGGCAGGTGTCGGCGGCGCGAGGGACGGTGAGCGACCGCGCGCGGAAGCTGACGGTGACACGTCGGCCGGTGGTGTGGGATACCGCCGAAGCGGCTGGTTCTCCGGTTCGCGAGGGAGGTCGGCGTGCCGCGCTGCGGGAAGCGCTGGCACCGGTGGCGGCGGAGGGCGGGACGGCACTGGTGTGCTGTACGACGGTGGCCGAGGCGCAGCAGACGTACCGGGACGTCTGTGCGGCGTTCCCCGCTCTGGCGGAGCGCCCGGGTGGGGTGGAACTGCTGCACTCCCGCTACCCGGCCGACGAGCGCGCCGCGATCACGGCACGTTGCGAGGCCGCGTACGGGAAACCGGGCGAGGGACCCGTTTCGGTGCGTCCGGCGTCGGTGCTGGTGGCGACGCAAGTGGTGGAACAGTCCCTGGACCTCGACTTCGACCTGGTGGTCAGCGATCTCGCACCGCTGGCCCAGTTGTTGCAGCGGGCCGGCCGTGCTCGGCGGCACTCCCGCGGCCCGCACGGACGGCCGGTGTGGGCGGTCCCGGAGGACAGTCCGGAGCTGGTGGTCCTCGACCCGCTCGACGCTTCGGGCGGACGGCCTCCCCGCACCTGGGGGAGTGTCTACGACGCCGGTTTGCTCGTCCGTACCTCCCGGCTTCTGGATAAGTGTGCCGGTGACGGCATCGCCGTTCCGGGCGATGTGCAGCGGCTGGTGGACGAGGTGTACGAAGACGACTTCGTCGACGGGCTGGCCGATGCGGCCGCCCGTGACGCACTGGCCCGCATGGACGAGGAACGGGCGGCGGGCGAGGCGGCCGAGCGGAGCCTGGCGAACTGGACCAGCATCTGCGCCCCCGCGGATGTCGGGGGCGACCTCGGCAAGCTGTCGGCGCGGGACGCCGGAGTGACCGAGGAGTTGCTGACGACCCGCCTCGGAGCCGACACCGGCCGGGTCCTCTGCCTGTACGAGCAGGAGAACGGCCGGGCGACACTCGACCGGGCGGGCAGGATCTCTGTCCCGACGGGAAGCCGACCAGAAGGCTGCCTCCGCGCAGCCGAGTTGGCGGCCGTCGCGCGACGGGTGGCACCCGTCCCGGGGCAGTGGCTGCGGGGCGACGAGTTCGCGGACACGGTTCCCGCGGGCTGGGGGACGCACCCCACGCTGCGTGACCTCGTCGTACTGCGCATGAGGCCGGCGGGGGCGGGCGTCTGGGTGTCCCGGCAGGGGCGCCGCGCCCTCTCGATATCCGACCTGGGTCTCGAAACCGAGTGACCTTCACGAATCCATCACACCTCCTCCTCGTTTCCGCTACTTTTTAAGTGCGCTCTTCCGCTGCGGAGTTCGCGTCCGCATGCCGCACGAACATCTCCCCTCCGGTGGGGCAGGACGCGGGACGCACCGCGCACGGCACCCTTTCCGGCCTCCCACGTCGTCCGCATCACGACAGGACACCTCCATGCCGACCGGCACCTACAACCTGATCGACCGACCGTGCGTCCCCGTGCGCTGGAGACCCGGCCTCACGGTCCGCGGACCGGACGGGCTCCCGGACACGGTGGGCCTGCGCGAACTTCTGCTCCGCAGCCATGAGATCGCCGCTCTCGCCGTCCCGGACGCACCCGCGCACGCCGCCCTGCTCCGCATCCTGTACGCGCTCACCGCGAAGGTGGCCGGCCTGACCGACCCGGACGAAGACTGGGCCGAGCACCGACTGGAGGCGTTCGACGCCGGCCGGCTCCCGTCCGACGGGATCGACGCCTACTTCGACGACTATCCGGACCGGTTCTTCCTGTTCGCACCCGGCGGACGGCCGTTCATGCAGGACCCGCGGCTGGCGGAGCAGTGCGACGCGGCCAACACCGCCGGGGTCAACAAGCTGATCGTCACCCGGCCTTCGGGCAACAACCACTCCTGGTTCCGACACGACACCGACACCGCGCCCGTGCCGCCGACCGCTCCCGAGGCGTTCCTCAGCCTGCTGGTCTGGCACTACTACGGGCCGGCCGGGCGGTGTTCGTCCCGCGAAGTCAACGGGATGAAGAGCGCGAGCGCCACCGCCGGGCCGCTGCGGACCGCGCTGTCCTATCACCCGGAGGGCGACTCCCTCTTCGAGACCCTGCTCGCCGGGCTCGTACCGCCGGACGCCGCCGTAGTCGGCGCCGAGGACCTGTGTCCGTGGGAGCTGGACGAACTGCCGGACCCCGACCGGCCACCGCGGGAGTCCCGGGGGCCGCGTTCCCGGCACACCGGTCGCTCGCAGCACGCGTTGCTCCTGCTGCCGGACGAGGACGGCAGCCATGTGCGGGACGCGTTCATCACCTGGGCGTACCGGGGAGAGCGGATGCCGCGCGAGGACGACTACCTCATCTGGCAGACCAGCCAGCAGGGCAACCGGTATCCCCGGCCCGCCGACGCCGGCCGGGCACTCTGGCGGGACCTGGACGCCCTGCTGCTCCAGAACCCGCCTGCGGGCCACGCGCACCCCCGGCAGCCGCGCGTCTTCGACTCGATGTCCGAGGGCTTCGACGACCTGCGGGTGCGCGCGCTCGGCTTCGACCAGGAGGGCCAGGCCAAGGACACCCAGTTCGTCGACGCGAGCACCCCGGCCGTCCTCGGCCACGCCGAGGCCAACGACCCCCGCACCGTCCCCGCCGTCGGGCGCCTGCGGCAGTACGGCGAACTGTACGGGCGCCGCCTGGACCGGGCGGTCAAACGGGCCTGGTCCGCCTATGTGCAGGACGCCAAGGCCGACGGCGCTGCCTGGGCGGCGCAGGCCGGTGCCCGGTACTGGCCGCGTGCCGAGGCGGAGTTCTGGGCCCGGTTCCGACTCCTGGACCGCACCGGCGAGGTGCCGGACGGAGGGTTCGACCCGGCGGCGACCCGGCGCGCGTTCGTCCGCCTCGCCGAGGAGGCGTATGACGCCGTGACGGCGCCCGTCACCCGTACCCTGCGCGGCGCGAAGGCCGTCTCACAGGCACGCAACGACCTCTACGGCGGCACTCCCAAGCGCCGACAGCCCGTGCCCGCACCCCGCGCGCAGACCAAGGAGCACAGCGCATGACCACCACACCCTCTCCCGCCGCCACGGAAACCGCCGGTGCGCCGGTGGCCGCCGCCACGGTTCCGCACCAGGGCCATGTGCGGGGAACCCGGGCGCAGTCGTTCGTCAGGGAGATGGAGCGGCTCTGCCGTGAAGATCCCGGAGCCCGCAGCGCCTTGCGCAGCGGGCTGCGCAAGGACCTGGACGCGGTGCACCGCATGCACCGCCTGGTCGCCACGTGGCTGCCCGCGCAGCGGACCTCGGACGACGTGCAGCGGGCGTACTACGCGGTCGCCGCGATGATCGCCGCCCAGCCGCGCAGCGCACCGGCAGCACGGGACGACGCGGCCGACGACCCGGAGGGTCCGGACGAGACGCCGCAGGCCCCCGGCACGACGCGGCGGAGTGGGGTGAGCCTCGGTACCGCGTTCGCCGTGGCGGTCACCGAAGGCCCCGGACGCGAGAAGGAGATGCGGGAAGGGACCGCGGAGAGCCGGCTCAACCTCCTGACCCGTCAGAGCCTCAACGGCCTGCACCGGCACCTGCCCGCCTCCGTCGGGTACCTGCGGTCGCTCGGCGTGGACATCGACTGGGTGCGGCTCCTCGACGACCTCGGCACGTGGCGCACGCGGTCGGGACGGATCTCGCGTACCTGGCTCCAGGACTACTACCGACTGCGCGGAAAGGCCACGGCGCGGCTGGCCGACGCCGGCGACGAGGAGGAACTCGTGGCGGAGGCGGCCGGCGCCCCCCACACGCCCTGACCGCTTCCGCCGCAGGGCCCCCGTGCCCCGTAGCGCGTACCCCCGCGTTCCGTACCGCGTGCGCCGCGCCCCGTGCGCCGCACCTCGTTCCCGACCCGGTCACACCACCGACGTTCCGTTCCGCACCGCCGTACTTCCGCACGAAGGAGACACACACCATGGACATGGCCGCCCGCTTCATCGACATCCACGTCGTCCAGAGCGTCCCGTTCGCCAACCTCAACCGGGACGACACGAACTCCGTGAAGACGGTCCAGTACGGCGGCGTACTGCGCACCCGCGTCAGCAGCCAGTCCTGGAAGCGCGCCGTCCGCGGCGAGTTCGAGAGCCGCATCGGCCAGGCCGCGCTGCGCACCCGGCGCATCGGCGAGCGCGTCACCCACCTCCTGGCCGAGGAACGTGGCTGGCCGCAAGGGCTCGCGGAGCGGGCGGGAGCGCACACGGCGGCGGCCAGCAGCATCAAGTTCGAACTTGCGAAGGACTCGAAGGACCCCAAGCAGACCGTCACGAACAAGGTGCTCACCAACGCGATGGTCTACGTCCCCGAGTCGGCCGTGGCCGAACTCGCCGGCCTGGCCGAGGAACACCGTGCCGCCCTGGAAGCGGCGAAGGACATCAAGAAGCCCGCCGACAAGAGCGTCCTGCCCACGGACAGGGTCGAGGCGGTGCTGCGGTCCCGCAACGGCGTCATCAACCTCTTCGGCCGCATGCTCGCGGAAGTGGACAACGCCGGTGTCGACGGCGCCGTCCAGGTCGCGCACGCCCTCACCACGCACGAGACCGACGTCGAACTCGACTACTTCTCCGCCGTGGACGACGTCACCGCCACCTGGGGAGACCAGACCGGCAGCGGCCACGTGGGCCACACCGAGTTCAGCGCCGGCACCTTCTACCGGTACGCCACCATCGACCTCCGCGACCTCGCCCGCAACATCGGCGGCAACCCCGGCGAACTCCGCGAGCTCACCGCCGCGTTCCTCAGCGCGTTCATCCTGTCGCTGCCCCAGGCGAAGAAGAACTCCACCGCCCCGCACACCATCCCCGACCTCGCCCACATCTCCGTGCGCACCGACCGGCCGCTGTCCTACGCCGCCGCGTTCGAGAGCCCCGTCTCCGCGGCGGGCCAGGGCGGCTTCGCGGGCCGCGCCCGCACGACCCTGGCCGAGTACGCCGAAGTCGCCAACGGCCTCCTCGGCACCGGCGCCATCCTCACCGCCGGCTGGGCCGGCGTGGACGAGAAGGACCTCGACGGACTCGGAACCCGGCACGCCGGGTTCGACGCCCTCATCGACGCCGCCCTCACCAGCGCCCTCGCCACCCGCCCCGGCGGCGCGGCATGACCACCGCTACGCTTCCCGCCCCCGAACCCGGGCTGCTGCTGCGCCTCACCGGGCCCTTGCAGTCCTGGGGCCTGCACAGCCACTTCAACGAACGGGACACCGCCGCCTTCCCGACCCGCTCCGGCGTCATCGGCATGCTCGCCTCCGCCCTCGGCCGCCGCCGCGACCAGCCCATCGACGACCTCACCGGTCTGCGCCTGACCGTGCGCACCGACCGCCCCGGCGTGCTGCTGCGCGACCTGCACACCGTCGGCGGCGGCCTGCCCGCCAAGGCGACCGTGACCACCGCCGAGGGCAAGAAGCGCCCCGGCGACACCGGCACCCTCCTCACCCACCGTCACTACCTCGCCGACGCCGCCTTCACCGTCGCCCTCACCACCCCAGGGGCCACCGCCGGCGACCGGGCGCTCCTCGGCCTGTGCGCCGAAGCACTCCGCGCACCCCGCTGGTCCCTGCACCTCGGGCGACGCTCCTGCCCGCCCGAGGGGCCGGTACTGATCGGGAGGAGCGACGACGCCTTGCACCACCTCCTGCACCTGCCCCTCGCCGCCCGGCAGGCCCGCACCACGGAGCCGGCGGGCAAGCCGGTGGAGTTCCTCGCCGACCGCCCGCTCACCCACCTGCCCGCCCCCGCGCACATGACCACCGGAACCGATGAGGACGGTTCCCACCCCTCCTCGGAACTCAACGACCAGCCGGTCAGCTACCACCCGATCCGCCGCGCCTACCGCGCCCGGCCGCTGTACCGGCGCACCCTGCTGCTGCCCCACGACCAGTTCGCCGGGCTCGGCGTCCACCAACTCCGCGCTCTGCGCCAGTACCTCGACACCCGGCTCGACACCACCGAAGGGGGCCGGCGATGACGCTCTGGCTCACCCGCATCGTCCCCGACACCCGCTCCCAGTACGCCCGCCGCGACCTCGCCGACGCCGTCGGCACGCACCGGCGCGTCATGAGCCTCTTCCCGTCCGACGCCGGCCCCGACCCCCGCGCCCGGTTCGGCGTCCTCTTCCGCGGCGAGGACACCCCGCAGGGCCCGCACATCCTCGTCCAGTCCACCCACGAACCGGACACCGGCCGACTTCCCGACGGCTACGGCACCGCCCTCACCCGCCGGCTCGACGCGCTCATGGACGCCATCAGGCCCGGACTCACCGTCCATTACCGATGCGTGGCGAGCCCGGTCCGGAAACCCGGCGCCACCACCCGGGCGCTCTACGACCTCAAGGCCGTCGTCCCCCTCACCGGCGCGGCCGCCGACGAATGGTGGCTCCGGCAGGCCGACCGCTCCGGACTCAAACCGCTCACGCACCGGCCCGCCCAACCCCTGGACGCCGCCGGAGGAGAACGCCGCCCCCGAGGGTCCGCTCCCCAGCGCGTCCGGCACGCCCGAACCCAGTTCGACGGCACCGCCGCCATCATCGACACCGACCAGCTCAAGACCGCCCTGCTCAACGGAATCGGGCGCGGCAAGGCGTACGGGTGCGGGCTCCTCAGCATCGCCCCGGCGAGGCAGCCCCAGTGAGTCCACGCGCCACCGGCAGGCCCCTCACCACCGGCAACGCGCGGCGCAGACTCGCCGCCCCCACGGTCGCCATGCTTCCGCGCGTCGCCGACTCCCTGTCCTTCCTGTACCTGGACATCGTCCGCATCCACCAGGACGACACCGGGGTCTGCGCGGAAGTCACCAGCGAACAACACGGAACGGACACCGTCTACCTGCCGACCGCGGCGCTCAACTGCGTACTCCTCGGCCCCGGCACCTCCATCACCTCACGCGCGCTGGCCACCTTCGCCCGCAACGGCACCACCGTCGTCACCACCGGCTCGGGAGGCGTCCGCTGCTATTCGGCAGCCGTCCCCGAATCACTCACCACCCGGTGGCTGGAACGGCAGACCCGCGCCTGGGCGGACGACACCCAGCGCCTCGCCGTCGCCAGAGCCATGTACGAACTCCGCTTCGGCGACGGCACCGCGACCGAAGGAACCAACCTCGACCGACTACGCGGCATGGAGGGCCAACGCGTCAAGTCGCACTACCAACTCCTGGCCCGCCAGTACAAGATCGGGCGCTTCCGACGTGCCTACGACCCCGACTCCTGGGACACGCAGGACCCCGTCAACCTCGCCCTGTCCTCCGCCAACACCTGCCTCTACGGGATCGTGCACGCAGCCATCACCGCCCTCGGCTGCTCACCTGCCCTCGGGTTCGTCCACAGCGGGAACCAGCAGGCGTTCGTGTACGACGTCGCCGACCTCTACAAGGCCGAACTGACCATCCCGCTCGCCTTCTCCCTTCACGCCTCCAGAGACCCCGAAGGCGAGGCACGCCGCTCTTTCCGGCACGAACTGCGCCTGTTCCAGCTGCTGCCTCGCATCGTCACCGACATCCAGCAACTGCTGGATCCCGATCACACCTACGAATGCCCCGACCCCGAGGAACAGCTCGTCGACCTGTGGGACCCCGCCGCCGGCTCCGTACCCGCCGGTGTGAACCACGGGAACCAGACATGACCCGCCCAACGGAAGGGCGCGGCCCGTGTCGTCGATGATCGTCATCTCGGCCACCGCCGTCCCCGACCACCTGCGCGGCGCCGTGACACGCTGGCTGCTCGAGGTCACTCCCGAGCTCTACGTCGGCACCGTCTCCGCCAAGGTTCGCGACGAACTCTGGGCCGCAGTCTCCGCCTGCGCCGACGAAGGCCTCGCCGTCCTCGCGCACCCGGCCGACAACGAACAGGGCTTCCAACTCCGCACCGCCGGCACCCGCCGCCGCACCCCGATCGACTTCGACGGCCTCACCCTGATCGCCTTCCGCCGCGAAGGTCAAGAACTGGCAAACCCGGCCTAACGCCCCAGGTCAAAAAGGTGCTCTCCGCGCGAGCGGAGGTGGGTCGCTTCCCCCCCGGGGTGCGGCACGGCAGCGCGAAGTGCTCTCCGCGCGAGCGGAGGTGGGTCGATGGCCGTGGATCAGGGAATTGTCTCCCTGTCGTGCTCTCCGCGCGAGCGGAGGTGGGTCGCCCACGCTCCTCGCCGCCTATGTGGCGACGATGTGCTCTCCGCGCGAGCGGAGGTGGGTCGGGCGCCTGGGGCCCGGTGAACGGGTCCATCGTGTGCTCTCCGCGCGAGCGGAGGTGGGTCGTTCCGGATCACGGCGGACCGGTCGGAGTCGGTGTGCTCTCCGCGCGAGCGGAGGTGGGTCGCGGTCGTGACCCACCGGGTGCCGTCCGTGAACGTGCTCTCCGCGCGAGCGGAGGTGGGTCGCGTGTGCAGGACGCTGTCGAGGACGTCAGGGAGTGCTCTCCGCGCGAGCGGAGGTGGGTCGTCTGGGGCGACGGCAGCTCGACCAGGGATTGGGTGCTCTCCGCGCGAGCGGAGGTGGGTCGGCCGGAGACCTCCTGGGCCGTCTCGTGGAGCTGTGCTCTCCGCGCGAGCGGAGGTGGGTCGCGTATTACGGTTTGGTCTCAGCCGGTAACGAAGTGCTCTCCGCGCGAGCGGAGGTGGGTCGCCGTTCACGATGAAGGCCATGACGGGCGAGGCGTGCTCTCCGCGCGAGCGGAGGTGGGTCGCAGCATCCCACGACAGCGCACCCGGCCGCAGCGTGCTCTCCGCGCGAGCGGAGGTGGGTCGACGCCGCGAACGTACCGGGCGACACGGTTCGGGTGCTCTCCGCGCGAGCGGAGGTGGGTCGTCTGGGGCGACGGCAGCTCGACCAGGGATTGGGTGCTCTCCGCGCGAGCGGAGGTGGGTCGGCAACATCCGCGCCCTGGCCCTGGGCGTGCTCGTGCTCTCCGCGCGAGCGGAGGTGGGTCTCCGCACCCTGGCCGACGACGCCGAGACCCTCAGTGCTCTCCGCGCGAGCGGAGGTGGGTCGAGAGGATCGCCTGACGCACAGGGCCCGCGGGCGTGCTCTCCGCGCGAGCGGAGGTGGGTCGTCGCGCACGATCTTGTGCTGCCAGATCCGGCGGTGCTCTCCGCGCGAGCGGAGGTGGGTCGGCGACGACGACGTCATGGCGGGAGAGACCCGCGTGCTCTCCGCGCGAGCGGAGGTGGGTCGGACGCCGGTGCGGCCGGGGCGATCGTGCCCGAGTGCTCTCCGCGCGAGCGGAGGTGGGTCGGTCAAGGGGGTGCGGGCCGACGACTGGCGGCGGTGCTCTCCGCGCGAGCGGAGGTGGGTCGGTTCATCACGAACCAAGCGGCACCCCTTGGTGGTGCTCTCCGCGCGCGCTGAGGTGGGACGCGGGTGGTGGCTCGGGGCACTCTTCGTCCATGGTCACCCTCGGTTACTATGCTTACTCCATGCCCGGAAGCGGAGGGCGCGCGGCTGCCGACGGGCTGCTCAGGGAGCGGTGGACGGGGCGGTGGCTGGTTGGATCTTCCCAGATTTTCCTGGGGTTGATCGACGCGATCCTCACGATTGCACCCCCCTTGGGTGTACCCAGCTACCGTGGGCGTAGAAGAGATGGATGGCCTGGGAAAGTGCTGACTGAAGTAACCGCGACCCGCTATGTCACGCCCCTGCGTGAAGGTGGTTCGCTCCCCGGGATCGTCGAGGCCGACGACCTGGGGACGTACGTCATGAAGTTCACCGGCGCCGGGCAGGGGCGTAAGACGCTGGTGGCCGAGGTGATCTGCGGGCAGCTCGCGCGGCGGCTGGGGCTGCAGGTGCCGGAGCTGGTCACGATGTGGCTGGACCCCGTCATCGGGCTCGGCGAGCCGGACCAGGAGGTGCAGGAGCTGCTGAAGGCGAGCGGCGGGCTCAACCTGGGGATGGACTACCTGCCCGGTTCGATCGGGTTCGATCCGCTGGCCTATCAGGTGGACTCCGTCGAGGCGGGCCGGATCGTGTGGTTCGACGCGCTCATCAACAACGTCGACCGGTCCTGGCGCAACCCCAACATGCTCGTCTGGCACGGCGACGTCTGGCTGATCGACCACGGTGCGACGATGATCTGGCACCACAACTGGCCCGGTGCGCAGGCGTCGGCCGCCAAGCCGTACAACGCCTCCGACCACGTACTGGCTCCGTTCGCGCCAGACATCGCCGCCGCTGCGGCCGAGCTGGCCCCGCTGGTCACCGAGGAGCTGCTCACCGCGGTGGCCGCCGACGTGCCCGACGCGTGGCTCGCCGACGAGCCAGGGTTCGACTCCACCGACGCCCTGCGCCGCGCCTACGTGGAGCCGCTGCTGGCCCGCGCCGCGACCGTGCACGAGCGGATCGTCCAGGATGCGCCGGCCGCCACGGGCGGCCCGTCCCGAGCGCCCGGCTGGCTCGTCGAACGCCTGGCCCCCAGGGCGCGCGACGTGGAGCACGGCCGGTCCTCGGCGGCCGGTACCGAAGGGGAGGGCGGCCGATGAGCGCGCGCACGGTCTTCGAGTACGCCTTGCTACGGGTCGTCCCCCGGGTCGAGCGCGGCGAGTGCTTCAACGCGGGCGTCGTCGTCTACAGCCGGGCGCACTCCTTCGTCGCCGCCCGCACCCACCTCGACGAGGGCAAGCTGGCGGTGCTGGACCCGGCCGCCGATGTCGCCGGGGTGCGCGCCGCCCTGTACGGCGTCGAGCGGATCTGCTCCGGCGGGGAGATCGCCGGGCAGGCGGCAGGCGACGACGCGGGCCGGCGCTTCCGCTGGCTGGTGGCTCCCCGGTCGACCGTGGTCCAGCCGGGACCGGTGCACACCGGTCTCACTCTCGACCCGGCCGCCGAGATCGAGCGGCTGCTGGCTCTCCTGGTCCGCTGACGGTGCGGGCGCCGCGACCGCCGAGACCGGCGTGACCGCCGTGACCGCCAAGACCGGCGCGACCGCCGCGACCGCTGTGGGCGGACCCCGTACGGGAGTCCGCCCCCGGCGGTGACATGCCGTCGGCCCACGCGCGTCCGCACGCCCTCCGAGCCCACGCGCTTCCGCACGCCCCCGTACCCGCGCGCCCCGGCCCCCGGCCCCTCCCCGGCCTCCTCCGAACCCGTCCCCCGCCCGCCTCCCGCACCCCCGTCCGGCGCGCCGGGGGAGTGTGACATGCGCCCCCTCGCCGCCGGGCCGTTGACACCGGGTGCCAGGGCTTCTAGCGTCACGTGCGATGAAGGTACTAAGCGGTCGCTCAGTCTCCCGGGCCTTGTCGGTCCGACGGGGGCCGTCGGCCGCCGGGCCGCGATCTCAGGGCGAGGAGAGCCAAGGATGACCACCACCGAGCAGCGTGTCGCCATCGTGACCGGAGGGGCGCGGGGCATCGGCGCTGCCACCGCCGTCCGACTCGCGGCCGAGGGCCGCGCCGTCGCCGTACTCGACCTCGACGAGGCGGCCTGCAAGGACACGGTCGAGAAGATCACCGCCGCCGGGGGCACCGCCCTCGCCGTCGGCTGCGACGTCTCCGACAGCGCCCAGGTCGAGGCCGCCGTCGCGCGGGTCGCCGCCGAACTCGGCGCTCCGACCATCCTCGTGAACAACGCGGGCGTGCTCCGCGACAACCTGCTCTTCAAGATGAGCGAGTCCGACTGGGACATCGTGATGAACGTCCACCTCAAGGGCGCGTTCCTCATGGCGAAGGCCGTGCAGAAGCACATGGTCGACGCGAAGTTCGGCCGGATCGTCTCGCTGTCCTCCTCCTCCGCGCTCGGCAACCGGGGGCAGGCCAACTACGCCGCGGTCAAGGCCGGCCTCCAGGGATTCACCAAGACGCTCGCCAAGGAGCTCGGCAAGTTCGGCATCACGGCCAACGCCGTCGCTCCCGGCTTCATCGTCACCGAGATGACGGCGCAGACCGCTGCCCGGGTCGGCATGGGCTTCGAGGAGTTCCAGGCTGCCGCCGCCACCCAGATCCCGGTGCAGCGCGTCGGCTTCCCCGAGGACATCGCCAACGCCATCGCCTTCTTCACCGGTGACGACGCGGGCTTCGTCTCCGGTCAGGTCATGTACGTCGCCGGCGGACCGCTCAACTGACCCGAAGGGCAACGGACATCATGACTGTGCAGGACAGCGGCAAGGTCGCGCTCATCACCGGCGGCAGCCGGGGCATCGGCTACGGCATCGCCGAGGCGCTGGTGGCCCGGGGCGACCGGGTGTGCCTCACCGGGCGCGGCGAGGAAGCACTCAAGGCGGCCGTCGAGAAGCTCGGTTCCGACCGTGCGATCGCCGTCCCCGGCAAGGCTCACGATGCGGCGCACCGGGTCGAGGCGGTGGAACGCACCATGGAGGCGTTCGGCCGGATCGACCACCTCGTCAACAACGCCGGTACCAACCCGGTGTTCGGCCCGATCGCCGATCTCGACCTCGACGTGGCGCGCAAGGTCTTCGAGACCAACGTCATCTCGGCCCTCGGTTTCGCCCAGCAGACCTGGAAGGCGTGGCAGAGCCAGAACGGCGGCACGATCGTCAACATCGCCTCGGTGGCGGGTCTCTCGGCCTCGCCGTTCATCGGCGCCTACGGGGTGAGCAAGGCCGCCATGGTCAACCTCACGCTCCAACTGGCGCACGAGTTCTCCCCGTTGGTGCGAGTCAACGCCATCGCTCCGGCCGTGGTCAAGACGAAGTTCGCCGAGGCGCTGTACGAGGGCCGGGAGGCGGAGGCCGCGGCCTCGTACCCCATGGCGCGCCTGGGCGTTCCCGAGGACATCGGCGGCGCGGCGGCCTTCCTGACCTCGGAGCAGTCCGGGTGGATCACCGGCCAGACCCTCGTGGTCGACGGGGGAATCTTCCTGAATGCCGGCGTGGGATGAGAGTCCTGCGCCACTTTGCCACCGAATGACTCAAGAGCCCTGCCGGGCCTGGTGATTGGACCGGCGGGGCTCTGCGGTATGGTCTGCCGACCCACGGCTGATCGAGGAGCGTGCACGTGTTCTACCGGGCCAGTCTGCGGGCGGCCGCAGCCCTTGCATCCCTTTCCCTGCTGGCCGGTTGCGGCCTGATCGGCGACAGCGGATCGGACGTCGACCAGCACCTCTCCGTCGGAACCACGAGTTCGCCCTCGACCCTGGATCCGGCGGGTGCCTGGGACAACTCCTGGGAGTTGATGCGCAACGTCTTCCAGACGCTGGTCGCCTTCCCCACCGGTACCACCAAGCCGGAGCCCGACGCCGCGGACAACTGCGTCTTCACGGACTCCACGAGCATGGCCTACCGGTGCGAGCTGCGCAGCGGACTCACCTTCTCCAACGGCGAGAAGCTCGACGCCGAAGCGGTGAAGTACTCCATCGACCGGATCGTGAAGATAGCCGCCAAGGGCGGCCCGCTGGGCCTGCTCGGCTCGCTGGACCGGGTGGAGACCAAGGGCGACGACATCGTCGTCTTCCACCTCAACAAGCCGGACGCGACCTTCCCGTTCGTCCTCGCCACCCCCGCCATGTCGATCGTGGCGCCGGGGGAGTACCCCGAGGACAAGCTGCGCGAGGGCGACGGGGTGACGGGCTCCGGCCCGTACGTGCTCGACTCGTACGAGAGCGGCGTGTCGTCCGAGCTGACCAAGAACCCGAAGTACAAGGGGTTCGCGGACCGCAAGAACGACGGCGTGACCATCCGGTACTTCGAGCAGTCCGACGCGATGGTGAAGGCGCTCAAAGCCAAGGAGATCGACGCCACCTACCGCGGCCTGACCGCCGACGAGGTCGTCGGCCTGGAGGACGACAAGGGGGACAACAACGGTCTGCAGATCGTCGAGTCCACCGGCGCCGACATCCGCTTCCTCGTCTTCAACCCTAAGGACCCCGCCGCCGGCAAGCCCGCCGTCCGGGAGGCGGTGGCCCGGCTGATCGACCGGGACGCGCTCGTCGCCAAGGTCTACCAGGGCACCGCCGAACCGCTGTACTCCATGATCCCCAAGGGCATCGCCACCCACGCCACCAGTTTCTTCGACGTCTTCGGCGACCCCGACCCGGAGAAGGCGGCCGAGGCACTGGAGGACGCCGGCATCACGGCGCCGGTCAAGATGACCTTCTGGTACACCACCGACCGCTACGGCTCGGCCACCGAACCGGAGTTCAAGGAGATCAAGCGGCAGCTGGAGGAGTCCGGGCTGTTCGAGATCACCCTGCAGAGCGCGCCCTGGAAGACCTTCCAGGAGGGCTTCAACGCGGGGAAGTACCCGGTGTTCGGCCGAGGCTGGTTCCCGGACTTCCCGGACCCCGACAACTTCGTGGCCCCCTTCGTCGGCCCGGAGAGCGTCACCGGCACCCCCTACCTCAGCAAGGAGATCACCTCCGAGCTGCTCCCCTCCTCCCGCAAGGAGAGCGACCGGGGCGCCGTCAGCAAGCAGTTCGAGCGGGCGCAGCAGATCCTCGTGAAGGACGTCCGGCTGCTGCCGCTGTGGCAGGGCAAGCTGTACGTGGCCGCGGGCGAGGACATCGGCGGCGGCGAGCGGGCCCTCGACCCGCAGACGGTCATGCAGATGTGGGAGCTGTACCGCAAGGCGAGCTGGTAGGTGGGAGAGGGCGGGCGGCAGGCGTTGTCAGTGGCCCCCGGTAGGTTCTGTTCACAAGAACCGAACGCTTTCCGGAGGTTGTCCTCGTGACCGACACCGACCTGCTGCTGCCCGAGTCCTGGCGCGGCGTCCTCGGCGAAGAACTGCAGAAGCCCTACGTCAAGGAACTCGTGGACTTCGTCGAGGAGGAGCGCGCCAAGGGTCCGGTGTACCCGCCGCGCGACCAGGTCTTCGCAGCGCTGGAGGCCACGCCGTACGACCGGGTGAAGGTGCTCGTCCTCGGCCAGGACCCGTACCACGGGGAGGGGCAGGGCCACGGGCTCTGCTTCTCCGTGCGGCCCGGTGTGAAGACGCCGCCCTCGCTGCGCAACATCTACAAGGAGATGCAGGAGGAGCTCGGCCTGCCCGTCCCGGACAACGGCTATCTGATGCCCTGGGCCGAGCAGGGCGTGCTGCTGCTCAACGCGGTCCTCACGGTGCGCGGCGGCGAGGCCAACTCGCACAAGGGCAAGGGCTGGGAGAAGATCACCGACGCCGTGATCCGGGCGGTCGACGCCCGGCCCGACCCGGCCGTCTTCGTCCTGTGGGGCAACTACGCGCAGAAGAAGCTGCCGCTGATCGACCAGGAGCGGCACATCGTGGTGAAGGGCGCCCATCCCTCGCCGCTCTCCGCGAAGAAGTTCTTCGGCTCGCGCCCGTTCACCCAAATCAACGAGGCGATCGCGGCCCAGGGTCACGACCCGATCGACTGGCGCATCCCGAATCTCGGCTGAGCCCACCATCGGCACCCCGCCCCCGGCACCCCGGCGCTCCCGCACCGACCGACCGCCTCCGCACCTCCGCTCCGGCGCCCCGGCCCGTACTCCGGCGGCCCGGCGGGGCCCGCGCCGGGTCCGGTGGGCGGTCGCGGCCGGGCCCGGCGGGCTGACAGGCCGTGCGGGCGCACCTCGGCGGCATCGGGGACGGCTGCGGTTATGGTCGGTTCGTCCCACCGGCCCCGGCGCCCGTGCCATCGGCGGCCGGCGGATGGATCCGAGGAGAGCCCAGTGACGGAGCAGCAGGAGGCTTCCCGGGAAGCCGTCATGACCAGGATCGGGCAGGCGGTCATACTGCTGCACGGCGGCGACCGCGAGGAGGCCCGGAACCGCTTCGGCATGCTGTGGTCGGAGATCGGCGAGCACGGCGACGCGCTGCACCGCTGCACCCTCGCCCACTACATGGCCGACGCTCAGGACGACCCGGATGACGAACTGGCCTGGGACCTGCGGGCCCTGACCGCCGCCGGCGCGCTCGCCGACGGTCGGGACGGGGAGCACCGGGACTTCTCGGCGGTCCGCTCCCTGTACCCGTCCCTGCACCTCAACCTCGCCGCGGACTACCTCCGCCTGCACCGCCCCGACGCCGCCCGCGACCACCTCGACCGGGCGAGAGCCGCGGCCCGGGGCCTGGACCACGCGGGGCACGACGGCGGGGTGCGGGACGCGATCGACCGGCTGGAACGGACGATGCGCCACGAACACTGAGGCCCTACTCCGGCCCGCTTCGCCGGACGTCCGGACGTCCGGACGCCTGGACACCGGGCGTCCGTGCAGCCCGGCGTCCCGCGTCCCGGCGCGTCCGTGCAGCCCGGCGGCCCGGCGCTCCGGCGGGTGCGGCGTCCCACCGGCCCCACGGGCCGCGAAGGCGGGCCGTCAGCCGTACACGCTCTCGCAGATCCGGGCCTGTGGGCTGCCGGCCGGCCACCGGCCGACCCCTCGCCCCAGCGCGCACACGTCCACCGGCACGGCCGGACGGAGCACGCGGGGCAGCGGCGGCGCGGGCGGGGCCGGCCGGGGCCGGCGCGGGGGCGCCGGCGGGTCCGCCGGGCGGTCTCGGGCCGGGCGGGTGGTGCCGGGGAGCGGACGCGTCTCCGGCGGCGCGGAGGAGGCGGAGGGCGTCGGATCGGGAAGGGCGCCGAGGGACTCCCGGCCGGGCTCTTCGAGGACCTGCGGGTCCATCTCGCCCGCCGCAGTGGCCGCGGGCCGGGGTACGGGCACGTTCGCCGGGCCGGGGGTGACCGAGACGCATCCGGAGAGCGCGGCCACGGCCGTCCCCAGCAGGGCGGTCACGGTGATTCGGGTTCGCTGCACCCGGTAACTCTGCGGTGCGTCGAGGGGCCGGCGGGAGGCGGGAACGCCTGATTGGCCCGCACGAGTGACCCGGTCAGCGCCCCGGCCCCGTTCGCCCGCGCGGGGAGCCGCACCGTCGCGGCCGTGCCGCGTACGGGTGTGCCGGGCGCCCGCTCCGGGGAGGCCGTCGGCCGGGTGGCCGCGCGGGGGCCCGACGTATGCTGCCCCGGGCGACGGACCGATCCGGGCGCGCCCACCCCCTCGCGAAAGGCGGAGACACCCGTGAAGGTCGGCTGCATCGGACTCGGTGACATCGCGCAGAAGGCCTACCTGCCGGTGCTGAGCACCCTGCCGGGGATCGAGCTGCACCTGCACACCCGTACCCCCGCCACCCTCGACGCGGTGGGCGAGGCGTACCGGGTCCCCGCGGAGCGGCGACACACCACGCTCGACGGCCTGCTCGCCGAAGATCTCGACGCGGCCTTCGTGCACGCGCCGACGGTCGTCCATCCCGAGATCGCCGGCCGCCTCCTCGACGCCGGGGTGCCCACCTTCGTGGACAAGCCGCTCGCGTACGACCTCGACGCGGCGACCGCGCTGGTCGAGCGGGCCGAGGAGCGGGGCGTCAGCCTCGCCGTGGGGTTCAACCGCAGGTTCGCCCCCGGCTACGTCCGGTGCGCCGACCACGCCCGCGAGCTGATCCTGCTCCAGAAGAACCGGGTGGGGCTGCCCGAGGACCCGCGGACCATGGTCTTCGACGACTTCGTCCACGTGGTCGACACCTTGCGGTTCCTCGTCCCCGGCCCGGTGGACCGGATGTCGGTGCGGGCCAGGATCGTGGACGGGCTGATGCACCATGTCGTGCTCGACCTCTCCGGCGACGGCTTCACCGCCCTCGGCATGATGAACCGGCTCAACGGCTCCACCGAGGAGATCCTCGAAGTCTCCGGTCAGGACACCAAGCGCCAGGTCCTCAACCTGTCCGACATCGTCGACCACAAGGGCCAGCCCACGTTGCGACGGCGTGGCGACTGGGTGCCGGTCGCCCGGCAGCGGGGCATCGAGGGGTGCGTGACCGCCTTCCTCGACGCCGTGCGGGCCGGACGCACCCTCAGCGCCCGCGACGCCCTCGCCACCCACGAACTGTGCGAGCGCGTGGTCCGGGAAGCCCTGGCACAAGCGTCGTCCTGATCGGCCCGTACCCCCGCCGGACGGCGCGTAGGCCACCATGCAGGGGCCTACGCCAACGGGCCCGGCACCACCCGGCACCACCCGGCACCACCCGGCACCACCCGGCACCACCCGGCACCACCCGGCCCCGCGCGGGTCCTCCGCCGCGCGGGGCTACGGCGTACGCCCCGACGACGCGCGTCCCCACCGCGAGCGGCCCGACGACGCCGGGCGCGACGAGACCCGGCCCGACGACGCCAGGCCGGACGAGCCACGCGAGCGGCCCGGACGCAGCAGGTCCGCCGCGCAGAACAGGCCGAGCGCCAGCAGCGCCCCGTACACCGCCCAGTCGCCGAACCGGACGTAGAGGGTGGTGGTGCCGTCGGCGAGCGGTACCTCGTAACGCGCGGCGGCCTCGGTACCGGTGCCGAGGGCCGGGCCCACCCGTGCGCCGTCCGGGCCGTGCACCACGCTGACGCCGGTGAGCGTGGCGTGCACCATCGGGCGGCCGTTCTCCGCCGCGCGCAGGGCCGCCAGGGAGGCGTGCTGGAGCGGCGCCCAGCTGTGCTGGAAGGTCGAGGTCGACGACTGCGCGACCAGCACCCGCGCGCCGTCGCGGGTCAACCGCCTTGCCATGTCCGGAAAGGCCGTCTCGAAGCAGACCAACGGGCCCAGCGCCGGTCCGCCGCCCGGCAGCGGCATGACCACCGGCCGGGTGCCCCGCAGCCGGTCCTCACCCGCCGCCCGGCCCACCGAGGTGGCCCATCCGAGCAGGCCGCGCGCCGGGACGTACTCGCCGAACGGCACCAGCCGCATCTTGTCGTAGCGCGGGCCGGTGGGGCCGTCCGGGCCCACCAGGACGGCGGACTTGTAGATGCCCGCGGGTTCCGCGCCGCCGGAACCCGCCGTGCCCGCCGTGCCGTTCTGCCGGGCGTCCACGTTGACCAGCAGATACGCCCCGGTGAGCCGGGACAGCGCGGCGAGCCGGGCCGCCGTGCGGGGGCTGTGCGCCGGGTCCAGGCCGACGCTGCTCTCGCCCCACACCACCAGATCGAGGTCCTGTCCGGCGAGCGAGCGGGTCAGCTCCTCGCCGCGGGCCAGCCGCCGTTCCACGCTGTCCGGACCGCCCACCACGCCCGGCTGGACGACGGCGATGCTCGCGGTGCCCGCGGACCCGGGCCGGGGCGCCCAGGACACGGCCGCGGTGAGCAGCAGCGCGCACCCCAGCAGCGCGACCGCACCCACCGCGCGGAGTCCGCGGCCCACGATCAGCAGGACCACCGCGGTGTTCACCGCCACCACCACGAGGCTCATCAGCCACACCCCGCCGGCCGACACCGCGGCCAGGGCGGCCGGCACCTGCCACTGCGAGGCCCCCAGCAGCCCCCACGGGCCGCCGAGCCCCTGCCACGACCTGACCAGCTCCGCCAGCAGCCAGCCCGCGGGCACCACCACGACGGCCGCCGCGGCGCGGCGGACCGACGGGGTGCCGGCCAGCGCCCGGCGGATCAGCAGGCCCCACGGCACCCAGAGCACCCCGAGCAGGGCGCCCAGCAGGACGAGGAAGACGTGCAGGCTCGGCAGCAGCCAGTGGTGCACCGCGATCATGAAGCCGGCGCCCCCCAGCCACGCGTCGTACGCGGCCCGCCGGGCGCCGTCCGCCGAGCGGACCAAGAGGATCCAGGGCACCAGCGCGACGTACGCCCACCACCACAGGGACGGGGCGGGGAAGGCGAGGGCCGGCAGCGCTCCGGCCACCAGGGCGGCGGCCCAGCGCACCGGCCCGGAGGCGGGCAGTGCGCGCCCGCGCCCGCCGGGGACGATCGGTACCGCTCCGGTGATCTCCCGCATCTCGTCCCGGCCTCCTGTCGTCGCTCACCGCCGTGCCTGTCCAAGGGCGGCCTCCCGGCCCGCGCACCCGCCCCGGAGCGGCGCGCCTCACCGGATGCGTGCCCCGGTACGCATGATCCACCCCTGGGGGCCCGTGCTCAGCAGGGCACGACGGCGACCGGGCCCAGCGCGTGGGTGACGGTGGTCTGCGCGACCGGGGAGAGGCCGAGGCCCAGCGACTCGCCACCCCGGCGGCGCCCCACCACGGTCAGTGCGGCCGTCGCGGACGCCGTCACCAGCGTCCGGCCGGCCGAGCCGCTCACGGGCTCCCGTACGACCTCGACGCCGGGGAACCGGGACTGCCAGCCGGCCGTCAGTTCCGCGAGGCTGCGGCCCACGGCGTTCCCGGCCGCGTCCCGGTCGAAGACGGGACCGCCGGCGAGCATGGAGGAGAACATGGTCCAGCCGTGCACGACCCGCAGCCGGGCGCCGGGCCGGGTGTCGGCGGTGGTGAACGCGAAGTCCAGCACGGCGTCGCTCGTCTCGTCCGCCGCCACCCCGGCCACGATGTCGGGGAAGCCGGCCGGTTCGCCGCCCCCGTCCGTCCCGTTCTCGTCCCGGCGCCCGCTGTGCGCCACGACGACCGGGCAGGTGGCCATGGACGCCACGGCCAGGCTGTTGGAGCCGAGCATCAGGGAGCGGAAGCCACCCAGTCCCCGCGAGCCGAGCACCACCATCGCGGCGTCCCGGCCGAGCGCGATCAGCGCCGCCGCCGGGAAGTCGAGGGGGGCCAGGGTGCCGGGGCGCAGATCAGGGGCGACGGCGGCGGTCCTGCGCACGGCCTCGGCGAGGAGGTCGTCGGACTCCCGCAGCTGTTCCTCCTGAACGGTGCGCCGGGTCAGCGGCCGCACGTGCACCACGGTCAGCGGAAGCCCGCGCCGCACCGCCTCACGGGCGGCCCACTCCAGCGCGGTCCAACTGTGCGGGGAACCGTCCACTGCGGACACGATCGGTTGCTTTTCGCTACTCATGGGGCCTCCGGGATCACGGTTCTCCCTCCCAGCCTGGTGCCTGCGGGGCCCGGACGCGAGGGGCGGAGGCAGCAGGCACGGGAGCGGGCACGGGAGCGGCTCCCGAGAATCCGTCGCACCCCGCCCGGCCCGTTCCGTGGCCGGCCGTGCGGCCGCCCGGCGGGACCGGTGGTCCGTTCCGGCCGGGACTCCGGACCCCGACGGCCGGGACCTCGGACCCTGTGCGGCGTCGGCGGGCCGGGGCAGGCACCTCTGCACGCGTGTCCGCGCCCGCGGGCCCGGGGGCAGCACGCCGTGACCGCGCCGCACGAAACGTCCCAGGAGGCACACCATGTCCGCCGTTTCCCTGTTCAGCCGACCCGGCGCCGCCCGCAGCGACGTGGGGAGGCGCATCGCCCGCTGCCGGGAGGAGACCGGAATCAGCCGCGAGGCACTCGCCCGGGAGGTCGGGGCCGACCCCGGCTACCTGCGGCACGTGGAGGAGGGGGGCGCCGAGCCCGCGACCGCGGCGCTGCTGCGGATCGCCACCGCTCTCGGAGTCCCGTTCGGCGAACTGCGGGGCAGGGCGTCGGAGTCCGCTCCGGGCCGGGGGACCGCCGCCGAATCGCCGGAGACGGGAACGCTGACGCCCGATGAGTGCTGGGGCCGGCTCGCCGGCCACGGAGTGGGCCGGATCGGGATGCGCGGCGCCTCGGGGGAGCCGCTGATCCTGCCGGTCAACTACTGCGTCACGCCGGACGGCGCACTCGCCTTCCGCACCCGGAGGCACGGCGTGCTGGCCGCAGCCGAGGGGCAGGACGTCGCCTTCGAGGCCGACCGGATCGACGAGGTGATGAGCGCCGGCTGGAACGTGCTGGCGGTGGGCCGGGCCCGACGGGTCACAGATTCCGGGGAGGCGGAGCGTCTCGACTCCGCGGCCTTCAGCCGTCCGTGGCCCGACCCGTTCCGACGGACCTGGATCGTCGTCGAGCCGGACGTGCTGTCCGGTCGTCGCATCCGCACCTGACGCGAGAACGCCGTGTGCCGGAGGACCTGTCCCACGACGGGTCCTCCGGCATACGGTCCGCCGTCGGCGGCGGGGGTCAGCCGATCAGCAGGTCGCTCTTCAGGTCGCGCAGTTCGCGCGCGTCGATGCCGAGGCCCTTGCGCAGGTACGTGCCGAACGAGCCGTAGGAGTCACGGACCTCGTCGAAGCCCGAGTTGAGGTACTCGGCGCGCACGTCCAGCAGCGGCTTGTAGACCTTCGCCTGCTCCGCGGGCATCGCGGCGAGGGCCGCCGCGTTCGCCTCGGCGCGGTAGGTGTTGCTGGCGAGGTAGTCGGACGTCACGGTGGAGCGGGGTACGCCGAGCGCGGTCAGCAGCGCGGCCGTCGACCATCCGGTGCGGTCCTTGCCGGCGGTGCAGTGGTAGAGCACGCCGCGCCGGTCGTCGTCGGCGACGCCCGCGTACACCGAGCTGAAGGCGGCCTGGGCGGTGGCGCCCGACACCATGTACTTCTCGCCCTCGACCATCATCGCGACGGCCGCGGCCTCGCTGGTCGGCAGAGTGGAGGCGGGCGACGAGGCGCCCATGACGTCGGCGACGTGGTAGGTCGCACCGGCCGGCACCCGGTCCGGGGCCGAAGTCCGCTCCGACTCCATCCGCAGGTCGTACACGGACCGGATGCCGAGCCGCTTCAGCTTGGCCAGGTCGGCGGTGGTGAGCTTGTCCAGCGCGTCGGAGCGGTAGACCGCGCCCATGCGCACCCAGTGGCCGTCCGAGGTGCGGTAGCCGCCGGCGTCCCGCACGTTGACGGTCCCGTCGAGCTTGATCAGCCGGTCGGCGAGGTGCAGCGAACCACCGCGCTCCGGCACCAGGTCGAACCACTGGCGGTCGGCGGCCTTCAGCCCGCGCACGGTCACGTCACCGCTGGATCCGCCGTGCGCCACGGCGCGCCCGCCGGCCCGGACGGTCACCTTCTGCACACCGGGGGACTTCCATGCGATGCGGAACGAACCGTCGTCGCCGGCCGTCACCGTCGCCTCGGTGAAGGGGATGTGCCGGGCCGCGGCCGAGCCGTGCGAGGCGGAATGGGAGGGGAGGGCGACGGCCGAGGGAGCCGCGAGGGAAGCGGTCGCGGTGGCGAGCACGAGCGCCGCCCCGGCGAGGGAGGAGGTCTTCATGTCCCGGATGTTCCGGGGCGGGAACGACCGGAAGGTGTACGGAGCCTGGCCGCGCGGTGCAGACCGGATGACCGGTGTATATGCCACGGAGCGGGCGGTACCCGCTCCGACCTGGGCCGACGCGGACGCCGGGGCCCGCGGGCGGTCGCACCGGCGCGGCCCCGCGGGCCCGTCAGCGCACCCGGACCCCGCGCTGCCACACCGCGTGGGCCAGCGGCACCCCCGGACGGTAGGCCAGGTGCACATGGCTGGGGGCGTCCAGCATCAGCAGATCGGCGCGGGCGCCCGGGGCGATCCGCCCGATGTCGGTGCGGCAGAGCGCGGCCGCGCCGCCCGCGGTGGCCGACCAGACCGCTTCGTCGGGCGTCATCCCCATCTCGCGCACCGCGAGCGCCACGCAGAACGCCATCGAACTGGTGTAGGAGGAGCCGGGGTTGCAGTCGGTGGACAGTGCCACGGTGACGCCCGCGTCGAGCAGCCGCCGGGCGTCGGGCCAGGGCGCGCGGGTGGAGAACTCGGCGCCGGGCAGCAGGGTGGCCACCGTGCTGCCGGCGGCGAGCGCGTCCACGTCGGCGTCGGAGAGGTGGGTGCAGTGGTCCGCCGAGGCCGCGCCCAGTTCCACGGCGAGGCGTACCCCCGGTCCCTCGGTGAGCTGGTTGGCGTGCACCCGCGCCCGGAGCCCGCGCGCGATGCCGGCTTCCAGGACCGCGCGTGCCTGGTCGCCGTCGAACGCGCCCCGCTCGCAGAAGACGTCCACCCACCGGGCGTACGGCGCGCAGGCGTCCAGCATCTCGCCCGTCACCAGCTCGACGTACGCCGCCGGGTCGGTGTCCGCCGGGACGACGTGGGCGCCGAGATAGGTGACCTCCTCGGTGTGGTCGGCCGCGATCCGCAGCGCCCGCGCCTCGTCGGCCACGGTCAGTCCGTAGCCCGACTTGGTCTCCTGGGTGGTGGTGCCCTGGTGCAGCGCCTCGGCGAGGTGCCGGGTCAGGTTCTCGGTGAGCTGGGCGTCGCTCGCGGCGCGGGTGGCGGCGACGGTCGTGCGGATGCCGCCCGCCGAGTAGGGGCGGCCCGACATCCGGGCGGCGAACTCCTCGGTGCGGTCGCCGGCGAACACCAGGTGCGCGTGCGAGTCCACGAAGCCGGGCAGCACGGCGCGTCCGCCGGCGTCGACCCTCTCGTCCGCGGACGGCACCCGCGCGCTGTCGCCGACCCAGACGATCCGGTCGTCCTCCACGACGACGGCCGCGTCCCGGAGGACCCCGAGCGGACCGGTGCCGTGCGACGGGTCGTTGGTGATCAGGGTGCCGATGCGGGTGAGGGCGGTACTGGTCATCGGGGGTTCTCTCCTGGAGGTAAGGGTCCGCGCCTACGGGGGCGGGGGCGGCGGCCGGTCCGGGGGCGTCTCCCCCGCCGCCCGGACCGGTCCGGCGAACGGGCGGGTTCAGTCGCGCAGGGCGGCGACGGCCGCCGCCAGGGCGCCCGGAACGTCGGACACCCCGGTGTGCGTGCCGTTCACCACCACGGCCCGGCCGCCGACCACGGTGTGCCGCACGTCGGCCGCCGACGCCGCGAACACGGCGGTCTCCGCGCCGTGGCGGACGTCGGCCCCCGCGGTGCGCACCGAGTCGAGCGCGACGGTGGTGAAGTCGGCGAGCGCGCCGGGCGCGAGCCGCCCGGCGTCCTGCCAGCCGAGGGCGCGATGGCCGCCGCCGCTCGCGGTCTCCAGCAGCCGGGCCGCGCTCCAGTGGCCGCGGGCGCGGGTACGGAGCCGTTCGTTCAGCTCCATCGCCCGCGCTTCCTCGAAGAGGTCGATCACCGCGTGGCTGTCGCTGCCCAGGCTCAGCGGGGAGCCCGCCCGCTCCAGGGCGGCCGCGGGCCCGATGCCGTCGGCGAGATCGCGTTCGGTGGTCGGGCACATGCAGGTGCCGGTCCCGGTGGAGCCGAGCAGAGCGATGTCCTCGTCGGTGAGATGGGTGTTGTGGACGCCGGTGGTGGACGGCCCCAGCACCCCGTGGTCGGACAGCAGTCGGGCCGGGGTGCATCCGTGGGCGGCCAGGCACGCCTCGTTCTCCGCGGGCTGCTCGGAGAGGTGCACGTGCAGCGGGGCGCCGCGCAGCCGGGCGAACTCCGCGACGGTGCCGAGCTGTTCGGCCGGCACGGCCCGTACCGAGTGCACGGCGGCGCCGATCCGGAGCCGTTCGCCGTCCTTCAGCGCGTCGGCCCGCGCCGCCCAGGCGTCGGCGCTGCCGTCGCTGAAGCGGAGCTGACCGGGGCCGGGAGGGGCGCCGAACCCCGCCGACAGGTAGGCGGTGTCCAGCAGGGTGAGCCGGACGCCCGCGTCGTCGGCGGCGGCGATCAGGGCCCGGCCCATGGCGTTCGGATCGGCGTACGCCGTGCCGTCGGGGGAGTGGTGGAGATAGTGGAACTCCCCGACCGCGGTGATGCCGGCCAGTGCCATCTCCGCGTACACCGCGCGGGCCAGCCGGTAGTAGCTGTCCGGCGTCAGCCGGGCCGCCACCGCGTACATGACCTCGCGCCAGGCCCAGAAGGACTCGGGCGCCGCACCGGTGGCCGAGGCGCCGCCGGCCGCCTGGGCGACTGCGCGCAGCGCGCGGTGGAAGGCGTGCGAGTGGGCGTTGGCGAGGCCGGGCAGGGTGAGGCCGCGCAGCACGGTGGCGCCCGGCGGGGCGGCGGCCGTGGAGGGGGTGACCCGGGCGACGCGGTCGCCCGCCAGGGTGAGGAGCACCCCGGACGCGACCCGGTCGCCGAGCCAGGCGTGCTCCAGCCAGTAGGCGCCGGTGGCTCCGGGCGCGGTGTCGGTGCTCATGCGCAGGCGAGTCCTTCCAGTACGTCGGCGAGGGCCGTCACGCCGGCGACGCAGTCGTCCTCGTCCGCCGTCTCCGCGGGCGAGTGGGAGACGCCGGTCGGGTTGCGGACGAACATCATGGCGGTGGGGACGGCCGCGGACAGGATTCCAGCGTCGTGTCCCGCTCCGGTCGCCAGCACCGGCACCTGGTCGCCGAGGAGCCGCGAGAGGGTGTCGCGCAGTCCGTCGCCGAAGGTGATCTCCGGGGTGAACGACTCCCGTACGACGTCGACGCGGGTGCCGTCCCGGCCCGCGCGGTCGCGGGCCGCGCTCTCCACGGCCGCCACCAGGGCGTCCAGGGTGGACTGCTCGGCGGCCCGCGAGTCCAGCCAGCCGCGGACCAGCGAGGGCACCGCGTTGACCCCGTTCGGCTCGACGGACACCTTGCCGAAGGTGGCCAGGGCGCCCGCCGCCGCGGCCTCCTGCCGGGCGGCCAGGACGGTCGCCGCGTAGGTGAGCATCGGGTCGCGCCGGTCGGTGAGCCGGGTGGTCCCGGCGTGGTTCGCCTCGCCGTGGAAGTCGAACCGCCAGCGGCCGTGCGGCCAGATCGCCGAGGCGATGCCGACCGGTGAGCCGGTGAGGTCGAGGGCGCGGCCCTGCTCGATGTGCAGTTCCACGAACGCGCCGATCCTGCCCAGCCGTTCGGGGTCCGCGCCGATCGCCTCCGGATCCCGGCCGGCGCGTTCCATCGCGGCCGCCAGGGTGGTTCCGTCGGCGTCCCGCAGGGCGCGGGCCGCGTCGGGGGCGAGCTGCCCGGCGGCCAGCCGCGAGCCGACGCAGGCGAGCCCGAACCGGGCCCCCTCCTCGTCGGTGAAGTTGGCCACCGCCACGGGCCGGGTGAACTCCACTCCCCTGTGGCGGAGTTCATCGATCGCCGCGAAGGAGGAGACCACGCCGAGCGGCCCGTCGAACGCGCCGCCGCCCGGCACCGAGTCGAGGTGCGAGCCGATGGCGACGGCGTCGGAACCGGCCGGATCGCCCAGCCAGGCCCACTGGTTGCCGTTGCGGTCGGTCTCGCAGACCATGCCCCGGTCGGCCGCCTGCGCGGCGAACCACGCACGGCAGTCGGCGTCCGCGCCGGTCCACGCGTGCCGGTGGTAGCCGCCGGTGGAGGCGTCCCGGCCGATCGGCAGGAGACCGGTCCACATCTCGTGGAAGGAGGCGGCGCTCATCCCCGCCCGTCCTCGCGCATCGGGATGCGGACGCCCTGGTCGGCGGCGGTGCGCCCGGCGATGTCGTAACCGGCGTCCACGTGGCGGATGACGCCCATGGCGGGGTCGTTGGTCAGCACCCGCCGGATCTTTTGCCCGGCGAGTTCGGTGCCGTCGGCGACGCTGACCTGCCCGGCGTGGATGGAGCGGCCCATGCCCACCCCGCCGCCCTGGTGGAGGGAGACCCAGGTCGCGCCGGAGGCGGTGTTGACGAGGGCGTTGAGCAGCGGCCAGTCCGCGATGGCGTCGGAGCCGTCGAGCATCGCCTCGGTCTCGCGGTACGGGGAGGCGACCGAGCCGGTGTCCAGGTGGTCGCGGCCGATGACCAGCGGCGCCGCGAGTTCGCCGCTCGCCACCATGTCGTTGAACCGCTCTCCCGCCAGGGCGCGTTCGCCCTGGCCGAGCCAGCAGATCCGGGCCGGCAGCCCCTGGAAGCGCACCCGTTCGCCGGCCATCTTGATCCAGCGGGCCAGCGACTCGTTGCCGGGGAAGAGGTCGAGCATCGCCCGGTCGGTCTTGTGGATGTCGGACGCCTCGCCGGAGAGGGCGGCCCAGCGGAAGGGGCCCTTGCCCTCGCAGAACAGCGGCCGGATGTACGCGGGGACGAAGCCGGGGAACGCGAAGGCGCGCTCGTACCCGGCGGTGCGGGCCTCGCCCCGGATGGAGTTCCCGTAGTCGAACACCTCGGCCCCGGCGTCCTGGAAGCCGACCATCGCCTCCACGTGCCGGGCCATCGACTCCCGTGCGCGGTCGGTGAATTCGGCCGGCTTCTCGGCCGCGTACGCCGCCATGTCGGCGAAGTCGACGCCGAGCGGGAGGTAGGACAGCGGGTCGTGCGCGGAGGTCTGGTCGGTGACCACGTCGATGGGCGCGCCGTCGGCGAGCATGCGGGGCAGGAGTGCGGCGGCGTTGCCCAGCAGACCGATGGAGAGGGGGCGGCGCGCGTCCCGTGCCTCGGTGGCCAGTGTCAGGGCGTGCGCCAGGCTGTCGGCCCGCACATCGAGGTAACCGTGCTCGATCCGGCGGCCGATGGCGCGCGGGTCGCAGTCGACGCAGATCGCCACGCCGTCGTTCATGGTGACGGCGAGCGGCTGGGCGCCGCCCATGCCGCCGAGTCCGGCGGTGAGGGTGATGGTGCCGGCCAGGGTGCCGCCGAACTTCTTCGCGGCGACGGCCGCGAAGGTCTCGTAGGTGCCCTGGAGGATGCCCTGGGTGCCGATGTAGATCCACGAACCGGCCGTCATCTGGCCGTACATGGTGAGTCCGAGCGATTCCAGGCGGCGGAACTCCTCCCAGTTGGCCCAGTCGCCCACCAGGTTGGAGTTGGCGAGCAGGACGCGGGGCGCCCACTCGTGGGTCTGCATCACGCCGACCGGACGCCCGGACTGGACCAGCATGGTCTCGTCCTGCTTGAGCGTGCGCAGGGTGCGGACCATGGCGTCGTACGAGCGCCAGTCGCGGGCCGCCTTGCCGGTGCCGCCGTAGACCACCAGCTTGTCGGGGTGCTCGGCCACCTCGGGGTCGAGGTTGTTCTGCAGCATCCGCAGCGCGGCTTCCTGGGGCCAGCCCAGGGCGGTGAGCGCGGTGCCGCGGGGGGCGCGTACGGGCCTTGCTCCTGACATGGGTGCCTCCTGGCGCATCTGTGGTATCTATTCAGATGGTCACATCATGAATAAGAACTAGTCAATAGGGGGCCCGAACGGGGGGTCCCCTGCTCACTCTCGCCACCGGCGGGGCGGTGACCGCCGTCCGGCGCGCCGGACGGGGTCCGAACGCCCCGGATGCCGGGACGGGTGAGGGCCGCCGAGTGCTCGGCGTCCGAGAGCCGTGCTCGTGGGCGGGGCCTGCCGGGCGGTCCTCCCGCCCGCCCGGCATAGGGTCATGCAGACTTCTCGGTCGTCGGACGCACTCCTCCCGACGTGTCGCCGGTGATGCGCCCTGCCTGCGCCTCCAGTGGTCCGCCGGTGACCCCCGGTGACCTCCAGAGGTGTCGGGTGACTCGCCGTGACCCCCGGTGACAGTGGGCCGTCCGGCCGGGCAGGATGGCCGCACGGCGGGGCGAGAGCCCGTCGAAGAACGCAGAGGAAGAGGGAGGGCGGCATGAGCGACACCCCGGCGGCACGGCTCCAGGAGCTTTTCGACGGCCACCGGCTGACGCCCACGCAGCGGCGCATCGCGCACAGCATGGTGCGCAGCGCGGCCACCGTGCCGTTCATGTCCAGCGTGGAACTGGCCGAGCTCGCGGGCGTCAGCCAGCCCTCCGTCACCCGCTTCGCCGTCGCCCTGGGGTTCGACGGCTACCCGGCGCTCCGCCGCCATCTGCGCGACGCCGCCCCCGAAGGCGCCGACCGCCCCTCCGAACTCAACGAGTACCAGCAGGCGGTAGCCGGTGAACTGGAGAACCTGCGCCGCCTCTCCGAGGTCCTCGCCGACCCCACCCCCGTCACCGAGGCCGGAAAGCTGCTCGCCGCCTCGGACCCACTGCCCGTCCTCGGCCTGCGCGCCGCGGCCTCCCAGGCGTACGGCTTCGCCTATTTCGCCGCCAAGGTGCACCCCGACGTCCGACTGCTGGACGAGGGCGGCACCATGCTCACCGACCGCGTCGACGCCGCCGTACGCGCCGGAGCGAGCGCCCTGCTCTGCTTCGCGCTGCCCCGCCATCCGCGCGAAGTCGTCGACGCGCTGGCCCACGCCAGGGCGCGCGGCCTGACCGTCGTGACCGTCGCCGACTCCGCCTTCGCGCCGGTCGCCCGCCACAGCGACCTGCTGCTCCCCGCGGCCGTCGGCACCGGCCTCGCCTTCGACACCGCCTGTGGCCCGATGCTCCTCGGGCGCGTCCTGCTGGAAGCCATGTGCGACCACCTCCCGGACGCCCAGGCCCGGCTGGAGGAGTTCGACGCGGGGGCGGCGGCGCGGGGGCTGTTCGTGGAGTGAATGGGTCGGCGGGGATGGCGGGGCCTCGGGCAAGACCGCCCGGAACGCGGCCGGGTTGCCGGGGACGGGGGTTCCGGGGCCGGTAGTGCGGCCCCGAGGCCTGAAGCGGGGGTCCGGCGGGGGCAGGGTCCGTGGTCGGGTGCCGGGGGCGGAGTTCAGGAGGCGCGGCCGGAGTGCTCCGGGTCCTCTTCCCGCTCCCGGCTCTCCTCCTGCCGCCGCGCGCGCCGGCCGGACCGGACGCGCCGGGTCACCCACGCCGCGACGGCGACGACGGCCAGCACCAGCACGGCCTTGGAGAGGAACCCCACATAGGTCTCCACCACGTGCCACTGGTCGCCGAGCAGATACCCCGCCATGACGAGGACCGTGTTCCAGATGAGGCTGCCGGCCGTGGTCAGGGCCAGGAAGCGCGGCAGCGGCATCCGTTCGATGCCGGCCGGGACCGAGATCAGGCTCCGGAAGACCGGCACCATCCGGCCGAAGAACACTGCCTTCGTGCCGTGCCGGGCGAACCACGTCTCGGTGCGTTCCAGGTCCGAGCTCTTCACCAGCGGCAGCCTGGCCCAGACGCGGTGCATCCGGTCGCGGCCGAGCAGGTGCCCGATCCAGTAGAGGACCGCCGCGCCGACCACCGAACCCAGCGTGGTCCAGAACAGTGCGGAGGGCAGGCTGATCGAGCCCTGTCCCGCGGCGAAGCCCGTCAGCGGCAGGATGACCTCGCTGGGCAGCGGCGGGAAGAGGTTCTCCAGCGCGATGGCCAGTCCGGCGCCGGGTCCGCCCATGGTCTCCACGAGGCTCGTCGCCCACCCGGCGAATCCACCCGCGGGCTGGTCCGGGAGGGCTTGGGCGGTCGCGAGGGCCATGCGGGTTCTCCAGACGGGCGGTCGGCGCTGAATGCGGTCGCCGTCTTCGCCTACCCCGGAGGAAGAGACTCAGGCAGCCGTCCCGGTCCACGTCGGCCGGGTGCGGAACCGACGCGGGTGACGAACGTCTTTTCTGTCTTATCGGTTGATTCTTATCCTTTCGGACGAAGGTACCGGCAGATGATCTGACGGGCGGATCATCTGCCGGTCAGGTGGTCGTGCCGGTCGGAGGGTCGCGCCCGACGACCGGACTGCCCGACGACCGGCCAGGGGTGATCCGGTGACGATCTTCGCCGGCGACGTCAACCGGCACGCGTCCTGCGCCCCGCGGGGCATGTGGACCCTGACCGACGCGGCCGCCGCCCAGGCCCCCGGCATCCAGCACGTCTACGGCAACCTGGCCGGCCCGCGGGTCACCGTGGAACCCGCGACGTACACGGACCACGACGCGGTCGTCGTGCGGACGCGGCTGCGGCGCTGGCGCGGGCGGCGTCCCGGCCCGCCGGTGCACGGCGGCTTCCGCGTTCCCCGTCTCCGGCCGACCGTGTGAGGCGCCCCGCCCGGTGCGCCCGCCGGCACCCCGGCCCCCGCCCGTACGATCTTCCCACTGGCGGGGGACTCCGGTCGGGGAATTCCGGGCGCGGAGCAACGGGGGCGGGGACATGACCAGGTCACACACGGGCGGGAGCGGGAGCGCGTCCCGTGCTCCCGGCGGGCGGCGGCGCGGATCCGGCCGCGGTGGGCGGAGCAGGCTGCCGGGGATGCTTTGCGCCCTGGTGCTCGCCGTGCCCGCCGCGCTGCTCCTGGTAAGGCTGACCGGGGCAGACTCCGGAACACCGCTCGCGGTGCCGCTGGCCCTCTTCCCCTGCACGGCCGCACTCGCTCTGCTGGTGCTCGTGCTGACGGCCGGCGTCCGGCGCCTGCGGTCGTGGCTCACTGCGGCCGTCGCGCTCGTGGTGGTCGCCGCACAAGCCTGGCTGCTCGTACCGAGGTTCGTACCGGACGACGTGCGGATTCCGCCCGGCACCGCGCAGTTGCGCGTGCTGACGCTCAACACCGAAGCGGGCGGGGCCGATCCCCGGGCGGTGGTGGCGCTGGTGCGCACCGCTCGGATCGACGTACTGGCCTTGGAGCAGACCCCCGCCGCGGGGCTCGCAGCGCTCGACCGGGCCGGCCTGGGCGACCTGCTGCCGCACCGCGAGGCACACCCCGAAGACGACTCCTCGATCTACTCGCGGCTGCCCCTGACCGGCGCCGGCGCCACCGACGGCGACACCGCGTGGCCCCAGACCACCGCCGGTGTGATGGTCGGCGGGCGTACCGTACGGCTCGTCGCGGTCCACACCTACTACCCGCTCGGGGACGCCGGGCGGTGGACCCGCGACCTGGACGCGCTGGCCGCCCTGGCGCGGAGGGAAGGCCCGGACACCGTGTTCCTCGGCGACTTCAACGCGACTCTGGACCACGCTCCCATGCGCCGGCTCCTCGCCGCGGGCCTCACCGACACCCACGCCGAACTGGGCGAGGGCTGGGCCCCCACCTGGCCGGCCGGCGCGGCCCCCGTCCCGCCCCTGGTCCAGCTCGACCACGTGCTGCACGGTGACGGCCTCGCGGGCGTCTCCGTCTCCGGTCACTCCCTCCCCGGAACGGACCACCTCGGCGTCCTCGCGGTCCTCGCGGTGCTTCCCGCGAACCCGGGCGACGGAGGCTGACGGGCGGGCGCCGGCCGGCAGGGTCCGGTGCGCCCGCAGCGCCCGGATTCCTGGGCGTCCGGGCCTAGTTGAGGGTGTCCGGGTCCGGTCCGGTGCGCAGGCCGCGGTCGATCGCGGCGATGGACCGCATCTCGTCGTCCGACAGGACGAAGTCGAAGACCTCGATGTTCTCGCGGATCCGCGCCGGGGTGACGGACTTCGGGATCACCACGTTGCCGAGCTGCAGGTGCCAGCGGATGACGACCTGGGCGGGCGACTTGCCGTGCCGGGCTGCGGCGGAGACGATCGCGTCCTCCCCGAGCACCGCGCCCTGTGCCAGCGGGCTCCAGGCCTCGGTGGCGATGTTCCGTCCGGCGTGCAGCGCACGCAGTGCGGCCTGCTGGAGGCCGGGGTGCAGTTCGATCTGGTTGACGGCAGGCACCAGCGAGCTGTTCGCGATCAGCCGCTCCAGGTGCGCGGGCTGGAAGTTGGAGACACCGGCGGTGCGGACCCGGCCGTCGGCGACCAGGGTCTCCAGGGCGCGCCAGGTGTCGAGGTAGAGGTCTCGGGCCGGGGTGGGCCAGTGGATGAGGTACATGTCCACGTAGTCCAGGCCCAGTTCGGCGAGGCTGGCGTCGAAGGCCTTCAGGGCGGAGTCGTAGCCCTGGTCGGCGTTCCACAGCTTGGTGGTGATGAAGAGGTCCGCCCGTTCCACGCCGGACCGGGCGACCGCCCGGCCCACGCCTGCCTCGTTGCCGTAGACGGCGGCGGTGTCGATGGAGCGGTAACCGGCTTCGAGGGCGGCGGAGACGGCCGCGGTGGTCTCGTCGTCCGGCACCTGGAAGACGCCGAAGCCGAGCTGGGGGATCTTGGCGCCGTTGTGGAGCGTGACGGTGGGTACGGAGGTCATGCGAGGTTCCTGACTGTGCGTGTGTGTGCGGAGTACGGGGCAGAGGGGCCGGGTCGTTAACCGGTGACGGCGGCCGGTTCCGGCGCCGGTGCTTCGGCGACCGGATGGGTGGCGGCGGCACGGGAGCGGCGGTCGAGGTGGGCCGCGAGGAGGGCCAGCAGCAGCGCGGCGCCGGCGAGCGCCGCGCCGATCCAGTTCGGCGCGGTGTAGCCGAGGCCTCCGGCGATGGCCAGGCCGCCCAGCCAGGCGGCGAGCGCGTTGCCGAGGTTGAAGGCGCCGATGTTGGCGGCGGAGGCCAGGGTCGGGGCGGCCGATGCCTGGTCGAGGACCCACTTCTGCAGCGGCGGCACGGTAGAGAAGCCCAGCGCTCCGATCACCGCGAGGGTGGCGGCGGCCAGGACCTTGTGGTGGGCGGTCACCGTGAACAGCAGCAGCACGACCGAGAGTGCGCCGAGCGAGGTGAACAGCAACGGCATCAGGGCGCGGTCGGCGAACCTGCCGCCCAGCAGGTTGCCCACGAACATGCCGAGGCCGAACAGGACGAGCAGCCAGGTGACGGCGCCCTCGGAGTAGCCGGCCACGTCGGTCATCATCGGGGTGATGTAGGTGATCGCGGCGAACACACCGCCGTAGCCGAGCACGGTCATCGCCATGGCCAGCCACACCTGGACGTTGCGGAAGGCGGCGAACTCCGTCCGGACGCGGACGCCCTCGGGCTTGCCCGCCTCGGGGACCAGCCTGGCCACGCCGAGGAATCCGACGACACCGAGCGCGGCGACGGCGGCGAAGGTGACGCGCCAGCCGGCCGCCTGCCCGACGTAGGTCCCGAGGGGGACGCCGACGACGTTGGCGACCGTCAGACCCATGAACATCAGCGAGATGGCCGAGGCCTTCTTCTCCGGGGCGACGAGCTGTGCGGCGACGACGGAGCCGATGCCGAAGAACGCCCCGTGCGCCAGCGAGGCGACGATCCGCCCGACGAGCATGACGCCGAAGACGGGCGCCACCGCGGAAAGGGTGTTGCCGACCACGAAGAGCACCATGAGGAACATGAGCATCTTCTTGCGGGAGACACGGGTGCCCAGCACCGTCAGCAGCGGGGCGCCGAGGACGACGCCGAGCGCGTAACCGGTCACCAGCCACCCCGCGGTCGGGATGGTGACGCCGAAATCGCCTGCGACCCGGGGCAGCACGCCCATGATCACGAACTCGGTGGTGCCGATTCCGAAGGCCCCGATGGCCAGGGCCAGGAGCGCGAGAGGCATGGGGAAGCCCTTCAGGGTGGGGGAGGGGGACGGGGCCCTTGCCGGGCCTTTCTGGCATCACGATAGTTGCAGGCGCGGGTTATATGCAAGTGGAGGTTGAATGCGCGGGGTGTATGTGTTTGCGCGCAAGCATTTCGGCCGGTCCGTCACAGCCGGAAGGGAGACTTCCGCTGGTCATCAGCCACGCGCGCCGGATGGGTCCGCCCTGGGACTTATCAGGCCGGTGGATGGCGGGGATCAGGTACATCGATGGCGCAGAGGCTAGGCAGCGTGCGCGCGAGGCCCGCATAGTCGTTCCGTCAGCGCGAAGGGGCCCGGCGGCGACGACCGGGCGTGCTTCCCGCCTCTCCGCAAGCATGCCGGGCCCGCGCCCGCTCGTCGGCGTGCCCGGAACCGTCCCGAAACCGTTCTCCGTCCCGTCCCTGCCCTGGAGTTGCCATGCCCGGTTCCGCCACCCCGACGGCCGGCACCGGCCGCGCCCCCGACGCGCTGCCGGTGTCCGGCCCCGCCCATCTGCTGCGCGTGGCGCTGCTCATGGCGGGAAGCTGCCTGCCGATCCTCGGCGCGGTGCTGATCAGCCCCGTACTGCCGAAGATCGAGGACCACTTCGCCTCCGTGGCCGGCGCCGAGGCGCTCGTGCCGCTCGTGCTCACGATCCCCGCGCTCTCGCTGGCCGTCCTCGCGCCGTTCGCCGGGCTCATCGTCGACCGCCTCGGCCGGAAGCGGCTGCTGGTCGTCGCCACCGTGCTGTACGCGGTGTTCGGCACGGCTCCGCTGTGGCTGGAGTCGCTCGGCGGAATCCTGGTGAGCCGGGTGCTCGTCGGCGTCACCGAGGCCGCGATCATGACCTGCTGCACCACGCTCATCGGCGACTACTACAGCGGCCCCCGACGCGACCGCTACCTGGCCCTCCAGACCATGTGCGCCTCCGCCTCCGCCACCGCCTTCTTCGTGCTGGGCGGCGCCGCCGGCTCGGCCGGCTGGCGGGTGCCGTTCTGGATGTACGCGGTCAGCCTCGTGCTCGCCCCGCTGATGGCCGTCGCCCTGCCCCGCCCGGCCCGGCGCACCGCCGAACCCGTTCCCGCCGAGGCCGCCGGCGCCGCAGCCGATGCCGGGACGGCAAAGCGGAGTTTCCCCTGGCGCGCGCTGGCCACCACCTGTGCGCTCACCTTCTTCGGGGCCATGGTGTTCTACACCGTCCCGGTGGAGATGGCCTTCCTCCTGGACGACCTGGGGGTGGAGGAGACCGGGATCATCGGTCTGGCGACCGCTGCCGCCAGCGCCGCCACGGTGGCCGGCGCGATCGTCTTCTCCCGGCGCCGCAGCCCCGCCGACCCGGTGCTGCCGCTGGTCTTCGCGGTCTGCGCGGTCGGGTTCGGCATCATGTTCCTCGCCGGGAACACGCTGGTGCTGGTGATCGGGGCGGTCGTCAACTGCGTCGGTACGGGCTTCCTGCTGCCGTCCCTGCTGACCCGGGCCATGGGCCGCCTCGACTTCGCCGACCGCGGGCGCGGCACCGGTCTGTGGCTCGCCGCCTTCTTCGGCGGAGAGTTCGTCTGCCCGCTGGTGCTGATCGCGCTGGAAGGGGCGGCCGGAAGCCTGGCCGCGGCCGTCGGACTGCTCGGTGCGGCCTCGGCGGTCGTCGCGGTGGTGCTCCTGGCGGCCGGCCGCCGCTCCGTCGCCGCCGCGCCCCCCGTCGCCGACGCGCCCGCGACCGCGGGCTGAGCCCCGGTCGCCGAAACCGGCACCGACGGTTCCGCCGGCCGGGCCGGGGCCGGAGCGGCCGGTGCACGGGACGACCGGACCCGTGGTGCGGGTCCGGCCGTCCTCACCGGTGCGGGCCCCTACAGGGGCCATCGGCCCGGCGTCGATCTGTCGAGGCGGCCGGGTCGCCCTGCCGTCGGATGTTCCTCTGCCGACCGGTCCGGCAGGCAGCCGCGTGCGGGCAGCCGGACCGGAGCCGGGGTGCCGGGGAGCCGGGGGCCGAGGTGCGCGCGCCTCCGTCGCGCCGTCCGCCGCCCGTGGCCGCTCAGGTGGACGCCTGGTCGTTGTCCTTGTGGGTGCCCCAGCCGTGCCAGCGGTCGATCTCGATGACGGCGGTGACGCGGGCGCGCACCTGGTCCGGGTACGGATGCCCGGTGTAGTGGGTGGAGATGCGGTCGATGTCGGCGAGACCCTCGTCGTCGCGGAGTTCGACGGCCCGGCCCAGCAGGCTCACATGGGTGTACCAGTCGTTCTCGTCCAGGACCGTGAGGGTCACCCGGGGGTCGCGGCGCAGGTGCTTCAGCCGGACCCGTCCCTCGTCCATGCTCACCAGGACGCGGCCGTCCTCCCACAGGTACCAGGTCGGGGTGGAGACGGGCGCCCCGTCCGAGCGCAGCGTGGTGATGGTGCACGGGTTGGGCCGGGCGAGCATGGCCACGGCGTCTTCGGGCAGCGGGGGCTTGGACACGGTTCCTCCAGGTGGGGGGCACAGGGCTCACGGACCGTCCGGACCGGCCCGTGACGTGATCGTAGGCGCGGGACGGCCGGTGCCGGGGCAGCCGCGGGTCGGGCGTCGCGCGCGGCGGCCGACGGATCCGCCCGGTCGCGCCCGGGCCGCCGCCGTCGCCGGGCGGGATCCGGAATGGTGTCCGGCCCGTCCGTGTTGTGGCGGACATGTCCCCTGTGTTCGCCCTGCCCCAGCCGCCTCTGCCCGAGCATCCCGACGCGCGCGGGAGGCTGGAGGAAGCGCGTGCCGGGACGCTCGCGCGGATCGCGTCGCTGGACCGGGAGTACGAGGGCATCGTCGAGGCGAACGCCCTGGTGGCGGTCGACGACGAGCACGACCCGGAGGGGGCGAGCACCGCGTTCGAACGCGCGCACGTGGCGTCGCTCCTGGCGGCGGCGCACGCGCACCTGGACGAGCTGGACCGGGCCGTGCAACGGCTCGAAGGCGGCGATGACTACGGGGTGTGCGTACGCTGCCACGAGCCGATCGCGGAGGCCCGTCTCGAGGTGCGCCCCGCGGCGACCACCTGCGTAGGATGCGCCACGGTCCGCACCGGGCGGCGGTGAGCGGCAGCGGAACACGCCGCCCGTCGAGCCTCGGCCGGACGCGTCGATTGCCGGCCCGGAGGCGGTCCCCGTTCCGTCCGGGGGGCGGATACTGGAACCATGGACGATCCGGCTTACGTGCCCAGGACGGTCCGCCAGCGGCTGGGAGCCGGGCTCTTCGGCCGGGTCGCCGGTCCCGACGGCCCGGCGACCCGTGCGCGCATCCACACCACACCGGGGCCTCGCTGGTTCGCCCCGGACGACCCGGTCCGCCGGGTCCACGGCGACGCGTCGATGTTCGTCGGCGGCCTCCGTGCCCTGCTGCTCCAGTCGCTGCACCCGCTGGCGATGGCGGCGGTGGCCGCCCACTCGGGCTACCGGGGCGACCCGTGGGGCCGCCTCCAGCGCACCAGCACCTTCCTCGCCGTGACCACCTTCGGCACCGCCGCGGACGCCGAGGCGGCGGTCGCCCGGGTGCGCGGCGTCCACGCGCGGGTGGAAGGCGTCACCGCGGCCGGGGAGCGGTACCGCGCGTCCGACCCCCACCTCCTCACCTGGGTGCACGCCACCGAGGTGGACAGCTTCCTCCGGGCCCATCTGCGCTACGGACGCGACCCCTTGGACGGCGCCGGCTGCGACGCCTACCTCGACTCGGCCGCACGGGTCGCCCTCGCCCTCGGTGCCGAGAACCCGCCGCGCAGCCGCCGCGAACTGGACCGGTGCATCGCCTCCTACCGGTCCGAACTGCGCTCCACCCCCGAGGCGTTGGAGGCGGCCCGCTTCATCCTGCTGCGCCCGCCGCTGCCGCTCGCGGCCCGCGCGCCGTACGCCGTGCTCGCCGCCAACGCGATCGCCCTGCTGCCGTCGTGGGCCCGCGCCCCGCTGCACCTTCCCTACGTCCCCCGGTTCGAGCGCGCCTTCGTCGCCCCCACCGGCCACCTCATCACCCGCACCATCCGCTGGGCCCTCCCGGCGCCGCCGACGAGGCCCGGACCGGCCGACGGGGAATGACGCGAGGGTGCGCCCGGCCCCGCCCACCCCGATGCGCCCGGCCCTCGCCCAGCCCTGCCGCCCTCGGCCCCGCCCCGCCCCGCCCGGCCGTTCCGGCCCCAGCCCCGTCCCACCCTGCCGTTCCGGCCCCAGCCCCGTCCCGCCCGCGTGCCCAGAGGGTGCGCCCCACCCCCCGCCTGCCCGACGCGTACAGCCGTAGGGGACGGCCGTCCCCGTATCCGACCGAAGCAAGGTCCGACCACTCGCATGACACCTGAAGGCGACTCGTGACAGAAAGCGCCTTCTCCACCCCATGGGTCGTTTGCCGGTCCTGAACCGGAAGCTGGCCGTGTGCGCCGGAGCGTCACGGATCGGCCGCCCGGCGTGGGTCGACAAGATTTCGCGGAGATTTCTTGTCGGGTCAACCGAGGTTTGGAACAGGCATGTTGCCTCTCACGTCGGCTTTCTCTCCCGGTGGGAGTCCGGTCGGTCCGAGGGTGCCGTGTGCGGACGCGCCCGGCGGAGCGGAATAGTCATTTCGCCGCTGCACGAGCCTTGTCAGTCAAACTCGGGCGGCTCTATGGTCACGTCCAGAAAGCGCTTTCTCCTTCTGAGCCCAGTGGCCTGTACTCCGGGCCGCGCCGGATCCGCCGGTCCGGTCGCTTCGGGAGCAGTACCCGCATCAGGGCCGCCGTCGGGTCCGTCCGGTGTCACCGGACGGACCGCGGAGGGCCCGCCGCACCACCTGAACCGGCAACGCACGTCATTCACAGGTGAATTGAGGACATGGAAATGAAGCGACCAGCAGCACTGCGTCTCTATGCGGCGCTGGGCACGATGGCCGTGGCGGCCGCGACCGGTGTGGTCGTGGCGATGCCGCAGGCGTCTGCCGCAACCGGCGGAGTGACCGGCTACGCGACCCAGAACGGTGGCACCACCGGTGGGGCGGGCGGCCAGACGGTGAAGGCCACCACGGGCACCGCGATCCACCAGGCCCTGTGCAGCCGGGCCAGCAGCACCACCCCGATCACGATCCAGGTCGAGGGGACCATCAACCACGCCAACACCGCCAAGGTGTCGGGCGCCAGCTGCAACACGGCCGACGGCGTGATCGAGCTGAAGCAGATCAGCAACGTCACGATCGTGGGCGTCGGCGGCGGCGCGGTCTTCGACCAACTGGGCATCCACATCCGGGAGTCCAGCAACATCATCATCCAGAACGTGACGGTCAAGAACGTCAAGAAGTCCGGCTCGCCGACCTCCAACGGCGGCGACGCCATCGGCATGGAGAGCAACGTCCGCAACGTCTGGGTCGACCACGCCACCCTGGAGGCCTCGGGCGGCGAGTCGGAGGGCTACGACGGCCTGTTCGACATGAAGGACAACACCCAGTACGTGACCCTGTCCTACAGCACCCTGCGCAACTCGGGCCGCGGCGGACTCATCGGGTCGAGCGAGACCGAACTGTCCAACGGCAACGTCACGTTCCACCACAACCTGTACGAGAACCTCGACTCCCGTACCCCGCTGCTGCGTGGCGGCATCGCGCACATCTACAACAACTACTACGTGAAGCTCAACGAGTCCGGGATCAACTCCCGTGCCGGGGGCCGCGCGAAGGTGGACAACAACTACTTCAAGGACTCCAAGGACGTCCTCGGCACCTTCTACACCGACGCGGCCGGCTACTGGCAGGTCAGCGGCAACACCTTCGACAACGTGACCTGGTCGACCCCGAGCGCCGAGAACAAGCCCGCCGGGCCCAACCCGACGTCGAACACCACGGTCAGCATCCCGTACTCCTACACCCTGGACAACGCCAGCTGCGTGCCGGCCATCGTCGCCGCGACCGCGGGTGCCAACAAGGGGCTGAAGGTGTCGGACGGCAGCTGCACGCCGACCACCCCGACCCCGACGCCGACGCCGACCCCGACCGCGCCGACCAGCCCCACCCCGGACCCGACCACCGGTCCGACGCAGCCCAGCGGGACCAACCTGAGCCTCGGTGCGGGAGCCGACGGTTCGAGCAAGGCGTCCGGCAGCAGCTACGGCAACGTCAAGGACGGCAGTCTGAGCACCTTCTGGTCGCCGAGCGGCACCACCGGATCGGTCTCCGTCAAGTGGGACTCCGCCACCACGGTGTCCAAGGTCAACGTCCGTGAGGCATCCGGCGCCACCGGTGTCGTCAAGGGCTGGCGCATCCTCAACGGCGACACCGGTGCGGTCCTGGCCACGGGCACGACGGCCGGTCCCGCCGCCTTCTCGCCGGTCTCGGCGAAGAAGATCACCTTCGAGATCACCAGTGCCTCCGGCACCCCCAAGATCGCCGAGTTCGAGACCTACGCGAGCTGACGTACGCCGGTCCTGGCACCAGGACCGCCGCACGAGGTGACGACGGGCCGGCCCCTACGCCGTCCCGTCCCGCCGACGCAAGGGCCGCCACCTCCGTGGCGGCCCTCCGGCGTGTCCGGGGCGGCTGCGGCGGCTCCGTCGGGGCCCGTCCGGGCGGCCGGACGGGTCCTGCTGCGCCCACGGATGGCGGATGTTCCCGCCCGAACCCGCACGGAGCGGCCCCCGGGGGGAACACCCCGGCGTACGTGTTTCCCGAGAGGCGAGGAGTGCGGACCATGACCGACACGGTGGGCAAGGGCAGCGACGCGGGCGACGACCGTCCGGTGCTGACCAACCGGCAGGGCCATCCGGTCTACGACAACCAGAACCAGCGCACCGTCGGGGCACGCGGCCCGGCCACGCTGGAGAACTACCAGTTCCTGGAGAAGATCAGCCACTTCGACCGGGAGCGCATCCCCGAGCGGGTCGTGCACGCGCGCGGTGTGACCACGTACGGCTTCTTCGAGGCGTACGGGAAGTGGGGCGAGGAGCCGATCGCGCGCTACACCCGCGCCAAGCTGTTCCAGGAGGCGGGCAAGCGCACGGACGTGGCGGTGCGCTTCTCCACGGTGATCGGCGGCCGCGACTCCTCCGAGGCCGCCCGCGACCCGCGCGGATTCGCGGTGAAGTTCTACACCGAGGACGGCAACTGGGACCTGGTCGGCAACAACCTCGGTGTCTTCTTCATCCGGGACGCCATCAAGTTCCCCGACGTGATCCACGCCCTCAAGCCCGACCCGGTCGGCCACGAGCAGAAGCCGGCCCGGATCTTCGACTTCATGTCGCAGACCCCGGAGAGCATGCACATGCTGGTGAACCTGTTCGGTCCGCGCGGCATCCCCGCCGACTACCGCCACATGCAGGGCTTCGGGGTCAACACCTACAAGTGGGTCAACGCCGACGGCGGCACCGTGCTCGTCAAGTACCACTGGCTGCCCAAGCAGGGCGTCAGCAGCATGACGGAAGAGGACGCGGCGAACGTCCAGGCGGGCGAGCTGGGGCACGCGACGAAGGACCTGTACGAGGCGATCGGGCGGGGCGAGTACCCCGAGTGGGAGCTGGTCGTGCAGATGATGTCCGACGACGAGCACCCGGAGCTGGACTTCGACCCGCTGGACGACACCAAGACCTGGCCCGAGCAGGAATTCCCGCCCCGGCCGGTGGGCCGGATGGTCCTGAACCGGGTGCCGGACAACTACTTCGCCGAGAACGAGCAGGTCTCCTTCGGCACCGGCGTCCTGGTCGACGGGCTGGACTTCTCGGACGACAAGATGCTGGTCGGCCGCACCTTCTCCTACAGCGACACCCAGCGCTACCGGGTTGGCCCCAATTATCTCCAGCTGCCGGTCAACCAGGCCAAGCACGCCCGTGTCGCCACCAACCAGCGGGACGGCCTGATGGCCTACGACAACGGCCACGGCGGGGAGAACCCCGAGGTCAACTACGAACCGTCGATCACCGGCGGCCTCCGGGAGGCCCGGTACCCCACCCACGACGAGCAGGGCCCGGAACTGCGCGGCCGGCTCACCCGGTCCCGGATTCCGCGGACCAACGACTACCAGCAGGCCGGGCAGCGCTACCAGCTGATGGAGCAGTGGGAGCGCGACGATCTGGTCAAGAACTTCACCGACCTGTTCGCGCAGTGCGACCGGCCCGTCCAGGAGCGCATGGTCTGGCACCTGCTCATGGTGGAGAACGACCTCGGTCTGCGGGTCGGGGAAGGGCTCGGCATCGGCCCGGACGACGTGTCCCACCTGGAGCCGCTGCCCACCCAGAACCTCGACGAGCAGGAGCGCGAGCGCCTCGCGCGCCTCGGTCACAATCCGCCCCGCGACGTCGCCGGTCTCACCATGACGCACTGCGTGCCCAACAAGCGTCACACCGTGAAGCGTTGATTCGCACGCGGCGGGCTCGGGCGGAGGGCGTCCACGGATGACGCGCGGTGCGGGGCCGGGGCACGGGCGTGTCCCGGCCCCGCACCCTGTGGTCCGGCGGGCGGTCAGGGGGCGGAGCGGGCCGGTGGGACGGGGGACCGGTCAGGGCGGGTCGAATCGGTACGTTCCCCCGGTGGCGGTTCGGGCGGATCAGCGGCCGTCCGGCGCCCGGTCCTCCATGCAGGCGATCTTCCGCAGCAGGGAGACCGCCACGGCCCGCTCGGTCTCCGGCAGCGAATCCATCAGCCGGGCGTTGACCCGCTCGGCCGCCGGGATCAAGCCGCGCAGGAGCTGTTCGCCCGCCGGGGTGAGGTCGAGCAGGGTGCGCCTGCGGTCGTCCGGGTCCCGTACCTGGACGACATGGTGCTGGTCGGTGAACCGCCGCACGATGAGGTTGACCGTGGAGCGGTCCAGCGAGGTGCGCCCCGCCAGCGTGCGCTGGTCGATGCCCGGCTCGCGCGCGAGGGTGTTGAGGACGGCGAACTGCTGGGAGCTGACCTCGCGGGAGACGTGTTCCGCCCACAGGGCGGTGTGGACCTGTTCCGCCCGGCGGATCAGGTGTCCGACGTAGCTCTCCAGGTCCAGTGCGCGTGCCAAGGGGCCGTCCTTCTCTCGTGGCGCGGTGCCGCCGGCGCGGCGGCGGTGCTCCGCGAGTCTACGAGCGGACGGCACCGCGCCGGCGCGCCGGGTTTCCCCCTCAGTCCTTCGGGCCGGCGCGGTGGCCCGGACGCCGGTCGTACGGCTGGGCGCGCGATCCGTCCACGCCGACCTCCAGGCGTCCGACGCGCTCGATCTCCACCACGACGCGGTCGCCGTGCGCGAGGGGGCCGACACCGGCCGGCGTGCCGGTCGCGATCACGTCGCCGGGGTGGAGCGTCATGACGGAGCTGGTGTAGGCGACGAGTTCGCGCACGCCGTAGATCAGGTCGGCGGTGTTGGTCCGCTGCCGGGTGGCGCCGCCGACGTCGCAGCGCAGATCGAGGGCGTCGGGGTCGGGGATCTCGTCGGCGGTGACCACCCACGGCCCGAGCGGGGTGAACGTGTCGAAGGACTTGCGGGTGGAGCGGTCCTCGCCGGACCGCACGGTGATGTCCAGGACGCAGGTGTAGCCGAAGACGTGCGAGAGCGCCTCGTCGGCGGAGACGTGCGAGGCGGTCCTGCCGATCACGACGCCGAGCTCGCCCTCCTGGTCGGTCCGCCGGTCCGTGTAGGGCAGGACGATGTCGCGGCCGGGACCGATGACGGACGAGTTGGCCTTGAGGAAGACGCCGAGCTCGGCGACGGAGGTGGTGTACTCCATCTCGGCCTTGTGGTCCAGGTAGTTGACCGGAGCTCCGATGATCTTGCCGGGGAACGGCAGCGGCGCTTCGAGGACCGTGTCCGCCAGCGGACGGCGGGGGCAGCCGTCCAGGTCAGGGGCTGCGGGGCCGTGGCCCTCGGCCAGTCGCTCGATGTGGCGGTGCAGGGGGCCGGCGGGGCCGTAGGGGCCGGGGCCGGCAAGGCGTTCGGTGACGTCGACGACGTCGTCGCCGTCGACGAGTCCGAGTCGGCCGTCGTGGAACAGGGCGAGGCGCATGCGCGGGTTTCCTTGTCGGTTCGGTGGGGCGGTCGGGCGCGGCCCGGTCGGGTGCCCGGGGTCAGGCGCCCGGGTCGGCGCTCTCGGTGCGGTACAGCCCGAGGGCGCGCATCACCGGTTCGTCGCTGTACGAGAACAGCACCGCGTCCCGGCCGGACGAGGCGTTGACGTGCCGGTACGAGGCCCAGCCGGGGACGGCGAAGGTGTCGTGCTCGGCCCAGTCCAGTCGGACACCGTCGACGATCGTGGCGCCCTCGCCCCGGACCACCTGGAAGATGGTGGAGGCCGTGTGCCGCCGGCCGGCTCCCCGGAACCCGGGGCGCAGGCGCTGCACGCGGCAGCCGATGGTGGGCATCACGGGCCCGCCCGTCCAGGGGTTGGTGTACTCCAGGACGATGCCGTCGACGTCGCTGCCCTCGGCGGAGTCCGCGACGGCGTCGAGCGCGCGGGCGGTCTCCGCCCACGTGTAGCGGCTGATCGGGGAGTTCGGCCCGTCCTGGGTGAGCCAGGTCGGGTTGAGGCGGCCGTGCAGGAAGTGCCGGCTGCCCGCGTCGTCGGGGCGGGTGACGGGCTGGAGGCGTTCGGGGTACTTCTCGTAGAAGCCCGCCTCCAGCGCGTTGACCAGGGGGTAGTCGAGCGCGTCGAGCCAGATCATCGGCGCTTCGCCGCGGTGCGTGTGGTCGTGCCAGTGCCAGCCCGGGGTCAGCAGCAGGTCGCCCGGTTCCATGTGGACCCGTTCGCCGTCGACGGTGGTCCAGGCGCCGCTGCCCTCCAGGACGAAGCGGAAGGCGTTGGACGTGTGCCGGTGCGCCTGCGCGGTCTCGCCCGGCAGGATGATCTGCAGCCCGGCGTACAGGGTGCTGACCGTGGCGGGCGGAACGGTGAGCCCCGGATTGACCAGCATCAGGACCCGGCGTTCGGCCTCGTCGAGGGAGAGGGTCTTGGCGAAGTGCAGCAGGTGGGGCCTCAGCTCCTGCCAGCTCCAGCGGTACGGGACGGCGCGGCTGCGCGGCTGCGCGGGGAAGAGGTTGCCGTAGTAGCGCCAGAGCGGGGCCGCTCCGACACCTTGCAGCGCCGCGTAGGCGGGGTCGTCGTCGGTCATGGTGGTCTCCTCGCGGTCGGGTCAGGAGGTGGCGGAAGCGGTGGTGCGGGTGGGTGTCCACACCCAGGAGATGTCGTCGAAGTCCTGCGGCGAGCGGAGGCGCAGGAGGCTGTTGCGGAGGGTGGCGCCCATGCCTTCCAGGTGGCAGATCTCGCCGAAGCGGCGGGCGTTGGTCTGGACGCGTGCGGCGCGTTCCCCGCGCCGCGCGGTGTAGGCGGTGAAGGCGTCGGCCGCGTCGGCGTGGGCGCCGAGGGCCGAGCCCAGCGCGACGGCGTCCTCAAGCGCCTGGGCGGCGCCCTGGGCGAGGTACTGGAGCATCGGGTGGGCGGCGTCGCCGAGCAGCGCGACGCGCCCGAACACCCAGGTGTCGGCGGGCTCCCTGTCGTACAGGGGCCAGCGGCGGTCGCGGGAGATCAGCGGCAGCGCGTCACGGACGGTGCGGCAGGTGCCGGCGAAGCGTTCCTCCAGCTCGGCTTCGGTGCCCCAGTCGTCCGATCCGGGGTCGTAGCGGTCGCTCTCGAAGACGGCCACCTGGTTGTACAGCTCGCCGCGGCGGACGGGGTACTGCACCAGGTGCATGCGGGGGCCCGCCCACACCATGACCGCTTCGGCGGCGGCGTCCTCGGACATGCTGCCGGTCATCCGGTCGATGGGCAGGGCGCCGCGGTAGGCGACGTAGCGGGAGCAGACGGGCGGGCCGTCGTCCAGCAGTTGCCGGCGCAGGCGCGAGTGCAGCCCGTCGGCCGCCACCACCGCGTCGGCGCGCAGCACTTCGGTGGTCCCGGCGAACCGCAGGAGGACACCGGTGGCGTCCTGCTCGGCGCCGGTCACCGTGCGGCTGTTGAACAGGGTGATGCGGGGGTGGGCCCGGCAGGCCGCGAGCAGCGCGGCATGCAGATCGGTGCGGTGCATGACGACGTAGGGGTGGCGGAACCGCTCCCGGTAGGCGTCCGACCGCAGATCGAGTTCGGTCACGCGCTCGCCGCTCAGCGCGTCCATCATGACCAGCCGGGGCGGCATGACGGCCGTGCGGCGCACCTCGTCCAGCACGCCCAGTTCCTCCAGCGCGAGCGAGGCGTTGGGGGCCAGTTGCAGACCGGCTCCGATCTCGCCGAACTCCGCGGCGCGTTCGACGAGCGTCACCTCCCGGCCGGCCCGTGCGGCGGCCAGGGCGGCGGCCAGGCCGCCGATGCCTCCTCCCACGACGGCGAGTTCACGGGAATGCGGGGACGAGGGCATGCGGTCTCCTCGGTGTCACGGGGACGGGGCGGCGGGTGTCGGAGGGCGGCCGCGCGGTGCGGGCGGGGTGACGCCGGCGGCGACTGCCGGAAATGTCATGTGCGGCAATCATTGGTGTACTGATGATTGTAGGAAGGTGATGCCCCGGGGTCAACGGGCGGGATCCGGCCGGACTGCGGGTGCTCACACCGGCGGGGCGATGAAGCAGCCCCGGTCGGGCGCGGGGTGCGGCTCCCGGGCCCCGGCGGCCCCGTCGCCCCGCACGGCGGTGGCTGCCCGCCCGGACGGTCCGCGGGTCTGCGGTCCCGGGGCGCCCGTGAGCGGGGCGGGACCTTCGGTGTACTCGACGGTGTTGCCGTGCGGATCGAGGAAGCGCACCGCCGCACGGACCCCGGCGGGGAGGGGGCCGGACGCGTCGGTCGGGCGGAAGCCGGCCCGTGCGACCCGCCCCGAGCCGCGCGCGGACGCGTCCGGCCCGCGCATCGCGAAGGAGACGTGGTGCAGGGCCGTGCGGGGGCCGCGCGTGACGGTGAGCGCGGGCCGTCGGCGGTCGGCCTCCAGGAAGTGCGCGACCTCGCCGGTACGCGCGGAGCCCAGGGTGCCCGCCGGGACGAGGCCCAGGTGTCGCTCGTACCACGCCCTCGTGCGGTCGATGTCGGGTGATTCCACCGCCAGATGGGACAGGCTGACCGGGACGGCGTCCCGCCCCTCGCCGGGGCCGCGCCGGCGGGGCGCCACGTCGGCCGAGACCTCGACGGTGCGGCCGTCGACGTCGAAGAAGCGGAAACCGTGCCCCCCGCCCGGCGTGCGGAGTGGGCCCGGCCGCCCGATCACCTGCACGTCGCAGGTGAGCATCCGCGCGGCGAGTGCGTCGACCGCGGCGGTGTCCGCCGCCCCGAACGACAGCAGGTCGAGGCGTCGCTCCGGCGCGCGGCGGAGCCGGACCACGAAGCTTTCCGGGGAGCCCTCGGCGGCGAGGAAGGCGATGCCGGAGTCCTCGGCGACCACGGTCAGGCCCCACGCGCCCGCGTAGAAGTCGACCTGCCTGCCCAGGTCGGGCACGGCCAGTCCGACGTGGCGCAGATGGGTGACCGGGCACCGGGCCCTCAGGGGTGGCGCGGCCGGGCGGGGGTCGGGTGCGGGTGTCACGAAGGCGTCCCTTCTGAGAGCGGTACGACCAATGTGGCCCCGGTAGGGGGAATCAGGGAAATCGATTCGCTGGATACGCTCATCCATTGCGTTGATGTCTGCCGTTCCGGGGGAGATCTCGGGACACACCCGGTGCGGGCCCCGCGGGGCTACTGCTGCTCGGTCGCGTACGCGTGGTCCATGGCGGCGAGAGCCGCGCCGACGCTGGTGGTCCCGGCGAAGAGCGCCCGGACCTGGTCGAAGTGCGCCTGCTGCACGGCCGGGTGGGGCCAGAGCTGGTCCATGAACGGGACGGCCTTCCCGGAACGCTGCTGCTCCGCGAGGACGGTCAGCGCGGGCTTGACGGCGAAGGCGTCGTTAGGGATCGCCGGAAGCGTCGCACCGGCCCGGTTGTACGCGTTCTGCCCCTCCGGCGAACCGAGGAAGTCGGCGAAGGCGAGTGCGGCCTTGCGGTGCTTGCTCAGCGCGTTGACCCCGTACGCCGCCGACACCGCCGCCGGCATCCGGGTGCGGGAGGGATCGTCGCCCGCCGGCAGCGCGAAGATGCCCAACTCGGCGTCGGGTGCCAGTGCCTGGATCTCGGTGAGACTGCTCGCGACCTGGACCACGCCCACGGCCCGTCCCCCGGCCACGTCGGCGACCGTCTCCTCGTAGGTCGTGTGCAGGGGGTCGTCGGAGAAGCAGCCCTCCTCGTCCATCTCCAGGTACTTGCCCAGGGCGTCGCGCCATCCCGAGCCCGCGAAGGTCGCGTCCCCGGTCTGCATCCGCTCGTCGAAGTCCGCAACCGTGCCGTACACGGTGGTGGCGACCAGCGCGTAGCTGACCAGCTGGGTGACCCACGGCGTCTCGTTCCCCAGCGCCAGCAGAACGGTGCCCTTCTCACGGGCCGTCCGGCAGAGGCCGATCAGCTCGTCCCAGGTCTCCGGAACGGCCCCGCCGATCGCGGCGAGCGACTCCTTGGAGTAAATGGCCCCGACGCCGCTGTAGTTGGTGGGCACCGCGTACGTGTGGTAATCGACCTGGACGACCGTGCCGACGTCCTCGGGCAGGTCCACCGCGAACCTGCGGATGCTCAGGTCACGCAGGCTTCCCTGCGCCTGGAGGGCCTGCACCGAGGCGGGGTTCCCGTTTCCCGGCCACACGGTGAAGACGTCCGGGCCGTCGCCGGAAGCGAGTTGGCGGCCGAGGTTCTTCTGGAGCACGTCCGTCTCGGCGTACGTGACGGCCACCTCCGTGTCCGGGTGCAGCCTGCCGAAGGCGGCGACCACCGCGTCCATGGAGGCGCGGTCGGTGACGTTCGCGGTGACCCGCAGGGTGTCGCCGTCCGACGGACCGACGGCTCCGCACCCGGACAAGGGGACGAGGAGGAAGGCGGCGACGACCGCGCGGGTGCGCCGTGAGGGTGAGGACATGGCTGGGCTCCGGGCCGGGGTTCGGGGATGTGGCGGGGCGGACCGGCCGCCCGGCCGCACTCCACGGGCCGGGCGGCCGTCGTGACGGGCGGCGGGGTGCGGGCGGATCTCCCGCACCCCGCCGGGATCACACCGTGATGACGCGCTGGAGGGAGAGATCGCGCGAGGACCTGCCCGCGTGGACCGTGTAGCGGCCGGCCGTCAGCTGCCAGGCGCCGCCGCTCCAGACGCTCAGGTCCCGTGCGGGCACGGTGAACGTCAGGCGGCTGGAGGCCCGCGCCTCCAGCCGCACCTTGCGGAAGCCGATCAGGCGGCGCGGTTCGGTGCGGGCGGCCTCGGGCAGTCCCGCGTACAGCTGCACCACCTCGACCCCCTTGCGGCTGCCGCTGTTGGTGACGGTCACGGAGGCGGTGAGCACCTTCGTCGTCGCGTCGTAGGCGACGTCGAGGGAGCCGAGGGCGAACGTGGTGTACGACAGTCCGTGCCCGAACGGGTGGAGCGGCGTCCGGCCCTGCGCGTCGTAGAAGCGGTAGCCGATCGCGGTCCCCTCGGCGTAGCTGACGGTGCCGCCCGTTCCGGGGTACGTCGCGGGGGTGGCGCCCGGTCCCTGGGCGGCGTCCGCGGGGAAGGTGACGGGAAGCCGGCCGCCCGGGTCGCTGTCGCCGAACAGGGTGGCGGCGAGGGCGGTTCCCATGCCCCGGCCGCCGTACCAGCTCTGCACGACGGCCTCCACCTCGCCGAGCCAAGGCATGGCCACCGGCCCGTCCGTGTTGAGGACCACGATCGTGCGGCGGTTGACGGCCGCGACCGCCGAGATGAGCCGGTCCTGGTCGCCGGGGAGCGACAGACCGGCGTGGTCCATCTCCTCGCCGGCGATCCGGTTGACGACGACGACGGCGGCTTCGGCGGCGCGGGCGGCTTCCACGGCGGCGGGGATCAGTGACTCCGGCTGCCAGCCGAGCGTGAGACCGCAGGTCCCCGCCTCGGCGGTGCTGTTGGTGTACTCGACGGTGATGTCCACGGGCTTGCCCGCGGTCAGGTCAGTGACGCCCTGCAGCGGGTAGTCGTAGGGGCCGAGGAAGAACCGGCGCATCCGCCGGGTCCCGGAGACGACGGTCACGCCGTCGACGACGAGTCTGGCCGTGCCGGCAATGAGGAGGGAGAAGCGGTGCGGGCCGGTCCGGGTGGGGGTGAGCTTGCCGGTCCAGCGGGCGGACCAGACGTCCGGCAGGCCGGGGACGGGGGCGGTGGTGAAGTCGAGTCCGGCGCCGACGCCCGTCGCCACCGGGGTGCCCGCGGCGACCGCCCCGGCGTAGAAGACGCCCGGCAGACCCCCGGTTCCGGTCGCGCCGGAGAGCACGCCGGCGGGGACCGGGGTGAGGGGGACGTCGCCGAGGGTGCCCTGGGCGTGGGTGACGGTGGTGGTGGCGCCCGCCCGCGCGCGCAGGGCGGTCAGCGGGGTGGTCCAGGCACCGGGGTCGACGTAGGTGGAGCCGGAGACGCCGGTCAGGCTGTCCGGGCCGGCCGGGCCGATCACGGCGAGGCTCCGCAGGCCGCCGGTGAGCGGCAGGGCCTTGTCGCGGTTGGTGAGCAGGACGGTGGAGTCCACCGCGAGGTCGTGCGCGAGCTGCTGGTGCTCGGAGGTGCTGACGACGGCGGCGGGGGCGGGCAGCGGGTGGTCGAGGAGTCCGCAGGCGACCATGCTGGTCAGGATGCGCCGGGCCGCGTCGTCCAGCCGTGCCGCCGGGACGCTGCCGTCGGTGAGGCCGCCCACGGGGACCTTGACACCGCCGGGACCGAGGCCCGCGAGGTCCATCCCGGCGCGGGCGGCGGCGATCGGATCGTCGCCGGCCCAGAAGTCCGGCACGGTGTAACCGCGCAGGCCCAGGACCTTCTTGAGGTCGTCGAACAGGGCCGGGCTCTGCGAGGCGAAGGTGCCGTTGATCCTGGGATAAGCCATCATCACCGAGGTGTCCGGTGCCGCGGCGACGACCCGGCGGAACGGCTCCTGGTAGATCTCGTGCAGGGCGCGGTCGGAGACGGCCACGTTCCCGGAGAAGCGATCGGCCTCCTGCGTGTAGGCCGCGAAGTGCTTGACCGTCGCGACCACGTGCTGCTGCTGCATCTGCTGGGTGACGGCGGCGCCCAGCACCCCGGCGAGCAGGGGGTCCTCGCCCATCGCCTCGGCCTGCCGGCCGAAGTGCCAGGTGCGGGTGAGGTCCACGGTCGGACCGAGGACGTTGTTGAACCCCTTGCCACGAGCCTCGGCGGCGACGGCCCGGCCGAACCGGCCGGCCAGCTCGGGGTCGAAGGTGGCCGCCTGGGCGACGGGCACCGGGAACGCGGTGACGCCCGCCTCGCCCCGCAGACCTGCGGAGGCGTCCACCATGGTCAGGGCGGGGACGCCGAGCGGGGCCAGGGCGGCGAAGTCGCACCGGACCAGCGCCTCCTTCTGGGCCGGTGTCATGGCGGCGAGCAGGGCGCCGACCCGGTCGGCTACGGCGGTGCCCCCGGCGGCGGCACCCCCGGAGGCGCCCCGGCTTCCGGCGAACGCGGGCGCCGGTCCGGCGGCGAGAGCGGTGACTACGGCGGCGGATATGAACGTGCGGCGATTCATGGCGGCTCCATCGGAATCGTGCAGTGCAGGGAAACGGCGGTCCGTCCTTCGACGGGGCGGGCCCGCAGGCCCGACCCGCCGGCGTGCTGTCCCGGCCCGCGGGACGGGGTGGTGCCGGGCCGGAGGTGGTGCCGGGCCGCGTCAGGACGGCCCGGCACCGGTTCGTGGGCCCCGGGCGGCGGGTGGCAGCGGCCGCCGGGAGCGGGGATACGGGGAGAGCGGGGGAGCGGTACCCCGTCCGGTCAGGCGGCGACCGGCGCGACGGCCGGCGCGGCGAAGGTGTGGTCGCCGGGACCGACGGTGACCGGTTCCTGGCCGGGGAGTTCGACGGACCCGGTGCAGCCCGCGGGCACGGTCACCCGGGCCGTCAGACCGTCCCCGGTCACCTCCCAGCGGAGCGCGGCCGTCCCGTACGGGGTCTCGTGGCGGGTGTCGGCCCAGGTGATGCCGCCGCCGGGGCGCGGGGCGAAGGTGAGGGCGCGGTAGCCGGGGGCGGCCGGGGCGAGGCCTCCGACGACCCGGTGCAGCCAGTCGGCCACCGCCCCGAGGGCGTAGTGGTTGAAGGAGGTCATGCCGCCCGGGTTGAGGGTCCCGTCCGGACGGAGGCTGTCCCAGCGCTCCCACACGGTGGTGGCTCCCTGGGTGACGGAGTACAGCCACGACGGGCATTCGGTCTGCCGCAGCAGCCGGTAGGCCGTCTCCAGGTGCCCGGTGTCCGTCAGCGCGTCGCAGATCAGCGGCGTGCCGACGAAGCCCGTGGCGATGCGCGCCCCGTCCTCCTCCACCAGCGCGGCCAGCCGGTCGCCGGCCACGGCCCGCCCCTCCGGGCCGTCGAGCAGGTCGAAGACCAGGGCCAGGCAGTACGCCGTCGGGCTGTCGCCGGTCATCAGTCCGGAAGGCAGCACGTACGCCCGGCGGAACGCCTCCGTCACCTCGTCGGCCAGCCGCCCGTAGTGCAGGGCGGCGGCGTCCTCGCCGAGTGCCCCGGCCGTCAGCGACAGGTGCCGGGCCGACCGGGCGAAGTACGCCGTGGCCACCAGATGGCGGTCGGTGCGGCCCGCGCCGGGGTCCTCCGGGGGTGCGGCGGGGTCGAGCCAGTCGCCGAGCTGGAAGCCGGTGTCCCAGAGCCGGCCGGGACCGGCGAGCTGCGCGACGCGGTCCACCCAGGCCCGGCCGGTGGTGAAGTGACGCCGCAGCAGGTCCAGGTCGCCGAACCTCTGGTACAGGACCCAGGGGGTGAGGGCGGCGACGTCGCCCCAGGCGGCGCCCGGCCGGATCGGCGTCCAGATCGGGCCGCCGGGTATGACGGGCACGTACCAGGGCACGGTCCCGTCCGGCAGTTGCTCGATGCCCACGTCGGTGAGCCACGAGTCCAGCATCCCGGCGCAGTCGTACAGGAACGACGCGGTCGGCGCGAACACCTGGAGGTCACCGGTCCAGCCCAGGCGCTCGTCGCGGGCGGGACAGTCGGTGGGGATGTCGACGAAGTTGCCGCGCATGCTCCAGACGACGTTCTCGTGCAGCCGGCTGACCAGCTCGTCGCTGCACGCGAACCATCCGGTGCGCCGCATGCCGGTGTGGTGCACGAGCGCCGTGACCGCCCCGTCGGCCATCTCGTCGGCTGGCCATCCGGTGACCTCCGCGTACCGGAACCCGTGCAGGGTGAACCGCGGTTGCCAGGTACGGGGACCGTTGCCCGCCAGGATGTACCTGTCGGTGGCGTGCGCCTCCCGCAGCGGGCGGGTGGCCAGTTCGCCGTCCTCCAGCACCTCCGCGTGGCGCAGGGTGACCTCGGTGCCCGCCGGGCCGTCGACGGTGATCCGCAGCCGGCCCACCAGGTTCTGCCCGAAGTCCAGCAGGAAGCGGCCCGCGCCCCGCCGGATGACGGTGACCGGCGCGATCTCCTCGGTGCAGCGCACCGGCGGTCCCTGCGGCGCGACCAGGGTGGCCGGGTCGCGGACGCCGGTCCGGACGGGCGACCAGTCGCCGCGGGTGCGTGGTCCGGGCGCCGACCAGCCGGGTTCGTCGAGGCGGGCGTCGTGCACCTCCCCCTCGTAGAGCCCGCTGGTGAGGATCGGGCCGGGGGCCGCGCTCCAGGAGGCGTCGGTCACCAGCACGGTGGTGCTGCCGTCGTCGTGGACGACCTCCAGCTGGGCCAGCAGCGACTGGTCGGTGCCGTAGATGTTCCGGGTACCGCCGTCGAAGCCGAACCGTCCCCGGTACCAGCCGTCGCCGAGCCAGGCGCCGAGGGTGTTGGCGCCCGCGCCGAGGAGGGCGGTGACGTCGTGGGTGCGGTAGCGCAGCCGCTCCGGGTAGACGGTCCAGCCGGGGGAGAGGGCGTCGTCGCCGACCCGGACGCCGTTGATCTCGGCCTCGTACAGACCGTGCGCGGTGACGTGGAGCCGGGCACGGACGACGGGGCGCGGAAGGGTGAAGTCGCGGCGGACCCGGGCCGGCCGGCGGTCGGAGTCCGGGTCCTCGGGCCAGGCGCCGCCGACCGGCACGGCGCTCCAGTCGGAGGGGTGCAGCAGCCCCGCCTCCACCGTGCGCGACTCGCTCCACCGCGAAGGCCCCCCCGCGCCGGTCCAGACCCGGACCCGGACGCCGACGCGTTCGCGGGAGGTCAGCGGGGCGCCGGGCCAGGGGACCAGGACCTGTTCGGCGCTCACGATCCTTCCGGTGCGCAGGAGTTCGCCGTCGCGCGACAGCTCGATCTCGTGGGCGAGCGCGGAGGGGGCGCCGGGCGGCAGCGTCCAGGTCAGGCGCGGGGCGGCCACGCCTATGCCGAGGCCGTCCGGCAGGTGCTCGAACGTCACCGGGGCAGGCTGGAGGGACATGCGAGGAGGGCCTTCCGTGAAAGGGGGGCGGGGCGGTGCGGGGAGCGGGGCGGGCGGTCACCCCTTGACGGCTCCGCCGGTGAGGCCCTTCATGACCTTCTGGTTGAGGAAGAGGTAGATCAGCAGCGTCCCGAAGACGTTGATGCAGATCGCGGCGAACAGCGGTCCGTACTGGGTCGCGCCGAAGTCGCCGGTGAAGTTGAGCAGGCCGACCTGCACGGTGCGCAGGTCCTGGCTGTTGGTGAAGGTCAGCGCGATGAGCAGGTCGTTCCAGATGAAGAAGAACTGCACCAGGCCGACGGTCAGGATCGCGTTGCGGACCATGGGCACGCTGATGGTCCAGAAGGCGCGCAGGATGCCGGCTCCGTCGATGGTGGCCGCCTCGAACAGCTCGCGCGGGACCGTCTTGTAGTAGGTCGCCATCATGAACACCGTGAGCGGGAGACCGGTGCCGGTGTAGGTGAGGATCAGCGGCCAGAGGGTGCCCGACAGGCCGGTCTGGAAGTAGATCGTGAACAGCGGCAGCAGGATCATCTGCGAGGGGACCATCATGCCGGCCAGGAAGAGGAGCAGGGTGAGGCTGCGGCCCTTCCAGACCATGATCTGGAGAGCGAACCCCGCGGCGGTGCCGAGCAGCAGGATCAGCGCCAGCGAGGGCACGACCGCCAGCACGCTGTTCTTCATGTACAGGCCGATGTGGCCGGTGGTCCAGGCCTCGGTGTAGTTGCCCCACTCCCAGGTGGAGGGCAGGCTCCAGGTGGAGTTGTTGAGGTAGTCGTCGTTGGACTTGAGCGAGGTCAGGAACATCCACAGCAGCGGATAGACCTCGACGACCAGGAGCAGGCCGACGGCGGCCTTGACCCAGAGCGAGCCGCCGCGGCGTCCTCGGCGCCGCGCGGGCGGAGCCGGGGCGGTCCGTGTCGCCTCGCGCGGGGTGGTTGCGGCGGGGGTGGTGACGGCCATGGCTTCAGCCCTTCGTGAGGTCGCGGCGCGAGAGGCGGAAGACGACCAGGGTCACCAGCAGGCAGACCACGGTCAACAGGAAGGCGATCGTGCTGCCGTACCCGTAGTCGCTGTAGGTGAACGACGTCTGGAACATGTAGAGCGTCAGCGGTGAGGTGTCGTCCCCGGGACCGCCGTTGGTGAGCGCGACGATCGAGTCGAAGACCTTCAGCGTGCCGTTGACGCTGAAGATCAGGGACGACATCAGCACGGGGAAGGACAGCGGCACCACGATGTGGCGGACCAGCCGCAGACCGGAGGCGCCGTCCAGCCGGGCGGATTCCAGCACCTCTTCGGGGATGTCGACCAGTCCGGCGAAGAGCAGCACCGCGTAGAAGCCCATGGACCGCCAGACGTCCATGGTGACCAGGACCCAGAAGGCGCTGCCGGCACTGCCGAAGAAGTCCACCGAGTCCAGACCCACCATGTTCAGCAGGGAGTTGACCGGACCGGTCTGCGGGGCGACCTGGAAGAACTTCTGGAAGAGCAGACCCACCGCGACGGTGGGCAGCACGACCGGGAAGAACGCCAGGGTGCGCACGACGGCGGACGACTTCTTCAGGAAGAAGACGTAGAGCAGGGCCAGCAGGTACCCCGTGAGCACCTGGCCCACGGTCACGACGGCGGCGTACTTCAGGGTGAACGCCAGGGCCTCGCGGACGGCGGGGTCGGTGAACAGGCGCTGGAAGTTGTCCAGGCCGTTCCCGGTGAACCCGTCGATCGTGTTGCCCTTGGTGAAGGAGTACCCCAGTGACCACACCATCGGGACCAGCATGATGAGGGAGTAGACCAGCAGAGCGGGACCGATCAGGATCGCGACGGCCCTGCGGTCACCGAGTACACGGTGCATGGAAGGTGTCCACTTCTGTGGTGTTCTGTGGTGTTGAACGGTTGCGCGGAAGCGGGGCGGGCGGCCGGGCGCGGCACCGCGGGGAGGCGGGTACCGCGCCCGGACCACGACGCGCCGGGTGCTACGCGGCGTCCAGGGCGTCCTGCACGGCCTTCATGAACTGCTCGGGGCTCATGCTCCCGGTCGCCAGCCCGGCCGCGTTGGTCTGGCTGACGGTGGTGGCCTTGGTGCTGAACAGCGCCTCGAACCACAGGACGTTCTGCTTCGATCCGCTGATGGTGGTGCGGACCTGGGAGGCGACCTCGGTGGTGGACTCGACCGGGGTGTTGACCTTGAAACCGGAGATCGAACCGTGGTCCTTCAGGGCGGTGCTGCCGAAGTTCTTCGCGATGCAGGAGACCCAGTCCCCCGTCTTCGCGTCGAACGACTTCGCGTTCAGGCCGATGCCCAGGCCGACGTTGGACGGGTACTGGTCCGCGGAGCCCTTGCCGCCCGTCACCGCGGGGAACGGCATGAAGCCGACGTTGTCCGCTCCGACCTTGTTCTGCTTCTCGTCCGCGATGTTGGTCAGTGCCCAACTGCCCATGTAGAACATGCCGGCCTTGCCGGAGAGGAACTGGTTCATCGCGGTGTCGTAGTCGATGGAGCCGACGCCCTTGCCGAAGTAGCCCTTCTCGCCGAGAGCGGCTATCTCCTGCGCCGCCTTCAGGTACTCCGGGTCGGTCAGCTTCGCCTTGCCGTCGGCCACCGCGCGGAGCGCGTCCGGGCCGAGGCTGCGGTACAGGTACGTGCTCACCAGCCGGGTGATGGGCCAGCCCTGCTGCCCGGAGGCGGAGAACGGCTGGACGCCCTTCGCCTGCAACGCCGCCGCGGCGTCGACCAGTTCGTCCCAGGTGCCGGGGACGGCGATGCCGTTGTCCGCGAAGAGCTTCTTGTTGTAGAAGATCCCCTCGATGTTGTATTCGTACGGCAGCACCTCGACCTTGCCGCCGTACAGCGCCTTGACGGTCGAGACGGCGGCGGGTTCGAGCTGGTCGAACACGCCGAGGTCCGTCAGCTCCTTCTCCAGGTCGGCGACCTTGCCGGAGGTGTAGAGCTGCTGCGTCAGCGCGGGGGCGTTGCCCGCCGCGAACTGGACCGGCAGGGCGTTCTGTCCGGCCAGCAGCTGGAGCTTCTGGTCCAGGCCGGACTGGGGAACGGTCTCCACCTTCAGCGGCAGCGCCTTCTCCGCCTTCGCGCACGCCCCCTTCGCCAGGGTGCCCAGCGCGGTCTTCACGGTGGTGTTCTCGTTGACGCTCAGATAGGAGAAGTTCTCCGGCGCGGAGGCGCCGGCCGCCCCCGAGCCTCCGCAGGCGGTGGTCAGGAGCGCCATCGCGGCGGCGCCGGTGGTGAGGCCGGCGTACCGGAGTCTTCCGGCGAGGGACGAACGGACGTTCACAGTGGGCTCCCTGTCATCGTGGAGGCGAAGCGGAGGACGACGTCCGGCACGGAAGCGGCTCGGAGAGAAGTTTTTGTATAACGTTCTTCACGTCGAAGTGGCACAACAGTGCCTGCGGCTCCGCATCCCGTCAAGACACTGCTACGTAACGTTGCGGAAAAGGCGCGTACTCAAACGGCGGCCGGTGAGGCATGATGTAGATCGTTGTATGGGATCGAGAAACCCGGGGTGCACACGAATGGACACGTCGTCCAAGCGCGGCAAGCGCGTGACCATCACCGACGTGGCACAGCACGCGGGCGTCTCCACCGCGGCGGTGTCCAAGGTGCTCCGCAACGCCTACGGAGTGAGCGGGGCGATGCAGGAGAAGGTCCGGGCCGCCATGGCGGAGCTCAACTACCGGCCGCACGCGGCCGCCCGGGGCATGCGGGGCCGGACCTACACGATCGGTGTCCTGCTCGACAACATCCGCAACACCTTCTTCGCGGACATCCTGGAAGGCGTGCGTGACCAGCTCCGCGACAGCGAGTACACCGTCCTCATCGGAGCCCCCGGCTTCCGGCAGGCCGACCAGTCGAAGACCATCCAGTCCCTGGTCGACCGCCAGATGGACGGGCTCATCCTGATCGCACCGGGAACTCCCCGGTCGGAAGTGCTCGCGACGGCCGCGGAGACGCCCACCGTCGTCATCGGCCACCACGATCCGGCCGAGGTGCACGACTCCGTCGTGGACGCGGACGGCACCGGGGCCGGGCTGGTCGTGGACCACCTCGCGGCGCTCGGGCACCGGCGCATCGCTCTCATCTCGGCGCCCGGCAGCAAGAACGGCCAGTGGAAGAAGACCCCCGAGATCGCCCTCACCGAGGGATACCTGGAGGCGATGGAGCGGCACGGGCTGCGCGAGCACGCGCAGGTGCTGCCCACCGCCTACACCGACGAGGGCGGATACGCCGCCGGCATGCGCCTGCTGGCCAGCCCCGAACCCCCGACCGCCGTCATGGCCGGAGCCGACGTCGCCGCGCTCGGCGTCTACCGCGCCGCACACCAACTGGGACTGCGCATCCCCGAGGACGTCTCGCTGGTGGGCTACAACAACACCGCCGTCGCCGCACTGGCCCCCGTCCAGCTGACCAGCGTCGACCAGGCCGGCCACACCATGGGCGCGTCGGCCGCGAAGATGCTGATCGAGCGGGTCGAGGGGCAGCGGGACCGCGCCATGCAGACCACCATGACCCCCCGCCTCATCGTCCGCCGCAGCACCTCCGCACCGGCCGCCCCCTGACGGGTTGTTCCCCCTGAGGACGTTCGCCCGGCCCCGTCGCCCGATGCGCGGCTCTGGACGCGCGGCTCCGGATGGGCATCGGGCGTCAGCGGTCCGCGCCGATGAGTGCCAGCCGGACGGGGTCGATGATGAGGAGGCTGGTCGCCGGGGTGTCGCCGCGTGCGATTCCCTCGACGAGGCCGACCAGCTTGTCCGTGGGCCGCGCCGGGACCGTGGTCAGCCAGTTCCGCACCGGTATCTCCGCACCGGCCATGAGGCAGTCGTCCCGCCCATCGTCCTGCCCTACGGTTGCCCGCATGCCTGTCGAAGAGAACACCGGCCCCGCCCGCCTCGAGGCGGCATGGCGGAACATCACCGCATGGCTCGCCGAACACGCACCCCTCTCGCACGCCTCACTCCTGCCGCCCGCCACCGAGGCTGAGATCGAGCGCGCCGACACGCTTCTCAGCGATCGCCTCGGCTTTCAACTTCCCTCTGAGCTGCGTCAGTTGTGGCAACTGTGCGGTGGTGTGGAGCACCAGGACATCGAGGCCGACGAGCAGGGCGAGGTCTTCTCCGGGGGCGTTCTTCCCGGACGGGCTGCTTCTCTCACCGGCCAAGGCGCTGGGGCCGCGCCTTCCCGGGCCCGGGACGAAGGACTTCTGGGGCGCCGAGGTGGAACCCGGAACGTCTTGATGAATGTCGGATCGGTGAACCCGAACTTGTTCATCGATCCGGAGTTGACCTTCAGCGACATCGATGACCGGCCGCAGTTTTCTGCGAACGTCGGGGGCGTCGTAGCGGGTGTCGACCGGGGAGCCGAGGAGCTGCCGGGTCAGGCACGGGTCCCCAGGCGCGATCCCGGCCTCCTCCTCCACCTCGCGCAGCGCCGCGGCGAGCAGTCCGGTCAGGTCGTCTCGCTCGCCGGGGTGGCGGCCGAGGTACGTCTCGACGGTCTCACGGACCGAGGAAGAGCGGGGGGCATGAGCGTCGTCTCACCTTCGACGGAGGGGCAGGGTGCTGCGGGGCCTGATGGGGGCGCGTGACTCGGTCGGCTCGCCGTCTCGTGATCGGGCGGCTGGGCGCCGCAGGAGGTGGGCGCAGCCTTCGGCGGGCACCCGTCCCCGGCGTAACCGTCGTTCGACGGACGTCAATGAGTTCCCGCTCGTGGAAGCGATGGTGCTGTTGCCGTGCTCAACGACGCCGCAGCGATTTCGGACACCAGCGCTTTCGGACGGGCTGCGCACCCTGGATTGGAGCGGATCTTCGAAGGTGTGCGATGCGTCGACCCTTGCCGTGCAAGAGCACACAGCCTGCGGCTACTTGGCTGAAACGCATCTCGGCGCCGTGGGCCGGACGACTGCCCGGTCGACGGTGCCGTCGGAGCGGACAGCCTTCCGTTTTCGAAGGCGGACTTGTGAAGGCGGGGGTGTCGTTCTCCCTGTGGATCTGGGTGAGCGGGCCTCAGCCCAGCGGTGCACGGGTGGCCTCGGCATCCTCGTACTGCCGGTCGACACGGGCTTCGGGACCGAAGCGGTCGGACGAGATGCGCAGACGGGCGCCGGGGAGCCCGGGCGTGCATGCCGACAGTTTGCGTCGTACAGGTTCAGGGTGACGCGGCCGTTACGGGCGTGCTCGGGTACTTCCAAGTCGTCCCGGAGGGGCGCTGCGGACACGTGTGGCTCCGGAGGTGCGTGACCCTGCCGTCACCGGACACCTTCCGCAGAACGAGCGAAGGGCGAAGCCGGGGTACCCGGCTGGAATCCGCCGCCCGCGCGCGATACTGATGATCATGCGCGTCGACTTCGATCCTCAGACCATGCAGTCCAGAGCCTTCTACCAGTTGCTGACCGCCGTGGTGGTGCCCCGACCCATCGCCTGGGTCTCCACCGTGGGCGCCGACGGCACCGCCAATCTCGCACCCCACTCGTTCTTCACCGTGGCGTGCGTCAACCCGCCGATCGTCCAGTTCACTTCCGTGGGCCGCAAGGACTCGCTCCGCAACATCGAGCAGACCGGCTCCTTCGTCGTGAACTTCGCCCCGGAGCACCTCTTCGAGCAGATCAACGCCACCGCCACCGACTTCCCGCCCGGCGTCAGCGAGTTCGATACCGTCGGGATCGAGGCCGAGCCGAGCCTGCGGGTCGCGCCGCCCCGGGTGGCGGGGTCGCCGGTGGCGCTCGAATGCGAACTGCACAGCACGGTGCTGCTCGGCGACTCCACCGTGGTCTTCGGCAGGGTGGTGCACGCCGCCGTGGACGACGAGGTGCTGGTGGACGGCCACCCGGAGGTCGAGGCGCTGCGTCCGCTGACCCGGCTCGGCAAGAACGAGTGGGGCACCTTCGGCGGCGTACGCGAGATCGCGCGGGTGCCGTACGCCCGGTGGCAGAAGGATTCCGGGGCCCGTTGAGCGGATCGTGCGCTGCGGTTGTCAGTGCCGGGTGCGATCCTTCCGGCATGGACGAGCTGATGCGGCGGCGGGTGTACGGCGCCGACCACGAGGACCCGGACCCGGGACCCCGGCCGGGTCATACCTACCGCGAACTGGTGGGCGGACCGCTGGACGGTCTGCTTCTCGACGTCACCGGCTGGTCGGAGACGGCCCTGGCCGAGGGGGCGGCCCTGATCACCGAGATAGGGGCGTACGGTCCCGGCGGCCGCGCTGAGTACGGCCCCCGGGCAGGGGAGCCCTACCGCTGGGACTGGCGCGGCGACACGCCCTGACGGCCGGGGCGCTGCCCGCCCCGCGCCGGATGCCGGGCCGGGCAAGGTGCACGGATGCCGGGCCGGGAGGTGCACGACGCTCACTGACCGGGAGCGTCACGCCGCCTCGTACGAGTGCGCCCGGCCGCCGCGCCACTCGACCCACATGGGGTTGTCGAGCACCAGCTCGGGATCGTCGACCCCGGCGTTCGTGAGGAAGACCAGCACGTCGCGGTCGGAGTGGGCGAGCCCGAGTATCTCGTCGCGCCCCTCGTAGTGCACGGTCACCCGGCGGCCACCCGACTGCGTGGGCCGGTGGATGACGATCGGTGGATTACCCATGACCCCAGGGTGCGACGGGTCGGAGCCCGTCGCACCCGATGGCCGCACCGGCCGGACCGGAAGGCGACGACGGGCGCCGACCGGGAGGCGGGCCACGATCAGCCTGCGGACTCTCCCGCGTGCGGGCTCAGCACGCCCGCTCCGACCAGGATGAACAGCGCGATGCCCAGCAGGATGCGGTAGATCACGAAGGGCATGAAGCTCTTGGTGGAAATGAATTTCATGAACCACGAGATCACGACGTATCCCACCACGAAGGCGATCAGTGTGGCGAAGATCGTCGGGGGCCAGGAGACGTGACCCTCGCCGGCGTCCTTGAGTTCGTAGGCGCCGGAGGCCAGGACCGCGGGAATGGCGAGCAGGAAGGAGTAGCGGGCCGCCGCCTCGCGGGTGTAGCCCATCAGCAGACCGCCGCTGATGGTGGCGCCGGAGCGGGAGACGCCCGGGATCAGGGCCATCGCCTGGCAGACGCCGAAGATCAGGCCGTCCCGGATGCCCAGCTCCCGCAGCGACTTGCGCTCCTTGATGGCCCGGTGCTTGCCGCCGGTCTCGTCGCGGGCCGCCAGGCGGTCCGCGACGCCGAGGACGACGCCCATCACGATCAGGGTGGTGGCGATGAGGCGGAGATCGCGGAACGGGCCCTCGATCTGGTCCTTGAGCGTGATGCCGAGGACGCCGATCGGGATCGAGCCCACGATGACCAGCCAGCCCATCTGGGCGTCGTGGTCACCTCGCATCGAGCGGTCGGTCAGCGAGCGGAACCACGCCGACAGAATGCGGGCGATGTCCTTGCGGAAGTAGATGAGGACGGCGGTTTCCGTGCCGATCTGCGTGATGGCGGTGAACGCCGCGCCCGGGTCGTGCCATCCGGCGAAGGCTGCGGTGAGCCGCAGGTGCGCGCTGGAGGAGATCGGCAGGAACTCGGTCAGTCCCTGTACGAGGCCCAGGACGAATGATTCGAACCAGCTCATGGGGCGTAGGCCATCCCGGAGGTGATCATGCGACGCGCCGGCGGGAGCAACCCGTCGGCGCGTGCGGAAAACGGTCGGAAAAGATCAGAAAGGGAAGGGGTACTGCTGCCCCCGAGATCCTTTTGGGTCGCGGGCAGCGTATCGCCTGTGGGTGAACGTTCTGCCGCCTGCCCCGGCCTCAGGGCTCAGGACTGCTCGGCCACCGGGACCCCGGCCGGCCGGTCCCCGCCGCCCAGCCGGTGCCGTTTGCGCCAGGCGACCAGCGCCCCCGCCACCGCGGAGAGCGCGATGAACCCGGTCGCCGCGAGGAAGACGGGCGAGGTCGGTGACGCCGCCTCGCTGCCGGCGACGACGTAGGCGGCGGTATTAGGTACCGAGCCGACGCCGGTGGCCAGCAGGAACGGCGCGAAGCCCATCCGCGAGGTGGCCGCGCAGTAGTTCGCCGCGGCGAAGGGCACCCCGGGGAAGAGCCGCAGCGCCAGCATGGAGCGGAAGCCGTGCCGGCTGAGCTGACCGTCCGCGGCCTTCATCACCCGCCCCCGCACCAGCTTGCGCAGGGCGTCCTGGCCCAGCGTGCGGCCCAGCAGGAAGGAGATGCCGGCGCCGAGGACCGTGCCCGCGACGGCCGAGGCGAGCCCCGCCTGGCTGCCGAAGAGCGCCCCCGCCGCGAGGTTCAGCAGCGGGCGCGGCACGAACGCCACCGTGCACACCCCGTACAGCAGACCGAAGAGCAGGGCGGCCGGTCCGCCGACCGACTGGGCCGGCCAGCCGGACTCCAGGAGTCTCTGGGGTTCGAACATCAAGGTCGTCGTCGCGGCGGCGAGGAGGACCGCCACGAGCAGTGAGAACCGGGACCAGGGCGACAACAGGGCCCTCGAACAGCGCAGGGCGAGACCGTGGCCGGGCCGCGCCGTGGGAACGGGTTCGAACATTTGGGGAGACTAACCGAAACGCGTGTGTGATCGCCGTAATGGGGGCGCGGTGAACACGGTGCACCCCGCCCGCGAGCCCTGCCGCCGGCCCTGCGCGGCAGATTCCGGTTCCGGCCCAGGACGTGACAGCCCCGGTGCAGGGCCGATCGTCCCCCCCCGCCTCTTCCTTTGGCGCGTTGGGCATCGAAAGCCGGGGCTGCCCCTCGCTCGCCGCAGGGACCGTGATGCACGGGGATTCCGTATACGAGTTCGTGGACGCGTACGGAATTTTCCGCTCCGGATCTTCCCGCGGGATGCCCGAAGGCCCTCCGAGCACCCTTGCCGACCTCCCTGGGACCGTCGACGTGCTCGCCGCCCACGTGGCGACCCAGCACCTCTGATCCGGGGGCCGGACGCGGACGGCCCGGCGGGAAAACCGTTCGACGCGGCGGCGGCGTCGGGGGCATGCTCGGCCCATGTTCCGGTACGCCTTCCCCGCAGCGCCGTCCGCAGTCGCGGACGCGCCGAAGGCTGCCGTCGTGCCCGTCGCGGCCACGCCCCTCGCGGCAGCCGTCGCAGCGGCGCCCGCCGTCCTCGGCACCACCCGAAGCTGACCCTCCCCCGATCGTCCGGTGGACCCCGCAAGGGGAGGGTCGGCCGGATCCCGGGGTCCCTCATCGCTTCCTCCAGCTTCCGAAACCGAGGGCCGAACCATGTCCAAGACCGCCTACGTGCGCACCAAGCCGCACCTCAACATCGGCACCATGGGTCACGTCGACCACGGCAAGACCACTCTCACCGCCGCCATCACCAAGGTGCTCAGCGAGCGCGGCGGTACCACCTCCTACGTCTCCTTCGACCGGATCGACCGGGCGCCCGAGGAGGCGCGGCGCGGCATCACCATCAACCTCGCGCACGTCGAGTACGAGACCGGCACCCGGCACTACGCGCACGTCGACATGCCGGGCCACGCCGATTACGTGAAGAACATGGTCACCGGCGCCGCGCAACTCGACGGGGCGATTCTCGTGGTGTCCGCGCTCGACGGGGTCATGCCGCAGACGGCGGAGCACGTGCTGCTGGCCCGTCAGGTCGGGGTCGACCACATCGTCGTCGCCCTGAACAAGGCCGACGCCGGCGACCCCGAGCTGACCGACCTGGTCGAACTGGAGGTGCGCGAGCTGCTGTCCGCGCACGGCTACGGCGGGGACACGGCGCCCGTCGTCCGGGTGTCGGGGCTGAAGGCGCTGGAGGGCGAGCCGCGCTGGACGGCCGCGATCGAGGGCCTGCTGGACGCGGTGGACACGTACGTGCCGACGCCGGTGCGCTACACCGGCGCGCCGTTCCTGCTGCCGGTGGAGAACGTGCTCACCATCACCGGGCGCGGCACCGTCGTGACCGGCGCGGTCGAGCGCGGCACCGTCCGGGTGGGTGACCGGGTCTCGGTGCCGGGCGCGGACGTCGAGACGGTGGTGACGGGCCTGGAGACCTTCGGCAAGCCGATGGACTCCGCGGAGGCGGGCGACAACGTGGCCCTGCTGCTGCGCGGCGTGGAGCGCGACCGGGTCCGCCGGGGGCAGGTCGTCGCGGCGCCCGGCAGCATCACCCCGAGCCGCCGGTTCACCGCGCGGGTGTACGTGCTGTCGGCGCGCGAGGGCGGCCGCACCACCCCGGTCGCCACCGGCTACCGGCCGCAGTTCTACCTCCGCACCGCGGACGTGGTCGGGGACGTGGACCTCGGGGAGGTCGGCCCGGCGCGGCCCGGCGACACGGTCACCATGACCGTGGAACTGGGGCGCGACGTCCCGTTGGAGACCGGTCTCGGCTTCGCGATCCGTGAGGGCGGACGGACCGTCGGGGCCGGCACCGTCACCGCGCTGCTCTGACGGCGCCCGTCCCCTCCTCCGCGCCCCGGAGGAGGGGACGGGGCCGGTCGGGAGCGCGCCGCGGCCACCGCACAATGGTGGGGTGAACGAGCCCATACCCGTCGTCCGCGAGGTCGACCACGGCACCGCCCGCCTGCTCCCCGACGTGGACGCCGACCGGGCCTGGCTGCTCACCGTGGACGGCGCGCCGCAGTCGTACGTCGACCTCGACGATCCGGCGCACCTGGAATTCGAGTACGTCCAGCGGCTCGCGCACGTCCTGGACTGCGCGGCCGGGCCGGGGGAGCCGCTCGACGTGCTGCACCTCGGAGGTGGCGCGCTCACCCTGCCGCGCTACGTCGCCGCCACCCGGCCCGGCTCGCGCCAGGAGGTGGCCGAGGCGGACCGGGGGCTGCTGGCGATGGTCGCGGAGCACCTGCCGCTGCCGGCGGACAGCGGTGTCGTGGTGCGGGGCGAGGACGCACGGGCGGTGGTGGGGGCGACGGCGCCCGGGTCCCTCGACGTGCTGGTCGCTGACGTCTTCGGCGGATCGCGGGTGCCGGCCCACCTCACCTCCGTCGAGTACGCGCGGGCGGCCGCGCGCTGCCTGCGCCCCGAGGGGATCTACGCCGCCAATCTCGCCGACGGCGCCCCGTTCGCGTTCCTGCGGTCCCAGCTCGCCACCTTCGCCGCCGTCTTCGCCGACCTGGCGCTGGTGGCCGAACCCGCCGTGCTGCGCGGCAGGCGCTTCGGCAACGTCCTGCTGCTGGCCTCGCACACGCCGCTGGACACGGCGGCCCTCGCCCGGCGCTGCGCCTCCGACGCCTTCCCGGCGCGGGTCGAGCAGGGGGCCGAGGTCCGCCGCAGGGCGGGCCGGGCGCAACCGGTCACCGACGCCGGGGCGGTCGCCTCACCCCAGCCCCCCGACGGGGCTTTCGGCATCGGCTGAGACGCCCGTCCGAGCCGCGGGGGCGCCGTCGTGCGCGCGGATCTCCTTGGGCGCGACGCGCAGCCGCAGATTGCGGACGTCGGGAACGAGCAGCACGAGGGCCGTCACCAGCACGACGAGCGCCGAGCAGCCCCACAGCGCCGAGCTCCGGCCGACCAGCGACTCGACGGGGCCGGCCACGGCGGTCGCCAGCGGCACCATGGCCACCGAGCCGAACCAGTCGAAGGACGAGACCCGTGACAGCTTCTCCTCCGGGATCTCCTGGTGCATCGCCGTCATCCAGGCCACGCCGAAGACCTCGATGGCGATCCCGCTGACGAACATCACCGCGCACAGCCCGGTCACCGGCAGCGGGACGGCGAGCGCCGCCGACGGCAGGGCGAGCGGGAAGACGCAGAGCGTTCCGGCCAGCAGCAGGCGGCGCGGCTTCCACCGCATCATCAGGAACGCGCCCCCGAGCGTGCCGACGCCGAACGCCGCCAATGCGATGCCCCAGGGCCGGGCCCCGCCGAGTTCGTCCCGGGCGACCAGCGGGCCGTACACCGACTCCGCGGCGCCCACCACGGCCACCACGACCGAGAACTGCAGCACGATCGCCCACAGCCAGGTCCGGCCGACGAACTCCTTCCACCCCTCGCGCATGTCGGACAGCAGACCGCCGGAGCCCTCACGGGCGGGGATGTGGCTCACGTCGAGGAACGCCCGCAGCGCCCCCGCGACGGCGAACGCCGCGGCGTCCACCGCGAGGACCCATCCGGGGCTCATGGCGGCCACCATGACGCCGCCGAGCGCCGCGCCGCCGATGGCCGCACCGTGCATCGCCATCCGGAACAGGGCGAACGCCCGTCCGGCCTGCTCCGGGCCGACGCTGGACATCAGCATGCCCTCGGCGGCCGGGTTGAAGAACGCCTGCCCGGTGCCGCACAGGGCGGTGAAGAGCATCATCTGCCACAGCTGCGCGTCGCCGGTCAGCACGACCCAGGCGAAGGCGGCCTGCGAGAGGCAGTTGAGCGTGTTGGCGGCGACCATCACCCGGTGCCGGGGCAGCCGGTCCGCGACCGCGCCGCCGATCAGCAGGAAGAGCACCAGCGGCAGGGTGCGGGCCGCGGCGACCAGGCCCACGTCGCCCGCGTCGCCCCCCGCTTCCAGGACCGCGAACGCGGAGGCGATGAGTGCCCCGTTGCTGCCCAGGCTGGTGGTGATCGCCGCGGCGGTCAGCAGGGTGTAGTTGCGTCCGGCCCAGGCGGGCCGGCGTCGGGGGCGGGGAGGGGTGTCGAGGGATGCCACTCGGGGACTATCCATGGCCACGGCCCGTCTTGCCAAATGGACTGACCGACCGGCGGTCGCGGCCCGGTGCGGTCAGTCCCCGCGCTGAAGCGCGGCAAAAGCGGACGAATGTGGCCTGGTCGTGCGGGGTGTCGGCCGGGAGGGCCGTCGGCGTGCGTCCCGTCAGGAGGTGGACTCCACCAGGCGCACGGTGCTCAGGATCTTCTTGATCGTGGCGTCCGGGAGTTCGTCGTCCACACCCGCCGCCGCGTACAGGACCCACGTGGCGTAGACGTCCTTGCCGTTCTTGAAGCTGAAGGCGATCGACTTGCCGTCGCTGTCGCACTTCTTCTTGTTGGCCAGTCCGGTGGCGGTGGCCTCGACCACGCTGCCGGTGAGGCCCGAGGCGGTGGTGTAGTCCTTCGGCTCACCGACCTTGATCTTGTCCTTGGGGTCGGTCTGGGCGTACGCGGCCCACACCCAGGTGCCCGCCTCGTTGGTGGCCGCCTCCGCCGAGGACTTGGCGCCCTGCGCCCCCTTCGAACCGACGCCGGCGAGGCTGGTCTCCTCCTCGTCGCCGTCCTTGTCGGAGTCGTCCACGCACCACTTGCTCTTGTAGTACGCGGGCGCGGTGAAGCCGGCCGCCGGGGAGCCGAGCGGCTCCTTCGCGTCCTCGAAGCCCGAGAAGACGCCGGGGCTCGCCACCTCCCAGTCGCCGGGGACGTCGAACCGCGTGCCCCACTTCGGGTTGGTGACGACCTTCCAGCCGGCCACCGTCGGCACCGCGTCGCCGTCCTCGCCACGCGGGTTGGCGGGGGCGGAGGAGGTGGCGCCGGTCGGCTCGGCCGAGACCGACGGGGACGCCTTGGCGTCGGTGCCGCCCTCGTCGCCGTCCTTGTTCAGGACCACCGCCCCGGTGGTCACCGCGGCCACCACGACCACGGCCGCCGCGACGACGGCGACCAGCGTCGTCTTCTTCTTGTCGTTCCCCGGCCCGCCGTCCGGCCCCGGCACCGCGTACTGCGGCGCGGTCGGCTGCTGGTACGGATTCGGCTGCGGATACCCGGGCTGCTGCCCCTGGGCGTAACCGGGCTGCTCTCCCGGCTGCTGGTATCCGGGCTGCTGATATCCCGGTTGCTGATAGGGATTCGGCTGCTGGTACCCCGGCTGCTGGTACGGGTTCTGCTGCGGGTCCTGCGGGTTCTGCTCGCCCCCGGGCGGCTGCTGTCCTGGCCACATGGCTCGTAACCATAGAGGGGGCGCGGCCCCACGGCTACGTCCGCCCCCGACGGAGCGCACGGTGCGACCCCGGCGGGTGCCACAGGGCTCTGGTCAACCGGGGCTACTCGTGAGTAACATGCGGCTCATGAGCGCTGAAGAGACGACGGTCGGCGAGATGCTCGCCGCGACGGTACCGATGGTCCGGACCCTGAACCTCACCTTCGACGAGGCGGGCCCGGAGCGCGCCGTCGTCCGGCTGCCCGACCAGGCCGCCTACCACAACCACCTCGGCGGCCCGCACGCCGGCGCGATGTTCACCCTCGCCGAGTCCGCGAGCGGCGCCATCGTGATGGCCGCCTTCGGCGATCAGTTGGCGCGTGCCGTGCCGCTCGCCGTCAAGGCGGAGATCGGGTACAAGAAGCTGGCCATGGGGGAGGTCACCGCCACCGCCACCCTCGGCCGTCCGGCCGCCGACGTGATCGCGGAGCTCGACGCCGGACAGCGTCCCGAGTTCCCCGTGACGATCGAGATCCACCGGGCCGACGGCGCGGTGACCGGAGAGATGACGGTCCTCTGGACGCTGCGTCCTCACCGCTGAACCGACACGGGCCCGTCGGCGTGCGGGCACGGGTCCCACGGCTGAACGGGCACGGGCCCCGTCGCTGACCCGGCACAAGTCCCACTGGTGACCTGGCACGGGGACCGGCGCGCGCTCCGGCAGCCGCCCGACGCCGCCGCCGCTCCCCGCTCCGGGAGCGGCGGCGCCTCCGCGTGCGTCCGGGGGTGCGGCGGTCCCCGGAAGCGCCGCGCCAGGTAGGCTTCCCGCCTGCGCCGCCGTACGGGCGACGCGCTGCGAGAAGAACCCCCGCACGGGAGGAACCGGCGTTGCACGTCCAGGAATGGCTCGAAACCATCCCCGCGCTGAGCATCTACCTCCTGGTGGCGGGCGTCATCGGCCTGGAGAGCGTCGGCATCCCCCTGCCCGGGGAGATCGTCCTGGTCAGCTCGGCGCTCCTCGCCTCCCAGCACGGACACATCGACCCGTACATCCTGGGCGCGTGCGCCTCGGCCGGTGCGGTGGTCGGTGACTCGATCGGGTACGCGATCGGGCGCAAGGGCGGCCGGCCGCTGCTGGCCCGGCTCAACAGGAAGTTCCCCAAGCACTTCGGCGAGGCCCAAGTGGGCCTGGCCGAGCGGTCCTTCGAGAAGTGGGGCATGTGGGCCGTCTTCTTCGGCCGGTTCGTCGCCCTGCTGCGGATCTTCGCGGGCCCGCTGGCGGGCGTGCTGCGGATGCCGTACTGGAAGTTCCTGATCGCCAACGTGTTCGGCGGGATCGTCTGGGCCGGCGGCACCACCGCCGTCGTCTACTCGGTGGGCGTGGTCGCGGAGGCGTGGCTCAAGCGGTTCTCCTGGATCGGCCTGCTGGTCGCCGTGCTGTTCGGCGTCGGCTCCCTGCTGGTGGTGAGGAACCGGGCGAAGAAGGCCGCGGCGGCCGACGGCGCCGGGGAGCCCGTCGCCGAACCCGCCGGGGTGCGGACGGCCGACTGACGCCGGGGCCACCGGCGGACCGGTCCGGCCCGCGACCCGCGACGGACCGCGTCCGCCCCGCGGCAAACCCACGTCCCGCGACCGCCCCGCGTCCGGCCCGCCGTGCGCCGCTCCGGGCGCCGTCAGCCGGCGTGCGCCTCGCGGTGGGCCTTGGCCAGCTCCACGTAACCGGTCGCGTTGAACGTCACGCCTTCGCGCTCCTCCTCGGTCAACGCGCGCTTGACCTTCGCGGGCACTCCCGCCACGAGCGAGCCGGGCGGCACCCGCATGCCCTGGGGGACCAGCGCCTGCGCGGCGATCAGCGAACCCGCGCCGATGTGGGCGCCGTTCAGCACGGTGGCGCCCATGCCCACCAGCACGTCGTCCTCGACGACGCAGCCGTGCAGCACCGCGTTGTGGCCGACCGACACCCGCGCGCCCACGGTCAGCGGGAAACCGGGATCGGTGTGCAGACTGCAGTTGTCCTGGACGTTGCTGTCCGGCCCCAGCGAGATCGGCCCGCAGTCGGCGCGCAGCACCGCGTGGTACCAGACGCTGGAGCCCGCGGCCAGCGTCACGTCCCCGACGAGGACGGAGGTCGGAGCCGCGAAGGCGTCTGGATCGACCACCGGTTCCCTGCCGCCGATGCCCATGATGAGTGGCTGCTCCGCCATGCCCTGCCTCCGTGTCCGCCGACGCGACCCGCCGTCCGATCTTCCGTGCCAGGGAACCGTAAGCGACGCCGCACCCGCCGCCGGTCAGTGGGGTGAACATCACAGACGGGCGCGGGGGATGGTCCGCGGCGCGGCGACTACCGTGAGCGGGTGCCGAAGAACAGCAAGGCGTCCCGCCTCCTCGCCCGCACGTGGCGCGGCGTCTCCTCCCGTGCCGTGCACCGCGGCTGGGCCTGGATGCGGGAGTCCGGCGCGGTCACCGCCGACCGCCCGGGGCCGCTGCGCTTCGGCCGGATCGGTCCCGGCACCCGGCTCGCCTTCCCGCAGGGCACGGTGTTCGGTGAGCGGTGGATCCGGCTCGGCGACCACTGCATCATCGCCGAACAGGTCACGTTGACCGTGGGGATGATGCCCGGCCTCGATCTGGGTACCGACCCGATCCTGACCCTGGACGACGGGGTCGTCCTCGGCCGCGGCAGCCATGTCGTCGCCGACGCCGGCGTGAGCGTCGGCCGCGACACGTACTGCGGCCCGTACGTCTACATCACGTCCACCAACCACAGTTACGACGATCCGGACCAGCCGGTCGGCCGTCAGTGGCCGCGCACCGCACCGGTGGTCATAGGTCCCGGCTGCTGGATAGGGACCGGCGCGGTGATCCTGCCCGGCGCCCGCCTCGGCCGGAACGTCGTGGTGGCGGCGGGCGCGGTGGTACGCGGGGAGGTTCCCGACCACGCCGTGGTGGCCGGCGCCCCGGCCAAGGTCGTCCGCGGCTACCACCCGGAGAAGGGCTGGCAGCCGCCGCTGCGCACCCCCGCCCCGGTACCGATCCCCGAAGGCATCACCTCCGAGCAACTGGTCGCGCTGCGCACCCTCGAACTCGACGAAGTGCCGGGCGGCTGAGCCCCGTGCGGACCCCGGTGCCGGTGGTCCGCGGCCGGCGGGCCCGGTTCAGCCGGTCGCGAGCAGCACCGTGCCCATCAAGGCCAGCCCGGCCCCCGCTGCCTGCACCCCGCGCAGGCGTTCGCCGAGCGTCACCCGCGCCGCGAGCGCCGTGACCACCGGGTAGAGGGAGGCGAGCACCGCGGCGACCGCCACCGGGCCGGTACGGGCGGCCAGCGCGTAGGTGCCGTTGGCGGCGACGTCGGCCAGTCCGACGAAGGCCAGCGCCGGGAGTGCGGCCACGACGGCGCTCCGGGCCCCCTCGTCGGGCAGCGCCCGGCCGCCCCGGCGGACCGACGCGAGGAGCGCGGAGCCTCCCACCGCGATGTTGGTGACGCGCTGCACGAACAACGCGAGGAAGAGGCCGGTGACCGTGGTGGACGCCTCCGCGATCAGGGCCATGACGGCGCCGAACCCGGCCGCCGCGACCAGCGTGAGCAGCACCGCCTGCCGCCGGACCGGCGCCCCGCGCAGCTCCGGGCCGCCCGCCAGTACGACCCCGAGTACGGCCACCCCGATGCCGGCGCACTGCACGGGCCCCGGGCGCTCGCCGAGCGCGACCCCCACGGCGAGCGGCACCGCCACGCCCAGGGAACCCAGGGGCGAGATCACGCCCATCGGCCCCAGCGCGAGGGCCTTGTAGAAACTCAGCATCGCGACCGGTCCGACCACCCCGGCCGCCACCGCGAACCACAGTCGGGCGTCCGCCTCGCTCCAGGCGCCGGTGACCGCCACCACGGCACCCAGCACCACGGCGGCCAGCGACTGCGAGACGATCACCACGGTCAGGGCCGGGGTCTTCCGGGAGAGCAGACCGCCGCCGAAATCGGCCAGGCCCCACAGGAAACTGGTGGCCAGGGCGAACAGGGGGGTCATGGCGCGCCTCGCAGTACAGTGCGGTGAACGGTGGGTGCAGCCACACCGTAGTGCACTATCTTCGACTCTGTCATTCAGAATATTGGACGGAATGTGTCTGACCTCGATCAGCTCACCCAGACGTTGGCGCGCAACCTCAAGCGGTGGCGCGGGGAGCGCGGGTTCACCCTCGACGCGCTGGCGGCGCGGGCCGGCGTGAGCCGGGGCATGATCATCCAGATCGAGCAGGCGCGGACCAACCCCAGCATCGGCACCACCGTGAAGCTGGCCGACGCACTCGGCGTCAGCATCACCTCCCTGCTCGACTACGAACAGGGCCCGCAGGTGCGGCTGGTGCCGGCCGAGCAGGCGGTCCGCCTCTGGTCCACCGAGGCCGGAAGCTCCACCACCCTCCTGGTCGGCACCGAGGCGCGCGGTCCCCTGGAGCTGTGGTCCTGGCACCTCGAACCCGGCGACGGCAGCGCGTCGGACCCGCACCCGGAGGGAACGGTGGAACTCCTGCACGTCACCGCCGGCGAACTGACGCTGGAGGTCGGCGGCGAACCGCACCTGATCCCGGCCGGCACCTCGGCCACCTTCGAGGCCCACGTCGCCCATGCCTACCGCAACGACGGCACCGTACCCGTGGACCTGACCATGGCGGTCTCCATCCCCCCGGTGCGGTGACGGCCCGGCCGGGGGCCGGTCGCCCGGGGACGGGGCGTCCGGGGGCGGGGCCGGGACGGGAGGGCCGGGCGCGCGGAAGTGTCAACCCGCCGCGGGACGGCCGTTCTTGAAGCGGTCCAGCGCGAAGTCCACCGCCTCGCGCACCGGGACCAGGCGGCTGACCGCCGCCCCCACCCGCCCGCCGCGCACCGCGCCCGGGGCCGCCGTGCGCAAGAAGTCCGCGCCGAGCGCGGCGAAGTCGTCGTCGTCCAGGGCCACGTCCTCGTAACTCCACCATGTGCGGCGGCCGTCGCGTATCACCACACAGCGGTAGGTCCGCCGCGGAGGGTCGGGCACCCGGTATTCGGCGAGGTGGAAGGCGCTGAAGGAGCCGAAGCCCGTTCCCAGGAGGAGGGCCCGGCCGTCCTCCTCGTACAGGCGGGCCAAGGGGGAGTCCTCGCCCAGGTGGCAGTCCTCGTGGTGACGGCACGTCAGGCGGGTGGCGGCGGGGCCGAGCGCCGTGAAGGACGTCTGCGGGTGCGCGCTCCGGACGGCTCCCGGGGTCAGCCGCACGGTCTCCGCCAGCCGGCCCATGCCCGGCGCCGGGGTCGACGGACCGAACGGCGGCATCGCCGCCAGGAGGGCCGCGTGCCCGGATTCCGGGAGCGCGGCCAGCCGGGCGAGATGGGCGCGGGAGGTGTCCGAGTTCTCCGGGGTGAACGACGGCACGACCAAGGTGCCCGCGCCGCCCAGTGCCGTGCGCAGCGCCTCCACCACCGCCCGCGCGCCGCCCGCCACCGGTCCGACCGCCCGCAGCGAGGCGTGGACCAGCAGGGCGCCGCCGGGGCGGACCCCCAGACGGCGGAGGTCGGCCGCCAGGCTCTCCGTGCACGCGGTGGCAGTCGTCACGGTCGGACATTGTCCGCCCAGGCCCCCCGCCGCCGGAAGGGCGCGACCGCTACCGACCGGATGTGACGGAACGCGTCAGCGCAGCGAGGGGATCTCGATCGCGGGGCAGCGGTCCATGACCATGTCCAGCCCGGCCTCGCGGGTGCGCGCGTACGCGTCCTCGTCGATCACGCCCAACTGGAACCAGACGGCCTTCGCCCCGACGGCGACCGCCTCGTCGGCCACCGCACCGGCCTGCGCGGAGTTGACGAAGACATCCACCACGTCGACCGGGAACGGGATCTCCGCCAGCGAGGCGTACCCCTGCTCGCCGTGGACCGTCTCGGCCTTCGGGTGTACCGGCACCACGCGCTTGCCGAAGTCCTGGAGCACCCGGGCCACCCCGTAGGCGGCCCGCGAGGGATTGGTGGACAGGCCGACCACGGCCCAGGTGTCGCCGCTGTCCCGGAGGATCCGCCGGACCGTCTCTGCGTCTGCGTACATGCACGCGACAACCCGCCGACCGGCCCCGCCATTCCCGCGGGGGGACTGTCGGCGGGGCCGCATAGGGTGGAGGGATGCAGGAGCAGTACCGGACCGTCGCCCGCGCGGGCGTGCACGAGAGCGAGATCAACCGATCGCGTTTCCTGTGTTCGCTCGCCCCCGCCGCCACTGAGCAGGAGGCGCAGGAGTTCGTCGCACGCGTCCGCAGGGAACACCCGGCCGCCACCCACAACTGCTTCGCGTACGTCATCGGCGCCGACGCCTCCGTGCAGAAGGCGAGCGACGACGGCGAGCCCGGCGGCACCGCGGGCGTTCCCATGCTCCAGATGCTGATGCGCCGCGAGGTGCGGTACACCGCCGCCGTCGTCACCCGGTACTACGGCGGCGTGAAGCTCGGCGCGGGCGGGCTGATCAGGGCGTACGGAGGCGTGGTCGGCGAGGCGCTGGACGCCCTTGGCACCCGCACCCGGCAGCGGTTCCGGCTGGCGACGGTGACCGTGGACCACCAGCGCGCCGGGAAGCTGGAGAACGACCTGCGTGCCACGGGCACCGCGGTGCGCGAGGTGCGGTACGGCGAGGCGGTCGTCATCGACGTCGGCCTCCCGGACGCCGGCGTGGAGGCGTTCCGGGCCTGGCTCGCCGACGCCACGGCCGGCGCGGCGGTACTGGAGCTCGGCGGCGAGGCCTACGGGGACGTGTGAACGGGGGCGGCGGCCCGGCGGGGCGGGCCGGAGGCGCGGGCCGGGCCGGGCCGGACCGGCCGGGGGTGCGCGGATGAGGGGCCGGCGGGCCACCGGCGCTAGGGTCTGCGGAGGCGTCCCCGCAGACCACCGCCGGGGCGCCGCCGGCCGCCGGACGGACGGCGGAAGAGCGTGCCACGGGGCCGGGAGGGCGGAAGACATGCGGGACACGAGCGGCGGAGCGATGCCATGAGGATTCTGCACACCTCGGACTGGCATCTCGGCCGGTCGTTCCACCGCGTCCCGATGCTCGACGCGCAGGCCGCCTACCTCGACCACCTCGTCAGCACCGTGCGCACCCACGAGGTGGACGCCGTCGTCGTGGCCGGAGACGTCTACGACCGCGCGGTCCCGCCGCTGTCCGCCGTGGAACTCTTCGACCGCGCCCTGCACCGGCTCGCCGGCCTCGGCGTGCCCACCGTCATGATCTCCGGCAACCACGACTCGGCCCGCAGGCTCGGCGTCGGCGCCGGACTGATGGGCCGGGCGGGCATCCACCTGCGGACCGACCCGGCCGCCTGCGGCACCCCCGTCGTGCTGGCCGACGCCCACGGCGACGTCGCCTTCTACGGGCTGCCGTACCTCGAACCCGCCCTCGTCCGCGACACCCTCAAGGCGCCGAAGGGCGGACACGAAGCCGTCCTCACCGCCGCGATGGACCAGGTCAGGGCCGACCTCGCCACCCGTCCGGCGGGCACCCGGTCCGTGGTGCTCGCGCACGCCTTCGTCGCGGGCGGCGAACCCAGCGACAGCGAGCGCGACATCACCGTCGGGGGCGTCGCGGCGGTGCCCGCCGGGGTCTTCGACGGCGTCGACTACGTGGCGCTCGGCCACCTCCACGGCAGCCAGCAGGTCACCGAGCGGGTCCGCTACTCCGGATCCCCGCTCGCCTACTCCTTCTCCGAGACCCACCACCGCAAGACCATGTGGCTGATCGACCTCGACGCCCCGGGCCGGATCACCGGCGAACGCCTCGACTGCCCGGTTCCGCGCCCGCTCGCCCGTATCCGCGGTCGCCTCGACACCCTGCTCGAGGATCCCGCGCTCGACGCCCACGAGCAGTCCTGGGTGGAGGCGACCCTCACCGATCCGGCCCGGCCCCCCGAACCGATGGCCCGGCTCCAGGAACGGTTCCCGCACGCCCTCAGCCTCGTCTTCGAACCCGACCGCGACCCCGACGACCCGGCCGGCTCCTACGCCCGGCGGCTCGCCGGACGCGACGACCACCAGATCGCGGAGGACTTCGTGGCGCACGTGCGCGGCGGCAGCGGACCGGACGCCCCCGAACGGGCGGTCCTGCGCGCCGTGTTCGACGACGTACGGGTGGACGACGCGGTGCGCGAGGTGTCGCGTTGAGGCTCCACCGGCTCGTGCTCACCGCGTTCGGCCCGTTCGGCGGGACCCAGGAGGTCGACTTCGACGCACTCTCCTCCGGAGGACTCTTCCTGCTGCACGGCCCCACCGGAGCCGGCAAGACCTCGGTCCTCGACGCCGTCTGCTACGCCCTGTACGGAGCCGTGCCCGGCGCCCGCCAGAGCCCCGGCACGACCCTGCGCAGCGACCACGCCGACCCCGCCCTGCCGACCGAGGTCCTGCTGGAGCTGACCGTCGGCGGCCGCAGGCTCGAGATCAGCCGCTCGCCCGCGCAGCCCCGGCCCAAGAAGACGAAGGCCGGCGGCTTCACCACGGAGAAGGCGCAGAGCCGGCTGCGCGAGCACGACCCCGGACAGGGGTGGAAGCCGCTCAGCAAGTCCCACCAGGAGATCGGTGAGGAGATCACCCGCCTGCTCGGCATGAGCCGCGAGCAGTTCTGCCAGGTGGTGCTGCTGCCGCAGGGCGACTTCGCCCGGTTCCTGCGCTCCGACGCCGAGGCACGCGGCAGACTTCTCGGCAAGCTCTTCGACACCCGCCGCTTCGCCGCCGTGGAGGAACGGCTCGCCGAACTGCGGCGCGCCGCGGAAGCGCGCGTCAGAGCGGGTGACGAGCGCGTCCTCGCGGTCGCCCAGCGCCTCGCCCAGGCGGCGGGCCCCGCGGCCGAGACCCCGGAGCCCAACGCCCAGCCCGGCGACCCCGGACTCGCCGGACAGGTCCTGGAATGGGCCGCCGTCGCCCGCGGCGGCGCCCGCGAGCGGCTGGACATCGCACGCGTCGTACTCGACGCCGCCGAGGCCCGGCACCGCACCACCCGGTCGGCGCTCGACGCCGAGCTGGAGACGGACCGCCTCCAGCGACGGCACGAGGAAACCCTCCGGCGCGCCGCGGGACTCGAAGCCGGCAGGCCCGAACGCGACCGCTGCCACGAGCGGCTCGAACGCGCCCGCCGGGCCGAGCGCGTCGCCCCCGCACTCGACCTCCGCGACGAGGCCGAACACGCCGCGGGACGGGCAGCCGCCGCGCGCGACCGCCATTGCGCGCAGCTCCCGCCCGATCTCGCCGACGCGGGAGCCGACCGGCTGGCCGCCGTCGAAAGGGACTTCCGGCAGCAGCTCGGTGCCCTCGACGCGGCCCGGCGGGCCGAGCGCCGGATCGCCGGGATCGACGCCGAGCGGGCCGCCCTGGACCGGGACGCCGGAGCCGACGACGAACTCGTCCGCGAGAGCGCCGACTGGCTCGACGGCTGGCCGGAAACCCGGCGGGCGCTGGCCGTACGCCTCGAGGCGGCACAGGACGCCGCCACCGTCGCCGAACAGCTCGCCGGCCGGCTCGCCCCGCTGCGCCGGCGGCTGGAGGCCGCGCGCCGCCGGGACTCCCTCGCCGAGGAGAGCGCCGCCGTCCGGAGCCGCCGCGACGACGCCCGCGAGCGGGCCCTCGACGCCCACGAGCACTGGCTCGGGCTGCGCGAGCGGCGACTGCGCGGCATCGCCGCCGAACTCGCCGCCGGGCTGACCGACGGCGAACCCTGCGCCGTGTGCGGATCGGTCACCCACCCCGAACCCGCACGTCCCGGCGACGGACACGTCGACCGGGCCACCGAGGAGCGGGCCCTCGAAGCCCACCGCGCCGCCGAACAGGCCCGCGCCAGGGCCGAACAGGACCTCGAAGTCGTACGCGAACGGTACGCGTCCGCCCAAGCGGAGGCGTTGGAGCCCCGGCCGGACGCCGACCCCGCGACCCCGGCCGCGGCCCGGTCCGGCACCGGTGCGGACACCCCGGCCGTGCGGGACCTGGAGAGCCGCGTCGCGGAGCTGAACACCGCGTACGCCGCGGCGCACCGCACCGCCGCCGGAACGCACGCCGCGCGCGAGGCGCTCGCCGCCGCCGAGCGTGAGCACGGTGAACGCCTCGACGAGGTCCGCCGGGCCGAGCGGCGCGCGGCCGGCCGGACGTCCCGGCGGGAGGCGCTCGACGAGGAACAGCGGACCCTGCGCGCGGACCTCGACCAGGTGCGCACCGGCGGCGCCACCATCGCCGAGCACGCCGGGCGGCTGGAGCGGCGCGCCGCACTGCTGGCCGACGCCGCCGAGGCCGTACGCGCCGAACAGGAGGCCGCCGCGCGGCGCAAGGAGGCCGACGGCCGGCTCTCCGACGCCGCGTTCCGTGCCGGGTTCGACACCCCGCAGGCCGCCGCCGCGGCCCTCCTCGACGCAGCCGCCCAGCGCGGACTCCAGGCCCGTGTCGACGCCTGGCAGACGGAGGCCGCCACCGTCGCCGACCGCCTCGCCGAGGCGGACGCCCAGGAGGCCGCGCGACAGGCCCCGGCCCGCCCCGAGGCGGCCCGCGCCGCCCACGACGAGGCGGAGAGGGCCCTGCGCCGCGCCACCACCGCGCTGGCGGCGGCCCGCGAGCGGTGCGCCGAACTGGACCGCCTCTCCGCGGCGGTCGACCGGGACGTGCGCCAACTGGGCCCGCTGCGGCAGGAGTACGAGCGGGTGGCCCGGCTCGCCACCCTCACCGCGGGCACCTCGGCCGACAACGAGCGCAAGATGCGGCTGGAGGCGTACGTGCTCGCGGCCCGGCTCGAACAGGTGGCGGCCGCCGCCACCGCACGGCTGCGGCGCATGTCCGGCGGGCGCTACACCCTGGTCCACTCCGACGCCCGCACCGGGAGCCGCCGGGCGGGCCTGGGCCTCCACGTGGTCGACTCCTGGACCGGCCGCGAACGCGACACCGCCACCCTGTCCGGCGGCGAGACCTTCTTCGCCTCCCTCGCCCTCGCACTCGGCCTCGCCGACGTCGTCACCGACGAGGCGGGCGGCATGCGGCTGGACACCCTCTTCATCGACGAGGGGTTCGGCAGCCTCGACGACCAGACCCTGGACGAGGTGCTCGACGTGCTCGACTCCCTGCGCGAACGCGACCGCAGCGTCGGCATCGTCAGCCACGTCGCCGACCTCCGCCGCCGGATTCCGGTGCAGCTCGAAGTCGTCAAGGAACGCGACGGATCGACCGTGCGGCACCGGGCGGGCTGAGCGCGCACCGCACCGCCGCCCGGCCGTCCTCGGGCCGATTGCGGGGCTGCTTCCGGGCCGGCTCCGCGGCGGTGCGTGGTCTCAGCGGCCGGGACGCGTGCCGTGGCGCCCGGCCGGGCCCTCCGTGCCGTCGCCGCCCGTCGCCGCGCTCACCGCTCGGCGGGGGAGCGGGGAGGAGTAGACCACGCTCGTCGTCACGGATCCGAGGGCCCCGACACGGCCGGTGATCTCTTCGAGGTGGCGCATCGAGCGGGCCGTGACCTTCAGATAGAAGCAGTCGTCGCCCGTGACGTGGTGCGCCTCGACGATCTCCCGCATGGCGTCCAGCAGGTCGTGGAACGGCTTGTAGTTGCCGTTCGGATACCGCAGCCGCACGAAGGCCAGGATGGGCAGGCCCACCCGCTCCGGGTCCACCGTGGCCGTGTAGCCGCTGATCACCCCCAGCTCCTCCAGCCTGCGCACCCGCTCGGTCACCGCACTCGGGGACATCGCCACGGCCCGCGCCAGCTCGGCGAAGGAGGCCCGCCCGTCGCGCTGGAGGACGTCGAGAATGCGGTGATCGGTGGCGTCCGGGGAATAATCGGTCATGGAATCAGAGAACAGGGATTTCCTCGCCGGATCAAGCCGATCGCCGGGGAACGCGCCTGTTCGCGGACTCCTGACCGGTCGAGAATTTCTGCATGACCTCATCGACCGCCTTCTCGGGCAACCCCGTGCTCCGCGTCCCGCCCACCTCTCCCGCCGCGGCAGCCGCCCACTTCTCCGCCTCACTCGCCTTCCACGCCGACGTCTCCGACGTCGCCGCCGCACTGGCCGCCGCGCGGGAGGGCGGGGCCGCCGGACCCGGCTTCGTCGTGGTGGACTCGCGCTCGACGGAGTCCTGGGACCAGGGGCACGTCCCCGGGGCCCTGCACCTGCCCACCGCACTCGTCGCGGCACAGGCGCCACTGCTGCTGGACCGTGCCGTGCCCGTCGTCACGTACTGCTGGGGACCGGGCTGCAACGGCGCCACCCGCGCGGCGCTCGCCCTCGCCGAACTGGGCTACCAGGTCAAGGAGATGCTCGGCGGCTTCGAGTACTGGGTCCGCGAGGGCTTCCCCTTCGAGACCTGGCGGGGCGACGACCGGCGCGCGGCGGACCCGCTCACCGCACCCGTCGGAACCGACGACTGCGGCTGCTGAAAGCCCCGGTACCCGCTGTGCGGACCACGGCCCTATGCCTTCGCCAGCGTGGTGAGCAGCGGGCCGGGGTCCGCGCCGGCGGGTAGGCCGCTCACCTGGCCGTCGCCGACCTCGACCACCCGCCGGACGCCGTCCTCGCGCAGGGCCAGGTCGGTCGCGACGAAACGGCAGCCGAGACCGCTCAGCGCCTCGCGTACCGCGGGCAGCAGCGGGCCCAATTCCTCGGCGGTGGGGGGCGGTGCGCCGGGGGTGTCGGGGTGTGCGGTCACGAGTACGGGTTCGCCGTCGAGCCACCAGATCCGGGCCTCCCCCTCCGGCACGAAGGCTTCGAAGGACCTCAGCACCACCCCGCCGGCGAGGAATTCTCCCTGGAGCTCGACGAAACGGCCCACGACGGCGGCGAGCCGTTCCCCGTCCGCCAACTCCGGTACGTAACAAGCCTCGTGCCACTCGTGTTTGCGGGACTTCACGAAGTCCTTCACGATGCCCGGCCCCCGCCCCAGAGGACGGGCGAGCGCGGCCCAGAAGTCCGCACCGGCGCGGTCCAGCTTCTCCACCGGCCCCTCGCACCAGACGCTGCGCGGCGTGATCCCGGCGAACGCCCCGTACCAGCCGGGGAGTTCGTGCGCGGTGCGGTACGCCTCCGGACGCGTGAACAACGCGCAGTCACGGGCCCGGAGCGCCCGGTCCAGCTCCGCGTACCGTGCCGACGTCACCATCCAGCCCCGGTAGACGTACGTCCCCGAACCGCGTGGCACGCGACGGACCGCCGCGACGGCGTCCCCGGCGACCAGCGCGTCGTGGTCGACCAGGGCCACGGCCGGCCCGGACCCCGGTGCGGCCCCCGACCCCCGCACGGCCGCGGCCTCCTCGGCGAAGGCGGGATCGGTGCGGCCGGGGCGCAACGGGTCGGAGCAGTACAGGAAACCGGTCACGGTAGGCCCCTCGGGGTCGGGGTCGGGGTCGGGGTCGGGGTGGGGGTGGGGCGGGGTGGGGAACGCGCCGCCCCGGGCGCCGGCTTGGCCGTGAACGCGGACGACGACGCGGGGCGGCGGGGCCGGGGGAGCGGCGGCCGGAACCGCCGCTCCCCGGACTCGGACGACGGTCAGAGCCTCGACAGTTCCTCGACGAGGTCGTCCAGGCCCAGCGAACCCTGCGAGAGCGCCGCCATGTGCCACGCCTTCGCGTCGAACGCGTCGCCGTGCGCCTTGCGCGCGTTCTCCCGGCCCAGCAGCCAGGCCCGCTCGCCCAGCTTGTAACCGATGGCCTGGCCCGGCATCGACAGGTAGCGCGTCAGCTCGCTCTCCACGAAGTCCGCCGGCCGGCCGCTGTGGTTGCCGAAGAACTCCTCGGCCAGCTCCGGCGTCCAGCGCTCGCCCGGGTGGAACGGCGAGTCCGCCGGGATCTCCAGCGCCAGGTGCATGCCGATGTCCACGATCACCCGGCAGGCCCGCATCATCTGCGCGTCGAGGTAGCCGAGCCGCCGCTCCGCGTCCGGCAGGAAGCCCAGCTCGTCCATCAGCCGCTCCGCGTACAGCGCCCAGCCCTCGGCGTTGGCGCTGACCTGGCCCACCGAGGCCTGGTAGCGCGAGAGGCTGTCGGCGACGTGCGTCCACTGCGCGATCTGCAGGTGGTGGCCCGGAACGCCCTCGTGGTACCAGGTGGAGACCAGGTCGTAGACCGGGAAGCGGGTCTCGCCCATCGTCGGCAGCCAGGTACGGCCCGGTCGGGAGAAGTCCTCCGAGGGGCCGGTGTAGTACGGGGCCGCCGCGCCGCCCGGAGGAGCGATGCGCGACTCCACCTTCTTCACCCGGTCGGCCAGCTCGAAGTGGGTCCCGTCCAGCGCCTCGATCGCCTCGTCCATCAGGCCCTGCAGCCAGGCCTGAACCTCGTCCACGCCCTCGATGTGCTTGCCGTGGACGTCGAGATGGGCCAGCGCCTCCCAGGGACCCGCTCCCGGAAGGATCTTCTCCGCCTCGGTCTTCATCTCGGCCAGCAGCCGGTGGTATTCCGACCAGCCGTACGCGTACGCCTCGTCCAGGTCGAGGTCGGTGCCGTTGAAGTAGCGGGACCAGCGGGCGTAGCGCTCCCGGCCCACGATGTCGGGGGCGCCCTCGACGGCCGGGGCGTACACGTCGCGCATCCAGTCGCGCAGGGAGGCGAGCGCGCCGGTGGCGGAGGCGGCGGCGTCGTCCAGCTCGCCGCGCAGGGAGGCGGGGCCGTCCGCGACGAAGTCCTGGAAGAAGCCGGTGCCGCTTCCCCCGGCCCATTCGGTCAACTGCTCCACGAACGTGGCGGTGGGGCGCGGGCCGCCGTACAGCTTGCGCTCCAGACCGAGGGCGAGCGAGGCCCGGTAGCCCTCCAGCGCGGCGGGGACCGCGCGCAGCCGGTCCACCACCGCCGCCCAGTCCTCGTCGGTCTCCGTCGGGGTCACGGTGAAGACCTCACGGAGGCTGTGCGCGGGCGAGTGCAGGTTGGAGACGGCCCGCAGTCCCTCCTCGGCGTCGTGCACGGCCAGTTCGGCCGTGAGACGCTCCCGCAGCAGCCGTCCGCACCGCCGCTCGGCGTCGCTGGACGCCTCGGGCAGCAGTTCGGCCGCGTCCAGCTTCCGGAGCGTGGCGCGGGCGAGATCGGCGACGGCCTGCTGGCCGGCCGGGGAGAAGTCGGGAAGATGGCGCGAGCTTGCGGCGACGCCGAGATAGGTGCCCAGGATCGGGTCGAGGTCGATGATCGCGTCGACGTACTCGTCGGCGACCTGGCGGGGCAGCGCGTTGCTCGAAGTGTCTGACATGCGGACATCCTCGTACGACGACGGCCTCCGCGTCACCTCCCCCCTCCTGGGCGGCCGGAAGAGGCGGGCGCGGCCCCCCGGCCGGCGCCCTCGGACCCGCCGTCCACCGGCCCGGCGGGACCCGCCGCCCACCGGCCCGGCCCGGAGGCGGCCCGGCCCGGGCGGACCGGATCCCGTCGGCCGGTTCTCGCGCCGGTCACCGCGGGGAGGCCGGGACGAGCGGCCCGCACTCCCACTGCTGGAAGATCAGCCGGGTCTCCACCCGGACCACCTCGGGGCACGAGGTGAAGTCGTCCAGCACGAGGCGCTGGAGGTCCGCGGCGTCCGACACCGCCACGTGCACCACGTAGTCGTCCGGTCCGGTGAGGTGGAACAGCGCGCGGGTCGCCGGGAGCGCCCTGACGCGTTCCACGAAGGGCCCGATCAACTCCCGCCGGTGGGGCCGCACCTGTACCGACAGCAGCGCCTCCAGGCCGCGTCCCAGCTTGGCCGGGTCGAGGTGCAGCCGGTGGCCGAGGATCACCCCCGAACGGCGCAGCCGGGCGACCCGGTCCAGGCACGTCGACGGAGCGACCCCGACCGTCTCGGCGAGATCGCGGTACGTCGTCCGGGCGTCGTTCTGAAGGACGCGCAGAATGTCGAGATCCACCGGATCGAGAGCGACGGAATCGGTCATCCGCGGAACGTAGCACGGGAGTTGTGCCCCATGGTCCGGTGGCTGTTCAGAGTGGGGGCCATGGATGACGACCTGAAGGTGTCCCCGGCCGCCCGCACCCGTGCGACGGACACCGAAGCCGTGCACGCCGGCCGCGACGATCTCGCGCTGCTCGGTCTGCACGCCCCGCCGATCGATCTCTCCACCACCTACCCGTCCTACGACTCCCGGCGCGAGGCCGGGCGCGTCGACGCCTTCGCGGCCACCGGGCGGGCGCCCGACGGCCCGCCCGTGTACGCCCGGCTGGACAATCCGACCACCGCGCGCTTCGAGACGGCCCTCGCCAGGCTGGAGGGGACGGAGAGCGCCGTCGCCTTCGCCAGCGGGATGGCGGCGCTCACCGCCGTTCTCCTCGGCCGCGCGAGTCTCGGGCTCCGGCACGTCGTCGCCCTGCGCCCGCTCTACGGGTGCAGCGACCACCTGCTCACCAGCGGGCTGCTCGGCACGGAGGTCACCTGGACCGACGTGGCGGGCCTCGCGCAGGCGATCCGGCCGGACACCGGACTCGTCCTGCTGGAGACCCCCGCCAATCCGACACTGGCCGAGACCGACGTCGCCGCCGCCGCCCGCGCCTGCGGATCCGTGCCGCTGATGGTCGACAACACCTTCGCCACCCCGGTCCTCCAGCGCCCGGCCGGTCAGGGGGCACGGATGGTGCTGCACAGCGCCACCAAGTTCCTCGGCGGCCACGGAGACGTGATGGGCGGAGTCGTCGCCTGCGACGAGGAGTTCGCCGGAGTGCTGCGCCGGGTCCGCTTCGCCACCGGCGGCGTACTGCACCCCCTGGCCGCCTACCTGCTGCTGCGCGGGCTGTCCACACTGCCCGTACGGGTACGGGCCGCGTCCGCGAGCGCCGCCGAACTGGCGCGCCGCCTCGCCGTCGACCCGCGCGTCGCCCGCGTCCACTACCCCCGCACCGGTGGCGCGATGGTCTCGTTCGAGGTCTACGGGGACCCGCACCGGGTGATCGCCGGGGTCCGTCTCGTGACACCGGCCGTCAGCCTCGGCAGCGTGGACTCGCTCATCCAGCATCCGGCCTCCCTCAGCCACCGAGTGGTGGCCGAGGGGGACCGGCACGCATCCGGCGTCAACGACCGGTTGCTGCGGATGTCGGTCGGCCTGGAGGACGTCGAGGACCTGTGGGCCGACCTGTGCCAAGCGCTGGGCGACGGTCGGGACGGGCCGAGCGACGCGGCCGGTACCTGACGCCGCCGGTTCCTGACGCGGCCGGTTTCTGACGCTGCGGGCCCGGCTCCGGGGTCCGTTCATCGTCGGCGGCGTGGAACCGGAGCGGTGGGCGGTGACTACCGGTCCTGCGTCCCCGGAGGGTTAGGGCTGGCCGGCGTTCCGGCCGGTGGGAGCCGCCGCACGCCGGTCGGTCCGCAGCCGGGCCGTGATCACCAGGGTCCCCTCCTCGATCTGGTAGTCGAGGGGGAGGCCCAGCCCGCGCATCGCGGCGACCATGCCGGTGTTGTGCGCCTGGGTGACGGCGTAGATGCTCTCGCAGCCCGCTTCCTGAGCGAGTCCGAGGAGGCGGCGCAGCAGTTCGGACCCGATGCCCCGGCGCTGCCAGTCGTCCTCGACCAGGAGCGCGACCTCGGTCTCGTCGCCGTCCCACAGCAGGTGCCCCAGGGCGACCACCTTGCCGGACGACGTCTGCACGGCGAGGGTGCGGCCGAAGCGCGGGCTGAGCAGGTGGTCCAGGTAGCGGTCGGCGTCGTGGACCGGGCCGTGGTAGCGCAGGCCCAGCGTGTGGGACGAGCAGCGGTCGTGCATCTCGCGGGCCGCCACGAGGTCGGCACGGTCCGCGCGGCGCACGGTGATCTCGTTGCCCTCGGCCAGGGTGAGCACGTCCTCGCTGCGCGGCACCCGGGGGCCGAGCCGGGCGTCGAGCTCGACCAGTGCCCGCGCCCGCGCGAACTCGGTCGGGGTGAACGGCAGGTAGGGGCGCTCCACGGTGATCGCGCCGCCCGACGGGTCCCGCAGGCGCATCACCGTCTCCTCCAGCACGCCCTCCACGGGCGCGGTCTCGCCGGTCGGCCGGCCGGCGAGGGACACGGCGGGCAGTGAGTGGATGGTGCACCGGCCGAGCAACTGACGCAGTGCGAGCGGGAGCTCGGCGGCGTCGAGCGCGGTACGGGTGGCGAGCCCCAGCACCCGCGTCGGGGTGTCGACGAGGTCGTGGGCGTCGGCCCGCTCGATCCAGGTGGACCGGCCGCCGGCCACGGAGGTCTCGCGGGTCAGTTCCGTGGCGGTGAGCCCGGCGGGCGCCCGCAGCAGGAACTCGTCGACGGTGCCGTCGGCCAGGGGGTGGGTCTGCAGCGTCAGGATGTCGATGCGGAGCCGGGCCAGGGTGATGCACAGGGCGGCCAGGCTGCCCGGGGCGTCCTGCACGGTGGTCCGCATCCGCCACAGGACCGTCTCCCCGGCGTCCGGCGCACCGGGAGCGGCACCGGGCGCCTCCGGGCCGGAACCGGTGGCCGTGCCGGAGCCGGTGGCCGTGCCGGTGTGGCCCCCGGCACCGCCACCGGCCACGGTATCGCCCGTACCGCTCGGTGGTGCGTGGCTGTGCCTGCGTGCCCACCACGTGTGGAACGTGGCCGTGGCGACGAGCGCCACGGCCGAGGCGATCAGCAGGTAGGGGCCGTCCGGCTGGTGCCCGACGAGATTGGCCACGACGTCGGCGACCGCCACGGCGGTGAACAGGGCAGCCAGCTCGATCAGGTCCCGGCGCCAGTGGTGCGGGCGGCGGGCGCTCTTCGCGGAAGTCACATCAGTCATGACCTCACTGTGACCTCCTGGTGTTGCCTGATCACGAACGCCTTGTGACCGATGGGTTAAGTGTGGATCTAGTCGCTTTTCGTCCGCTCTTGGCTGGTTTTCCCGGGCCGATATGGGCCCCGGCCTGATAAGGAGCGGAAGCCGGGCCGACGCCGAGGGGCGTGGCTGGGCGGGGGACGGCCGGGGGACGGTTGGGCATGGCGGGCTGGACGAACGGGACGGGTGGCGGGCACGTCACGCGGGGCGCGCGGGGTGCCGGGCGCCCGGCGAAGGGGCGGGGTGGATGCGGGGCGGGGCCGGACTCACTGCCCCGTGCGGCCGGGTTGCAGGGTCTGCGAGAACAGAACCGTGCCGCCCTGGGCGCGGAGGCGTACCGTCATCTCTCCGCCTCCGCCGTCGATCTCGACCTCTCCGAAGAACTGGGGGGACTCCATGGGAGAGACGTTCGCGCGCTCCGGGGCCCGGACGAACACCCGGTCCGGACCGAAGGTGCCGTCCAGCTGACTGGCCGGAAATCCGCCGGCGGCGAGCGGTCCGGAGACGAACTCCCAGAACGGCGCGAAATCCTTGAAGGCGGCGCGTTCGGGGAGGTAGTGCTGCGCGGACGTGTGGTGGACGTCCGCAGTCAGCCATACGGTGCCGGTGATCCGCCGGTGCTTCACGAAACGCAGCAGTTCGGCGATCTGCAGCTCGCGTCCGAGCGGGGCGCCCGGATCGCCCTGCGCCACCGCCTCGTAGTCCGTGGCGCCGTCGGGCACCACCAGGCCGATGGGCATGTCCGCCGCGACGACCTTCCAGACCGCGCGGGAGCGGAGCAGTTCCTGCTTGAGCCACGCGAGTTGTTCCGCCCCCAGAATGCCGGCGGTGTCGTCCGCCTGCCGACCGGGCGAGTTGGCGTTGCGGTACGAACGCATGTCGAGCACGAAGACGTCCAGCAGCGGGCCGTGCCGCACCACCCGGTGCATCCGGCCGCCGGCGGAACCGCCCCGCGGGCCCGGCACGGGGAAGTACTCCTGGAACGCCCGCCTCGCCCGGGCGGCGAGCACGTCCACGTCCTTCTCCGCGTAGCGGGCGTCGTCCAGGATCTGCCCCGGGTACCAGTTGTTGCGGACCTCGTGGTCGTCCCACTGGACGATGGAGGGGACCTGGGCGTTGAACGCGCGCAGGTTCCGGTCCAGCAGGTTGTAGCGGAAGTTGCCCCGGTACTCGTCCAGCGTCTCGGCGACCTTCGCCTTCTCGACCGTGGTGACGTTGCGCCAGACGCGGCCGTCCGGCAGCGTCACGCTCGGTTCGAGCACGCCGTCCGCGTAGATGTTGTCGCCGCTGCAGAGGAAGAAGTCGGGGTCGAGACGTCGCATCTCGTCGTAGACCACGTAACCGCCGATGTCGGGGTTGATGCCCCAGCCCTGACCGGCGATGTCGCCGGACCAGAGGAAGCGGACGCCGTCCGGCCGGCGCACGGGGGCGGTACGGAACGTGCCCACTGCCGGCTCGCCCGTCCGGCGGGGATCCTCCGGATCCGCCAGAGTGACCCGGTAATGGATCTGCTCGCCCGCCGGCAGTCCGTGCAGGGCGGTGGTTCCCGTGAAATCGGAGGCGGGTCCGATCAGGGGACCGAGCCAGGTGCGGGCGCGGCGGAACGACTCGGTGGCCGAGGTCTCCACGATCATCCGGGCCGGCCGGTCCGCGCGCACCCACACCAGGGCGGTCGAGGCCGTCACGTCACCGACCTGGACGCCCCAGGCGGCCGAGGGCCTGCCGGACCGCACGAACGCCGGCGCCGCACCGGCCTGCGCGGCGGGCAGAACGACGGCGGCGGCCGTGGGCAGGGCGACCCCGGCGGACGTGAGCAGTGACGTGCGAAGGACGCTTCGGCGGTCGGGGGAGGGGACCGGGGATCGGTGCGGCATCGAAGCGGCTCCAGTGTGCGGAGATACGGTGCCGGGCGGACGGTGACGGTCCGGCCGGCGTGGACGACCGTGCGCCGGACCATGCTCGGCTCCGCGGGCGGCCGTGGCATCAACGCCGGATGAACGGTGGCCCCTACGTCGTTCACGTCGAGCGTCGTTCACGTCGAGCGTCGTTCACGTCGAGCGTCGGCCGTCGGCCAACGGCCTCGTGCGTTGCCGGAGAGTCTCACGGTGGGTCGTTGGTTGGCCGACAGCGCTTCGCCCACGTCGGTGGCTCGGGTCAGGGCACCCGCTTCGGTTCGTCACGCCAGTTCGTCACGCCGGTTCGTCACGCGTGTGCGTTCGTATCTGTTCATCGGGATCGACCGTTCACCCCCGGGTTCGTTCGCCGCGGCCTGTCGCCCCGGCCGGATCAAGACCATGGTTGCCGTTGCCGTTGCCGTTGCCGTTGCCGTTGCCGCTGCCGCTGCCGTCGGCCGAGCCGTCACCGCCTCTGCGGTCTGCGGCGTCGGCCCGCGGCGTGCGGCCCGGTGCCTCGTCGCGGTCAGCGGCTCGTGTCGAGGATGACCCGTGACACCAGGGCCGGATCGTCGTTCATCGGCACGTGACCGCAGCCGGGCAGCCGCACCAGGCGCGCTCCGGGAATCGTCCGTTTGGCCCGCACTCCCTGCCTGCGCAGCAGGATCCGGTCCTTGGTGCCCCACGCGATGGCGACCGGAACCTCCGCGACATCGTGGCGGAACCCGGCCTCACGGCCCACTGCCAGGGTTTCCTCGAAGCCCGTCGCGTTCCGTAGTGCCAGGGTCTCGGCCACGACCGCCTCGGGCGAACGCCTGCCCGGCCTGGCGTAGATGGTGCTCGTCAGCGCGGCCCGGCCGGGGCCGCTCCGGGACAAACGGTCGATGAGCGGGAGCGGCAGCGCGAGCGCGCCGAGCCGCATGGCCCGCAGCGTCCCGAACGCGTACGCCCGCTCCCGCTCCGTCCAGAAGCCCGCGGGGGACAAGGCCGTGACGGAACGGGCGCGGCCCCGTCGGCCGAGTTCCAGGGCGAGCAGACCGCCGAGCGAGTTGCCGGCCACGTGGGGCCGTTCGATGCCGAGGGACCGGCAGAACGCGTCCAGCACCGACGCCACCGTCACCGCGTCGTACGTGAACTCGCTCGGGAGCGCCGGGGATGTGCCGAACCCGGGCAGGTCGACGGCTATGACGTCGCGTTCCGCCGCCAGTACGTGCCGCACCGGGTCCCACGCCTGGTGGTGATGTCCGATGCCGTGCAGCAGCAGCAACGGGGCGCCGGAACCCGTCCGTTCGTACGCCAGGTTCACCGTGTGCGGGCCCGAATCCGCCGGCTGCGGTGAGCCGTGAGGAGTGTCGCGGGGAGGCTGGACTTCGAATGAGGCCGTGGCGGGCATGCGGTCGCTCCTGACAGAGATGAGCGGAAAGGTAGACGTCTCGTCAACAACACTTACCGCCGAGTAGCCAGAGGTACAAGAGGGCTGTGGGCTCGATGGGTTGCGGAGTTGCGGAGTTGTGGGGTTGAGGAGTTGCGGGATTCCGGGGCGAGGAGCCGTCAGGTTGGTGGGGCGGAAGGACGGTGAGACGTTTCTCGGTTCACGCGTCCAGGGTTCCGCTGTGCGCTGTGCGGTGCGCAGTACGCCGTGTGCCCTGTGCGGGTGCGGTGCCTTCTCTGCGGGGCGGTGACCGCGTTGCCCCTGCAGAGCGGCGGCGCCAGTTTCCGGGCCTTTGCGCCCCGTGGGAGCGGCGGCGGGTTCACAGGTCTACGAACGCCCTGTGAACGCTCTGTGCTCAGGGACTCGTCACATGGTTCGCAGGGGGACGATTGGTCTTGACCAAGGGGGTGCATCGTCCTATGGTCTGAACGTTAAGTCAGGAACCTTTAATAAAGAACGTCGCGGAATTGGCCGCTCGGGATTGCGGAGGACAGGGTGGGGACCACGCAGTTGGAGCCGGTGCAGGAGCCCAAGTACTGGCACCTGAAGACCGTGCTCAGTGAGGCGCTCGACTCCGACTTCGCCGTGGGGGAGATCCTGCCCAACGAGCGTGAGCTCGCCGCCCGGTTCGGTGTCGCCCGAGCCACCCTCCGGCAGGCGCTGGAACAGCTCGAACTGGAAGGCCGTCTGCAGCGCCGCCGCGGGGTCGGCACCACGGTTGCCCCTCCGCGTGTGGGCGTGGCCGTCTCCACCGCTCAACGTGACTGGAACGGGGAAGTCGCCGACCAGGCGTGGCAGCCCGTCGACTGCGTCACGGGTGAGGTGCCGACCGCGGTGCGGAGTCTGCTCGGCTTCCGCGAGGAGCCGGGTACCGGACCGGTGTACGTGATTCGCCGCACCCGCGTCTCGAACGGTCAGCCGGTTGCCGCGGAACTGCTGTACGTTCCGGCTTCCTCCGTCCCCGACCTCTCCGCCATCGACGCCCCCGCCGGTCCCGCGCGGGCCCGCAGCGTCCTGCGCGAACTCCACCGCGTGAACCTCAAGGGTCAGGACCGTTCCGTCGAGCTCGGGTCCGCCCGCGCCGACGACGCCAAGGAACTCGACCGCCTGCCCGGCGCGCCCGTGCTTGTCGTCACGACCCGCTACCTCGGCGTCGCCGGAACCGCCGCCGTCTCCGTCGCCACCTACCGCGCCGACACCTGCCGCCTGACGTTCGGCGATTCCGGTGCCGTGGAGATCCGGCACGAGCGGCAGGAACAGCGCCGCGCGTCCTGAGACATGGGGCGGTCCACGCGGCGTAGCTCCGGGCGCGGCGCGTGGGCGGGTCGGACGGCCGTTGGGGCGTGGCGTTGTCACGTGTGCGGGCGGAGTGCGTGGCGGAGTGAGGCGTAAGTCGGACGCAGTCTCATCCGCGTCGTCCGCCCCGCTGCGCGAGTGCCACCGCGTGAACTCCAAGGGTGCGGAAAAGTCCCCGGCCTGTCGTGCCGTCACCGGACGTGGCGCGGGGCGCTGCGGCGACCGGACATGTCCGGGGCACTACGATCGCGGCGTGGCGATCACGTACGAATGGCGCGGCGCATTCGACAACGAGGTACTCGACGTACTCCACGCCGAGGGCTTCGGCGAGCCGGTGGTGCGGACCGACTGGCGAACGCGACTTGAGCGCCACAGTGTCGGATGGGTCTGTGCATGGCGAGACGATTCCATGATCGGGTTCGTCAACGTGGTCGGGGACGGCGGAGCGCACGCCTTCGTCCTGGACACGGTCGTCGCTCCGAGTTGCCGTGGTCAGGGGGTCGGTGCCGCGCTCATCGCGGCGGCCGTCGACGGAGCCCGTAGAGCGGAGTGCGAGTGGTTGCACGTCGACTTCGAGGACCACCTGCGCCCCTTCTACTACGATGCCTGCGGCTTCAGGCGGACAGCAGCCGGTCTGATCTCACTCTGACCTCTTCCGGTCCGTCGATCGTCACGGCCCGGCCGAGCAGCGTCCGCGTCCGAAGGCGGAGTCGGATACCGGGCTGAGGCTCCGACGCGCGAGGGCGGCACCGGCCGCACCGCATCGCCTGAGCGTGTGCAACCCGAGTCCGTACGGGAAACGCCCGCGCGACGCCGCACCCCCCACCCCGAACGATCCGAACGGGCACTGGCACGCCGAACCGGAACCCGCGCGTGTCTACGATGCGTGCCCCTAAGGGTCCCAGGTGCACGAAGTCGAGCCCGTGCGGGGCCCACCTCTGTGGAGCCGTGCCCGTACGGGGCCAAAACCGTGCCGGCGGAACTGCGGGTAGCCGTATCCATGCCGGGCCGAACGTGCTGCGGTGACGTACCCAGCCAGTGGGTCCGTACGACCCAGCGTCCGTACGACCCAGCGTCCGTACGACCCAGCGTTCGTAGGACCCAGGGTCCGTATGACCCAGCGGTCCGTACGACAGGTGCATTTTCGTGGGACCGCCCCCCGCTACCGCATGCCTCCGCCGCATTCCCAGCACAGGCCCTGACGGCACATGTACAGGGTCGTTCCGGTACGCGCGCTCCCTACCTGCGGGCGGTGACGGTGCTTTCGACGGCGAACAGTTGCTCTTCCACGTGGTCCAGCGCAAGCCTTAGCGCTCCGGTAGGAACGGCCGCCTCGCCCAGGGCCGACAGGGCCACCCGCGGCGGCCGCAGGCAGTAGCGCGCCAGTTCCTGGCGAAGGGGCTCCAGGACCCCGTCGAGTCCGGTGGCCCAGCCGCCGATGACGACGAGTTCGGGATCGAGTGCCAACGCGAGCGCTGCGACGTCGTGCACCAGCCGCTGGATGAATCGCTCCACCGCCGCCTGCGCCCCCGCCTCCCCGCGCCGTGCGGCGGCGAACACTGCTGCGACCGCACGCTCGTCCAGGGGGTCCAGTGGCGTATCGGTCGTCGACAACAGGTGCTCGGGGGTCACTTCCCTGCCGAGCAGATGCAGGGCTCCGATCTCCCCGGCGGCTCCACCGAACCCCCGGTGGAGCCTTCCTCCGATCAGAGCACCGGCGCCGGGACTGAGGCCCGCCAGTACGAAGACCACGTCGTCGGACTCGCTCGACGCGCCCTTCCAGTGCTCGGCCACGGCCGCGGCGTTGGCGTCGTTCTCCACCAGCACCGGACAGCGGAACGAGCGCCGCAGGCGCTCACCGAGCGGCAGTCCGGTCCAGCCCGGGAGGGCGGTACCGAGACGGACCGTTCCGTCGGCTTCGACGATGCCCGGTGTACCGACCCCCACCGCACGCAGACTGCTGCGGGAGACGCCGCTGCGCCGCAGGACGTCGGCGATCATCCCCCGCACCTGGTCCAGTCGCTCGTCCGCGCCGAGATGCTCGGACACTACCCGGGAGCCCGCGCCGATGATGCGGCCGTCGAGTCCCGCCAGCAGAGCGGACACCCGGTGGGCGCTGATCTCGACGCCGAGCAGGTAACCGGCTTCGGCCCGGAAACGGAACCTTCGGGCCGGCCGGCCCTGACGCCGTGCCTCCCCTTCGTCCGGCGTAGCCTCGACCACCAGACCGGCCTCGAAGAGGCCTTCCACGACTCCTTCGACGGTGGGGCGGGACAGGCCGGTGATCCGCGTGAGATCCGTGAGCGTGGGGGAATCCGCACCTCTGAGCGCGTGCAACACCACCGCGGAATTGATCCGCCGCAGCAACGACGGGTCTCCTCCGGTCAGCCGCCCCACGGTGTGTCCTCCCAGCTCTCGCGCATGTCAGCCGGATGTTACTAGTCGGCTGCGGACGTCGGGCGTCGTCCTCCGACCTGGTACCGAGACGCAACCTCCGCATCAGGCCGGAGCCACGAAGCCCGATTCGTAAGCCGCGATCACCGCCTGGGTCCTGTCCCGCGCTCCCAGTTTGGAGAGCACCGCACTCACATGGGTCTTGACCGTCTCCACCCCCAGGTACAACGTGGCGGCGATCTCCGCGTTCGACATCCCCCGGCACATCAACCGGAGCACGGCCTCCTCCCGGTCGGTCAGCGCGGCGTCCAGAAGCCCGGCCCTCGCCGTGCCCCCGCCGTGCTCCGCGGCGAGCCGTCGCACCGCCGCGGGGAACAGGAGAGAATCGCCCTCGGCGACCAACCGGACCGCGTGCACGATCTCCGCGGGCCGCGCCCGCTTCAGCAGGAACCCGTCGGCCCCCGCACGCAGCGCCTCGTACACGTACTCGTCGTTCTCGAACGTCGTCACGACGAGGATCTTCGGCGGGTCGGGCACCGTGCGCAGGACGAGGCGGGTGGCCTCGATCCCGTCCATCAGGGGCATCCGGACATCCATCGCCACCACGTCCGGCCTCAGCCGGCGGACGAGTGGAAGAACGGCGGCACCGTCCGCGGCCTCGCCCACCACCTCGATGTCCGGCTGCGCCTCCAGAACGGCCCGCAGGCCCGAACGGACCAGGGGCTCGTCGTCGACGAGCAGGATGCTTACCGGCACCGGTTCAGCCTAGGCGCTCGAGAGAGGCAGGCTCACCCGCACTGCCCACTCGTCGTCGACCCGCCCCGACGTGGCCTCGCCTCCCAGCAGCGCGGCTCGCTCCCGTATGCCCCGGAGCCCGGAACCGGGAACGGCCGGCCGCCGGGGGACGCCGACCACGGGATTCACCACGTCGAGCTCAAGCCGTGTGTCCGTCACACCGATTCTCACCCTTACGGGAACGGGGCCGGCGTGACGCAGCACGTTGGTGAGTGCTTCCTGCAGGATGCGGTACCCCTCGCGGGAGACGGGGCCCGGCACATGATCGACGCTCCCCGACATCACCGCGTCGACGTCAGCCCCCGATCCGCGCGCGGAGTTCAGCAGACGGCCGACTTCCGCGAGCGTCGGTGACCGTTCCGCGGAGGCACCGGGATCGCGGAGAACCCGCAGCACTCTTTCCAGGTCCTCCAGAGCCGATCGACTGGTCTCCTCGATGGCGGCGAGCGCCTGGCGGGTGAACTCCGCGTTGTCGGCGGACCGTGCGGCACCTGCTTGGATCACTGAGATCGACAGCGCGTGTCCGATCGAGTCGTGCAGCTCGCGGGCGATGCGATTGCGCTCCAAGAGTTGTTCCGTGAGCGCCTCCAACGCGGTCAGCCGGGAGCTCTCCGACGGACCCAGCAGCCGCCGCGCGGCGTAGGTGGCCAGACGACCACACATGACGACAGTGACGGCCAGCAGAGCGAGCGGGACAGGCGCGAACAGCACGAACCATGTGCTGGGATCGAGCCACGGGACGAGCGTCGTGTCCGACCGTCTCCGTCCCAACCCCATCAGGATCAGGTCGACGGTGGTCGCCGGCAGCCAGATCGTGGCGAAGCCGGTGAGCACGGCGAGCGTCAGCCGCATCTCCAGCCACAGCACGACCCGCCATCGCTCGGCCCACGTGGCCGAACGCTCGATCGAAATTGTCGCGTCCGGGCGTCCGCGTTCGTCCGGCGTGAGGAGCGCCTGGGCCTGTATCCCTTCGCCGACCCGGGTCACCGGCACCAGCCCGACTACCACGGGGAGGAGCGCCAACACCCAGGGCCACTCCGGGAAGACGAAGACCCACACGCTGGCGGCAGCCAGCGGAATGAGGAGGTGGAGCCAGCGACTGTGCGTGGTCGCCTGGACCACAGGTGCGAGGAACGTGCGCATGACGCCATCGTGTCAGCGGGCGGCGAGGGGCGGCTCCCCCGAGCGAGGGAGATGAGTCCCCCGAACGGGGGAGGCGCCGACTGTGGGCGGGCCGGGAGGATCGGCACATGACCAGCATCGAGGTCCACCAACTCACGAAAACGTACGGCGGGCAGCGCGCCGTGAACAACCTCCATTTCCGTGTCGAGCCCGGCAAGGTCACCGGATTCCTCGGGCCGAACGGCGCCGGCAAGTCCACCACCCTGAGACTCCTTCTCGGAATCGACCGGCCGACGGGCGGCACCGCGACCATCGGCGGCCGCGCCTATGCCACCCTGGATGCGCCCTTGCGGCAGGTGGGCGCCCTGCTGGACGCCCGTTCCGCCCACGGCTCCCGCACGGCGCGCGACCACTTGGCGATCCTCGCGACGAGCAACGGCATAGCCACCTCCAGGGTCGACACCGTGCTCGAGGAGACCGGCCTGCTTGCCGTCGGGGCCAAGCGGATCAAGTCGTTCTCCCTCGGGATGCGACAACGCCTTGGCATCGCGGCCGCGCTGCTGGGAGATCCGGCCGTGATCCTGCTCGACGAGCCGGCCAACGGGCTCGACCCGGAGGGCATCATCTGGGTCCGGACGCTCTTGAGGCGGCTGGCCTCGGAACGGCGTACGGTCCTCGTCTCCAGCCACCTGATGAACGAGACCGCGTCCTACGCCGACCACCTCGTGGTGCTGGGTAAGGGCAAGCTGCTCGCCGACATGCCCATGGGCGAGTTCCTCGACCGGCACACCCGTCCCAGGGTGAGTCTGCGGTCCGCGGAAGCGGGAAGGCTGCACGACCTGCTGACCGGCCGAGGCCACCAGCCCGAGCTGCGAGGGGAAGACGGGTTGTCCGTCGATGGTGTGCGGGCCGAGGAGGTCGGGCGGATGGCGGGTGGAGCGGGGATCGTCCTGCTGGAGCTCCGTGACGAACAGGCTTCCTTGGAGGAGGCATACCTCGAACTCACCGCGACGGCAGGCGAATACACCTCGCTCTCGAATCCCCGCCCCGACAGGAGGCCTGGCGCATGAACACGATGACAGTGGTCCACTCCGAGTGGTTGAAGATCCGGTCGCTGCGCGGGGTCTTCAGCTCACTGTGGTCGATGGTGCTGGTGACCGTCGCGATCACTTTGCTGGTGTCCGCGACGATCGGCCGACAGGAGGCAGGTGCTCCTGGGGCCGACCTGCTCTTCGGCGCCTTCTACGCCCTGAACTTCGGGCAGATCGCCGCCATGGCCTTCGGAGCCACCGCGCTGTCGAGCGAGTTCCTCGGTGAAGCCCTGCGGACATCCCTGACCGCTGTGCCCAGACGCGGCCTCTTTTACTGCGCCAAAATGACGACGGTGGGGGCACTCGCTCTCGTCGCAGGCATGATCACCAGTCTTCTCGCCTTCGTCGGCGGCCAGCTCTTCCTCGGTGACGTCGCGATAGGTCTGACGCATCCGGGCGTCCTGCGCGCCGTCCTGGGCGGCGGGTTGTACCTCTGCCTGATCGCTCTGTTCGCCGCCGGCCTCACAGCCATGCTGCGCAGCGCCGTCGTCGTGCTCAGCATCCTGATCCCCTTCCTCCTGGTCGTCTCCTTCGTGGTGGGGGACGTGGCCGGGGGAGTCGCTCAGTATCTGCCCGACCGAGCCGGACAGTTGATTTTGCATCAGCATCAGGAGGGAAGTCTCGGCCCGTGGACGGGTCTCGGTGTTCTGTTCCTGTGGACAGCGGCGGCGCAACTGGCCGGCTGGTGGATGGTGCGCACCCGAGATGCCTGACGACCGGTCGCCGGGAGCCTGTCCGTCCGGAAAACCGGACCGTCTCTGTCACGGGCGGACGGGCGGACGGGTGGGCGGGTGAGAGAAACCGGGGCGCTGTGGCACGGCAGGGCTCCGGGGCGACCGGGGCCGCGGTGTCGGCAGGTGGAACGGTCCTGCGAAGGCCCGGGGGGCGGCACTTGTCAGTGGCAGACGGTTTACTGGCGACATGACCATCGCACGTCACCTCCGACTGATCGATGAGTTGCGTGTTCGCGAGTACCCTCCCGAACACGCCCCGTCAGGTTCGAGGAGCAGCGGCCCCGGCTACCACACGGCATACCTGCGCGGGGCCGATGAGGGGGGAGCGGCCGGCGAGGCGGCATCGAGCGAATCGAGGGCGCAGGTCGTCGCGGAACAAGAGGCACTCCTCGACGTGCTGACGCGGCGTTGGGGCGAGCCGGACTGGGTCAGTCTCTGGAGTACGCGGGAGCGGATGCTCCGCGGCGAGGCGATACCCGAGCCGTGGGCCACGTCGGTGGTGGAGTGCCAGAACCTTCATCTGTGGAAAGTCGACGAACGATGGATCGCTCTGGCCTTTCTGGGCGACAAGGCTGTCGGCAGCCAGTGTGACGTCGTGGTCGTGGTCACCTCGGTCGATCCACCCTGACCTCGTGACGGGAACGTCGGGCGGCGGGGACGGAAAGTTCTGGTGTGACCAGTGCTGCGGGACGGTCGCCCGCAGCACGGGCTCTCCCGCCGAGACCCGGACGTAAGCGCACCGGGTCATGTGGTGTCGGCGTGTGCGCTGATCGGCACAGGCCCCGCACGAGGCCGTATCCGGGACGGCGTGCGCGCGGCGAGATGCTCGCGCCAGGTCATGGCGAGCGGCACGCGGCCGGAGCCGGGGGAACGGGTCAGACCGTGGGTGGCTCAGTCGTCTCGACCGCGGAGCGAAGACGGGTGTACTCCTCGGCCATGGTTTCGACCGTCCAGTGGGCGTTCAGTCCGCTGGGGTTGGGAAGTGCCCAGACCCTGGCGCCGCCGATCGCCCGTTCCTGCGGGCCTATGACAGCTTTGCGTTCATCGAAAGCTGTGCGGTAGGCGGTGACTCCGACGACCGCCAGCCACAGCGGCCGAAGGCGGTCCACCTTGGCTGCCAGCAGAGCGCCGCCGGCACGGTACTCGTCGGCGCTCAACTCGTCCGCGCGAGCTGTGGCCCGCGCCACCACGTTGGTGATGCCCAAGCCGTACGTCAGGAGTTCGGACTGCTCGGAGGGAAGGAGGCGACGCGGGGTGAATCCCGAAAGGTGGAGTACGGGCCAGAAGCGGTTTCCGGGGTGGGCGAAGTGGTGCCCGGTGGCGGCGGTCATCAGGCTCGGGTTGATCCCGCAGAACAACACGCGCAGACCGCCCGCGACGACATCGGGCACGATGTGGTCCCGGGCGGCCTGCAGTTCGTCCGGCGTCAGCTTCGGCACGGTCCACCCACGCGACGGAACGGGAAGGGCATCCGGATCAGAGGATGGACCCCGGCGTGTAACCGGCAGCGGCCGGATGCTGCTTCAGGATCTCTTCGACGCGGTCGATGACGGAGGCGACCTGGTCTCCGGCTGCGCCGGTGAACGAGAGCTTGTCGGCCATCAGCTCGTCCAACTGCGTCCGGTCCAGCGGAATGCGGGAGTCGGCGGCCAGCTTGTCGAGCAACTCGTTGCGCTCGGCGCCCTGCTCGCGCATGGCGAGGGCGGAGGCGACGGCGTTCTCCTTGATCGCCTCGTGGGCGACCTCTCGGCCGACTCCGGCCCGTACGGCCCCCATGAGCACCTTGGTGGTGGCGAGGAAGGGAAGGTAGCGGTCGAGTTCACGGGCTACCACAGCAGGGAACGCGCCGAACTCGTCCAGAACCGTCAGGAAGGTCTCCAGCAACCCGTCGAACGCGAAGAAGGCGTCGGGCAGCGCCACGCGGCGGACCACGGAGCAGGAGACGTCGCCCTCGTTCCACTGGTCCCCGGCCAGCTCACCGGTCATCGAGGCGTATCCGCGCAGGATGACCATCAGGCCGTTCACGCGCTCGCAGGAGCGGGTGTTCATCTTGTGCGGCATCGCGGAGGAGCCGACCTGACCGGGCTTGAAGCCCTCGGTGACCAGCTCGTGGCCGGCCATCAACCGGATCGTCTTGGCGATCGACGACGGTGCGGCGGCGAGTTGGACGAGCGCCGTGACCACGTCGTAGTCGAGCGAGCGCGGGTAGACCTGCCCCACGGAGGTGAAGGCGTGCGCGAAGCCCAGGTGAGCGGCGATCCGCTGCTCCAGGTCCGCGAGTTTGGCACCGTCGCCACCCAGCAGGTCGAGCATGTCCTGGGCGGTACCGACCGGTCCCTTGATCCCGCGGAGCGGGTAGCGGCCCAGGAGGTCTTCGAGCCTGCCGTAGGCGACGAGGAGTTCGTCGGCGGCCGTGGCGAAGCGCTTGCCCAGGGTCGTCGCCTGCGCCGCCACGTTGTGCGAACGCCCGGCCATGACCAGCTCGGCGTACTCGCCGGAGAGCTTGCCGAGCCGGGCCAGAACGGCGACCGTGCGGTCGCGCATCAACTCGAGGGAAAGCCGGATCTGGAGCTGCTCGACATTTTCGGTGAGGTCGCGGGAGGTCATGCCCTTGTGGACCTGCTCATGGCCCGCGAGCGCGTTGAATTCCTCGATACGCGCCTTGACGTCGTGCCGGGTGACCTTCTCCCGTTCGGCGATCGAGGCGAGGTCGACCTGGTCGAGCACACGCTCGTAGTCGGCGAGGGCGGCGTCCGGTACCTCGATCCCGAGGTCCTTCTGAGCACGCAGTACCGCCAGCCACAGCTGACGCTCCAGCTTCACCTTCTGCTCGGGGGACCAGAGAACGGCCAGCTCCGTGGAGGCGTAGCGGCCGGCAAGGACATTGGGGATGCGAGGCTTCGCAGACACAGCAGTCACGAAAATGAATTCTACTGGCGATTTGTGCAGGCCAGCGCCCGGGCCCGGTTTGTACTTTGCTACGAGCGGGCGTGCCAGGGACGGCCGGAGGCTCGCGTTGCCTGCGCCACATCGGATCATCGACGGGCCGGACACGGGGGCGGAGTCGCCGCCGGCCGTCCTGCGGAGGCCGACGGACGCATGCGGCCAGGCACTCCGGGGCGGCACACCTGTCCATGGAACCGTGGTAACCCGTCGGCTCGTGCGGGACGGTCGAGGCAGGAGGGGCGGCCAGGGGCGCACGGGCCGTTCGGGGCCGTCGCACGGGCGACCGGCACGGGGCGAGAAGCGCCGCTCCGGGCTTTCAGCGGCCTGCTTCGGGCCTTCACCGGCCGGCGGGCGCGGCTCCCGGCAGGCACCCGCTGCTCGGCACGGCGTTCGGCAGTCCATTCAACATGGGGGTGGCATGCCGCACTACGGGCGTGGAGGCTCATCCACCCGGCGCCACCCCGTCACCGGACCCGGTTCGTCGTCATCGGTGGGGGCGATCCAGAACGCTCGGCCGATTCCGCCGTCGAACTGCGCGCCGAAGCGGCCGTCCCCGGACGACCGGCCGGTGAGTCGGCGGCCGATCCACGGAACGAGGTGCTGCCGCGCGAAGCGGACGTCGTCGACCCGCCGGTTCGCCCAGCGGAGCGGGGCGGTGGGGGCCAGCGGGGTCTGCCAATCGGTCTCGGCGGGGAGCCCGAGCGCCTGCCAGACCGCCTCGGCGACCCGCTCATGCCCCTCGGCCGTCAGGTGGAGCCGGTCGAAGTCCCAAAGGCGGGGGTCGCCCAGCGACGGAGCCCCGTACAGGTCGACCACCACCGCGTCGTGCCGGGCCGCCAGTGCGTCGACCAGCGTGAACAGTTCCTCCATGCGTGGGCGGAACCGCTCCATCACCGGGCCGTTCCGGCCGGGACTGCGCATCAGGACCAAGGTCTTGCACGCCGGAGCCAGTCGCTCCACGGCCTCCTCGAGCCGAGCCGTGACCATGCCCATGTCGCACTTCGGCCGCAGGGTGTCGTTCAGCCCGCCCACGAGGGTGACCACGTCGGGCTGGAGCGCCACCGCGGCGTCCACCTGCTCCGTCACGATCTGGCTGATGAGCTTCCCGCGGACGGCGAGATTGGCGTACCGGAATCCAGGGGTCCTGGTGGCCAGTCGGGCGGCGAGGATGTCGGCCCAGCCCCGGTAAGTGCCGTCGGGCAGCAGATCGGACATGCCCTCGGTGAACGAGTCGCCGATCGCGACAAGGCTGGTGTAGGAGGCATTCATTTCCATGGCCCGGCGATGGTACCGCGCGAGGCCAGTGTCGTCGGATTCCCCCGCGGCGGCCGGATCATGAGCCGACGGGGGTACGGAAACCGGGTGTCGGGCGCCGACCGGAGCCGTTCCGGCAGGACCGACGTGTCCGACCGGTACCTCCGCGCCCCGGGCCGAGCCGGTCGCGGCGGCCGGGCACATCCGTCCTCTTCGTCCGGAGGCCGGCTCACCGGTGACGCCCAGGACGTCGCACTCGCTTCCGGGCCCGGCCTCGCGCTTGAGGAGGCCGCCCCGTTCCTGACCGCCGCCCACCGCGCAGAGGTGGCCCGCCGCGCGTCGACCGCGCGGCGGGCCACCTGCCGACTCAGGGCGTCGTCCGGCTTCGTTCCCGGCCGCCCGGCGATCCGGCTGCAAGCCGGCCCCGTACCGCCGTCACCGTCACCGTCCGCCGGGCGGCCCCCGTCACTTGGCCTGGGGCCGTCCGACGAGTTCGCGCAGGACGTCCTCCATCGTGACGACGCCCACCAGCCGGCCCTCGTCGTCGAGGACCGCAGCGAGGTGCGTTCGGCTGCGCCGCAGCGCGGTCAGAACGTCGTCGAGGGGCGTGGCGGCCCGCACCCGGGCGATCGGGCGCATCGCGCTCACCGGGAACGGGACGTCGCGGGGAACAGCGTCCAGGGCGTCCTTCACATGGAGGTAGCCGAGTATCCGCTGTTCGCTGTCCATGACCGGGAAGCGCGAGAACCCGGACTCGGACGACAGGCGCTCCAGTTCCTCGGGGGTCGTCCCGACCCGGGTGAACACCACCCGGTCGACCGGCATGACGACGTCGCGCACCGGACGCCGTCCCAGCTCCAGCGCGTGGCGCAACCGCTCCGCGGAACGGTCGTCGACCAGGCCGGCGTCCCCGGCGTCCTTGACCATCAAGGCCAGCTCGTCGTCGGAGAACGTGGCCGAGACCTCGTCCTTCGTCTCCACCCGCAGCAGCTTCAGCAGCAGATTGGCGAAGGCGTTGATCGCGAAGATCACGGGCCGCAGGGCCCTGGCCATGGCGACCAGGGGCGGACCGAGCAGCAAGGCGCTGCGTGCCGGCTCGGCGAGCGCGACGTTCTTCGGCACCATCTCGCCCAGGAGCATGTGCAGGTACGTGGCCACGGACAGGGCGATCACGAACGAGATCGGGTGGACCAGTCCGTGCGGCACCCCCACCGCGTCGAAGGCCGGCTCCAGCAAGTGGGCGATCGCAGGCTCGGCGACGATGCCCAGCACCAGGGTGCAGAGCGTGATGCCGAGCTGGGCCGCCGCCAGCAGGGCGGAGACGTGTTCGAGGCCCCAGATGACACTGCGGGCGCGCCGGTTTCCGGCCTCGGCCTCGGGCTCGATCTGACTGCGGCGCACCGAGATCAGTGCGAACTCCGCGCCGACGAAGAATGCGTTGACGACCAGCGTCAGCAGGCCGATGAACAGCTGAAGGGCGATCATCGCGCGTCCTCCGTCTCTTCCTCGGTGTGCGTCAGCGGTGCGTGCAACAGCGCGCGGGCGGCGCGGCGCCCCGAGGCGTCCACGACGTCGATCCGCCAGTCGGCCATCTCGACCGTGTCACCGACCTTCGGGATGCGGCCGACCTCGTTGGCGATGAGGCCGGCGAGCGTCTCGTACGGTCCGTCCGGGACGCGCAGGCCGATCGTCCGGAGCTGGTCGGTGCGCGCGGCACCGTCCGCGGACCAAAGGCTGCGTCCGTCGGCGTCCTCGCCGGCCCGGGCGAGGTCGGGGGTCTCGTGCGGGTCGTGCTCGTCGCGTACCTCGCCGACCACCTCCTCGACGATGTCCTCCAGCGTGACGACGCCGGCTGTACCGCCGTACTCGTCGATGACGACGGCCATGGCCATCCTGCTGGTCAGCCGGTCGAGCAGCCGGTCCACCGTGAGCGTCTCGGGGACCAGGAGCGGTTCGCGCATCAGGTCCGTGACACGGGTGCGGGGCCGCTGTTCAGCGGGGATCGCCAGCACGTCCTTGATGTGGGCCACGCCGACCACCGTGTCCAGACCGCCCCGGTGCACGGGGAAGCGCGAGAGACCGGTGGCGCGGGTCGCGTTGGCGACGTCCTCGGCGGTCGCGTGCGTCTCCAGCGCGGTCACCTGGACACGCGGGGTCATGACGTTCTCGGCGGTCAGCTCGGACAGCTTCAACGTGCGCACGAACAGCTCGGCGGTGTCCGCCTCCAGCGCGCCTTCCTTGGCCGAGTGGCGCGCGAGGGCGACCAGCTCCTGGGGGCTGCGCGCAGAAGCGAGTTCCTCGGTGGGTTCCAGCCCGAATCGGCGCACGATGCGGTTGGCCGTGTTGTTGAGGTGGCTGATGAAGGGGCGGAACACCGCGGTGAAGATCCGCTGCGGTGTGGCGACGACCTTGGACACGGCCAGCGGTGAGGAGATGGCCCAGTTCTTGGGGACGAGTTCACCGACGACCATCAGCACCACGGTGGAAATCGCGGTTCCGATCACGATGGCGACGGACGAGGCGACGCTCGGGGCCAGCCCGATCGCCTCCACCGGTCCGCGGATGAGCTTGACGATCGACGCTTCGGACAGCATGCCGACCACCAGGTTGGTGACGGTGATGCCCAGCTGCGCGCCGGAAAGCTGGAAGGTGAGACTGCGGACCGCCTTGAGAGCGCCCGCAGCGCCGCGCTCACCGCGCTCGACGGCGCGTTCGAGATCCCGGCGTTCCACCGTGGTCAGGGAGAACTCCGCCGCGACGAAGGCCCCACAGGCGAGTGACAGCAGCAGTGCGACCAGGAGCAGTAGCACTTCGATCATCGGTTCACCTCCGTCCCATGATCGGGCAGGGGTCGGAGGGTCGCGCGCTGTCGGCGCGGTTGACGACTACTGGGAGGCTCGCCCATGGACGGACGCTCACACCTTTCGGAGTAATGATCAGGATGACGGATCCCATGGTAAAGGATGGGCAAAGTGGGGTGGTGGGGGGCGGGATCGGCGGGGGCACGCCCTCGGACCTCCCCATCGTGCGGGTTCCATGGTGACAGGCCCTCGGGCCGTGTCGCGGCGGGACATGCGATCCGGCGCCGTATGTCCGGCCCTCGTGGACACACCCGGCGGACGGTGCGGTGGGCCCGCTCGCCCCGCCCCGTTTCTGCCCGCTCGTCCCGGCCCCGTTCCGCCCGGCAGCGCCGGTCCTTCTCGCACGGTCAGCCCTTCTTCTTCCGGCCCGCCCGGCGGCGGGCACCTTCGTCGCGTGGGTCGCCCTCGGGCGGCACCCGGGGCCCGCCCGAGGGCGGGCCCCGGGTGCCGGGCACGGCATGAGGGCGGACGCGGCTGGCCTCGGCCGGGCTCTCGTACCCGCTACCCGGTAGGTGATGCGGCAGGGGCCGCGACACGTGCGTACGGCGATGACGCCGCGGGATGCGTGCCTCGGGCGGCCGGGGGTGACCAGGGGGCGCAGCGCGGTGAGCTGAACCGCCCGGCGCCTTGATCAATGATGCGATGCCCGATGCCCGATGCCCGATGCCCAGTGCCCCGATGCCTCAGAGCCCTGGCGTTCCGGGGCCGATCGCTGTCAGCCCTCGGATGCCCCGGTGTCTCACGCCCGAGGTCTCACGCCCCGCGTCCGGAGGCCGGTTCCGCTTACGCGCGGAGCGGCTCGATCGCCGGGTGTCGCCGAATCATTTCCTGCTGGGCGGACCCGAGCGGATCCGGGATGCGTATCGGTCAGGACCGTCGAGGCCGGCAATTCGGCGTTTTCAACGCTGCGGTCCTGGCGGATACAGGTCTTGCGCCCTCGCCCGGCCCGTCGACGGGACTCAGCGCGTTTCCGGCGCACCGGGAGCCCCACGACCGCGCGCCGCTGTCGCGTACACGCGATCACGCCGTACCGGCTCCCCCGGCCCTCTCCGGGCAGGTGCCGGGCTTCCGCCCGGCCACGGCTTCGCCCAGCTACCGCCCGACCGGCACCCCCACGGCCCTCCCGGCACGTCGCCTCTCGGCCCCCGGCGCTCCACGTCGACCGGGGGCGCGCTCCGCCCCCGGCCCAGGGACTCGTGCCCGCAGCGCCCGGCCCGCGGTGCCCGGCCCGCAGCGCCCGGCCCCCAGCGCCTCGCCCCGCCTCGCACCTAGCCACCGCCCGCGCTCTTCCCGCTGGGCGGCGTGCCTGGCCTGGGCCCCGCCGGGAGGCCTACAGGGACGCGACCCAGCGTCGCCAGTGGTCCTCGCGGTGGTAGCCGGCTGCGGCCCAGGTGTGGTGCGCCTGCTCGTTGGCTTCCAGCACCATGGCGTCCACGCGCCGTCCGCCGAGCGCGGTGAACCGCTGCCGTGCGGCTTCCAGCAGGGCGGAGGCGATGCCCTGACGGCGGCAGTCCGGATGCACGGCCAGTCGGTAGAGGGAGCAGCGCCATCCGTCGAACCCGGCGATGACCGTGCCGACGAGTGTGTCGTCGCGTTCGGCGAGCAGCAGGGCTTCGGGATCCGTTCGCAGCAGGCGGGCCATGCCGTCGTGGTCGTCGGTGATGCTGGTCCCCTCGGCGGCTACGCGCCAGAACTCCAGTACGGGATCGATGTCCGCCGGGAGCGCGTGTCGCAGGTGAAGATCGCTCATGGGGAGGAGCCAACCAGGGCCGAGATTGTCCCGGCGAACCCTTTTCGCATGCTGGACACCCCGGCGGGGCAGCCGCCCGCCACGGGCGGGCGCCGGGCGGGGAGGGCGTGCACGGGGCACGCATGCGCCGCCCTTGCAGGCGCTAGCACGGCGGCGCTAGTGTAAAGGGGTGCCGAAGACTCAGCTGAACGTGCGTGTGGACAGGGCCACGGCCGAAACCGCCCGTCAGCGGGCTTCCCAACGGGGGGTGAGCGTGAACCGTTACATCGAGGAACTGGTCGAGCAGGACGCGGGCGAAGTGGGGCAGACCTTCGTCGAGGCGGCAGCCGATTTCATGAAGCAGTACGAGTCCGTCTTCGCGGAGGAGTTCGGCGCGGAGAGCGGGCGTAACCGCTGACGACGTCGGCGGCGAAGGGCGGCAGCGTGACCGCTCCGGTGTGTGCCGAGTGCGCGGGGACCGTGGGTCCGGACGGTCGCTGCTGGGAATGCGGGGCCGCTCAAGAGGGCTTCCGTTCGCATGTGGAGGCCGTCGGAGGCCATGGCGCGGCCGGTGTCACCGATCGTGGACTGATCCGGGGCGTCAACGCCGACGCGATGGCGCTGGCCACGGTGGACGACTGGACGGTGGGTGTCGTCTGTGACGGCGTGTCCATGGCGCCCCGGTCCGACCGTGCCGCCCGCCTCGCGGCCGAGGTCGCGGCGAACGTCACCGTCGAGGCGCTTCGCGCGGGTGAACTTCCCGAGACCGCTCTCGTCCGAGCCGCGGCGCGTGCCGCGCAGGCGGTGTCCGCCCTGGCCACCTCGCCCCGGGCCACCCGAGCCCCGGCGCGAACCACCCACATCCCGGCGCGAGCCGGCCAGATCCCGGCCTCCGCCAACCAGGCCGCCACCTCCGCCAACCAGGCCGCCACCTCCGCCAACCAGGCCGCCACCTTCGCCAACCAGAGCCCGGCCCCCGCAGGCCGAGCCTCTGCCGCCGCCACTGACGCCCCGGCCTACGCCATGCAAGCCCTCACCCGCGCCGCTCCGGTCCCGACCCGCGTCCCCTCGGCCTCCGGTGACCCCGTCCTGGACCTCCTCGGCGCCGCCCCCGCCTGCACTTTCCTCGCGGGAATCGTCGGGCCCGAGGGGATCTGGACGGCGTGGATCGGTGACAGCCGGGCCTACTGGATCCCGGACGAGGGCCCAGGCTGGGCGCTTTCCGAGGACGACACCGGCGAGAACGACGCCTTGGCGGCCTGGCTCGGCGCCGACGCCGACGACCGGCCGCCCCGGATACGGAGCCACCGTCCCGCAGTGCCCGGACGTCTGCTCCTGTGCACGGACGGCCTCTGGCGGTATCTCGACGGCGTCGAGAGCCTGCGTTCCGTACTGCCGTCCCGGCGCGGTGGGCGCGACGCAGACGGCGAACTCCGGAACGTACGGGCTTGGGTCGCCCATGCGTTGGAGGCCGGCGGCCACGACAACGTCACGGCCCTGTCGATACCGGTATCCCCCTTGTACGAGCCCTGAGCGCCCGGCGTGACCGATCGTGGAACGCCACCCCGCACTGATGAATACTGAACACTGACCGGCGAGGGAGCCGGCTCAATCGTTCGACCGCGAGCCCAACGTCCCTCCCCGGTATGCCCGTTCGACTTCGTCTTGGCCCACCCCGCTTTCTGATCCGCGAGGCAGTCTCCGCATGGACAACGATTCCTCCCCCGAAGGCCGTTCGCCCGATGACGACGGCCACGACGGCGACGGCCGTGGCGCCGACGACCGCGACGGCGCCGCGGACGGCTACGGCTACGGCTACGGCGACGACAGCCGTGGGGCCGAGGGTTCGACGGCGGGCGTCCTCATCCTTCGGATCGACCTGTCCTGGCTGCTCATGGTCGCCGAGCACCGGACCCCGGGCGATCCGCACGTGGTCGACTGGGGAGCACTGGTCGCCGCGGTCAGCCGGCACGAAGCCGAGATCTTCGGCGCCCCCGTGTACAGCGACCCGCATTCCCGTGCGGCAGCCCTGCTACAACTGTTGCTGCACGTCCCCGCGTTGGAGCACTCGAACGCGATGTTCGCCTCCGCCGTCGCCTACGGTTACCTCGTCGCGTCCGGCTACAAGCTCAGCACATCGCCGGAACAAGTGCGGGAACTCGCCCGCATGGTGAAGTTCGGAGAGGCCGATGTGCGCTCCGTCGCGGCGGAGTTGCGCACCTGGTGCGTGTGAGGCGGGCGGCAGGGGCGGGCGCCAGGACGGTCGGCAATACGCCCGCGTCCCCCCCGCCCCGTCCTCCCGCATCCCTCCCGCCCCTTCCTGCCGCAGCCCTCCTAGGCCGTCGCCCCTGTGCCCCGCCACACGCCGCCCAGGCGAGGGGCGAGCCACGACGGGGCGCGGTGGGCGAACTCCGCGGGGGGAAGCGCGCCGGCACCGGCCGGGACGATGCCGAGCAGCGGCGCACCGGCCGCCACCGGCAGATCCTCCAGGTTGCACCGTTCTGCCAGATCCGGGGTCTGGGGCATGCTGCCGACGACGACTCCGGGGCATTCCAGGCCCCGGCTGCGCAGCGCCTCGGCCGTCAGGGCCGTGGAGTTGAGCGTCCCGAGACCGGCCCGCGTCACCAGCAGGACCGGGGCCGCCAGCAGCCGGGCGGCGTCCGCGAGCGTGGCGCCCTCGTCGTCGTACCGGACGAGCAGTCCGCCCGCGCCCTCGATCAGCACCAGTTCGTGGTCGGTCGCCAGCTTCTCGGCGGCCTCGGCGATCTCGTGCGGACGCACCGGCGGCAACCCGGCCCGGCGGGCAGCGGTGGCCGGTGCCAACGGCTCGGGGAAACGGGCCAGTTCGGCGGTGGTGATCCAGGCGCCGGCCAGCCGGACCACCTCGGCCACGTCTCCCGGCTCGCCGGGCGCCACCCCGGTCTGGGCGGGCTTGAGCACCGCGACCCGGCGGCCGGCGGCAGCGGCGGCGACGGCCGCCGTCACCACCGTCTTGCCGATTTCGGTGTCGGTGCCCGTCACCACGAGGATGGTCATGTCAGCCTTCCCGCGCCGCGGCGCACACGGCACGGCAGATCCGCGCCACGTCCTGGTCATCGGTGATGTACGGCGGCATGGTGTAGACGAGGTCGCGGAACGGGCGCAGCCACACGCCCTCGCGCACCGCGGCCCGGGTCGCCGCGGCCATGTCCACCTCGTGGTCCAACTGGACGACGCCGATGGCGCCCAGCACCCGTACGTCCGCCACACCGGGCAACGAGCGGGCCTCGGCGAGTCCGTCCCGCAGCCCCGTTCCGATCCGGGAGACCTCGTGCTCCCAGTCCTGGCCGAGCAGCAGGTCGATCGACGCGCACGCCACCGCCGCCGCGAGCGGATTGCCCATGAACGTCGGGCCGTGCGCCAGCACCGGCACGTCGCCGCGCGCGATGCCGTCCGCCACCCGTGCGGTGCACAACGTCGCCGCCATCGTCAGATAGCCGCCGGTCAGCGCCTTGCCGACGCACATGACGTCGGGTGCCACCGCGGCGTGGTCGGCGGCGAACAACCGCCCGGTACGCCCGAATCCCGTCGCGATCTCGTCGAAGACCAGGAGGACGTCGTGCGCGTCGCACGCCTCGCGCAGCGCCCGCAGATACGCGGGGGAGTGGAAGCGCATGCCGCCCGCACCCTGCACCACGGGTTCGACGATCACCGCTGCGAGCCGGTCGGCGTGCAGGGCGATCGTGTCCCGCAGATGGGCGAGGTAGGCGGGGTCGGGCTCGGCGTCGAAGCCGGCGGGCGGAAGGTCCGCGAAGACCTGCCGGGGAAGGACGCCGGACCAGAGGTCGTGCATCCCGCCCTCCGGATCGCACACGGACATCGGCTGCCAGGTGTCGCCGTGGTAACCGCCGCGCCAGGTCATCAGCCGTTGCTTGGCCGGTCGGCCGACGGACCGCCAGTACTGCAGGCACATCTTCACGGCGACCTCGACCGAGACCGAGCCCGAGTCGGCGAGGAACACGTGCCGCAGCGGCTCCGGGGTGATCTCGACCAGCCGGGCGGCGAGTCGGACGGCCGGCTCGTGGGTGAGCCCGCCGAACATCACGTGGCTCATCCGGTCGAGCTGGTCGCGCGCCGCCGCGTTGAGCACCGGGTGGTTGTAGCCGTGCACCGCCGACCACCAGGACGACATGCCGTCCACCAACTCGCTTTGCCCGCAAGTGGGTTCGGCCAGCTTGAGGCGGACGCCCGAAGCGGACGCGACGACCAGGGGCTCCTGGCGGCCGGGCATCGGACCGTACGGGTGCCAGACGTGCTCGCGGTCGAGCTCCCGCAGCCGGGCGGGGGTGAGCCGTGCCGGTGCGGGCGGGGAGACCTGGCTTCCCGGGACGAGCGTGTGAAGGTCAGGCATTGGGCGCGACGTCCGTGCCCGCGCCGCGTCGGCGCACGGTCACCAGGCCCGCGCGCGACGGCTTCCCGTCCCGTGCCACCGGCACCCCCTCGGCAGCCTCGGTCTCCGCGCCCGCCCGCGAGCCCGCCCCGCCGCACGGCCCGCAGCCGCCGCCCGTACCACCCGCGCCCGAAGCGCCGTCCGCCCCCGAAGCCCCGGCCGGCGTGGCACCGTTCTCCACCGCACCGGCCCCGTGACCCTCGTGGGAACCGCACACCGACCCGCAGGACGTGGAGCACGACGCGGACTCCGCCGCACCGCTTCCGCAGCCCGTCGCCTCCGTGTCCCCCCGGCCGGTCCCGTCCGCACGGGCGGCCGCGCGCCCGGCGACACGATGGCCCGGCAGCGTCGTGGTTCCCGCGCCCTCCACCTCGAACCCGGCGTCGGCGATCATGTCGAGGTCGGCCTGTCCCGCCTGACCCTCACTCGTCAGATAGTCACCGAGGAACAGGGAGTTGACCAGGTGCAGAGCCAGCGGCTGCATCGACCGCAGGTGTACCTCGCGGCCGCCGGCGATCCTGACCTCGACGTCGGGGCAGACGAACCGGACCATCGCGAGGATGCGCAGGCAGCGCTGCGGCGTCAGGTTCCACTCGTCGGCCAGCGGAGTGCCCTCGAACGGGATCAGGAAGTTCACCGGTACCGAGTCCGGGTCGAGTTCCCGCAGCGCGAAGACGACGTCGACCAGATCGGCGTCGCTCTCGCCCATGCCCGCGATCAGCCCGGAGCACGGCGACAGCCCGGCCCCGCGTGCCCGCCGCACGGTGTCCACCCGATCGGCGTACGTGTGCGTGGTCGTGATCGCCCCGTACGTGGCCTCCGACGTGTTGAGGTTGTGGTTGTACGCGTCGGCGCCCGCCGTACGCAGTTGCTCCGCCTGTCCGTCGGAGAGCAGGCCCAGGCAGGCGCACACCTCGACGCCCTCGTTCTCCTCCTTGATCGCCTCGATGGTGCGCGACACCCGGTCGACGTCCCGGTCCGTCGGGCCGCGGCCGCTCGCCACCAGGCACACCCGCTTCGCGCCGCCCGCGACACCGGCCGCGGCCGCCTTCGACGCCTCGTCCGGTTTCAGCCAGGTGTACTTGAGGATGTCGGCGCCCGAGCCGAGCCGCTGCGAGCAGTAGGAGCAATCCTCCGGGCAGAGACCCGACTTGAGATTGACCAGATAGTTCAGCTTCACCCGTCGGCCGAACCACTCGCGGCGCACCCTCCCCGCCGCGGCCACCACGTCGAGCAGGTCGTCGTCGGAGGTCGCCAGAACGGCGAGCGCTTCTTCGCGGGTCGGCGTCTCGCGCCGCAGCCCCTTGTCCACCAGCGTGCTCAGGAGGTCCATGGCGTCGATCCTGACGCACGACCAGCGGTTCGGCCAAGGAGGAACCCGACAGGAGACCCGGTGAGGCTGTGTGTGCATTGCCACACCATGACCTGCTGCACTCCCCGTTAACCTCTGTGGGCTGCCTACAAAAAGGACCGAGTCATGGCCTTCGACCCGTTCGACTGGATCGATGAGGACGCGGGCCGCCGCGCGGCCTCCGGACTCGTCCGTACGCTCCGGCCCCGTGGAGCCGACACCGGGCTCCTGGACCTCGCGGGCAACGACTATCTGGGGCTGACCCGTCACCCCGAGGTCACGGGGGCGGCGGCACGCGCGGCCCGGACCTGGGGAGCCGGTGCCACGGGTTCGCGGCTGGTGACCGGATCGACCACGCTGCACGCCGGGTTCGAACGCGATCTGGCGTCGTTCTGCGGATTCGAGGCGGCGCTGGTGATGTCCTCCGGCTACGCGGCCAACCTCGCCGCCCTCACCTCCCTCTCCGCGGCGGGGTCGCTGATCGTGTCGGACGCGGCCAACCATGCCTCGATCGTGGACGGTTGCCGGTTGTCGCGGGCCGCCGTCGAGGTGGTCCCGCACGCCGACCCGGAAGCGGTACGCAAGGCCCTGCACGGGCACGCCGGCCGGGCGCTGGCCGTCAGCGACACCGTCTTCTCCGTCGACGGGGACGCCGCGCCCCTCACCGCACTGGCCGACGCCTGCCGGGCCGAGGGGGCCGCCCTTCTGGTGGACGACGCCCACGGGCTCGGCGTCCTCGGGCCGGGCGGTCGCGGCGCGCCGGCCGCCACCGGGCTGGCCGGAGCACCCGACGTGGTGGCCACGGTGACCCTGTCCAAGTCCCTGGGCAGTCAGGGCGGCGCCGTGCTCGGTCCGGCCCGCGTCATCGCGCACCTGGTCAACACCGCCCGCACCTTCATCTTCGACACCGGCCTCGCACCGGCCGCCGTGGCGGGCGCGGGCGCGGCACTGGCTCTGCTGCGCGCGGAACCGCACCGGGCGGACCGGGCCCGTGCCGTGGCGCTGGATCTGTACCGGGGGCTGTCGGACGCCGGCCTCGACGCGGTGCGGCCGGACGCCGCCGTGGTGGCGGTACGCGCGCCCGGTCCGGCCGAGGCGGTGCGCTGGGCGGCCGACTGCGGGGCCGCCGGGATCTCGGTGGGCTGTTTCCGGCCCCCGTCGGTCCCGGACGGCGTCTCCCGGCTCCGCCTGACGGCCCGTGCGGACCTGACGGACGCGCAGGTGGCCGCCGCCGTGGCGACCGTCGCCCGCACCGCGCCCCGCTGACCGAGGCGGGGGCTGCCGGGTGGCAGGTCCGGGATCCTCCCCGCCGTCACCGGTGTTCGGGACGTTCGACTCCGCGCCGGGACCCGGTTCACCGCATCGAGCGACAGAACCACACACATCTCGGCGGATCCGTACGGAGGCACCTGGTGACGGTGACAGTGTGACGTGCAGCACTGTCCGCGTCGGCGACGGGCCGACCGGAGGCTGAAAGGGGCCGCGTCGACATGGCTGACCAGCAGGAGGCGAACCTCACTCTGCCGAGCGACCCGATGTCGGTCCCGGTGGCCCGGAGGCACGTGTCGCGCACGCTCGTGGCCTGGGGCCTGGACGACGGCAGCGACCTGGCCGACACGCTGCGGCTGATCACCTCGGAGCTGGCCACCAACGCGGTGCAGCACACCCTGGGCCGGTCGCCCACCTTCACGGTGCACCTCGCCCTGGAACGCGACGAGGAACTCAGGCTCGGGGTCGCCGACAGCCACCCCCGGCCGCCCCGGCGGTTGCCCGCCGCCGTCCGTCAGGACAACGGCCGCGGACTGCCGATCATCAGATCCCTGGTGAAGGAGCACGGCGGCACACTGGGCGTCACACCCACCCCCGACGGCGGCAAGACGGTCTGGGTCGTCCTGCCCTGGCCCGCGGCGGCGGTCTGAGCGGCCCGGTGTCCTGCGGCCGGGCCGCCCGCGCGCCGGGTTCGCCGACGGGGACCGGGAGGAGCAGTCCCGTCGCGCAGGCCGGACAGCGCGCTCGACCGCACGTCCGGGCACCGCCCCGCCTGGCCCGAACGGAGACGGGACCGCGCCGAGGGTCGGCCCCCGGAACCGGCCCGCCGCCCGCGTCAGCGCACCCGCCCGTACCAGACCTTCTTCGTCCAGATCTTCTCCAGCCGCACCACGGCCCCCGTCTTCGGGGAGTGCCACATCTTGCCCTTACCGGCGTAGATGCCCACGTGGTACACGTAGCTGCCCTGGTGGAAGAAGACCAAGTCCCCCTTCCGGCGGTGCGCCGAGGAGATGTGGCGGGTCTTGTTGTACTGCTGGGCGGCCGTGCGGGGGAGCTTCTTGCCGACCCTCTTGAACGAGTAGAGCGTCAGGCCCGAGCAGTCGAACCGGCGGGGACCGGTGGCGCCGTACTGATAGGGGGCTCCCTTCTTCGACGCGGCGACGTGCAGTGCCCGGGCCGAATGGGAAGCGGCTTCGGCCTCGGTCACCAGACCGGGCGTCAGCATCGTCGTGCCGACGGCCAGAGTGAGGACCGACGCGGTGCCGGTGCGTGCGAGCAGAGACGGGACATGAACCTGCGCAGACATGCGCAACCCTTCGTCAGCCGCCTGTGAAGGATGACCTGTCGGGTTCGGGCTGGCGAAGTTGCCCGGCCGCGTGATGCGGCTTCACCCCGAGGGACGGCCGGTCTCCCGGTCGACCCGTTGTGCTCGGGTCCTCCACTCCTGCCGATCCACTTTCGTCGACCAGTCATCCGGACAGCGGCAGGACTCGGCGTCCGCCCGGACCGCCCCGTCGCGGTGGCGGGGGCTTGTCGTCCCACGGATCTTGACTCAACCCGCGCACGATTTCCGGGGTACGGCCGCCATCGGTGCGGCAGGGACCCGCTGCGCCGAACAGGTGGGGCGGTGGGCCGAAGGGGTTCCCCGGTCCGGGGGAAGTCCACGCCCACACCAGCGACGAAGCGTCACCGGGCGATCACAGGACCGATCGAGAAGGCAAATCGACGGGTCACGCGTCCGGGTGGCGTGGTACGCCGAACGAGGGAGAAATCCGATCACCGGTCCGGGCGTGTCTCCGACAGCCCCCGAATGGGCCAGTTTCCTACCCGTGTCCGCGTCCGTCCGCCGTCAACTCCGCCTCTCGGGCGGCACGATGACGCGCCCGGCCCGCCGCTCTCCGTCGAGCGCCCGCAGCGCCCGTGCCAGGGTGGCTGCGTGGAGCTGCGCCTCGCCCCGCTCGTGCATCAGCGTCAGCGCCTCACGCAGTGCCACGGCGAGCGAGGTCAGCGCCTGTGCCGCGCGCAGGGCGGCGTACGTGTCGCCGCCGTGCGCGGGGTTGATGCGCCCCACCTGGTCCAGTACGTCGAGATAGTGGTCGATGAAGGCTCCCTCCGCGCGCGTCAGGGCGGGCAGCGGCGGGAGTTCGGGTGGCAGCATCGGCGGTTCACCTCGGGGTCTGCGGTGGGAGGGAGGCGTCGCGGTTCTCCCGTACGTGGTCCACCAGCAGGTGGTCCACCGTGACGTGGTCCACCAGGCCGTACGCCCGCGCCGCCGGGGCGTCGGCAATGGTGTCGCGTGCGAGGTCGGCTGCGATGCGTTCGGCGGGCCGGCCGGTGTGTCCTGCCGGCAGGGTGATCAGCAGGTCGCGCGTGCACAGGAGTTCACGCGCTTCGATCTTCAGGTCGGAGGGCCGGCCGCGCACCGGCTCGGGCAGGGCGGGCTGCTGCATGACTACCCGCGCGCGGGGCAGTGCATGTCGGCGCCCCGGCGCTCCCGCCGCCGGCAACAGGGCCGCCGCCGCTCCCGCGAAGCCTGACGCGTCCCGTGACCCGCACGCCCTGCGACCCGTCTCACGCGACCGCACCGCAGCACCGTACCGCCGCACCCCGGTCGCGCCGGCAGGGCCCCGCTGCCGGTCGGCGGCCCGACAAACCGCCCCGCCGTCCTCCGCGCCGCCCTCGCCCCCGCACGCGCCACCGTGCATCGCCCCGTCCCGCCCCCGCACGCGCCGTTCTCCGCCGCCCAGGCCCGTACCCCGGCCGTATACGAAGGCCCGTGCGGCCGGTCCGTCGCGCCCGCGCCCCCGCTCCCCGCCCCGCCGGTGCCGCGTCGGTGGCCGCGCGCTCCCCGGGCCCGGTGCGGCGCGAAGCCCCTCCGGGGCCGTGATCGCATCGACCGGCACAAGATCAGTTAACGCGGCGGTAAAACTTTCGTCCTACCGTGCACACCCTGACCCGAGAGGTCCGTTCCGGCGTTCAACGAACTGTTGACGGTCCGGTATGGTCCCGCTGCGCCCCGAGCCGGTAGTGGGCGGACGACGATGAGGTGGAAGCGTGCAACTGACCCCGCACGAGCAGGAACGCCTGCTCATCCATGTGGCCGCGGACGTCGCCGAGAAGCGCCGTGCCCGCGGGCTGCGGCTCAACCACCCGGAGGCGGTGGCCCTCATCACCGCCCACATCCTGGAGGGCGCCCGCGACGGCCGCACCGTCGCCGAGCTGATGGCCTCCGGACGCAGGATCCTCACCCGCGACGACGTCATGGACGGCATCCCCGAGATGATCCACGACGTCCAGGTCGAGGCCACCTTCCCCGACGGCACCAAGCTCGTCACCGTCCACGAACCGATCGTCTGAGGGCGGCGCCGATGATTCCCGGAGAGATCCTGTACGGGGACGGGCCGGTGCTCCTCAACGAGGGCCGCGCGATCACCCGCCTCACCGTGCTCAACGCCGCCGACCGGCCCGTCCAGGTCGGCTCGCACTACCACTTCGCCGAGGCCAATCCCGGCCTCGACTTCGACCGCGGGGCGGCCCACGGGCTGCGCCTGAACATCGCTGCCGGGACCGCCGTGCGCTTCGAGCCCGGTATCCCCGTCGACGTCGAACTCGTCCCCCTCGCCGGGGCCCGGACCGTTCCCGGACTGCGCGGCGCGACCGGAGGTGCCCTCGATGGCTGAACTCGACCGTGCCGTCTACGCCGACCTGTTCGGCCCCACCGCCGGTGACCGCATCCGGCTCGCCGACACCGATCTCCTCGTGGAGATCGAAGAGGACCGCTCCGGCGGTCCGGGACGCTCCGGCGACGAGGCGGTGTTCGGCGGCGGCAAGGTGATCCGCGAGTCCATGGGCCAGGCGCGCACCACCCGCGCCGAGGGCGCCCCGGACACCGTCATCACCGGCGCCGTCGTCCTCGACCACTGGGGCGTCGTCAAGGCGGACGTCGGCATCCGGGACGGCCGGATCACCGGCATCGGCAAGGCCGGCAACCCGGACACCATGGACGGCGTCCACCCGGACCTGGTGATCGGCCCCGAGACGGAGATCATCGCGGGCAACGGCAAGCTGCTCACCGCCGGTGCCGTCGACGCGCACGTCCACTTCATCACGCCCACCCTCGTCGACCAGGCGCTCTCCTCCGGGGTGACCACCCTCGTCGGCGGCGGCACCGGGCCCGCCGAGGGCACCAAGGCCACCACCGTCACCCCCGGCGGCTGGCACCTGGCCCGGATGTTCGAGGCGCTGGAGGCCTACCCGGTCAACATCGGGCTGCTCGGCAAGGGCAACACCATGTCCCGCGACGCGATGCACGCACAACTGCGCGGCGGGGCGCTGGGATTCAAGATCCACGAGGACTGGGGCGCCACCCCCGCGGTGATCGACGCCTGCCTGAGCGTCTGTGAGGAGACCGGCGCGCAGCTCGCCATCCACACGGACACCCTCAACGAAGCCGGCTTCGTCGGCGACACCCTCGCCGCCATCGCGGGCCGCACCATCCACGCGTACCACACCGAGGGCGCGGGAGGCGGGCACGCGCCCGACATCATCACTGTGGTCTCCGAGCCCTACGTACTGCCGAGTTCGACCAACCCCACCCGGCCGCACACCGTCAACACCATCGAGGAACACCTCGACATGCTGATGGTGTGCCACCACCTCAACCCGTCGGTGCCCGAGGACCTGGCGTTCGCAGAGTCCCGGATCCGGCCCTCGACCATCGCGGCCGAGGACATCCTGCACGACCTCGGGGCCATCTCCATCATCTCCTCCGACTCCCAGGCGATGGGACGCATCGGCGAGGTCGTCCTGCGGACCTGGCAGACCGCACACGTGATGAAGAAGCGCCGCGGCTCCCTGCCCGGCGACGGCCGGGCCGACAACCACCGGGCCCGTCGCTATGTCGCCAAATACACCATCAACCCGGCCGTGGCGCAGGGCATCGACCGTGAGGTCGGCTCGGTCGAGACCGGGAAGCTCGCCGACCTCGTGCTCTGGGATCCCGCCTTCTTCGGGGTGAAGCCCCAGCTCGTCATCAAGGGCGGCCAGATCGCCTACGCCCAGATGGGTGACGCCAACGCGTCCATCCCCACCCCCCAGCCCGTCATGCCGCGGCCGATGTTCGGCGCCGTCGGCAGGGCGCCCGCCGCGAACTCCTTCAACTTCGTCTCGCAGGCGGCGATCGACGACGGCCTGCCCGAACGCCTGGGCCTCGGCAAGAAGTTCGTGCCGATCACCAGCACCCGGGGCGTGACCAAGGCCGACATGCGGGAGAACGACGCCGTGCCCCGGGTGGAAGTCGACCCCGACAGCTTCGCCGTCACCATCGACGGCGACCTCGTCGAGCCCGCCCCCGCGGCGGAGCTCCCGATGGCCCAGCGCTACTTCCTCTTCTGAGCGCGGGACCGCCATGACACGCGCAGCCCTGCTCATCCTCGCCGACGGCCGGTTCCCCGCGGGTGGGCACGCCCACTCCGGCGGTGCCGAACCGGCCGTCACGGCGGGCCGTATCCGTGACGCCGACGACCTCGCCGGCTTCTGCCGCGGCCGCCTGCACACCGCCGGGCTCACCACCGCCGCGCTCGCCGCGGCGGCGGCCCTCGGCCTCGACCCGCTCGCCCTGGACGACGCCGCCGACGCCCGTACGCCCTCACCCGCGCTGCGCGCCACCGCCCGCAAACTGGGCCGCCAGCTCATGCGGGCGGCCCGGCACACCTGGCCCGGCCCGGAGCTGGACGCGCTCGCCGCGGCCCGGCCCCGGGGGGCCCACCAGCCCGTCGTCCTCGGCCTCACCGCCCGTTCGGCCGGCCTCACCCCCGAGGACGCCGCCCACTGCGCCGCCTACGAAGCGGTCGGCGGACCCGCCACCGCGGTCGTCCGGCTGCTCTCGCTCGACCCCTTCGAGGCCACCGCCGTCCTCGCCCGCCTCGCCCCGGACCTCGACCGGGTCGTCGAACAGGCGGTGGCCGCCGCCCGGCAGGGCATCGACGCCCTGCCCTCGGCCTCCGCGCCGCTGCTCGACATCGCCGCCGAGATCCACGCCGCACAGCCGGTCCGCCTCTTCGCGTCGTAGGACCGGACCGTCGCACCGCCATCCTCAGGAGCCGCACCATGCACCTCGACCACTCCCACGGCACGGCCGCCGTCAGCGCCGACGCCGCCCGCCCCGACGGCACCCGTCGGGCCCTGCGCATCGGCCTCGGCGGGCCGGTCGGCTCGGGCAAGACCGCCACCGTCGCCGCGCTCTGCCGTGCCCTGCGCGACCGCTACTCCATCGCCGTCGTCACCAATGACATCTACACCCGCGAGGACGCCGCCTTCCTGCTCCGCAACGCGGTCCTGCCGCCCGAGCGCATCCAGGCCGTCGAGACCGGCGCCTGCCCGCACACCGCCATCCGCGACGACATCTCCGCCAACCTCGAAGCGGTCGAGGACCTGGAGGACACCGTCGGCCCCCTCGACCTGATCCTCGTCGAGTCCGGCGGCGACAACCTCACCGCCACCTTCTCCAAGGGGCTGGTGGACGCGCAGATCTTCGTCATCGACGTCGCCGGCGGCGACGACATCCCGCGCAAGGGAGGCCCCGGCGTCACCACCGCCGACCTGCTCGTCGTCAACAAGACCGACCTCGCCCCGTACGTCGGGTCCGACCTCGGTCGGATGGCCCGGGACGCCGAGCAGCAGCGCGGCGAACTCCCGGTCGTGTTCCAGTCGTTGAGGGGCGAGGAGGGCGTGGCCCCGGTCGCCGGCTGGGTGCGGTCGCGGCTCGCCGCCTGGGTCGCGTGAGCGTCCGCGCGACGGCCCGGTTGCGGGCCGTGGCGGACGATCGCGGCTGCACCGTCCTGCCGGAGCTGGAGAGCGACGGACCGCTCGCGCTACGCCGCACCCGGGCCGCTGCCCCGTACGCCGGGGTCACCCTCGTCGGCGCGATGAGCGCGCCGCTCGGCGGCGACCGGCTGGCGGTGCGGGTCGCGGTGGAGGAGGGCGCCCGGCTCACCCTCGGCTCCGCCGCCGCCACCGTGGCGCTGCCCGGCCCCGGCCCCGCCACGTACGACGTGACGCTGGACGTCGGCGACGACGCGGTGCTGCGCTGGCTGCCGGAGCCGCTGATCTCCGCCCGCGGCAGCAGGCTGGCGATGACCACCCGGGTCACGCTCGCCCCGACCGCCCGGCTGGTGCTGCGCGAGGAGCAGGTGCTCGGCCGGCACCAAGAGCCCACCGGCGCCCTCACCACCCGCCTCGTCGTGCACCGGGCCGGCCGCCCGCTGCTGGACCAGCGACTGGCCTACGGGCCGGACGCCGAGCCCGGCTGGGACGGCCCGGCGGTCCTCGGAGACCACCGCACAGTCGGACAACTCCTGGTGGTGGACCCGGACTTCGACGACAAGAAACCGGCCGCCCGGGTCCTCGGCCCCACCGCCGTCCTCACCCCCCTGGCCGGACCCGCCGTCCTGGTCACGGCCGTCGCCGAGGACGCGCGCCTGCTGCGCGCGATCCTGGACGAGGCGGCGTACGAGATCCCCGGCGCCCGGGGTCGGGGGTGAGGCCGACTCCGGCCCGGGCGGCGGACCGCGGCGCGCCCGCGCGCCTTTGGGGCCGTCAACTCCCCTTCCCGGCGGCCGAGTCCGCTCAGCGCGACACCGTTCACCGGTTATTGGTTCGGTAAAGAAACACGTGTACGCCCTGTCCTCAGGAACCGCACAGGCGCAAGGATCACGGGGAGTTCCGACACCGCGCCGCCCCGGCGGCGCGGCATCCCAGGGGGAGGTTCCACGTGAGACGACGCTCCACACTGCTCGGACCGCTCGGCGCGCTGGTCGCCGGCACGCTCATGGTCGGCGCGACCGCGATACCCGCGGCCTCGGCGACCGCTCACCACGACGGCGGCGGCGCCGAGGCCCGAGGCGTCCTCGTCGCGGCGGACCGTGCGGCGGCGCAGGGGATCGACTGGGCCGCCTGTCCCGCGGACTGGGGCCTGGCCGCGCCCATCGAGTGCGGCTGGGTGACCGTCCCGGTCGACTACGCGAAGCCCTACGGCAAGAAGATCAGACTCGCCGTCGACCGGCACGTCAGCACCGGCACCGCCGCCGAACGGCAGGGCGCGCTCATCTACAACCCCGGCGGCCCCGGCGGCTCCGGGATGCGCTTCCCGACCCGGATCACCAACAAGAACCCGCTCTGGACGAAGACCGCCGCCGCCTACGACTTCGTCGGCTTCGACCCGCGCGGCGTGGGCCACTCGGCGCCGATCTCCTGCGCCGACCCGCAGGAGTACGTCAAGGCGCCGAAGGCGGACCCGGTCCCCGACAGCGAGGCCGACAAGCGCGCCCAGCGCAAGCTCGCCGCCGAGTACGCGGCCGGCTGCGCCGAACGCAGCGGCGACATGCTGCCGCACATGACCACCCCGAACACCGCCCGCGACCTCGACGTGATCCGGGCCGCGCTCGGGGAGAAGAAGCTCAACTACCTCGGCGTCTCCTACGGCACCTACCTGGGCGCCGTCTACGGCACGCTCTTCCCGTCGCACGTGCGCCGCATGGTCGTCGACAGCGTCGTCGACCCGGACCGCGACAACATCTGGTACGAGGCCAACCTCAACCAGGACATCGCCTTCCAGGGCCGCTGGGACGACTGGAAGGCATGGGTCGCCGCGAACGACGCCACCTACCACATCGGCGACACCCCGCAGAAGGTCGAGCAGGCATGGCTGACCCTGCGCGCCGCCGCGAAGAAGAGCCCCATCGGCGGCCTCGTCGGCCCGGCCGAGCTGATCGGCTTCTTCCAGAGCGCTCCGTACTACGACTCCAGCTGGAAGCCGGTCGCCCAGACCTGGAGCGACTACCGTGCCGGTGACACCCAGGCGCTGGTGGACGCCGCGGCCCCGGACCTGTCGGACGTGGCGGGCAACGCCGCCTCCGAGAACGGCAACGCCGTCTACACCGCCGTCGAGTGCGCGGACGCCAAGTGGCCGACGAACTGGCGCACCTGGGACCGCGACAACACCCGGCTGCACCGCGACTACCCGTTCATGACCTGGGCCAACGCCTGGATGAACCTGCCCTGCGCGACCTGGCACGCCCCGCAGCAGCGCCCGCTGGAGGTCACCACGGGCAAGGGCCTGCCGCCGGTCCTCATCGTGCAGTCCACCCGCGACGCCGCCACCCCGTACGAGGGCGCCGTCTCGCTGCACCAGCGGTTCAAGGGCTCGCGGCTGATCACCGAGAAGGACGCCGGTTCCCACGGCGTCACCGGGCTGGTCAACCCGTGCGTCAACCAGCGGGTCGACACCTACCTGTTGACCGGGGCCACCGACAGCCGCGACGTGACGTGCGCCCCGCACGCCACGCCGGTTCCGTAGGACCGCCGCACCACCGGGGCCGGTCCCGCCACGGGGCCGGCCCCGGCCATGTGCCCGTCACGACCGGCGCGGCTCAGCCGCGCCGGTCGTGACGCTTCAGCCAGGCGTCCTCCGCCGCGTAGTCGAACAGGCCGGGCCCGTAAGCCCTGTGCAGGTCGGGGAACGCCTCGCGCCAGTCGCGCCCTTCCAGCTCGCCGACCAGCCCCGAGACCGTCGCCGGCAGCGACCCGGCGTACCCGGTGACCGCCCGGTACCCCAGCTCCCGCTCGGCCGCGGACATGTCGTACACGACGGGGTGCTCGATGCTCCACGGGGTGTCGCCGACCCCGTCCGGGCCGGGCGGCCCCGGCATCAGCACGGTCTCCGTGTCCGTCCCGAGCACCTCGTCGATCGCCGCACCGATCTCCGCGACGCTCGGCGCGTCGGGGTCCGCGGCGTTCAACACCCGCGAGCCGGGGCGGAGCGCCGCGAGCCGGACCAGCTCGGCCAGGTTGGCCACGTGCGCGGGGTGGAAGACACTGGTGCCGCCGAACGCCAGCACCCGCCGCCGACGGCCGTCGAGCAGCCGTTTCACGAAGTACAGCTCCCGCGGCGACCGGGAGTACGGCCCGTGGATCGCGCCCGCCCGCAGCAGCGTCACCGGCAGGTCCGCCCCCGCGTCCAGCAGTGTCCGCTCCAGCTCGGCCTTGCGCGAGGCGTACGTGCCGTCGCCCGGGGGCACCGTCGGCTGCGACTCCGGGATCGGCACCGGGTAGACCGGGGCGCCGTCCGGCTCGCCCTGGGTGTCGAAACCGCGGCCCCGGGCGTCCGTGTACAGCGCACCGGTGGAGACGACCACCGCCGAACCGACGCGTCCGGACAGCGCGGTGAGCTGCCGGGCGTGCGGCGCCCCGAAGGCGACGACGTCGACCAGCAGGTCGCAACCGTCCCCGAGGGCCTGCTCCAGAGCGCCCTCCTCGTCGCGGTCCACGGCGATCGTGCGGGTCTCCCCGGGCCGCCCGCCCGGGTCGCCACCCCTGCGGGAGGCGGCCGTCACCTCCCAGCCGTCCCGCGTCAACGCGTCCACCGCGGCCCGTCCCACTTGACCGGTCGCACCCAGTACCCATGCCCGTCCTCGGCTCATGGCAGGACGCTATGTGAGGGGCGGATGCGGGAGAAGGGGTGTTCGCCGGTCGCGGATACGCTGTCAGCGCCGCAGTCCGGGGAACTTCCGGGGCTGCTGGGCCGCCTTCGCCGCCTTCACCTTCACCGCGTACTCGTCGACGTACTCCTGACCGGAGAGCCCGAGGATGGCGTACATGATCTCGTCCGTGACGGCCCGGATCGCCGCCTTCTGGTCCTCCAGGCCCGCGTAGCGGGAGAAGTCCAGCGGTTCACCGAAGCGGATGGTGACCTGTTTGATCGTGGGGACCTTCTGGCCGGGAGGCTGGATCTCGAAGGTGCCGACCATCGCGCACGGAATCACCGGCACACCCGCCCGGATCGCCATCACGGCCACCCCGACCTTGCCCTTGTAGAGCCGGCCGTCGTGGGAGCGGGTGCCCTCCGGGTAGATGCCCAGCAGCTCGCCCTTGTTCAGCACGCCGAGCCCTTCACGGATCGCCGCCTGCCCGGCCTCCTTGCCGGAGCGGTCCACCGGGATCTGCCCCGCGCTGCGGAAGAACGCCGCGGTGAGACGGCCCTTCACGCCGGGTCCGGTGAAGTACTCCGCCTTGGCGAGGAAGGTGATCCGCCGTTTGAGGATGGCGGGCATCAGGAAGTGGTCGGAGAACGACAGGTGGTTCCCGGCGATGATCGCGGCCCCGTCGTCCGGAACATGGTGCAGACCCTCGATCCGGGGCCGGAACAGCAGGCGCAGCAGTGGCCCGAGCACGGCGTATTTCAGGATGTAATAGAACACGGAGGGTGAACCTCGCTCTGCCGGATCGGCGTCAGGGACTGCGTCGTACCAGGTCACGATGGTGCGGGGTCCGTCAGTCTAGGCGGCGGCATGGCGCCGCGTAACCGTACTGACCGGTCACCTGTACGAAAAGCCGCTGATGGAGCAGAACCGTGACCGGCACGCGGGGCGCCGCCCCGGGGCGACGGGTCCCGGGGGCGTGCGGCGCCGCCGGCGCTCAGGTGTCCTGAGTCGCGAGCATCCCCAGGGTGAGCAGGCCCAGCACCACCCAGCCGAACCACAGCCAGCCGTTGCTGCCGAGCGCCACCGTGTATCCCGTCACCGCCACCAGGGCGCCGACGGTGAGCACTCCCATGGTCTTCTTCGATCCGGACATGCGCGCACGCTCCTCGCCGGCCGCGCGGCCGTTACCGCCATGGTCGCGCGCCGGGGGCGTCCCGCGCTACTGTCCGCGCGCCTGCAATGAGGCGAGATAGGCGTTGTACGCCGCCAGCTCCTTGTCACCGTCCCGGTCCGCGGCCCGGTCGGACCGCTTCGCGATCCGCTGGTCGGAGCGGTACCACTGGAAGACCAGGGCGATCAGCACCAGGACCGACGGCACCTCGCTGAACGCCCACGCGATGCCGCCCGCCCACGTCTGGTCGCTGAGGGCGTCGATGCCGAGCGAGGCCGGCGGGTCCTTGTAGGTCTCCACCATCGGCTGGCTCGCCATCATCAGCGCGATCCCGAAGAACGCGTGGAACGGCATCCCGGCGAACAGTTCCAGCATCCGCATGAGGTAGCCGGGCCGGTGCGGCCCCGGGTCCACGCCCATGATCGGCCAGAAGAAGACCAGGCCCACGGCGAGGAAGTGCACCATCATCGCGAGATGGCCGGGCGTCGAGCCCATCAGGAAGTCGAAGAGCGGCGTGAAGTACAGCGCGTACAGGCTCGCGATGAACAGCGGGATGGTGAACACCGGGTGCGTGATCAGCTTCATGTAGCGGCTGTGCAGCAGCATCAGCAGCAGTTCGCGCGGTCCCGTGCCGCCCCGCGTGGACGCCACCGGCAGCGCCCGCAGGGCCAGCGTCACCGGCGCGCCGAGCAGCAGCAGGATCGGCGACAGCATGCTGATGACCATGTGCTGCACCATGTGCACGCTGAACATGACCATGCCGTAGTCGTTGAGTTTGGTGCACATGACCAGGGCGATGGAAAGCACCCCGACGACGAAGAAGGCGATCCGGTTGACCGGCCAGCCGTCGCCCCGCCTGCGCAGCCGCACCACGCCCCAGCCGTACAGCGCGAGCGCCGCGAGGCAGCCGACGAGGAAATACGGGTCCGCGGAGAACTCGAGCCCACGACCCAGCGTGAACGGCGGCAGATCCATGTTCATGCCGTGCCCGCTGTGATCCATCTGTTCACTCCCGACGGGGACGTCCCCGATTCGTGCCGCTTGTCCGGTCCAGACTAGAACCGCCCCCGACCGCACTCGCGGCCGGGGGCGGTCGGGCGGGGCGCGTGTCGGTCCGTGGCCGCGGGAACACCCACCGCGGGCGGGACCGGGTCCGTCCCTACGAGCGGATCAGAGAGCGGATCAGAGCACGCACTCCGCCTCCGCGTAGCGCTCGGCGGGCACCGTCTTCAGCGTCTCCACCGCGGTCGCCAGCGGGACCAGGGCGATCTCGGTGCCGCGCAGCGCCGTCATCATGCCGAACTCCCCGCGGTGCGCCGCCTCCACCGCGTGCCAGCCGAACCGGGTGGCGAGCACGCGGTCGTACGCGGTCGGTGTGCCGCCGCGCTGGACGTGGCCGAGGATCACCGGCCGCGCCTCCTTGCCCAGGCGGTGCTCCAGTTCGGAGGAGAGCTGGGTGGCGACCCCGGCGAACCGCTCGTGGCCGTAGATGTCCTTGGTGCCCTGCTCGAACTCCATGCCGCCCGGTCGCGGCTTGGCGCCCTCCGCGACCACGACGATCGCGAACTTCTTGCCGGCCGAGAAGCGTGCGCCGACGACCTTGGTCAGCTCGTCTATGTCGAAGGGGCGCTCGGGGACCACGATGGCGTGCGCGCCGGCGGCCATGCCCGAGTGCAGGGCGATCCAGCCGGTGTGACGGCCCATCACCTCGACGATCAGCACCCGCTGGTGCGACTCGGCGGTGGTCTTCAGCCGGTCCAGCGCCTCGGTGGCGACGCCGACGGCGGTGTCGAAGCCGAAGGTGACGTCCGTCGCCGCGATGTCGTTGTCGATCGTCTTCGGCACGCCGACGATCGGCAGCCCCGCCTCGGAGAGGAGGTTGGCGGCCTTCAGGGTGCCCTCGCCGCCGATCGGGATGATCGCGTCGATGCCGAGGTCGGCGACATGGCCCTTGGCCCGCTCCACGCCGTCCCGCAGGTGCGCCGGCTGGACGCGGGAGGAGCCGAGGATGGTGCCGCCGCGCGCGAGGATGCCGCCGACGGCGTCGAGGTCCAGCTTGCGGTAGTCCGCTTCGAGGAGCCCCTTCCACCCGTCGTGGAACCCGATGACCTCGTCGCCGTGGTCGACCACCGCGCGGTGCACGACGGAACGGATGACGGCGTTGAGACCGGGGCAGTCGCCGCCGGAGGTGAGGACACCAATGCGCATTGCCCGAGAAACCTTTGCAACGTGGGCCGACGACCGGACCACGTCGTCCGGTGGATTACCCGCCACCCTACCGGCGCAGGGTGGCGGGACCGAACCCGGCGTCCGCCTGCTGGACTCCGCTCAGACGAGCTGAAAAGCCCTCATCAGGCGGGCTGCGTCGCGGCGGCGATCCGCTCGCCGCGCAGCGCCTCGTACCAGCGGTCGTCGGCCGGCGGCAGCGCGTTCACGTCGAGCGCCAGCTTCAGCAGCAGATCGGCGATCTGCGGGTTCCGCGCCATCACCGGCCCGTGCATGTAGGTGCCGAACACGGTGTCGTTGTACGCGCCCTCGGTGCCGTCCCCGGTGCCGTTGCCCCGGCCCACCCGGACCCGCGCGAACGGGCGGGCGGTCGGACCGAGGTGGGTGACGCCCTGGTGGTTCTCGAACCCGGTCAGCGGCGGCAGCCCCAACTGGGGGTCGATGTCGCCGAGTACGTCGCCGACGCACCGCGCGCCCTCGCCGCGGGTGGAGACCACGTCCAGCAGGCCGAGACCGGGCTCGCGCTCGCCGAGGTCGTTGATGAACTCGTGGCCGAGGATCTGGTAGCCGGCGCAGACCGAGAAGACGATCGCGCCGTTCGACACGGCGCGGCCGAGACCGCCGTCGCGGCGCAGCCGCTCCGCGGCCAGCCGCTGCGGGCGGTCCTCGCCGCCGCCGACCAGGTAGATGTCGCCCGAGGTCGGGATCGGCTGGTCGCTGCGGACGTCGACGCGCTGCACGTCGAGGCCGCGCTGACGCGCCCGGCGCTCGACGACCAGCGCGTTGCCCTGGTCGCCGTAAGTGCTCAGCAGGTCGGGGTAGACCCAGACCAGACGCAGACCGTTGTTGCTCATGCTTCGTCCTCTCCGGTGGCCCGGACCGGGATCAGTTGCCGACACGACGGCGCAGATCCTGGAAGGCGGTGTAGTTGGCGATGACCTCGATGCGGCCGGGCGGGGCCAGGGAGACGGCCTCGTCGAGGGACTCGCAGACCCGGAACTGCAGGCCGGCCACTTCGAGGCGGACGGCGAGGTCGAGCTTGCGGTCGCCGAGCACGAAGATCGGGTGGCCGGCCAGCTGGGTGTAGTCGACGTCCCAGAGCCACGAGGTGTCCGTGCCGTCGGCGCCGCGCGCGTTGACGGAGAGGATCACCGGAGTCGGCGGCGGGTCGATCAGCGAGAACGTCTCCAGCCAGCCCGCGGGGTTCTTCGCCAGCAGCAGCCGCAGTTCGCGGTTCTGGAAGGAGACCACGTCGTAGCGGCCCGCCACGGCCTGTACCTGGTACATGCGCTCCAGGGCGACCTGCGGCGGCACACCGAAGACGGCGGCGACCGCCGCCGACGTCGTGGCGTTGGCCTTGTTGGCGCGTCCCGGGAGCTGGAGGTGGATCGGCCACGCGGACCCGTGCGGGTCGAGGACGTAGTCGCCGTTGAGCGCCCAGCTCGGGGCGGGGCGGCGGAAGCCGCACTGCCCGCAGAACCAGTCGTCGCCGGGGCGCTGCATCACACCGCCGCAGGAGGGGCAGGACCAGGCGTCGTCGCGCCAGGCCTGGCCGGCCGCCACCCACACCACGTTGGTGGACGACGAGGCCGCCCACACGATCAGCGGGTCGTCGGCGTTGGCGATGATCACGGCCTTCGAGCCGGCCAGGCCCTCGCGCCAGTGCTCCGCCAGCATCCGGGTCTCGGCGGCGCGGTCGAGCTGGTCGCGCGAGAGGTTGAGCAGCGCGATCGCCTTGGGGGTGGTGTCGCGGGCGACGCCGGCGAGGTACTTCTCGTCGACCTCGATCACGCCGTACTTCGCGTCCGAGCCGCCCGCCAGCGCCGAGGTGATCCCGGCCGGCATGTTGGCGCCGAGCGCGTTCGACACGACCGGGCCGGCGGCGCGCAGCGCCTCGGCGATCAGCCGGGTGGTGGTCGTCTTGCCGTTCGTCGCCGACACGAGGATCACGTCCAGGTGCTGCGCCAGTCGCCCCAGCAGGTCGGGGTCGAGCTTGAGCGCCACCCGGCCGCCGATCACCGATCCGCTGCCGCGCCCCGCGGCGCGCGACACCGCCGCCGCGGCCTTGCCCGCCGTCACGGCGAGCTTGGCCCGCGGCGACAACGGCTCCGTGTTGCCTGCCATCGTCCTAGATCCTCCTTGCATCGGTCCGCGCCCAGCCTATCGATGTCCGGGGCGCCGACCGCACCGCGGCACCGGGGAACCGCGCGGGTCGGGCGGAACGTACCCTTACGGGCATGCGCAACCGTCCGATCCCCGGCAGTTCCGGGCTCGTCCGCACCGTCTCCACCCTCGGGGACCCCGTGCTGCACCGCCCCTGCGAGGACGTCACCGACTTCGGGCCGGAACTGGCCCGGTTGGTGGAGGACATGTTCGCCACCATGTACGCCGCCGAGGGAGTGGGCCTCGCCGCCAACCAGATCGGCGTGGGGCTGCGGGTGTTCGTGTACGACTGCCCGGACGACGACGACGTGCGCCACCTCGGGCACGTCGTCAACCCCGAACTGGTCGAGGCGGACGGGATCACCGTACGCGGACCGGAAGGCTGTCTGTCACTTCCGGGCATCGAGGCCGGCACGCCGCGTTTCGACCGCGCGGTCGTGCGCGGGCGGAACCTGACGGGCGATCCGGTGGAGATCACCGGCACCGGCTGGTTCGCGCGCTGTCTCCAGCACGAGTGCGACCACCTCGACGGCGCCGTCTACACCGACCGGCTGACCGGCCTGCGCCGGGCGAGGGCACTGCGCGCGGCCCGCAGGACACCGTGGGGGAGCGGGGTCTGAGCCACCCGCGCTCCGTGGCGCGGACCGGTCAGAAGCCGGGTGCGCCCGGCCGGTCGCCGACCTCGCCCAGCCGTCCCCAGAGCAGGTCGGCGAGCGTGCTGACCAGCCGCCGGCGCGAGCAGGGGCGGTCGCCGAGCCACCAGTCGCCGGCCGCGTGCATCATCCCGACGATGCCGTGGCCCCAGATCCGCGCCGTCTGCTCGCCGTCCGGACCGAGGTCCACCCGTTCCGCGATCACCGTGCCCAGTTCCTCGCCGAGCCGTCGCAGCAGCGGGGCGGAGTGCCGGCCGACGTCGAAGCCGGCCTCCGGGGCGGGCGCGCCGTCCGAGGGGTGCATCAGGAAGCGGTAGACCTGCGGACGCGCCTCGATGGCCGCGAGATAGGTGTCGAGGGTCGCCTCGACGCGGGCCCGGCGTTCGGCGGGGGCGTCCAGCGCGGCGCGCAGGGCGCTCAGCAGGGCGTCGGTGTGGCGCTGGGCGAGGGCGCGGTAGAGGCCGCCCTTGTCGCCGAAGTGGCGGTAGAGGATCGGCTTGGTGATGCCGGCCTCGGCGGCGATCGCGTTCATCGAGGCCCGCGGGCCGTCCCTGAGCACCACACGGTCCGCGGCCTCCAGCAGTTCCCGGCGGCGCTGTTCGGACGCCGTCCGCTGCCGGTCGGCCTGTCGTGCGCTCTCCATGTCGTCCCTCTCCCCGCCCTGTGCCGTGCACTGATCCGCACGCACCCGGGAAACGTAACACCCAGGTCCGACAGGGCGCGGAACCGCCCGGAGAAGGTTGACAGAGGCTACTGATCGGTAACAGACTTCAGTTACCGCAAGTAACGCGTTTCGCCGCAGTGCATGGAGGGGAACATGGCCGAGTTCACGCTCGATCTCAACGACGACCAGAAGCAGGTCCGCGAGTGGCTGCACGGCTTCGCCGCCGATGTCATCCGGCCGGCCGCAGCGGAGTGGGACGAGCGCGAGGAGACTCCCTGGCCGGTCATCCAGGAAGCCGCCAAGCTCGGGATCTACTCCCTCGACTTCTACGCCCAGCAGTTCTTCGACCCCACCGGCCTCGGCATCCCGATGGCGATGGAGGAGCTGTTCTGGGGCGACGCGGGCATCGCCCTGTCGATCGTCGGCACCGGTCTGGCCGCCGTCGGCGTCCTCGCCAACGGCACCGAAGAGCAGATCGGCACCTGGATCCCGCAGATGTACGGCGACGTGGACGACGTGAAGGTCGCCGCGTTCTGCTCCTCGGAGCCCGACGCCGGCTCCGACGTCGCGGCGATGCGGACCCGCGCGGTCTACGACGCCGCCAAGGACGAATGGGTCCTCAACGGCACCAAGACCTGGGCCACCAACGGCGGCATCGCCAACGTCCACGTCGTCGTCGCCGTCGTGGACCCGGAGCTCGGCTCCAAGGGCCACGCCTCCTTCATCGTCCCGCCGGCCACTCCCGGCCTCTCGCAGGGCCAGAAGTTCAAGAAGCACGGCATCCGCGCCTCGCACACCGCCGAGGTGGTGCTGGAGGACGTCCGCGTCCCCGGCCACTGCCTGCTCGGCGGCAAGGAGAAGCTCGACGAGCGCCTCGCCCGCGCCCGGGAGCGCGCCAGGACCGGCGGCGAGCGCGTCAAGAACGCCGCCATGGCCACCTTCGAGGCGTCCCGCCCCGCCGTCGGCGCCATGGCCGTGGGCACCGCCCGCGCCGCCTACGAGTACGCCCTCGACTACGCGAAGACCCGCACCCAGTTCGGCCGCCCGATCATCGACAACCAGGGCATCGCCTTCCAGCTCGCCGACATGCGGACGCAGGTCGACGCGGCCCGGCTGCTGGTCTGGCGCGCGTCCTGGATGGCGACCACCGGCAAGCCGTTCACTTCCGCCGAGGGCTCCATGTCCAAGCTGTTCGCCAGCGAGACCGCGAAGAAGGTCACCGCCCAGGCCGTCCAGATCCTCGGCGGCAACGGGTTCACCCGCGAGTACCCGGTGGAGCGGATGCACCGCGACGCGGCGATCTACACCATCTTCGAGGGGACCAGCGAGATCCAGCGCCTGGTCATCGCCCGCACCCTCTCCGGCATGCCCATCCGCTAGCCGGGTGGGCCGTCCGGGGGAGCTGCGGGCGGCTCGGCCGACGTGGTGGTCCCGCCGCGCCGCAGACGGAGCCCCGGGTCGATGGTCACCCATCTCCCCGGGGCTCCGTCACGCCGTACCGCGTCAGCGTGTGCGGACCGGTCCCCGCGCCCCGGGTCAGGAGGGGTCGATCACGTTCCGCACCTCGGGCGGGAGTCCTGAGCCGGAGTCGACGGCGTGGAGCAGCGCCGTGTCCGGCGTTTCCCCGTACAGGGCGATGGCGACCTCGGGCGGGATGCCGTTCACCGCGTACGCGGTCTCCGTCCGGTCGGCGGACTCGCCTCGGCCGCTGCCGTCCTCGTCGCAGGACGACGTGGTGGCGGCGGTGCCGAGCTTCTTCCCCGGGGTGAAGACCGCGTCCGGGACGCCCACGTACGTTCTGTCCTGGTAGGTGAAGACCGGGGCCGCGCAGTCGACCGCACGGTCGACGGTCGAGCACGCGGCCACCGGCATCGCCAGGGCCGCCGCAGCCAGCAAGCCGGCGGATCGCCTGATCCAGCTCATGTGTTTCCCCCTCGGTAGGTGCGGCGGAGAGGAGAAACGCCCCTTCTCCGCCGCGTGGCTTCGCCCTCGCCCGGCACGGAGATGACCACGTGTCCGTGATGGGGCTGTGGTGAATTCCGACCTTCGACGTGGGGCATGCGGATCAGGTTCCACGGGCTGCCCGGCCGGGCTTACGGCCCGGCCGCAGAACACGAACGGGCCGGGGCCGTGCGGGGGTTCACCGCACGGCCCCGGCCCGTCGGCCGACCGGATCAGGCCGGGAGCTGCGCCTCGATCGCCGCCACGACCTCCGGCGCCTCCGGCTCGGTGCGCGGGCGGATCCGGGCGACCGGCTCCCCGGCGGGGGAGACGAGGAACTTCTCGAAGTTCCACTGCACGTCGCCCGCCCCGCCGTCGGCGTCCTCGAGCTTCGTCAGCTCCACGTACAGCGGGTGCCGGCCGTCGCCGTTCACGTCGACCTTCTCCAGCAGCGGGAAGCTGACGCCGTACGTCGTCGAGCAGAACGTCTGGATCTCCTCCGCGCTCCCCGGCTCCTGCCCGGCGAACTGGTTGCACGGCACGCCGAGCACGGTGAACCCGCGGTCGCCGTACGTCTGCTGCAGCCGCTCCAGGCCCTCGTACTGCGGGGTGAGACCGCACCGGGAGGCCACGTTCACCAGCAGCACGGCCTTGCCCTTCCACGCGCCGAGGGTGGTCGGCTCGCCGGTCAGGGTGCGCAGCGGGATGTCGTGCAGGGTCATCGGGACTCCTCGATCAGAATCAGGTGGCGTCGCCACCCATTGTGCCGCCGACCGCAACCGACGCGCCGAGGGCCTTGTAGTAGAACGTGGTTGCCCTCAGTACCCCGTGCGGGTCACCGGCGTACTCCGGCACCGAGCCGCACTCCGTCCACCCCGCCGCCCGGTACAGCCGCTCCGCCGGGCTGCCGGTCTCGGTGTCCAGGATCAGCAGCGAGAGCCCGGAGCGGGCCGCCGACTCCTCCACCGCCGCGAGCAGCGCCCGGCCCAGCCCCCGCCCCCGCGCGCTGGGGCGCACCATCAGCTTGGCGACCTCCGCGCGGTGCCGGGCGTTGGGCAACGGCGCGCGGACCAGGCCGATGGTTCCGGCGATCCGCTCGCCGTCCCGCGCGATCCACACCTGAAGCCCGCCCTCCTCGACGGCCCGTGCCCGCGCCCGCCACCAGTCCGCCGCCCCGGTCCGGTCCAGCGGGGCGAGGAACCCCACGGAAGCCCCGCCGTGCACGGTGTCGACGAGCAGGGCGGCAAGTTCATCGGCGTACGTGACCAGTTCGGGGCCGGACACGGAGACGATCTCGGTCATGGGGCTGGGGTCCTTTCACGACCATGCGGTCTTGGAGCGCTTCACCGTCCCGCGCGTCGGCGGGACAGCGGTAACGGTATGCGGGCGGCGACGGCGGTCGCACGGACCCCTCCGGACCACCCGGTCGACCGCGCCCCGCCGCGCCCCCGGACCGCAGGCGGCCGGGCCGGCGCGTGCGCCGGCGCCGGGCGCGAGATCCACGGCGCGGCCACGACGCGTCCGCCCTGCGCCCCGGTACCCCACCCTGCGCCCCGGTACCCCGCCCTGCGCCCACCCCGTCCCGGTGCCCCGCTCCGGTGCCCCGCCCCGGGGCCTCAGCCCGGCGCGGAGGGGAGCCGCCCCGAGGCGACCGCGTCCACCAGCGTCCGGTGGTCGCGTTCGTTCCGGTCGGCGTACGCCTCGGCGAAGACGGCCAGCGCCCGGTCGAAACGGTCACCGCTGCCGAGGTAGGCGGCGATGGCGATCCGGTCGCCGGAGCGGGCGTGCGCGCGGGCCAGCGTGGTGCCGCACACCTCGCCGAACACCGTCATCCCGCGCGGCACCATCAGCTCCGGTTCGACGATTCCCTTCCAGTCGCGCAACTGGCGTACGTAGAAGTCCCGTCGGCGCCCGTCCAGCCCGTCGACCCGCTGCCAGCCGAGGAAGATGTCGCTGCTCGCCTGCATCAGCCGCTGGCCGGCCACCACCCGCTGCCCCTGGTTGCTGTGGACGCTCGGGTCCAGGTGGCCGGCGAGGACGGAATCGTCGGCCTCCTTGGCCTGGAGGAAGAGCGGATCGTTCTCGTCCCGGCCGAGGAGCAGCAAGATCCAGCACCGGGTGCCGACGCTGCCCACCCCGACCACCTTCCGGGCCACGTCCACCAGCCTGTAGTCCGCCAGCAGCGCCCGACGGTCGGAGCTGAGGGTGTGGCCGTAACGCCCGAGCAGGGTGCCGAACCACTTCTCGGCCGCCGCCCGCTCGACGTCGGGCAGCAGTTCCTCGATGGGCACGATCAAGGGCGGGTCGGGGACGATCCGCGGATGCCCGTCGGACGTGGTCGCGAGCTTGGCGAACGCCTGCGCGCTGTCGCGGGTGCGTGCCTTGGACAGCGCCCGGTCGAGGTTGCGCCGCCCCCGGTCCGCCAGTTGCGTCGCCGCCACCTCCCGCAGCCGCTGCTCGTCGACCCTCGCGTACCAGACGGCGAGGTTGCCCATCCCCGCGAACCGTGCCATCGACTCCCGGTAGGAACGCACGGCGGCCCGCACGATCCCGCTCCGCTCCCGGCCGGAGAAGCCGTTGGCGCGGGCGGCCACGACGAGACTGGCCGCCAGCCGCTTCACGTCCCATTCCCACGGTCCCGGCAGCGTCTCGTCGAAGTCGTTGATGTCGAAGACCAGGTTGCGCTCCGGGGAGGCGAGCAGCCGGAAGTTCAACAGGTGGGCGTCTCCGCAGAGCTGGGCGGTGATCCCGGAGACCGGGGTGGCCGCGAGATCCGCCGCCATGACCGCGGCGGCCCCGCGGTAGAAGCGGAAGGGGGACTCGGTCATCCGGCCGTAGCGGACCGGCACCAGTTCGGGCACCCGGGCCGCGGACTGGGCCTCCAGGATTTTCAGCGCCGGACGCCGGTCCGCGGAGGGCTCGAACTCGGCGTGGGCGGAGCGGGGCACCCGCTTCCGGGCCTCCCTTCCCGCGGCGGCCCGCTCGGCGGGGGTGGCGCGGGGCGCGGGACGCGGCGCCGGGCGGTTCTCGTGGCCCATGACGGACTCCTCCGACTGGTGGGACGCTCCGGGGGGGCGGGGCGGCCGCCCCGCCCCCCGGAACCTCCTACGATGATCCCCGCGCCCCGTGCGTACGGCATGTCCGAGGCCCCGGCCAGGGACATCCCGGCGGAGTGGTCACGCCCCGCGCCGCCGCTCGATCCGCCGCCAGATCGCCCGCTGGGCGCGCAGCGAGGCCGCTCCCACCAGGATCAGCACCACGATGTTCACCAGGAGCTGCACCAGTGACCCCCACGCCTCCTGCCAGCTGGTGAACGCGACCGAGACCGCGATGGCCGCGGCGGCCGGAATCGTGGTCACCGAGATGAACACCCCCAGCAGGGCGCTGGTCCTCGCCTCGGTCAGCGAGACGATGCCGACGACGCCGGCCAGGGTCGCTACGGCGAACGAGAAGAAGTTCGGTGTGTTGATCAGGTCGGACACCGGTCGCAGACCCGCCCGGAAGGCGTGCGACTCGAAACCGAAGCCGCGGATCAGCAGGCTGAAGAGGAAGGTGACGGCGATCGTCAGAAGGAATCCGGTGCCCAGGGCCCGCAGCCCGCGCCGCACCGTGGGCCGGTCCCCCCGGTCCAGCCCCAGTGCCACGCTCACGATGGCCCCGTACTCCGGGCCGACCACCATCGCCGCCACGATCAGGATCTGGGAGTTGGTGACGATGCCCACCGAGCCGATGAGCCCCGCGACCACCAGGTAGAGGTAGAAGCTCGGCGGATACCGCGCCTCGTCCCGGATACGGGCCTCGACCTGCTCCCACACCGGTGCGAACGCCAGCGGGCCCAGCGCCCGGCGGCCGTTCTCCTCCGCCCTCCCCGGGAACGCCATGTCCACCGTCTCGACGACCAACGAGCCGCGCCGGTCGAGACTCGCCTCCCGCAGGCCGTCCAGCACCCTGTTGGCGGCGCCGGAGAGCACGTCGCAGGCGACCGAGTCGCCGTCCGGGTTCCGCGCGGCACCGGGCTGCACGATCAGGTTCAGCACGCACGGATCGGCGGCCAGCAGGGCGACGATCCGGTCGGTGAGATCGGGCGGGCTCACCGCGCGGACATGGATCATGTCCATCGCGCACCTCCACGGGTCCGTCCCGCCGGTCCGGCCGGACGAGGCCGCGTACGGCCCGCGGGGCTTCTTCCATAAGGCTGCATCCGCCCGGTTCCGGCAATCCGGCGCCCGGCGCCGGCTCCGCGGAGCCGGCTCTTTGAGAAGATCGGCGGGTGGATCCCTCCGAGCCCCTCCCCGGCCTGCTGCCCGAATCCGCCGGCTCCGGCACCCGCGGGCCCGACGGCTCCGGCGCGGACGCCGGAGGCGACGACCCCGCGGGCCGTCGCCTCGTCCGCTGCCGGCTGTGCGGCCGCCCGCTCACCGGGACGGACTCCCGACGGGCCGGTCTCGGCCCGTCCTGCGACGCCAAACTGCACCCCGCGCCGCCGGAGGTCAGGACCCGCCGCCGGGAGGCGGACCAGGAGCCGCTGCCCGGACTCTGACCGGCCCCGTGCGCGGCTACGCCTCCAGCCTCCGGAAGAGCCCTTCCTGCACCACGGAGACCAGCAGATTGCCCTCGCGGTCGTAGATCCGGCCGCGTGCCAGTCCCCGGCCGCCCGTCGCGATCGGCGACTCCTGGTCGTACAGGAACCACTCGTCGGCCCGGAACGGCCGGTGGAACCACATCGCGTGGTCCAGGGACGCCATGTCGAAGCCGCGCGGCCCCCACAGCGGCTCCACCGGGATGCGCACCGCGTCCAGCAGCGTCATGTCGCTCGCGTACGTCAGCGCGCAGGTGTGCACCAGCGGGTCGTCGCCGAGCGGGCCGACCGCCCGCATCCACACCGCGCTGCGCGGATCGGCGTCCCGGAGCTCGTCGGCGGTCCAGCGCAGCCGGTCCACGTACCGGATGTCGAACGGCTGGCGGCGGGCCATCCGCTCCAGGGCGTCCGGCAGCCCGCCGAGGTGGCTGCGGACCTCCTCGGCCACCGTCGGCAGCTCCTCCGGGTCCGGCACGATCCGGGCCGGCGGCAACTGGTGCTCGAAGCCGGCCTCCTCGGGCCGGTGGAAGGACGCCGTCAGGTTGAAGATCGTCCGTCCCTGCTGCACCGCGGTGACCCGGCGCGTGGTGAACGAGCGCCCGTCGCGCACCCGCTCCACCTGATACACGATCGGCACGCCGGGACGGCCCGGCCGCAGGAAGTACGCGTGCAGGGAGTGCACGGGGCGGTCCCCGTCGGTGGTCCGGCCCGCGGCGACCAGCGCCTGGCCCGCGACCTGGCCACCGAAGACCCTTTGCAGGGACTCGTCGGGGGACCGGCCCCGGAAGATGTTGACCTCGATCCGCTCCAGGTCGAGAAGGTCGACCAGGCTCTCGGCGGGGTTCGTCATGCGGTTCTTCTCCACTCTCGCCACCCGGGCGCCGGCACGGCGCACGGGCTCACAGCTGACCCACGGACGTGACGCGGACGACGGCGCGGCCTTCTTCGTCGGAGGCCGCGAGGTCCACCTCGGCGCGGATGCCCCAGTCGTGGTCGCCCTGCGGGTCGGCGAAAGCCTGCCACACCCGCCACACCCCGTGCGCGGGGTCCTCGTCGATCTTCAGCAGCTTCGGGCCGCGCGCGTCCGGGCCGGTGCCCAGCTCCTCGTGCGCGTCCCAGTACGCGTCCATCGCCTCGCCCCAGGCGTCCTCGTCCCAGCCGGACTCGCCGTCCAGTTCGCCCAGCTCCCGCACCCGGTCCAGCGCCGCCAGCTCCACCCGCCGGAACATCGCGTTGCGCACCAGCACCCGGAACGCCCGGCCGTTCGCGGTGACCGGCTTGACCTCGTCGGCCCGCTCCTGCGCCTGCTCGGCGGTCTCCACCTCCGGGTTGGCGAGCTGCTCCCACTCGTCGAGCAGGCTGGAGTCGACCTGCCGCACCATCTCGCCCAGCCAGGCGATCAGGTCCTCCAGGTCCTCCGACTTCAGGTCGTCGGGGATGGTGTGCTCCAGTGCCTTGTAGGCGCTCGCCAGATACCGCAGCACGATGCCCTCGGTGCGGGCCAGTTCGTAGTGCGACGTGAACTCCGTGAACGTCATGGCCCGTTCGTACATGTCGCGGATCACGGACTTCGGCGACACCGGGTGGTCGCCCACCCACGGGTGGCTCTTGCGGTACACCTCGTAGGCGTGCCACAGCAGTTCGTCCAGCGGCTTGGGGTACGTCACCTCCTGGAGCCGCTCCATGCGCTCCTCGTACTCCATCCCGTCGGCCTTCATCTGCCCGATCGCCTCGCCGCGCGCCTTGTTCTGCTGCGCGGCGAGGATCTGGCGGGGATCGTCCAGCGTCGACTCGACGACGGAGACCATGTCCAGCGCGTACGAGGGGGATTCGGTGTCCAGCAGGTCGAACGCCGCCAGCGCGAACGTCGAGAGGGGCTGGTTCAGCGCGAAGTTCTGCTGGAGGTCGACGGTGAGCCGCACGATGCGGCCTTCCGCGTCGGGCTCGTCCAGCCGCTCCACCACGCCGCCGTCGATCAGCGAACGGTAGATGGCGAGCGCCCTGCGGATGTGCCGCAACTGCGCCTTGCGCGGCTCGTGGTTGTCCTCCAGCAGGTGGCGCATCGCGTCGAACGCGTTGCCGGGCCGGGCGATCACCGACAGCAGCATGGTGTGGGTGACCTTGAAGCGCGAGGTGAGCGGCTCCGGATCGGACTGGATCAGCTTGTCGAACGTCGTCTCCGACCAGGCCACGAACCCCTCGGGCGCCTTCTTGCGGACGACCTTGCGCTTCTTCTTCGGGTCGTCGCCCGCCTTCTTGACGGCCTTCTCGTTCTCGATCACGTGCTCCGGCGCCTGCGCCACCACGAACCCGGCGGTGTCGAAGCCCGCCCGCCCCGCCCGCCCCGCGATCTGGTGGAACTCGCGGGCCCGCAGCGTCCGCACCCGCGTGCCGTCGTACTTGGTCAGCGCGGTGAACAGCACCGTGCGGATGGGCACGTTGACGCCCACGCCGAGCGTGTCCGTACCGCAGATGACCTTCAGCAGCCCCGCCTGCGCCAGCTTCTCCACCAGACGGCGGTACTTGGGCAGCATGCCCGCGTGGTGCACCCCGATCCCGTGCCGCACGTAACGCGACAGGTTCTGGCCGAACTTGGTGGTGAAGCGGAAGTTGCCGATGAGATCGGCGATCTTCTCCTTCTCCTCCTTGGTGCACATGTTGATGCTCATCAGCGACTGCGCCCGCTCGACCGCCGCGGCCTGGGTGAAGTGCACGATGTAGACGGGGTACTGCCGGGTGTCCAGCAGCTCCGTCAGCGTTTCGGTGATCGGCGTCAGCCGGTACTCGTAGCTGAGCGGCACCGGCCGGGTCGCCGAGCGCACCACGGACGTCGGCCGTCCGGTGCGCCGGGTCAGGTCCTTCTCGAACATCGAGACGTCACCGAGCGTGGCCGACATCAGCACGAACTGTGCCTGCGGCAGCTCCAGCAGCGGGATCTGCCACGCCCAGCCGCGGTCGTACTCGGCGTAGAAGTGGAACTCGTCCATCACGACCTGGCCGATGTCGGCGTACTTCCCGTCGCGCAGGGCGATGGACGCCAGCACCTCGGCGGTGCAGCAGATCACCGGAGCGTCCGCGTTGACGGAGGCGTCGCCGGTGAGCATCCCGACGTTCTCCGTGCCGAAGAGCTTGCACAGGTCGAAGAACTTCTCCGAGACCAGCGCCTTGATCGGCGCGGTGTAGAAGGTGACCTTGTCCTGCGCCAGCGCCGCGAAGTGCGCACCCGCCGCGACCAGGCTCTTGCCCGAGCCGGTGGGGGTGGACAGGATCACGTTCGCCCCCGAGACCACCTCGATCAGCGCCTCCTCCTGAGCGGGGTAGAGGGCGATGCCCTGACTTTCCGTCCACGAGGAGAAGGCCTCGAAGAGGGCGTCCGGGTCGGCGGTCGCGGGGAGCTGATCGATGAGTGTCACGTCCCCATCTTGCCTGGCTTCCGTCCGGATGAGGGAACCGGACCGGGCGACGAAGATCATGGAGGATACGCTTCCCACTCAACTCGGCCACGTCACCGCGACGGTGGCCGTCACACGTGTATGGGGGCGGATCGACCATGATGGGACCAGCGCACTCTCTCTCCGGGGCCGCGGCCTGGCTCGGGGTCGGAGCGGCGGCCGCGGCCGCCGGCCACACGATGCCGTGGCCGGTGCTCGTCGTCGGGGCGCTGATCTGCGCGGGCGCCGCGCTCGCCCCCGACCTCGACCACAAGTCGGCGACCATCTCGCGCGCCTTCGGACCCGTGTCCAAGGGGGTCTGCGAGGTCGTCGACAAGCTCTCCTACGCCGTCTACAAGGCCACCCGGTCCTCCGCCGACCCGCGGCGCAACGGCGGCCACCGCACCCTCACCCACACCTGGCTGTGGGCCGTCCTCACCGGCGGCGCCGCCTCGCTGGCGGCGATCTGGGGAGGACGCTGGGCGGTCCTGGCGATCCTCTTCGTCCACTTGGTCCTCGCCGTGGAGGGCCTGCTCTGGCGGGCCGCGCGCGTCTCCAGCGACGTCCTCGTCTGGTTGCTCGGCGCCACCAGCGCCTGGATTCTGGCCGGCGTCCTCGACAAGCCGGGACAGGGCTCGGGCTGGCTCTTCGACGCCCCCGGCCAGGAGTACCTCTGGCTGGGCCTGCCCATCGTGCTGGGTGCCCTGGTGCACGACATCGGGGACGCGCTGACCGTCTCCGGCTGCCCGATCCTGTGGCCGCTGCCGATCGCCCGCAAACGGTGGTACCCGCTCGGACCGCCCAAGTTCATGCGGTTCCGGGCCGGCGCCTGGGTCGAGATCAAGGTACTGATGCCGCTGTTCATGCTGCTCGGAGGGGTGGGGGCGGCGGCGGCCCTCAACGTGATCTGAAGCCGGCCACCCGCACGGGGGTCCCGCGGCCCCGCCGCCCGGCACGTCCCGGGCGGCGGGGCCGCGGCCGTAGCACCATGGGCGCATGCTGCTGATCCGGCTCGCACAGGTCTCCCTCGACGTCGCCGCCACCTCCGCCCGCACCCGCAAGACGGCCCTGCTCGCCGGACTGTTCCGGGACGCGGAACCCGACGACGTGCCGATCGCCATCCCGTACCTGGCCGGCCGACTGCCGCAGGGACGCCTCGGCATCGGCTGGAGCACCGTCGGCGACCCGGTCCCGCCCGCCGCCGGGCCCAGCCTCACCGTGGCCGGCACCGACGCCGAGCTGACCGCGATCGGCGCACTCTCCGGCCCCGGCTCCCAGACCGCGCGCAAGCAGCGGATGCGGGCCCTGCTCGCCCTGGCCACCGCCGACGAGCAGCGCTTCCTGCGGGCCCTGCTCGTCGGCGAACTGCGGCAGGGCGCCCTCGACGCCCTCGCCACCGACGCCCTCGCCCTGGCCGCCGGCGCCCCGCCCGCCGACGTCCGCCGGGCGGTGATGCTCGCCGGGTCGCTGCCCGCCGTGGCCCGGACCCTGCTGGCCGACGGACCGGACGCACTGGCCGCCTTCGTCCTCACGGCGGGCACCCCCGTCCACCCGATGCTGGCCCGCTCGGCACCGTCCGTCGGGGCGGCCCTGGACGAGTTGGGGCCGTGCGCCGTCGAGGAGAAGCTCGACGGCATCCGCGTCCAGGTCCACCGCGACGCCACCGGGGTACGCGTCCACACCCGCACCCTCGACGACATCACCGCCCGGCTGCCCGAGCTCGTCGAGGCCGTCGCGCGCTTCCCGGGCGAGCGGTTCATCCTGGACGGCGAGGCCATCGCGCTGGACGCCGACGGCCGCCCCCGCCCCTTCCAGGAGACCGCGGCCCGGATCGGCTCCCGCCTGGACGTGGCAGGCGCGGCGGCCACCCTGCCGGTGGTGCCCGTCTTCTTCGACGCGCTGCTCGTCGACGGCGAGGAACTGCTCGACCGCCCCTTCGCCGAACGGCACGCGGCCCTGGCCCGGCTGGTCCCCGAAGCGATGCGGGTCCGCCGCACTCTCGTCCCCGACCCGGCCGACCCGGCGGCGCGGGAGAGCGCCGACGCGTTCCTCGCCACCACCCTGGAACGCGGCCACGAGGGTGTCGTGGTCAAGGGACTCGACGGCCCGTACACGGCGGGCCGTCGCGGCGCGTCCTGGCGGAAGGTCAAGCCGGTGCACACCCTCGACCTGGTGGTGCTCGCCGCCGAGTGGGGCCACGGCAGACGCACCGGGAAGCTCTCCAACCTCCATCTCGGCGCGCGCCGCCCGGACGGCACCTTCGCCATGCTCGGCAAGACCTTCAAGGGACTCACCGACGCGATGCTCGCCGAGCAGACGACACGCCTGCTCGCACTCGCCACCGACGACGACGGCCACGTGGTGCACGTCCGCCCCGAACTGGTCGTGGAGATCGCCTACGACGGGTTGCAGCGCTCCACCCGCTACCCGGCCGGGGTCACCCTGAGGTTCGCGCGGGTACTCCGCCATCGCCCCGACAAGACGCCGGACGAGGCCGACACCGTGGAGACGGTCCTCTCCCGGCAGACCTGAAGCGCTGCGGGCACGGGACAGGAAGGGACGGGAAGCGGGGGAGGACGGGACGGGACGCGGAGGAGCGGCGTACGCACCACGGCCGGGCGGGACCGGGGAACGGTCCCGCCCGGCCGGGCGGATCGGCGGCGGCGCCCGGCTCAGTGGCCGAGCGTCACCGAGGCGGTGTGCTCCCGCACCTGCTCGGGCGTCAGGTACGCGTCCGAGTACTCGAAGTCCTTCAGCGTGGCGGGCTTGCGGGCCTGGAAACCGGTCCGCACGAAGTCGTCGCCGGCGACCGCGTTCAGCAGCCAGTTGGTCATCACCCGCGTCTTCGCCACCCCGGTCCGCAGCGCCGACCAGTGGTAGCCGCGCGCCACCGCCTGGGCGGGCACGCCCTTCAGCTCGATGCCCAGCGGCTTCGACACGGCGTCCGCGCCACCGAGGTCCACCACCAGGCCGAGGTCCTTGTGGACGTACGGCCGCAGCGGCTGGTGGCGCAGGGCCGCCAGCACGTTGTCCGCGGCCACCCGGCCCTGGCGCATGGCGTGCTGCGCGGTGGGCGGGCAGATCGCCCCGTCGCCCTTGGCGAGGTCCGGCACCGCCGCCACGTCACCGAGCGAGAACACGTTCTCCGCGCCCGGCAGCGTCAGCTCCGGCGTCACGGCGAGCCGCCCGCGCACCGTCTCGGCGTCCAGCGTCGCGATGAGCGGGCTGGCGGCCACGCCCGCGGTCCAGATGAGCGTGCGGCACGGCAGCACCCTTCCGTCGGTGAACTTCACCTGCTCCGGACCGGCTTCGGCGACGGACACTCCCAGCGACACCTCGATGCCTCGCTTGCGCAGCATCTCCAGCGCGGTCGTGCCGAGCTTGTCGCCGAGTTCGGGCATCAGCTTCGGCGCGATGTCGATGAGGTGCCACTTGATCAGCTTCGGGTCCAGTCGCGGGTAGTGCTTCACGGCGTTGGTCGTCAGCATCTGGAGACAGGCCGCGGTCTCCGTGCCCGCGTACCCCCCGCCGACCACCACGAACTGAAGCCGGGACGCGCGCTCGGCCTCGTCCTCACTGGCGTCGGCCAGGTCGAGCTGGGCGATGACGTGGTCGCGGATGTACGCGGCCTCGGCGAGCGTCTTCATGCCGCGCGCGTTCTCCACCAGGCCCGGGATGTCGAACGTCCGGGTGATGCTGCCGGCCGCGATCACCAGATGGTCGTAGCGCTCGGTGACGATCTCGTCGGTGATCTTGCGGATCACCACCGCCTTCGCCCGCGTGTCGATCCCGATGGCGCCGCCCGGCACGATCCGGGTGCGGTGCCGGCGGCTGCGCCGCAACGACACCGCGACCGACTGCGGCGTGAGCACCCCGGACGCCACCTGCGGCAGCAGCGGCAGATAGAGCTGGTACGAGAACGGGGTGACGAGGGTGATCTCGGCCTCGCCCGGCGTGAGACGGCGTTCCAGACGGCGTACGCACTCGACCCCGGCGAAGCCGGCGCCGATGACGAGAATCCTGGGTGGTGCCACGGGTTGTCCCTTCTCAGGCTTACGCGGTCGTGTCACGCCTGCCCCGAGTTCCGGGCGGGTCACCTCACATCCTCACCGGAAGTTCCGGCACCCGCCTCCCGGAAGGGATCGGGGGACGGCCGGCGGACCGGGCGACGCCGGAGGGGACCAGCGGGACCGCGGAATGAGCCGAAACGGTGACTCCCGGCGGCGTCCCACCCGACGAAAGGTTACTCCATGTCATCAACGCATACACTCCGTGACGAATGGGTGTGATGGTCACGCCCCCACGTACGGAGTACCCATGCGACGCATCACCGCCCGACTCGGCGCCCTCGCCGCCGCCTCACTGCTCGCCGTGACGGTCCAGGCCGGGCAGGCCGGAGCCGCCGACGAGGCCGCGTACTTCAAGATGCGGGACATCACGCGCGCCGAGTTCATCGTCAAGATCACCACTCCGTCGGCGATCCAGGAAGCCCGCGACATCGTCGCGACCGGGGAGCAGAAGATCGTCATCGGCAGGATCGTCAAGCGCCAGGCGGACTACAACCCCCGCTGGAGCTTCCATCTCGACCCCGAGCGCATCCAGTTCGCGGAGGCGGCGATCGAGGTCTGCGACGCCACGACGCCCTACGTCGAGGACCACCTCGACGAGGCGGGCGGCGCTTTCCTTCCCGGCCTGTACTGGTGCCCCTGGACCGGGCGCCTGACGGAAGAGATCCCCGCGCCGTAGGGCTTCCCCCGCGTTGCGGGACTGCCGAGGGAACTGCGGCGCCGCTCCGGCCGGTCGCCACGGACATCCGTGGCGACCGGCCGGAGCGGGCCCCGTGGTCACCCGTGCCAGGACCGCCACAGCGCCGCGTACGCACCGTCCGCCGCCACCAGCTCGTCGTGGCTGCCGAGTTCGCTGATGCGGCCCTCCTCCACCACCGCGATCACGTCCGCGTCGTGCGCGGTGTGCAGGCGGTGGGCGATGGCGATGACCGTGCGGCCCTCCAGCACCCGGGCCAGCGAACGCTCCAGGTGACGGGCCGCGCGCGGGTCGAGGAGCGAGGTCGCCTCGTCCAGCACCAGGGTGTGCGGATCGGCCAGCACCAGCCGGGCCAGCGCGATCTGCTGCGCCTGCGCGGGTGTCAGTGACAGACCGCCCGAGCCGACCTCCGCGTCCAGTCCGCCCTCCAGCGCCCGCGCCCAGTCGTCCGCGTCCACGGCCGCGAGCGACGCCCACAACTCCGCGTCCCCGGCGCCCGTGCGCGCCAGCAGCAGGTTGTCGCGGAGCGACCCGACGAAGACGTGGTGCTCCTGGTTGACCAGGGCCACGTGCTCGCGCACCCGCTCGGCGGTCATGTCCGACAACTCGGCACCGCCCAGTGTCACTTCACCGGTGCGCGGCGCGTAGATCCCGGCCAGCAGCCTTCCCAGGGTCGACTTGCCCGCCCCCGACGGACCGACCAGCGCCATCCGGGTGCCGGGGGCGACCCGCATCGACACCTCGTGCAGCACGTCGGCGCCCTCGACATAGCCGAACCGGACGTCAGCGGTCCGCACCTCGCGCCCCTGCGGCCGCACCCCGGAGTCACCCGCGTCGGGCTCGATGTCCCGCACGCCGACCAGCCGGGCCAGCGACACCTGGGCCACCTGGAGTTCGTCGTACCAGCGCAGGATCAGGCTGATCGGGTCCACCATCATCTGCGCCAGCAGCGCGCCCGTCGTCAACTGGCCGACGGTGAGCCACCCTTCCAGCACGAACCAGCCGCCGAACATCAGCACGGCCCCGAGGATGGTCACGTACGTGATGTTGACGACCGGGAACAGGACCGTGCGCAGGAACAGCGTGTACCGCTCCCACCGCGTCCATTCCTGGACCCGCCGGTCCGACAGGGTGACGCGGCGGGCGCCCAGCCGGTGCGCCTCGATCGTGCGGCCCGCGTCGACGGTCTCCGCCAGCACCGCGGCCACCGCCGCGTACCCCGCGGCCTCGGAGCGGTACGCCGACGGGGCGCGCCGGAAGTACCAGCGGCAGCCGAGGATCAGCACCGGCAGCGCCACCAGCGTGGTCAGCGCCAGCGGCGGCGCGGTGACGGCGAGGGCGCTCAGCAACAGTCCGGTCCACACCGTGCCGATGGCGAGCTGCGGCACGGCCTCGCGCATCGCGTTGGCCAGCCGGTCGATGTCGGTGGTGATCCGGGACAGCAGGTCGCCCGTCCCGGCCCGCTCCAGCACCCCGGGCGGCAGCCCCACCGAGCGGACCAGGAAGTCCTCGCGGAGGTCGGCGAGCATCTCCTCGCCCAGCATGGCGCTGCGCAGCCGCATCGTGCGGGTGAACACCGTCTGGATCACCAGCGCGACGGCGAAGATCGCCGCGGTGCGCTCCAGGTGCAGGTCGGCGGCGCCCTCGGCCAGGTCCTCGACCAGGCCGCCGAGCAGATAGGGGCCGACGATCGACGCGGTCACGGCGATCGCGTTGGCCGCGACGAGCAGCAGGAACGGCTTGCGGTGTCGCCGCAGCAGGTCCCGCACATAGGCCCGGACCGTCGGCGTCGAGCCGACGGGCAGCGTCGTCACCGACTCCGGCGCGGCCGGGTCGTACGACGGTGGGGCGATGCCGATCACGCGCGTTCCTCGACTTCCTCGATCGTGCGGACGGCCGCCGGTGCGGCGATCCGTGCGGGGTGCTCTGCGGTGCCGGTGCCGGTGCCGCTGCCGGTGGCTCGGGCGGTGGCCCGGCCCGCGTCCGTCTCGGCCTCCGTCTCACGGGCGACGACGGCCCGGTAGCGGGGCTCGGTGCGTAGCAGTTCGCGGTGGGTGCCCGCGGCCACCACCGTCCCGCCGTGCACCAGGGCCACCCGGTCGGCGAGGTCGAGCAGCAGTGGGGACGAGGCGAAGGCCACCGTGGTGCGGCCGGTGCGCAGGTGCTTGACCCCGGCGGCGACCCGCGCCTCCGTGTGCGAGTCCACCGCCGAAGTGGGCTCGTCCAGGACCAGCACCTCCGGGTCGGTGACCAGCGAACGGGCCAGCGCCAGGCGCTGGCGCTGACCGCCCGACAGCGAACGGCCCCGCTCGGTGATCCGGGCCCGCAGCGGGTCTCCGTCGTTCCCGGCGGACGACCGCGCCAGCGCGTCCAGCACGTCGCCGCACTGCGCGGCCGTCAGCGCCTGTTCGGCCGTCACCCTTCCGGACCGGGGCACGTCCAGCAGCTCGTCGAGGGTGCCGGAGAGCAGCACCGGGTCCTTGTCCTGGACCAGGACCGCCGCACGGGCGGCCTCCAGCGGCAGGTCGTCCAGCGCCACCCCGCCGAGCAGCACCGACGGGAGGGGGGACGCGGCCTCTCCGTCCGGCGCCCCGTCGCCCTTTCCGTCGCCGTCACCCTTCGCGGCGTCGCGTCCCTCGGCGTCCGGCTCCGCCGCGGCATGGCCGCCGAGCCGCTCGGCCAGACGTCCCGCTTCGTCCGGGTCGCCGCAGACCACGGCGGTGAACAGACCGCTGCCCGCCATCAGCCCGGTGACCGGGTCGTAGAGGTCGCCCTCCGCACCCACCGTCCCGGCGTCCCGCACACCCTCCGGGACGCCGCCCCGGCGCAGCCCCAGCACCCGGACCGCGCGCACGGCGGAGGGGCGGGAGAAGGAGTACGCCATGGCGATCTCCTCGAAGTGCCGCAACGGGAACAGCAGCAGTGTCGCCGCCGAGAAGACGGTGACCAGCTGGCCGACCTCGATCCGGCCGTCCCGCACCAGCCCGGCGCCGTACCAGACCAGGGAGATCAGCAGGATGCCCGGCAGCATCACCTGGATCGCGGAGATCAGCGACCACATCCTGGCGCTGTGCACGGCAGCCCGCCGGACCTCCTGGGAGGCACGGCGGTAGCGGTCGAGGAACAGCTCCTCGCCGCCGATGCCGCGCAGCACCCGAAGGCCCGCGACGGTGTCCGACGCCAACTCGGTCGCCTTGCCCGCCTTCTCGCGCTGGACGTCGGCCCGGCCGGTGGCACGGGGCAGCAGCGGCAGGACCGCCAGGGCCAGCAGCGGCACCGCCACCGCCACCAGGGTGCCGAGCGGGGGGAGGTACAGCACCAGGCCGACGCAGATCACCACGAGGGCGACGGCGGCGGCGGCGAAGCGGGAGAGCGCCTCGACGAACCAGCCGATCTTCTCCACGTCCCCGGTGGACACCGCGACGACCTCACCGGCCGCGACGCGCTTGGTCAGCGCCGCGCCCAGCTCCGCCGTCCGGCGGGCGAGCAGTTGCTGCACCCGGGCGGCGGCGGTGATCCAGTTGGTCACGGCGGTACGGTGCAGCATCGCGTCGCCCACCGCGATGACCACCCCGAGCAGGGCCAGCAGACCCCCGGCCAGGGCGAGGCGGCCGCCCGAGCGGTCCACGACCGCCTGCACCGCCAGCCCCACCACCAGCGGCAGCCCGGCGACGCCCAGTTGGTGGAGGAGTCCCCAGCCGGCCGCCTTGAACTGACCGGCCAGTTGGTTGCGGCCCAGCCAGAGCAGAAAGCGCGGGCCCGACCGGACGTCGGGTTCGCCGGGATCTGCGTACGGAAGGTCACGAATCTGCATGGTGTTCCCAGGCTCGGCGGCGCGGCCCCGGGTGGGATCTCGCGCACGGAACGGGTCAAACCGTAAGGCTCGCCCGCGCCCGCCCCTGGTGGCAACCGGTTTTAGCGCGCGGCCCGGTCCCGGCCGGCGTCCGTCCCGCGGGACGGAGAAACCCCCGCGCGGTGCGGCGCGGGGGCTTCGGGCGGGGTGTCCGGCGGGCGTCAGCCGGCCGGCGGACGGGCGGCGGTTGCGGGGGCTCCCGCCGGGCGGGTGACACGCTCCAGCTCCATCAGGACCGAGTGGTACCGGTGGCCGGTGGCCCGGTCCATCCCGATCTCGCACATCCGGTTGGCCGACAGATAGGCGTCGTACGCACGGGTGTTGACCTCCGCCGCCTCCTTGGCGGTCGCCGACTCCGTCAGCTCCTTGTGGAGCATCCCGCGGTCGCCCGCGAAGCCGCAGCAGTCGGCGTCGTCGGGCAGTGTCACCTCGTCCGCGCAGGCGGCGGCCAGCGTGCGCAGATGCTCGACGTCACCGAGGTGCTGCATCGAGCACGTGGGATGGACGACGGCGGAGGCGGTCTTCCGCCCGGCCGGCAGGTGCGGCAGCAGTTCGTCGGCCGCCCAGACCAGCGAGTCCACCACTGTGAGCCCGCGGTGGAGTTCGAGGTTGTCCGGGGTGAGGTAGGGGACCACCTCGTGGGCGATGCCGAGGGTGCACGAGGACGCGTCCACCACCAGCGGCAGCGCCCCGCCGGCCGTCCAGCCCCACGCGGCCTCGACGATGCGGTTGGCCATCACCCGGTTCCCGGCGTCGTAGCCCTTGGAGTGCCAGATCGTCGCGCAGCACGTCCCCGCCACGTCGTCGGGGATCCACACCGGCTTCCCGGCCCGTGCGCCGAGCGCGACCACGGACTCCTGGAGCGTGGGGCCCCGGTAGCCGTCGGGGGAGCCGAAGATGCGGTTGACGCACGCCGGGTAGTACACCGCGTGCGCGCCGGTCCGCCCGGTCCTCGGCAGCCGGCGGGGCGCCGCGCCCGGGATCTCCGGCAGCCACTCGGGCACGAGATCCGGCCGGACCGCCTTGCGGGCGGCCTTGGTGACGGCCTGCAGCAGCCGGTCGCCCGCCCGGTCGCCCAGCAGTCCGGAGGCGGCGACGGCGAGCCGGGCCCCCGCCTCCACGGCCTTGAAGTGCCGCGCGGTGAGCGCCGCGACGCGTTCCTCGCGGGGGGAGTGGCGCCGGTGGCGGAAGTCTTTCATCATCGCGCCGGTGTCGATGCCGACCGGACACGCCAGTTTGCAGGTGGAGTCGCCGGCGCAGGTGTCCACGGCGTCGTATCCGTAGGAGTCCAGGAGTGCGTCCTCGACCGGCGAACCCTGCGGCTGGCGCAGCATCTCGCGCCGCAGCACGATGCGCTGGCGGGGCGAGGTGGTCAGGTCGTGGCTCGGGCAGGTGGGCTCGCAGAAGCCGCACTCGATGCACGGGTCCGCGACGGGCTCCACCGAGGGGATGGTCTTGAGCCCGCGCAGATGCGCGCGCGGATCGCGGTCGAGCACGATGCGCGGGGCCAGCACCCCGGCCGGGTCGATGAGCTGCTTGGTCCGCCACATCAGCTCGGTGGCCCGGGGACCCCATTCCAGCTCCAGGAACGGGGCGATGTTGCGGCCCGTCGCGTGCTCCGCCTTCAGCGAGCCGTCGAAGCGGTCGACCACCAGCGTGCAGAAGGCGTCCATGAACGCGGCGTACCGCTCGACGTCCGACGGCTCGGCGGCGTCGAAGGCGAGCAGGAAGTGCAGGTTCCCGTGGGCCGCGTGGCCGGCGACGGCGGCGTCGAAGCCGTGCTCCGCCTGGAGCGCGAGCAGGGCTTCGCAGGCGTCGGCCAACCGGGAGGGCGGCACCGCGAAGTCCTCGGTGATCAGGGTGGTGCCGGAGGGGCGCGAACCCCCCACCGCGGTGACGAACGCCTTGCGCGCCTTCCAGTAGCCGTTGATGACGCGGGTCTCGCGGGTGAACTCGTTGGTCACCGAGCGGGCCGGGGCGACCAGCTCCAGATCCCGCACCACGTCGGCGGCCGCGCGTTCACGGCGTTCCTGTCCCGCCTCGTCCGGGGCGCGGAACTCCACCAGCAGCGCCGCCGTGTCGCGCGGGAGTGTCGCCCAGTCGGCCGGCACGCCCTCGACGCTGACGGAGGCGCGCAGGGTGTTGCCGTCCATCAGCTCCACCGCGAGCGCACCGGCGTCGTTGAACCGGGGGACGGCGGCAGCGGCAGCGGTGAGCGAGGGGAAGAACAGCAGCCCGGTGGAGATCCGGCGGTCCAGCGGCAGGGTGTCGAAGACGACCTCGGAGATGAAGCCGAACGTCCCCTGGGAGCCCACCATCAGCCCGCGCAGGATCTCCACGGGCGTCGCACCGTCGAGGAAGGCGTCCAGGCGGTAGCCGTTGGTGTTCTTGATCTCGTACTTGGCGCGGATGCGCGCGGTCAGCTCCGGGTCCGCCTCGATCTCCGCCTTCATCGCCAGCAGTCCTTCGCAGAGCCGGGGCTCGGCGTGCGCGAGGGCCTCGTCGGCGTCCGGGTCGGCGGTGTCCACCACGGTGCCGCCCGGCAGGACGAAGGTCAGCGAGGACACCGTCCGGTAGGAGTTGCGTGTGGTGCCCGCCGTCATCCCGGAGGCGTTGTTGGCGACCACGCCGCCGACGGTGCAGGCGATGGCGCTGGCCGGGTCCGGGCCGAGCAGCCGTCCGTGCCGGGCCAGCGTGGCATTGGCCCGCATGATCGTGGTGCCCGGCCGGACGCGGGCCCGGACGCCGCCGTCCAGCACCTCGACGCCCGCCCAGTGGCGCCGCACGTCCACCAGGATGTCCTCGCCCTGCGCCTGGCCGTTGAGGCTGGTTCCGGCGGCCCGGAACACGACGTGGCGACCCTTGCCGTGGGCGTACGACAGGACCGCCGAGACGTCGTCGAGATCCTCGGGGACCACCACCACCTGCGGGAGGAATCGGTAGGGGCTGGCGTCGGAGGCGTACCGCACCAGGTCGGAGACCTTCCAGAGCACCTTCTCCGGACCGAGCAGGGCGGTCAGTTCGGACCGAAGCGGCTCCGGGGTGCCGGACGCCTCGCGGTCGGGCACCCGGTCGGGTGACGGCGGACGGGGCGTGTCCGGGCGCAGGGAGTCCGGGTTCGGTTCCAGCAACGGCATGGCGGCATCCCCTCGGGACGGCGGGTCGTCGGTGTGCGCGCCCGCTCGGTCTGCGGTGGCTCAGCAGCGCCGCTCCGGCATTCCGTCGACCAGGGCGGACAGCAACCCGCCGAGCACCTCGCGCTGCTCGGCGTCCAGTGGTGCAAGGATCTCCTCCGCCGCCCCGCGCCGCGCGTCGCGGAGCGACCGCAGGGTGGTGCGTCCCTCGTCGGTCAGCTCGATCCGAACCACCCGGCGGCTGGCCGGATCGGGCACCCGGCGCACCCGGCCGCCGGCCTCCAGCCCGTCCACCAGGGTGGTGACCGCGCGGGGCACGACGTCCAGCCGCTGGGCGAGGTCCGCCATCCGGGGCGGCGCCTCGTACTGGGCGACGGTGCGCAGCAGCCGGAACTGGGCGGGGGTGACCCCGATCGGTTCGAGCTGGCGCCGCTGTATGCGGTGCAGCCGCCGGGTGAGCCGCAGCAACTGCTCGGCGAGGACGCCGTCGGCGTCGGCGGAGCGGAAGCCGGGGGAGTCGTCCTCCACCTCCGGGGCGACCGCGTGGCCGTGGGGCGTCCGGCCGTGGGGCGCGTCCGCGGCGGGATCGGGGGAGTCGGCACCGCCGGGAGCGGGCGCCGGGAAATCTGGGGTACCCATGCGGGAACAATAGCAGGACCTTGTTCATTGTGAGTATAGGTAACAATGGACTAGGCTCGTCCGAGCCCGCTCACGCGGGAGCACGCGGTTCGAGCCCGCGCCCCACGCACGCTCCGTCGCACGACCGCACGACCGCACGACCGCACGACCGCACGACCGCACAGCTCGGCGCCCCACCGCTTCCGGCCGACGCGCCCGCACGCTTCACGAAGGAGCCCATGAAACCCGACGAACCCACCTGGACACCCCCACCCCGGGACGGGGCCCAGCCTCCGCCCGAGCTGCGCCGCATCCTCGGCCTCTTCCGGCCCTACCGCGCCCGTCTCGGACTGGTGGGGCTGCTGGTCGCGGCCTCGTCCCTCGTCTCGGTCGCCTCCCCCTTCCTGCTCCGCGAGATCCTGGACACCGCGATCCCGCAGGGCCGCACGGGCCTGCTCACGCTGCTCGCCCTCGGCATGATCCTCACCGCCGTGGTCACCAGCGTCTTCGGCGTCCTGCAGACCCTGATCTCGACCACGGTCGGCCAGCGGGTGATGCACGACCTGCGCACCGCCGTCTACACCCGCCTCCAGCGGATGCCGCTGGCCTTCTTCACCAGGACCCGCACCGGCGAGGTCCAGTCGCGCATCGCCAACGACATCGGCGGCATGCAGGCGACCGTCACCTCGACCGCCACCTCCCTGGTCTCCAACCTCACGGCCGTCGTCGCCACGGTCGTCGCGATGCTCGCGCTCGACTGGCGCCTGACCGTCGTCTCCCTGCTGCTGCTCCCCGTCTTCGTCTGGATCAGCCGCCGGGTCGGCCGCGAGCGCAAGAAGATCACCACGCACCGCCAGCGCCAGATGGCGGCCATGGCCGCGACCGTCACCGAGTCGCTCTCCGTCAGCGGCATCCTGCTCGGGCGCACCATGGGCCGCTCCGACTCCCTGACCAAGGCTTTCTCCGACGAGTCCGAACAACTCGTCGACCTGGAGGTGCGCTCCAACATGGCGGGGCGGTGGCGGATGTCGACCATCGGCATCGTCATGGCCGCCATGCCCGCCGTCATCTACTGGGCGGCCGGGCTCACCCTGCGCTCCGGCTCGACCGCCGTCTCGCTCGGCACGATCGTCGCCTTCGTCTCGCTCCAGCAGGGGCTCTTCCGCCCCGCGGTGAGCCTGCTCTCGACCGGCGTGCAGATGCAGACCTCGCTGGCGCTCTTCCAGCGCATCTTCGAATACCTCGACCTCGAACCCGACATCACCGAGCGCGAGAAGCCGGTGCGGCTGGAGAAGATCCGCGGCGAGGTCGCCTTCGAGCACGTCGACTTCAGCTACGACGAGAAGAACGGTCCGACCCTCGCGGACATCGACGTCAAGGTGCCCGCGGGCGCGGCGCTGGCCGTCGTCGGCCCCACCGGCTCGGGCAAGTCCACGCTGAGCTATCTGGTCCCCCGGCTGTACGACGTCACCGGCGGGCGGGTCACCCTCGACGGCGTGGACGTGCGCGACCTCGACTTCGACACGCTGGCCAGGGCCGTCGGGGTGGTCTCCCAGGAGACCTACCTCTTCCACGCCTCGGTCGCCGAGAACCTCCGCTTCGCCAAACCCGACGCCACCGACGCCGAGATCGAAGCCGCGGCGCGGGCGGCGCAGATCCACGACCACATCGCCTCTCTGCCCGACGGGTACGACACCCTCGTCGGCGAACGGGGTTACCGCTTCTCCGGGGGTGAGAAGCAGCGGCTCGCCATCGCGCGCACCATTCTGCGCGACCCCCCGGTGCTCATCCTCGACGAGGCGACCAGTGCCCTGGACACGCGTACCGAGCACGCCGTGCAGGAGGCGATCGACGCGCTGTCCGCGGGGCGCACCACGATCACCATCGCCCACCGCCTTTCCACGGTCCGCGACGCCGACCAGATTGTCGTCCTGGACGCGGGGCGTACCGTCGAACGCGGCACCCACGAGGAGTTGCTCGCCCTGGACGGCCGCTATGCCGCACTCGTCCGCCGCGACACCCGGCCGGCCCCGGCGGCCCTCTGAGGCAGCGCTTCCGGGCCGACGCTTCTGCGGCCCGCGCTGTCGGGCCGGCGCGACACCCGCTCCGTACACATGGCAGCGCCGCCGCTCCCGTGGGACGGGGAGCGACGGCGCAGGTGTGACCTCGATCAGACGAGCCAACCCACGAAGTGGACGATGCCGGCCAGCAGGTCGGTGAGGAAGTTCATCGAGTGCTTCTCCTTGGTGCATGGTGCGTTACGGGACTGCGCGTGCACGGTCTGCAGCCCGTTGCCTGCGCTCTGCAATCATCCGGCGTCACAGGGGCACCGGGCAACGAAAAGCGGAACGATCACGCGTTCTGACGAACACCCGCTCGCCTGTTCGCCTGTTCGGTCGTGTCGTGGACTCCGTGCGATGCGCGCCGCCCCTCGCCCCGGGCCACACCCGTTTCACGGCGCGGCGGCGGCGAAGCCACTACGGCGGCGCGAGCGGACGGCAACGGCTCAGACCGGCGCGGGGGTGCGGGCGAGAAGGCGGGTGACCGAGCGGACCGCCGTGCGGCCTGCCCGGTTGGCGCCGACGGTGCTGGCGGACGGCCCGTAACCGACCAGGTGGACGCGTTGGTCACGGACCGCCCGGGTGTCCTCGACCCGGATGCCGCCGCCGGGTTCGCGCAGCCGCAGCGGGGCCAAGTGGTCGACGGCCGCCCGGAAACCGGTGGCCCACACAATCGTGTCGGCGGCGACCGTCCGCCCGTCGTCCCAGGCCACCCCGTCCGGGGTGATCCTGTCGAACATCGGCAGCCGGTCGAGGGTGCCCCGGGCCCGTGCCTCGCGCACGGCGTCGGTCAGCGGCAGCCCGGTCACGCTCACCACGCTCGCGGGCGGCAGCCCCTGCCGGACCCGGTCGTCCACCAGCGCGACGGCGGCCCTGCCCTGCTCCTCGCCGAACGGGCCCTCGCGGAACACGGGCTCCCGTCGCGTCACCCAGAATGTCGCCGCGGCCACGTCGGCGATCTCCATCAGGTGCTGGGTGCCGGACGCCCCGCCGCCCACGACCACCACCCGACGTCCGGCGAAGTCCGCCGGGCCCCGGTAGCCGGCCGTGTGCAGTTGCTTGCCGCGGAAGGTCTCCTGACCGGGATAGTGCGGCAGGAACGGCCGGTCCCAGGTGCCGGTGGCGTTGATCAGGGCGCGGGCCGCGTACGCCCCCTCCGAGGTCTCCACCAGCAGCCTGCCCTCCGTTCCCTCGCGGACCGCCCGCACCTCCACCGGCCGGTGCACCCGGAAGCCGAACCGCTCCTCGTACGCCGCGAAGTAGTCGCCGACCACCTGCGCCGAGGGGCGGGCGGGGTCGGCGCCGGTGAGTTCCATGCCGGGCAGCGCGTGCATGCCGTGCACCTTGCCGTACGTCAGCGAAGGCCACCGGAACTGCCAGGCGCCGCCGGGGCGGGGCGCGTGGTCCAGCACCACGTAGTCGCGGTCGGGCGCCAGGCCGGATCGCGACAGATGGTAAGCGGCGGACAGGCCCGCCTGACCGGCCCCGATCACCACGACGTCCACGGCGCGTACCTGAGAATCGTTCACGCTTCTACCAACCAGCGACGGCCGTCCCGTCTTCCCGGACGCGAGGGCACGGGCCGGAGACGCGCCCGACCCGGCGTACCACCGGCGTCCGGTTCGCGCCTCGCGTGGAGGCCGGAAGCCCGCAGTTTCGGTTTTTCGATTGCTTTCGAATGACGAACATTCGAAAGGAGAATGTACGAAACCGTTGCTTCGTGCTGCCGATGCGTGTTAGAAACCGCGAGCCCCCTCTAGCCGGTCGAACCCGCAGGAGTCCCCATGTCAGCACCGTGGCCACGCCGTACCTTCCTCCGGACCGCGGGAGCCGCCTCCCTCGCACTCGGAGCGTCCGTGGGGACCTGGCCCGGCACGGCGGCCGCCGACGAGGACCCGTACGCGGCGCTCCGTCAGAAGTGGCGCGAACTGATCCTGGGCACCGGCTTCGTGGCCACCGAGGAGCCCTACGCGACCCTCCTCACGACGCTCGGCGCCAACGCCCGGACCTATCTCTCCACGATGCGGCCGGCCGAGGGCTCGCTCTGGGCGGACCTGGTGTGGAGCGACCCCGACCCCGACCTGGACGCCGAGTCGTACGCGTTCTCGGAGCGGATGAACGGTTCGTACACCCGGTTGCAGACGATGGCACAGGCCTACGCGCAGCCGGGCACCGGTCTCACCGGCGACGCCGGTCTCCTCCAGGCGGTCGTGACCGGCCTCGACCACATGTACGCCACCGTCTACAACGAGCGGGTCACCCGCTACGGAAACTGGTGGAACTGGCAGATCGGCGCCCCGCAGGCCCTGATGGACACGGCCGTGCTGCTGTACGACGCCCTGAGCGAGGAGCAGATCGCGGACTACTGCGCCGCCGTCGACCACTTCGTGCCGGACTCCCTCTTCGCCTCGTACACGGGCGTGTCCACCGGAGCCAACCGGGTCGACCTGTGCCGGGGCGTCATCCTGCGCGGCATCGTCGGCCGGAGCGCCGAGAAGATCGCGCTCGCCGCCGGGGCGCTCCCGGCCGTCTTCCCGTACGTGACGTCCGGCGACGGCTTCTACGCCGACGGCTCGTTCATCCAGCACACCAACGTCCCCTACATCGGGGCGTACGGCGCCGTGCTGCACGACGGCGTCGGCCGTCTGCTGGCACTGCTGCGCGGCTCCACGTGGGAGATCGACGCGGCGGACACCCAGCCGTTCCTGGACACCGTCGAGAAGGCCGTCGCCCCGTTCATCTACAACGGCCTCATCATGGACAACGTCGGCGGGCGTTCCATCAGCCGCGTCGGCGGCAACGACCACACCAGGGCCCACTCGCTGATCGCCACCGTCCTGCTCGTCGGGCAGGGGGCGAGTCCCGCCGAGAACGCCCGTTGGCGCGCGATGGTCAAGGGCTGGCTGGAGCGCGACTACTACCGGCCCGCGACGGCAAACAACGCCCTGAGCCTCACCAGGATGTCCCTGCTCCAGGACGTCCTGCGGGACGCTTCCGTGGTGGCGAGCCCGGAGCCCGTCGAGCACCGGAACTTCGCCGACATGAGCCGTGTCACCCACCGGCGCCCCGGCTGGGCGGCCTCGATCTCGATGTCGTCCCGGCGGATCGCGCACTACGAGTACGGCAACGGCGAGAACGCCCGCGGCTACCACACCGGTTCCGGCTGGTTGTCGTGGTGGGGCGCCGAGGTCAACCTGGAGCAGTACTCCGACGCCTACTGGCCCACCGTCGATCCCTACCGGCTGCCCGGCATCACCGCCTCGAAGAAGCCGCTGGCCGACGGGCAGGGCGGGGAGTGGGGCCAGCCGCCCAGCGACACCGTCTGGGTCGGCGGCGCCACCGACGGCGAGTTCGGCGCGGTCGGTCACCACCTCAAGGCCATCGCCGGCACGATGACCGCCCGCAAGTCCTGGTTCTGCCTGGACGACGCGATCGTCTGCCTCGGCTCCGGCATCACCGCCACCGACGGCCACCTGGTCGAGACCACCGTCGACAACCGGGCGCTGGGCACCGCGGGCGCCCCCCGGTTCGTCGTGGACGGCCGGACCCAGCCCTCCGCCCAGGGATGGGCGCAGACGTTCCCGCGCGCCGAGTGGGCGCACATCGAGGGCCACGCCGGCTACGTCTTCCCGGGCGGGACCACACTGGACGCGCTGCGCGAGGAGCGCACCGGCGCCTGGCGCGACATCAACGTCAACGGCCCCACCACCCCGAATACCCGCCGCTACCTGACGCTCTGGAACGACCACGGCACTGACCCGGTGGACGCCGGCTACGCCTACGTCCTGATGCCGGGAGCCAGCGCCAAGGCCACCGCGCGCCGCGCCCAGCACCGGAACTGGCTGACCGTCACCGCCGCCACCCCGGCCCAGCACGGCGTACGGGTGGCGTCGCTCGGCTTCGCCGCCGTCAACTTCTGGCAGCCCGGAACCGTGGACGGCATCACCGTCGACGCCCCCGCCTCCGTGCTGGTCCGCGAGCACCGCGACGGCACCGCGACCCTCGTGGTCGCGGACCCCACCCGGCTCAACACCTCGCTCCAGCTTCTCTGGGCGCGCCGCGTGAAGGAGATCGTCTCCGCGCCGGACGGCGTCACCGCGACGACCGACGACCGGGGCAGGAGGCTGAGGCTCGCCTTCGGCGACTTCACGAAGCTGGCCGGCGCCGGCCTGACCGTCAGGGTCAGGCTGCACTGACCGCCGGAGATTCCCGGGGAGCGGTTCTGCCGACGGTGCCGCTCCCCCTTCGGAACCGGCGCAGAAGAGGGCGTCGCACGGTGAGAACGGACCACTTCTGGTGATCCGGGGCCACGCGCCCGCGCGCCGCCCCGGCATAGCGTCGGCGCATGCCGATGCAACCCTGGTTCAGCGACGCCAAACTGGGCGTCTTCCTCCACTACGGGATCTACGCCGTCGACGGTGTGGCCGAGTCGTGGTCCTTCTACACCGGTGACGTCCCGCACTCCACGTACATGAAGCAGCTCGACGGCTTCACCGCCTCCGCCTACGACCCGGTCGCCTGGGCCGACCTGTTCGCCCGCGCCGGAGCGCGCTACGCGGTGCTGACCGCCCGGCACCACGACGGGGTGGCGCTCTGGGACACCGCCCACGGCGACCTCGACGTGGTGCGCCGCACCCCGGCCGGCCGCGACCTCGTCGCCGGATACGCCGACGCCCTGCGGGAGAAGGGCCTCAAGGTCGGCCTCTACTACTCGCACTCCGACTGGAACCACCCGGACTACGCCAGCGCCGTCCACCCCGAGCCGCCCAACGACGAGGTGCGGACCAACCGCTACGCCTCAGCCGCGCCGGGCGAGGAGGACCCCGCGGCGTGGCGCCGCTATCTCGCCCACCGGGACGGCCAGGTTGGCGAACTCGTCTCCCGCTACCGTCCCGACCTGCTCTGGTTCGACGGCGAATGGGAGCGGTCCGAGGAGCAGTGGGGGCTGGACGACCTCGCCGCCCTGATCCTCGCCGGGAACCCCGAGACCGTGCTCAACGCCCGGATGCTCCGGCACGGCGACTACGCGACCCCCGAGCAGGGCGTGCCGCTCACCCGGCCGGACGGACCGTGGGAACTCTGCCTCACCGTCAACGACTCGTGGGGGTACCGGGGTCAGGACCACAATCAGAAGTCCGTCGGGATGCTGGTGCGGTACTTCACCGAGACCATCGCCATGGGCGGGAACCTGCTGCTGGCGGTCGGCCCACGCGAGGACGGCACCATCCCCGCCCCCCAGGTCAGCCGACTGGAAGGGCTCGGCGCCTGGATCGCCCGGCACGAGGAGGCCGTGTACGGCACGGTGGCGGGCCTGCCCGCCGGCCACCACTACGGCCCGAGCACCCTCTCCGCCGACGCGCGCACCCTCTACCTGGTCTGCTTCGACCCGCCGCGCGAGACCGTCAGCATCCGCGGCCTGCTCACCGGCATCCGGCGGGTCCGGGTCGTCGGTACCGGCACCGAGCTGGCCCACCGCAACACCGGCGGCCTCGGCAACGTGCCGGGGGTCCGGTGGATCGACGCCCCGCCGGCCGAGGACGTCGACCCGCACGCCACGGTCCTCGCCGTCGAGCTCGAAGGGCCGCTGGAGCTGTACCAGGGCGCCGGCCGCTCCTGAGCCGCGCCGGGGCGGTCCCGTACGCGCCTGGCCGTCAGACCTGGCCGGCGCGGACGGCGCGGGGGGACGCCCCGAGTTCGCGCCGGCACAGCTTGTTGAACGCCTGGAGGTCGGGGACGCCTACGGAGGCCGCCACCGCGGGGATGGAGAGCGTCGACTCGCGCAGCAGATGCCGGGCCCGCTCCATCCGCCGCCGCCGGATGTGCGCCACCACGGTGTCCCCGGTCTCCGCCCGGAACAGCCGGATCAGATGGTTGTGCGAGACCCCGGCCGCCGCGGCCACCTCGGGGACCGTCAACGGGCGGGGCAGCCGGGACTCGATGTGGGCCAGCGCCCGGCCGACCGGGGTGTGCGCGCCGGTGGCCGAACCGGCCCGCGCGGCGATGTCGCAGACCCGCCAGAGCGCCGACCACACCTCTACGGAGGCGCGCGCGGGGCTGTGCGGCGCCGCCGCGACGGCCCGCCGCAGCGTGTCCGTGAGAGCCCCTGCCTCGGGGCCCGCCGGCTGGGCGACCGGCAGCGGCAGCCCCGGCCCGTCCTGGGCCCCGGCCGCGAAGTGGACGAAGAGGTGTTCGGAGCGCCCGGTGTACCGGAACTCCACGACGCTTCCCGGCTGGACCAGACTCACGTGCCCCGGCCGGATCATGTGCGGCACGCCGTCCACCACGAGTTCGGCGCTGTACCGGTAGAGGTGGAGCTGCCAGAGGTCCGGCAGCCGGAACACCTCGCTCCGGGTGTCGGTGCCGTGTACCGCGGTCCCCGACCCCGCCACGCGCGGAGGACGTTCCAGCGGCAGACGGACCTGGGCGCCGGGCGGCGACTCGTTGACCACGGGGAGAATGTACCAGCGCGGAGCCCGCGGCCCGCCGGCTTCCGGGACGGACGGGAGGCCCGGCCCCGTCGCCGTCCCGGAACTCGGACGGCGACGGAACCGGGCCAAGGCAGGGTCAGTTGAGCACGATCACCGACATCCGGGTGTCACTGAGCCCGGTCTTCAGGTGCAGCAGGGCGGTCCCTGCGGTCCGGGTCGGGGCGACCGTCAGCGAGAGCGTCGTGGCATAGGTCGCGCCCGGCGCCAGGGCCGGCACCGTGCCGGACGCCCAGGTGCCGGTGATCCCGGTGGCCCCGCTCACCGGCGTCAGCGCGGTCGCGGCGGTCGCGGTGGTGGAGGTGTTGGCGAAGGCCACCGGGACGGAGACCGTGGTACCGCGCCGAACCGTGCAGTTGCCGCTCGGCGGTGTGGCGGTGGCCTTGAGCGGGCCGCTGCTGCCGGTCCCGGTGATCACTCCCATCTCGTAGGAGTGCTGCGCCACCCAGTTGCAGGCCGTGCTGTCGGCGGCGGTCGGCTCCCAGACGATGACACCGTCCGCCTTGGCCTTGACCTGCTCGAACATGTGCGCCCAGGTGTTGCCGGAGACGTAAGCGCCGTTCTCGATGGTGGTCGGGTTGACATACGGGTAGATCGGGTGGTCCGGAGCGATGGTGCGGTCGTGGGTGACCGCCTCGTCCAGGCGCTGGTCCCACTCGGCCTGGGTCCACGCCGTGTAGAAGTACGCGCGCGGTGCGAAGCAGTTGAGCAGGTCGTCGTCGTGGAGCTGCTTGATCAGCGCCTGGTTCTGGGTCAGCCAGTCGTAGCCGTAGTGGCAGACGGGAGCGCTCGGCGCGGCGTTGTGCGTCCACGTCAGCAGGGTGCGCCACAGGTTGTAGGCGTGGGTCGCGGCGGCCCCGGTGGCCACCTGCGTCAGCTCGATGTCCTCGAAGTCCAGCACGACCGGCGCGGTCGCGGCGCCGCCGAACTGGTTGGCGCCCATGTACTCCTTCACCTTGGCCTCGAAGACGGCCTGGGTGGGCAGTGCGCCGCCGTTGGCGGTGCACGAGGTGGCGGTGCACGTGAAGGCGAAGACGTCGTACACGACCGTGGAGCGGGTCGACCCGAACTGTTCCAGCGTGGGCCGGTCGGCGCCGCGCTCGTTGACGAAGACGGGGAAGGGGTCGGCGGCCGCGGCCGGGGTGGTGCCGAGCAGCGGGATCGCGCCCAGCGCCGGTCCCGCCAGGACGGCCGTCGCACGTCGCATCCGTCCGACGCGGGGTGCGGGCGAGGTGCCGGGCTGCCCCGTGGTACCGCTCTGTACCGTGCTGTTCCGCATGGTGTGTCCTCCACAAGTGGGGGGAAGACAGCCCGCCCGGACGGACGGGCCGGATCGGGGGAGCGGCGGGGCCGCCGGGGGAGGGGGCCCCGCCGCCGCGCGGGTCAGCCCGCGGAGGGGGCGTGTCCCGCGAGATCGGAGAGGTCGTACGTGGTGTCGCCGAAGGTGAGGGCGGTACCCGTCTCCGGCGTGAGGTGCCAGTCGTAGGGTGCGGGGCGCGTCGGCGAACACGTCGTGGACGGCGATCACCGGGTCGGCCCCGGCCACCGGACGCCGGCCCGGCGGCCGGGGAGGGCCCTGTCGTCCGGGCTGCGGATTCCGGGGCCGGCCGGAGCGGGTGCGACGGGAGCGCGCGGGCCGGTCAGGCCTTGGTGGCCGCCTCGTACTCCTCGTGGAACTCCTCGGCTGCCTGCGCACCGCCCTTGGCCAGCCAGTCCTTGACCATCGTGTCCCAGGAGGAGACCGGCTTGCGGCCCATGACGATGGCCTTGATCGCGTCTTCCTTGAGCAGCATCAACTCGTTCTGCTTGGCGTTCCAGGTCTTGGAGAGCAGACCGACACTCATGTCCGGCCGGCCGATGGCGACGATCTCCGATTCGAAGGCGTGCCGGCGCTTGACGGAGGCCTCGGCGCCGGGAACCGACGAAGGGAGGAAGATGGGCGTCTGGCAGCAGGCGATGAAGCCCACGCCCACGGTGTCCTTGCTGTCGCCGTCCAGCGCGATCTGCTTCTGGACGGGACTGCCGTCCTCGGCACGGTCGAAGTGCGTGCCCTCGACGCCGTAGTTGACGAACTCGTACTCCTTGGTGCCGAACGGGGCCGCGAGGTAGTTCATGACCCGGAGCAGCATCCTGATGCGGTCCTTGGGGGCCTTCTTCAGCACGGTGAAGTAGTCGGCGCCGGGGGAGAACCAGTGCACCGCCTTCTTGCCGTTGTCCGGCTTGGGCGGACGGACCTGGTCCACGGTGAAGGCGCTCCCGACGGCCACGTGGTTGCCGGTGAAGTCGACGGCCGCGCCGGAGACGCTGGCCGTGACCCCCGTGCGGAAGTCGGTGGTCAGGGTGGCGTCGTGCGACAGCGGGTCGGCCCGGAATATGCCGTTCTTCTGCCACTTGACCATGTTCTCCAGGGCGTCCTTGAATTCGTCGGCCTGGACGTGGTTGACGAAGGCGCCGTCCTTCAGGGTCCACACGTTCGGCGTTCCGTACATCGGCACGAGCGTGTTGAAGCCGAACGCGCCCGCGCCCGCCACGCCCATCCCCCACTTGTTCCGTCCCGAGATCTGCTGGAGGCCCTTGGCGTACTCGTCGACCGTGAGAGCGCCGATCTCCGGCACCCAGACGCCGGCCGACTTCAGCCGCTCCACATTGGCCGCGATGGTCTGGCCGATCCGGGGGCGCTCCACCGGGAAGCGGTAGAGACGGCCGTCGATGCGGTCGGCGGCCTTCCAGGCGTAGGTCGGGATGGCCGCGATGTTCGGGTACTCCTTGACGGCGTCCCCGGAGAGGAACTCCGTCAGATCCTGGCACTTGGCGGCGATCAGCTCGGTCGGGTTCGGCAGGTACGACGACGCGGCGATGATGTCCGGCAGATCGCCGCCGGCCACCAGGGTGGCGAACTTCTGTTGCGCCTCACCGGCGGGCACCACGACCAGGTCCAGATCGACGCCCAGCTCCTTGTTGAGGGCCTGCCAGAACTGGTGCTGGGCCTTCGCCTTCGGCGGGGCGCCCCAGGTGATGGTCCACACCGTCACCTTGGAGCCGTCACCGGGCTTCTCGGCGACGGACCGCTTCAGTCCCTCGGGGTAACGCAGGTAGCCGGGACGGACACCCTGGTCGGTGGGGGCCAGGTCAGGAGCCGGGGCGTCCGGACTCGCGACGTACGTCGGCCACGCGGCGAGCTTCTTGCCCACGTTGTCGAGGTCGCCCCCGCCCGAAGACGTGGTCGAACAGGCCGAGAGGGTCATTCCGGTGGCCGCGAGCGCGGTGGAGGCGCCGATCGTCTGCAGCACTTTTCTGCGGGAGATGCCGGAGGACATGGGAAACCGTTCCTTTACGAAGGCCCCGACCCGGGGCGGGTGACGAAGCGGGGGATGCGCGGGGTGTACGGGCTGCGGGGGCGGGGTCAGCTCTTTACCGCACCGGTGAGCACGCCCTTGGCGAAGTAGCGCTGGATGAAGGGGTAGACGCAGAGGATCGGCACGGTGGCGATCATCACGACGGCCATGTTGACGGTCTGCGGAGCGAACTGGATCTGTTCGTTCACGTTGCCCGCCACGTTGATCAGGCTCTGCTGGCTCTGCACGACGTAGGTGCGCATCCAGGTCTGGAGGGGCCACATCGTGGCCTGGTCGGTGTAGAGGACGGCTCGGAAGAAGTCGTTCCAGTACCCGACCGCGTAGAACAGACCCACCACCGCGACCACGGCCTTGGAGAGCGGGAGGACGATGGTGAAGAGGATGCGCAGTTCGCCGGCGCCGTCGATCTTGGCCGATTCGAAGAGTTCCTGCGGGATGCCCTGGAAGAACCCTCGCATGACGACCAGGTTGAACGCGCTGACCAGGACGGGCAGGAACAGCGCCCAGTAGGTGTTGCGCAGGCCCATCCCGTTGACCACCAGGAAGCTGGGGATCATGCCGGCCGGGAAGAGGAGGGTGAAAAGGATCAGCAGCATGATCGGCTTGCCGCCGGTCACACCGGGCCGGGCGAGGGCGTAGGCGAGCAGGATGGTGCACGCCAGACTCGCGGCGGTGCCGACCACGGTCACCAGGGCGGACACGCCCACGGCACGGGTGATCTGTCCCCCCGAGAAGACCAGGTCGTAGGCGTGGGTGGTCCAGCGCTCGGGCCACAGGGCGTAACCGCCGTTGGCGATCACCTGGGAGTCGGGGGAGAGGCTGGTGGCGAGCACCACCCAGAAGGGGACGATCACCGTCAGCACCGTGACGACGAGGACGACGCCCTTGCCCGCCCGGGTGACCGGCTTCGGCTTCTCCTTCCACGCCGGACGCTCGGCGCGCTCGGCGGTCGGGCGGTCCATGTCGAGGACATCGCTCATCAGCGGTACACCCCCTGCTCACCCATGCGGTGGGCGATCTTGTTCGTGGAGAAGACGAGAACGGCTCCGATGACGCCCTTGAACAGGGCGGCAGTGGCGGCCACCCCCCAGTTCCCGTCGCGGATGCCGTGGAAGTAGACGTAGGTGTCGATGACTTCGGCCACGTCGCCGCCGAACGCGTCGCGCTGGAGCAGGATCTGCTCGAAGCCGACCGAGAGGATGTCACCGAGGCGCAGGATGAGCAGAAGGAAGATGACCGGGCGCAGGGCCGGCAGCGTGATGTGCCAGAACCGCCGCCAGGGACCCGCGCCGTCGAGCGCGGAGGCTTCGTAGAGTCCCTCGTCGACCTGGAAGAGCGCCGCCAGGAAGATGATGGTGCCCCAGCCGCTCTCCTTCCAGACCAGCTCCAGCACCATCAAGGGCTTGAACAGGTCCGGATTGCCCAGTATGTCGATCAGATGCCCGTCGTCACCGCCGAGTGCGCCGTTGAGCGCCCCGCTCGATCCCAGCAGTTGCTGGAAGAGGGCGACGACGATGACCCACGAGATGAAGTGGGGCAGATAGACGACGCTCTGCACGAACTTGCGCACCGGCCCCTGGGTGAGGCTGTGCAGCAGCAGAGCGAGGGCGAGCGGGACCGGGAAGTAGAAGACGAGCTGCACCAGGGCCAGCACCACCGTGTTCAGTGCCGCGTGCCAGAAGGCCGGCTCGGAGAACAGTGTCTCGAAGTTCTCGAATCCGACCCAGGGGCTGGCCTGGAGGCCGAGGAACGGCATGTAGTTCTTGAACGCGATGACATTGCCGAACAGCGCGCCGTACTGGAAGACCAGGAAGAACAGGACGCCCGGAAGCATCAGCAGCAGGAGCGCCCGGTCCCTGACGATCCGGTGCCACAGTCCGGTGGGGCGGGGGCGTGTTCTGCCCGGATTCCCGGTGCCCGCCGCCTTCTTCGGGCGGGCCTCCGGTTCCTTCAGTGCCAGCGACATGCCGCTCCCCTTCTTCCACATGACGACGTGCTCCGCTCCCGGCGTCCACACCACGGCTCCCGGAACTGAGGGAGCGCGGCCCGGCGGGATCGGACGAGTGGCGCCCAGGTGTCCGGCCAACTGCCGGTATCCGGCCACACGCCGAATATTGGCGAGCGTGACGATCGACGTCAAGAGGCATGGAGCGAATTTTCGATCTTTCGATCAGCAGGAGCGAAGTGGCGCAGAGCCTCAGAGGCTCCGCCGCCGTCGGTCTCGGTGCCGTCCCGCATCCAAACGGGGTGGGCGGCGGCTCGCCCCCACCGGACCCGACCAGGCGCCGAGCCTGGCGCGGTCCTGGGCGCGGTCCCGGTAGGGGTGTCGGTCAGAGGCCGTGCTGTCGTTCCTCGGCCGAATACCGCACGTCGGCTCCTGGTGCTCAGGGGATCCGGGTGCCGGTCAGTGATCTACAACAGCGATCAGGACGACCGAATATCGAAAAAACGCGATCGTTCGATCTTGACGATCGAAATAGTGATCCCTACTGTCGCCCTCATGACCGCCCTGCCCGCCGACCCGGCCGCCGACGCCCCACTCGCCCCGCACGAACCGAGCCGGCCCCGTGTCCTGCTGGCGATGGATCCCGAATTCGCCCCCACCCTGCTCAGCGAGCGGACCCTGACCCGGCTCGCCCGGATCGCCCGGTGCGACACCCGCCTCCTCGTCCAGGACCTCACCGACCCGGCCGTGCGCGCGGCGCTCGCCGACGCGGAGGTCCTGCTCACGTTCTGGGGCTGTCCGCCGCTCGACGAGGCCGTCCTGGCCGCCGCCCCCAAGCTGCGGGCCGTGGTGCACGCCGCCGGTTCGGTCCGCGGCCATGTTCCCGCACACGTCTGGGACCGCGGCATCCAGGTCTCCTCGGCGGCCTCCGCCAACGCGCTGCCCGTCGCCGAATACACCGTGGCCTGCGTCCTGTTCTTCAACAAGCACGTGCTGGAGGCGAGAGACGCCTACCGCCGGGTGCGCGGCCACGACGACTGGCGCTCGCTCTTCACGGACGTCGGCAACTACCGGCGCACCGTCGGCATCGTCGGCGCCTCCCGCATCGGCCGGCGCGTCATGGAACTCCTGCGGCCCTACGCCCTCGACGTCCTCGTCCACGACCCGTACCTCTCCGCCACCGGGGCGACGGAGCTAGGCGTCCGCGCCGTCGACCTCGACACGCTCTGCGCCGAGTCCGACGTGGTCTCCCTGCACGCGCCGGAACTCCCCTCGACCCTCCGCATGATCGACCGCCGGAGGCTCGCGCTGATGCGGGACGGCGCCACCTTCATCAACACCGCCCGCGGAGCCCTGGTCGACCAGGACGCGCTCACCGCCGAACTCGTCGCGGGACGGCTGCGCGCCGTCATCGACGTCACCGTGCCCGAGGTGCTGCCGTCCGACTCGCCCCTCTACGACCTGCCCAACGTGCTGCTCACCCCGCACTTCGCCGGTTCGTTCGGCAACGAGGTGCAGCGGATGGCGGATTCCGCCCTCGACGAGATCGCACGGTTCGCCCGCGGCCTCCCCTTCAGCCACCCGGTGCGCCGAGAGGAACTCGACCACCTCGCCTGACCTCGCGCCCGCCGTCCGGCCGCGGGCGCAGCCGTACACGGCCCCCGGACCACGCTCCTCAGCCCGGCTCCGTCGCACCCGTTCCCGAACTCATCCCTGCCCGGCTGCGGGCGCGGGACCGTTCCGCTTCCTCTACGTTGACCAGGAGGTCACTCCCCACGCCGTACGGCAACCACGGACGGAGACACGGTCATGGACGCGCAGACCCCGCAGACGCCGCAGACCCCGCAGACGCACAGGGACGAGGAGGCCGGCCTGCGGGTCGTGGTCACCGGGGCGACGGGGAACGTCGGGACCAGCGTGGTCCGGGCCCTCGCGGCGGACCCCTCGGTCGGCTCGGTCCTCGGACTGGCGCGCAGGATTCCGCTGCTCTCGGTGCCCAAGGTCGCCTGGGCCGGCATCGACCTGGAGGAGGACGACAGCGAGCGGACCCTGCGCGCGCTGCTGGACGGCGCCGACGCGGTGGTGCACCTCGCCTGGCGGTTCCAGCCGACCCATGACCCCGTCGTCACCTGGCGCGGCAACGTCGAAGGCTCGATGCGGGTCTTCCGGGCGGTCCGCGACGCCGGAGTGCCGGCCCTGGTGCACGCGTCGTCGGTCGGTGCGTACTCCCCGGGTCCCAAGACCGGCCCCGGCGTCGACGAGGACTGGCCCACCCACGGCTGGCCCGACGCCGCCTACTGCCGGGAGAAGGCCTACCTGGAACGCGTTCTCGACACCTTCGAGCTGCGCCATCCCCAGATCCGCGTCGTGCGGATGCGCCCCGGCTTCCTCTTCAAGAAGGAGGCGGCCCCCGAACAGCGCCGCATCTTCGCCGGAAAGTTCTTCCCCGGCCCTCTCATCAGGCCCGGCCTGCTGCCGTACGTCCCCGACCTGGACGGGCTGCGCTTCCAGATCCTGCACACCGACGACGCGGCCCGCGCCTACCTCCTGGCGGTGCGCGAGGACGTGCGCGGCCCCTTCAACCTGGCCGCCGGACCGGTCGTCGACCCCCGGCTGCTGGGGGAGAAGCTCGGCGCGAAGGTGGTCCGGGTCCCCGTGGCGGTGGTGCGCACCGCGCTGGCCACCGCCTGGCGCGCCCGTGCGGTGCCCGCCTCCCCGCACCTGTTCGACGCGGTGCTGCGCCTGCCGCTGATGGACTGCTCGCGGGCGCACGACGTCCTCGGCTGGCGGCCGGAGAAGACCTCCGAGGAGGCGCTGGACGCCTTCCTCTCCGGCGTGCGCGACGGAGACGGCGAGCAGACCGCCCCGCTCGCCGGGCGGCGCGTGGGATGACGGCGATCGCCCCGAAGGGCGGGTGCGGCACGCGGGTGCGGGCAGTCCGGCGGGTCACCGTCCCCGCCTGATCCGCCGCCCCCTCCCAGGCGCACGAACGGCCCCTGCCGCCCCGCGTGCGCGGGGCGGCAGGGGCCGGAGGGGGCGCGGGGCGGGGGTCAGGTCCCGGTGCCGTCGTCCTCCACCAGGTGCACCGCCGCCTCCTCGGCCGACGCCGCGCCGCCGTCGATGCCGACGTCGTGGGCCACCACGTCGTTGGCGCGGCCGGGCTCCGAGCGGTCCTGGGCCAGCCGTCCGGCCCGCGGGCCGTCGGACACCACGTCGTCCTCCGGCTCCCCGTCGCCGTCGGTCAGATCGCCGATGCCGTCCCCCGGGACCGGCTCGACGTCCGGGGTCTCCTGCGCGAGGCGCTGGTCGAGGCTCTCGCCCTCCCGCTCCTCCGCGCCCGTGGTGCCGTACTTCTCCACGCCGAGCGGCTTCTCCGGCGGGGAGTAGCCCTCTTCCATCTGGTCGTCCAGGTCCCGTTCGTCCAGGACGTTCTCCAGGTCGAGGTCGTCCGTCGGAGGGTTCTGCGAATCGTCGCCGGTGGGCTGGTAGACGTCGTCACCTCGTGCGTCGTCGGACATGTGCGGCTCCTTTCCGTGCGGGCCGGTCGGGGTCAGTGGACGTCCGTGACGACGAAACCGCTGCGCGGCGCCGTCGGGACGCGGTTCAGGGGGATGCGGAGGTCCTGTTCCACCACCTCGTAGGAGAGGCGGGCGAGCAGGGTCGAGAGGGTGGCGAGGACGGTGAGCGTCACGTCCTCGCCGGGGCACCGGTGGCCGGCCGCCGGATCGCCGCCGCCCTGGGGGACCAGGTCGTCGCGCCCGACCGGCGTGTCCAGGAACCGGGACGGATCGAAGGCGTACGGCCGGGGCCACAGCTCCGGGTCGTGGTTGTGCCCGTACAGATCGAGCAGGACGAGGGTGCCCTCGGGGACCGGGCGGCCGAGCCACTGGAGGTCCCGGGCCGCCAGCCCGCCGACGAACGGGGCGAACGGATAGAAGCGCCGCACCTCCTGGGAGAAGGCCGTCGCGTACGCCGGATCGTCCGGGTTCATCAGCGCGGCGCGGTGCTCCGGCCACCGGTGCAGGGCGTGCGCGGCGAACGTCGCGAACCAGGTCACCGCCACGGTCGGGCGCAGGATGTTGAGCACCTCGACCGCCGCCGTGTGCGTCGGCAGCGGGGATCCGTCGGCGTCCCGGTGCCCGGTCACCGTCCGGAACGGGGAGTCGTCGGCCGCTCCGGGGCCGGCCGCCCGCTGCCGCTCCCGCTCCACCAGGGACGCGATGCGCTCCTCCTGGCGGCGGCGGGCGGCCCGCGCCCGGAAGTGCCGCGGTCCCGCCGATGCGAAGCCGTCCACCATCGCCACCAGGTCCCGGGCGACCGGCGCCGCCTCGCCCTCGGCGAGCGGTACGCCGGCCCAGGTGTGGACGGCGCGCGTCAGCACCAGGGCGAACGCGTCGAACAGCGTCACCTCCCGCTGCCCGGACCACTCGGTCCTGGCGCGGTCCCACTCCCGTGCCACCTCGTCGGCGAGCGCACGCACCCGCACCGGGTCGGTGAGCAGGCCGAGGAACATCGCCTTGCGGACCCGGTGCGCGTCGCCGTCGAGCGTGTGCACGGCACCCCGGCCGAAGAGCGTGTCGACGACCGGCTCCGGCAACGCGGCGCGGCGGTGCACGTGGTCCTCGTCGTAGAAGAACCTCACCGCCTCGGGGCCGTGCAGGGCGATCGCCGGTTTCCCGAGCAGCCGGGTGCGCAGGGGCTCGCCGCCGTTGCGCCGACGGGCGTCCGGCAGCCAGGCGTATCCCTTCAACAGCAGGGGGAGGGTGCTCTCTGCCATGTGTACGGTCTCCGGTCGGTATGGGTGGGTGGGGCGCCGGGGGCGCCGGGGCGACCACGCGGCTGACCGGTCGCAACGATCCTCCACGCGGAGCGAGGGGACCGCGAGTCGGCGCCGGCCTCCCCGGACTGCGCGGCTACCCCCCGCGGTGTGGTCCACACGTCGCCACGGAGAGAGTTACGCACTTTCGTTCCGACAGTGCCTTCGGTGGGTTCGTCCGGTTAACCTGGGGTCATGGGGATCACGAATGAGCCGCCGGTGTCCGAGCCGCCCGCCGACGGGACCGGTCCGACCCGCGCCGCGGAGGAGACGTACGGCCTGACCGCCCTCGTCTTCGACGTGTTCGAGCGCGACTGCCCGTCACGCTCCGTGCTGGAGCACGCCACCGGTCGCTGGGGCAGCCTGGTGCTGGCCGGCCTGCACCAGGGACCGGCGAGGTTCAACGCGCTGCGCCGCAAGGTGGACGGGGTGAGCGAGAAGATGCTCTCCCAGACCCTGCACGCGCTGGAGCGGGACGGGCTGGTCACCCGCGAGGTCCGTTCCAGCATCCCTCCGCACGTCGAGTACGCGCTCACCGACCTCGGGACGGCCACCGCCGCCAGGCTGGTGGACCTGATCCTCTTCCTCGAAGCCGCCATGCCCGACGTGCTGGCCGCGCGCAGCGCCTACGAGTCCCGCGGCGACCACTGACGGCCTCCGGGGCGACGGGAGGCCTCCGCCTCAGGGTGTTCCGCGTACCGCCGAGGCCGCCGCCACCTGCCGCAGGGTGCGCCCGGTCCTGGCCGAGCGGGCGTGGTGCGGGTCCGGCGAACCCGGCCGGTCCCTGACCTCCAGGCCGTCCTTGGCCTTGATCAGCAGCCAGGCCTCCTTGCCGGGACCCTCGCCGCCCGCCCGGAAGCGGATGAGCGCGAACTCCCCCCGGAGCTTGGTCCCGTGCAGCCGGAACGTGGCGTGCCCCCGGGCCAGGGACTCGGTGAACGGCACCGGCCGGCCGGCCTTGTCGTGGCCGAGCGGGGTGTAGGTGCCCTGGTCCCACACGATCACCGTGCCGCTGCCGTACTGGCCGGCCGGAATGACCCCCTCGAACTCCCGGTACCCCAGCTCATGGTCCTCGGTGGGCACGGCGAGCCGGCGGTCGCGCGGATCGTCCGAGGGGCCGTTGGGCACCGCCCACGACTTCAGCACGCCGTCGACCTCCAGCCGGAAGTCGAAGTGCATCCGGCGGGCGTCGTGGATCTGCACGACGAAGCGGGGGGACGGTTCGGACTCGTCCGCCATGCCGGGCTCCCTCCGTCGGGCGGCGGGTCGCGTGCCCGGCCGCTCCTTCCACTGTGCCGCCGGATTCGGGCACCCGCACGACAGAACCCGCCTACCCCCGCGGGGCCCCTCGCAGACAGCGCCTAGCATGATCCCATGGAACAGCGCACTCTTGGCAGGACCGGCCGTGACGTATCGGTCGTGGGACAGGGCACCTGGCAACTCGGCGCCGACTGGGGCGAGGTCGGCGAGAAGGAGGCCACCGGGGTCCTGGACGCCGCCGTGGAGTCCGGCGTCACCTTCTTCGACACCGCCGACGTGTACGGGGACGGGCGCAGCGAGCAGTTGATCGGCCGCTACCTCGCGGCACGCCCCGACGCGGACGTCTTCGTCGCCACCAAGATGGGCCGCCGGGCCGAGCAGCTCCCGGAGAACTACGTTCTGGACAACTTCCGTACCTGGAACGACCGTTCGCGGGCCAACCTCGGCGTCGACACCCTCGACCTCGTGCAACTGCACTGCCCGCCGAGCGCCGTCCTCTCCTCCGACGAGGTGTACGACGCGCTGGACACCCTGGTCGAGGAGGGGCGGATCGCCGCGTACGGGGTGAGCGTGGAGACCTGCGCCGAGGCGCTCACCGCACTCGCCCGGCCGGGGGTGGCGAGCATCCAGATCATCCTGAACCCGTTCCGTCTCAAGCCGCTCGACGAGGTGCTGCCGCAGGCCGCGAAGGCCGGGGTCGGCATCATCGCCCGGGTGCCGCTCGCCTCCGGTCTGCTCTCCGGCCGCTACACCGCGGACACCGTCTTCGCCCCCGACGACCACCGGACCTTCAACCGGCACGGCGAGGCGTTCGACCAGGGGGAGACCTTCTCCGGCGTCGACTACGCGACCGGGGTGGCCGCCGCCGCGGAGTTCGCCGCGCTCGCCCCCGAGGGCGCCACGCCCGCGCAGACCGCGCTCCGCTGGATCGTCCAGCAGCCCGGCGTCACCACCGTCATCCCCGGCGCGCGCTCCGTGGACCAGGCCCGTGCCAACGCGGGCGCCGCCGCCCTCGCGCCGCTCCCGGACACCACGCTGGACGCGGTGCGCGAGTTGTACGACCGGCGCTTCCGCACCTCGGTCCACGACCGCTGGTAGCCGCCCGGCCCGGCGCGGCGGCGGCCGTCAGTCGTCGCCGCCGTCCGGGCCGTTCCCGCCCGGGCCTTCGTCGTCCCCGGAGTCCAGCTCGTCGCCGGAGTCCTGGTCCGAGGGCGGAACACCGTCCTGCTGCCCCCCGGACACGGCCGGGGCGGGGGAGCCCTCGGTCTGCGGTTCCACGCCCTGCGAGGTCTCGGTGCCCGGCGTCTCGGATTTCTGGGCGTCCGAGTCCGGTGCGAAGATCACACTGCCCAGGTAGACGGCCACCACGAACGCGATCGAGCCGGCCACCGCGCTGGCCACCCTCGGCCGCCGTCTGATCGCCTCGCCCGCGGTGCGCCGCCGGGCAGCACCGGACGCTCCCGCGGCGGTGGCGCCGCGGCCGGTGCCACCGCCCGTTCCGTGCGCGGAGCCGGTGCTCCGGCCGGTCCCGGCGTTGCGCGCGGTGGCACGGACCGCCGCGCGCGAGGCGGGCGGGGCGGCCCGCCGTCTGCCACCGCCCCCCGAGGCCGGCAGCCGGTACGTCGCCTTGCCCCCGGCCTCCGAGCCGGGCCGCGCCCCCGGCGCCGCCTGCGGCATCGGCTCCGGCCGCCCCCGCCACGCCTCGGTGCGGAACCAGTCGGCGACCTGCTGGGCCGTCGGCCGGTCCTCGGGCTTCTTGGCGAGCAGCCCCAGCAGGTACGCGTCGAACGCGGGGGAGATGGCGACCCCCTGGTCGCGCAGCGGTACCGGCGCCGCGTCGACGTGCATGTACAGCGTCGCGGTGGCGGTGTCCGAGCGGAACGGCGGCTTTCCCAGCAGCAGTTGGTAGATCACGCAGCCCAGGGAGTAGATGTCCGAGTCCGCGCCCGCGGTGCGGCCGAGGGCCCGCTCCGGGGCCAGATAGAGGCTCGTGCCGACGATCTGGCCGGCCGTCGTGAGCGCCGTCGACGGATCGTCCACGAACTGGGCTATCCCGAAGTCGGCGATCTTCACCGAGCCGTTGGCGTCCAGCATCAGGTTGCCTGGTTTGATGTCCCGGTGCACGACGCCCTGGCGGTGTGCGGCGGCCAGACCGGCCGCCGCCTCGCCCGCGATCCGGGCCACTTGCTCCGGGTGCACCGACTCCTGGGAGTTCAGCAGGTCGCCGAGGCTGCGTCCCTCGACCAGCTCCATCACCAGATAGAGCCGGTCCTCCCACGTGCCGAAGTCGAAGACGGCCACCAGTTGCGGATGGCTCAGCCGTGCGGCGGTCTGGGCCTCCAGCCGGAACCGGGCGGTCGACGAGGAGTCGGCCCGGTCCCCCAGCAGCAGCTTCACGGCGACATCCCGGCCCAGGACCTCGTCCGTGGCCCGCCACACCTCGCCCATGCCGCCACGGCCGATGGGGGACACCAACCGGTACCGATCAGCTACCAGCACCTGTACACCAATCTCGAATTGTGGCTCGTTGTGACAGCCGGGACGGCTCACCGGTCGGACTCACGAGGAGCGAACAGGGCGGGACGCGCGGCGATGATCAGGATATCGGTCCGGTGGGAGCGAGGTGCCCACGGACGGCCTACTCATCGGTTCGTCACGCTTTCTGACCCCGCGTCGGCGCCGTCCCCGTCCGCCCCGCGCGGCACCGCCTCAGCCGCGCGTCGCCGCCGCCCGCGCCAGCGACTCCACCAGGGGCAGCACCCGGTGCGGGACCCGCTGCCGCAGAGCCACCTCGGTGCTGGTGCGCACCACCCCCGGCAACTGGATCAGCCGCTGGATCACGTCCTCCAGGTGCCCGTTGTCGCGGGCCACCACCCGCGTCAGCAGGTCGCCGCCGCCGGTGGTCGAGAACGCCTCGATGATCTCCGGCACCTCCGCGAGCGCGTCCCCCACCTCGTCCAGATGCCCCTGGGTGACCTCCAGGTGCACGAAGGCCAGCACCGGATGTCCGAGCGCGGCGGGGGACAGCACGGGGCCCGTCCCGGTGATCACCCCGTCCCGCTCCAGCCGGTCGAGCCGCGCCTGCAGCGTCCCCCGCGCGATGCCGAGCACCCGGGCGTACTCCCGCACGCTGGTGCGCGGCTGCTCGATGAGCAGCCGCAGGATGCGGGTGTCGAGGGCGTCCACCGCCATGGGCCGTGCCTCCTGATGGGGGAGCGGGGAGCGTCCCCGCAGGACAGATGGTCCGGTGGATTGTCCCATGTACGGACCAATGGCCCGGCCGGTGCGGGGCGACCCGAGCACGCCGGAACGCCGGCCGGGCTGTGGTTCCAGCCCGGCCGGCGTCGGTGTCGTGGTGCGTGGTGCGTTCCGCGTGGCGGACCGGGGGCCTCCGTCGCGGCGGGGCCCCCGGTGTCGCGGGTGGGGCGTGTTTACGGGAAGGAGGTCACCGTGGACGGCACCGTGGAGGTGCCCGAGGTGCCCGGACCCGTGCTGTTGATGACGTGCTCGTACTGGCCGTTGCCGCCGAGCGAGACCACCAGCAGGTCGTGGAACTTCACGCCCGCCTTCACCGGCGCCTGGAAGCCGTGTTCCTGACGGATCGTCGGGTCCACGTTGTAGTAGCAGTAGCTGCCCAGGCCCCAGCCCTCGTGGACGTTCACGGAGTCCTCGACCTTGTAGGCCGCGTACCCCTTGATGCTCCCGTTCTGGATGGCCGCCTGGTTCGGGGCGTCGTACGCCTTCTCGTTCTGGAAGAAGATCGTCCGGCCGCGTTCGCCCGCCCACACCACGTCGTACTTGTTGAAGTGCTCCACGAAGAGGCCGGTGGCGAGGACGTCGTCGCCGTTGACCCGGAAGCCGTAGTCGGACCGGTTGGTCTCCCAGCCGACGCCCTCGCCGTGGTCGGCGCGCCAGATCCAGGTGTGGTCGACGATGGTGTCGTCGTTGTTGATCACCATGCCGGTGGTGGCCTTGCCCGCCCCGGCGCCGCCGACCCGGACGAAGACGTCCTGGACGGTGGTGGGGTTGGCGGCGTGGTCGGCGGAGGCGTTGGCCGGGCCGACCTCCAGCAGGGTCGGGGAGTTGACGGTACCCGCGTCGATCAGCAGACCCGCCAGCTTCACGCCGTCCACGTCGGCGACCTTCATCGCGGTCACCCCGTTGTCCGGGATGACGGTGGCGAGGCCGAGGCCGAGGACGACCGTGTTGGCGCGCTTGACCTCGATGGTGCGGTCCAGGTGGTAGACGCCCGGCGTGAACAGCAGGTGCAGGCCCTGGTCCAGCGCCGCGTTGATGGTGGCGGCGGTCGCGCCCGCCTTCACCACGTAGAACTGGCTCAGCGGGAGGGACTGGCCCTGCGGGGTGCCGGCCCAGGAGACGCCGCGCGCGTTGGTCCGCTTGGCGGGCACGAAGACCTTGTACTCGTTGCCGTCCAGGTAGAGGAACGGCTTCTCGCGGGAGACCGGAGTGGTGTCCAGCGTGGTGTACGGCTGGGTCGGGAACGCCTGCGCCGGCGCTCCCTCGACGCCCGAGAAGGTCATGTTCCAGACGCCGTTGGTCCAGCCGCCGACCGCGCTGTCACGGGTGTACCACTGCTGCTGGGAGTACGGGCCCACGGTGCCGTCGATCTTGCTGTCGGCGATGTAGCCGCCGCTCGCCCAGCCGTAGCCGTTCGGGGCCAGGTTCAGCCCGCCCTTGACGTGCATCCGGCGGAACGGGGCCGCCTGGGAGACCGCCCAGCGGTTGGTGCCGTTGACCGGGTTGAGGGCCAGGTTCTCCGCCGACCGCCAGAAGTTCTGCGTGGCGTTGCCGTTGAACCAGCCCGCGTCGACGGTCACGTCGCCGTTGAACGTGGTGTCGTCCGGCTTGAGGCCGAGGCCCGAGACCGAGGTGTAGAAGCCCACCTGCACATTGAGGTTGTTGTACGTGCCCGGCTTGAAGAGCAGCGCGTGCCGGCCGGAGCCGAACTGCGCGGACTCCTGCTGCTGGAAGATCGCGTCGACCTTGCCCTGGATGTCCGGCGTCGACGGGTCGTAGACGTGGACGTTCGGGCCGAGGTCGCCACCGCCCTGGATCGGGCCGGTGGTGCCGCCGCCGGTGGTGCCGAACACCTGGAACTCCCAGAGGGAGTAGCCGTACTGGGTCGCACGGGTCGTGCCGGTCACCCGCACGTACCGCGCGTCGCCGGAGACGGCGACGGTGTCGTTGCCTCCGTCGCCGGTGGTGGTGGAGTACTTGGTGGTCCAGGTCGACCCGTCGGCGGAGAACTCGATCCGGTATCCCTTGGCGTAGGCGGTCTCCCAGTTCAGCACGATCTGGCTGACCGAGGCGGACGCGCCGAGGTCGACGCTGATCCACTGCGGGTCGGCGGCCGCGCTGGACCAGCGGGTCCCGTTGTCGCCGTCGACCGCCGAGGTCGCCGGGGTGCCGTAGTTCTCCTGGCTGGAGGCGGTCACCGTCTTGCCCTGCGAGAGCAGGGCGGGGGCCGCCTCGGCGGTTGCGGCCGGCAGCAGGGTGAGTGCCGTGGCCGCCAGCGCGCCGGTGAGCAGACCCACCAGGGGCCTGCGCCACGTACGGGACCGTGCGCCGTCGGGGCGCCGTGAACCGGGGGGAGACATGAGCATGTCAGCCCTTCCTGAGGTGTCGGGGGGTGCGGGTGTCGTGTCCCGGGGCCGCGCCCCGCCTCCGGCGGAGGAGGTCTGCCGGAGGCGGAAACGTGCGCGGACCCGGGGAGGGGGATGTGGGACGAACGCCGGGAGAGCGCTCTCTCGTGGGTCCAGATGGTTCTCCTGCGGGCGGGAGGCGTCAAGAGTTGTGACAGAGAAACTGTGCGCGGGCTGCCGGTTCGTCAGAAGGTGAACAGGGTTTCGGGGTCCGGACGTTGGCGGACCGGAGGGCCCCCGGCCCGGCCCGCGCGGACGAGGGGCGGGGGAGGCGGTCACCCTCCGTGTCGCGTCCACCCCTGCGCGCGAACCTGCGCCGCCGCGGTCCGCGCGACCGTCCCGTAGGCGCGGGCGCGCGGGGCCGGTCCGCTCAGCCGTAGACGCCGAACTCGTTCAGCGAGTAGCCGTAGCCGGTGCCGCGCGCGGTGGCGTACAGGCGCACGTAACGGCCGGTCCCCGAGACGTCGAAGTCGTCGATGCCGCCGTTGCCGTCCGTCACCTGCTTGACGGTGCGCCAGTTCTGGCCGTCGTCGGAGAGCTGGACGGCGTACGCCTTGCCGTACGCCGCCTCCCAGTCGAGCTGGACGTGCCGGACCGCGGTCGGGGCGCCCAGATCGACACTGAGCCACTGCGGGTCGCTCCAGGCGCTCGCCCAGCGGCTGGTGGCGCTGCCGTCGACCGCGTTTCCGGCCGGGCAGGGGCAGCCGCCGGTGGAGTCCTGCTGCCAGGAGGACGCCGTGGCGGGCTTCCCCCGGCCGAGGTTCACCCCGCTCACGGGCGGCGCGACCACCCGGAGGGAACGGGTCTCCACGCCGACGTTGCCGCGGCCGTCCTTGACCTTGACGTACACCTTCCACACGCCGGTGCGGTCCGGCGCGGTGAACCGGAGCCTCCCGCCACCGAGATTGCTGAAGGGGGTGCTGGTCAGGGCGCCGCTGCCGTCGATGTACTTGCTGTTGAGCAGCACCTCGTACGACAGGGCGTCCCCCTCGGGGTCGGAGGCCGGCGCCGTGACCGTCAGCTCCCTGCCGCCGGGGACGCTGCCCGCGTCCCGGTCGAGGGTGAGCGGGGCGACCACGGGCGGGGTGTTGTCGCCGGCGGTGGATCCGCCGTACATCCGCTTCACCGCGTAGTACGACAGGCGCTTCTCGCCGGCCGGCAGCAGGTTGAACCAGATGCCCCCGAAGTCGTACTCCGTTCCGTAGTGGAACAGCGTCGCCCCGAGCGCCACGCCCGGGTGGCCGGTGACGCAGTTCCACGCGCGGGTGTAACCGTCGCGCTTGGCGGTGTCGGCGGGCTCGGCCGGCACCCCGTTGGCGTCGTCCGGCACCTCCCACTCGCCGGCCGGTCCGGTCTCGGTCACCAGGTACGGCTTGGTGTAACCACCGCTCTGCCAGGTGGACTTGATGTTGCACACGTCGTTGTACGCGTTGACCGAGTACAGGTCCAGGTCCGGCGCGTTGCGCCGGTAGTACGGCCACGCGCCGGTCCACGCGTCGGTGGAGGTGACCGGGTGGTTCGGGTCGACGGCGTGGATCCGCTTCGTCACGTCGTTGACGAACGCTGTGTACGCGTCGCGCTGCCGTTCCAGCTCCGCCCCGCCGTAGCAGTTCTGCATGCCGAGCACCGACTCGTTGCCGACGTTCCACATGAGCACGCCGGGATGGTCCTTGTAGGTCTGCACCCACTTCGGGAACTCCGCGAGCACGGTGTTCTTGTAGGCGGTGTCCGTCAGGTAGTTCACGCAGCCGCCGCTGCCGGGGCCGCCGCCCGGCTGGAGCCAGAAGCCCGCGATCACCTTGATCCCGTTGGCCGCCGCCGCGTCGAACAGCGGGGCGCTGGAAGCGTCCGTGCCCCAGGTGCGGACGGTGTTGACGCCCATCGACTTCACGTCGGGCAGGTAGCGGGCGGCGTCGGTGGGGGAGGGGCCCCAGGTCAGGCCCTTGACCGTGTACGGCGCGCCGTTCACGGTCAGCTGCCAGTTCCCTTGTGCGCCGGTCACCTTCACCACGTTTCCGGCGGCTGCGGCGTGTGGTTGCGTATCGGTGCCCGCGGCGGACCCGGCCGCCTGCGAGGGGGAGGCGGGCAGGGCGAGTGCGGCCGCCGCGAGGGCGGTGGACACCGCCAGGGGAAGTGTTCTGCGCATCGGTTTCTCCTTCGAGGGGGGACGGAGCCCGCCCGGCGCCCCGCGGGTGGGGGCCACGGCTCGCGCGGCGCGCCGGACGGGAGCCGGATCAGGGGAGTTCGTAGCGCTCGTTCAGCGCTGCGCCCCTTTCGGGGTGCGTCTGGTCGTAGCCCCGCGCGTCGCACTGGAGGCCGCCGACGACGCAGTGGTTCACGAGCGCCGCGAGCGTCCGGTCGTCCCAGGCGTTCATGAAGTCGTAGTGGAAGGAGTGCCCGGTCCCGCTGGCGAGCCGCACCTGGGACATGTCGCCGTTGACCGGCCACGCCATCTTGAACTCGATCATCGGCAGCGCCACCGGGTGGGTGGCCGGGCAGATGTTGTCGTTGGTGCCGGGCTTGACCACCGGGTAGGACATGTGGGCCTTGTGGTCGGGGGTGTCGAGGTACTTCCCGTCCCAGCAACTCGGAGCCTGGAAGCGGATGTTGAGCTGAACGTCCGGACGCTCGGGGCAGGTGGCCGGGAATTCGGTGTTGAAGAAGCTGTCCCCGCACTCCCAGCCCTCGACGAAGCCCCTGTGCGCGCGGAACTCGGCGGCGGTCTGCATCGGACTGCCGACCACGTACCGCAGCCCCTTCGGGAACGGCCGCACGCTGGTGTAGTCGGTGACGCCCGCCTTGTAGTAGATCGTCTGCGGGCCGACCGGGAGGATCTTCCGGTCGCCCTTGAACAGCGAGGGCATCCAGTAGCCCGACTTGTCGCCGGGCGCCTTGCAGAGCGTTCCGGCCGACGCCAGCGAGGCGGTGGTGGATCCGGCGTACGTGCTGGTGTTGCCCATGAACGTGTGGTCGTGCGAGGCGCCGGGCTGCCCCGGATACACGATCGGGTCGTCCGGCTTGGTGTGCGAGACGGTGCAGTTGGCCTGGAACTCGTGGAAGTACCGGTGGGTCGGCATCGGGCCGGCCGGCGGGGCGGTGACCTGCGGTACCGCCGGGATGTAGCCGTCGCCGTCGGGGTCGTCGCCGGAGGGGACGGCCGGTGCCGCCATGGCGTGCCCGGCGTGACCGGCGGCCGTGACCGCCGTCGGCGCCTTCGCCGGGGTGGCCTCGGCGGAGAGGCCGGGCAGCACGAGTCCGGCCGCCGTGGCGAGCGTCGCCGCGCCGACGAGTAACGCGGAGTTCAGTGCGGACCTGCGGAACATCGATCTCCCTGACATGGAGACCTCCTGGGGTGTCCGTCGGGATGGGAGGGGGGTGCGGTGGCGCCGTTCCGTGGGGGTGCGCGGGGGCCGTCGACGGCGTCCGGGTGCCGGGTCGCCGGACCTCCTGGGCAGGTTGCGTGCGGGGGCGGACGGGCCGCCGTCGGATCGGGTTCGCCCGCTGGACCGCAGTCTCGGAGAGCGCTCTCCCGATATAGCCGGAGTGTTCCGCCGTTGATGAGTACGTGTCAAGGCCTTGTGAACCAGCTGTTACGGACGGCGGCATACGAGGTCCGGGCCCTGCCGTCCCCTCGTCGCGGGTCGTGGCTGGTGGGTGCCGGGGGCGGTTTCCGGAAGGGTGGGGCGCGCGGGACGAGCCTCGTCGGAGAGCGCTCTCCCGCCCAGGTCCCCGCGCGGACGGGGGCCGGTGATCCTCGGGCGGGCGGTCCGGGGCGTCCGTACCCGGCCGGGCGGCCCGGCGGTGCGCGCAGGGCCGTCGCCGTCGGGGACGCCGATCCGCGCCCTCGCGGCGACGACCGCGGCGTGGACCTGCTGAGGCTCCACTTCGCCCACGACCCCTGACGGCACTCGCCTCCCGCAAGCCGCGCCGCCCCCCTGAGGCATCCGGGGGCGAGGGCGGGACGACCTCCTCGGCGCGACGCGTCGCCGCACCGGCCCGTTGGCCCTGTGACGGCTCGACCCGTCGCGCTATACGTGGGCCAATGGCACACCATTCTGAGCCTCTGTTGAACCATCAGCCCCTCGGATGGTGAGATGGTCCGGTCGATGGCGCTGCGGGTCCTCCGGGACCCTTGCGGCGCCTTTCTCATGTCCGCGCCCGTTTCCGCGCGGAACCAGATGCGAGAGGGCGGGGCCGGTTTGCTGAGGAGAGCGTTCGTCGCGCGGGACCCGGGGCGGGTCCGGCTGCGGTTCGCGTCGCGGGCGGTGCTCGGCATCGCGCTCGCCGTCGGCCTGTGCGCGGCGGCGGGGCTCGGGCTCCCGGCCGTCATCGCCGGCGGACTGGCGGCGCTGCTCGCGCTGTTCACCGTGACCGACCCGACCGTGCGCGGGCAGGCGATCACGACCGCCCTGCTCGCCCCGGTCGGGATACCGGTGCTCGCGCTGGCCGCCGTGCTGCACGACACGCCCGTCGCACGCGATCTGGCCTTCCTGGCCGTCGTGGGCGGTGGGGTCTACGCGCGGCGGTGGGGACCGAGGGGGCACTCGCTCGGTGTGTTCGCCTTCATGGCGTACTTCTGCGCCCAGTTCCTCCACGTCGTGCCCGGCCGGCTGCCCGCGCTCTGCCTGGCGATGCTGCTGTCGATCGCCGCGTCGTCCGCCGTCCGCTTCGGAGCGTGGTGCTACGAGCGCCGGCTCGCGGCCCCCGTGCCGGTGACCCCGCCGACCGGGGGGAGCGGACTCGGGCGGATCACCACGCGCCAGGCGGTGCAGGCCACGCTGGGGGCCGGGTTCGCGCTCGCCGCCGGGCAGGTGCTCTCCGACCAGCGCTGGTACTGGGCGGTCGGCGCCACCTGGTGGGTGTTCGTGGCCACCACCTCGCGCGGCGAGACCGTCGTGCGCGGGTTCAGGCGGTTCCTCGGGACCGCGCTCGGGATCGTGCTGGGCTTCGCCGTGGCGGTCCCGCTGCACCACGAGCCGGCCGTGGCCGCCGTGGTCGTGGCGCTCAGCGTGTTCGGGATCTTCTACACCGCCGCCGTCTCCTACACCTGGATGATGCTGTCCGTGACCGTCATGGCGAGCATGCTCTACGGGCTGCTCGGGGTGCTCGACGCGGACCTGCTGGTGCTGCGGGCGTCCGAGACGGCCGTCGGGGCGCTCGGAGCGGTGCTGGCGGTGCTGTTCGTGCTGCCGGTGACCACGCACTCCGTCACCGAGGCGTGGGTGGAGCGGGCGCTGCGCTGCGTGCACGCGTGCACGGCGGAGGCCGCGGCCCGGCTCGCGGGGGACGCGGACGCCGATCCGCAGCGCGGGGTCGCCGAGCTGGAGGGGGTCCTCGGCCGGGTGCGCCTGTCGCTCGCCCCGCTGGTCCATCCGCTCAACCCCGCGAGGGCCCGTAAGCGACGGGCCCGGCAGGTCCTCGCGCTCCTCGACGACTGCGCGCGCGAGGTGCGCGGGCTCGCCTCCGTCGCCGCTGATCCGGACGCCTCGCACGACGCCCGGCTCGCGGCGGCGTGCTGGCGGGTCGAGGCGGCGGTCGAGGCGCTGACGACACCGGGCGCGGCGCTCGGGACCGAGGTTCCCGGCAGCCCCGCCCACACGCCGGGCGCCGGGCAGGCGCTGGCCCACCTGCACGGTCTGGAACGGGCGCTCGCCGACCTGGCGGCTCCCCTGAAGGCCCCACGGCCCGCCTCCCCGATACGCCTGTAGGGGGCTGGACGGGCCTGTAGGGACGCCCGGCCGGAAGCCCACCCGGGCCGCCGGTGCGGCGCCGGCCGGTATCGGCCGCCGATCACCGGGTAGGTGACCGATCAGTAACCTGATCATGCGGCGCGAGGGTGGACCGATGGCTGACGGCATGCTGGAAGAGGACCTGTACCGCTTCGAGGAGCTGCTGGACGACGAGGAGCGCGGGACGCTCCACCGCGTCCGGGCGTTCCTCCGCGACGAGGTGGCCCCGCACGCGGACGAGTGGTGGGGCAGGGCGACGTTCCCGCACCACCTGATCCCGCGCTACGGCGAGCTGGGCATCGCGGGCGCCGGATACGAGGAGTGCGAAGGACCGGGGAAGGCGAGCAGCCTGCTCAGCGGGTTCATCGCTCTGGAGATGGCCCGGGTGGATCCGTCCATGGCCACGTTCTACGGCGTGCACGCCGGACTCGCCATGGGCAGCATCGCCCGCTGCGGCTCCGCCGAGCAGCGCCGCCGCTGGCTGCCCGCCATGGGGCGGATGGAGAAGATCGGGGCGTTCGCGCTGACCGAGCCGCAGGGCGGCTCCGACGTCGCGGCGGGCCTGCGCACCACCGCCCGGCGCGAGGGCGACACCTGGGTGCTGAACGGGAACAAGCGCTGGATCGGCAATGCCACCTTCGCCGACCTGGTCGTGGTCTGGGCGCGCGAGGAGGGTGACGACGGCAGGGTGCTCGGGTTCGTCGTGGACAGCTCGACCCCCGGCTTCTCCGCACGCCTGATCGAGAACAAGATCGCGCTGCGGACCGTGGAGAACGCCGACCTCGTGCTCACCGACTGCCGGGTGCCGGAGGAGAACCGCCTCCAGGAGGCCCACGGTTTCCGGGACACGGCCGACGTGCTGCGGCACACCCGCAGCGGGGTGGCCTGGGAGGCGGTCGGCGTGATGCTGGCCGCGTACCGCATCGCCCTGGACTACACCCGCGAGCGAGAGCAGTTCGGCGGTCCCGTCGCCCGGTTCCAGCTGGTGCAGGACCTGCTGGTGCGGATGCTCAGCGACGCCACCTCCTGCCTCGGCATGGTCGTGCGGCTCGCCCAGCTGGAGGACGCCGGAACCTTCCGCGACGAGCACTCGGCGATGGCCAAGGCGCACTGCACCACCCGCATGCGGGAGGTCGTCGGCTGGGGGCGGGAACTCCTGGCGGGCAACGGCATCGTGCTCGACTACAGCATCGGCCGCTTCGTCGCCGACGCGGAGGCGCTGTACTCCTACGAGGGAACCCGCGAGATCAACACCTTGATCACCGGACGCGCGGTGACCGGTCTCGGCGCCTTCGTCTGAGCCCCGCCCGGCCGCTCCGGGGCCGGGTTTCCCCGTGCCCCGGAGCCGTACGGCCGCCCGGCGGCCCACACGCTCAGCCGTGCAGCCGCACCGGGAGCTCGCGCACACTGTTGCCCACGAACGAGGCGTGGCGGGGCAGCTCGGCGTCCGGCACGGCGAGATCGAGGCCGGGGAAGCGGGTGAACAGCAGCTCCAGCGCGGTGACGCTCTCCGCGCGGGCCAGCGGCGCGCCCAGGCAGTAGTGCGCGCCGTGGCCCAGCGAGAGGTGCCGCGCCCTCCTCGTGACGTCGAACCGGTCGGCGTCCGCTCCGTGCGCCCGCGGGTCGCGGCCCGCAGCGGAGTAGCCGGCGAGCACCGGCGTACCGCGAGGGATCAGGGTGCCGTCGAGCGTCAGGTCGCGGGTCGGGTAGCGGAACGGGAAGTAGCTGACCGGGCTGTCCCACCGCAGCGTCTCCTCGACCACGTCCGACCAGCTCGCACCGCCCGACCGGACCAGGGCGAGCTGGTCCCGGTGGGCGCACAGGGCGCGTACGGCGTTGGTGATGAGGTTGAGCGTCGTCTCGTGGCCGGCGACGACGGTGAGCATCAGGGTGCCGATCAGCTCGTGCGGGCCGAGGCGGTCGCCGTTCTCGTCGCGGGCGGCGATCAGCGCACTGGTGAGGTCGTCCCCCGGCCGCTCGCGCCGGGTGGCGACGACCGCGCCGAGCACCTCCACCATCTCCCGGTTGGCCGCCGTCGCCTCCTTCGGGCCGATGTCCGTCGCGACCACCTGGTTCGACAGGTGGTGCAGCCGGTCCCGGTACGCGGCGTCCACGCCGAGCAGTTCGCAGATGACGCCCAGCGGCAGCGGCAACGCGAAGTGCCGGCGCAGGTCCACGACGCTCCCGTCCGAGGCCGCCGCCTCCAGGCCGTCCAGCAGGGAGGCCGTCAACGCCGCGATGCGGGGGCGCAGTTGCTCCACCCGGCGGGCGGTGAACGCCTTGCTCACCAGGGAGCGCAGCCGCCGGTGGTCGTCGCCGTCGGCGGTGGTCATCCCCTGCACGGTGGCGAAGGTCCGCAGCGGCCAGCCGTCCGGGATCTCTCCCGCCCGGAGCGCCTCGAAGTGGTGGGCGTCCTTGGCGACGTCCGGGTGCGCGAGGAACTCCCGCAGCGCGTCGTGCCCCAGCACCGCCGTGCCCCGCACCCCGCCGGGCAGCAGCACCGGCGCGACGGCGCCCTCGGCCAGCAGCCGGGCGTTCGCCGCGTGCGGGCAGCCTCCCGCCGGGTCCAGGCGGTACGGCGTTCGGTCGGCGGAGCGAGGTGTGTCCAACGGGCTCTCCCGGTACGGGTACGGGTACGGATGGCGGGTGCGGGTGCGGGTGCGGGTGCGGGTGCGGCTGCGGGGACGGGTACGCGTGCGGGCTGCGGTGCGGCACCGGGACCGTCGGTCCGCGGGGGTGAGGGTCACCCGGCCCGCCGGGGCTGCCGGTCCGCTCCGTGGCCGTCCTTGGCCCGCGCGCTCTCGCGCACCCCAACCCCCGTGCGCCGTAAGGCTTTCAGGGAGCTCGGCGGTGCGTCCCCACGGTATCCGACGGACCTCGGCCTTGACAGGGACGTGCCGGATCCACCGGTGGGACCGGGGGACGGGCCGGCCGCCCCGCCCGCTTTCCGTACCTGGGACGCACCGTCCGGTGCCGCGACGCGCACCGCCGATTTTCGTACCGCACCGGCTGTTTCCGGCGGTGGGTCGGACCGCCGGACCGTGGCGTCAGCCATCCATCGACTGTCCCCCTCCGGGGGGTAGTTGGGGGGCAAATTCTCGGGAATTATCGATTCACCTGTGCATGAAAATTTTGCGTTCGGTAGACCTGTGCTTTGTTCCGCCTCGACGGAATCCATCGCTCCGGTTTGCTTCCGTGCGCGTTGTTCGCGCGTGCGGACGGCACCCCTTCCCCCCAGCAGGAGGACCCCCACATGAACTACGGCGACGCGCTGCGCGACGAGGTCGCGGCCCCCGGGACCACGCCCCTCATCGGCATCTACGACATGTACTCGGCGTCCGTCGCGGCCGGGCACTACAACGGCTTCTTCGTCTCCGGCTTCGGATTCGCCGCGTCCTACTACGGCCTTCCGGACATCGGGTTCATCGCCTGGCCGGACATGCTGGACTTCGTCGGCCGGCTGCGCGGGGCCTTCCCGCAGCACCACCTGCTGGTCGACATCGACGACGGGTACGTCGACCCGGAGGTCGCCTGCCACGTCGTGCAGCGGCTGGAGCGCATCGGCGCCTCCGGCGTGATCCTGGAGGACCAGAAGCGCCCGCGCAGGTGCGGCCACGCCGACGGCAAGCAGGTGCTGCCGCTGGAGGAGTACCTGGAGAAGCTGAACCTGGTGCTGGCGAGCCGTACCGACCTGCTGGTGATCGCCCGCACGGACGCCACCGAGGAGGAGGACATCCTGCGCCGCGCCGCGGCCCTCGCCGAGACCGAGGCGGACGTCGTCCTCGTCGACGGGGTGCGCAGCGTCGAGTGGATCCGGCGGATCCGCGGCGTCGTCGGCGACAAGCCTCTGCTCTTCAACCAGATCGCGGGCGGGAAGTCGCCGCGCCTGTCGCTCACCGAGCTGACCGAACTCGGCGTCGACGTCGCGATCTACAGCACCCCGTGCCTGTTCGCGGCGCACCGGGCGATGGACACCGCCCTGGCGGAGCTGAAGTTCGCCGACGGCCGCCTCCCGGCCACCGACGAGGCCGGCGGCATCGGCGTCAGCCAGTCCACCGACCTGCTCGCTCGCAACATCAGCCGCCACCACGGCAGCCCCGCCGGCGTCCGCGCATGACCGGCACCGGGCACCGACGCGGCCTCGGCCGCCGCGCCGCCGCGGCCACCGTGACCGCTGCCTCCGCGCTCCTGCTGGCCTGCGCTCCGCAGGCCCAGGCGGCGAACGGCGGCTTCATCACCGTGTTCGACAACTCCCATGCCGACTCCGTCCTGGAGGTCGACCGGACGGCGAACGTCGAGAGCGGGGGAGGGACGGCGGGCAGCGACCACGACGGCAGCGCCGTGGACCTGATGGACACCCTGATCAACCCCGACCCGGCCGGGGACGGGAGCGACGAGGGATGACCGCGACCGGAAACGGGGGTGCCGGGCGGCCCTGCCCGGCACCCCCGGGCCCGGGGACCGGTGCCGAGGACGCGACGGCCCGCACGGGCCCGTCGCGTCTGAGGCGGACCCTCCGGGCCCTCGACCTGTACGTCGTGGCGCTCGCCCTCACGGTGGGCCTCGCCGCGGTGCTGCCCGCCACCGGACGCGCCGCCGACGCGACGGCGGCCGCCTCCGGCTTCGCCGTCGCCCTGCTGTTCTTCCTCTACGGCGCGCGGCTCTCCACCCGGGAGACGCTCGCCGGACTGCGCCACGTCAAGCTCCACGCCATGGTGCTGGCCTCGACGTTCGTCATGTTCCCGCTGCTGGGGCTGGCCCTGGCGGGAGCGGTGTCGGGGTTCTGGCCCGGTCCGCTGTACGCGGGTGTGCTCTTTCTCTGCGTCGTCCCCTCCACCGTCCAGTCCTCGGTCGCGCTGACTTCCGTGGCCAGGGGCGACGTGCCCGCCGCGATCTGTGCGGGCACCTACTCCAGCCTGGTGGGCCTGGTGGCGACACCGTTGCTGGCGACCTGGCTGATCGGGGAGAGCGCACCCCTGTCGGCGGACGGGCTGCTGCGCCTCGGCGGTCAACTGCTGGCACCGTTCGTCGCGGGGCAGCTCCTGCGGCGCTGGATCGGCGGTTTCGTCGTACGCCACAAGCGGGTGTTCGGGCCGGTCGACCGCGGATCGATCCTGTTGGTCGTCTACACCGCTTTCAGTACCGGGATGACCCAGGGGGTGTGGGGACGGATCACGGTCTCCGCGCTCCTCGTCCTGGTGGCGGCGCTCCTCCTGCTGTTCGTCGTCGCGCTCCTGCTCACCCGGGGCGCCGCCCGGCTGCTGGGGCTCGGCAGGGAGTCGCGGATCGCCGCCGTCCTGTGCGGATCGCAGAAGAGCCTCGCCACCGGACTGCCCATGGCGGCCGTCCTGTTCGGGGACCGGGCGGCGCTCACCGTGCTGCCGCTGATGATCTATCACCAGCTCCAGCTCCTCGTGTGCGCCGCGCTGGCCCGCCGTTGGGCCCGCCCGGCGCCGGAGGAGGCGCCCGGCGCGCAGCCGGTGGCGGCGGCGACCCCCGGCTGACCGGTGGTGCCCGCGGGGCGACCGCGGCCCTTCGCGTGCGCCACGGGGGTGCGGGGCGCGGAGGGCCCGGCGCCGTACGGCCGACGCCACCCCCGCGCCGCGCACCCCACGCCACCGCCGGCCGGCCGCCCCCGCGCCAACGCCGGCCGGCCGCGTCGTCCCCGTCCGGCCGCGGAACCCGCACCCGGCCCCGTACGGCGGACGCTTTCCGTCCGGATCCGCTTCCGGTGCGGGCTCCCGAGCAGGGCGAACGCCGCCCCGGGGATGTCCGGCGGGGATGCGGCCTTGCGGGAGGGCGTAAACGGTTTGCGTGCGGTGCCGGGAACTTGCGTTTCCCGACAGCTCCCGTGAAAGCCGCTGGTACGCACCGGTGTTGGCCGGTGAGCCCTCCGTGGCCCGTCGATCGGTGGCTGCGCGACCGGTAGACGGGTCTCGGGTTGTCTGCAACTCTCTGAGCGTTCAACGCAAAGCCTGTATTGCTGAACGCATAAATCCAATCCTCATCGCCCCATCGACTGAGCCGTGCCTCGACGCCGTCAGGGCGCGAGGCCGAGGATCGAGGATCCATGAGAGTGCAACGTTGGCGAACGCGCGGCCTGGCCGCCGCGGTCGTCACCAGCCTGCTGACGCTCGGCTGGCCCGCGCTGACCGCGTCCGCGGCCGGCGGCCCCGACGCGGCGGGCGGCCGTCCCGCGGCGGCGAGCAGCGCCCAGAGCCGCTACGCCGCGGGCGGCGTCACCGACGGTAACCAGAACACCTACTGGCAGAGCGCGGGGGGCCGGCTGCCGCAGTGGGTCCAGACCGATCTGGGCTCCACGGTCAGGGCCGACGGGGTCGTGCTCAAGCTGCCGGCCGGCTGGGAGAGCCGCAGCCAGACCCTCTCGGTGCAGGGAAGCACCGACGGCACCAGCTTCGCCACCCTGAAGACCTCCGCCACCTACACCTTCAGTCCCGCCGCGGCCAACGTGGTGAAGGTGAACTTCCCCGCCACCAAGACCCGTTGGGTGCGGGTCGCCATCACCGGCAACAGCGCCGGACGGGCCGCCCAGCTCTCCGAGCTGGTGGTGCACACCGCGGCCGCGGCCTCGGTCAACCTGGCGAGCGGCCGCACCCTCACCGCCAGCAGCCACACCGACGTCTACCCGGCCCCGAACGCCAACGACGGCAACAAGGCCACCTACTGGGAGAGCGCCAACAACGCCTTCCCGCAGTGGATCCAGGCCGACCTCGGCTCCGCCGTCCGCGTCGACCGGGTGGTGCTCAAGCTGCCCGACGGCTGGGGTCCGCGCAGCCAGACGCTGAAGATCCAGGGCAGCACCAACGGCTCCGCCTTCACCGACCTCACCGCGTCGCAGGCGTACACCTTCGACAGCGCCGGCGGCCAGTCGGCGACGATCACCTTCGACGCCGCCACCACCCGCTACGTCCGCGTGGCCGTCACCGCCAACAGCGTGCAGCCGGGCGCGCAGGTCTCCGAACTGGAGATATACGGCCCCGAGACCGGTGACACGCAGGCGCCGACCGCCCCGTCGAACCTCGCCTACACCGAGCCCGCGACCGGCCAGATCAAGCTGACCTGGGGCGCGTCCACCGACAACACCGGCGTCACCGGGTACGACGTCTACGCCGACAACGCGCTGCTGACCAGCGTGGGCGCCGGGGTGACCACGTACACCGACACCCGCCCCGCCTCCGCCACCGTCGCGTACTACGTGCGCGCCAAGGACGCGGCCGGGAACCAGTCGGCCAACAGCAACACCGTCACCCGGCGCGGCGCGACCGGCGACACGCAGGCGCCCACCGCCCCCTCGAACCTGGCGTTCACCGAGCCGGCGAGCGGCCAGATCCGGCTGACCTGGGGTGCGTCGAGCGACAACACCGGTGTCACCGGGTACGACGTCTACGCCAACAACACCCTCCGGGGCAGCGTCGGCGCCGGGGTCACCTCGTACACCGACAGCCAGCCCGCCTCCGCCACCGTCGCGTACTGGGTGCGCGCCAAGGACGCGGCCGGCAACCAGTCGGGCAACAGCAACGCCGTCACCCGCAACGGCTCCGGGACGACCGGCTCCAACCTGGCGGTCGGCAAGGAGATCAGCGCCTCCTCCGTCGTCCACACCTACGCGGCCGTCAACGCCAACGACAACAACGTGACCACCTACTGGGAGGGCGCGGGCGGCAGCTACCCGAACACCCTCACGGTCAAGCTGGGCTCCAACGCGGACCTGAGTCACCTGGTGCTCAAGCTCAACCCGGACAGCGCCTGGGCGGCCCGCGACCAGACCGTCGAGGTGCTCGGACGCGAGCAGAGCGCCACGTCGTTCACCAGCCTCGTCCCGGCCAGGAGCTACGCGTTCTCCCCGGCGAGCGGCAACAGCGTCACCGTGCCCGTCTCCGGACGGGTCGCCGACGTGCAGCTGAAGTTCACCGCCAACTCCGGCTCCCCGGCCGGTCAGATCGCCGAGTTCCAGGTCATCGGGGTTCCGGCCCCCAACCCGGACCTGGAGGTGACCGGAGTGACGGCGGCCCCCGCCGCCCCGGTCGAGTCGGACGACATCACCCTGCGGGCCACCGTCCGCAACAGCGGCCCGGCCGCCTCGCCGGCCACCACGGTGGAGCTGCGCCTGGCGGGCGCCAAGGTCGCCACCGCGTCGGTCGGCGCGCTGGCCGCCGGGGCGCAGACCACCGTCAGCGCCTCCGTCGGCGCGCGCGGGGCGGGCAGCTACCAGCTCGGCGCGGTCGTCGACCCGGCGGGCCAGGTCATCGAGCAGAACGAGACCAACAACGCCTGGACCGGTACCGACCCGCTGGTGGTGAAGCCGGTCTCCAGTTCGGACCTGATCGCCTCCTCCGTGACCACCTCGCCGTCCAGCCCGGCGGCCGGCGACGACGTCACCTTCTCCGTCGCCGTCAAGAACCAGGGCAGCGTCGCCGCGGCTCCGGGCAGCCACGGGGTGACCCTGGCCGTGGTCGACTCCAAGGGCGCGACCGTCAAGACCCTGACCGGCGCGTTCACCGGGGCCCTCGCGCCGGGCGCGACCGCCGTGCCGGTGAAGCTCGGTGCCTGGGCCGCCTCCAACGGTTCGTTCACGGTCAAGGTGACCCTCGCCGACGACGCCAACGAACTGCCGGTCAAGCGGGCCAACAACGCCTCCAGCCGGCCCCTCTTCGTGGGCCGCGGCGCCGACATGCCGTTCGACCTGTACGAGGCCGAGGACGGCACCCCCGGCGGCGGCGCCCAGGTGGTCGGACCCAACCGCACCGTCGGCGACATCGCGGGCGAGGCGTCCGGCCGCAAGGCGGTCAACCTGGACGCCACCGGCGAGTACGTCGAGTTCACCACCCGCGCCTCCACCAACACCCTCGTCACCCGGTTCTCGGTACCGGACGCCCCGGGCGGCGGCGGCATCGACACCACCCTCAACGTCTACGTCGACGGCGTCATGAAGAAGACGCTGCCGCTCACCTCGAAGTACGCCTGGCTGTACGGTGCCGAGGCCGCACCCGGCAACTCCCCCTCCTCCGGCGCCCCGCGCCACATCTACGACGAGGCGCACCTCGCGCTCGGCGAGACGGTCCCGGCGGGCAGCAGGATCCGGCTCCAGAAGGACGCCGCGAACACCTCCGCCTACGCGATCGACTTCGTCAGCCTGGAGCAGGTCGCGCAGATCGCCAACCCGGACCCGGCGGCGTACACCGTTCCGGCCGGCTTCACCCACCAGGACGTGCAGAACGCCCTCGACCGGGTCCGGATGGACACCACCGGCACGCTGGTCGGCGTCTACCTGCCGGCCGGGGACTACGAGACCTCCAGCAAGTTCCAGGTCTACGGCAAGGCCGTGAAGGTCGTCGGAGCCGGTCCCTGGTACACCAAGTTCAAGGCTCCTCCGGGACAGGAGAACACCGACATCGGATGGCGGGCCGACGCGACCGCGAAGGGCTCGTCGTTCGCGAACTTCGCCTACTTCGGCAACTACACCTCGCGGATCGACGGTCCCGGCAAGGTCTTCGACTTCGCCAACGTCCAGGACATCGTCATCGACAACATCTGGAACGAGCACATGGTGTGCCTCTACTGGGGCGCCAACACCGACCGGATCACGATCAAGAACTCCCGGATCCGGAACATGTTCGCCGACGGCGTCAACATGACCAACGGCTCCACGGACAACCTGGTGTCCAACAACGAGGCGCGGGCCACCGGCGACGACAGCTTCGCGCTGTTCTCGGCGATCGACGCCGGCGGCGCGGACATGAAGAACAACGTCTACGAGAACCTGACGACGCTGCTGACCTGGCGGGCCGCGGGCATCGCGGTCTACGGCGGCTACGCCAACACCTTCCGCAACATCCGCGTCGCGGACACCCTCGTCTACGCGGGGATCACCATCTCCTCGCTGGACTTCGGCTACCCGATGAACGGCTTCGGGACCGAGCCCACCTCCTTCGAGAACATCTCGATCGAACGGGCCGGCGGACACTTCTGGGGATCGCAGACCTTCCCGGCGATCTGGGTGTTCTCCGCCTCGAAGGTCTTCCAGGGCATCAGGGTGAGCAACGTCGACATCGTCGATCCGACCTACAGCGGGGTGATGTTCCAGACCAACTACGTCGGCGGTCAGCCCCAGTTCCCGATCAAGGACACGGTCTTCACGGACGTCTCGATCACCGGGGCGCGCAAGAGCGGTGACGCCTTCGACGCGAAGTCCGGGTTCGGTCTGTGGGCCAACGAACTGCCGGAATCCGGCCAGGGGCCCGCGGTCGGCGAGGTGACCTTCAACGGCCTGAGGCTGTCCGGCAACGCGGTGGACGTACGGAACACCACCTCCACCTTCAAGATCCAGATCAACCCGTAGAGGGAGCGGGCGGCGCGGCGGGGGAGCGGTCGCGTCCCCGCCGCGACGGATCGTGAGACTGACGCAAGTTCCTTGCGGAACTTGCGTTAGTCTTGCGCTCATGACGCGACGACTTGCTCAGGTAGCGAAGAAGGTGGGTGTCAGCGAGGCCACGGTCAGCCGGGTCCTCAACGGCAAGCCGGGTGTCTCCCAGGCGACCCGCCAGTCCGTGCTCACCGCGCTGGACGTGCTCGGCTACGAGCGCCCCACCCAGCTCCGGGGCGAACGCGCCCGGCTCGTGGGCCTGGTCCTGCCGGAACTCCAGAACCCGATCTTCCCCGCCCTCGCCGAGGCGATCGGCGGCGCGCTCGCCCAGCAGGGACTCACGCCGGTGCTCTGCACCCAGACCAAGGGCGGCGTCTCCGAGGCCGACTATGTGGACCTGCTGCTCCAGCAGCAGGTCTCCGGCGTCGTCTTCGCCGGCGGGCTGTTCGCGCAGGCGGACGCCCCGCACGACCACTACCGGCGGCTCGCGGAACGCAAGATCCCGGTCGTCCTCATCAACGCCTCGATAGAGAACCTCGACTTCCCCGGCATCTCCTGCGACGACGCGGTCGCCGTCGAGCAGGCCTGGCGCCACCTGGTGTCCCTCGGGCACGAGTCGATCGGACTGGTGCTCGGCCCGGCCGACCACATCCCCTCGCGGCGCAAGTTGGCGGCGGCACGCGAGATCGCCCGGTCGGGCGGGCGCGAACTGTCCGACGAGTGGGTGGAGCGGACGATGTTCTCCCTGGAGGGCGGCCAGGCCGCCGCCACCCGTCTGCTGGACCGGGGCGCCACCGCCATCGTCTGCGCCAGCGACCCGCTGGCGCTCGGCGCGGTCCGCGCGGCCCGCAGGCGCGGACTCGCGGTGCCCGGTGAGGTCTCCGTGGTCGGTTACGACGACTCCGCGTTCATGAACTGCACCGAGCCGCCGCTGACCACCGTGCGCCAGCCCATCGAGGCGATGGGCCGGGCCGCCGTGGAACTGCTGTGCGCGCAGATCCAGGGCGGCGAAGTGCACCCGGGCGAGCTGCTCTTCGAACCGGAACTGGTGGTGCGCGGCTCGACCGCACAGGCCCCCCGGTAGCCCGGCCGGCCCGTACCCCCGCAGATCCGCAGGTCCCCTCCCCGTGTGCGCGGGAGGGGACCTGCGGCGTTCCCACGCCCGATGCCGACAGCGATCAGCCTCGTGGAAGCCCACCGGGAAACGGAACATGCAGTCACCTGTCGAACTTTTACGAAATCAGCGCGAGATATTGCGTTCATCTGAGGGCGGTGGTTGAGTGTGCGTCGCCTCACCACGCATCGGCGTGGAGCGACCCGACCTTCATGCCCGAAGGGGATCATCCATGAGAAGCGCCCGGTTCCGCCGTACCCACCGCGCCAGCGCGGTCACCCTCGTCTCCGCACTCGCGCTCACCGCTCTCGCCGCCTGCGGCACGAGCAGCAGCAGCGACGACGGCAAGGACGGCTCCGAGAACGGCGCGGCCTCCGACCCCGCCGCTCCGCTGGACCCGAAGACCAAGGTGACGATCACCATCGACTGCATGCCGCCCGCCGCGAAGGCGGCCGAGCTGAAGGAGTGGAAGGAGGACGTCGCCGCGTTCAACAAGACCTACCCGAACGTCACCGTCTCCGGCCGCTCGACCCCCGGCCAGTGCCTGGAACCCCCGCGCTTCACCGCGATGCTCAAGGCCAAGTCGCAACCGGACGTCTTCTACACCTACTTCACCGACCTGCCGCAGGTCCTGGACAACGACGGCGCCGCCGACATCAGCGCGTACGTCAACGACACGACCGTGCCGCTGTTGAAGGACATCGACCCCCATGTCCTCAACTCCCTGAAGCACGACGGCAAGCTCTACGGGCTGCCCACCAGCAACTACACCATGGGCCTGCTCGTCAACCGCAAGCTCTTCCAGCAGGCCGGCCTGGACCCCGACGCCCCGCCGCGCACCTGGGCCGAGGTCCGGACCGCCGCCAAGAAGATCGCCGGACTCGGCAAGGGCATCGCCGGCTTCGGCGAGTACAGCGCCGGCAACACCGGAGGCTGGCACTTCACCGCCCAGATGTACAGCATCGGCGGCGAGGTCGTCGACGCGAGCGGGAAGAAGGCCGCCTTCAACGACGACCTCGGCCGCCAGGTCGCCGAGAACCTCCACGCCATGCGCTGGGAGGACGACAGCATGGGCAAGACCCAGCTCCTCAAGTGGGGCGACCTGCAGAAGCAGATAGCCACCGACAAGCTGGGCATGTTCCTCGCCGCGCCCGACGACATCGCGTACATGGTGCAGCAACTCGGCGCCCAGTACGAGAACTTCGGCATGGGACCGATCCCCGGCGGGCGCAGCACCCTCGCGGGCGGCAACAACTACACGATCAAGCAGGGCATCTCCTCCGACAAGATCAAGGCCGCCGTCGCCTGGCTGAACTTCAAGAACCTGACCGTCGGCAAGGGGCAGTTCGACTGGGCCCGCACCAAGGCGGACAAGCTGCCCGTCGGCGTCCCGCAGCCCAACTTCTGGCTCGGCGACTCCAAGGCGAAGGACGACGCCGCCCGGGTCGAGCACGCCACGATGCCCGTCGCCAACTTCAAGACGTTCATGGACAACCCCGTCCCCGGCAAGGCCGAACCGCCGAAGGCGCAGGAGGTGTACAAGGTCCTCGACAACGTGATGTCGGGCCTGCTCACCAACAAGGACGCCGACATCGACAAGCTCCTGTCCACCGCGGAGGACCAGGTCAACCAGGTCCTGTCCCACCAGTGACCCGGCTCCGGAGGCCGGCCCCGCCGGCCCTCCGGCACCCTGTCCGCGTCCGGACCCGGCCCCGCAGCACCGGGCCCCGGCACCCCTGAACCGAGGAGGCGACGATGTCGGCCCCCACCCTCTCCCCGCCGACGGCGAAGGAGCCCGGCCACTTCCCCCGCCGCGGCGACGGGCCGCGGCCCTCCGGCGGGTCCTTCGCCCTGCGCCTCCGCCGCAACCTCACCGCCCACGGCTTCCTGATCGGCGCCGTGCTCTGCTTCTCGGTCTTCTCCTGGTACCCGATGGTCCGGGAGTTCCTGCTCGCCTTCCAGAAGACCGAAGCCGGCCGGACCAGCTGGGCCGGCCTGGACAACTTCGCCACCGTCGCCGCCGACCCGGCGTTCTGGCAGGCCTGGCGCAACACCCTGCTCTTCACCGCGCTGGCGCTGCTGCTCGGCTTCGCCGTGCCGTTCGTCGTCGCGGTGGTCCTCAACGAGTTCCGGCACGCCCGGGGCTACCTCAGGCTGCTGGTCTACCTCCCGGTCATGCTGCCGCCGGTCGCGTCCGTGCTGCTCTTCAAGTACCTCTACGACCCCGGCTACGGCCTGCTCAACGAACTCCTCGGCACGTTCGGCCTCCCCGCCCAGCAGTGGCTGCAGGACCCCGACACCGCCATGCTCTCCGTCGTCGTCGCCTCGACCTGGATGAACATGGGCGGTGCGACCCTGATCTACCTCGCCGCCCTCCAGGGCATCCCCGGCGAGCTGTACGAGGCGGCCGAGCTCGACGGGGCCGGACTGCTGCGCAAGATCTGGCACGTGACCGTCCCGCAGACCCGGCTGATCCTCTCGCTGCTGCTGCTCATGCAGGTGATCGCCACCATGCAGGTGTTCGTGGAGCCGTTCCTGCTCACCGGCGGCGCCGGCCCCGAGGGATCGACCACCACCGTCGTCCACCTCATCTACCAGTACGCCTTCAACTTCAACGACTACGGCGCCGCTGCCGCGCTCGGCCTGCTGCTCCTCGTACTGCTCGCCGGAGTCTCCGCCGCGTACGTGAAGCTCAGCCGCGCCGAGGACGAGTAGGACCGGGGGATACCAACGATGTCCACACGCACGCTCATCTCGCCCGCCCAGCTCGCCAGGCCCCGCGGCAAGGTCCTCTACTGGGTGACCCTCGTACTCGTCGTCGGCCTGTTCACCCTGGTCTTCCTCGGGCCGCTCTACTGGCTCGCCTCCAGCGGCCTCAAGTCCACCCAGGAGGCCGTGCAGATCCCGCCGACCCTCGTCCCCGACGCGGTCCACACGGAGAACTACTCCCGCGCCTGGGAGGTCATGGACCTCGCCAGACTCCTGTTCAACACCCTCTACTACGCGTTCGGCGCCCTCGCGTTCCAGCTGGTGTTCGACGTGGCCGCGGCCTACTCGCTCTCCCGGCTGCGCCCGGTCTTCGGCAAGGCGATCCTCGGCATGATGCTCGCCACCCTGATGATCCCGGCGACCGTGCTCGTCGTCCCGCAGTACCTGACCGTCCTCGACGTGCCGGTCGTCGAACGCAACCTGCTGAACTCGCCGTGGGTCATCTGGCTCCCGTCGGTGACCAACGCCTTCAACATCTTCCTGCTGAAGCGGTTCTTCGACTCCCTCCCGAAGGAACTGCTGGACGCCGCCTCGATGGACGGGGCCTCGCCGATGCGCATCCTGCGCTCGATCGTGCTGCCGCTCTCCCGGCCGATCCTCGGCGTGGTCTCCATCTTCGCGGTGGTCGGCGTCTGGAAGGACTTCCTCTGGCCGATGCTCACCCTGCCGGACCCGGCCCTGCAGACCCTCAACGTCGGCATCTACTCCCTCTCCACCGGCGTGCCCGAGAACGTGCTGATCGCCGCGCTCACCATCGCCTCGCTGCCGACACTCCTGATCTTCCTGGTCTTCCAGCGGAACATCATGAGCGGCCTCACCGCCGGGGGCCTCAAGGGCTGACCGCCCCTCCCGCCCGGCACTCCCGTACCGCGCCACCCGCACGCACACCCATGAAGCCTCCGCCGCCGCCGGCCGCCGACGCCCCGCCGACCGGGCCGGCGGCGGGGGAACCCCCTGCCCGAAAGGACCGTCACGTGGCAGCCATTCGCCCGGACCGCACCGACGACTGGTGGCGCACCGCCGCCATCTACCAGGTGTACCCACGCAGCTTCGCCGACGGGGACGGCGACGGAACCGGGGACCTCGCGGGCGTCCGGTCGAAGCTGGCCCACCTCGCCGAACTGGGCGTCGACGCCGTCTGGTTCACCCCCTGGTACGTCTCCCCACTCGTCGACGGCGGCTACGACGTCGCCGACTACCGCACCATCGACCCCGCTTTCGGGACCCTTGCCGAGGCCGAGAAACTGATCGCCGAGGCCCGCGCCTACGGCATCAGAACCCTCGTGGACATCGTCCCCAACCATGTCTCCGACCAGCACGCCTGGTTCAGGGCGGCCCTCGCCGCGGGCCCCGGCAGCCCCGAACGCGAACTCTTCCACTTCCGGCCCGGCCGCGGCGAGAGCGGCGAACTCCCGCCCAACGACTGGCCCTCGCAGTTCTCCGGAAGCACCTGGACCCGCGTCCCCGACGGCGAGTGGTACCTGCACCTGTTCACCCCGGAACAACCCGACCTCAACTGGGCGCACCCCCGCGTCCGCCAGGAGCACGAGGAGATCCTCCGCTTCTGGTTCGAACGCGGCGTGGCCGGCGTGCGCATCGACTCCGCCGCCCTGCTCGCCAAGGACCCGGCGCTCGCCGACTTCGAGGAGGGCGTCGACCCGCACCCTTACATCGACCAGGACGAACTCCACGACATCTACCGCTCGTGGCGCGCCATCGCCGACGAGTACGACGCGATCTTCGTCGGCGAGGTCTGGCTCCCGGACGCCGAACGCTTCGCCCGCTACCTCCGCCCCGACGAACTGCACACCGCCTTCAACTTCAACTTCCTCGCCTGCCCCTGGCAGGCCGGCCCGCTGCGCCGGACCATCGACGACACCCTCGCCGAACACGCCCCCGTCGGCGCCCCCGCCACCTGGGTCCTCTGCAACCACGACGTGACCCGCACGGTGACCCGCTACGGCCGCGAGGACACCGGATTCGACTTCGCCCGCAAGGAGTTCGGCACCCCCACCGATCTGGAACTCGGCACCCGCCGCGCCCGCGCCGCCGCCCTGCTGACCCTCGCCCTGCCCGGAGCGGTCTACGTCTACCAGGGCGAGGAGCTCGGACTGCCCGAGGCCGAGGTGCCCCGGGAACGCATCCAGGACCCGATGCACTTCCGCTCCGGCGGCACCGATCCGGGCCGCGACGGCTGCCGCGTCCCGCTCCCGTGGGCCGCCGCCGAGCCCCACGCGGGCTTCGGCGCGGGCGACGAGCCGTGGCTCCCGCAACCGGAGGGCTGGGAGGCGTACGCCGCCGACCTGCAGGGCGCCGACCCCGGCTCGATGCTCAGCCTCTACCGCGAGGCGCTGCGCCTGCGGCGCACCCTGCCCGCCTTCGCCCAGGGGCCACTGCGCTGGCTGCCCGCCCCGGAGGGCGCGCTGGTCTTCGGCCGGGGCCCCGGCCTGGTCTGCGCGGTCAACCTCGCCGAGCGCGCCGCGGAGTTGCCCGCCCACAGCGAGGTCCTGCTGGCCAGCGGCCCACTGGACGACGACGGGCTGCTTCCCGGGGACACCGCGGTCTGGCTGCTCGTCTGACGCCACGGGTGGCCGGCGGTCCGCCGCCGGCCACCCGTGCGGTGCGGGCCGTTCGCCCGTTCAGGAGAGCTCGACGGTGTGGGTGTGCCCGCGTGAGCCGCCGGTGCGCACGGTGACGACCGGCCGCCGGCCCGGCACGGCCGTCACGGTGCCGTCCGCACGCACCACCTCGCGGGCGGCGAAGGGGAGCCGGACGGTGACGGTGTCCTGGGTGCGGCCCGGGTCGGACACCGCGACCGTGGTCCTGCCGTGCGCGCGTCGCACGAGGACGGAGGCGGGGCCGCTCGACGTGATGCCCGCGGCGGTGCCCGGCTCCCAGAAGTTCACGGCGGTCAGCCCGTCGCGGCGGGCCTCGACGGCGTGCGCCGCGGAGTCGTGGGCGACGACCCGTACCGGAGCGGCGAGCGACCAGACGGCGGTGGCGGCCGCCGAGAGACCCGGGAGCAGCACGTAACCGTAGTCGGATTCGGTGGGGGAGACCCCGTGGTCGAACCAGAGGGTGAGGTAGCGGCGGGTCAGGGACGCCGTCGAGCCGCCGGTGTTGATGTCGCGCCAGGAACCGGTGCGCTCCTCGCGCAGCGCGCGCATCCGGGCGGGCTGGGGGAAGACGTATCCGCCCACACCCTCCAGATGGGCCCACCGGGCCCGGTCGAACCGTGCCGACCAGCCTTGCACGCCCGGCTGCGACGCACCGTCGACGATCAGCCGGCCGGTGCCGTCGGCGTGCAGGTTGCGGTTCTCCACGACCGTCTCGACGGTGCGGCCGTCGGTCGAGGTGATGCCCGAGCCGAGTGCCACCACCACGTTGTCGAGGGTGAACCAGGACTTGCGCGCCCGCAGCGTGACGTCCGCCGCGTCCAGGTCGAGGGCCGCGGCCCCGAAGCGCCCCTCCAGGACCGCTCCGCCCGCGATCGCGTTGGCGGGCTGCGGGCGGTACGGGTCGGTCGGGGCGACGTCCGCGCGCGGACGGGTGTCCACGGTGGTGCCGGGCAGCCGGCAGGGGTCCACCGTGGGCCAGAACGCGTCGGAGAACTGGCCCGGATCGTCGGTCGTGTGGAGGTAGGTCATCCCGTCGCCCTGGTACCACGGGCGGATGTTCTCGCCGTTCAGCGACTCGTAGGAGGCGATGCGGTTCGACGACAGGGACAGGGCCAGGGCCCAGGTGGGGCGGCGGTGCACCACGCGGTCCATGTCGGCGAAGACGAAGTGGCCGGTGAGACGTCTCGCCGGGACGATCGTGGCGTCGTCCAGCACCGCCCTGGCCCGGGTGATCTGCGGGATGCCCGCCCGCTCCAGAGAGGGGTTGAGTTCGTTGCGCTCGATCCAGCCCTTGGCCAGCGCGCGCCACCGGGCCGCGTAGTCGGCCGGTGCGCCGAAGGCGAGCAGCAGCATGTGGGAGAGCGTGGCGGTGGCCGCGTTGAAGTCGCGCTCCTTCTCGCGCGACACCGCCCTGCCCCGGACGCAGTCCATCAGGAGGCCGTCGAGGATCAGCGGCGAGAAGGCGCGGTCCACCGCGTCGTACAGCACCGTGACGCCCGGGTCGGTGACGGCCCAGGTGGAGCCGCCGAGGAGGGCGAGGACGAAGGCGCTGCCGCCGAGGGTCACGTTGCCGTAGGACCCGGTGTAGGCGACGGTCCCGTGCTGGACGAACGAGCCGTCCTCGTAGAAGCCGTCCCCCGCGAAGGAGTAGCTGAACAGCGTCCGGGCGCCGCCGCCGTTCACGTCGGAGAGCGCGTCGCGGGCCTGGGCGATCTTGGCGGAGTCGCGGCCGAGCAACCCCTGGAGCGCCAGGACGATCGACTTGTCGGACCGGTTGGCCCCGGTCATGTAGCCCCAGTCGGGGTGGATGTGGTGCTTGTCGGCGTCGGGCACCCAGGTCCCGACGTTCGCCACGTAGGCGGCGAGGTCGTCCGCCGGGATGCGGTCGCGGAGCAGCACGCAGGTGTCGAGCAGGTTGCGCGGCGCGCCGATCTCCCAGTACCACCAGTTGCCGTCCCCGGCCCCCGACGGGTTGTACCCCACGTCGTACAGGAAGCGCAGAGCGGACACCAGCTCCTCGGCGACCTCGGCGCTGCCGGTCAGTGAGGTGCCGGGGGTGGCCCAGGCGACGGCGAGGGAACGCAGCAGCGGGTAGCTCTCGCCGAAGTTGCCGGGGAGGGAGGCCGGCGCGTACTCGGCGAACAGGTGGGTGCGGTCCTCGGCGCGGTTCATCCTGGCCCACAGCGCCGACGCGTTCGCGTCGAGGGAGGCCAGCGCGGACGCGTAGGCCGGGTCGGCGGGGTCGAAGGCGCCGCCCGTCATGAGCTCTTCGGCACGTGCGAGAAGAATGCCGAACTCGTCCTCGCCGGTACCGCCGGTGGCGCCCTGGGCCGCGGCCCCGGACGGGGGAGCGAGGCTGAGCACGGCGGCACTCCCTCCGGCGGCGAGCAGGGTACGGCGGTCGAGGTACGGGGATGCGGGCATCGGGGTCTCCTGGACTGTTGCACGGGCGACGAGTTGACGGCGGGGGAGGCGACCGACCGGGCTGCGGCGGCCGGACGGTGTGAGCGCGGTGCAGCGAGCGGAGGAAGGAGGCGCAGTGCGGTAAGCGCTTTCCCGGCGGGTGTGTCGGACTCCGCGCCGGGGCCGGGGCGGGGGATCGCGGAGCGGCCCGGCCACGGCGGGGCGGGGGCCTGCGGGGTGCGCGGGGCGGGCCGGGGAGAGGGGGCGGTTCCGGAGCCGGGGCCGCGGTTCAGCGGGCCGGGCCGGGGATGGGAAGTGTTGTGCTTCGATGCGAAGTTTTGGTCAATCCACGATCAGGTGTCAACACATGACGCCGAGCTTTCTCCGGAGCGCCGTCCGGTACCGGGCCGACGCGGGGCTCTCCCTAACGGGCGGAGAGGTCCTGACCGGGCCGCGCCCCGCACGAGTCGCGGACCACCAGCCGGGGCATCAGGTCGAGGTGGTGCCGAGGCCCCGCCTCCGCACCTGCGGGGGCGTCCGTGCCCGCCGTGCCCGACTCGCGCACCCGACGCCGCAGCAGCTCCACCGCGATCCTGCCCACGTCGTACTTGGGCAGCGCCACGGCGGTCAGCGGCAGCGGCGACAGGGACGCCACATGGTCGTCGTACGCCACCAGAGCCAGGTCCCGCGGCACCTCCACCCCCCGCTCGCGCAGGAGTTGCACCAGGGTCATGGCGTCCGAGTCGTCGATGACGAGGGCGGCCGTCACCGAGCCCCCGGCCACCGCCCCGGCCAGCCGGTCCGCCGTGGCGCGCTGCTCCTCCTCCGGGTCGTAGGAGGTGAACCCGAAGGCGACGAGCGGGTGTTCGTCCAGACCCAGCGCGCGCAGGGCGGTCTCGGCCCCCGCCGAGGTCTGGGCCCGGGTGGGGCTGGGGCCGCCGACCAGCGCGAACCGCCGGTGCCCGAGGGCGGCCAGGTGCGTCACCGCGAGGCCCGCCCCCGCCGCGTGGTCCGAGCAGACCCGGTCCAGCAGGGCCGCGCGCGTACCGGGCGTGCCGCGGCGTTCCAGCAGCACGGTGGGGAGGCCGGAGTCGGTGCCGGAGGGCTCCCGGCCGCTCCATCCGTCGGCCCAGTCGGGAATCAGCAGCAGGCCGCGGGCGCCCCCGTCCGCCATCCGCGCGATCTGCGTGCCGGTGTCCGCAGGGCTGCGGGTGAAGTCCAGGACCAGACGCCCGCCGGCCGCGGCGACGGTCTCCCGGACGCCCCGGACGACCTCGTCGTAGTAGTGCCTGGTCCGGGGCAGGATCATGCCGAACATCTCGTCCGAGCGGGGGGTGCCGTCCTCCTCGGGCCGCGGCCCGGAATCCGGTGAGCCCGCCCGGGGGAGCCGGGGGACCGGAGACGCGCCGGGCCACGAGACCGCTCCGCGGGAGCGCCGCAGCGTCCCCCGGTCGGTGAGCAGGTCCACGTCCCGGCGTGCGGTGACCCGCGAGACGCCGAGGTGCTCCGCGAGCTCGGCCACCCGCAACGATCCGTGGGTCCGCACGAGTTCGAGGATGCGGGTGTGCCGCTCGTCCATCGTGAAACGCACGGGAACTCCTGCTGATCGGCGCCGGACGCCCGTCCGTCGCCGCGTGCGGCCGACGTCGGGATGACGAGGGCGAGCCTACGGCAGCGAACCCGATGAGCGATTTTGGAAACTATGTATTGACGGTCGAAAGGGCTTTCCATAAGGTCGGCGACGGCCCGCGCACCCGGGCCGCGTCCCCCGGACACCCGGCCCGGGGAACCCCACCGCGTGGAGCCGCATCACCGGCCACCCGCCCGCACGGCTGCCGCGCGAACCGCCCACGGAGTCACGAAAGCAACCCCGCGCTTCCGGCCGGCCGTCCCGCGGGCCGAGCCCCGAGAGCAAGGACACGACGTGCCCCCCGTACCCGTACCCCTGTCGCCGCACGGGACCGCGAACGCTCCGGACCGCCCGCCGGGCCGCGGGCCCGCCCCGTCCGGTCCCGCACGCGTACGGGCCGACGACGGCGTCTGGACGCGGGTCCTCGACGAAGCCGACCTCGTGTGGCACGCGCTGCCGCGCGCCTGGGACGAAGGGCCGTTCCTCGGCAACGCCCGGCTGGGCTCCCTCGTGTACGCCGAACCCGGCTCCGACGCCGTCCGGTTCACCGTCCAGCACAGCGAAGTCCAGGACCACCGACCGGAGTTCGGCGCCCTGTTCGGTCTGGCGCGGCTCCCCGTCGGACACTTCACCCTGAGGACCGCCGGCGCCGTCACCGCCGTGGACTGGCGGCTCGGTCTCCAGGAGGCCGAACTCGCCGGCACCCTCACCACCACCCGCGGCACCCTCGCGCTCCGCGCCGTGGTGCACGACAAGCGGTCCCTCCTCGCCGTCGAGGTCACCCCGACCGGCGGTGAGCACGCCTTCTCCTGGACCTTCCACCCGGCCGAGTCGGTCAGTCCGCGCGCCGCCTTCAAGCCGGTCCCCGAGGGGTACACCGGTCACCCCCCGGCGACCGTGGAGCCCTGCGGCAGGGAGACCGTCGCCGTGCAGAAGCTGCTCGGCGGAGGGGAGTACGCGACCGCCTGGACCGAGCGGACCCACGGGGAGGTCCGCGTCCTGTCCGCCCACGTCGCCCAGACGTACCCAGCCCCCGGGGCCCGCGAGGCGGCGCTCGACGCGGTGCGCCGGGCCGCCACGCTCGCGTACGGTCCGCTCACGGCCGACCACCGCGCCGGGTGGCGCGCGTACTACCGCAAGAGCTTCCTCTCCGTGCCGGACGCCCGGCTGCAAAGCTTCTACTGGATCCAGCTCTACAAGATCGCCTCCGCGGCCCGTGCGGACGCCCCGGTGATGGCGACCTGCGGCCCCTGGCTGGAGCCCACCCCCTGGCCCGGGGTGTGGTGGAACCTCAACGTCCAGTTGGAGTACTGGATGATCCACGGCTCCAACCACCTGGAGCTCGACGCCCCCGCGGTGGCGTTGTCCGCCCATCGTCAACGGCTCACCGACCAGCTGGAAGGGCCGTACCGCCCCGACTCGGCGGGCCTCCCGCGCACCACCGACATGTACCTCGACGGCGGGTACGAGACCGCCGGGAGCGGCTGTCCCATCGGCGTCCCCGGCGAACAGGAGCCGACACCCGAGGTCGGCAACCTCCTCTGGGCCCTGCACAACGTCTGGCTCAGCTACCGGCACACCATGGACCGCGGCATCCTGGAGGACACCGTCTTCCCGCTGCTGCGCCGGGCGGTCTCCTACTATCTGCACTTCCTGCGCCCCGGCCCGGACGGTCGCCTGCACCTGCCGCCGACGTTCTCGCCCGAGTACGGCGAGGTCGCGCCCGACTGCACCTACGACCTCCAGCTCCTGCGGTGGGGGTGCGCCACCCTGGTCGAGTCCGCGGACCTCCTGGGCGTCGACGACCCGCTCGCCCCCCGCTGGCACGAGGTGCTGGACCGGCTCACCCCGTACCCGGTGGACGAGAACGGACTGATGATCGGCGCCGGCGTGCCGTTCGCCCGGTCGCACCGCCACTACTCCCATCTGCTCGCCGTCTATCCGCTGTACGAACTCACCTGGGAGAACCCCGCTCACCGGGACCTCATCGAGCGTTCGCTGCGGCACTGGATCGGCTTCGAAGGGGCCCTTCAGGGCTACAGCTTCACCGGGGCGGCTTCGATCGCCGCGCAGATGGGGCGGGGGGACGAGGCGGCCGGTCATCTGACCAGCCTGCTCGACCGGTTCGTCCGGCCCAACACCATGTACAAGGAGTCCGGCCCGGTCATCGAGACCCCGCTGTCCGCCGCCCAGTCGCTGCACGACATGGTCTGCCAGAGCTGGGGCGGCGTCATCCGGGTCTTCCCGGCGCTGCCGGACGCCTGGCAGGACGTCACCGTCCACGACTTCCGCACCCAGGGCGCCTTCCTCCTGAGCGCCGCCCGACAGGGCGGCGTCACCCGCTGGATACGGCTGCGCAGCGAGGCGGGGGCGCCCTGCGTCGTGCGGACCGGCATGCCGGGACCGGTGACCGTCACCGACGGCGACGGCCGGGAACTGCCCCGCACCGACCTGCCCGACGGCAGCCTACGCCTCGGCCTCGAAGCCGGTCGGGAGGCGTACATCCGCCCGGCGCCCGCCGACGGCGCCGAAGACCCCGGCGGCGAACTCGCCGTCCGGGCCGTCCGGCCCCGCGCCGCCGCACCCCGCTGGGGACTGCCCGGCCACCCGTAGACCCCCCTGTTCGCTCCTCAGGAAGGCGTCCCATGCGTACACGCGCACTGCTCCTGCCCACCGTGGCCTCGGCCATCGCCTCGCTCCTGCTCGCGTCACCCGCCCATGCGTCCACGATCTGGAACGGCGACGCGGGCAGCGGGACGGGTGTCTTCCGCACCGTGGAGTGCGATGCCCCGGGCAGCCTCACCGCCGCCACGTCCGGCGGCAACACCTACTGGAGGATGGACAAGCCCGCCGGACCGATCCGCTGCGAGGCGCGCGGCGTCAAGGTGGGCGGCTCCGCCTACCTCTTCCAGAACAACAGCACCTACTACCTGGGCTGGTCGAGCTATCTGACGGTCACCGACGGCGACTTCGTCACGTTCCAGTGGAAGTCGTATCCCGGCGAAGGCCAGAACTACCCGCTCATCATGACGGTCAAGGACGGCGCGCTCCGGCTGTTCCACATCCCGCAGGGGGCCACCGAGAGCTGGCAGTTGCTCTGGTCCACCCCGGTGACGCCGACCGTCTGGAACCGTATCGGCCTCGCGGTCCACACCTCGGACTCCGCCTCGGACGGCTGGGCGGAACTCTGGTACAACGGCGTCCGGCAGACGTTCAGCACCGGCTCCACCCGCTTCACCGGCCGCACCTGGAACACGTACAACGACCCCAAGTGGGGCGTCTACGACCGGGACGCGCCGGAGCACGCGGCGGACAACCGGGTGGACGACCTGCGGATCGGCACCGCCTACGCCGACATCTCCTGACGTGCGCGCGTGCGACCCGGCCGGCCCCGGGGCTCCGGCGGGGGCCGGGCCGCACGCGCACTCCCGGTCAGGGAGACACGTCGGGCCATATTGGTCTAGACCTCATGACCCCGCCTGCTACCGTCGGGCGGGTGCGCGCGAGGCGCGCGCACGACGACGGTGCAGAGGGGTAAACGCGATGGACGGCAACAACGCCGTGCGGGCATTCATGGGTTCCTTCACCTCGGCGGGCGGTCCGGGCGTGACCGTCGCGGCCGTGGACCGGGACACGGGCGAGCTGACCCTGATCGGCGCGACCGACGCGGTGCCCGACCCCTCCTATCTGGCGGCCTCCGGCGACGGCTCCGTCCTCTACGCCGTCAGCGAGACCGCCGAGGGCGCGGCGGCCGCCTTCGACGTCGCGGGCGAGGTCCCCCGGCTGCTGGGCGGGCTCCGGTCGGTGGAGGGCGACGGCCCCACCCACCTGGCCCTGGCGGCGGGCCACCTGGTCACCGCCAACTACGGCTCCGGCAGCGTCACGGTCCTGCCCACCCGGGACGACGGCTCGCTCGGCGCCGCGGTGGCCGTGATCCAGCACGAGGGTTCGGGCCCGGACCCCGAGCGCCAGGAGGGCCCGCACGCCCACCAGGTGCGGCCCGACCCGTCGGGCCGCTGGCTGCTCAGCGTGGACCTCGGCACCGACTCGGTGCGCGTGGAGGAGATCGACCCGCTGACCGGTGAGACCCGCCGGCACGGCGAGACGGCGCTCCGGCCCGGAACCGGCCCGCGCCACCTGGCGTTCCACCCCGCCGGCGGTCACGCGTACGTCCTGAACGAGCTGGAGCCCACCCTCACGGTCTGCCGCTGGGACGCCGCCGCCGGGGTCCTCGAACCGCTCCACGAGACGCCGGTGCTGCCGCAGGACGCCCTCGGCGACGGCGAGGAGCGCACCTACCCCTCCGAGGTCGTCGTCTCGCCCGACGGACGTTTCCTCTGGACCGCCAACCGGGGCCACGACTCGATCTCCGTGCTCACCCTCGACGAGACCGGCGGCAAGGCCCTGCTGGCCGCGACCGTCGGCTGCGGCGGCCACTGGCCGCGCGACCTCGCGCTCGGCCCCGGCGGCCGGTGGCTGTACGCCGCCAACGAGCGGTCCGGGAACGTCGCCCGGTTCGCCGTCGACCAGGAGACCGGAGTGCCCACCGCCGCGGGGTCCGTGGACGTCCCGGCGGTCAGCTGCGTGATCTTCGCCTGACCGCGTCCCGGCGCGCGGGCGCGTCCCCGGCCCGCGCGACGGCCCTCGCGGGCCCGGCCGGGAGGCCCTTCACACGACCCCTTCGAACACGACCGCCGCGGGCCCTCGGGCCCGCGGCGGTCGTACGCGTCCGGCGTCTTTCCCGGATGCCGCGCGGCCCGGTGAATCCCGGAACGCGCGGACCCGACGGTGGGACGGTGCGCAATCAGTGCGCTGCGAAATCAGTTCGGTGCGACATCAGTGCGCCGCGAAATCAGTGCGCCTGGGCGCCCTGCGGCGTCGCCGGCGTGATGCCGAGCGTCGTGGCGTACAGCGACAGGACCAGCTTGCCGATGGCCGGGTAGGCGCCGAGCGGCTCGGCCGTCGCGCACCCGACCTCCTTCGCCGCCCCTTCCAGCAGGCTGGCGTCGATCTCCGGACCCACCAGGTACGGAGCCAGCGCCAGTTGGGCGGAGCCCGAGCCGGTGAGCTGCGCGGCGACCGAGGAGACGGAGCCGTCGATGTCCAGCGCCGCCGCCATCACCGGCACCGCGAGCCGGGCCGCCAGCAGCATGCCGGTGATGCCCGCCGCCCGCACGGCCTCTTCGCCGCCCACGGTGGCGAGCACGATGCCGTCGGCCGCGGTGGCCACGGTGAACAGCCGGGCGCGGTCGGCGCGCGCCAGACCGGCCTCCGACAGGCGCACGTGCAGCGCCTCGGCGAGCAGCGGGTGCGGACCCAGCACGTCGGTGAGCTCGACCTGCGTGCCACTGTCCATCACGGCCTGCCGTATCCGGCGGATCGTGGCACTGTCCGGCCCCGCCAGCAGCGGCACCACGACGGCGGACGGCCCCTCGGGCGCCGGCACCTCCCGGCCGACGGCCGTGGCCAGCTCGTACGCGGCGACCCGCTCGGTGGCGCACTGCGCGAGCACGGAGGCGAGCGCGGGGAAGTCCGCGTCGTCGCCGTCGAGGTAGCCGATCCGCGCGTTGAGGCCGGGCAGCTCGGAACGCGCGATGCTGATCACTTCCTCCGCGAGGCCGCGCGTGGCCTGGGAGGGGACGCCGGGAACGGCGAGGACGAGCGCCGCGGCGCCCTCGGGTGCGACCACGGGCTCCGGGCGGCGGTGCCGTCCGGACTGGCGAGGTCGCGGCATTCGTACGGGCAGGCCGGAAGCGGGCCCAGTGGGGGTGCTCATGGCGCCGCATGCTACTGGTTTTGGATGCCCTCCCGTTCGGGGAGGGTCCGCTGGAGCGGCCTCTGTCCGCTTATGTCGTATGAGTGACGTACCGGAGGTGTGCCCCGCTCCCTCCTGCGGGATCCGTGCGGGTTCAGCCCGGTTCCGCCACCGTCAGCAGCGCCGGATCGGACGGCAGCCGCACCTCGTCCCGCGCGAGCGCCCGTGCCAGCCGCAGCGCCCCGGCGAGCGGGTCCCCGTCCGGGGGGACCGGGACGGCGTGCGGGGCCAGTGCGGCGAGCTCTTCGCGCAGCGGCACGAGCAGCGGCTCGCCCATAGAGAACAGGCCGCCCGTCCATGCCACCCGTGGGCGGTCCTCCTCCCGCCCGTCCGCCGCGTCCGGGGCCGGGCAGACCGCGGCGGCGGCCTCCGCGATGTGCCGGCCCGCGTCGCGCAGAATGCCCGCGGACACCGGGTCGGCCGCAGCGCAGGCGGCGACCTCGGGCGCGAACGAGGCGAGGAACGCGGGACGATCGGCGCGGGGGTAGAGCAGGCCCGGCAGCTCCGCGGGCGCTCCGAACACCGCCCGCACCCGCTCCAGCAGCGCGGGCGACCCGCCGCGCCGACCGTCGTGGGCGCGCAGGGCCGCGTCCAGGCCCTGCCGCCCGATCCAGGCGCCGCCGCCCGCGTCGCCCAGGAGGTGGCCCCAGCCGTCGGCGCGGTGCCAGCGGGACAGGTCGGTGCCGAGCGCGATCATGCCGGTCCCGGCCGCGACCACGGCCCCGGGCCGCATCCCGAGCGCGCCGGCGTACGCGGTGACCCCGTCGGCGGCCAGAGCCAGCCGGTGCGGCCCGAGCGCGGCCGTCAGCGCCCCCGGCAGCACGGCGCGCAGCCGGCCGCCCAGCGTGGCCATCCCGGCGGCGCCCACCACCGCCGCGGCGATCCGGCCACCGGCCGCCCCGACTTCGCCGGACGGTGCCGTGCCCGGCGCCTCGGCCCGGTGCAGCAGGGTCTCGACGGCGGGCAGCACGAGTTCCAGCAGGTGCGCGGCGTCGATGCCCCCCGGGCCGGTGCGGACCGGGCCGGTGCGGACCTGCGGGGCCACGGGAACCGGGCCGTCGGACCCCTGCGCGCCGTCGGGTTCCACGGCGCACAGGGCGACGCGCAGGCCGGAGCCTCCGGAGTCGACGCCGAGTGCGTAGGGCCCGCCGCCGGTCACGGCAGCCGCCAGTCCACCGGCTGCGCCCCCTGCTGTTCCAGCAGGGCGTTGGCGCGGCTGAACGGGCGCGAGCCGAAGAAGCCGCGGTCGGCCGACATGGGCGAGGGGTGCGCGGCCTCCAGCGCCGGGTAGTCGCCGAGCAGCGGACGGAGGTTGCGCGCGTCGCGGCCCCAGAGGATCGACACCAGCGGGGTGCCGCGCTCCACCAGGGCGCGGATCGCCTGCTCGGTGACCTCTTCCCAGCCCTTCCCCCGGTGGGCCGCCGGACGCCTCGGGGCGGTGGTGAGCGCCCTGTTGAGCAGCAGCACGCCCTGACGCGTCCACGGAGTGAGGTCGCCGTTGGACGGCTTCGGGTGGCCGAGATCGGTGTGCATCTCCCGGAAGATGTTCTCCAGGCTGCCGGGGAGCGGGCGGACCTCCGGGGCGACCGCGAAACTCAACCCGATCGCGTGACCCGGTGTCGGGTAGGGGTCTTGACCGACGATCAGCACCCGCACCTCGTCGAAGGGTTGCTGGAACGCCCGCAGCACGTTGGCTCCCGAAGGAACGTAGGTGCGTCCGGCCGCGATCTCCGCGCGGAGGAAGTCCCCCATCGCGGCGACGCGTCCGGCCACGGGTTCGAGTGCCTGCGCCCAGCCGGGCTCGATGATGTCCTTCAAAGGTCGTGCTGCCACGGCCCGCACTCTACTGCTGATACGACGAGCGTGATCAACTGCCCGGTCGGCGGCCGGTTGACGGGCTTGACGGGAGTGCGCGAGGGCGCCGCGAGGGGCGGGCCGTCCGCCCGGCCCTCGCGGCCCGTACACCCCCGTACGCCTTCTCGTCGTGTCCCCGCCGTGTCCCCGCCCCCCGTCCGCGGCCGTGCCTCAGGCCAGCACGGCCGCCCGCACGCACAGCACGTCCGGCAGGTGCGTGGCCAACTGCCGCCAGGTGTCGCCGTCGTCCGCGCTGGCGTAGACCTCGCCGTTGCGGTTGCCGAAGTACACCCCGGCGGGGTCGGCGTCGTCCGTGCAGAGCGCGTCCCGCAACACCGTGCCGTAGTGCGCGCCTTCGGGCAGGCCGGCGGAGAGCGGCTCCCAGCTCTCCCCTGCGTCGCTGGTGCGGAACACCCGGCAGCGGTGCTCCGCCGGCACCCGGTCGGCGTCGGCGTTGATCGGGAAGACGTACGCGGTGCCGCCCTTGCGCGGATGCGCGACCGCCGCGAAGCCGAAGTCCGACGGCAGCCCGGAACCGATGTCGGTCCACCGGTCGCCGCCGTCGTCGCTGCGGAACACGCCCCAGTGGTTCTGGAGGTACAGCCGGTCCGGATCGGCCGCGTCCCGCGTGACCTTGTGGACGCACTGGCCGAACTCGGGGTCCGGATCGGGCAGGAAGACCGCCGACACCCCGCGGTTCGCCGGTTCCCAGCTCTCTCCGCCGTCCTTGGTCCGGAAGACGCCCGCGGTGGAGACCGCCACCGTCACCGCGGCCGGGTCGCGGGGGTCGGTGAGAATCGTGTGCAGCCCCTCGCCGCCGCCCCCCGGCACCCATCGCGACCGGGTGGGGTGCTCCCACAGCGGCCGCACCAGCTCGAAGGACTCGCCCCGGTCCTCGGAGCGGAACAGCGCGGCCGGCTCGGTGCCCGCGTACACCACGCCCGGCTCCTCGGGACCGGCCGGATGGAGCTGCCAGACCCGCTCCAGGGACGCCCCGGTGGACTTCGGGAACTTCACCGCGGGCTGCCGGGGTTCCACCCAGCTCGCCCCCAGGTCGTCGGAGTGGAAGACGGACGGTCCCCAGTGCGCGCTGTCCCCGCCCACCAGCAGCCGGGGCGTGCCGCCGCCACGGGTGTCGACCGCGACGGAGTAGATCGCCTGCGCGTTGAAATGGGGGCCGTCCAGCTCCCATCTGCCGTCACGGCCCAGGCCGATGAAGAGCCCCTTGCGGGTGCCCACGGTGAGCAGCACATCGGTCATGACAAGACCTCCCGAAACGCCTGTGTCGCCGGATACCGGTCAGTGTGCACCCCGGCACCGACAACGGCCCGCAGCCGGGACGTCCGCCCTGGTGGGAACGGGTGCGTCCGCCCGGCCCCCCGCGCGCACCGGGTCGTCGCCGCCCGGCCGGAGGCGGGCGCGGAAGGTGTGCTGCAATGCCCGCAGGCGCGTGCGGCGCGCGCCGGGAAGAACCGGCCGGCGCCGGTGAGCGAGAACGGACTGACGCATGACGACGGAGACCGCCTTCGAGGACCACGAGGGCCGCGCGATCGCGTGGCAGGTCGCCCCGGACGGTGCGGGCGACCCCCTCCGCGTCGGCCTGCGAATCGGCGTCCCGGCGGGCGAGGAGCGCTGGACCTGTACCCCGGAGGCCGCCAGACGGCTGGCGGCCGCCCTGCTCGCCGCCGCCGGGGAGGCGGAGCTGGCCCGCACGGCGGACCCCGTCAGCGTCCCCGCCCGCGATCTGCGGCGTGGCGACGTACGCGACGGCCCTCGGCCCATGACCGTGGACGGCGTCAGGGTGGAGGGCGGGTCGGTGCAGGTGACCTGGAAATCCCCCGCGGGGCGGAGCTGGACCCAGATGTACGACGGGTCCGTCCCCATCGCCCTGCGTCGCCGGAGCGGCTCCGACGGGTGAGGACCACGGCGTCGCCCCGCTTCCGCGCGGCTTCCGGGGCCCTCGTAGTACGATGAACGTCGTACTACGACGCTCCACGTACAAAGCTCCTGCCGGAGCCGTCCCGTGGAACGCCCCCGGCCCCTTCGGCCACCTCTGCGAAACGGAGCCCGTGTTGAACACCCTCTTCGAGCCCTACGTCCTGCGCTCGGTCACCGTCCCGAACCGGATCTGGATGCCGCCGATGTGCCAGTACAGCGCCGCGGCGACCGGGCCCGACACGGGGGTCGCCAACGACTGGCACTTCGCCCACTACGCCTCCCGCGCCGTCGGCGGCACCGGCCTGATCCTGGTGGAAGCCACCGGGGTCAGCCCCGAGGGCCGCATCAGCCCCATGGACCTCGGACTGTGGAACGACCGCCAGGCCGAAGCGCTGCGCCGCGTCACCGCGTTCCTGGAGAGCCGGGGCACCGTGCCCGGCATCCAGCTCGCCCACGCCGGACGCAAGGCGTCCACCGACGCCCCGTGGCGCGGCGGCAAGGCGCTCCCCGCCGACGGCCCCGAGGCGCTCGGCTGGCAGCCCCTCGGACCGAGTCCGCTGCCGTTCGACGAGGGCGACCCGGTTCCGGCGGAGCTGACGACCGATCAGATCCACGAGGTGGCGGGTCAGTTCGCCGCCTCGGCGAAGCGCGCGCTGGAAGCGGGCTTCAAGGTCGTCGAGATCCACGGCGCGCACGGCTACCTGATCGGTGAGTTCCTCTCCCCGTTCAGCAACCACCGCACCGACGCCTACGGCGGGTCCTTCGAGAACCGCTGCCGCTTCGCCCTCGAAGTCGTCGACGCCGTACGGGAGGTGTGGCCGCAGGAACTGCCGCTGTTCTTCCGGATCTCCGCCACCGACTGGCTCACCGAGAACGCCGAGGACGAGCGCGAGGGATGGACCGCGGACGACACGGTCGCCTTCGCCCGCGAACTGCGCGCCCACGGCGTGGACCTGCTCGACGTCTCCACCGGCGGCAACGCCCCCCGGGCCCGGATCGAGACCGGGCCGGGCTACCAGGTGCCGTTCGCCGAGCGGGTGCGCACCGAGACCGGACTGCCGGTGGCCGCCGTCGGCCTCATCACCGAGCCCGTACAGGCCGAGAAGATCCTCGCCGACGGACAGGCGGACGCGGTGCTGATCGGCCGCGAACTGCTGCGCGACCCGTACTTCGCCCGCAGCGCCGCCCGCGCCCTCGGCGGCGAGGTGCGCGTCCCCGAGCAGTACGGCCGTTCGGTCTGACCCGCTGGCCCCACCGGACCGGCCGGCCTTTTCGGCTCCCCGCCGGAGAGGCCCCGGCGGGGGCGCCCGCTCGGTAGGGTGGCCGCGATGTCCACCACACAGGGCCCCACCCTCCGCGAACTGGCCGTGCAGGCGCTCTCCTCGGTCGAGCACGGATACGACCTGCTCGCCCCGAAGTTCGACCACACGCCCTACCGCACCCCCGGCCGGGTGCTCGGCGCCGTGGCCCGCGCGCTCCGGCCGCTCGGCCCGTTCCGTACCGGACTCGACGTCTGCTGCGGGACGGGCGCGGGGGTCGGCGTGCTGCGGGAGGTCTGCTCCGGGCGCGTCACCGGCGTCGACTTCAGCGCGGGCATGCTGGCGCGGGCGCGCGCCTCGCTGCCGGACGCACCCGAGGGACCCGCGGTGGACTGGGTGCGCGCCGACGCGCTGGCCCTCCCGTTCGCGGAGTCCTTCGATCTCGCCGTGAGCTTCGGGGCGTTCGGGCACTTCCTGCCGCGCGAGCGCCCCGCGCTCTTCGCCGGGGTGCACGCGTCGCTGCGTCCCGGTGGCCTGTTCGTCTTCCCGATGGGCGCGCCGCCGCCGGTCGCCTCGCGGGCCTACTGGACGACGCTGGGCTTCGATACGGCGATGCGGGTGCGCAACGCCCTGTGGCGCCCACGCTTCGTCATGTACTACCGGACGTTCCGTCTGCCCGATGTCCTGCGGGACCTGGAGCGGGCGGGCTTCCGGACCCGGCTGGAGCCCCTGGCCGAACTGGGCGTCCGTTCCGACGGCGTTCCGCGGGCCGGCCTGGTGGTGGCCGCCAAGGAGTGACCGACGCCGACAAGCACGGAGGTACGGGGCCGCGGGCGCGGGGCCGCCCGCTCGGCCCCGGACGGGCCGCTTTTCGTACCATGGAGGCCACCGGGACGAGCACCCGGAGGAATGCCGCCCGACGACGAGTGCCCGGAAACGAAGTGGAGCGACTGTGACCCCCACCAGCGGTGCGGCAGGGGCCGACGCGGGAAACCGCACCCGCACCCTCGGCCACCCCGCGCCCCACGAGATCCGCGTCGAGAGCGTCCTCCACGCGCTCGCCGACCCCGTCCGCCTGCGGATCGTGCGCCAGTTGGCGGACGCGTCCGACGAGCTGAACTGCGCCTGCTTCGCCCTGCCGGTCGCCAAGTCCACGTCCACGCACCACTTCCGGGTGCTCCGGGAGAGCGGAGTGATCCGCCAGGTCTACCGGGGAACGGCGAAGCTGAGCGTCCTGCGGCGCGACGACCTCGACACCCTCTTCCCCGGGCTCCTCGACAGCGTCCTGCTCGCCGCCGGCCTGCAGGCCGTGCGGCTGGAAGCGGAACCGCGGGGCGGCGGCGGGACCGCCGGCCCGGCCGGCCGCTGAGCCCCGGCGCCCGCGGGAGCTCATCGGCGACGGCACCACCGCCTTACCCGGTGCCCAGCCGAAGATTCCCGCAGCGGCCCGGCTCGCCCCGGACGCGCGTCCGCAGAGCGCCCCGCCCGTGACGGGCCCACGGCCCGGCCGCCGTGCTCAGTCCAGCAGGGCCCGCATCCGGTCCGCCTCGACGGTCTGCTGCGCGGCCACGTCGGTCGCCATCTCCTCCACCAGCACGTTGTTGCCCTCGGACAACGCCTCCGTCGCCATGGTGACGGCCCCCTGGTGGTGCGCGATCATCAGGGTGAGGAAGAGCCGGTCGAACTCCTTGCCGCGGGCCGCGCGCAACGCGTCCAACTGGGCGGCGGTGGCCATGCCCGGCATCGCCGCGTGATCGTGCTCCACCACGTGGCGGTCGGCGTCGTGGTTCTTCTGCCAGCCCTGCATCGCGGCGATCTCGGGCTGCTGACCTGCGGAGATGCGGCCGGCCAGGCTCTTCACGGACGCCGACGAGGCGCGGTCCGGCACCAGGCCGGTCATGACCAGCGCCTGCTCGTGGTGCTTGATCATCATCTGCACGTAGCGGTAGTCGGCGGAGTTCGGGGTGTCCTCGACGATCTCCTTCGAGGCCTCTTCCGCGGTGAGCGTCCTGGCCGGCTCGCCGGGCTTGCCCGGTGCCACCACCCCCGGTCCGTCCGCCGCCGGCTTGCCTTCCCCGTCGTCGGAATCGCAGCCGGCCACGGCGAGCATTGCGAGGAGCGCGGCCGCCGCGAGCGCGGCCGTCCGCCGGCATCGGGTCTGACGGGGAAACAACACGGGGACCTCCTGCGCCGGTTGATGTGCTGGAACCGTCCTAGCACGCTTCCGCTCGGCAAAGATCAAAAACTTTCGTTACGTCTCTGTTGCCATCTGTTGATGTGTACATGAGAGGGGAGATACTTCCCCCGTTCGGAACCGTCCCCGTGGACGGATACCAGGGAGGACCCCAGTGACCTTGTTGCATCCCATCCGCGCGCGGCGGAGACGTCTCGGCGCGGTGGCAGCCGCCGCCGGACTCCTCGTCACGCTGCTGACCGCCACGAGCGCGTCCGCGTCGCCGGAGCCCGGCGACACCTCCACCGGAGTCGCTGCCGCCTCCGCGAGCCAGCAGGCCGAGGCGGAGGCGGCGATCGCGAGCGGCGAGATACCCGGCGTGGACGAGATCATCCACAGCTCCAACATCGAGCACCTCGCCAACGTGCCGAAGGACGCGCTGCCCGGCACCAACTCGGACCTCGTGTTCCAGGGGAAGTACGCCTTCTCCGGCAACTACGACGGGTTCCGGATCTTCGACATCAGCAACCCGAGGAAGCCGAAGACGGTCGCCCAGGTCCTGTGTCCGGGCTCGCAGAACGACATCTCGGTCTCGGGGAACCTGCTGTTCCTCTCCACCGACTCCTCGCGCAGCGACAACTCGTGCTCCAGCACCACCCAGCCCGCCACGGAGAAGTCCTCCTGGGAGGGCATGAAGATCTTCGACATCAGCGACAAGCGGAACCCCGAGTACGTCGCCGCCGTCGAGACCGCCTGTGGCTCGCACACCCACACGATCGTGCCCGAGGGCAAGAACGTCTACATCTACGTCTCCTCGTACTCGCCCAACGAGACGTTCCCGGACTGCCAGCCGCCGCACGACGGCATCTCGATCATCAAGGTGCCGCGCAAGGCGCCCGAGCAGGCGCGGATCGTCAACTTCCCCGTCCTCTTCCCGGACGGTGGCAACCCGGGGGCCCCGACCAACCCCGGCGTCTCCAGGACGACCGGCTGCCACGACATCACCGTGCTGCCGTCCAAGGACCTGGCGGCCGCCGCGTGCCTGGGTGACGGCCTGCTGTTCTCCATCAAGGACCCCGAGAACCCGAAGATCATCGACCGGGTCCAGGACAACGTGAACTTCGCCTTCTGGCACTCCGCCACCTTCAACCAGGACGCGGACAAGGTCGTCTTCACGGACGAGCTCGGCGGCGGCGGCGCGGCCACCTGCAACGCGGCCATCGGCCCGAACCGCGGCGCCGACGGCATCTACGACATCGTCGGCCGGGGCGACCACCGCAAGCTGGTCTTCCGCAGCTACTACAAGATCGACCGCCCGCAGGCCGACGTCGAGGTCTGCGTCGCCCACAACGGCTCGATCATCCCGGTCAAGGGCCGCGACATCATGGTCCAGGCCTGGTACCAGGGCGGCATCTCCGTCTGGGACTTCACCGACTCCTCGAAGCCCAAGGAGATCGGGTACTTCGAGCGCGGCCCGGTCACCCTCGACCGCGTCACGACGGCCGGTCCCTGGTCGGCGTACTACTACAACGGCTACATCTACTCCAACGACATCGCCAAGGGCTTCGACGTCCTGGCGCTGAACGACCGGCGTACCGACCCGGCCAAGCGGGTGCGGCTGGACGAGCTCAACGTGCAGACGCAGCCGGACTACTTCGACCGCTGATCCGGCCGGAGACCTCCGCGGGAGCGTCGTGCGCGGGCCGTCGGGGACACCCGGCGGCCCGCAGCCGTTCCTGGCGGCGCACGAGGCCGGAGAGGGAGCGCCCACGCGAGGGCGAAGGAAATTCATTGACCGGTGAGCCCGCCGGGGACATGCTGTAGCCCTGCGCCGGCCCGGCAACGCTGATCCGGCGCTCACCCGGCCGGAACGACCGCCGGGTGGCGCCCGGTTCCGGCGACGCGGGGGATCGCCGGAATCAGGCGGGCGCCGCCCGCTCCATGCAGACCAGCCCCGGCCGGTCGTCCCACGGCTCCACCACAGCGAACCCCGCCCGCGCGTACAGGCCGATCGCCGCCTCCCGCCACCGCCACACCGACAGCCGGACCGTACCCGCGCCCGCCCGCGCCGCGGCCGCGAGCCCTTCCGCGACCAGCGCCGAGGCGACCCCCGTGCCGCGCGCCGCCGGAACGCACCAGAGCCGTTTCAGCTCGCTGCCGCCGTCGACGGGCCGCGTGACGACCGCGCACCCGACGGGATCCCCCTCCCGCCGTGCCAGCAGCACCGTGTCCCCCTCGAAGGCGATGTGCGGGGAGACCACTTCGGCCCGGTAGCGGGCCGGCAGCGCTCCGACACCCGGCACCGGAACGCCCTTCTCCGCCTCGGTGGCCAGATGGTAGGCCCCCAGAAGCGGCCCGAGCCCGCTCCCGGGCGGAACGTCCCGCCCGGCGAGCCGGAGGACGGTGGGTGTGCGCCGATCGTTCATGGTCCGACTCTCGCACGTGCGCCGTCGCAGGTTCCCGGCCGGACCGGATGCCGGACGCAGGGGGCGGAGGTTCGGGGACGCGCCGCGGCGGAAGGGCGGTTCGGGGACGCGCCGCGACGGAAGGGCGGTACGGGGGCGCGCCGACGAGGCGGGACGGGTAGGAGAGAGGCGCCGCGCACCGTGGCCGGGGGTACGCCCCGAGGGCCCGGCGGGCGGGGCGGCGGGGATCAGGCGGCGGTGCGCACGCTGGTACCGGTCGCCGCGGCCCACTCCACCAGCAACCGCTGGTACGCCCTCTCCTCCTCGGGGGACAGCAGGCCGCCCGAACGTTTCCACAGGGCACGGATCTCACGATTCACGGCGGCTGCGGTACGTACGGAACGGGACGAGGTCGGCATGGTGGACATGGACCCAGGCTACGACCGCAATTCGGTCAACCCGCACGCTAAAGGGCAGGGTGATTGTCACACGGCGGTGATTGTCACACCGGGGCCTTGCTCACATTCCGGACACTGCGTGCGGCAACCGCCCTCCGCCCCGCGCCTTCCGTGCCCGCTGTCACACCGGGGGCACCGCTCGTGCCCGCCGTCACACGGCCCCGCCGCCCCGCCGTCAGGCCGCCCCGCCGTCACGCCGCCCCGGCACCGACCAGCCCGAGCGCCCGCAGACCGTCGGGCCGCCCGGTCACCGGGAGGTGGTCCACGAAGCGGACCTCGCAGCCCAGGGCCGCCGCCCCACCGTCCGCGTGCCGGTCGTCGCCAACCATCACCGCCTCCGCGGGCGGCAGGTCCAGGGCCGCGAGCGCGGTCCGGAAGAGCTCCGGGTCCGGCTTCTGCACCCCGTGCTCGAAGGAGAGCACATAGGCGTCGACGAACTCGTCCAGTCCGTGGGCGCGGAAGACGGGCCGCAAGTCCCAGCCGATGTTGCTGACCACCGCGATCCGCGTCCCGTCCGCCCGCAGCCCACGCAGCACCTCCGCCGCGTCCGGGTACGGCAGCCACGCCGCCGGTTCCATGTGGCGGGCGTAGAGCGCGTCGTAGAGTCCGTCCTCGGGCAGCGCCACCTCGCGGGCCAGCCCGGTGTACGCGGCACGGTGCAACTCCGCGCTCTCGTCCCGGCGCGCGTACGCCCGCGCCAGGCGCGCGGGAACCCGCACCGGCTGCGGACCGCCCGGCAGCGCCCCGGCGGCCGTCAGCTCCGCCACGTACCGCCCGATCTCCTCCTCGGCCGGCCGGACGCCGTGCGCCGGGAGCACCGAGCGGAACCAGGAGTCCACCGACTCGATGCGGAAGAGAGTCCCGGAGAAATCGAACATCACGCCCTTGATCGTCATGCGCCGATCCTGCCCGGTCCGTCCGCCGGGCCACAACCGGCCCCGGAACCCCCGCCCCACCCGCGCCGCCCGGCCCGCCCGCACCGCCCGGTCCGCCCGCGTCGCCCGGTCCGCCCGCACCGCACGGTCCGGGCGCGCCACCACGGCCGGGGCTCCGCCCCGTACGTCCCGCGGTCCGCTCAGCTCCCCGTCCGCGCCCGTGCGGCGGCCCGCGCCGCGACCGCGAACGCCACGGTGCAGGAACCCATCAGCACCCCGCCGACCACGTCGGACAGCCAGTGCACCCCGAGGAAGACCCGCGTGAACCCCACCCCCACGACGGAGACGCCGGCCAGGGCGAGCGCACCCCGCCGGACGGCGGGACGGGCCCCGGCGCGGTGCACCAGCCACAACAGCACCCCACTCCCCACCACCAACGTCATCACATGGCCGGACGGGAAAGCCGCGTAATGGGCGAGGTCCACCGGGTCCGGCCAGTGCGGCCGCTCCCGCCCCACCGCGGCCTTGACCCCCTGCTGCACCGCCGAGGCCAGCAGCGCCGTCGCCGCCACCCACCCCGCCGTCGTCCGGGCGCCCTTCCACCACAGCACGACCACCGCCACCGCGAGCAGCGCGCGTACCGTCCAGGGGTCCCAGACCCAGTCCGTCATGATCCGGTTGGCGTGGACGAGACCGGGGTCGGCCACCGCGCGACGGTGCAGGGCCTCGGCCACCGCGCGGTCCAGCCGCAGCAGCGGCGCCCAGCCGGCCGCAACCAGACCCAGCAGGACGAGCGAGAGTCCGCCGCAGGCCACCCCGGCACGCACCCCTCGGGCCACGGTGCGGTCCCGCACCGGCGATCCAGGGCGGGCGGGGGAGCGGAGCGAGGACGGCGACGGGGAGGACATGGACCGATCCTCGCCGATGAGCGCCGCCCACGGCCAGCGCAGGGGCCGGAGACACGCGCCCCGTACCGATCCGATGGCGGGCCAGGGAGACACGCGCCCCGTGCCGATCCGACGGCGGGCGCCAGGGAGGGGAGAGCCGGCAACGCCACGCGGGGCGCAGGGTCAGCGCAGTGCGTTGAGGCCGGGCACCAGGGCGACCACCAGCGGCACCGCAGGGACCAGCGCCGCGACCGCGGTGAGCCGCAGCCGACGGCCCGCCGTCAGGCGTTCGACCGGGGACAACAGGCGGTTCACCCGCTTCGGCACCTCGGCGTGCGGCGTCGGGCACGGTCCGAAGACCCCGCGGTCCTCGTTGAGCCCCACCAGCGCCAGCGCGGTCGTCAGCCTGCCGAACCGCCGCGACGCCACGTCGTCCGCCGCCAGCTCCACCAGCCGGTGCATCTCGTCCCGGAACGCCGCGAAGACCGGGACCTGCGGGAAACCCGCAGCCAGCGCGGCCGAACAGTGCAGCAGCCAGTCGTGCCGGGCCCGCGCGTGTCCCTGCTCGTGGGCCAGCACCGCGTCGAGCTGGCGGCCCTTCAGACGGCCCAGCGCGGCCGTGGTGATCACCAGTTGCGGCGTCGTGCCCGCCAGCCACCAGGCATCCGGACGCTCGCCCTCCAGCACCACCAACCGGTCACCGCCGGGCTTCTCGCCCGGCAACAGGGGCGCACGGGTCAGCAGTTCGGCCCGTCGCACGCGCCGCTGCCGCCGCGCCCGGCCGATCTCGCGCAGCAGCATCAGGCCGGACCACACCCCGCCCAAGGCGAGCAGGACCGCCACCACACCGGACCAGGGGCCGTACGCGGCGAGGGCGTACGCGTCGACCACGGCGTGCGGGGCCGGCGCGAACACGTGGCCGCGCACCGCCTGCCAGGCGGCGGCCGCGCTGAGCGTCATGGAGAGGGCGAACGACACCAGAACCCCGGCCACCACGCACTGCCAGACCCACAGGGCCACCACCGGCTCGCGTTCCGGCCACCGGGCGAGCGCCATCAGGCGCGGGGTCACCGCGGCGGTCGTCACACCGAGCAACAGCAGGGCGAAGGAGACCAACATGCGCGTCAGCCTATGAGCGCGGGCCACCCACGGGTACGGATGCGACCGTCAAGTGACGTACGCCACCGTGGCGTGCGCCGCGACGCGGTCCACCCGGCCTTCGCGGGGGCGGCCTCGTCCGCCGCTCGCATTTCCGTGCGTCCGCCCGGCAGCGTCACACGGTGAGCAGCATCGCGAACATCGCCATCGCCATCGTCAGCCGGCAGGCGAGCGCCAGCTCCGGTAGCCCGCCGCCGACTGCCGGCGGAGCGACGCCGGAGGCCGGTCCGCCCGCCGCCGTCGAGGCCACGGGTATGAGCCGGCCCGCCGCGCGCAGCACGTAGAGCGCGTAGTAGAGGAGGAGCAGGCCGGTCAGCACCGGCAGTCCACCGCCCATCGCCCCCGCGCCGTGTCCGGCGTGCCCGGTGGAGGAGCCGCCGGCCGGTGTCATCGCCACCGCCATGTAGACCATCGCCAGCGAACCGACCAGGTGGTGCGCGTGGTGGCCGCCCCGTGCGGCCGGCCGCAGCGCCCGCAGGGCCGCGCACCCGAACAGCACCGCGTACACCGCCCATGCCCAGACCGGGGTCGCCAGCACGGACGCGGGGACCGCCATCACCGCCATGCCGAGCCCCATGAGCGCCTCGGACAGGGCGGTCCGCCTCTCCTCGCCCGACGCGCCGTGCGCCCGCAGCAGGCAGTAGGCGCCCGTCGCCGCACAGAGCACCATGAGCAGCCAGCTGGACAGCGCCGGTCCGTGCACGGCACACCTCCCCCTCGGGCCGACCGGTGTCGACAGTCGTCCCATGGCTGCCCGTGCCCACCGCGATCAACCAGGCGCGCGGGGGAGCGAAAGGGGCACAAGGGGTGGTGAACCCAGTGCGCGCCGCCACCACCACCCGCCGTGCGCCGCCCCGCGCTGCGGCCGGGGTACTGGCCGGGTACGGGGGTCAGGGTCGGAGCGGCGGGGGCCGGGGCGGCCGGAGCGGGGAAGGCGGAACCGGGCGGCCGGCTCCGGGGCGGTCGGGATCACCGGCTGGACGCCCCGGTCGGGCCTCCCGGCGTCCGCGTTAGTCTCGGTGCGACCGGTCCGCGGCTGAGCAGCGGGCGCCGGCCACGCAGGCCGCGGCGCGAGCCGCGAGCAGGGGAACAGAGAGACAGAGATACGGAGAAGCGCAGCCATGGACACCGCCCCGCCCCGGGACACCCACCGCCTCACCTTCCGCACCGCCAGCGAGGACGACGTCCCGGCGCTCGTGGAGCTTGTCGAGTCGGCCTACCGGGGCGACTCCAGCCGGGCGGGCTGGACCACCGAGGCCGACATCCTCCAGGGACAGCGCACCGACGAGGACGGCGTCCGCGCGATCGTGACCGCTCCCGGCGGCCGCCTCCTGGTGGCCGAGCGCGACGGCGAACCGGTCGCCTGCTGCCAGCTCGAACACCGGGGCGAGGCAGCGTACTTCGGCATGTTCTCCGTACGCCCCGGTCTCCAGGGCGCGGGCCTCGGCAAGACCGTCATCGCCGAGGCCGAGCGGGTGGCCCGTGAAGACTGGAAGGCGTCCGAGATGCACATGACGGTGATCTCCGTGCGCGAGGAACTGATCGCGTTCTACGAGCGCCGCGGCTACCGCCGCACCGGCAAGCTCACCCCCTTCCCGTACGGCGACGAGCGCTTCGGCGTCCCGCTCCGCGACGACCTGGAGTTCGAGCTGCTGGTCAAGGCGTTGTAAGAGCCGTGGCAAGGGCGCGGGGCACCGGCGCGCCACCGGGTCGTGCTTCCCCACGGGGGTGAGGAAGAGTTTCCTCACGTCCTGCGGAAGCCCGGCCCCGCACCCGCCCGGAACGCGAGGCACCCGGAACGCCGAGTGCCCGGACCGCGCCGTCACCGGGCACAGGGCATCGGGCAAAGGGCACCGGGCATCGGGCACAGGGCGCCGGGCGGCACGGTGCGCCGTCCCGCGGGCGTCACCCTCCGGCGCGCACCGCCTCCCGGATCTCCGCGTAGTCGGTGGTCACCCCGTCCAGGCCGAACGCCCGTGCCAGCCGCAGTCGTTGCTCGGTGTTGACCACCCAGCCGATCACCCGCAGGCCCTCCCCGTGGGCCTGCTCGACCAGTTCCAGGGTCAGCCGGCGGATGCCCAGAGCGAGCGTGGACGCGCCCGCGGCCTCGGCCCGGTCCACGATGTCGGCGCCCCAGCGGCTCGCGATGAGCACCGTCCGGACGTCCGGCAGCAGCCGGTGGATCTCGGCGATCGCCGCGTCGTGGAAGGACGACACCTCCACCCGTTCGGCGATGCCCCGCCGCCGGATCACCTCCGCCAGTGACCGCGCCGCGGCGACGTCCTTGATCTCCGCCTGGACCGGCGAGCCGACGGCGTCCAGCACTTCTTCGAACAGCGGCACCGCCTCGCCCTGCCCGGCGTCCAGCACGCGCAGCTCCTCGAAGGTCAGGTCGGCGATCCGGCCCGTGCCGTCGGTCGTTCGGTCGACCTCGGCGTCGTGCATCACGATCAGGGCCCCGTCCTTGGAGAGATGCAGATCGAGTTCGACGGCGTCCATCCCGGCCCGCTCGGCCCGGACGAACGAACGCAGCGTGTTCTCGGGCTCGACGCCCATGAGGCCGCGGTGACCGATGGTGACGAATGGCAACGACAACGTGCTCCCGCTTTCGTGTGCGACTCCCCGTCGGGCCGGTATGTACCCGAACCGCGACCGCTCCATGGCTCACTGCCAGAAGTCACGCCGCTCCGTATTGCGGCAGGAAAAATATCGGTGACCATGGCGGTGTACAGGAAGTTTTACAGGTCCCCACTTGTCCCGGAGATCCGGACGCCTATACGGTGTCGGAACGCGAGGTTCTCCCGTGGAGGAACGGTTATGACGGAAATTCTTGTGCACGACATCCACGGTGAGGCGGAACCCGCCGCCGCGAAGGTCGTCGAGCATCCTGCCTGGCCCCGGCTCAGGGACGCCGTGGAGCAGATCCGCCCCTGGCAGTCCAAGGACGGCTCGATCGACTTCGACGCCGAGGGCGCCCCCGAGGCCCCCGCCGTCGCCATGGCACTCGCGCGCGTGATCGCCGCCGTCGAGGAGCTGTCCCCCCTGCTCCCGCACGACGCGCTGTACCACGAGGCGCTGGTGGCGGACCTGCGCGCCTGGGAGGCCGGCGGATTCGACGTACCGGACTTCCTCGACTCGCTGCTCGCCTTCCAGCCCGCCGCGAACCGGGTCGACGGCCTCCAGCACCTGGTCGTCTTCCCCATGTACACGCAGAACGGCAACCCGGACCGGAATCTCGAAGCCGTCGTGCTGCGGATGGTCTGGCCCGAGTGGCTCGCCGAACTGGAAGCGACCCGGTACGACAACCCGCTCTTCTGCGGCATCACCTTCGAGGGCTTCACCTCCGGCTACGACACCAACTCCGCGGTCCTCTTCCCCGAGACGATCGCCGTACGTGAAGCGCCGGAACGTTTCAGCTGGGGCGGCATCTTCTGCGACCGCGAGGCCGCCCGTTTCCGCCGTGTCACCGAGGCCGCCGTCGGCCTGCTCGGTCTCGACCTGCCCGAGGAAATCCGGGCCATGATCGACGACCAGGGCCGCTGCGAACAGGCCTTCGTGCTCTGGGACATGATCCACGACCGCACCCACAGCCGCGGCGACCTGCCGTTCGACCCCTTCATGATCAAGCAGCGCCAGCCGTTCTGGATGTACGGGCTGGAGGAGCTGCGCTGCGACCTCACCGCCTTCAAGGAGGCCGTGAAGCTGGAGGCCGACGGGTTCCCGCAGGGCCGCGACGTCCAGTACGCCGTCCTCTTCGACCGGATGTTCCGCTTCCCGGTGACCGGCGAGCGGGTCCGCAACTACGACGGACTCGGCGGCCAGCTTCTCTTCGCCTACCTGCACAAGCACGACGTCGTGCGGTGGACGGACAACACCCTCAAGATCGACTGGGACCGCGCCCCCGAGGTCACCAACCAGCTCTGCGGCGAGATCGAGCAGCTCTACCGGGCCGGGATCGACCGCCCGAAGCTGGTGCACTGGTTCGCCGCCTACGACCTGGTCTCCACCTACCTCGCGCCCCATCCGGGATCCCGCTGGGCCAAGGGCCCCGACGCCCTCGACCTGGAAAAGCCCCCGCGGAAACTGGTGGACGACGTGCTTGCGGACGAGTTTCCCCTGAGCATGTTCTACGAGGCGCTCTCCAAGAAACTGAAGCACGTGATCGCGGAAACCAAGGGGATCACCGCTGCGGATGCCGGGCGGGCGGCGTGACGAAGCGCGAGGAGGCGGTGGCCATGAACGGAATCCGGACGAACGGCGACGGGGGTGCACTCGAGGGCGCGGTGATCGCGGTGGCCGGTGCCGCCGGACCGGCGGGCCGGGCCGCGCTGCTGCGGCTGGCCGAGGCGGGGGCGGTCGTCGTCGCCTCCGACGCCCACCCCGAACGCCTCGCGGAGGCGGTGGACGCGGCCCGCTACGCCCACGGAGGGGCGACGGTCACCGGCGACACCGTCGATCTGCTGGACCTGGCCGCGACGCGGGAGTGGGCCGACAAGACCGAGAAGGAGTTCGGCCGCATCGACGGCCTGGTGCACCTCGTCGGCGGGTGGCGCGGCAGCGCGAGCTTCGCCGAGACCGCCCTCGCCGACTGGGACCTGCTGGACCGGCTGCTGGTGCGCACCCTCCAGTCCACCTCGCTGGCGTTCGAGCCCGGACTGCGGCGCAGCGACCGCGGCCGGTTCGTGCTGATCAGCGCTGCGGGCGCCAGCAAGCCCACGGCCGGCAACGCGGCGTACGCGGCCGCCAAGGCCGCGGCCGAGGCCTGGACGCTGGCCCTCGCGGACGAGTTCCGCAAGGCGGGGGGCGACGACGGGCCGAAGACGGCGGCTGCGATCCTGGTGGTCAAAGCACTGGTGCACGACGCGATGCGCGCCGAGCGCCCGAATGCGAAGTTCGCGGGTTTCACCGACGTCACGGAACTGGCCGATGCCATCGCCGGCGTCTGGGACGCGCCCGCCGGAGAAGTGAACGGAAAGCGCCTGTGGCTGACTCCGCAACAGTGACGACCGACGCCCGTCGGCACCACGACCCTCTCGTACGCGGCTTCGCCAGCGACAACTACGCGGGGGTGCATCCGGAGATCCTGGCCGCCGTCGCCCTCGCCAACGAGGGCCATCAGACCGCCTACGGGGCGGACGACTACACCGGCCACCTCCAGGAGGTCGTGCGCGGCCACTTCGGCCCCGCCGCCGAGGCGTTCCCGGTCTTCAACGGCACGGGCGCCAACGTCCTCGCCCTCCAGGCGCTGACCGACCGCTGGGGCGCGGTGATCTGCGCCGACTCCGCCCACATCCAGGTCGACGAGGGCGGGGCGCCGGAGCGGATGGGCGGCCTCAAGCTGCACACCGTGCCCACCCCGGACGGGAAGCTGACGCCGGAGCTCATCGACCGGCAGGCGTACGGCTGGGACGACGAGCACCGGGCGATGCCGCAGGTGGTCTCGATCACCCAGAGCACCGAACTGGGCACCCTCTACACGCCCGAGGAGATCCGGGCGCTCTGCGACCACGCGCACGGGCTCGGCATGAAGGTGCACCTCGACGGCTCCCGGATCGCCAATGCGACGGCCTCGCTGGGCGTGCCCGTGCGGGACTTCACCACCGATGCCGGAGTGGACGTGCTCTCCTTCGGCGGCACCAAGAACGGCGCGCTGCTCGGCGAGGCCGTGATCGTTCTCGACCCGGGCGCGGTCCGGGCCATGAAGCACCTGCGCAAGACGTCCATGCAGCTCGCCTCCAAGATGCGTTTCGTCTCGGTGCAGTTGGAGGCGCTGCTGGCCGGAGACCTCTGGCTGCGCAACGCCCGCCACGCCAACGCGATGGCGCAGCGGCTGGCGGAAGGCGTGCGCGGGGTCGACGGGGTGGAGATCCTTTATCCGGTCCAGGCGAACGCGGTCTTCGCCCGCCTGCCGCGCGAGGCCTCGGAGCGGCTCCAGAAGCGGTTCCGCTTCTACTTCTGGGACGAGGCCGCCGGCGATGTCCGCTGGATGTGCGCCTTCGACACCACGGAGGACGACGTGGACGCCTTCGTGCGGGCGCTGGCCGAAGAGGTCGCGGCCTGCTGATACCCGCTGAGGATGTATGAGTATGCGGTCGAGTGCAAATCCATTGGACTTGGGCTCGACCGCACTCCTATGCTCCCCGGCATGGAACCCCTGCCCGCAGAACCCGGAATCGCGCCCTATCTGGCGGCCGACGACGTCATCGACCACGAGCATCCCGCGGTACGCGCGGTGGCCGGAGGCCTCGGTTTCGGCACCGCTCCACCGCATACCTACGCGGCCGCCGCCTACACCCATGTCCGCGACACGATCCCGCACTCCATGGACTCGGGCGATCCGCGCGTCACCTGGCGGGCCTCCGACGTGCTCACCGCCCGTACCGGCATCTGCTACGCCAAGTCGCACGCGCTGGTCGCGCTGCTGCGGGCGGCCGCCATCCCGGCCGGCCTCTGCTACCAGCGGCTGACGGAGGACGACGGGAGCGCCCCCGTGGTGCACGGCCTCGTCGCCCTGCGGCTGCCCGGCACGGAGCGCTGGGTCCGTCAGGACCCGCGTGGCAACAAGCCGGGCGTCGACGCGCAGTTCTCGCTCGAACGGGAGCGGCCGGCCTGGACCGTCCGCCCGGAACTCGGTGAGATCGACTACCCGCGGCTGTACGCGACGCCCCCGCCGGCGATCCTGCGCGTGCTCCGTGCGGCCCGGGACCGGCAACACCTGGCCGGCCTGCTGCCCACCGCCCTCTGAACGGGGCCTACCGGTCCGGTGCACGGACGGACGGGCGGGGCGGCCGGGCGGGAGCGGCCGTCGTGCCCCTCCCGCGACGGCCGCCGTCCGGTCAGCTCCGCTCGCGCACCTCGGCCGCGGTCGGCGCGGTGCCGCCGAGGTGGGCGGGCACCCACCAGGTGTCCGAGGCGTCCTTCGGCCGCACCGGGTAGGCGCGCTGGGCGGCTTCGAGCACTTCCTGGACCCGCTCGCGCAGCCGGCGGGTGATCGCGCCCGCGTACTGGTCCGCCGGCGCCTCCAGCGGTTCGCCCACCCTTATGGTCACGGGGATGTGGCTGCGGCGGAAGTTGCGCGGCTGGCCCTTGGTCCACAGCCGCTGGGTGCCCCAGAGCGCCATCGGGATCAACGGCACCCCGGCCTCCTGGGCGAGGCGCGCCGCACCGGACTTGAAGCTCTTGAGCGTGAACGACTCCGAGATCGTCGCCTCGGGGAACACGCCGATGATCTCGCCGGAGCGCAGCGATTCGAGCGCGTGCGCATACGCGTTCTCGCCCTGCTTGCGGTCGACCGGGATGTGCTTCATGCCCCGCATCAGCGGACCCGAGACCTTGTGTCGGAAGACCGAGTCCTTCGCCATGAACCGGACGAGCCGCTTCTGGGGCAGGGCGGCGAGACCGTTGAAGATGAAGTCGAGATAGCTGATGTGATTGCTGACCAGGACCGCGCCGCCGGTTCTCGGGATGTGCTCCGAACCCTGAGTGTCGATCTTCAGGTCCAGCGCCTTGAACATGGTGCGGGCGGCGCCGATGACCGGCCGATAGACGAGCTCTGCCATCTGGAGAAACCCCTTCTTCTGTTCTTGTGTGCCTGAGGAGGATGCTCCCGGCAGAAGTTACGCAGCCGTAGGTTTTCGGCACTGTGGCGATCGTGCCCCATGAGGGACGCCGTGGCCAGCCCCGGTGGCGGCGGAGCGCGAGATTCTCATCACGTGCCGGTCACGGGAATGCGGCGGCGTATCCGGACGCTGACCCCTTTCGATGAACTCCGACAACCGCGACAAGCTCACCACCGGCGGCCCGGACGGCTCCGGCGACCGCCTCGACGCGTCCCGACTCGGCGCGGAACTGGGGGAGCGGGCCACCCTGGTCCAGTTCTCCAGCGCCTTCTGCCAGCCCTGCCGGGCCACCCGCCGCACCCTCGCCGAGGTGGCGGGCATGGTCGACGGCGTCGCCCACGTCGAGATCGACGCCGAGGCGCACCTCCCGTTGGTCCGTGCCCTCGGCATCACCCGGACCCCGACCGTGCTCATCCTCGACGCGGGTGGCCGTGTCGTCCGCCGGGCCTCCGGGCAACCGCGCACCGTCGACGTGGTGGCGGCCCTCGGCCGGGCGATGTGACCGCCGGTGACGTGCCTCCCACATCGCGGTACGCACTTGACTGTAGGCGTCACGCATCGTCACGCTGACGAGATGCCGTCGGAACTCCTTCTCTACGGTCGTCTCCACGTCGACCTGGTGCGCCACGCGGGCGCGCGCTGTCCGGGTGCCTGAACACCCCCGGCCCCGTACGCCACACTCGCAGAAGGATCACTCCATGACGGCCTCGTCCGAGACCCGCACGCCGGTACCCGCCTCCCCCGAACTGCTGCGCTCGGTCTTCCGGCAGCACGCCGCCGGGGTGGCGGTGATCACCGCGGCGGGCGAAGGGCCGGTCGGCTTCACGGCGACCTCGCTGAACTCCGTGGCCGCCGAGCCGCCGCTGATCTCCTTCGGGGTCGGCACCGGGTCCTCCAGCTGGCCGGTGGTGGCCGAGGCCGAGCACATAGGGGTGCACCTGCTCCATGAGGACCAGCACGAGCTGGCGGCCACCTTCGCCCGCAGCGGCGCCGACCGCTTCGGCGCGTCCACCGACTGGCGCAGCGGACCGGAGGGCGTCCCGGTGCTCGGCGGCGTGCTGGCGTGGCTGGTGTGCCGCGTGGTCGCCCGCATTCCGGCGGCGGACCATGTCATCGTCATCGCCCGCGTCGAGGTCGGCGACCCGGCGGGCGCGGGCCGCCCGCTCGTCTATCACCAGGGGCGGTTCACCGCTCTGCGCGACTGACGCCGCGCCCTCGCCACCGCGTCGCGCCGGGTTGGCAACGTCACAGTGATAAGCGCTTGCTCAGCGGGTACGCGATGGGTGTACTGACGGGTAATGTTTTGCTCGGTGAGCCGGTCGTCCCGACCGGGAAACCGCCCCATCAGGCGCCTATGCTGCGAGCAACGAGGCAGCCCCAGAACACACGATGCAGTAGGAGAGCCGGCGTGAGCTTGAGGATCGTTGTCCCTGTGAAGTTTGTGCCCGACGCGACCGGTGAGCGGCGTTTC
>NZ_CANLBS010000013.1 GCF_947488945.1 uncultured Streptomyces sp.
ACGCCGCCACCGGGCAGCCCCTCGGCACCAGGGCCGTTCCGGGCGCGGACGGGGCGCTCGTCGTCCGCGACTACCCCGAGGCCACCCCGGGCCCGCAACAGTGGCAGTTCACCCCCGCGCCGGGCGCCGGGGACGATCCGGCGTATGTGATCCGCAACGCGGTCAGCGGCAAGGTGCTCGACAACCCCGCCGCTGCGGACCGCGGCGTCCGGCAGTGGGACGCCGCAGCGAACAAGAAGGGCCAGCAGTGGCGCCTCGTCCCTGTCGAGGGCGAAGCGGGCCTCTACGTCATCGAGGGCGCGGTCGATGAAGCCGTTCTCGACCTCGCCGAACCCGGCCCGGACGACACCCGGATCGTCCTTGGTGAGTACGACGACAGTGCGCAGAGCCAACGGTGGCGCCTGGTGCCGGCCGAGCCGGAGCGCACCAGCGACCTGGTGCTGCACTGGGCCACGCTGAGCCACTGGAACAGCCGCCAGTCCTGGCGACTGGCCCACGACAAGACCGCTCTGCGGCCGGTGGCCGACGCGACGCCTTCCTTCAGCAACGTGCTGCTGGTCCTGGACAAGTTCGGCAGCGACCAGGAGGCCGGAAAGTGGCAGGCCGTCACCTCCACTCCCTGCCCTGCCGGGCAGCCGGGCTGGTGGGCGGGGCTCGGTGAACGGTTCCTCGCCGACACCACCGGAACAGGGCGCGCGGACATCGTCGGGCTGAAACCCGCGAAGGGCGCGGTGACCTCCTCCGGCCGAGGGGACGGAACCTTCGACGACGAGGAACGGGTTCTGCACCCGCCCGCGTCCTCCGCGAGCCCCAAGGATCTGTGGACCCTCGCGCCCCTCAACGGCGAGAGCCGTCCCGGTGTCGTCGTGCTTACCGCCGAAGGCGTCCGGGTGTCCGCCCAGGACGAGAGCGGCACGTTCACGCCCGCGGGCGGCAACCTGGCTTTGAAGGCGTTCGGCCACGGCCCGCAGGCCGGCAGCTGGCTCACCGACAAGCACCCCCGCTTCCTCGCCGACACCACCGGCGACGGCAGGCTCGACATCATCGGCTTCCACGACGACGGCCTCTGGGTCTCCCTCCAGGACGAAGAAGGAAAGTTCGCGCCGCTCTCCGACGAACCCGTCCTTCGGGCGTTCGGCCACAACGAGGAGGCCGGCGGCTGGCTGGTCGACAAGCACCCCCGCTTCCTCGCCGACACCACCGGCGACGGCAGGCTCGACATCATCGGCTTCCACGACGACGGCCTCTGGGTCTCCCTCCAGGACGAGGACGGAGTATTCGCCGAACCCCTGTACATTCTCGACGACTTCGGGGTGGACCAGGGATGGAGTTCGATCAGGGAGCACCCCCGGTTCGTGGTCGCCACCAGCCGCGGCGGGGTGTCGGACATCGTCGGTTTCGGCCCGCAGGGCGTGGTCGTCGCCCGCGGACGCGACGACGGCACGTTCGAGCCCTCCCGACTCGTCCTGAACGACTACGGGCAGGCCCAGGGGTGGACGGGCGAGAAGCACCCCCGGATCCTGGCCGACGTCACCGGCGACGGAACCCCGGACATCGTCGGCTTCGGCAACGAGGGCGTCTGGGTGTCGCACAACAACGGTGACGGCACCTTCGAGCGGGCCCAGTTGGTGTGCCGCGGGTTCGGGTACAACGAGGACGCGGGCGGCTGGCGGGTCGACCGGCATCACCGCTTCCTGGCTGACATCACCGGCGACGGACGCGTCGACATCGTCGGCTTCGGCGGGCCGGGCGTACACGTGGCCCGCAACCTCCACCGCCGCTTCAGGACCCGGTGACGCCGGAGACACCTCGGGCCCGCGCGATCGGGAACCGTGTCCGGGGCGCTCCAGGGCCGTGCGCAGGTAGGCAGTGAACGCGGCCGGCTCGGCGGCGCGAGCGTTGCCTTGGCCAAGCGGGCGGCGAGCCGCGGACGCAGCTCGCCGCCCCGCGGCCGACTCCACCCCTCGGGCGGTGACGGTTCAACCTGGCCCGCCGTCTCCGACACGCAGTCAGGCCAGTGCGGGAGCGACCTCGGCACGGTGTGGCAGTTGCTGGTCGAGCAGGTCGAAAACGCGGTGAACTTCGTCGAGAAGCGCCTGGCCCCGCGGTGTCGCGGCAACGGGGCATGTCCGGTGATTGAAGATCTCGGATCCGGCGGCGGTTTCCAGCATCTTCAGCCGAGCGTTGAGTGACGCGACATTCTTCGGCGGCACTGTCACTTTCATGGAAGCGACTGGTGACGCTCCCGCAGGGCTCGTGGCTGCGAGCTCCCGTGCCATCCCGGGTTCATCTGAGCTCTGATTGGAGTCCTGCTGCGCCCTGACATCTCCGCAGCCATGCCCGACTCGTTGGGGGTTCATAGCCGAGGATCGGGACGGCTGAAGGTGCGGGGCGAGTCACGCCTCGATGTAGGCGACGATCGTGACGGTTCTGAGTGCGGTCAACGAAGTGGATGACGCGGACGCCGTCGATGTCGTCGGTGGAGTCGCGCAGGAGGGTACCGGGGATGCCGGTGCCGGGGTCGGGGTTGACGCTGATCGCGACGATGGCGCGGTCCAGGCGGTGCGTCTCGTCCGCGGTGAACTTCGTGAGCTGGGTGAGCGCGGGTTCGACGGTGATGACCCGTGCGCGGCGGGCGCCTGGATCAGGCGACACGGCGCTGCCGGTCGGCGAGGCGGGCGAGGTGCTCGTCGCGGGCCACTTCCCACGGCACGCCGGTCTCGGGTGAGGGGTAGCCGTTGGTGGCGATGTCCTCCAGGACGGAGGCGAGGGTGTCCGTCTTCGCGCGCTCGGCGGCCGCGTACGCGCGTGCCGACGCGGCGGCGTGCTCGTCGAGGGGCTGGCGGGCGGGCGCGGTGGCCGGCTGCTGGCTCATCCGGGACTCCTGGACTCTGAATGTGGCGTGTGCCCCCACGGTAGCGCCGGTGCGACCGTGGGGAGCTGTAGTGCAGGTGTTGCGCTGGAGGGGGCAGTCCGGGGGTGGTGCTTCGACCTGCGCCGCCACGACCGGTCCGGATGTTCTGCGTCGTCGTGTCAGTTCGATCGGTTACCTGCCCGCGAGTACGTCGGTTGGTGTGCTGCCGCAGTCGTCCCGCTGCCCAGAAGGCGGCCATGGGCTCTGCGGCGAAGGGGAGCTGGGTCAGGTCTGCTTCCAGCGGCGTGTAGTTGAGGCTCTTCTGCTGGTAGAGGGGGAGGAAGAAGAACGTGGCGGCCCAGACCGCTCCCGGAGCAGAATCAGAAGGTTGCCGGTGACGGTGGAGCGGTTGCACAGGAGGGACGGCGGCAGCAGGGGGCTTCCGCCCGTCGCTCGATCGGCAGGGTCGCTCGACCGAATTCGGCCGTCCCGGGCGGGGGGCGCATGCCAGGTGGGAGTGCCCGCGCGGACCCTCCGCGCCCCGTGGCACACTGCGGGACGCCGTACCGCTGACCTCGGTCGGGACGGTGATCGCCCCCGGGCGGGCCGGACGGCCTCGGCCACCGGTCCGGTTGTCCCTCCGGCAGGAGAGGGCGGGCTGAGAACCCGAGGGGACGATCGTCAGATCCCGAAGGACGACCGGCATGGGATGCCGCCCCGACGTGATGTAGGTCTCGGGAACTCCGCGGCCGGGACCGACAGCTGACTGAGGTGACCACAACCATGCGTGCGCGCATTCGAGCGGGGGATCCGCAGGCCTTCGCGGAGCTCTTCGACGAGTACGCGAGAACCGTCTACAACCATGCCTACCGGCTGACGGCCGACTGGGGGGCGGCCGAGGACATCGTCTCGGCGACGTTCATGGAGGCCTGGCGCGGCCGGCTGCGTCTTGACGCGGAGGGCGGCAGTGTCCGCCCGTGGCTGCTCGGCATCGCGACCAACCTGGTCCGCGCCCAGTCGCGCAGCAATCGACGCTACCGGGCGGCGGCTGCGGCATCCGCCCGTGCCGCCGGTCTCGGCGGTGGGGCGGCGGTGGCCGATCACGCCGACGAGGTCGCCGGCCGCCTGGACGACCGCAAGCGCCTGGCCGCCACCGCCCGCGCGCTCGCAGAGCTGCGGCGCACCGAGCGGGAGGTGCTGAGCCTGTGCCTGTGGCAGGGGCTGGACTACGCCGCCGCGGCACGGGTCCTAGGCGTCCCGGTCGGCACGGTGCGCTCCAGGCTCTCCCGGGCCCGGAAGAAGCTGAAGAGGATCGCCGAGGCGCAACTCCTGGCCGAATTCCGGGAACCCCGGGCGGCGAACCAGCAGGTAAGAGGCAACCGCACGATCGCGGCCCGGTCCGCACAGGAAGGAACCCGATGAACATGCGCCGGCCACGTCCGAGCGATCCCCGCCGCACGCCTGACGAGCGGCACGAGGGCGAGCAGCTTCTCTTCCTCGGTGAAGCCGACCTCCCCGCAGACCGTCACGCCTTTCACAGGGAAGAGCTCATGGCCTTCATCCAGCAGGAGACCAAGGACGCTTCGGCCACCGCGCCGGTCTCCCCCGTCGCACCCGTGCGACGTCGACTCGTGCGTCCGCTGTTCGTCCTGCCCGCTGCAGCGTGCTCGCTCGCCGTCCTGGCCGCGGGTGCCTTGACCCTCACCGGCAGCGGTGGCCGGGAGGCGGTGGCCGGGCCGCCGCTCACCGCGACGGTCGGCACCGGGACCGGCTCAGGTGTCCCCCAGCTCCTGGACCGGATCTCCCTCGCGGCGAACAAGGCCCCGCAGGTGAAGGTCGGCGCGGGCCAGTACCTGTACGTCGAGAGCAAGGTCGGCACCACCTACGAGAAGACGGTCGACGACAAGACGTCCCTCGCCAGCGACGGCATCCACCGCCGCCAGGTCTGGAAATCCACCGACGGCACACGGGGCTGGCTCATCGACCCGGCCGTCTCCCCGCCCGACGGCGAGAAGCTCGACCGCATCAACGAGAAGGGCGCGAGCGAACCGGCCTACCTCAACGCGCCCACCCACGACTACCTCAAGACGCTGCCCACCGACCCCGCCGTCCTGCTGAAGAAGATCTACAAGGAGACGAAAGGCAAGGGCAACAACCCCGACCAGCAGGCCTTCACCACCATCGGCGACCTGCTGCACGAGTCACTGCCGCCCGCCGAACTGAACACCGCCCTGTTCAAGGCCGCCGCCAAGATCCCCGGCGTCCTCCAGGTCAAGGACGCCACCGACGCCGCCGGCCGGCACGGAATCGCCGTCGCCCGCCTGGACGAGACCTCCGGCGCCCGCACCGAATGGGTCTTCGACCCCAAGACCTTCACCTACCTCGGCGAGCGCACCATCCAGGTCCGGCCCCAGGGAGGCGACTCCGGTCTCATAACTCCCGGCACCGTCCTCTACACCGAAGCCGTCATCGTCCGCCAGGCCGTCGACACGCTCAAGGAGATCCCCTCCTCCGGCGTATGACACCCCACACCAGGGTGCCCCGCAACGCCCCCCTGGGCACTGCGGGGCACCCTGGCGACAACGGTGGTACGCCCCGCAGCCGGTCCCACCGCCCGGGCGGACGTGCGGGCCGGACGACATCGTCATCGACATCGCCCCGGCCCCGCCGGCGACCCAGCGGGAGCAGCGGGAGCCCGAGCGGCGCTTCGCCCGGATCCATCGGCGCCCACCCCCGGACCTCTCCGGCCTGGACGCCTGACGGGCGCAGTACTCGGCTGCTGCGCTGGAGGACCGCGCTGAACGCCTTCGACATCACCTTCGACGGCCGCCTATCCGCAGCACGTCAGTAACCCAACAAGCCCATTTACACCGTTCGTTCGACAGACCCGTTCCTGGAGTGCGACCGGGCCGGGCTGACCGCTGGGGGCCCTGTCCGCGCGGTGCGGATCAGTGCCGTTCGAACTCCAGGTCTTGCGGCCGCATGTGCTCGCGCGGGCCCGCCGCCCGCAGGACCACGTCAAGCACCCGCGCCGGATCGGCGGCGTAGGCGTGCGAGAACCACGCCATGTTCGCCTCCACCACGGCCCAGCGGTGGCCCGGGCGGTACGGGTCGAGCAGTTGCCCGACGTCCACGACGACGGCACTCGGCAGCGTGTGCCCGGCTGCGGCGGCCAGCCGGTCGGCGAACTCCGCGATCTCCACCGCGGTGGCCCGGTCTGCACGGTCCGTACCGAGCGGATGGGGGTCGAGCCGGCCGAACACCGCGTACCGGCTCGCCGCAGCAATGCACCCGTCCAGCAGGAACAGCCGATACTCGGCCGCGAAGGTCACCACGTCGGACAGCAGCACCGGTGTCGCCGGGTCCAGGGCAAAGGACAGCCGGGAGCCGTCGGTGTAGACATCAGCCGGGAAGGACTTGTCACGCGGCGGCTTGACGAACGTCGGCTGGGCGAGCGCCCATGCATCCGAGACGGTCCCCGCCCGGACCTGGCGGCCGGTGAACTCCTCTGGCAGCTCGGCGAGCCAGCCGTCCGCCGGCTCGAGCAACGCGAACCCGAGTCGGCCCGCCAGCAGCGCGCCGGCGACCGGCCCGCCATACCAGTACGCGGGGTCTGCGAGACCGGGCTCCTCCGCGGCCCTGACCGGCATCCCTCGGCCCGCCGCCTCGACAGCCAGCAGTTCCATCGTCGACGTCCGTCGCCCAGGCATGACCAGCACCGCACATCCCTCCCGCCCTCCTCAAAACCGCCACGCTAGTCCCACGGCGCCCACCACCGCAGCCGAGATTCCTCCGCCGCAGGCCCCAGGCGGGCCAGGGAGCGGCAGGGTGCAGTTCACGACCAAGTGACAGGAGCCCGGCCTTGGTCAAGGTCACTTGGCAAAAGGTCAAGATCGCCTGTCAGAGGACAACCAGGAAGAAAAGGGGGTGACCTCCCAGGCTTCCTAGAGAAAAACAGACAAACCGGACACCTGGGAGGCCGAGCCGGGAGCAGCCGGGGAGACCGACCGGGGCACGCTCGGGGGGCCGCTGTACGGCGCTCTGGCGGCCCCGCGCGGCCAACCCGGACTACGGGGTACGGGGTCCCAGAGCGGCAGAAGCGTGTTCACGGGACCCCTGGACCCGTGGGTGGGGCGGGTGGTCAAGGGGTGCTTGCCTGCGGAAGCCAGGCGGTCAAAGGGGTGACCTCGCTGCTTCGCAGGCGGCGCAGCCGCCGTGGCCGTGCCGGCCCCGGCGGCACCCGGCACGCTCCGGACGGGCTTGCCCCTGGGGCACGCGCAAGGAGCCAGGCGACGCACGGTAGTTACCCGGAAACCAGGCGCCGTTCCCAGGGCACGAGTTCACCATCCGGGCGGAAGTCTCTCCCAGCCGAGTGAGAGGTAGCACCTGCTGAGACGTGGAGCACGTGAGAGGAGAGGATCAAGAAGGATCTCTCCTTTTTGATCCTTGCATGCCCGCAGAAAATCTGTTTCAGAAATTCTTCCAAGTGGTCTGCGGGCACACCGTCGAAAGTCCAGTCGTCGAGTAGAACCCGAACTGTCTTCCCTTCGGGCGATCCCCCCATGATCCCGATGTACACATCGGAATCGGCTAGCACTCCGTCCCAGTCTGCGAACCAGCTCTGGTTTTCGACATCCCGCTGTTCAAAGGCCGCCCCCTTCACGCCGAGATGTTCCAGAGCTCTCTCCGCCTGCATGACTGGGAGATACTTTTCAGTTCGCCTTGAAGTCATTACATTCACCTACCCTCCTGTCGTCCCAGTGCAGCTTCCCGGAACCCCGGCCAACCCGACCCTGCACAGCCTCCCCGGCCCGGCACCCAGCGCCAAACCAGAACCACGGCCGGCACAGCGCCGCACGCTTCCCCGAAGCCGCCCCGCCACTCAGCCACCCACCCATCAGTCAGAGGACGGGAAGAGCCGGGGGAAGTCCGAGCACTCACCACGCGGAGTCCGGGTACCGGCCTGGGGTGGGGTGGGCGGTGGCCCGCAACAGCGTTCGCCACCACTGTCGCACCGCCAGCCCTACCCCGTACGCAACACCCGGGCACCGCCGCAGCCCTCGTCCTGGTGGGCGGACACCGCCCCGCGATGCTCACTCTGGCGCGAGGCCGCCGCGGCGTGCGGTGCCAGCCGCAGCACGACCCGCCGGCGACGCGAAGCGGGCGACCCGCCCCACCCGGTCCACGACGAGGCCCGCAGCTACCTGATCCCGGTCAAGGACCTTCTGGCGGCCGGGGCGGCCGGAGGCGGTCGTCGTGGGCCAGGAGGACGCCGCCGGACTCCGTGCCGAACCCGAACGCCCGCCACAAGCACGCCCTGGCCCGCGCGGAAGCCGAGCACGGACGGCAGCTCGCGCAGGCCGAGCCGCGCACCTACGGAAGCAGCTGGAGGCCCGCGTCGAGCACATTGCGGACCTTCGGCAGGCGTTGCAGGCACTGACGGCCGCACCCGACCGGGCGGTGATCCAGCCGTGCGTGCCCGGACAGATCCACCCCGCCGCCCCTCCGGCCCGCGAGCCAGGGCCAGCCCCGGCGGCGGAGGCCGAGGCCGGGCGGCGCCGGCCGAGGCGGCACACCTGAGCGCACGCAGGACAGCGGAGAGGCCCTGCCGTGACAGCCGGGCCTCTCCGTGTGTGCGGGTGGGTCAGCTCTGGCCCTCGTACACCGCGTCGGCCGAGGCCTGGTCGGTGTACTCGTCGCGCAGGACCTTCTCGGTGTCGATCAGGTCGGCCGGGGTGCCGGCGGGGTGTGCGGCCAGGAGCATGCGGGCGACGCGGCGTGCGTGGCGCTGAAGGGGGGACAGCTTCAGGTAGTTGTCCGCGGCTTCGGGGCGCCGCCTCGATACGGGCGGCCTCCTCACGGGCGCGCGGCGGCCAGGGCCGCCCCGGCCGTCGCCCTCTCCGTCCCCGCCAGCTGGTGCTCGTGCGTAATGCGGTCCTTGGTGCGACGGACCGTGTCCTGCGCCCGGCTCCGCCTGGTCCCCGGGCCGGGCCGCGCCTCGTCGCGGTCGCGGGCCGCCTTCAGCTCCAGGGCGGCCGCCTCGTCCTCCACATCATTTTTGGTGGCTGGGTGGGACTGTGTAGCCGTTGGGATTGTGGCCCGCCACCTCTCCGCGCCTGGGAGTGACTTTTGATGCGCGGGTAGAAACAGGAGCCGATTGCTATCTCCGGCCCGGGAATCTGAACTCCGGGCGTACCGATAATTCGCTTGTTTTGGGTTCTCAGATTCTGATTTGATTGCCGGTTCTACGGTGTGTCAGTGGCGCCAGCGGTTGAATAGGTACCACTGGATATGTCCTGGGAGTTGATGGCGCCAGAGCCACCAGGGCAGGTTCCGGCGCGGGACGAAGTCCCAGAGATCGTCGTCCGCCTCGTTGCCACGTGGCTGGGTGCGCAGCAGGGCGAGGCATTCCGGGTCGGTGGTGTGGTGCAGTCGCGCGACGTGCGCGAGCGCCACTGTGCCTTGGTGCTGCCGTGCGGGGTCGGTGGCGCGGAGCGCCTGTGCGACGCGGGGCAGGATGGTCCGGGGGTCGGGGTGGTGCAGGGCGAGCCCGATGACCGCGACGCCGACGTGGCGCTCACCGCGTTCGAAGGCCGCGTCGACGACGGCCGGGTCACGGACCCCGATCAGTCCGGTCCCATGCTCCCAGTCGGGAACTGCGGGCTGGGACTCCGGAATCTCCTCGTATGCCATGACCGAACGTTAATGCGGGCGGGTTGGTTCCGTTCCGGCGCCCGCCAGAAGGAAGAGCACAGGACGACGGTGCGCGCGGGCGGATGACGGGGCGTCTGATACGCCACGTGCTGCTACGCCACACCAGGCGTGGTGGCTCCGGGGCGTCCGTGCGGGTCACCACCCGCGGCAGCAACCGGCATGGCAGCACCTGCGTGCCTCGCTCTATCCGCTCCCACGCCGCCTCCGTCAACTCGCCTCGACCCGCCACAAGAACAATCAACGACCGACCTCAGTCGCCCATGAACCACAGATAGCTGCCCGGCGTTGCCGTACACGCTTCAAGGAGCACACCCAGGTCGAGGAGGGCCGCCCGCTGCCCCTCGTCGGAGCACTTGCGCACCAGGACAGCAACCTCCTGACGAGCAACTTCGGCCTCCTGCTCGTTGAACATGGTGTCCCCGTACGGGTCAACCCAGCCCAACTTGCCAGACCCGTGGCGGTCCAGCGCACTCAGCAGCGCACGCGCCAGCGCGTCGCCGTGCGCGTAAGACACACGAAGCAACGTCGCCCGAGATGAACCCTTACGAGGCCTCCCGGAGTGCAGTTCAAGCTCAATGCCCACCGACCCTCCAATGATCTCCGCCTCACAGCTTCGCAGAGATCATGTGTCAGACGGGCTCCAGTCCCTTCCAGCGGACTCGACGGCGTGAACCCTTTCACATCGAGGAAGACGCCGCCCCGCCGTGCCGTCCTGAACACGAGCAATCCGGCGCCTCACGCGCTGGCACGACAGAGCAAAGGAGACCCCACGATGCGTGGAGTAGTGATGTACACCGCCGGAGACGTCCGGGGGAGGAGCGCGAGGACCCGAAGATCATCGAGCCGACCGACGCGATCGTGAAGCTGACGGCGACCTGTATCTGCGGCTCGGACCTGTGGCCGTACCGCGGCATCGAGCCCGCCGACCACCAGGTCATGGGCCACGAGTACGTGGGCGTCGTGGAGGAAGTCGGCTCTCAGGTCGAGAACGTCGAAATCGGCGACTTCGTCGTCGGGTCGTTCGTCATCTCCGACAACACCTGCGAGATCTGCCAGGCCGGCTTCCAGTCCAAGTGCCTGCACGCCGAGTTCGTCTCGCAGACGATCGGCACCCAGGCCGAGAAGGCCCGCATCCCGCACGCCGACGGCACCCTCGTCGCCACCCCGGGCCGGCCCGACGCGGACCTCATCCCCGCCCTCCTTGCCGCCTCCGACGTGCTCGCACCGGCTGGTACGCCGCCGTCGCCGCCGAGGCAGGCCCCGGCAAGACCGTCGCGGTCCTCGGCGACGGGGCCGTCGGCCTGATGGCCGTCCTCGCCGCCAGGCAGCTCGGCGCGGAGCGCATCATCGCCATGTCCCGCCACCCCGAGCGGCAGAAGCTGGCCCGCCACCGACATCGTCGAGGAGCGCGGCGACGACGGCGTCGCGAAGATCAAGGAGCTGACGAACGGGCTCGGCGCGCACTCGGCCATCGAGGCGGTCGGGACCCAGGAGTCGTTCATGCACGCTGTCGGTGCCACCCGCGGCGGCGGGCACCTGGGCTACGTGGGCGTGAACGACGACGTGAAGATCCCCGGCATCGAGCTGTTCTTCGCCGGCATCCACACCCTCGGCGGCCCCGCCCCGGTACGCCGGTTCCTGCCCGACCTGATCCAGCTCATCTGGGACCGCAAGATCGACACCGGCAAGGTCTTCGACCTCACCCTGCCCCTCGACCAGGCCCCCGAGGGCTACAAGGCCATGGACGAACGCCGCGCCACCAAGGTCCTGCTCACCCTCTGACACGCCTGCCCACGAGATCGGGGGCCGCTCCGCACCACAGCGAAGCAGGCGACCGGGTCGGGGAAGACCCGGGTGGCGGTCCGCAGCGCCCCGAAGACGACAGCCACTGACCGCTCGGCTCCCCCGGGCCCGCCCGGTTTCACCCCGCAGGGGCCTCCAGCCGGTCCAGGCGCTCGTAGAGAGCGCGCACCGCTCGGGCGCGGGCCTTGGCGCAGTCCATGGTGCCTTCGGCAGCGGGGACAGCTGGTCTTCCGTCTCCCGCAGGACGAGGTCGGTGAGTGCCCTGGGGCCGCTGGACTTCGGCAGAACGTCGGCTCGTCTGCGGAGTTCGGCGGAGACGGCGCGGGCGTGGCCGGTGAGCTGGAGGGCGATCTGGTGGCAGTCCCGGATCGCGAGGGTGTCGGGGCAGGTCCACCCGAGGACAGCCTTGATGAGGCTCTCGTACGGCTCACGGCCGCGCGTGAGCTCCGCTCCGAGCAGTCCGCCGGGGTCGTGGAGGACGGTGTGCGTGCTCGGGCGCAGCGGCGATGTGGCCGGTGCGCTGTCTCCCGGGGGGCCGGCGGTCACCGGGCGCTGCTCGTGCGGTGCGCGGCCTGGTCGTCCCGGTCGTCCTGGTCGCCGGTCCGGTCGAGGAAGCGTGCGTAGCCGCGGTCGGCGCGTGCCAGCAGTGCCGGGGAGGGCCGCCCGAACACGGGGCGGGGCCCGTGGTCTTCGGGTTCGGGTTCGGCGGGCGTGGGTGCGCGCATGGGGTGCCGCCTCCGGTTGCTGGGTGCGTCGGTGTCATTCGACGCTACGGAGGAAACGGATGGGTCCTCAAGACGATTGCGGGTAATTGCGGGAATGCACTCCAGGGCGTCGACCGCGGCCTGGATGAGGGCGCGGGCGGCGTCTCCGTAGACGGCCATCTCCGCGGGGCCGGCGAACGCCTTCGGCGTGGTCGGTGGCCAGTTCCCACACCGTACGGAACGCCTCCGCGCACAACTTGACCGCCTGCGGATCGTCGGTGTGGTCGGGTTCCAGGGCCTCGCCGTCGCCGGAGAAGATGTTCCACCGCACGACCTGGTCGTCGATGAGACAGAAGTCGTTGCCGGGCAGGGCGAGGGTGGAGGCGCGGCGGCGGGGCGGCGGGGCGGCCAGCGGACCTGTTCGCCGGCCCGGAGGTTCGCGTCGGTGATCACGTGCTCGAAGCGGATGTAGTCGGTGACCGGCTCGGAGACGATCCGGGCCCGCCGTACTGTCACCCCGCGCGCGATGGTCCGCTCCACGGAGGCCGCCGTTTCTTCTCGTCCGGGCGGTCGTTGTGCCTCCCATATGTGCCTTCTCTTGGGCACGGGAATTACATCGGGAGGTATCACGTCGTGCTGAAGCACGTGGAACGCGAGGATATTTCGCTTGCCCTGACCCGGCGTGCCGGCTCAGGCCGGCCTCTTCTGATCGTGCCCGGTGTCATGGCCGACGCCGCCTCGTGGCAGCCGGTCGTGGACGCGCTGGACGTGGCCGGATCGGTCTACGTGCTCAACCGGCGTGGGAGGAGGCCGAGCAGCGCGCTCGGGCCGGGCTACTCGCTCCGCACCGAGATCGAGGATCTCGGCCACGTGCTGGAGGTGATCGCCGCGGAGGAGGGCGCGCGGCAGGGGGTGGATCTGTTCGGCTGGAGTTTCGGTGGGCTGGTGGCGCTGGAGACCGCCGCCCAGAACCTCCGGTACGTCCATACGCTGACTCTCTACGAACCAGTCGTACGGCCTTTCGGCGACCAGGTGCTCGACGCGCTGCGGGAGGCTGATGCCGCAGGTGACCTGGACCGTGCCGTGGAGATCGTGAACCGGGACCTGTCGGGGTTCTCCGCGCAGTACGTTGCGCGGCTGCGTGAAAGCGACACGTGGGAAGTCCTGAGGCCGCTGGCCGCTCCTCTCCTCCACGAGTTGACCGCTCTCAACGAGCACCGCGCCGATCTGGGGGCGTTCGGTGCCCTCGATCTTCCCGTCACCCTGCTGCTCGGATCCGAGAACGAGGGCACCGTCCCCTATGGCGAGGCGTTCGCCCGATTCGCGTCGGCCCTGCCGCGCGCCCACGTCACCGTCATGCCCGAGCAGGGGCATCTTGCGCACGCACAGGATCCGGTGGGGCTGGCCGGCCACATGACGGAGGCACTCGCCCGAGCAGTCCACCAGCGCGGGACGGAACCCTGCCCGGGCTAAAGGTCGTCGGTGGCATCAGGCGTCACCGATCCGCCTTCCGGACCGCTCCCCCGCCGGTCCTGTGTCGGAGGCTTCCGGTGCGTCGGCGGCGGGCCGGGGGTCAGTTCGGGAAGGGTGACGCACCAGAAGAGTTCCAGAACCCGGGAATGCACTTGGGCGGCGCCACGCTGGCGTGCCAGCATCTGGATGCCCACCGTGATCGCGACGACACATACGACGATGTCGTCGACCGCGGCACCCGGTGCGAGGCTTCCGTCGTGCCGGGCCTCCTCCAGCAGCCCCACCAGAAGACAGGAGAGCCGACGGCGCAGGACCGGCTCTTCCCCCTCGGCACGGTCGCAGCTGACCTGGAACCCGGCCCGCACGACCACGTCGTCGGTCAGCGCGCGGGCGAGTTCGCGCGTCGTCTCGACCATCGTCGTCAGAGCCGGAGCCGGCCGGCACGTCCGGGCGGCCGCCATCCTGTCCAATGCCCGTGCCGCCTCCTGCTCCAAAGCGGAGGCCAGCGCGTTCTTGTCGGCGAAGTGGAAGTAGATCGCACCTTTGGAGAGGCCCGCCTCGACGCTCACCCTGTCGAGGGTCGCGGCGGTCAGACCGTGCCGGTCCACGACTCTTGCCGCGGCTCGCAGGATGGCTTCGCGTGAACGGACGGCGCGTTGCTGTCGTACCACCGGAGGTCACTTTCCTCCTCCGTCGAGGCCGTCCGCGGGCGGATGAACCGTGAGAAGCGGCGGAAGAGGGCCGGGGGCGCTGCGGGCCGGGGCGGACGGAGCCGCCATCACAGCCGCAACGATCAGCAAGACCGCTCCGATGACGACCGCCCAGAGGTGCGGCGGCGGTTGCCCCATCAGCGGCCCCAGGACGAGCGACCCGAGCACCTGTCCGCCGACCATGCCGAGCCCTGCGGCCAGTACACCGATGCGGCGCACGGCCAGCACGGCCGACAGCACCACCACACAGCCGAGCAGGCCGCCCGTGTAGTGCCACGGCGGGCCGGAACGGGGTGCGGGCAGCCGGCCGAGTACCGCCAGTGCGGCGGCGGCGGCGAGCATCAGCGCGCTGCCGGTGGCGAAGCTGAGAAGGACCGCGGGGTACGGGTGCCGTCCGGCGGCTTCGTCCACCCGGCCATTCACCGCCATCTGCCAGGACAGGGCGGCACCGGCGAGGAAGGGCAGGGCGGCGAGCGCCAGCGTGCGTCCGGCGTCCGGTGCGGCCAGCACAGGGAGGGCCACCGCGCACACGGAGAGCAGTCCGCCGACCAGTCGGCGCCGGGTCGCCGGGTGCGGGGCGCCCGGGCCCAGACCGAGATGGTCGACGAGCACTCCGCACAGTGTCTGGCCGGAGACGAGTGCGAGCGTGTACGAGGCCGGCCCGAGCGGCGCCGCGGTCAGCGCCTGGGTCAGGATCATGCTGCCGCCAGCGACACCGCCGAGGCAGTGCCGGGGACGCAAGGCACCGGACTGCAAGGCGGCGCGCAGGGCGGCGAACGCCGGTCGCAGCGCTGTCAGGAAGACCGCGGCGCCGACTACGACAGACAAGCTGAGCATGTTCGACCAGGTCGCCGCGGCCACGGATCCGGCGTGCTCACCGAGCCTGCCGTTGACCACGGATTCCAGGGCGAGCGCGACGCCTCCGGCCACGGCACCGGCCAGCGGCAGGGCGGCGGATCCAGTAGCACGTGACGCGTGCTCCGGTTCGCCGCGCGGCCGGGTTCGTGGCACCGGGTCGGTCTCGGGGATCCATCTGCGTGGTGTACGCGACAGCGGCATGGGCGCTCCGGTGGAGGATTGGCAGGCGGCTCAGTGATGTCCGACCGATCGGGGCCGGACAACGCTCGGGGGGGTGTCGCAGGCCGACCGGGTGCCGAGGGCGGTCGGCACCCGGTGGCGGCGCTACGGGGATCGTCGCGGTGCCCGCTGCCCCGGCACCCCGCTCAGGCGGGCGGCGGGAAGGCGTTGATCGTCCGAATGATGTCGTGACGTGACACGTCGCAGTGCGTGATCATGCGGACGCCGGTATCCGTCGGCAGGGTGAGGATCCCGACCTGTCCGAGGCGAGCGACGGTGCCGGCCGGGTCATGGACGGGCACGGCAACGATGTTGGTCTGCGGGGGCGCGGTCTTCCATCCCCGGTCGGCGAGGCCGGCCGCGAGCAGCAGGGCGTGTTCGTGGTCGACGGCCAGTCGGTCCTGGCGCTCCAGGGCCACCAGTCCGGCCGCGGCCAGGACTCCGCCCTGCCGGACACCGCCCCCGAGCATCTTGCGGACCCGACGGGCCTGCCGTACGAACTCCGCGCTGCCCGCCAGCACCGAACCCACCGGCGCGCCGAGCCCTTTGCTCAGGCAGACCTGGACGGTGTCGGCGCCCTCGGCCAGCACCGCAGGCGCCACACCGAGTGCGGAAGCGGCGTTCCACAGGCGGGCGCCGTCGAGGTGAACCAGCAGCCCGGAGTCGTGGGCGGCGGCGACCAGGCGGCGGTGCTGCGAGGCGGTGGTGACCGTGCCGCCGGCTGCGCCATGGGTGTTCTCCAGGCACAACAGCCGGTCCCGCAGGGCGAAATACGGCCCGCCGGGGGCGACGGCCCTGCTGATGTCGGAGGGGTCGGGCACCCCGGGGCCTGCCGTCCAGGGCAGGGCGCGGGGCATGCCTCCGGCCAGCCAGGCAGCCGTACCCGCTTCGAGGTCGAGGATGTGGGCGCGGTCCGGAGCGAGGAAACGGTCTCCTCGTTCGAGGTGCACGCATAGGGCGATCAGGTTGCCCATCGATCCGCTGGGCACCCACAACGCGTCCTCGGTGCCGAGGAGCTCGGAGACCTTCGCCTCCAGCGCCCGCATAGTGGGGTCGCCGTCGAGGACGTCGTCGCCGACCTCGGCGCTCGCCATGGCCGCGCGCATCCGTGCGTCCGGCCGGGTCACGGTGTCGGAGCGCAGGTCGACCGGCGGTCCGACGGGGGGGACAGTCATGGATGCCTCCGTCAGGGGGTTTTCGGCACGGGTGACGACGGGGCCCCGGCTACTCGGGGCGGGCGACGCTGTAGCGGGTCATCAGGAGGGCGGCGACCAGGCTGAATCCGGCACCGATGAACATCACCGCGGAGGGGCCCGAGGTGTCGACGAACCACCCACCGATCAGTGCGCCGAGCGCGATGGAGATGTTGAAGGCGCAGATGTACAGCGAGGTCGCGGCTTCGGGGGCCTTCGGGGCGCTGGCGAAGACGAGGGTCTGCAGGCAGACCGGCAGCGCGGTGTACGCGATGCCCCACACGAGCAGCAGGACGACCGTACCGGGGCGCCACTCGCCGTTCACCACCAGCAGGACGACGGCCGCGGCGAGCAGCAGGATGCAGGTGAGGGTGGTGGTGCGCAGTGCTCGGGCAGCGGCCGCGCCGCCCCCGAAGTTGCCGACGACGCCGGCTACGCCGTACAGGAGCAGCAGGGCGCTGACCCAGTGGGCCGGGATACCCGCGTCCTGTTCGAGGAAGGGCGCGACGTAGGTGTAGGCGGCGAAGTGTCCGATCACCATGGCCACGGTGACGAGGGTGGCGATCCGGAGATTGGCGTCCCCCAATAGCCGGGGCAGTTCGGCCAGGCGCACTACGGTGCGTGGTTCGAGGCGCGGCACGAGCAGCACCGCCGCGGTCAGAATCAGGACGCCTATGCCGGAAATGACCCAGAACGCGGTACGCCAGTCTGACTGACCTATGAAAGTACCGAAGGGCACGCCGACGACGGAGGCGATGGAGATGCCGCTGAAGACGACCGCCGTGGCCCGGACGGCCTGGCCTTTCGGCACCAGGCGGATGGCGATGCTCGCGGCGATCGACCACATCACGCCGTGTGCGAAGCCCGTCAGCAACCGCGAGACCATGAGGACGGTGTACGAGGACGACAGCGCAGTGAAGGCGTTTCCCGCGATGAAGATGCCGAGGACCAGCAAAAGCAGCACCCGGCGGTCGAGCCTGCGGGTCGCCGCAGTCAGCACCGGTGCGAAAAGACCCGCGATGGCGCCGTACAGGGTCACCGACAGGCCGACGGAGCCCTCCGAGACGCCGAGGTCCCGGCTCATCGCGGGAAGCAGTCCGATCGGAACCATTTCGGTCGTGGTGAAGGCGAAGACGCCCATGCCGACGGCGACCACGGCGAGCCAGCTGCGGACGGGACCGAGGGGGACAGAGGGCTTGGCCGGGCGGTCGGGGCCGTCCGGGGTGGTCGTGGGTGCCTCGTCCGTGTCCGGGCGAGAGGGCAGCGAGGGTGTCACGGGTTTCTCCGGGTCGGGCTGGTGCGGGCGTGGTGGCCGGGCGGGTCGGCGGACAGGTATGCAGCGGCCCGCCGGAAGGGTTCGAGCGGGGGGAGGAACAAAACGGCGCCGGCGTGCCCGCCGTCGCGCAGCGTCGCGCCGAGGTGGACCGCGGGGACGATGCCGGTTTCCGCGACGCGCGTCACGTCGATGCCGCACGGCGCGCCGCGGTAGGCGAGGGCGGGGATGCGGTACTCGGGGTGCTCCCGCAGGGTGATGCGGAACATGCGTTCGGTCAGCCGAATCATGTCGGCCGGGGTGCCGGCGGAGTGGTCCTGCAGGGGCATGGCGGCTGCGGCGGACATGCCGCCGAGGCCGATCGTCTCCGTGATCAGGCTCTCGCCTCCCACGTACGCCAGGTCGTCCGTGGTCCAGCCGTCGTAGAGGCGGCCGCGCAGGGTGGACACCGGTGGGAGGGGTGCGGTGAACCATCGGTCGCCGAGACCGGACACCCGTAACCCGAACTGCTTCCCGTTGAGGTTCATCGCAGTGACCAGCGTGCTGCCGGCGATGCCGGAGGCGCTGTCGGTCGCGGCCTTGGCCGCTGCCATCACGAGGTGCAGGAACAGGTATTCGGCCGAGCGCAGATAGGCGGCCAGAGCCCGGTGGTGCGACGCGACCCCGCTCGTCGACAGGTCGAGCAGGGCGTCCAGCACGACGTTCCGCAGCATGGCGCCGGACGCCTTGTGACGGCTGTGCAGATCGTCGCCCATGGCCAGGGCCCGGCGGACGAGCGGGGCGAGCGGCAGCCCGCCCAGGTGCTCCAGCACCTCGGCGAGCGCGGGCGAGACGACGTCGGAGACGTGTCGCAGTCGGGCGCCGACCCCCTCGTCCCAGACTCCGAAGGTGAGCGAGGCGCGGTCGGCTCCCTCGTTCATCCGGCAGAAGGCGCGCCGTCCGGAAGCCTCGTCACGGACGACGACCACGGGCATTGACGCGGTGCACACACCGGTGAGCGATCCGACTGTGGCGTGATCGTGGGAGGCCCGCACCTCGATGGTGCCCTCGGCGAGCAGTGCCTCAGCCTCTGCTGTGCTCCGGGCGAGGCCCTCGTAGAGGACGGCGCCGACGACGGCCCGGCGCTGACCGCCCGCGTACTCCTTCCAGGGCATGGGGGGGCCGGAGACGAGGACCGTCAGGGGCGTCATGCCGGGGACGACGTCGCCGGCGGGGGCGACAGTCTCCAGGACGGGACGGGATCCGGTGAGACGAGCCACGGCCCGGGCGTTGGCCGCGTCGCGCGCCGCGGCCCCGGTGCCGGTAGCGGGAGCGGCGGTGGGGCGGGCGGTCACCGCACTGCCTCCTCGGGCGCGGCGGGCGCCGGCTCCAGCGTGTAGATCCCCGTGACCGCGGTCACTTCGGCAACGGCCTTGTCGAGATCCGCGTCGAGGGGGCCGTCCAGGACGACGGAGACCGACCGGCCCTGAGAGTCGGACTGCTCACCGAGCAGGTCGCCGCGGTGCCGGCTCACCAGGACTGCGTGACTTCGGGGTGGAACGTCGCTCGGGAGCGGCGTCAGATCCGGCCACCGGCCCTGTTCACCGACCCAGTGGACGGGTACGTCTCCTGCCGTCACGTCGGCGAGCAGCCCCCGGGGATGGTCGAGGTAGACCTGCTTGGCGCGGCGACGCGGCGGTGCGGTGGCGGGCTCGGCGCCGAGCGCAAGGTCCAGCAGGGCGGCGTCCAGGTCCATGCCCGTGGCCAGGCGCCACAGCCGGGTAATGGCGTCACCGGGTGGCCGGGCCGCCGCCTCCATCAAAATCACCTGCTCCCGCGCCGTCAGTCTGAACTCGGCGTGGCACATGCCGGTGCCGAACCGGACGGCCCGCAGGAACTCGTTGTTGGCTTGGAGCAGCAGCTCTTCCTGGGCCGGGGTGAGGTCGGGTGCGGGGGAGGTGTGGCCGGTTTCGGTGAAGAAGGACGTGCCGGACTCGTTGGTGTCTTTCGCGGTGATGCCGGACCAGAGCACCTCTCCGTCCCGGACCAGGGTCTCGACGGAGTATTCGCGGCCGACGATCCGCTCCTCGAGCAGGAGCAGCTCGTCGGGGCCGTACTCGGGCAGGAGCGGGGGCACGCCTCCCGGCTCGTGGACCGCTCGTACGCCCGAACTGGACATCCGCGAAGCCGGTTTGAGGACGGCGGGGTACAGATCCCAACCGTCCGTCGGCCTCGTCCGGCCGGGCTGGAGCAGGGTCCAGCGGGGTGCGAGGCCGGGGGCGGCCATGCGCTGGAGCACCTTGTTGCGGCAGACCAGCGCCGCGTGCGTACCGGGACCGGGGAGCCCCAGCGTCTGGGCGAGGGCTCCGGCGGACTCGACGAACACCTCGCCGACGTTCAGCACCGCACGCACGGACCGGTCGCGCAGCCAGGGGGTCACCCCGTGCAGCAGGGTCTCCAGCGAGGTGTCCGTGAGGTGCCGGAGGTCCTCGTCGGGGATTGCGGAGAGCGGGTGCTCCGGGTCGCCGCGGTGCCGGGCCAGTTCCTCGGCGGGGGTTTCGGGCCCGAAGACGAACAGCGGTGTCACGCCACGCCGGCCGGCCGCGTCCAGCAGGCGCAGGTGCTTGGCGAGCACGACCAGGTCGGTGATGACGATGACGGCGGGCCTGGGACGGTCGGTGGCGGTCGCCGCGGATGGCGCGCCTCTGTCGCGGTAGGCGGTCATGGCTTCCCTCGGTCGGGGCGGGGCGCAGCCGTGGCTGCGCCCCGTACGGTGGTGGGTCAGGCGGCGAGGCGCTCGGCGGGCACGGTCAGTTCGTGGACCTGATTGCCCTCGCGGGTCCGCAGCACGACCCTGGGGTCCGGGCCGTCGGGGAAGACCTGGAGGGTGCGTTCCTCGCTCCAGCCGGAGAGGCGGTATTCGTCGTCACCGAGGTGTACCAGTGCGAAGTCACGGTCACCGGACAGCCGGAGCGTCATCCGGTCCCCGTCCTCGGCCAGCGTCGCGGTCTGCTGGGGCTGGTCGGCGGACAGCGGGGTGAAGTCCTCCCACAGGTGGAATGTGGCGGGGAGGGAGAAACGGGTGGCGCCGTTCCGGCGGCGTTCGTCGGCGGTCTGCGGGCTCTCCTGGCGGTTGTACAGGACCTCGCCCTTGCTGAAGTACTCCTGCCAGGTCTCCGGGAAGAGGGAGGCCAGGCCGGGGGTGACCAGGACATCGATGACCAGGTGCACGCGGTGCTCGCTGCCGCTGTTCTGGACGCGGTGGGTGCGACTGAAGTCGCCGAACCAGAAGTCCCCGGGCTGCCAGCGGTGTTCGACGCCGTCGAGGACCAGTACGGCGCCGGGGTTGGTGACGACCGGGACGTGCAGCCGTCCGACACCCCAGCGGGGCCCGTACTTGGGGTCGGTGTGGTCCATCCCGACGGTGTCGGGGCCGAGGGCCATGAACCGGACGGCGTGCAGCGGAGCCGGGATCGACTCCAGCACCTCACGAACGTACGGGATGCGGTCGAGCCACACGGTGTCCGCGAAGCTGAGCGGGCCGGGGCCGCCCGGGTCCGTGCGGTCGCCGGCGCCGCCGGGACTGCGCAGGGCGAGGCAGCGCCAGTCGACCTCGGTGGCGTCACCGACGCCGTTCTCGGTGTAGACGCGCTGCTGGTCCCAGGAGTGCTCGCGGACGGAGGTGAGTTCGCGCAGCAGTCGAGCAGCGTCGAACGTGGGCTTGAGCCGGGCTCCTTCGGCGGGCATGGACGGTGCACCCAGGAGCGTGGGATGAGCGGTCATGAGGATCACCTTCGTAGACGTGCGGGTACGGTCGGGTGGATGGTCCGTCGCGGTGCTGGTTCAGGCGTGGGCGACCGCGGGCGCCTCGTGGGCGGCGCTGCCCTCCTGGAGCTGGTGCCACCGCTCCAGCATGTAGAGCGTCCACAGCGCGTAGCTGTGCGCCGGCCGGAACTCGCGGACCGTGGAGCGCAGGACGTCCGGGCGGAAGTAGCCGCGTTCCAGTGAGGCTTCGGACAGCAGGGTGTCGGTGATGGTGGAGCGCAGCTCCGTGCCGAGCCAGCTTTCCAGGGGCACGGCGAGTTCCTGCTTGCGGCGCTCCAGGACCGGCCGCGGGAGGTAGCGGGCCGCCACCCGCTTGAGCGGGGCCTTCTCCTGCCCGCCGACGAGTTTGCGGGCGGCGGGGATACGGGTGACGTAGTCGATGAGCCGGTGGTCGAGCAGCGGGCTGCGGGGTTCGACGGAGTGGGCCATGGACATGCGGTCGATCTTCACGAGCTGCGCGTCGGGCAGCCAGAATCCGCTGTCGACCTGCATGGCGCGGTCCAGGTCCGGCACCGAGGGATCGGTTCGGCCGAAGCGGGCCCTGAGGTAGTTGTGCGGGTGTCCCGGGATCCGCGCGGCGAAGTCGGCCGAGTACAGCTCGTCCTTGAGCACGTGGGGCACGCCGTCCACAAGGACGCGCTCGTAGCGGTCGGCGAGGTCGCCGCCTCCGGTCAGGTCGCGCAGCCGCTGGTAGCGGCCGTATCCGCAGAAGATCTCGTCGGCTCCGTCGCCGGTCAGCACGACGGTGACGTGCTGTTTGGCCAGCTTGTACATGCAGGATGCCGCGATGGCGGACGGGAACGCATAGGGCTCGCCCATGTGGGTGAGGATGGTGTCGACCGCCTCCTTCGCGTCCTGGGCGCCGATCCGGTACACGTGGTGGTGGGTGCCGCAGTGGTCTGCAACGGCGCGGGCGTGCACCGACTCGTCGAAGGCGGCGTGCTCGAAGCCGACGGAGAAGGTGTGGAGGGGCCGGCCCAGCTGCCGGGTCGCCATGGCGACCACCAGACTGGAGTCGAGGCCGCCGCTGAGCATGGCGCCGAGCGGCACTTCCGATTCCAGTCGGTCCCGCACTGCCTGCTGGAGCAGTGTGTCGATCCGGTCGTCGATTTCGTCCTGCGGTACGTCGGTCAGCTCGGCGGTGAAGTCGAACTGCCAGTACGTGTGCCTGCGTTCGGGGCGGCCCGCCTCGAACACCAGCGTAGTCGCCGGTTCCAGCCTGCGGACTTGCCGGTAGATGGTGTGTGGTGCGGGTACGACCCGGTAGCTGAGGTATTGGTCGATTGCGACGGGGTCGGTGGACTTGCCGATGCCGGGGTGCAGCATGAGGGCGGGCAGCTCCGAGGCGAACGCCACCGAGTCGCCGGTCGGCCTGGCGTAGAACAGCGGTTTCTTGCCGACCCGGTCGGTGGCCAGGACGAGGCGCCGGTGGCGGGTGTCGTAGACGGCGATGGCGAACATGCCGTGGAGCCGTTCGACGAAGCTCTCGCCCAGCTCCTGGTACAGGTGTGGCAGTACCTGCGCGTCGCTGCCTCCACGCACCGGACGGCCCCGGGAAGCCAGGAAGTCGCGCAGTTCCCTGTGGTTGTAGATCTCGCCGTTGAGGACGCAGATGACGGTGCCGTCGTCGCTGTGGACGGGCTGGGACCCGTCGTGGAGACCGATGATCTTCAGCCGGCACATCGCCAGGGCGGCGTCGGCCGCGGCGAAGGTCCCCGTCTCGTCGGGGCCCCGGTGCTCCATGGCCGCGCAGGCGGCGAGCGCGTAGGGAGAGTGGACGGGAGCGTGTCCGCCGAGGGACACCGTTCCGGCGATTCCGCACACGGTTCAGCCCTCCTTGAGGTCGAGGCGGCGCTTGGCATGACCGGACCTGAGTGCGTCCAGAGGAACGGCCTTCACGCGGACCGGCCCAACGAGGCCGGATGCGATCATCTGCGCGACGTCGGGGGCCAAACGGTCGACGGCCGCCCGGACCGCGGCGATCTGGTCGTCGCCGACGCGGTCCGCGACGACGCTGATGATCAGACCGTCCTCGTCGGACGCTTCGAAGGGGCGGCCGGGAAAGTTCTCGGCCATGACCTGTGCGAGGTCGTGGTTGCTGACTCGCTCGCCGTGCTTGAGGTCTCCGGCGAGGCGCCCGTCGATGCGCTCGAACGCGAACACCTCTCGGCCGTCGTGGCGGACACGGCGCAGACCGGTGATGGCGTCACCGGTCATGTAGCGGACCGCGGGGAAGTACCGGCGCGCGAGCGACGTGAGCAGGAGGGCCCCGCTTCCTTCCTGGTGGGACGGGACCCGGTCGTCCTCGGTGAGGTGGGCCAGCTTCTCGGGAGGAACCACCTCGGGGACGATGTGGTCGTGGAAGTGGTAGAGGCCCGTCTCGGCGCACGAGTGGGCGATGGCCCCGACCTCGATGGAACCGAACACGTCCAGGACGTCCTCGGTGCGCAGCCCGAACCGGGCGGCGATGTGGGCGCGCCAGGCGAGGGGTGCGACGTCGCCGACGACCATGATTTTCCGCGGGCGGATGTCGAGGCCGGGACGGGCCTGCAGCAGCTTGTCGAGGATCATCGGCATCGTGAAGAAGACGTCGGGGCGCCAGGCGTTGAGCTTGTCGATGTGCTCGTCCACGGGCCGGGTGAAGTCGATGTCGTAGGCCGTGAAGCCGAGCTCGAGGAAGACGCGGCGAGCGGAGGCTGCGGCGTGGCCGGTGCCGAGGTCGGCCACCGCGACGGAGCCGCGCGGCACGGATCGGGTGAACTCCCCGAAGAGCAGGCGGCGGTGGGCCACGTAGGCGTCGTCGTCCGCGGGTGAGTAGAGGATGCGCTTGCGCTGTCCGCCGGAGGTTCCGGAGGTGTGGTAGGCCGACGCGTCCGGCATCTGCGGATGTTCGGCGGTGTAGTAGTGCGCACCGAGGAGGCCGGTGCCGATGACCGGGAGTCTGGACAGGTCGCCGGACCCCAGTACACCGCGGCGCAGGAGAAGTTCCCGGTACCAGGGGAAGCGCTGGGCGTGGCCGGCCGCGAGGGCGGCCAGCTCGGCTTCCCGGGCGTGGGCGCGGGGCCAGGTGGTGGTGGCGGTGCTGAGAGGCATGACGGGGCTCTTTCTCCGGGGGGCGAGGAAAGCGTGCGGACGTCAGTTCCAGCGCTGTGTCTCACCGAAGAAGTCGGGGACGGACACCGCGAGGCCCTTGTCCACTGCCTGCTGGTAAAGGCGCTGTCCCACCGCGAGGTCAAGGACGCCGAGCCCGAAGGGTGAGAAGATGCGCGGCCGGTCCCTTGCCGGAGTGATCTCGCCGCGCAGCATTTGGGCGAGGGTGCCGTCGATGAAGTCGCGGTTGCCGAGTTGCTGTTCGGCCAGGTGGGGCGAGGTGTTGGCGGTCAGGCAGTGGTCGACGTCGTCGAGGATGTTCTGCGCGCCGGCCACGACGTCCGGTCCGAGGTCGCGCAGCGAGATGTTGAGGACGGTCTGGCCCGGGGCGAAGGCGTCCGCCCGGGTGACCCAGGGCTCTGGTGCGGTGGTGGCGAAGACCACGATGTCGGCGTCGGCCGCGGCCCGCTCGTAGGAGTCCTCCTGCTCGGCGCGGTAGCCGAGTTCGCCGATGCGGCGGGTGAGTGAGGAGGCGTAGGAGACGTCCCGGTCGTGGACGACGAAGGTGTCGACCGACCACGACTGCGCGGCGAAGAACTCGGCGATGTTGCGCGCGATGACCCCGGCGCCCACCAGGCATATTCGGGTCGCAGTCGGTCCGCCGGCAAGTTCCTGGGCCCCCAGGACGGCGGACGCGGCGGTGCGGGCGGCGCTGATCTGTGACGCCTCCAGGCAGGCGAAGGGGTAGCCCGTCTCGTAGTCGTTGAGGAGCAGCGTGGCCGAGGCACGGGGGATGTTGCGCTCGATGTTGCGGGGGTAACTGGCGATCCACTTGATGCCGGAGACGCCGTGGTCGCCTCCGAGGTGGGCGGGGAGGGCGATGATGCGGGCGTCCGGCTTGTCCGGGAAACGCAGGAAGTAGCTGTTGGGGTTGACGGAGTCGCCGTCGTAGTGGGTGAGGTAGGCGGAGCGTACCGTGTCGACGATGTCGGGGCGGGAGTCGTCGATGAGGGTGCGCAGCACTGCACCGCCCACCACGTGGAAGTCGAACATGCTGGATTTCCTCGTCTCGTTTCTGGTCGGAACGGGTGCGTCGTGCGTCGCTCGCCGGGCCGGGGGGCAGGCCGGCGGCCGGTCACACGGCGACGGGATGTCTGCCGGAAGGGTCGAGAACGTGCGTGCCGAAGGTGTCGGCGACCCAGTCGTCGTCGTAGATCGTCCTGACGTAGCGGTCTCCCATGTCCGGGGAGACGGCCACGACGCGCGAGCCCGTGGGAATCCGGTCGGTCATCGACTCCAGCGCGGCGAGCACGGATCCCGTGGAGCCTCCGAGCGGCAGTCCTCGTTCGCGGGCCAGGCGGCGGCACATGCGGACGGCGTCGCCCTCGTCCACCAGGACGACCTCGTCCACCTGGTCGGGCCGGCACAGTTCGGGGCGGCGGCTGGTGCCGAGGCCGGGGATGTGACGGGGGCCGGGCGGGCCGCCGAAGGTCACGGATCCGACGGTGTCCACCGCGACGATCTTCGTCCACGGCGAGAACGTCCGGAAGTGCTGCGTGCAGCCCATGAGCGTGCCGGTGGTGCCCGCGCCCACCACCAAGACGTCGACGTGGCCGATGTTCTTCAGGATCGAGGTGGCGGTACGCCGGGCGTGGGCCTGCGCGTTGGCGGGGTTGGCGTACTGGTTGAGCCACACCAGGCCCGGGTCGGCGTCGATCATCTCGTGGATGCGGGCGATCCGGGTGGCCAGGTAGCCGCCGTTGTGGTCCCGCCGGGTCACTTGGACGACATCGGCCCCCAGGGCACGGATGAGAGCGAGGCTCTGCGGGGAGACGTTCGGGTCGGTCACGCAGGTGAAGTCGTATCCGCGGGAGGCGGCGATCACGGAGAGCGCTATGCCGAGACTGCCGGAGGAGGACTCGACGATCCGGCCTCCGGGCCAGAGCACACCCTTGCGTTCGGCGTCGTCGACCATGCCGACCGCGGACTTGAGCTTGACCGACCCCGCCGGGTTCATCCCCTCCAGCTTCAGGAAGAGGTGGCTGCCCGGCAGGACGTCGTCGACTTCGAGGAAGATCTCGTCGGTGACGATGTCGCATGCACGCTGGTAGATCATCGGTCCTCCTGCGGGCCGGTCGGCGTGGTGCGGGGTACGACGTCGCCGCCCGCACTCCGCGGGTCCGTCCGGAGAGCGGCCAGACGGCGGAGGAAGAGCGCTTCGGCGTGGGCCAGCGAGGCGATCTCGCGTGGGCTCACGCTCTCGTCGGTGCCGTGGATGTTGGACGGGGGATCCTCGACACCGCACAGAAGGATCTCCGCGTCCGGATAGAGCGTCCGCAGGACGGAGCACACGGCGATCGAACCGCCGGCCCCCACTTCGCGGGCGTGGACACCGAAGGCGTCCCGCAGGGCGCCACGCATCACGCCGTGGGCCTCTCCCCCGGTGTCGGCGAGGAAGGACGGACCGCTGGTGACACGCCGGACTTCCAGGTGCGCGCCCCAGGGGACCTGGTCCCGCAGGTGCCCGGCCAGCGCCTCATGCGTACCGGACACGTCCGTGCCGGGCGGTGTGCGCACGCTGATCAGCGCCTTGGCCGAGGGCAGCAGTGCGGGTACGGCACTGTCGAGGGGCGGGGACTGTACGGCCAGGACGGTGACGGCCGGCAGGTTCCACAGCCGGTCGGCGATGCTGCCCGCGCCGATGAGTTCGACGCCGTCCAGGAGGCCGGCGTCGGCGCGGAGGTCCTTCTCGGCGTACTCCGCGCGGTCCCCGCCGTCCCGGGCCCCGGATGCCGGCTCGGGATCGAGGCCGGGCACCCTGGTCGTGCCCCCGCTGTCGTGCAGCGTGCCCAGGAGACGGATGAGAGCGGTCATCGCGTCGGGCACGGGCCCGCCGAACTGGCCCGAGTGCAGCGTCTTGGACAGAGTGGAGACAGTGACCTCCACGACGGCCATGCCCCGCAGCGAGGTGGTGAGGGTCGGGACACCGGGGGCGACGTTCCCGGTGTCGGCGACGACGATCACGTCGGGTTCGACGACCAGACCGGGGTGGGCGCGCAGCACTTTCTCCAGGCCTCCGTCGCCCGGTTCCTCGCAGCCGTCCACGAGGACCACGAGGTCGAGGTCGGGGAGGGACTCGCCGGTCCGGTCCCCCTGGAGGGCTCGCAGTGCCGTGAGGTGCATGACGACGTTGCCCTTGCAGTCCGCGCTGCCTCGGCCGTACCAGCGTCCGTTACGGTCGGTCAGCTCGAACGGGGGTGTCAGCCAGTCGGTTTCGTCCTGTGCGGAGACGACGTCGTAGTGGGCGTAGAGCACCACGGAAGGCGCGCCGGGCGACCCGGGGCGGCGGGCGTAGACCGTCTCGGGGCCGTCGTCGGTCGGGAGCAGGCGGGTCTCGGGAAAGCCGGCGTCCGCGAGCAGATCGGCGATCCGGCCGGCCGCGCGGCGGAACTGGTCCGGGGGCGAGGCCCCTACGACGGTGCGCAGCGCGACCAGTTCCGCGAGGTCGTCGCGGGCTCGGGGTATCAGCGAGCGCACTGTCGCGGCTGAGGGGGATGCAGGCATGGTGGTCTCCGGCGTGCGGGCGCGGTCGCTCAGACAGCGGCGGGTGTGGGGGCGAGCAGCGGAGCCAGCTCCGCGAGGACGAGGCGGACGACTTCCTGTCCGGCCCTGAGCTGGGCGCCGTTCGTACTGGCGCCCAGATGGGGAATTCCGAGAACGTTCGGCAGACCCAACAGCGCCGCGGGACCAGGGGGCTCGGTGGTGAAGACGTCGAGCGCGGCGCCGGCCAGCCGTCCTTCCCTCAGTGCCCGTTCCAGGGCGGCCTCGTCGACGATGCCGCCCCGTGCGGTGTTGATCAGGTAGGCGGTGGGCCGCATCAGGGAGAGTTCCCGGGCCCCGACGAGACCCGTGGTCTCCGAAGTCCTGGGCAGATGCAGGGTCACGACGTCGCTGGAGGCGAGCAGTTCGTCGAGTTCGACGGACCGGACGCCGCTGTCGGCAGGGACGGCGTACGGGTCGTGGACGAGGATCTGCATGTCGAAGGCGGCCAGCCGTCGTGCGACCTGCCGGCCGACTCGGCCGTGTCCCACAATGCCCGCGGTACGGCCCGCGAGCTCCACGCCCGTGAAGTCGGCCCGACGCCACTCCCCCGCTTCCAGCGAGCGCGCCGCGGTCTTGACGTGGCGGACCAGGGCGAGTAGGAGCCCGACGGTGAGCTCGGCCACGCTCACGGTGTTGGAGTCGGGGGCGTTCACCACAGTAATGCCACGAGCCGCGGCAGTGGCGGTGTCGACGTTGTCCAGGCCGACGCCCGCTCGCGCGACGATCCGCAACCGGGGCGCGTGGCCGAGCGCTTCGGCGTCGACCTTCGTGCCGCTGCGCACGATCAGGGCGTCCGCGTCGGACAGGGCGGTGAACAGGGCGGCACGGTCGCGGCCGTCGATCCGCCGGACCTCGCACGCGGCTTCGAGCGGGACGACGGCGTCGTCCGGAAGCACGTCACTCACGATCACGATCGGTGTGGACACAGAGCTCTCCCTCAGGGAGGTGACGGGACACAGCCGAACTTTCATAAGCCGAACGATTGGTTTGTTTCTGAAAAAAGCCTAACGGTCGGTTTGTTTTAGGGGAAGGTACGTGCGTGTGTGTCCTGCGTCACCTCCCGCCGCAGCGGCCCTGCGGCGGGAGGTGACGCGGGATCAGCGCACCAACTGTGCGCGGTACCAGGCGGCGTGGGCGGCCAGGCCCGCCGAGAGCCCGATCTCGGGCGCGTGGTGCCCCATGGCACCGAGCCGGGTCGCATCCAGCCAGTGGTCGACGCCGAGCAGATCCAGGATGTGACTGTCGCACCCGGCGGCGACCAAGGCCTGCCGAGCATGCTCGAAGGACTGGTCGCCATCCACGAGGGGGAAGCCGAGGTGACGATGGGCCGCCGCGGCCAGCTCCCGCAGGCTGACAGGCTGGGACGGACAGGCATGGAAGACGCCGGCCGCTGCCCGGGCCCGGTGGGCCACGGCCATGCGGGTGAGGGACAGGGCGAGGCTGCCGACCTCGGTGAGCGAGAGCAGCGCGGCGCCGCGTTCGGGCAATCCCGAGGGCAGAGCGCGCAGCATGCGCAGCAACGCCGGCATCACCCACCGGTCACCGGTGCCGTACACGAGGTACGGACGGAGGACGGCACCGCCCGCCTCCAGAGTGAAGCGTTCGCCGACGAGACGGCTGCGACTGGTCGGCGATACGGGACGCGGCTCCATCGCCCCTTCGGTCAAGTTTCGGAACGGGCCGTTGCCATACACAGCCGCGGTGCCCAGTTGGACGAACCGGTCCACACCGGCGCGCCTGGCCTCCTGCACGAGGCCGCGCGTGCCGTCGACGTTCACAGCGACGCACCGGTCCTCGTCCTTGCCCACGTACGAGGCCAGATGCAGCACAGCATCCACGTCCCGGCAGATGCCTCGCAGGGACGATGGGTCCGCGATGTCGCCGTCGACGGCCTCGGCGTACCGCCCCGCCTCGACGGGTTGCTCGTGGACCAGCACGCGCACACGCACACCCGCGGAATTCAGCAGGGGAACGACCGTGCCACCGATGAATCCGGATCCGCCGGAGACCAGGACGCGTGGGCGATTCACCGTGAGCCGCCCGAGGGCGCCGACGCGTCGTGGACTGTCAGGGTGCACTCGTAGACGACGGCGTCGCGCTGCTCGGCCGCCACCCGCACCCGGAGCGGACCGGAGCCTTGCGGTGGGTCCGGCAACCAGGCGCGGACGAGGCACGGGGTGTCGAACTCGACGTACCGGTGGAAGTGGTTGGACATCGAGGCCGCCAGTACCGCGCCCGGGCCGGCGAGGCTATGGGCCGCCTGTCTGGCTGCTTCCAGCAAGAGCATCCCCGGCACATGGTCCGTCGGGTGGTCGAAGAGCGTCGGGTGTGACCAGTTGACGCGCAGCGGCCAGACCTTTTCGTACCGGTCCCCTCCGCCGCCGTCCTGCAGCGGCCGGCCGAGCACCACGTCAGCCTCAACGACCCTGCCCACCTCTCGCGGCGGGAGGGGCTCCGGCTGGGCGGGCAGGCGCACAGGCGCCTCGGCGTACGCGCCCCGCAACCTGCGGTAGACGGAACCGCGCATGCAGTTGAACACCATTCGGGCGCGCCCCATCTCCGTCGCACCGCGGCTGAGCAGGACATCCATGGTCATCCCCGCGAGCCGGTTCGCGTGCAGCACGACGTCCTTGCACGCGATGGCGAGTTCGACGTCGAGGGGACGGTCGTCGAGGAGGAGAGCGTCCGGATCGAGATCGGTGCTCAGTTCCGTCATCAGGGTCGGGTGGTCCCGGGGCAGGTCGTAGAAGACATGACTGACCAGAGAAGATGCCTGGCGGATACTCTCGGCGGCGAGCAGGGGATCATGCCAGCGATCATTGATCGGGCTGTAGAAACCGTGCCCGCGCGGCCACTGGGCGCCCACCTTGAAGCGGTGCGTAGCCAGACGTATCCAGTGGTCGGTCAGCAGCACTTCACCTATGGCTCGGCGGTGCACCAGATCACGTGACGCTGTTCGCTCGAAGGAGAGAGGACTCATGGGCTCGGCGGGGAGGACGTGTGGAGAGGTCCGTAAGACAACCGGCATTTCACGACTCCTGTCTGCGTGGCGTCCCCCAGGCGGCACTCGGTGGCCACTGGGCACGTCGAACCGTACTGAACGTACGGTTTGTTTTGGAAGCATTGAATCAGCCTCACTACAAGACCGACATCTCCAGGAAACGAGGAAGCAACGCGATGACGCGACAGGAACGGGCGATCGAAACGCGACGAAGGCTACTGGTGGGGGCCGCCAAGGTCTTTGACGAGCGTGGTTACGCGGCCGCGAGTATCAACGAGATCCAGGAGCGCAGCGGCATCACAAAAGGAGCCATGTATTTCCACTTCAAGTCGAAAGAAGAGATCGCGAGGGGGGTGATGACCGCTCAGACCGAAGTGCCGATCGAGGTGGGCGACTCCACCGCGTCACCGATGCAGCAGGTCATCGACTTCACGCACGAGTTGGCCCACAGGCTGCGCACGGACGTCCTGTTCCGCGCGAGCATACGTCTCACTGTGGAACAGAGGATGTTTCAGCCGGACGACTCCGGCATGTACAACTGGTGGCTGAGCGCATTCACGCTTGATCTGGCGCGTGCTCAGGGCGCATCGGAACTGCGTGAGGAGCTGGTACCCGAGGACGTGGCGGCCAGCGTGGTGGGCTGCTTCACGGGCATACAGATCCTCTCCTACGTCACGTGCGGACACCGCGACCTCCACCAGCGCCTGACCCGTTGGTGGCAGCAGATGCTGCCCGGCATCGCGACGCCGGAAGCCGCGGCTGCGGCTCTTCCGGCCGGATCCCGGAAGTTCGGTCAGGCCGACCTGGCCTGACCGGAGGCCCCGGCCCGAGAACGGTCACGCCGCGGCATGTGGGTCTTCGCCCTGACGGATGCCGCCCCATACTGACCGCACCCGTCGACGTTGACGTGCCGGGCCACCTCACGCAGCGTGATCGTCCCTGCCGGTCGCGCAGAAGACTGCTGGGACGTCCGTGACGAATGCCGGGTCGATGTCGGCCGGCAGCCCCGGCTCCTCAGTCCGGGCCAGCCGCCGCGCCGATCTGGTCGGCTTCCCGCTCACCGGGCGGCGCTGAGTCCAGGAACGCCCGCCGGGCGCGCTCGACATCGCCCGCCACGGCCGCTCAGGCCGCGGCGGTCGGGTCCGCGGGGGCGGTGGCGCGGCGGTGTTCGGCGTTGATCCGCTGGGCTTCTTCGAGCTGGTCCTCGAGGATGATGATGCGGCAGGCGGCCTCGACGGGGGTGCCCCGGTCGACGAGTTCGCGGGCGCGGGCGGCGATGCGCAGCTGGTAGCGGGAGTAGCGGCGGTGTCCGCCCGGGGAGCGCAGCGGGGTGATGAGGCGGGCCTCGCCGAGCGTCCGGAGGAAGCTCGGGGTGGTGCCGATCATGTCGGCGGCCCGGCCCATGGTGTAGGCGGGGTAGTCGTCGTCATCGAGCCGGGCGTGCGGGGTGTCTGCGGTCATCGGCACCTTCCTGTGGTGGGACGCGTGGAGGGGCCCTGGTGCCGTGTGGCACCAGGGCCCCGAAGGAACTGCTACACCATCCGCCGGGCCCCGTCACGGGGCCGGGCTTCGTGTTCCGCATTCACCCGCGGGGGGAACGGGGGTGTGTGCGGGGATCGCGGTTGCTTGACCGGAGACCACCTCACTGTCGATGTCCTGCGGTACCCGGACCCTGGTAGTGCGTCCGGGCGATCCTGATGGCGCCTCAACTCCTCCGTTCTTCCCTCTGTGTTCGATCTCTTACCGGTACTGCTGGTACTGCGCACTGCTGGTGACCTGAGCCGAGCGTCACCCTTCTCGGCAGCCAGCCCCGTCGCCCGCCTTGCACAACGCTCTTGGCTTGGAACCCCACTGCCGGACCTCCCGGTGCGCGCGCCCGCAGCCGACGCCTTCACCGGGGTACTGCTCTTTGACGCAACTTCGCTGCGGTCCTGCAACCTGCACCTGCTGGTGGTGGCCCCTGATCACCGCGGGCCACCCGGTCCAGTCGCCAGTCCCGTCACCGTCCTGCACCTGCTCATGGCTCCGGAACTCCACCACCGCACCGTCCTGCGCACTGCCCCTACCGGTACTGCTGCCCGGCAGTTCGTCCCTGCCGGGCCCTGCTGTCTCTCTGGGCTACGACAGGAAACATACCCACACGATCAGCCAATGTCTACTCCCTCCAGTAGAGGTTTTCGTTCTGGCTGCGATGAGATAATCAGTCCTGCCAGACACAGGGCGGTCGTATGGGCCCGGCACCCGGAAAGCAGGCCCGGATACGCCTCCTCGCAGCGGACGGAGGACCCGGCGGCCTTGCGGTCCGCACATCCACCGATGAGCGACTGCAGGGCCGGCCAGCGGTTCCGTGTCTGTGCGGGCACACGGCCGGGCGGCATAATGGCGGGATGACCACCTCTGCCCCCCGGCCCTCCGGCCCCGGGTCTCTGCCGGTGATCGCGCTCCAGGGCGAGTTCGACTACGCCTCGGTGCCGGGGCTGCAAGCCCGGATAGACACCGCTGTGAACACGCACGGAGGACTGATCCTGGACGCCGGAGCCGTCACGTTCGTCGACTCCACGGTCGTCACCCTGATCCTGATGACCCACCAGCGCACCCACCTGCGCATCGCCGGCCTCAGCCCTCACCTGGAACACCTCTTCGGCATCTACGGCATCGACCAGGTCCTGCACATCTACCCCACCGCGGACGCCGCCCAGACCGCCTGAACCAGCGGGCGCCCAGCCGGAAACCCCACGACGCCGGCCATGGACGGGAGCCGTGAGCGCCGTCGGCAGAAGCCGTCTTCGCGCCCGGCGGCAGGGCCGCATACCTACCTGCCCGGCACCGCCAGGAGCAGCCGGCAGGCCGGTGGATATGATCGGTACCATGTCGAAGCCTGACACGCTGCTCGTTGAAGTTGCCGCCCTGGTCGAGTCCGGGCGCAGCAATCAGATGCCCCTGACCGTGGTCACCGGCGGGGCAGTCATCACGGGCCGGCTGGCCCCCGAAGCCGTCTGGAGACAGCGGGTGTCAGAGGTCCTGGCGGACTCGGCCCACCTGAGCGGCTTCTCCGGAATGTTCACCGATGCAGCACCCGAAGACGGACCGCCCACACATCTGCACTTCCACGTGGCCCGGATCCTCCAGGGCACGGTCGGGATCCCGGAGACCGGCGGGATGTACCGGGTCGCCATCGACGACGTCAGCGCCTGGACCATGGGCGACTTCAGCTACTCCGACCAGTAAATACTGCGATGTTCGAGGGCCCCGGGACGGATCACGGAAGTGCGCGGGCTGCGGTGAACGTTTTGAGGCCGACAGCCGGGTCTGCGGTTATGTGTGCTTCGTGACGGGGACGAGGCGATCCGCCTGTACGTCGCCGCCTGCGCCGAAGGCTTGGGTGCCGCTGTTCGTGGAGCTGAGGGCAGGCGAGCAAAGCCGAGGAGCCGGTCTGTTCCGGCCCGGCGGGACGCGGCGACGGCCTGCCAAGCAAGCTGGCCGTTGAGCCCGGCGGCCCGGACAGGGGTCCCAGCGGCGAGGGCGCGGGCCCACCGGGGCGGTAGCCGACACGATCGGCACCGCGCGCGACCCGGGGCCCAGTGCCGCGCCGGGGGGCTGTGCGGGGGCGAGTGCTACGGGGTCGGCTGCCGGGCCCGGCACCGGCACCGGGTCGAGCACGGCAGCACACGCCTTGGAAAGCCTTGGGACGGTCGGAGAAGGCGGGCGCCCGGAGCACGGCCAGGAATCGACGCAGGCGGAACACGGCTGCCTACTCGAGGCCGCCCGGGACAAGCTGCATCCTGCCCGGGGAAGGCTGCATGCGTGCGCGCATGAGGTCTTCTGGGCGGCGGTGGCCGCAGGGAGGGAGCCCGCGGTGGACGGTCCGCGGTCGGCAGGGTGGGAGACTCAGAGATGTCGCCGTCCTGGCCGGCGTTCCAGCCGGGGGCGGGAGGGACGTACACATCGGTGCCGCTCTGCGGGCCGAGTCCGGCGTGGTCCCGTCAGTACACGCGTGGTAATCGATGCGCGGACCTTCGTGGTCTTCGCCTGTGGAGAGTCATGGCAGAAGAGCGGAACCTCGCCGGCAAGCCGGATCCCGGACTGGGGAGCCGGGTGTGACGGCGCAGGATCTGGCGCGGGCGCTGGCCGGCCTGCTGGAAGCCAGTCACACGGCACCGTTCGAGCAGTTGCCCCTTCTCCTCGGCAGTGCAGCGCAGACGGCCGGTGCGGGCGGGGCCCGGCTGTTCGTGGCGGACCTCCAGGAGGAGGTACTGCGCGAGGTCACCGGTATCGGACTGAGCGCCGGCAAGGGCGGCGAGGAGCACCGGATCGAGGGCACGTTGCCCGGCCGCGCCTATCAGATCGCCGAGATCACGGCTCCGGCCCGCGGCGGGGCGTGCTGGGTGCCGGTGCGGGACGGTGCTGAACGTTTGGGCGTCCTGCACGTCGAGCCCGGCCCCGGAAACGGGAGCAGACCCGACGAGGAGGTGATGCGGGCGCTGGCGTCGATGGCCGGACTGCTGCTGGTCTCCAAGCGGGCCAACAGCGACTCCCACGCCCGGCTGACCCGCACCCGGCCGATGGGGATACCGGCGGAACTGCAGTGGAGCATGATGCCGCCGCGGACCTTCGCCGACCAGCGGGTCACCGTCAGCGCCTTTATGGAACCGGCCTACCAGGTCGCTGGGGACGCCTATGAGTACGCGGTGGCCGACGACGTCCTGCACCTGGCGGTCTTCGACGCGATGGGCCACGACACCTCCGCCGGCCTGACCGCGGCCCTGGCCATGGCCGCCTGCCGCAGCCACCGACGCGCCGGCGCCACCATTCCCGAAGCCAGCAAGGCCATCGAGGACACTCTGATCGAACAGTTCGGGCACAGCCGCTACGCCACCGGGATCCTCGCCGACCTGGAGCTGGACACCGGAAAGTTCAGCTGGGTCAACCGCGGGCACCTGCTGCCCGTACTGATCCGCGGCGGGCGGTGGGCCAGCACACTCACCTGCCCGCCCGCAGGCCCCATGGGCAGCGGATTCAACCTGCCGATCACCCAGCGCACCGAACAGCTCGAACCCGGCGACCGGCTGCTGCTGTTCACCGACGGCATCACCGAAGCCCGGGACACCGACGGCCGCGAGTTCGGCGTGGAACGCTTCACCGACTTCATCATCCGCCACCACGCCGACCACCTACCGGTCGACGAGACACTGCGCCGCCTCATGCACGCCGTCATGGACTACCACCAGGGAACGCTGGAAGACGACGCCACCGTCCTGTTCTGCGAATGGCACGGACCGGGCGCCCCGAAGCAATGAAGAGAACGCTTCCAGGGGGGATGAGCCGCCTCCGGACGGACGCACAGGCACGGGAACCAGCCGCGCGGGGGGGGTTCCGCCGCGCCGTTCACCTCCGCAGGGCAGCTTCCAGAGTGTCGTACACGTCGATGACATGGCCCAGACCGACGGTCCTCAGGGCACGCGGGGGTGCGTCGGGGATGCTGCTGAGGCGGAGCCGGCCGCCGGCCCCGTGAAAGATGCGGTGGGCGTGCAGCAGCGTGTTGATGCCGGTGGAGTCGATGAAGGTGAGGTGGGCGAAGTCCACGACGACGCGGGGCAGCCGGCCGGACGCGGTGATGGCCGCTTCGAGGGCTGGGACGCTGTCGTGGGCCAGATACGCCCGCCGGGGTGAGGACCGTGATGCCTCGCGGAGTGACGGACGTGCGAATCCGCAAGCGTTCGCTGGGCAAGACGCCACCTTTCCGGTCGGCCTCGGCACCGCCGGCCGTGAGAGCGGCCTGATCACGACCACAACGCACTCGTCTTGCCGGTGTCAACTTCCCTCACGGCCCCGCCGGGCCGGGGCTGCTGAGTTCAGAGGACCGTGAGGCAGGCACGAACGGTCTTGCCGCGGTCACCGATCTCCGTGTCGACCTTGGTGCACAGGGCCAGAACGATCTCCAGCCCGTGCTGGCCGATGCGTCCGGGCTCGAAGGGCTGCGGCTGCGGTGACCGCCCCGAAGTGTCGGACACCGCGATCTCCAGCAGACCGTTTTGCAGGCCGAGGGCGAGCGTGCACGGCCCGGGCGCGTACCGCACCACGTTGGTCACCAGTTCGCTGACCACCAGAAGCGCATCCCCACGCTTCACGTCCGCCACCGCCACACCCCGCGTCACGGCCCGGTGCAAGAACATGTCGGCGAAGCTGCGCGCTTCACCGATCACGGGCGGCCCCTCGTACGAGACCGCTGCCCCCAGCCGGGCACCCCGGAACACCGTGCTCCCCTCCTGCGGCATCTCCTGCATCACAGGCCCCCACCCGCCTTCACCGCCCTGCGACCGGCAGCGCGACCGCGCTCGAACGATCAGTATCGGAGGCGGCACCGTGCCACACCGAATGCGTGCTGTTCACCCCTATGTCCTTGTGCCTCGTCTGCCCCGCGAACCGGGGCTCATGTGCGGCCGGGAGACGCCCCCTCGTCCGGTCCAGGACGGCCTTCCCGTCATCGCCGCCCACGCCCGCGCGCCGCGATCACCCACTCGCTTCACGGCCTACGGCCTGCCTCTCCCCCCATGGCCCCGCCGCTCCCGGCAACGACCACCCGGCCCCGACCCCAACCCGCGTTCGGTGAGATGCGGATGGTCCGGAGGGCCGTTCAGGGGGAGCTCGGCGCTGGTCAGGCGTGTCGGCGGCCCCGCACGGAAGCGGCCCGCATCGTGGAGGCAGCTGCCGTGATCGAGCGGTGGCACTCGAAAGCTCGGAGAGCTCCATGTTGAAGCTGAGAAGCACAGTGGTTCTGGCCGCGGCCGCGGGCGCCCTGGTGTTCGCCGGCGCCGGAACGGCCGGCGCGGACGCCGGAGCGCAGGGCGCCGCCTTCGGCTCCCCGGGCGTGCTGTCCGGCAACGTCGTCCAGATCCCCATCCACGTCCCGATCAACGTGTGCGGGAACTCCATCAACGTCATCGGTCTGCTGAACCCGAGCTTCGGGAACTCCTGCGTCAACGGCGGCGGCCACGACCGCGTCCGCGACGAGCACGAGAACGACAAGGGCTCCGAGGGCTATGCGGGGAGCTACAGCAAGTAGCTCCCGGGGATTGCCCGGCTGTGGTGCTCGGGGGCTCCGGTCAGGTGGTGCCGGCGGTACGGGCCAAGTCGGTTTCCCAGTGGCCCTGTTTCCCCGGTCGGCCCTCCGTCCACGCTTTCCATGTCGGTCCGCGCCGGTGCCGGGCAGGATTCCCTGCCCGGCACCGGCGCCGTCGTGCTCGGCTCTGCGGCAGTGCGACATCAGCTCCTGGTACCAGGCCGGATGAACCGACGAGTGAGGTCTGGTGGTGGTGTTCACGCGGAGGATGCGCTGTGGTTCGGTGCGCCCCTCCCCCGTGTGTGCGGCGCCCCGGCAGCCGGGGCCGAGTTCGAGTGCCACGCCGTGCCCTGCCCGCCTTGGGCAAGTGGATGCATCACGGGGCAGCGGCATGTCGCCTGCCGTCGACCGTACCCTTTCGGTCTGCGTCCCGGCGCCTCACACCCGGAAGCGGACACGAACCGTGAAACGGCTGGCCTGTGGATGGACGCAGCGAAGAACGGGCCGGGAATCGCGAGCTGTGGATGTGGCGCCGCAGCACAGTCGGCAAATCAGCAGGCTTGTTGGCATATGACACCCGTCGTTACTCTGCGGAGCCCTTCGGTCTCGGCCATGCGCATGTCAGCGGTGTGAGGCGGGACGGGTCGAGGCGGCCCGACTGGGCATGTCAGAACGACAAGAGGACCCCGGCTACTGCCGGGGTCCTCTTGTCGTTCGCGCTACCAGGGGGTCAGGGGTTGGCGGTGAGTTCGCCGTGAAGGTCAGCGCTCAGGTCGTTCAGCCCAGTGACTGCGGCGGCGTTGTCGGAAGCATCACTCGGTGGAGTAGCCGGCGGCTGGGGGGCGGCTGCTGCCTTGCGGACGCAGAGGGTGCCGATGATTGCGAAGCAGCCGATGACCGCTGCCGTCGTGAAGGCGGCTTGTGCAGCTGAGACGGACTGGGCCAAATCCAGTACTCCCGCATCTTTCGCGTGGGAGCCGATGGTGTAGGCCGAGATCAGGATGGCGCCGCCGGCGCCGCCGGCCAGCTGCTGGGCGGTGTTGAACGCCGCGGTGCCGTGCGGGTAGAGCTCGGCGCGCAGGGAGGACAGTGCGGCTGTCGTCATTGGTGCCCACATCAGGGCTTGCGAGGCCGACAGGACGAGGTAGGCGGCCAGGAGCGCGGTGATACCGGTGTTCTCGTTCGCTCGGCTGAGGAACCACAGGGAGCCTGTCCAGATGACCGATCCGGGGATGGCCAGGGGGCGTGGTCCGTAGCGGTCGTAGACGCGTCCGCCGAGGGCCGAGACGAGGGCGATCAGGGCTCCGCCGGGGACCAGGAAGAGGCCGATCTGGAACGCCGTCAGGCCCGCGACGTTGGTAAGGACCAGGGGCAGGACCATCGTGGCACCGAACCCGACCAGCGCGACGACGAGCATCACCAGCAGCGGCACGGTGAACGACGGGGTGCGAAAAATCCTCATGTCGAGGAAGGCGTTGTCGCTGCGCTGCAGCACGGTCTGCCGACGGACGAAGACCGCCAGGGCGAGAAGCCCGATGATGATCGGGATCCAGGGAGCGACCGGTGCGTGGCCGGAGGTGGACTCGCCGATCGTGGACAGGCCGTAGACGAGGGCGCCGAACCCGATGGCGGACAGGACGAGGGACAACACGTCCAGCCTGACCGGTTCGGGAGTGGTGATGTTGCGCAGCTTGGCGGCGCCCAGGGCCAGTGCGGCCAGGACGATGGGCAGGACGATGATGAACAGCCACCGCCAGCTGAGCTGGGAGATCACCAGGCCGGACACCGCCGGGCCGACCGCGGGTGCCACCGCGGTCAGACCGGTGACCACTGCCATCGTCCGGCCTCGGCGGTGCGGGGGCACCAGTCGCATCGTCGTGGCCATCAGCAGGGGCATCAGGGCGGCCGTGCCCGCTGCCTGGATGATGCGACCGGTGAACAGCACGCCGAACCCTGGGGCGACGGCAGCGATCGCCGTCCCCAGGGTGAACAGGGACAGCGAGCCGAGGAAGATCGCGCGGAGGGTGAACCTCCGCAGGAGGAATCCGGTGGCCGGGATGAGGATCGCCAGAGTCAGCAGATAGCCCGTCGTGAGCCACTGTCCCGTGGTGGGCGTGATGTCGAGATCGGTGATCAGGGTGGGGAGAGCGACTCCCAGCAGCATCTCGTTCAGCAGGACGGTGAACGCGGAGACCATCAGGATCCCGATGACCAGGACATCTTGGGAGGCCAGCCTGTCGTCGCTGCGGGTCGCCGGCGGTGCGTCTGCGGCGGCCGGCGCCGGAGTCTTGTCGGGGGACATGTGATCTCTTCCGTGTTGCTGAGGAGGGTGTGCGAAGGGCCGTGCGCGTTCCATGCCGCAGGTGCAAGCCGACGGGGTCCGGCTGTACGAGCCCGGGCCGAGTGGGCCTCGGCTGTAGAGCTGTCGCGTGGGGGTATGCCGCCCCGGCGGCCCTCGGCACGGAAGACCGGTGTGCCGCGCCGGGCCGCCTTGGAGGCAGCGGATGTCTGGCGCGGTCGGCGGTGGCATCGGAACTGATAAGGAGATAGTCTCCGTTTCGTGAACGACGATACGGAGACCCTCTCCGCATTGTCAACGGGAGGTGCAAGGACATGGGTGAGGCAGCTACCGGCGACCGTCGGCAGCGGACGGACAAGCAGCGCAACCGCACGCACATCCTCGAGGTCGCGCAGGAGTTCTTCGCCGAGCAGGGCATCACCGGCTCCATGGACGCCATCGCCAAGCGGGCCGGTGTCGGTCCGGGCACCCTGTACCGGCACTTCCCCAACCGGGAGGCACTCCTGGCTGCTCTGCTGCAGGCCCGCGACGAAGAACTCGAGGCCCGCCGGGACGCCATCCAGCGCGAGGTGACCGACTCCCGCGCCGCGCTCACCCAGTGGCTTCAGGCGCTGGGCGAATGGGTGACCGCCTTCGACGGCCTCCCCGAGCCCCTGCGGGCCGCGCTGGCGGAAGGCACGTCCCCGCTGGCGATCACCTGTCAGGGCTTCGTCACGACCACCGAGGATTTCCTCGCCGCGGCACAGCGCGACGGCGGCGCCAAGCCCGGGGTACGGGGACGTGACCTCTTCCTCAGCACGCTGGCCACCGCCTGGGCCCGAGGTGCCGCCATGGCCGACGAGTCATCGCCCGACGGACTCGTCTCCCTCATGCGCACCGGGTGGGAGACACCCACGACGGAATCCGCCCCCGGGAGCGGCGAAGACCCCGCGTAACCGCCGGCAGAAGCGTGGCGCTCCGGCGCGGGACGCTTTCCCACACTCGGACACCGCGGCCGCGGCGTCCGAGTGCCTCTCGCGACTGAACTCAAGGCAAGGAGAAACTTCGTGAAGATCGGCATTCTGGGCGTAGGACATATCGGGAAGACGCTGACCCAGCGGCTGGCCGCGGCAGGGCATCAGGTGAAGGTGGCCAACTCGCGGGGCCCGCACACGATCGAGGCTGACGTCCTCTCCACGGGCGGGCGCGCGGTGACGGCGGCAGAAGCCGTCGAGGACGTCGACGTCGTGATCCTCTCGATTCCCCTGAACCGTCTTCCGCAGGTCGCGCCGCTGATCGCCGACGTGCCGGCCGACACGGTCGTCATCGACACGTCGAACTACTACCCGGCGCGGGACAGCCGGATCGAGGCCGTCGACGCCGGGCAGGTCGAAAGCCTGTGGGTCACCGAACAGCTGGGCCGGCCGGTCGCCAAGGCGTGGAACGCGATCGGATCCCACTCGTTCGCGGTCAGGGACAGGCCCGCAGGGAGTCCCGGCCGTATCGCCATCCCCGTCGCCGCCGACCGCGACCGGGACTGTCAGACAGCCATGGCGCTGGTCGAGGACACCGGATTCGACGCGTTCGACGCCGGGAGGCTCTCGGACTCCTGGCGGCAGCAGCCGGGTGCGCCGTGCTACTGCACCGACCTCACCCGCGAGGAGATGCCGGGTGCGCTGGCCGCAGCGGAGGCCGAGCGCCTGCCCAAGCGGCGCGACCTTTCCGTCGCCGCGATCCAGGAAAGGGTCGGGGACGCCCGGACCAACCCCGACGCGGAGTACGGCGTCCGCCTGAGCCGCGCCCTGTTCATGTGACCTCTCGGTGGGGCGCCTCCTGGGGTCTTCCCACATCGGACCCCGGTTGAGCGGTACACGTCCCCGCCCGCTCCATCTGCCTGTGCCCCGACGTCGGCCGACGTCGGGGCACAGGCAGATGGAGCGGGCACGCATGACAAGGCTGCCCGGACACGTCGTGCTGCCAGAAGGTGCGCGCGGCCACCTCCGTCTCCCACGCGACGCCCGGGCGCGACGCGGCGAAGAACGCGAGGGGCCGCGGGCGCCACCTGCCGGTGGTGATGAGGGTCGCCCGGGCGGGCGTCCACGACGCGCACACTGCGCGCTGAGGAGGCTCAGGCGCCGGGGACGGTGACGACGATCTTGCCGACCTGTCCGCCGGCTTCCAGGTAGCGGTGTGCCTCGGCGATGTCCTCCAGCGGGAACGTCTTGTCGATGGTGGGGGTCAGTTCCCCCTTGGCGAGACCGTCGGCCACGAAGGCGACCGCTTCGCCGCGTCGCCGGTCGTCGGTGGTGATCTCGAAGAGTTCGAACCCCCGGATGGTGAGGTGCTTGAACAGGACCTCACCGACGTTCAGCGGGGTGGGGGTGCGGTCGAGGACGCCGTAGAGGACGAGGTGGGCCTCGTGGGCGGCGGCGGTGACGAGGTCGGCCAGGGCCGTGCCGCCGACCGGGTCGAAGATGATGCGGGCGCCCTGGCCGTCGGTCAGCTCCCGCACCCGGGCGGGGACGTCCTCCTCGGCGGTGGCGACGACCTCGTCAGCGCCGGCGTCCAGGAGCTGCCGGCGCTTGGCGCCGGTGCGGGTCAGAGCGATGGCGCGGGCGCCGGCCTTGTGGGCGACCTGGATGGCGGCGAGGCCGACGCTGCTGGAGGCCGCGGAGATCAGGACGGTGTCGCCGGGGCGGACGCCCGCGAGGTCGACCAGGCCGCCGTAGGCGGTGATGAACTGCATCCACACCGAGGCCGCCTCCTCGAAGGAGAGCCGCACGGGATGGGCGACGACCGCGTGGGCGGGAGCGAGAACCGCCTCCCCGTGCACGCCGTAGTCGGTCATGGCGAAGGACGGCACCACGCTGACCGGCTCACCCACACTCAGGCCGCGCACGCCCTCACCGAAGGCCTCGACCACTCCGGCCGCCTCGTAACCGATGCCGGAGGGGAAGACGGGATCGGTGCCGTACTGGCCGAGCCGGAACATCGACTCCGCCCGATTCAGGCCCAGCGCCCGGGTCCGGATCAGAACTTCGCCCGGCCCGGGCTCGGGCACGGGGGCCTCCTCCAGATGCAGGACTTCGGGTCCGCCGGTCTGATGGAAACGGACGACGCGGTTCATGCGTGGCTCCTTGGTGCGGTTCGGTGCGCTGGGGAAGCCGGTGTCGCACGGCCTCCTCATGCACCCTGCTTCAAGGTTCGATGGGTGTCAAATTTTGACCGCCATCGAAATATGTACGCCAAGGCCGGCTCAACCTCTCAGTCGACGTCCGAGCCGGCCTCCGCCACGCAGGCCGCGATCACGGAAGGGAGCAGGCCGGGAAACCGCTCCTCCATCTCCTCGGCGCGCAGTGTGTTCATCTTGGCAACGCCCACGTAGTACTGCCGGATCACCCCGGCTTCGCGCAGCACGTTGAAGTGGTGGGTGAGCGTGGAGATGGAGACCGGCGCCTCGAACGTGCCACAGCTCATGTCCTCGCCCCGGCGCGCGAGCTGGGAGACCACCATCCGGCGCACCGGGTCCACCAGTGCCTCCATCACCTGCTGGAGACCCACCTGAGCGAGGTCGGGATGCTCCACTGTCCGGGGGGCGGTACGGGGGCGGGCCACATTCAACTCCTAGGCGCGATACCGACAACGCACCCATCCTACGACTGTCATCGAAATAATGATCAGGGACCGACTGCAGCCTTCTGTCAGCGCGACGCCGGGACAGGTTGATCACAACCGTGGCCACTGATTACCAACCAACCCACGTCGTCCTTACCAACTACGAAGCGTCACAGCTCTCTGATCACGGGTGCCCTGCCGCCGTACTTGCCAGCCAGCCCGCGTCGTCACACCGTGGACGGCCTCGCGGATCAGAACTCCGGGTCGGCGGGGCCCGGCCTGAGTGGAAGCCGGGCCGGGCCCGGTGTGCTTACCGCGGCCTGGACAGCGCCGTCAGCGCCCGCCGGTCCTCACTGGCCGACGACCCACCACACGGGCCGGTCGGCCCCGTCGGGGGTGAGCTGGTGCAGGGTCGTCGTCGCCACGGTCATCCGGTAGGTCACATCCGACAGGCGGCGGGCGCGGGCGTGGAAGGCGGCCCCCCCCTCGTGCGGGGGCCGCGCGGCGCGGGGCCGGGGCGAAGACGAACAGCAGCGGCGGGAAGGGCCGGTCCAGGTACGGCCCGGCGTAGGTTTCCTACCAGCGGGAGCGCGGAGGGCGGGCGGCGTTGCCGCGCCCGGACGCGGGGGCGTTGCGGTAGGCGTCGTAGGGTTCCCGGCGGGGGTGGGGTGGGGAACCTCCACCCGCCAGTCGGCGTGGTCGGGACACCTGGGCCTGGTGGAAGGCGATGACGGTGCCGACCAGGGCGAGGCCGTGCTCGCGAAGGCCCGTCTCGCCGGCCGCGATGCGCCTGCCCGTCGTCCGGCCGGTCGCCGGGGCGAGCTCGCCGGAGGCGGCGGCTTCGGCGAGACCCGCCGGAGTGCAGTACCAGTAGCTCTGCTGGGCACGGTGGGTCCGGCCGACCAGGGCCGGTGATTCGGCGAACAGGTTGCGCAGCGCGCGCCGGACGTGGTCGGTGCCCTGCTGATGGGGCAGCAGCAGCGCCCGGAGCTGGCGGGGCGTGGCCAGGCGCAGTTGGGCAAGGGTGAGCAGGACCTCGTCGCGGAGGTCCGCGCCGGCCTTCGTCGCCGCCTTCCTCCTGGTTCGGGACGCTTCTCCAGGTACATCAGTACCTGTAGTGGAGGAGTTGCAACCGGCCGGGGGTCGCCGGGTGCGCGTCCTCGTAGCGGGCGCCGACGGCCGTGTTCCGCCGGCCGGTGGTGGTGACCGGGGTGAGGTAGGCGACCAAGGCGTGCGGGCCGCCGCCGTTGTACCCGATCTCTTAGCGGTCCGCCCCGTAAATCCTTCGGGAGTTGTCTCCGGGGCCGGTGTTGTGCGCGAGACGTGTAGGGGGTGCTCAGAAGATCACGGTGATCTTTCCTGCCAGGCCACCTTGGAGGAAGCGTTCGTGTGCGGCTTGGATCTCTGGGAGGCCGAAGGTGGAGTGCACACGCAGCCGCAGGGAGCCGCAGTCGACGAGCTTGATGAGTTCGTTCAGTCCCGCGCCGTCCTCACGCACCTGGTTGACGGTGGTACGCACACCGCGGGAAGACAAGTCAGGTACTGGACCTGCTTGGGTGGCGATCGACGCATACCGGCCGCCATCCGCCAGTGCCCCGGTCACGAACGCCCCGAAGGTATCGAAGACCGCGTCATAGCGACGGTCTTGAAGAGCGCGGCGGTCGGTGGTGACGAGGTCGGCACCGTGCTCGTGGGCGAAGGCGACCTGAGCATCCCGGGAGACCAGAGCGTCGACCTTGACGCCGCGCGCACGGGCGATCTGCAGCGCCAACCCGCCAACCGCACCTGCGGCACCGGCGATCAGCAGCCGCTCACCGGCCTTCACCGCAAGCCAGGCCAGGGTCTGCCAAGCCGTCAGTCCGGGAAGCGGCAAGGTGGCCGCCTCGGCCAGGCTGACCGTCTGCGGCGCAAGGGCGACGGCCCGTGCTGGAAGCGCGACCAGATCGGCCCAGGTCCCCCGGCCGGAGCCGAGCTGGTGCGACATGGCGATGACGCGTTCCCCGGCGCGCAGCCCACTGCTGCCGCCGTCGACCACGATGCCGGCCAGGTCCCAGCCAAGCGTCATCGGCAGTGGCGGCGTTCCTTCGCCGATGGCTCCTTCTCGCGTCTTGTCGTCGACGGGATTGATGCTGGTCGCGACAGTCCGGACCAGCACATCCCCGGTGCCCGGTTCAGGCTCGGGAGCATCGACGACGTCGAGGACGTCGGGAGTGCCGAAGCGATTGATCTGTACTGCGCGCACGAAAGATCCTTTACACGACTGGCGCTGACCGGAGGGTCAACACCTGGGGTGATCATGGGATTCCCGATTGCAGCGACGGCTCGCAACTGGACCAGCAGGTGGGCCCACCCGCGACATCTGGGTTCCATCCTGGCGGCGGGCGGGGCAGGCTGCGGCTTGCCATGATCCACTTCGGCCGAACCGTTTCGCCCGCCATGCCCGTCCGCAACGCCTGTCCGACAGCCCCGAGTGCAGCCGAACGCGTGCGGCTGAAGAAGATGGCCTACGGCCACAAGACCGAGCACTGGCTGCGGGTGCGTGCACACGTCGTCCTGCACGCCGCGCGCGGCCGCTCCAACGCGCGCATCGTCCAGGAGACGGGCCTGCACCTTGACACCGTGCGCCGCTGACTGACCGAGGATGCCAGCACCACTCCTGCATCTTCATCACCGACCCCGGCTTCCGGCTGAAAGCCGCCCGGGTACTGAACCTGTACGCCCGCACCTGGCAGGGCGAACATCTGCGGGATGACGAGTACGTGATCAGTGCAGACGAGAAGACCTCCATCCAGGCCCGCTGCCGCTGCCATCCCACCTTCGCTCCCGGCAAGGCCCGCGCGATGCGCGTCAGCCACACCTACGGACGCGGCGACGCCCTGGCCTACCTGGCCGCCTACGAAACGCACCGGCATCATTCCGTTCATGCACCTGGTCACCCAGGTCATGAACACCGTGCCCTACGGCAGCGCCAAGCGCGTCTTCTGGATCGCGGACAACGGTTCCTGCCACCGCGGGCAGGAGGCCACCGCCCGGCTGACCGCGGCGTTCCCGAACACAGTCATGGTCCACACACCCGTACATGCTCCGTCGAGCGAGAGGCGGAAGCCCGGTGTGAGGGCGAGGCCGCGGGTGGCTGCCCGGTCGGCCAGTCGCCGGGAGTCGGCTTCGAGGAGTTCGAGCCACGGGGACAGCCCGCCCCGGACGTCCCACCGCGCGTTCCTGGCGTCCGGCACGGGCAGGGGCGGCGGCGCTGACCGGCCGGTCGCAGGCGACCTCCGTCCTGTTGGCAGATGTCGTCAGTCGGCCGTCAGGACGTCGACGCCGCGTCCGACGAGCTCCGCGACCACCGGGTCCTGGGGGGCCCGGTCCGTGATCAGTCCGCTGATCTCCTCCCAGGGCAGGACGCGGAACCGCGACGCGGTACCGATCTTCTCGCAGGACGCGAGGACGTAGGTGTCCGCGGCCCTCGCCGCGAGGGCACGCTTCATCGCGGCGTCCTCCGCGTCACCCGTGGTGAGTCCCGCTTCGGGGTGCACGCCGGTGACACCGACGAAGAAGACGTCGGCGGACACGTTCTGCGCGGCCTCCACCGCGGCGGCGCCGCAGGTCACGGCCGAGTGCTTGAAGAGGCGGCCGCCGAGCATGAAGACCTCGGCCCGCGGATGGTCGAGCAACGCGGTCGCGACCGGCGGGCTGTGCGTGATCACGGTGCAGTCCAGATCCTTCGGCAAAGCGTGGACGACGGCCAGAGCGGTGGTGCCGCCGTCCAGGATCACCACACCGCCGGGGCGCACCAGCGCGGCGGCCACCGCGGCGACCTTTTGCTTGCCCTCCGGCGCGACGGTCTGCCGGGCGCCGTAGTCCACGACGGCCGGAGACACCGGCAGCGCCCCGCCGTACACGCGCTGGCACAGCCCTTCGTTCGCCAGGTCCCGCAGATCGCGCCGCACGGTGTCCTCCGAGATCCGCAGGTCGGAGGCGACGTCCTTGGCGACGATCTTGCCCCGGCGGGCAAGCAGGTCCAGCAGGTGGTCACGTCGTTCAGCAGCCAGCATTCGCGTTCTCTCCTGTTGTTGCACGTTTTTGCGTGTATTGTAGCGTCCATGAACGACAAGCCCATGCTCATCCTGATCGCCGGCCCCTACCGGTCCGGCACCCACGGCGACCCGCAGGCCATGGCCGCCAACCTCGCACGCCTCGAAACCGCCGCGTGGCCCGTCTTCGCCGCCGGCCACCTTCCCGTCATCGGCGAGTGGATCGCCCTGCCCGTCCTGAGCTCGGCCGGAGCCGGCCCCACCGACCCCCTCGCCGAGCAGGTGCTCTACCCGACCGCCGAACGCCTGCTGGACCGTTGCGACGCCGTTCTGCGCCTGCCGGGAGACTCCGCCGGAGCCGACCAGGACGTCGCCCTCGCACGGCGCCGCGGCCTGCCCGTCTACTACGACGTCGCCGAGATCCCGACGCTCGCCCGGCACGCGAACGCGTGAGCCCGTCGGCGGGCATGCCCACCTCCGGCCACGCTGAGGGCCGGTCCACGCCGCGCGCGGCCGCTCGCCCGGTTCAGCGCGTGCCCGCCGGAGCCCGCGGGCGACGCGTACAGGGGGTCCACACACTGCCGAAGGCCCAGGAACGCCGACTGCTGCCACGGCGGCTTGGCGAGTCCACGGCACCGGGCGCCGTCCGGGTCCACCGCCTTCGGGCCGACCGGCGCGCTCGGCTACCGCCGCCACGGCGGTGAGGGCGCCCGGTGGGGGGCGAGGTGCCTCCCCGGCTATGCTGCCTCGTTCCCGAGGCCAGGAGGATCCGCGCCATGAGCACCCCCACGTCGTCCCCCTTCCCCGACCGGATGGAGCTCAGGGGGGAAGGCCTCGTCCTGCGTGACTGGACGGAAGCGGACGCGGCCGCGATGCCGGGCTTGTTCGACCACCCCGACATCGCCCACTGGACGCCGATGGTCTCGCCCTTCGACGAGGCGGCCGCCCGCGCGCGGCTGGAGCGGGGTCGGCGGCTGAGGGCCGAGGGCACCACCGTCCTGCTCGCCATCACCGACGACGGGGGCGCACCGCTCGGCGAGGTGATGCTGCGGCGGGCCCCCGAGGGCACCGAGCTCGGCTACGCGGTCGGCCCGGCGCACCGCGGCCGGGGGCTGGCGGCGCGGGCGGTGCGGGTGATGGCCGCATACGCGTTCGAGCAGTTGGGGGTCCGGCAGGTGATCCTGGAACTGGAGGCCGAGAACGCCGCCAGCGTCGCCGTGGCCACCGCGGCGGGCTTCAGCCCGCTCGACGTGCCGCTGATCGAGGGGGAGGAGAAGGGGCGGCCCTACGCCCTGCAGACGTGGGGCCTGGCCTCGCCGTCCTGAGGTTGGCCCACTCTTCCCGCCGGCACGACACCCGCCGGGTTCCGGGTCCGTGCGGCCGGGTGGGGTCCGGTCGCCCGGCCGGTCTGTGCGGCCGGGCGGCCGGCGGCGGGGTCAGGGATTCATCTCGTACGCGCCCGAGTGCGCCTCGACTCGCTTCCAGATCCGGGCCGATCGGTCGGGGTCGACGACCGGGCGGCGGACGGCGCCGAGAGCCCAGTGCTGCTGCTGCTCGGTGGCCGAGTCCTTCCCGTGCAGTTCCACGGCGTGCGCGGAGAAGTCGCGCACCAGGACGGCGAACAGCTCGTCGAGCAGTTCCTCGTCGAGGCCGGTCAGGCGGGCCTGCTCCAGGATCAGCTGGCCGTGCACGACGAGGGCGAAGAGCTGTCCGACCGCGAGCAGCAGGTCGAGATCACGGCTCTGCTCCTCGTCCGGGGCCGCGTCGGTGACGAACGCGCACAGGGCGTCGGCCTGTTCGCGGAAGCGGGCGACGTTGGGCACCTCGGCGTACGCGTCGAAGGCGGTGCGCCAGTCGTGGAAGCGGACGGAACCCAGGCCGCGGGCCGGGCCCTGGCTGAAGAGGAAGTCGTCGTCGGCCGCGTCGAGGCGGGTCGGGACCTCGGGGTGGTCGACGGGGTCCAGCAGGTGGTTGCGCATGAACTTCAGGATCAGCGCGAGGTTGACGTGGACGGTGCCTTCCAGCTTGGGCAGCCCCCGGATCTCGACGGCGGCCTGGGCGAAGTAGTTGTCCTTCTCGAACCCCTTGGCGGCGACGACGTCCCACATCAGGTCGATGACCTTCTCGCCCTCCGTGGTGACCTTCATCTTGGTCATCGGGTTGAACAGGAGGTAGCGGCGGTCTTCGGGCGAGGCCGAGCGGAAGTAGTCGACGGCCCGGTCGCTGAAGAGCTTCATGCCCACCAGGCGCACGTAGGCGTCGGTCAGCTCGCGGCGCACGTGCGGGAACGCGGTGACCGGACGTCCGTAGAGGACGCGGTTGTTCGCGTGGGTCACCGCCTCGTACAGGGCGTGCTCGCAGATGCCGATCGAGGCGGTGCAGAGGTTGAACTTGCCGACGTTGACCGTGTTGAGGGCGGCGTCGAAAGCCGCACGGCCGGTGTGCAGGACGTCGGAGGCGGCCACCGGGTAGTCCGCCAGCCGGAACTCGCTGACGTACTTCGAGGAGTCGACGACGTTCTTGACCAGCTGGTACGCGGGGTGGCGGCTGTCCGCCGCGAAGAACACGTACGCGTCGGGGCCTTCGACGTCCGTGCGGCGGCCGAAGACGGAGACGAGCCCGGCCGCGTTGCCGTTGCCGATGTAGTACTTGGAGCCGTTGGCCACGAACCCGCCGTCGCCGGTCGGCTCCAGCAGCATGTCGGTGGAGTAGATGTCGGCGCCGTGGGTCTTCTCGGACAGACCGAAGGCGAACACCTCGCCCTCGGCCAGGAGGCGGGCGGCGCGCTCGCGGGCCTCGGCGTTGCCGCTCTGCCAGACCGGACCCAGGCCGAGGATCGTCACCTGCCAGGCGTACCAGTAGTCCAGGCCGTAGAACCCCAGGATCTCGTTGAGGGCGGCGATCCGGGCGGTGTCCCAGCGCTGGTCCGCGCGGCCCGCCTCGGCGGCGGGGGTGAGGAAGGTGCTGAACAGCCCCTCCTCTGCGGCGAAGGCCAAGAAGTCGCCCAACCAGGCGCGGGTCCGGTAGTCCTCGATGATGCGGCGCTTCCCGCGCGCCTCGAACCAGTCGACGGTGGCGCGCAGCAGCCTGCGGGTCTCGGGGTCGAAGTGGGAGGGGTCGTAGGTGCGGGGGTTGAACAGCAGGGAGTCGGCCATGGAGGGCGCCTTCCGGTGGGGAGGGAGGTGAAGGGACGGGCTGGGGCGATGGGGCGGGTCCGCGACGCCCGGGAGACGCGCCGGCGCACCGGAGCGCGCTGCGGCGGCCGGGGCGCCGGGGACGACGGGCCCGCTCAGAGGGCGTGGACCGTGGACGTGTCGATACGGTGGAGGGTGGCGAGTACGTCGTCGAGCCAGGCGATCGTCATCCGCTCGAACGCGATGCCGCCGCGCAGCACCACGTGCTGCAGTTCCTGGCCGGCGTCCCGGGGCGACGGGGTGTCGGCGGCACCGGGGAAGTCCCGCTGTTCGCCCGCGAGATAGTGCGCGAGCCGGTCGCGGTGCACCTCGCGGTGCCGCTCCACCTCCGCCACCAGCGCGGCCGGATCGTCGAAGGCCGCTCCGCGGATCTTCACGGCGAGATCGTGCCTCAGGGTCTCGGGTTCGATCGGCTGGTGCAGCCATTCGGTGAGTGTGGCGCGGCCCGGTCCGGCGACCGAGTACTCCTTCTTGTCGGGTCTGCCCTGCTGGGGCACCTCGCGGACCAGGAGGAGGCCACCGGCCGTCATCCGGGTGAGGACCCGGTAGATCTGCTGGTGGCCGGCGGTCCAGAAGTAGCCGATCGACCGCTCGAAGCGCCGGGCCAGCTCATAGCCGGAGCCGGGCCGCTCCAGCAGGGAGACGAGGATCGCGTGTTCGAGCGCCATGCCGGGATCCTGCTATGCAACTTGTTGCATAGGCAAGCCCCGGACGGGCTGCTGAGAGATGGCTCACGCGAGCCCCTCCCCCGGTGCCGCCGACCCCCGGGATCGCGCGGTTCAGAAGGGTGCGGGTCCGTCGCCCCGGAGCGTGGCGGTGCCGCTTTCCGCGTCCATGTCGATCTCCGCCCGCGCGCTGCGGCCGTCGGGCAGGCGCAGGGTGACTCCGCCGCTCTGCACGGCGGGCCAGAAGGCCGCCTGGAGCCCGTCGGCCCCGACGCTGCCGGCCCACCGGCCCGGCCCGTCGGGGCCGCCCGCCCGCAGGGTGGCCATGACCGCGGTCTCGTGCCCGCCGATGATCAGGGTCGCGGGTCCTTCGTAGATGCCGTCGATGCCGTCGATGTCGCTCATGGATCCAGCCTGCCCGGCGAACCCGGATCGACGCGCGACCGGTGGAGGGCGGGCATCCGGGCGGGGCGGGCGAGGTCGCGGGCCGCCAGGGCGGCGGCGCGGGCAGGTGGCGGGGCCGGGGGTGCGGGCTCCGGGGAGGCCGGGATTCCGGGACGGGGGGCGGTCGGGAGGCCGGGCGCAACAAACCCTGTGCAGTCTCTTGTCACCCCTCCCCGGCAGCCCTACAGTCCCGACGGATGGGAGCGCTCCCACGGCGCTCTCCCCCACCTCCCGCACAGGCCCGAAGGGACACGATGCGACACCGTGCACGCACCCTCCTGACAGCTCTTGCGCTGATGCTGGGCACGACCGCCGCCCTGCTCACCACCACTCCCGCCACCCAGGCCGCGGCTCAGGCCGCCGGCCAGGTCGTCTGCGACCAGTACGGCACCACCACCGTCCAGGGCCGCTACACGGCCCAGAACAACCGGTGGGGCACCGCCGCCACGCAGTGCATCGACGTCGGCGACACCGGGTTCACCCTCACCCAGGCCGACGGGGCCGTCTCGACGTCCGGCCCGCCGAAGTCGTACCCCTCCATCTTCCTCGGCTGCCACTACACCACCTGCTCGCCGGGGACGAACCTGCCGAAGCGGATCGACACCATCGCCGCGGTCCCCACCTCGCTCACCTACGGGTACGTCGGCAACGCGACCTACAACGCCTCGTTCGACATCTGGCTCGACCCGCAGCCGAAGACGGACGGGGTCAACAAGACGGAGATCATGATCTGGTTCAACCGGGTCGGCTCCATCCAGCCCATCGGACGACCGGTCGGCACCGCCGACGTCGGCGGCCGGTCCTGGGAGGTGTGGACCGGCAACAACGGCGGCAACGACGTGATCTCCTTCCTGGCCCCGTCGGCCATCCCCAGCTGGTCGTTCGACGTGAAGGACTTCGTGGACCATACGGTCAGCCGTGGCATGGCCGCCGCGAACTGGTACCTCACGAGCGTGCAGGCGGGCTTCGAGCCGTGGGTGGGCGGCGCGGGTCTCTCGCTCTCCTCCTTCTCCTCGTCCGTGACGGACGGTCAGGACACCGGCGGCGGTACGGAGACCCCGCCCCCGGGCGGACAGGCCGCCTGCCAGGTCACGTACGCGCCCAACGTGTGGCCCGGCGGGTTCACCACCAACGTGACCGTCAAGAACACCGGCACCTCGGCGGTCAACGGCTGGGACCTCGCCTTCACCCTGCCTCCGGGCCAGCAGGTGACCCAGGCGTGGAACGCGACCGTCAGCCCCGGCAGCGGAGCGGTCACCGCTCGCGGCGCCGCGCACACCGCCGTGATCAGCCCGGGAACCAGCCAGTCCTTCGGCTTCCAGGGCACCTGGACCGGAGGCGCCTTCACCGAGCCCGCGGGCTTCACGCTCGGCGGCGCCGCCTGCACGGTGGCCTGACCGGGCACCGCACGCCGGCACGGGCCGCGCCGGGACATCCAACCCCGGCGCGGCACCGTGCGTCCCGGAGCGGCACCGCGCACCCCGGCACCGCCCGCCCCTCCGCGGCCCCGCACCACTGCACCCTTGCGGCCTTGCGGCCGTAGTACATGCGCCGCACTACGCGCATCGGCCGGTCGGCCGGGGCTCGGCTTTCTACACTCGCGGGATGGACAACAACCACACCTGCACCCAGTGCGGCACGGTCGGCCTGCTGGACGGTTTCCTCGAGGACGCGGGTGAGCATGCACGCGGATACGCGCGCTGGATCGAGGGAGCCCTGGAGCGGGGGCTGTTCGGGGGCGCCAAGCGGATGGGCCGGCCCCGACGGCAGATAGAGGCGTTCCGCTGCCCGGAGTGCGGGCATCTCGAACTGTTCGCGACCGGCGAGGTGTAACCGAGCCCGCGGGGCCGTGCACGGCCCACTCCCTCCGCCGTACCCGACCGCCGTCTCTTCCCAAGCCCGTCGCTCCGGCCACCGCGCCGGGGCGGCGGGCTGTTCGCGCTGCCCCGGCGCGGGGCGGGCCGGCGGGGCCGAGGCGTTCCGGCAGCGGTCTCCCGGCCCTTCGTGGTCCCGGTGCGGCGGAGTGCCCGGTTTCCGGGCGTCGCGGCTCTCTGACGTGCGACGGTGCCCTTACAGACCCATGTTGCACGTACATCACATGCACATTGCGCAAGTACTGTTCATCCTGTGGGATTTGTTGTACGTTTCCGGCGCAGCGAGGAGATCGTGCGACGCGGCGCGGCGGGTGACCCCGACCAGGTGAGCCGATGTCGCCGGGACCATACGGAACCGGCGATTCACCAACAAAGGGTTGACGCAATCGCACCATACGGAGAACGATCCCGCATGCTGCAACTTACGTTCCACGGAGCATGTATCGGCTTCCAGTCAGGGCCTCGGACGAGCACCCGCGCTGCCACGCCCAGCACCGCTCCCGCCCCGTTCGAGAGGACAGACCCATGAGTACGGCCGCACCTCCCCGGAAGGCCGCCGCACGCCGCGAGCGGGCCGGCGGACGGCTCTCCAACGGCGCGTTCGCACTGCTGCTGACCGCACCCGGCATCGCCCTGTTCGCGACGATCATCATCTACCCACTGGTGTCGGCCCTGTTCACCGGCTTCTTCAAGCAGGACCTGCGGCTGCCCGGCCGCGAGTTCGTCGGCCTGGAGAACTTCGCCTACTGGCTGGACGGTGACTTCCTCACGATCCTGAGGCAGACGCTGGTCTTCACCGTCGGCGCGACCCTCGTCCCCTTCGTGATCGGCTTCGCGCTGGCCCTGGCACTGAACACCGGCCTCAAGGGCAGCGGCTTCATGCGGGGGCTGTTCCTGTTCCCCTGGGTGATCCCGGGCGTCGTGGTGTCCTTCCTCTGGATGTGGATCTTCAACGCGAACTACGGGGTCCTGAACGGCGTCCTCATGGAGACCGGGATCATCGACGAGTCCGTCTCCTGGCTCGGCCGCCCCGGCACGGCCATGGTCGCCGTCATCGTGACCAAGACCTGGGCGAGCTTCCCCTGGATGATGGTGATGCTCCTCGCCGGTCTGCAGACCGTGCCCAAGGAACTGCACGAGGCGGCCTCGATCGACGGCGCGGGCTCGATCCGCCGCTTCCTCTCCGTCACCTGGCCGCAGGTCCGCGGTGTCGCATCGATCGTGCTGCTGCTGGAGTTCATCTGGAACTTCCAGCACTTCGACACCATCTACGTGCTCACCGGCGGCGGCCCGGCCGGCGCCACCGAGACCTTCGCCACCGCCGTGTACCGCACTGCCTTCAAGGGCTTCGACATCGGCCGGGCGACCGCGCTGGGCGGCCTGTGGATGCTGCTGCTCCTCCTCCTCGTCGTCGTATACCTCAGGATCACCGAGCGGAAGGGCGACGCCTGATGACCACCACCACCTCCACCCCGCTGCACGGCACCGAGCGGCTGAAGACGTCCGCGACGCCCACCGCGCGCACCGGGCGGCGACGGATGCGCAAGGACGTGCTCCGCTCACGGGTCGTCGCCTGGACCGCCGTCCTGGTGATCGGAGCCTTCGGCCTCCTGCCGGTGTACTGGCTGCTGGCCACGGCGCTCAGCGCCCCCGAGCAGGCGTTCCAGTTCCCGCCCAAGCTCGTTCCCACCAGCATCACCTTCAGCAACTTCACCGCGCTGGCCGAGAACGACCAGTTGATCACGTACCTGGTCAACTCGCTGGTCGTGGCCTCGATCACGGCCGTGCTGAGCGTGGTCGTCGCGACCTACATGGGCTACTCGTTCTCGAAGTTCCGCTACCGGGGCCGGCGTTCCCTGATGCACATGGTGCTGGCTTCGCAGATGTTCCCCCAGGCGCTGCTGCTGGTGACGCTGTACGCGGTGTTCTCCAGCTTCGGTCTGCTGAACACGTACACCGCGCTGGTGCTGTCCTTCACCACGTTCACGATGCCGCTGTGCGTCTGGATGCTGAAGGGCATCTTCGACACCATCCCGGACGCCCTGCTGGAGGCCGCGTCCATCGACGGCGCGTCCCGCTGGCGGACGCTGCACTCGATCGTGGCGCCGCTGGCCGCGCCCGGCATGGTGGCCGCCGGACTGTTCGCGTTCGTCCGCGGCTGGAACGACTTCATCTTCGCGGTGACGCTGGCCGACAAGGAGAAGCAGACGCTTCCGCCCGGTCTGGTCTCCACCTACATCGGGGAGTTCCAGGCCGCCTGGCCGGAGCTGATGGCGGCTTCGCTCGTCGTGTCCGTTCCGGTGGTCGTGGCCTTCATGTTCCTGCAGCGCTACCTCGTCGGCGGGATGACCGCCGGTTCGGTCAAGAGCTGATCCCGCTCCCGCCCCCACACACCTTCCCCTTCCGCCCAACTCCCCAGGGAGACACCATGACCACCTCTGGCATCAGCCGGCGCGGCGCGCTGCGCATGTTCGGCCTCGGCGCGCTCGGCGTCGCCGGCACCGGTGTGCTGGCCGCCTGCGCCCCCTCCGGTCCCGCCTCCTCGTCCAACGGGGGCGACACGAAGACCAAGAACTTCGACTTCACCTCGTGGTCGCTGAACGAGGAGACCGCGAAGCCGTCGATCGAGAAGATCATCGCCGCGTGGGAGAAGGCCCAGGGGTCGAAGATCCGCGCGGTCTCGTACCCGTACAACGAGTACCTGAGCCAGCTCACCCTCAAGCTCGGCGGCGGGGAGACGACCGGCGCGATACACCTGGACATCGCCTGGCTCGCCGCCGTGGCGCAGATGGGGAAGCTCGCCGACCTGGCGCCGGTGGCGCCCAAGGGCGGTTACACGGACGTCGCGCTGAAGAGCGGTGTGTACGACGGCAAGCAGTACGGGCTGCCGTGGAACACCGGCTCGATCGGTGTGATCGCCAACGCCAAGCTGCTGAAGAAGGCCGGGATCGAGAAGCACCCCACCACGGTGGAGGAGTTCGAGGCCGCGCTGCGCGAGCTGAAGGGGCTCGGCGGCGGGGTGGTGCCGTACGCCGCGGCCACGAAGGTGGCGCAGCTGAAGGACATCTTCCCGTGGATGCAGACGTTCGGCTGCACGCTGATGGACGGCGACAAGGTGACCATCGGCGACGACGCCTCCGTCGACGCGGTGACCTGGTACAAGAAGCTGCACGACGCGAAGCTGATCGCCGCGGACGTGGACCGTTTCGACGCGCGGGCCCTGTTCGGTCAGGGCAAGGCGGCGTTCTACGACGACGCGATCATCGGCAAGGGCGTGACCTCGGCGCAGTCCTCCGACAAGACGCTCGCCGACGCGATGCAGCCGATGCAGCGCCCGGTCCTGAAGGCCGGCGACACGCCGCAGGCGCTCCTGTGGGGCGGTGTGATCGCGATCGTCAACGGCAAGGGTCAGGACGCGGCGACGGAGTTCGCCCTGCACACCACCTCCGACCTCGCCACCACGTCCGAGTACTTCGTCTCGCGGGCCCTGCCGCCGTCGACGACGGCCGGTCTGGCCGATCCGAAGGTCGCCTCGGACACCTTCACCACCGAGTGGACCGAGAAGATCACCAAGACGGCGACCGGCAGCCCGTTCTGGCAGTTCGCGCAGAACGCGCAGATCGAGGAGGCCGTGGCCGAGCAGGTCCAGGCCGTCCTGGTCGGCAAGACGAAGCCGAAGGACGCGATGAAGGCGGCCGGCGAGGAGATCACCGCCCTCATCAAGCGCTGACCGCAGGGCGCGCCCGCACGGGCTCGCCCTCCGGCCCTCCGGGGCGCCCGGTGGTGACGCCGCCGGGGCCCCGGCCCCCGCCCCTCCCGGGCTCCCGCACGGCACCGGCCCGGTGTGCGGCGTTCTCCGTTCCTCCCGCGCCACCCCCCGCCCACGAAGGAGTTCACCTTGCGACGTCCCTCGGTTCGCGCGTACGCCGCCTCGGCCGCGGCCCTGGCCGCCCTGCTCAGCCCGCTGCCCGCCGCCCGGGCCGACAGCGCCCCCCGTGCCGCGGTCGCGGCGACGGTCGTGGAGAAGGTCCCGTACGCGATGGACTCCTCCAACCAGGCCGCGTGGTGGACGCCCGCCGCCACGTACAAGGGCCGGGGCCAGTACACGTACTTCGCGTTCAACGAGCCGGGCTCCACGGCGGCGACGCACCGCCCGGCCATCGCGCGGCGCGACCCTGACGGTGTGTGGAGCCGGCTGCCGCTGCTGAACGCCGACGGGCGGCAGGCGGAGTTCGCGGACGACAACGGTCACAACCAGCCGTCCGTCGCCCGTGACGGCAGCGGTCGTCTGCACGTGTTCACGTCCATGCACGCCAACCCCTGGCGCTACTACCGCACCGAGGCGCCCGGCGGGAGCGTCACCGACCACGCGGCGGAGCTGCCCGACCAGGGCCAGGCCATCACCTATCCGGTGCTGACCACCGCTCCCAACGGGGACCTGTACCTGGCCGCCCGTGTCGGCGCCGGCAACGACCAGCGCCCCGGCAAGCTCTACCGCTGGGACAACGCCGCCTCCCGGTGGAGCGTCGTCGCGACGTTCGCCACCGCGCTGAACCGCTCGGTGTACCCGGACGACCTGACGGTGGACTCCGCCGGGCGCGTGCATCTGCTGTACGAGTGGGCCAAGGCGCCGGCCACCGCGTTCCGCCACCAGCTCTCCTACCTGCGGTACGACCCGGCGACCGGCGCGTTCACGGACAGTTCCGGCGCGTCCGTCACCGCCCCGGTGACGCCCGCGACGTCCGACGTGATCCAGGACCTCACCGCGGGTGAGGAGTGGAGCATCGACAACGCCTACACCGGACCGGCGGTGCAGAGCGCGAAGCTGACCCTCGACGACGGCTCCGTGCCCAAAGTCGCCTACCGCTACCGTTCCGCCGACAGTGGTGGGAACTTCCGGGTGTACTACGCCTATCCGAGCGGCGGAGGCTGGGCCCGCCAGACGGTGTACAGCGGCGGCCAGACCACTGCCGCCCTCGGTCTCACCTGGAACGCGACGGACGCGAAGCGGGTGTACTACGTGACGTCGACGGGCACGGAGCGGGTCTTCGCCGCGACCGAGTCGGCCGGTGCGTGGAGTGCGGTGGCCGCAGCTCCCGGGGTGGCCGCGGACCGGCTGGCGGTGCGGCGCGACTCGGACGGCAACGACGTGCTGTACCTCGCCGACACCGCGCACAACGCGCTGTACTACGGGCTGCGCTGACACCCGGCCCCCGGTTCCCACGGCTGCCCCGGCCGGTCCTCGGACCGGCCGGGGCAGGTCGCGTCCGGCGCGCCGGACGGACCGCGGACGCGGCCCGTGCGCGTCCGCGGGGGACGGTGACGAGCGGTCCACAGTCGTGTCCCGATCATGTACCGGCCGGCCGGCGGCCGGGGGGCGCCGTCTAGCCTGACGGCGCTGCGGACGTCCGACCGGTGTCGTCGCGGCACGACGGGAGCGGGGGCACGGATGACGGGCGGGGACATGGGCGCGGTGGCGGGCGGCGGCCGGGCGGTGTCGCGGAGACGGCTGCTGCGGATGGCGGGCGCCGGTACGGTGCTGGCCGCCATCGGCGCCGGGGGCGCGGCGTGCGGGCCCAAGGAGCCGGTGCCACCCGCGTCGGGCGGCGCCTCGGGCCACGCCGGCGACGAGAACGCCGGCGCCTTCACCACTCCCCCGCCGGGCACCGCGCCCGAGCCGCTGTGGCGGGCGTCGACGTCCCACGACAATCTGGGCGGGCTGCTGGCCCTCGCCGTCGTCGGGGACGTCGTGCTGGTGTCCGGCGACCCGCTGGTGGGCCGGGACGTCGTCACGGGCGAGGAGAAGTGGTCGCGGGCCGGCATCACCACGCCCGGCGCCCGGCTGATTCTCGGCGGTGGGACGCTGTACCTCTCCAGCGCGCAGTACGACGGTGACGTCGTGGGCATCGCGCCCGCCACCGGTGAGGAGACCTGGCGCAGCCGGCTGGGCGACGCCTATCAGCAGCCCCGGCCGATCGCGGCCGACGACCGGCGGGTGTACGTGCTGGCCGGGGTGCTGGAGAAGGACTTCTCGACGCCGACCAACGTCATCGCCGCGATCGACACCGCCACGGGCGAGGTGGTCTGGCAGGAGAAGCGCGACGCGGGCACGGAGGAGTACGGCATCACCGCGTCGGTCGTCGGCGACCGGCTGGTGTACACCGACTACCGGAAGAACGTGACGGTCCGGGAGACGGCTTCGGGCCGGCAGGTGTGGACGAAGAAGATCGGCAAGTCCAACTACCGGCGCTTCGCCACCCACGAGGATCTGGTCGTGGTGGCCGACGGGCAGCGGCTGCGCGCCTTCGGACTGGCCGCGGGCGAGGAGCGGTGGTCGCTGGCGACGGAACGGTTCAGCCTGTTCAAGGACCCGCAGGTGCTGGGCGGCGTCCTCTACGCCTCGGACAGCGTGCGCGGTCTGTGGGCGGTGGACCCGGGGACCGGGAAGCGGATCTGGCACAACGGGGACCTGCTGGACTCGGCGGCGCAGGCGTGGCAGTTCGCCCTGGTGGGCGGCACCCTGTACGGCGCGACCGAGTTCGACGCGGACGGCGGTGTGCACGCGTTCGAGGCGTCGACGGGGAAGCTGCGCTGGACGTACAACGACGGGAGCGGTGACATCCAGCAGTGGTACGCGGTGGCGGCGGGCGAGCGGCTCGCGGTGATGCACGGGAAGCGGCTGTACGCGCTGCCCGCGGTGTGAGCGGGGCGGGGCTTCGGCTCACACCTCGATGTAGGCGACCACCACCACGGTGCGCAGGGCGGTGACGAAGTAGAGGACGCGTACGTTCTCGATCTCGTCGGTGTACTGGCGCAGTTCGGGCCCGGTCGCGTCGCCGCCGCCGTCGCCGGGGATGGGTTCACCGATCCCGGGGTCGACGGAGAGGGCGACGAGGGTGCGGTCCAGTGCGTGGATCTCGCGTTCGCCGGTGAGTTCTTCGAGCTGTTTGGCCGCGGAGTCGCTGAACGCGATCCGGGCGCGCCGCACGGGCATCAGGCGACGGCCGGGCGGCGGGAGGCGAGGCGGGCGAGGTGCTGTTCCCTCAGCTCCTCCCACGGGGTGCAGTCCTCCACCGCGGGAAGCCCGTTGGCGGCGATGTCCTCCAGCGCGGCGGCCACCCGGTCGGCGCGTTCGCGGGTCCGGGCCGCGTAGGCGCGGACCGCTTCGGCGGTCGCGGGCTCCAACTGCTGGCGCGTGGAGGGGGCCTGCTGTTCGCTCATCGGCGTGCTCCCGGCGGTCGTACCTGCGTGAGCTCCTACCGTAGCGCCGGACGGGGGCGCGGTGCCGGGGTACGGGGGAACGGGCGTGGGTGGTGCTGCGGCCGCCGGCGCCCGGAGGGGTGTGCGGCGCGCACTGCCGGGTGCCCCTCGCGCCCCCGGAGTCTCCGGCGGTGGGCGGCCGGTTCTCTTTTCGCCGCGGTGAATTCTCGTCGTCGGGTGCGTGAAGTGGACGGGTGCGATCTCGGCCGGTGGGTGGATGGTGGCGGGGAGAGGAGATGGGTCGCGTGCGCGGATGCGGCGGGGCGCGGGGTGCGGAGAGGGCGGCGGGGGCCGGAGCGGGCGGGGTCGCCGGGGCCGTCGGGGGGCGCCGGCCGCGGGAGCCGTGGTGGGCGCCGGGTCGGAGACCGGGGTGGGCCAGGGGTTCCGGGCCGGGATTCACCCCGGGCCGCGGCATCCGTCTGACCTGGGGCGCGTCCGGCCGGCAGAGGGAAGGGCGCGCGGGATCTCCGGTACCCCCTCATGTGCGCCCCCTGGCAACGTCCCTCGCCACCCCTACGACCCCTGAGATATCGCCCCTCCGTGTGAGGCGCGTAGATACTGTGACCGTTGTGGCCGGACGGGTTCCTGTGCAAGATTTCCACAAGCGCTTGCCCCGTCCGGCGTGCGCGGGGTCAGGGGGGTAGGTATCAGGCCACCGCCACGGGGTGGCCGCTCGGTTCCATCCCGGCGTGCAGGTGCCTCGGGCACGCACGGCGGGCAGTTCGGACATGGTGCCGACCGGTTCCAGGTGACCTTGGTCGGCACCTCAAACGGGGAGGCTGACGCCAGTCGTGCTGGTGCACCGAGACGAACAACTGGCCCAGCTCCGCCGGGCCTTCCGGGCCTGCGAGGAGCAGGGGTACGGCCACGTGGCGCTGGTGACCGGCGCGGTGGGAAGCGGCAAGACGCAGGTGCTGGAGGAATTCGGGGAGTGGGCGGCGGCCGCGGGGGCCCGGGTGCTCGCCGCCGGCGGTTCACGGGCGGAGCACGGCCTGCAGTTCGAGGTGCTCGGTCAGCTCCTCTACCACGCCCGGCTCGGCAAGGAGGACGCCTCGCGCCTCGGTGATCTGCTGCGCGAGGCGGCGCTCTCGCTGCCGGACGCGCGGCCGGTTGCGGAGTCGGACCAGTTAGCGGCCGACGGCCCCGGCTGGGCGCCGCTGCTGCGTGGCGTGTTCGGCACCCTGCTCGAACTGGCGGAGCAGGCGCCGCTGGTCATCAGCGTCGACGATCTGCACCACATGGACGCGGCCTCGCTGCACTGTCTGCTGTACGTGATCCGGCGGTTGCGTCACGCGCGGATCATGGTGCTGCTGTCGGAGGCGCCCGTGCCGCGCCCCGCGCATCCGCTGTTCCACGCGGAGCTGCGCAGCCAGCCGCGGTTCGCCCGGATCGACCTGCCGCCGCTGTCGACCGATTCCGTCGCCCGTCTGCTGGGCGAGGACCGGGCGTCCGGGGACGTACGGGACGACGCGCGTCAGCTCGTGCTCATGGCGGGCGGCAATCCGCTGCTCACCCAGGCGCTCGTGGAGGAGCGTTCCGACCGGGCGCTGCGTCCCTCGGCTCCGCACGCGCGGGGCGGCGACGGGTTCGACCAGGCCGTGCTGCGCTGCCTCTACCGCCACGAGCCGGGCGTGCGCCGCACGGCCCGTGCGCTGGCGGTGCTGGACGACGCGGCGCCGGCCGAACTGCTCGGCCAGGTCCTGGACGTGCTGCCGGACTCCACCGCGACCGTGGTCCGCATCCTGCACGGTTCGGGACTCGTCGAGGGCGGGCGCCTGCGTCATCCGCGCATCGTGTCGTCGATCCTCTCGGACATGCCCGTGGAGGAGCGGCGCAGGCTGCACCGGAGGGCCGCGGAGGTGCTGCACGAGCAGGGTGCGGAACCCTGTGCGGTGGCCGGACACCTGGTGGCCTCGGGGTGGACCCGCGCGCCGTGGGTGGTACCGGTCCTCAAGGACGCCGCGGCGCACGCCCTGTCGTCGGGGCGGCCCGACGTGGCCGCCGCGTGCCTGCGGCTGGTGGTGCGCGCGGAACCGGACGAGGAGCGGCGCATTCCCGTGGTGCGGATGCTGGTGGAGGCGCGCTGGCAGGTCAATCCGGCGGCGGTCTCCGCCCCTCTCGGTGAGCTGGTGGAGGCGGCGCGGTCCGCGGGCTGGTCCACGGCCACGGGCCTGGACATCGTGCCGTACCTGCTGTGGCAGGGCCGGGCCGAGGAGGCCGTGGCCGCGGTCAGCGGGTTCACCCCGGGAGAGCGGGGCGAGGGGGCGGGGCGGTTGCAGGTGAGCCAGTTGCTGGTCGCGCTGTCCCATCCCGACTTCCTGGCGGACGTGCGCCGCACGCCCAGTTCGTGGAGCCGGGCGGCGACCGTTCCGCACGCCGTGGGGCCGGCGCTCCAGGCGGTCTCGGTGCTCGGAAACGCGCTGATCCCGACGGGCGGTGTCGACACGGTCGCCGCGGCGGAGCAGGTGCTCCAGCGCCACCACGGGTCGAGCGGGGCGCTGTCCCTGCTGCCGGCCCCGCTGGCGGCGTTGCTGGTGGCCGGCCGCGCGGACCGGGCCGCGGCGTGGTGCGACGCGCTGATGGACCACCCGGCGACCGCCCACGCGCCGACCTGGCGCGCGGTCCTGCGCGCGATCCACGCGGAGGCCACGTTGCGGCTCGGCGACCCGGCGGGGGCGGAGCACCTGGCGCGGGCCGCGCTGGACGATCTCCCGGTGGCGGCGTGGGGGGTGGCGGCGGGGGGACCGCTGGGCACGCTGATCGGCTGCGCCACCGAGGCGGGGCGGCTGCGGGAGGCGGACCACTGGCTCGCCCAGCCGGTGCCGCCGGGCCTGTTCCGCACTCCGGCCGGGGTGCATTACCTCGCCGCGCGGGGCCGGCACCATCTGGCCATGGGGCGGCACCAGGCGGCCACGGCCGATCTGAGCCGCTGCGGGGAGCTGATGCGCGGGTGGGGCATCGACGCGGCGGGGCTGGTGCCGTGGCGGCTGGACCTGGCGCGCGTGCAGGTGGCCCTGGGGAACCGGACCCAGGCGGTCCAGTTGCTGCAGGAGCAGCTTCAGGCGCCGCACGGGGTCGACGACCGCACCCGGGGCCGCGCGCTGCGTCTGCTCGCCTCGACGGCGGCTCCGGATCAGCGGCGCAAGCTGCTCTCCAAGGCGGTCGGTCTGCTCCAGGGCTGTGGCGACCTGCAGGAGCTGGCCCGTGCGCTCACCGACACCGGGCAGGCCCTGCAGCAGGCGGGCGATTCGGCGCAGGCCCGGCTGTTCGTCCGGCGTGCCGATCAGCTGAGCCACGATCTGGCGACGGTGCCGGTGGTGCCGTCCGCGCTGGACCGGGCCGGTGCGGGCGCCGCGGCGCCGGCCGATGAGGGCGAGGCACGGGAGCAGGACGACGTCCTCAGCGAGGCGGAGCGGAGGGTGGCGGTGCTGGCGGCGCGCGGGCACACCAACCGGCAGATCTCCAACGAGCTGTTCATCACGGTGAGCACCGTCGAGCAGCATCTGACGAGGGTGTACCGGAAGTTGGACGTGAAGCGGCGGACCGATCTGCCGAAGCCGCTGCTGGCGGCCGAGCCGGTGGCGGAGGGCGAGCGCGGCAAGGCGAGCTGACGCGACGTCACCTCGGCGGCCCGTGCGCGCGGCGTCCCCTGTCGGGGCGTCGGGCGTACGGGCCGTGTCCGGTGCGCCGGGGCGCGGGCGGCGGGCGGCGGGCGGCGGGCGGCGGGCGGCGGGCGGATCGTCGCGGGCGGCGGGTCAGGTCGTCGGGGCTGCGGGCGCGGGGAGGATGGTGCGCAGGGTGCCGGGCGGGGTGGCGCGGCGGCGCCATTCCCTCGGGTAGCCGACGGACACCTCCTCGAAGCGCACGCCGTCGTACCAGGTGGTGCGCGGGATGTGCAGGTGGCCGTAGACGGCGACGCGGGCGTCGTACCGCAGGTGCCAGTCGGCGGTCAGTTCGGTGCCGCACCATTGGGCGAACTCCGGGTAACGCAGCACCCGGGTGGGTTCTCTGACCAGGGGGTAGTGGTTGACGAGCACGGTGGGCAGGCCGCCGCGTTCGTCGTCGAGCCGCCGGCGGGTGAGCGCGACGCGTGCCCGGCACCAGTCGTCGCGGCCGGGGTGGGGGTCCGGGTGCAGCAGCATCTCGTCGGTGCAGACGACGCCGGTCTCGTACGCATAGGCCAGGGACTCCTCCTTGGTGGAGGTCCCCGGGGCGCGCCAGGTGTAGTCGTAGCCGAGGAAGAGCGGGGCGATCATGACGGGTTCGCCGTCGGCGTCCCAGACGGGGTAGGGGTCTTCCGGGGTCAGCACGCCGAGGCGGCGGCAGATCTCGACCAGGTGGGCGTACCGTGCCTCGCCGCGGAGGGGGAGGACGTCGTCGCGGGGGGTCCACAGTTCGTGGTTGCCGGGGGACCAGATGACCTTGGCGAACCGCCCGGCCAGCAGGCCGAGCGCCCATTCGACGTCGGCGGCGAACTCGCCGACGTCGCCGGCGACGAGCAGCCAGTCGTCGTCGCCGGTGGGGCGCAGTCCTTCGACGATCGCCCGGTTCTCGGCGTATCCGATGTGCAGGTCGCTGATCGCCAGCAACCGGCGGCCTTCGACGCTGGTCACCCGAACACCCTGCCTTCCGTCTCCCGCACAGGTCCGCGCGCCGGGCACCGGCAGGGACACGGCACGCGACGGGTGCCGACTCTACGCGGGGCGGTGACCGCCGGGCCACCCCTAGATCCACCGGCGTGGCCGGGGTGGCCGGTGCGGCGCTCAGGGGCGCAGGCCCGCTGTGCGCAGGCCCACGGCTGCCAGGTCCGCGATGACCTGTTCGTCGCCGCGCCGCCAGGCGTCCGCGAATCCGCCGGGCGGTACGGGGAGGGTGGCGAGGGCCCGCTGGGAGCCGGTGAGGACGCGCAGGGCGAGGAGGTCCGCGCCGCCGGGGCCCGCGGCGAGCCGGCGGGTGACGGCGCTGCGGCGGATCCAGCGCAGCCGCGCGGGGAGCCACAGCAGCAGCACGCACACGACCGGGATGGCGATCAGGGCGACGGTGGCCAGGGTCGCCACCTGTCCGACGGTGTCCTGGAGGGAGCGGCCGGCGTCGGCGAGACCGCTGCCCGCCTCGGCGGCGGAGGTGAGTGGTTTCTTCAACTCGTCGCCGACGAAGGGGACTTTGGAGGCGGCGTCGCCCGCGTCGGTGAGGCCGTCGGCGAGGCTGTCGCCGGCTCTCTCCGCCTTGCGGCCCGGTTCGGCCAGTTGGGCGATGGCGTCGTGCACGGCGAGGGCCAGCCTGATCGCGGCGTAGATGAGGGCGGCGGCGATCAGGTCGGCGAGGACCTGGCGGCTCCGACGTGCCGGTGTCTGGGCGTAGAGGCGCATGGGCGTGCTCCGTTTCGGGTGCGGGGGATGGGGCGTGGCCGGAGGCCGCGGGTACGGCTACCCCGATCGGGCGGGTGGGACGCCGGGCCCGGTCGTCCGGTCGGTGCTGTCGGTGCGGTCGTGCGGTCGGTGCGGTCGGTGCGTGGACCATCGGCGGGCCCTTGGACTGTGGGCGGCGGGCGGCGTGGCGTGGCGCGCGTTCGTCCCGCGGGGCCCGGCGGGTTAGGGGTTGACGGGGTTTCGGCGGCGGCTGAGGATCGGGACGCTGCCGGCGCAGCCGAGGCGCGCCACACCGGGGCGACACGGACGGATGGAATGGCATGAGCGTCCTCTACGACCTGAACGATCCCGCGCTGGCCGCCGACCGGTTCGGCTACTACCGGCGGTTGCGCGAGACGGATCCCGTGCACCGGACGCCGTTCGGCTACTGGGTGCTGACACGGTACGACGACGTCGACACGCTGCTGCGGTCGCCGCACGCCTCCAGTGCGTTCCCGAAGGACGCCGGGTGGGCGATGAAGCGCGGCGGGCCGACGTGTCCGGTGATGCGGAGCGTCGGCAACTGGCTGCTGCTCCAGGACGGCCCCGAGCACCGGCGGCTGCGGAAGCTGGTGGCGCGGGTCTTCACGCCCCGCTCCATCGACCGGATGCGTCCGCGCATCACGGACACCGTCGACGAGCTGATCGACGCGATGGGCGACGGCGAGGTGGACCTGATCCGGGACCTCGCGCTGCCGATGCCCGTCACCGTGGTGGGCGAGCTGCTCGGCATCCCCGCGCAGGACCGGGGGCGGTGCCGGGAGTGGACGGACAAGGTCGGCCATGTGCTCGACCCCGACGTCACGCCCCGGCGGCGCATCGCCATGAACAAGGCGGAGCCGGAGTTCCGGGCGTATCTGCTGGAGCTGATGGAGTCCCGGCGTGGCGGTGACCCGGAGCACGACCTGCTGTCGGTCCTGATGCAGGCGGAGGACGGGGAGCAGCTCACGGACGAGGAGATCTGCGCGAACATCCTCCTCATCTTCAACGCCGGGCACGAGACGACGGTCAATCTGGTCGGCAACGGCATGCTGGCGCTGTTGCGGCAGCCGGACGCGCTGCGGGCGCTGCGGGAGGACCCGTCGCTGATGCCGACCGCGATCGACGAGTTGTCGCGGTTCGATCCGCCGGTCACTCTGGCGACCCGGATCCTGACGGCCGACACGGAGATCGGCGGGACGGTCGTTCCGGCGGGCGCGACGGTGATGGGGCTGATCGACGCGGCGGGCCGTGATCCGGAGCGCTACCCCGATCCGGACCGGCTGGATCTGGCGCGTACGCAGCCGAAGACGCTCGCGTTCAGCGCGGGTCCCCACTACTGCCTCGGAGCGGTGCTCGGCAAGATCGAGGCGAGCACGGTGTTCGGCGCGCTGCTGGAGCGTTACCCGCGGATCGAACTGCTGGATGCGGATCCGCCGGTCAACGCGCACTTCAATCTGCACGGTCCGACGACGCTGCCGTTGCGTCTGGGCCGCTGAACCCTCCTCTCCCCCGCCCCTGTGGCCCGGCGATTCGGCGGATTCCGGGGGCCGTTCGGCGTGCCCGCGCGGGTCGGGCGGGCACGGCGCTCCCCGGACTGGCCGCCACCAACGTCGACTTCGCGGCGCGACTCTGCCGTACCCCGCAGATCGCCGTCGCCGGGCTGCTCGCCCCGCGACGAGGGCCGGCCGGAGGTTCCCGGGGCGGGCGCTCCGGGAACCTCCGGCCGGGCGGGCTCAGCGGAAGCGGCGTCCCTCGTCGGCGCGGTAGGCGCGGTGCGCGACGAACGCCAGGACGACGGTCCACACCCCCTGCGAGATCAGGGAGACGGGGCGGGGCGAGTAGTCGGAGACGGCGGCCCAGACGAGCTCCGCCGCGCCCCGGATCGGTATGTAGGGGGCGACGGTCCCGATGAAGCCGCCGGTGTCGGTGGGGTCGGCGAGCAGGCCGCCGAGGACCACCAGGAGCAGCGGGGCGACGCTGGTCAGCATGTTGACCAGGTACGGGTTGACGGCGTACCCGACCGCGAGCATGAACAGGGCGAACGGGATCACGGCGAGCAGCAGCGCGCCGAAGCCGAGGGCCACGTCGGCCGGGGACGCCTCGGCCTCGGTGCCGGCCATGGCGACGAGGACGAGCGGGATCGTGCCGAGCACGGTCATCAGCATGCTGAGCGTGATCATGCTGACCATCTTCGGCAGGGGTCCGCCCGGCAGGGTCCGGACGTAGCCGCCCCAGGGTTTGGTCCGGGAGTCCGCGATGCCCATGCCGTACTGGGCGGAGCAGATGATGAGGACGGCGAACAGGCACATCGAGGCGGTGCCCATGGTCGCGGTCGCCGGGTCGGAGCCCATGGTGGGGATGACGAAGACGAGCATGCCGCCGACGGGCATGAACAGCAGCCCGATGAAGACGGCGGGAATGCGGACCGCCTGGAGTATCTCGAACTTGACGTATGCGGAGACCGTGCTCATGTCGTCGTCACTCCGGCTTCGGTGGAACGGTCGGCACCGTGGTCGCGGCCGAGGAGGGCGAGGAAGGCGTCCTCCAGGGAGCCGGCGCTCACTTCGAGGTTGCTGAAGGCGGCGCCGGAGGCGACCAGGTCGCGCACGAGCCGGTCGGAGTCCTGGGAGATCAGATGGACCCGGTCGCCCTCGCGTTCCACACCGACCAGTCCGGGCAGCGCAGGAACCTCCGCCATCCGTACGCTGACCCGGCGCAGACCGCTGACCCGTCGCAGGGACTGGACGCTGTCGTCGGCGACGCAGCGCCCCTTGTCGACGATCACCACCCGCTGGGCGAGGGCCTCCACCTCGTCGAGGTAGTGGCTGGTGAGGACGACGGCGCCGCCGCCCTCGTGGAAGGTGCGGACGCCGTCCCACAGGGTGCGGCGGGCCTCCACGTCCAGTCCGGTGGTCGGCTCGTCGAGGAAGACCAGGTCGGGTTTGCCGACGAAGGCGAGGGCGATGGCGAGCCGGCGCTTCTGACCGCCGGAGAGCGCGCCGACCTGCCGGCCGGCGAAGGGGGTGATGCCGAACTGGTCGAGCAGGGCCGCCTTGTCGGCAGGGTCGGCGAAGTGCGAGGCGACGAAGTCCACGACCTCGGTGGCCTTCAGCGTCTCGGGCAGGCCGGTGTCCTGCGGGGTCATGCCCATCCGGCGGCGGGCCCGGACGTCGCGCGGGTCGTGGCCGAACAGCTCGATGCGGCCGGACGTCGGCCGCCGCAGGCCGACGAACAGGTTGATCAGGGTGCTCTTGCCCGCCCCGTTGGGTCCGAGGAGGCCGAGGAGCTGGCCCGGCGGGATGTCGAGGGTCACGCCGTCCACGGCCGTGTTCTCGCCGTAGCGCCGGGACACCCCGATCGCGCGGGCAAGGGGTTCGGTGGTCATCGCGTTTCCTTATCTGGGGGACGGCGGGGCCGGAGGCCGTGGGTGCGGGAGGGGCCGGCCCCGCCCGGTGGGCGGGGCCGGCCCCGCCCGGTGGGCGGGGCCGGGAGGTCAGGGTGCGGACGCGATCCACCGGTGGACGGCCCGTGCGGTCGTCGCGGCGTGCTCGGCCATCATCGTGAAGTGGTTGCCGGGGACGTCGACGACGTCGCGGGCGGCGGACCAGGAACTGCGCCACTCCCCGCCGTCGGCCGGTGCCCGCAGCGGCTCGCGGGCGCGGACCAGCAGGGTGGGGACGCGGTCGTCCGGGCCGGGCGAGTCCCAGAACAGCCGTCCGTACCAGGCCATCGCGGTGAGGCGGACGTCGTCCATCTCGACGTACTGCTCCACACGGTCGAACACCCCCTCGGAGAGTTCGCGGTTCCACTCGGCGAGCAGCGGGTCGTCCAGCGGATAGACGTCCGCCAGCACCAGGGCGGCGGGCGGGGCGCCCAGGTCGGTGAGGCGGGCGGCCAGCCGGTGGGCGAGGAGCGCCCCGCCGGAGTGGCCGAACAGGACGACCGGAGAGCCGTCGGCGTGGGCGAGCACGCCTTCCGCCTGCCAGTCGAGGGCCACGTCGGGGGTGGCGGGCAGCAGTTCGCCGCGGCCGTAGCCGAGGACGGGGACGGCGGCCACCCGGCGCTCGCCGCGCAGCGGCGCGGCGAGCCGTGCGAATTCGTGCGGTCCGCCGCCGGCCGTCAGGCCGCTGACGCAGACCAGGAGTTCGGGGGCGGGACCGTCGGCGAGGGGCACCGGCCGGGCCGGGCCGCCGGCTTCGGTGACTGTGTCGGCGACCGGCCGGAACCGGGCGGCCTCGCCGACCATGTCCAGGAACGCGGAGACGCGTCCGGTCCTGGTGGCTTCGCGGTAGAGCGAGTTCAGCAGGCCGACGGGGTTGCGGTCGGTCGGCGAGATGCCGAGTACGGGGGTGTGCGCCCCGGTGTCCGGGCCCCGGCCTTGCGCGGTCAGGAGTCCGTGGAGGTGGCGGGCGAGCGCCGCGGGGGTGGGGTGGTCGAACACGACGGTGCCGGGGAGTTCCAGACCGGTCGCCCGTTCCAGGGCGGTGCGCACCTCCAGGGCGCCCAGGGAGTCGACACCGAGTTCCAGGAACCCCCGGTCGGGGGCGACGGGTTCGGTGTCCGGGTGTCCGAGGACGGTCGCGGTGGTGGTGCGGACCAGGCCGAGGACGGCGCGGTCGCCGTCCGGGCCGGTGAGAGCGGCCGGGCCGGGCCGGGCGGGGGCGACGGGCTCGGCCGGGGAGGGCCGCAGCTCCGGGATCCCGTCGAAGAGCCGGTCGGGGCCGGCGGCGGCGCGGGAGGCGTGGAAGGGGTCCGGGTCGATGTCGGCGACGGTGACGCAGGGGTCGGGCTGGGCGACGGCGGTCTCCAGCGCCCCCCAGGCGTCCTCGGGGTCGAGCGGGCGCAGTCCGCCGGCCCCGCCGTCCGGTGCGTCCCCGGGCGCCGCGGGGCCCCAGGAGAGGGAGGTGGCGGGGAGGCCGAGGGCGGCGCGGTGTCCGGCGAGGGCGTCGAGTCCCGCGCAGGCGGCGGACCGGGCGGTGGCGCCCGCCTCGCCCCACACGCCGGCGACCGAGGAGAACAGGACGAAGGCGTCGAGGCCGGAGGTGAGTGCGTGCAGGACGCGGGCGCCCTCGACGGCGGCCCCGCCGTCGGTCCGCTGCTCACCGTCCGGGCGGGCGGCGTCGGTGTGCACGACGGCGGTGAGCGGCCGGTCGGCGGGTACGGCGTCGAGGACCGCGGCGACCGCGGCGCGGTCGGTGGCGTCGGCGGCGGCCAGGGTCACGGCGACGGGCAGCCCGGCGGCGAACTCCCGTACCTCCGGGGTGTCCGCGTCGCGGGCGAGCAGCACCAGATGGTCCGCGCCGCGGGCGGCGAGCCGGGTGGCCGCCCACCGGGCGGCGCCGTGGGAACCGGTGACCAGCACGGTGCCGGAGGGCGTCCAGCGGGGGGCGTCGGCCGGCAGCGGAGCCCGGCGGAGCCGGCGGGCGAGCGGGGCGGCGCGCAGGGCGATCTGGTCCTCCCCCGCTCCCCCGGCGGCGAGCAGGGCCGCGAGGCGGGAGGCCGTGCGGGTGTCCGGGCCGGCCGGCAGGTCGACCAGTCCGCCCCAGCGGTGCGGCGCTTCGAGGGCCACCGTCCGGCCCAGTCCCCAGAGCGCGGCCGCGCGCGGGTCGGGCGCGGGGTCGTTGGGGCCGGTGGTCACGGCGCCCGTCGTCAGGCACCACAGCGGCGCGTCGGTCCCGGTGTCGCCGAGGGCGTGTGCGAGGGCGGCGGCCGTGGCGGGTCCGGTGGCGAGGCACAGGACCCCCGCGACGGTCCGTCCGGCCGGGAGGGCCGCGAGCAGGGCCTTCGCGCAGGTGTGGCGGTCGTCGTCGCCACTCACCCGGACCCCGGTGAGCCGCATGCCCTCGGCCTGGAGCAGTGCGGCGAGGGGGGTGGAGGCGTCGTCGTCATCGGTGTGCACCAGCAGCCAGTCGCCGCCGGGCACGGCGCGTTCCGGCTCGGGCATCGGCCGCCAGGAGGCGGTGTAGCGGTACGCGTCCTCGGGCGCGGCGGGCCGGAGGACCGTGCCGGGCCCGGCGGGGTGGGGGGCGGGCCAGTAACGGGTGCGCTGGAAGGCGTAGGTGGGGAGGGCGGGGCGGGTGCGGCCCGGTGCGAGGATCGTGCCCCAGGTGATGCCGGGGCCGGTGCCGTTGGTGGTGTGCAGCCGGGCGAGGGCGGTGAGGAGTGCGGTCGGCTGGTCGCGGTCGGGGCGCTGGGTGGCGACGGCGAAGGCGTCCTCCGCGTCGCCGAGGGTGCGGGTGCGCTCCAGGACGCGTTCGACGAGCGCGGTGAGGGTGGTGCCGGGGCCCAGTTCCAGGAAGCGGGTGGCTCCGTCGTCGACGAGCGCGGTGACGGCGTCGGAGAACCGTACGGTGGCGCGGGCCTGGCCGGCCCAGTAGCCGGGGGTGGACATCGCGCCGTCGTCGGCGAGGCCGGTGACGGTGGACACCAGGGGGATGCGGGCGGGCCGGAAGGCGAGCTTCGCGGCTTCGGCGGCGAGCGCGTCGAGCACCGGGTCCATGTGCGGGGAGTGGAAGGCGTGCGAGACGTCCATGCGCCGCATCCTGCGGTCGGTGGCCCGGCCGAGTGCGGCGAGTTCCTCCAGCGCGTCGGCGTCGCCGGAGACGACGACGTCCTCGCGGGTGTTGACGGCGGCCAGTTCGGCGCGGCCCCCGAAGCCGGCGAGCGCGGCGCGGGCCTCGGCCTCGGTCATCCGTACCGCCGTCATCGCTCCGCCCGGCGGCAGCGCGTCCATGAGAGCGCCGCGGGCGGCCACCAGGGCGCAGGCGTCGGGGAGCGACAGGACGCCCGCGGTGTGCGCGGCGGCGAGTTCGCCCACGGAGTGCCCCGCGATCCGGTCGGGGACCACGCCCCAGGACTCCAGCAGCCGGAACAGGGCGACCTGGTGGGCGAAGAGGGCGGGCTGGGCCCATCCGGTGCGGCCGAGGGCGTCCGCGTCGTGGAAGACGACGTCGCGCAGCGGCCGGTCGAGCAGCGGGTCGAGGTGGGCGCAGACCTCGTCGAAGGCTTCGGCGAAGGCGGGGAAGGCGTCGTACAGTTCGCGGCCCATCCCGGCGCGCTGGGCCCCCTGCCCGGAGAACAGGAAGGCGAGCCGTCCCCGGACGGCGGTGCCGCGCACGGTGTGCGGCCCGGTGCGGCCCTCGGCGAGGGCGTCGAGTGCGCCGCGCAGCCCGTCGGCGTCGGGGGCGATGACGACGGCCCGGTGGTCCAGGGTCGCGCGGGTGGTGGCGAGGGCGTGGGCCACGCCACGGGCGTCGGGACCGGGTCCGGTCCGGTCGAGGAGGCCGCGCAGTCGGGCGGCCTGGCCGCGCAGGGCGGCGGCGGAACGGCCGGACAGGAGCCAGGGGGCGGGGACTGCGGCGTGCGCGGCGGCTTCCGGGGCCGGGCCGGCCGGCGCGGGGTGGGCCCCGGAGGGCTGTTCGAGGATGACGTGGGCGTTGGTGCCGCTGATGCCGAAGGAGGAGACGCCGGCCCGGACCGGACGCCCGGTGGCGGGCCAGGGGCGGGACTCGGTGAGGAGCCGGACTGCGCCCGCCGACCAGTCGACCTCGGTGGTCGGCTCGTCGACGTGCAGGGTCGGGGGGAGAACGCCGCGGCGCATCGCCTCGACCATTTTGATGACGCCCGCGACCCCGGAGGCCGCCTGGGTGTGGCCGATGTTGGACTTCAACGAGCCGAGCCACAAGGGCTCTTCGCGGTCCTGTCCGTAGGTAGCGAGCAGCGCCTGCGCCTCGATGGGGTCGCCGAGCCGGGTGCCGGTGCCGTGGCCCTCGACCGCGTCGACGTCGCGGACGCCGAGGCCGGCGTCGGCGAGCGCGGCGCGGATGACCCGCTGCTGGGAGGGGCCGTTGGGCGCGGTGAGGCCGTTGGAGGCGCCGTCCTGGTTGACGGCGGAGCCGCGTACCACCGCGAGCACCTCGTGGCCGTTGCGGCGGGCGTCGGAGAGCCGCTCCAGCAGGAGCAGGCCCGCGCCCTCGCCCCAGCCGGTGCCATCGGCGGACGCGGCGAAGGAGCGGCAGCGGCCGCCGGCCGCCAGGCCGCCCTGCCGGCCGAACTCGGCGAAGACCGCCGGCGTCGGCATCACGGTGACGCCTCCGGCGAGGGCGAGTTCGCATTCGCCGGCGCGCAGGGACCGGGCCGCCAGGTGGAGGGCGACCAGGGACGAGGAGCAGGCGGTGTCGATGGTGACGGCGGGCCCTTCGAGGCCGAAGGCGTAGGACACGCGACCGGAGATGACGCTGTTGGAGCCGCCCGTCAGGGCGTGTGCCTCGGAGCCTTCGGGCAGTACGCCGGTGAGGGCGTAGCCCGCGGCGGACGCGCCGACGAACACACCGGTGCGGGAACCGCGTACGGCGTCGGGGGCGATGCCGCCGCGTTCCAGGAGCTCCCACGCGGTCTCGAGCAGCAGCCGTTGGTGCGGGTCCATGGCCACGGCTTCGCGGGGCGAGATGCCGAAGAGGTCGGCGTCGAACTCGGTGGCGTCGTGGACGAAGCCGCCCTCGGCGGTGAACCCGCCGGTGGCGCTGAGGTCCCACCCCCGGTCGGCGGGGAACGGGGTCATCGCGTCGACGCCGTCGGCGACCAGGTCCCAGAGGTGTTCGGGCGAGACCGCGCCGCCCGGGTAGCGGCAGCTCATGGAGACGATGACGACGGGGTCGTCGTCGCCGGCCGGGGCCGGGGCCGCCGCGGCGGAGGTCTCGGTACGGGCCAGAGGGCCGGTGGTGAGGGCGGTGAGGAGCTCGGCGGTCACCGCGGTCGCGGTCGGGTGGTCGAACACGAGGGTCGAGGGCAGGGCCAGGCCGGTCGCGCCGGTGAGTCCGTCGCGGACCCGCAGGGCGGTGAGCGAGTCGATGCCGAGGTCGGTGAAGGTCGTTGTGGGGTCGATCGCGTCGGGGCCGGAGTGGCCGAGGACCGTGGCGACGGTGGTGCGCACCAGGTCGAGCAGGACACCGGGGCGGTCGGCGGCGGGCAGGGCCTCCAGCCGGGCGCGCGGCCCGGACCGTTCCGGGCCGTCGCCCCCGCCGTCGCGGGAGCCGTCGGCGGCCGACTCGGCCGGGGGCCGGGCGGCCTCGGCGAGGTCGTCGAGGAGCGGGCTGGGCCGGCGGGCGGTGAAGGCGGGGGCGAAGCGGTTCCAGTCGACATCGGCGACGACGGTGCCGGGCCTGCCGGAGTCGACGGCCGTGTCGAGGGCGTCCAGGCAGCGTTCGGGGTCCATGGGGGCGATGCCACGGTCGCGCAGGAAGGCTCCGGCGTCCGCTTCGGCGGCCATTCCGGCGCCGCCCCAGGCGCCCCAGGCCACCGAGGTGGCGGCCAGGCCCTCGGCGGTGCGCCGGTGGGCGAGGGCGTCGAGGTGGGCGTTGGCCGCGGCGTATCCGGCCTGGCCGCCGCTGCCCCAGGTGCCGGCGATCGAGGAGAACAGGACGAACAGGCCGGCCGTGGCGCCGAGCAGGTGGTCCAGGTGGACGGCGCCGAGCACCTTGGCGCGCACGGCGTCCTGGAGGCCGGCGGGGGTGGCGGTGGCGAGCGGCTGCCCGGCGGCGGTGCCCGCGGTGTGGACGACGCCGGTGACGGGGTGGCGGGCGAGCAGGTCGGCGAGCGCCGTCCGGTCGGTCACGTCGCAGGCGACGACGGTGGCCCGTGCTCCGCCGGCGGCGAGTTCGGTCACGAGCGCGTCGGCGCCGGGGGCGGCCGGTCCGGATCTGCTGAGCAGGATCAGATCGGTGACGCCTCGTCGGGCGAGCCGGTGGGCGACCCGGCGGCCGAGGGCCCCGGTGCCGCCGGTGACGAGGACCGGTCCGTCGGGTGTCCAGGGGCGCGTGGCGGCCGTCGCGGGCGCCGCTCGGCGCAGCCGCCGGGCGTAGCAGCCGGAGGGGCGGAGCGCGAGCTGGTCCTCGGGGCCGGCGGCGCCGGCCAGGAGGGCGGCGAGCCGGGTCGTGGCACGGGGGTCCGGGGTCCCGGGGAGGTCGAGGAGTCCGGCCCAGCGGTCGGGGTGTTCCAGCGCGGCGCTGCGGCCGAGGCCCCAGACCATGGCCTGGGCGGGGCTGCTGCCGGGGTCGGAGCGTCCGACGCTCACCGCGCCGCGGGTCAGGCAGCGGACCGGGGCGTCGATGCCCGCGTCGCCGAGCGCCTGAAGGAGGGTGAGGGTGTGGGCGAGGCCGAGGGGGATCGCGTCGTGCGCCGGGTGGGGGCGTTCGTCGAGCGCCAGCAGGGAGACCACGCCCGCGAGGTCGTCCGTGGAGGCGAGGCGGGCGGCGAGCGCGGCCCGGTCCGTGTCGGCGGGGACGACGAGCTGGGTGACGTCGGCCGCGGAGAGGGCGGCCAGGACCATGTCCCGTGCGGTGGCTCCGGCGGCGTCTGGTGCGTCTGTCGCCTCGGCTTCGGCCTCGGCGGGGAGGACGAGGAGCCAGCGGCCGGTGGGGGCGGGGGCGGGGGGCGTGGCCAGCGGTGTCCAGGTCACCTCGTAGCGCCAGGAGTCGACGGTGGAGGCGTCGCGCCGGGTCTGCCGCCAGGCGGCGAGTGCGGGCAGGAGTTCGGTGAGGCCGGGCTCGTCCAGCCGGAGGGCGTCGGCGACGGCGGCGGTGTCGCCGCGTTCGACGTCGGCCCAGAAGCGCTGCTCCGCGGGGTCGCCTTCCCGGTGGGCCGTTCCGGCCGCGGCGGCGGGCTCGGGCCAGTAGCGGTCGCGGGCGAAGGCGTAGGTGGGCAGGGCGACGGGGCGCCCTTCGGTGTGGACGGCTGTCCAGTCGACGGCCACCCCGTGGACGTGGGCTTCGGCGAGCGCGGTCAGCCAGCGGTCCCGGCCGCCCTCGTCCCGCCGCAGGGTGTGCAGGACGGTGCCGGGGGTGCCGCGCTCGTCCAGGGTCTCGCGCAGACCGACGGCGAGGCCGGGGTGCGCGGTGGGTTCGAGGAACGTCGTGCGGCCGTCGTCCAGGAGGGCGCGGGTGACCTCCTCGAACCGGACCGGCATGCGGAGGTTGTCGTACCAGTAGGAGGCGTCGAGGCGGACGGTGTCGAGGGGGCCGCCGGTGACGGAGGAGTAGAACGGCACCGTCGACCCGCGGGGGCGTACGGGCGCGAGGTCGGCGGCGAGCCGCTCGCGCAGAATCTCCACGTGGGCGGAGTGGGAGGCGTAGTCCACCGGGACGCGGCGGGCCCGGACCCCCGACTCCGCGCAGTGGGCGACGAACCGGGTGACGGAGTCGGCGTCGCCGGAGACCACGGTGGAGCGGGGTCCATTGACGGCGGCGACGGAGAGGCCCGGCCGGTCGGACAGCAGTGCGAGGGCGTCGGCCTCGCCGACCGCCAGGGACACCATGCCGCCCAGACCGGCGAGTTCCTCGGCGATGAGCCGGGCCCGCAGCGCGACGACCCGGGCGCCGTCCTCCAGGGTGAGGGCGCCGGCGACGACGGCCGCGGCGATCTCGCCCTGTGAGTGCCCGGCCACCGCGGCCGGAGCGACGCCCGCCGAGCGCCACAGTTCGGTGAGGGAGACCATGACGGCCCACAGGGCGCACTGGACCTCCTCCACCCGCTCCGGGCCGGTCCCGCCATCGCGCACCACGTCGAGCAGGGCGAAGTCGGTGTAGGGGGCCAGGGCCGCGGCGCATTCGGCCATGCGGGCGGCGAACACCGGTTCGCTGCCGAGGAGTCCGGCGGCCATGCCGGCCCACTGCGAGCCCTGGCCCGGGTACACGAACACGGTGCCGGGCCGGGCCGTCGGGCCCGTCCGGGTCACCAGGCCTGGCGCGGGGGCGCCGTCCGCGAGGGCACGCAGACCGCGGCGGAAGCCGTCCAAGTCGTCGGCGAGGACGACCGCCCGGTGTTCGAGCACCGCGCGGGAGCGGATCAGGGAGCGGCCGACGTCGGCCGGGGCGTCCCGCTCCCCCAGGGCGGCGAGCAGACGGGCGGCCTGGACCGGCAGCGCCTCGGCGGTGCGCGCCGACAGCGGCCAGGGGACGGTGCGGCGGGGGGCGGGGGCGGGCTCGGGGGCCGGGGTCGCGGGATCGTCGGGGCGGTACTCCTCGAGGACGACGTGCGCGTTGGTACCGGACACGCCGAACGAGGAGATGCCCGCGCGGCGCGGTTCTTGTCCCTCGGGCCAGGGCTGCTGGTCCGTCAGCAGCCGGACCGCGCCGGACGACCAGTCGATGTGCGGGCTCGGTACGTCGGCGTGCAGGGTGCGGGGCAGCACGCCGTGGTGGAGGGCTCCGACCATCTTGATGATTCCGGCGACTCCGGCGGCGGCCTGGGTGTGCCCGATGTTCGACTTGACGGATCCCAGCCACAGCGGGCGCGCGCGGTCCCTGCCGTAGGTGGCGAGCAGGGCCTGGGCCTCGATCGGGTCACCAAGGGTGGTGCCCGTGCCGTGGGCCTCTACGGCGTCGATGGCGTGCGGGGTGAGGCCGGCGTCGGCGAGGGCGGCGCGGATGACGCGTTCCTGGGCGGGGCCGTTGGGGGCGGTGAGGCCGTTGGAGGCGCCGTCCTGGTTGACGGCGGTGCCGCGGACGACGGCGAGCACGGGGTGGCCCGCGGCGAGTGCGTCGGACAGGCGTTCCACCAGGAGCACGCCGACGCCTTCGCCCCAGCCGGTGCCGTCGGCGTCGGCGGAGAAGGCCTTGCACCTGCCGTCCGCGGAGAGACCGCCCTGGGTGCTGAACTCGACGAAGGTGCTGGGCAGCGGCATGAGGGTGATGCCGGACGCGAGCGCCATGGAGCACTCCCCCGCGCGCAGGGAGCGCACGGCCAGGTGCAGCGCGACCAGGGACGACGAGCAGGCGGTGTCCACGCTGAGGGCGGGACCGCGCAGCCCGAAGGTGTAGGAGACACGGCCGGACAGGACGCTGGCGGTGTTGCCGGTGCCGAGGTGTCCGCCGGTGGCGGCGGGGGTGCCGAGGAGCAGGGCGGCGTAGTCCTGGCCGTTGGTGCCGGCGAAGACGCCGGTGTCGGTGCCGTGTACGGAGGTCGGGGGGATTCCGGCGCGTTCGAAGGCCTCCCAGGAGGCTTCCAGCAGCAGTCGCTGCTGCGGGTCCATGGCGAGGGCTTCGTTGGGCGAGATGCGGAAGAGCCCGGCGTCGAAGGCGGCGATGTCGTCGAGGAAGCCGCCGGTGCGGCTGCGGGAGGCGCCGTCCGGGCCGGTGAGGGCGTCGAGGTCCCAGCCCCGGTCGGCGGGGAAGCCGGTGAGGGCGTCGGTGCCCGCGGCGACCAGGTCCCAGAGGGCTTCCGGGGAGTCGGCGCCGCCGGGGAAGCGGCAGGACATGCCGATGATGGCGATCGGTTCGTCGTGGGCGGTCCCCGGCCCGGTCCCGGCCGTGGGAGCGTCCTCCTCCCCGTCGGTGAGTTCGGCGAGCAGGTGCGCGGCGAGTGCCGCGGGGGTCGGGAAGTCGAAGACGAGACCGGCCGGAAGGGCCAGTCCGGTGCGGGCGGCGAGGAGGTTGCGCAGCTCCAGTGCGGTCAGCGAGTCGAAGCCGAGGTCGCGGAAGGCGCGTTCGCGGTCCACGGCGGCTCCGGCCGCGTGGCCGAGCACGGCTGCGGCCGCGTCCGTCACCAGGGTCTCGACGGTCCTGAGGCGTTCCTCGGGGGGCAGGGCGGTGAGCCCGCTGCGGGGGTCGGCCGCGCCCGCGTCGGCGTCGCGGACGACAGGGGCGGCCTCGGGGAGTTCGGTGAGCAGTCGGGTGGGGCGTACGGCGGTGAAGCCGGGAGCGAAGCGTTCCCAGTCGATGTCGGCGACGACGAGGGTCGCGGCGTCGGCGTCGAGGGCGGCGCCGAGTGCTTCGAGGGCGCGGTCCGGGGGCATGGCGGGCAGGCCGGCCCGTGCGAGGCGGGCGGCGGCGGTCGCCTCGGCGGCCATGCCGGCGCCGGCCCAGGCGCCCCAGGCGACGGAGGTTCCGGGCAGCCCCTGGGCGCGGCGGCGTTCGACGAGGGCGTCGAGGTGCGCGTTGGCGGCGGCGTAGGCGCCCTGTCCGGTGCTGCCGAGGACTCCGGCGAGGGAGGAGAACGTGACGAACGCGGTGAGGTCGCCGGTCAGCCGGTCGAGGTGGTCGGCGGAGTCGGCCTTGGCGGCGAGGACCGCTTCGAGGCGGTCGGGGGTGAGGGTGTCGAGGACGCCGTCGTCGACGGTGCCGGCGGCGTGGAAGACGGCGGTGACCGGGTGGCGTGCGAGCAGGTCGGCGACCGCGTCGGGGTCGGTGAGGTCGCAGGCGACGATGTCGCAGGCGCAGCCGCGGTCGGCGAGGTCGGCGGCGAGGTCGGCGGCGCCGGGCGCGTCGGGGCCGCGGCGGCTCGCGAGGAGGACCGCGGGCGCGCCGCGGTCGGCGAGCATGCGGGCGACGTGGCCGCCGAGGGCGCCGGTTCCGCCGGTGACGAGGACGGTGCCGGTGGGCCGCCAGGGGGTGGTGGCGTCGGGGGCGGGCGCGCGGCGCAGCCGGCGGCCGTGGGCTCCGCCGGCGCGGACGGCGGTCTGGTCCTCGCCGGTGGTGCCGGACAGTACGCGGGCCAGGTGGTCCGCCGCGTCCGGGTCGAGGCGGGCGGGCAGGTCGACGAGTCCGCCCCACCGTCCGGGGTGTTCGAGGGCGGCGACCCGGCCGATCCCCCACAGCCGGGCGGCGGCGGGGTCGCTGGGGTCGTCCGGGTCGACGGTGACCGCGCCGGTGGTGGCGCACCACAGGGGTGCGGTGGCGGCGGTGTCGTTCAGGGCCTGGAGCAGGGTGAGGAGTTCGGCGGGGGTGTCGGGGCGGGCGAGGACTCCGGCAACCAGCCGGTCGGGGTCTGCGGGGTCGCGGAGGACGGACGTCAGGCGCGCGGCGAGGGCGGCGCGGTCCGTGCCGGGGTCGGTCAGCTCGATCACGTGGGCGCCGGCGCGGCGGAGCGCGTCGGCCAGGGTGAGGGCGGTCGTGCGCGGCCCCGGGTCGCCGGCGCCGGGTGAGGTGGTGGTGTCGCTTGCGCCGGCCCGGGGCGTGGAGGTGACGAGGAGCCAGGTGCCGGTGAGCCGGGTGGCAGGGCCGGTCAGGGGTGTCCAGCCGATCCGGTAGCGCCAGGGGTCGGTCCGTGCGTCGGCACGGCCGCGTTCCCGCCAGGCGGAGAGCGCGGGCAGCACGGCGTCCAGTCCGTCGCGCTGGTCGGCGTCGAGGCGCAGGGCCCCGGCGACGGCGTCGGTGTCCGCCCGGTCGACCGCCGCCCAGAAGCGGTCTTCGGCGGGCGAGGCGGCGGGGAGCGCGGGGCGTTCCACGGGGGTGGGCCAGTAGCGGCGCCGCTCGAAGGGGTAGGTGGGCAGGTCGACGCGGGTGCCGCCGGCCGGGGCGAGGTAGGTGGTCCAGTCGACCGCGACGCCCCGGGTGTGCAGGCGGGCGAGGGCGGCGACCAGGGTGTGCGCCTCGGGGCGTCCGGGACGCAGGGCGGGCACGGCGACCAGGTCGGCGGCGGCCTGCTCCGCGAACGGGGCCAGGACGCCGGAGGGGCCGAGTTCCAGGGCGGTGCGCACTCCGGTGAGGCGGCGGACGGCGTCGGCGAAGCGTACGGGTTCGCGCACCTGGCGCACCCAGTACTCGGGGGTGTCGATCGCACCGGGCGCGGTGGGCACGACGTGGATCGCCGGGGGGTGGAAGGTGAGGGTGCGGGCGACGGCGGCGAACTCGTCGAGCATGGGTTCCATGCGGTGGGAGTGGAACGCGTGGGAGACGGTGAGCCGTCGGCACCGGTGCCCCTGTTCCCGCAGGCGGTGTTCCAGGGCGTCGAGGGCGTCGGCGTCTCCGGAGAGGGTGAGCGAGCGGGGGGCGTTGACGGCGGCGAGGTCGACGCCTTCGGGGAGGGTGATCTCCTCCTCGGCCGCCTCCACCGCCAGCATGCCGCCGCCCTCGGGCAGGGCGTCCATGAGCCGGGCGCGGGCGGAGACGAGTACGCAGGCGTCGTCCAGGGAGAGGACGCCCGCGACGTGCGCGGCGGCGAGTTCGCCGATGGAGTGGCCGACCAGCTGGCCGGGGACCGTGCCCAGGGATTCGATCAGCCGGTAGAGGGCCACCTGGAGGGCGAACAGGGCGGGTTGGGTGTACAAGGTGCGGTTCAGCGCGTCGCCGTCCCCGAAGACGACGTCGGCCGGCGGCCGGCCCACGTCGACGCGGGCGCACACCGCGTCGAAGGCGTCCGCGAAGACGGGGAAGGTCTCGTACAGTTCCCGGCCCATGCCGGGGTACTGCGCGCCCTGTCCGGTGAACAGCAGGGCGAACCCGCCGTGCACCACCCGGTCGGCGACGACGTCCGCCGAGGGGGCGCCGTCGGCGAGCGCGTCCAGTCCGGCGCGGTGGCCCCCCCGGTGGTCGCCGATCACCACGGCCCGTACGCCCTGGTCGGCGCGGTGGGCGAGGGAGAGGGCGAGGTCGGCGGGTGCGGCGTCGGTCGCGGCGAGACGCGCGGCCTGGCGGGCGAGGGCCTGCGGGTCGGCGGCGGACAGCACGGCGGGCAGCGGGAGGGCGGGGCGGTCCGCGGGCGGGTCGGTGCGTGCGGTCTCCGGGGCGGCGGGGGCCTGTTCGAGGATGGTGTGGGCGTTGGTGCCGCTGATGCCGAACGAGGAGACGCCCGCGCGCCGCGGCCGGCCGGTGTCCGGCCACGGGCGGCCTTCGGTGACGAGTTGCACCGCGCCCGCGGTCCAGTCGACGTGGGAGGTGGGGGCGTCGACGTGGAGGGTGGGCGGAAGGGTCCCGTGGCGGAGCGCCATGACCGCCTTGATGACGCCGGCGATGCCGGCGGCGGCCTGGGTGTGGCCGATGTTGGACTTCACGGAGCCGAGCCGGAGCGGTTCCTCGCGGTCCTGTCCGTACGTCGCGAGGAGGGCTTCGGCCTCGATGGGGTCGCCGAGGCTGGTGCCGGTGCCGTGGGCCTCGACCAGGTCGACGTCGGCGGGGGCGAGGCCGGCCGATGCCAGGGCGGCCCGGATCACCCGTTGCTGGGAGGGGCCGTTGGGGGCGGTGAGGCCGTTGGAGGCGCCGTCCTGGTTGATGGCGCTGCCGCGGACGACGGCGAGCACCTCGTGGCCGTTGCGGCGGGCGTCGGAGAGCCGCTCCACGAGAAGGACGCCGACGCCCTCGCCCCAGCCGGTGCCGTCGGCGGATTCGGCGAAGGAGCGGCAGCGGCCGGTGGAGGACTGGCCGCGCGCTCTGGTGAACTCGGCGAAGACGGACGGGGTGGAGAGCACGTTGACGCCGCCGACGAGGGCGAGGTCGCATTCGCCGAAGCGGAGCGCCTGCTGGGCCAGGTGCAGGGCGACGAGTCCGGAGGAGCAGGCGGTGTCGACGGTGACGGCGGGGCCTTCGAGGCCGAAGGTGTAGGCGACGCGGCCGGACACGACGCTGGGCGATCCGCCGGTGACCAGGTAGCCGTCGCCGGCTTCGGCGGACAGGGCGAGCAGGCTCAGGTAGTCCTGGCCGCCGGTGCCCGCGTAGACGGCGGTGCGGGAGCCGGTGAGGGTGCGGGGGTGAATGCCGGCGCGTTCGAACGCTTCCCAGGACGCTTCCAGCAGCAGGCGTTGCTGGGGGTCCATGGCGAGGGCCTCGCGGGGCGAGATGGCGAACAGGTCGGCGTCGAAGGTGACGGCGTCGGGGACGAAGCCGCCCTCCCGGGTGTAGTCGGCTCCGTCCCGGGCCAGGAGGCCCTTCTCCCAGCCCCGGTCGGTGGGGAACGGGGTCATCGCGTCGGTGCCGGAGGCGACCAGTTCCCAGAGGTCTTCCGGGGACCGTACGCCGCCGGGGAAGCGGCAGCTCATGCCGACGATGACGATCGGGTCGTCCGCCGCGGCTGCCGGGGCGGTGACGGTCCCTCGGGTCGACGGGCCGGTGACGCCCGCGGCCCCGCCCGCGGCGGGCTCGCCGGCGATCTCGGAGGCGAGGAAGCGGGCGAGTGCGGTGGGGCTGGGGTGGTCGAAGACGACGGTGGCGGAGACGCGCAGACCGGTGGTGAGGGTGAGCCGGTTGCGGAGTTCGACGGCTCCGGCCGAGGTGAGGCCGAGGTCGCCGAAGGCCCGTCCGGGTTCGACGGCGGCCCCGGAGTCGTGGCCGAGGACGAGGGAGACCTGGTCGCGCACCAGGTCGAGGAGGACCCGGTTGCGTTCGGCCTCGGACGCACCCGCCAGCCGGTGCACCGGCAGGGTGCTCTCCGGTTCGGCGGGGCGCTCCGCGGCGGCGGCCTCGGCGCCGCGCCGGAGGGCGCGGACGTCGGGGAGGTCGTCGAGCAGCCGGCTGGGGTGGGTGGCGGTGAAGAACCAGGAGAACACCTCCCAGCGGATGTCGGCGACCACGAGGTGGGTCTCGTCGCGTTCGAGGGCGGCACGCAGGGCGGCGAGGGCGGAGGCGGGGTCCATCCGGGGCACGCCGTGCCGTTCCAGCGCGTCGCCGAAGGCCCCGTCGGCCATGCCGCCGCCCGCCCAGGAGCCCCAGGCGACGGAGGTGGCGGGCAGACCCTGGGCGCGGCGGTGGTGGGCGAGGGCGTCCAGGTAGGCGTTGCCGGGGCCGTAGTTGCCTTCGCCGGCGGACCCGAAGACGGCGGCGAGCGAGGAGAACAGGACGAACGCGGACAGGTCGAGTCCGGCGGTGGCGCGGTGCAGGTTGTACGCGATGCGGGCCTTGGAGCGCAGTGCGGTCTCGACGCGGTCGAGGGTGAGCCCGTCGATGATGCTGGAGTCGACGACCCCCGCCGTGTGGAAGACGGCCGTCAGCGGCAGCCCGGCGGGGATGCCGGCCAGGATGCCGGCGAGCACGTCGGGGTCGGCCGGGTCCGCCGCGACGAGGGTGACGCGGGAGCCCGACGCTTCGAGTTCGGCGACGAGTTCGGCCGCGCCGGGGGCGGCGGGGCCGCGCCGGCTGATGAGCAGCAGGTGCTCCGCGCCCTCGGCGGCGAGCCAGCGGGCGAGGTGGCCACCGAGGGCGCCGGTGCCGCCGGTGATCAGCGACGTGCCGGTCGGGCTCCAGGTGCGCCGGGGCGGTACGGCTTCGCCCCGGTGCAGCCGGGGGACGAAGGTGCCGTGGGCGCGTACCGCGACCTGCTGTTCCCCGGTGCCGCCGAGGACGGCGGCGAGCCGGGCCATGGCGCGGGGGCGGGGATCGGTGGGGAGGTCGACGAGTCCGCCCCAGCGGGTGTACTCGTGGGCGGCGGACCGCCCGAACCCCCAGACGAGCGCGCCGGCGGGGTGGGTGACGGTGTCGCCGGGGGCGGCGGCGACCGCACCGGCGGTGGCGCACCAGACGCGGGCGTCGCCACCGGCGTCGTGCACGGCGTGCAGGAGGGTGAGGGTGGCGGCGAAGCCGGCCGGGACGGACGGGTGTGCGTCGGTGGGGTCCTCGGCGAGGGCGAGCAGCGACAGGATGCCGGCCGCTCCGCGCAGCCGCGCGGCGACGCCGGTGCGGGTGTCGGAGGCGGTGAGCGTGAGGAGTTCGGGTTCGGCCCCCGCCTCGCGGAGCGCGGCGAGGGTCGCGGCGACGAGGGGGTGGCGGGCCGGGTCCGGGTCGGGGTCGGCGTGGACGGCGACCGCCCATCGGCCGCTCAGCCGGGCGGCGGGGGACGGTTCGGCGGGGATCCAGGAGAGCCGGTAGCGCCGGTTCTCGGCGCCGGCCCGTTCGCGGTCGCGCCGGTGCCAGGAGGTGAGGGCGCCGAGCGCCTCGCCGAGCGGGGTCTGGCCGCTGACGTCGAGCATCTTCAGGAGGGTGGGCAGATCCTCCTGCGCGACGGCGTCCCAGAACCAGTCGTGGGCGGGGTCGGCGGCGGGGGCGGGGTCGGGCCCGACGGTGTCGAGCCAGTAGCGGCGGCGCTGGAAGGCGTAGGTGGGCAGGTCGACGGGGGTGGCGCCGGTGTCCCGGAACACGGTGGTCCAGTCGACCCGGACGCCGTGGACGTGGGCCTCGGCGAGGGCGGTGAGCCAGCGCCGTCTGCCTCCCTCGTCGCGCCGCAGGGTGTGCAGCACGGCGGCCTTGAGGCCGGTCGCTTCGATCGTCTCGCCGAGGCCGACGGTGAGTCCGGGGTGCGGACTGGTCTCGAGGAAGAGGGTGCGGCCGTCGTCCAGCAAGGCGCGGGTGGCGTCCTCGAAGCGGACCGGGTTGCGGAGGTTGTCGTACCAGTACGTGGCGTCCAGCACGGTCGCCGCGTCGATGCGCCCGCCGGTCACCGAGGAATAGAACGGGACCACCGGCGCGGTCGGCCGTATTGGGGCGAGGTCGGCGAGCAACTGCTCCCGCAGGCCCTCCACATGGGCCGAGTGCGAGGCGTAGTCCACCGGAACCCGGCGGACGCGGACGCCCGCGTCCGTGCAGTGCGCCACGAGTGCGGCGATGGCGTCCGCGTCACCCGACACCACCGTCGAGCCAGGTCCGTTGACCGCCGCGACCGACAACCCCGGCCACCGCAGCACCAGTTCACGCGCCTCGGACGCGGGGACGGCCAGCGACGCCATGCCGCCCCGGCCCGCCAGCTCACGCGCGATCAGCCCCGACCGCAGCGCCACCACCCGCGCACCGTCCACCAACGACAACGCACCGGCCACCACCGCAGCCGCGATCTCACCCTGCGAGTGACCCACCACCGCCGCCGGGACCACGCCCACCGAACGCCACAGCTCCGCCAGCGACACCATCACCGCCCACAGAACCGGCTGCACCACCTCCACCCGCTCCAGCTCAACACCGTCACCGCGCACCACGTCCAGCAACGCGAAGTCGGTGAACGGGGCCAGTGCCTCGGCGCACTCCGCCATCCGCGCCGCGAACACCGGCTCGGCGTCCAGGAGTCCGGCGGCCATCCCCGCCCACTGCGACCCCTGGCCGGGGAAGACGAACACGGCGCCGCCGCGGCCGGTCTCGCCGGAGCGGGTCACCACGGCGGGGGTGCCCCGGCCCTCGGCCAGCGCCGCCAGCCCGTCACGGAAGCCCTCCAGGTCGGCGGCGAGCACCACCGCGCGGTGTTCGAGCGACGCGCGGGAGGAGACCAGGGAGAGACCGACGTCCACGGGGGAGGTGTCCTCGCCGAGGTGGTCCAGCAGCCGGGCGGCCTGGCCGCGCAGGGCCTCCGCCGTGCGCGCCGACACCACCCACGGCACCACCGTCCCGGCCGCCGGACCGACGACCGCACGCGCAGCATCGGGCTCGGGCTCGGCGGGCCGGTACTCCTCGATCACCACGTGCGCGTTGGTGCCGGACACGCCGAACGACGAGATGCCGGCCCGCCGGGGCTCCTGTCCCGCCGGCCAGGGCTGCTCGTCGGTCAGCAGGCGGACCGCGCCGGCCGACCAGTCGACGTGCGGGCTCGGCACGTCCGCGTGCAGGGTGCGGGGCAGGACGCCGTTGCGGAGCGCGCCCACCATCTTGATGACGCCGCCGACCCCGGCGGCGGCCTGGGCGTGGCCGATGTTCGACTTCAGCGAGCCGAGCCACAGCGGCCGGTCGGCGGGGCGCTCCTGGCCGTAGGTCGCGAGCAGGGCCTGCGCCTCGATCGGGTCGCCGAGCTTGGTGCCGGTGCCGTGCGCCTCCACCGCGTCGATGTCGGCGGCGGTGAGCCGGGCGGCGTCGAGGGCGTCGCGGATCACGCGTTGCTGCGAGGGGCCGTTGGGCGCGGTCAGGCCGCTGGAGGCGCCGTCCTGGTTGACGGCGGAGCCGCGTACCACCGCCAGGACCGGGTGGCCGTGGGCGAGCGCGTCGGAGAGCCGCTCCACCAGGAGCATGCCGACGCCCTCGGCCCAACCGGCGCCCTCGGCGTCGGCGGAGAAGGACTTGCAGCGGCCGTCGGCGGCGAGGCCGCCGGACATGCCGAAGTCGATGAAGGTGTTGGGGGTGATCATGACGGCGACGCCGCCCGCCAGGGCCATGGAGCACTCCCCCGCGCGCAGTGAGCGCACCGCGAGGTGCAGGGCCACCAGCGACGACGAGCACGCGGTGTCGACGGTGAGCGCGGGCCCTTCGAGGCCGAGGGTGTAGGAGACGCGCCCGGAGACGATGCTGCCGCTGCTGCCGGTGCCGAGGTAGCCGGCGACGCTGTCGGACACCGAAAGGGCCCGGGAGGCGTACTCGTTGTACATCACGCCGGTGAAGACGCCGGTCCGGGTGGAGCGCAGGGAGAGCGGGTCGATGCCGGCCCGTTCCACGGCCTCCCACGAGGTCTCCAGGACAAGCCGCTGCTGCGGGTCCATGGCGAGCGCTTCGTTGGGCGAGATGTTGAACAGGGACGGGTCGAAGTCGGCGACGTTCTCCAGGAAACCGCCTTCGCGGGTGAACTCGACGCCCGCCGCCGCGCCCGCGTCGAAGGGGGTCATGTCCCAGCCGCGGTCGGTCGGGAACGGGGAGACAGCATCGACGCCGTCCTCGACGAGCCGCCAGAGAGCCTCGGGGGTGTCGACTCCGCCGGGGTAGCGGCAGGCCATGCCGACGATGGCGATGGGCTCCCGCTCGGCGGACTCCGTCGCGCGCAGCCGCTGCCGGACGGCCGCGAGGTCGGTGGTGACCCGCTTGAGGTAGTCCCGCAGCTTGTCCTCGGTGGACATGTTCCGTGCGCCCGCTGTCGTGTCCGGCATGCCCTAGGCCCCCAGCTCTTTGTCGATGAAGTCGAACATCGCGTCGTCGTCGGCCGTGTCGAGGCCGCTCGCCGCGGCCAGCAGTCCGGTGTCTCCCCCGGCCCCGGTGTCGTACCGGGCGAGCAGGGCGTTGAGCCGGGAAACAACGCGTGCTCGTGTCTCGTCGCCGGGTCCGGTGCGCGCGAGTACGGAGTCGAGCCGGTCGAGGTCGGTCAGCAGGTCCTGCGTGCCGCTCGCCGCGGAGTCGGCGGTGAGGCGTTCCAGCAGGTGGTCGGCCACCTTCAGTGAGGTGGGGTAGTCGAAGACGAGGGTGGTCGGCAGGCGCAGGCCGGTGGCGGTGGCGAGCCGGTTGCGGATCTCGACGGCGGTCAGCGAGCTGAAACCGAGTTCGGTGAAGCCGCGCTCGGGGTCGACGCTGTCCGACGAGGCGTGTCCGAGCACCGAGGCGGCGTGGAAGCGGACCAGGTCGAGAACGGTCTGGGCCCGTTCCGGGGCGTCGAGGGCGGCGAGCCGTGCGGTGAGGGCCGCCGCGCCCTGCCCGTCGCCGGCCGTCGCCCGCCGGGTCGTGGCGGGGACCAGGACGCGCAGCAGCGGGGGTACGGGGTCGGTGGCCGCCCGCGCCCGGAGGGCGGGGAGGTCGAGGTGGGTGGCGACGAGGTGGGCGCGGTCCGTGGCGAGGGCCGCGTCGAAGAGGGCGAGGCCGTCGGTGTCGGAGAGCGCCGTGCCCGCGCTGCCGGCCCTGGCGAGGTCGGCGCCGGCGAGGTGGGCGGTCATGCCGGTGGCGGTGGCCCAGAGGCCCCAGCCGATGGACCGGGCGGGCAGTCCGCGCGCCCGGCGCCGGGCGGCGAGGGCGTCCAGAACGGCGTTGGCGGCGGCGTAGTTCGCCTGGCCGGGGGTGCCGAAGGTGGCGGTGCCGGACGAGAAGAGTACGAACAGGGCCGCGTCGCCCACCAGTTCGTCCAGGTGCAGCGCCGCGTCGGACTTGGGGCGCAGTACGGCCGAGACCCGTTCGGGCGTCAGGGCGTCGAACACCCCGTCGTCGAGGACGCCGGCGGCGTGCACGACGCCGGTGACGCGCCGGCCGGCCAGCGCGGCGGCGACCGCGTCCCGGTCGGCGGCGTCGCAGGCGACGACGTCGGCGCGGGCGCCGAGTTTCGCCAGCTCGGCGACGAGGTCGCCGGCTCCCGGTGCGGCGGGGCCGGAGCGGCTGAGGAGGAGCAGTTCGGTGACGCCGTGGGTCTCGGCGAGGTGGCGGGCGAGCATCCCGCCGAGGACGCCGGTACCGCCGGTGATCAGTACGGTGCCCTCCCTCGCCTCCGGCGTGGTCCGCGGGTGGTCGGGCCTCCGGGTCCGGACCAGGCGCGGGACGAGCAGTGAGCCGCCGCGCAGCGCCGTCTCCGGTTCGTCGGCGGCGAGGGCGCCGGGGAGGGCGGTGAGGTCGCCGTCGGTGTCGATCAGCGTGATCCGGCCGGGATGTTCGGAGTGGGCGGACCTGAGCATTCCGCGGGCCGCGGCTCCCGGCAGGTCGAGGACGTCCTCGCCGTCGCGGACGGCGGCGGCCCCGCAGGTGAGCAGGGCGATCCGGGTGTCGGCGAGACGGTCGTCGGCGAGCAGGGTCCGGACGGCGGCCAGAACCTCGGCGGTCCTGCGGTGGACGGCGTCCGCCTCGTCCTCGGGGGCGGCCCCCGCCGAGAGCAGCACGACGTCCGGTACGGGCGTCCCGGCGTCGAGGGCGTCGGTGAACGCGCCGGGGTCGGCGTGCCAGTGGACGGCCGGCGTCTCGTCGGCGAGGTGGTCGGCGGCGCCGAGGAGGTCACCGCCGACGACGGCCCAGGACACGGGCTCGGGCCCCGCCGGGGCGGGCACCCAGTCGATGCCGTAGAGGGAGTCCCGTACGTCCCGGCCGACGGTGAGCTGATCCGCGGCGAGGGGGCGCAGCGCCAGCGACGCGACCTGGGCGACCGGGGCTCCGCCGGCGTCGGCGGCGTCGATGCGGACCGCTTCGCCGTCCGTGCCGTCGGCGCCGGTCCTGGTCAGCCGGACGCGGAGTTCGGTCGCCCCGGTCGCGTACGGGGTGACGCCGTGCCAGGAGAAGGGCACCCTCACCTCGTCGGTGCCGGGGAGGAGACCGCCGGCGCCGATGGCGTGCAGCGCGGCGTCGAGCAGGGCGGGGTGCAGCCCGAAACCGGCGGCGTCCTGGTGGGCGGACGGGTCGAGGGCGACCTCGGCGAAGACCTCGCCGTCGCGCTGCCACACGGCGCGCAGGCCCTGGAACGCGGGCCCGTAGGCGTAGCCGTTCTCGGCGGCAGCCCGGTAGAAGCCGGTGACGTCGACGGGGCGGGCGTCGCGCGGCGGCCAGAGGGCGAGTCCGGGGACCGGTTCGGCGGGGTCGGCGGGGCGTACGGTTCCGGTGGCGTGCCGGGTCCAGGCCGCGTCGTCGCCCTCGGGCCGGGAGTACACCGTGACGGGCCGGGTCCGGTCCTCCCCCGCCGAGTCCCCGACGACGACCTGGACGACGACGGCACGCTCGTCGGGCAGGATGAGCGGCGCCTCCAGGGTCAGTTCGTCCACACAGGGGCAGTCGGCGCCGGCCCCTGCCCGCGAGGCGAGTTCGACCAGTGCGGTCCCCGGCAGCAGCACGGTGCCGAGCAGGGCGTGGTCGGCGAGCCAGGGGTGGGTGGTGCGGGCGAGCCGGCCGGTGAGCAGGACGCCGTCGGTTCCGGCCACGGACACGGCGGCGCCGAGCAGCGGGTGGTCGGTCCGTCCGAGGCCGACGGCGGTCACGTCGGCGGGCAGCGCGTGGTTCTCCGGCCAGTAGCGCTCGCGCTGGAAGGGGTAGGTGGGCAGATCGACGGGGTGCCCGGTGCGGTCGTCCAGCAGGGTGCGCCAGTCGATGTCCACGCCGTGGACATGTGCCTCGGCGAGGGCGGTGAGCCAGCGCGGCCTGCCTCCCTCGTCGCGCCGCAGGGAGTGCAGCACGGCGTGCGAGCGGCCCGACGACTCCAGTGTCTCCTGGAGACCGACCGTGAGCACCGGGTGCGGGCTGGTCTCGACGAAGAGGGTGCGGCCGTCGTCCAGCAGGGCGCGGGTGGCGTCCTCGAAGCGGACCGGGTTGCGGAGGTTGTCGTACCAGTACGTGGCGTCCAGCACGGTCGCCGCGTCGAGACGCCCGCCGGTCACCGAGGAATAGAACGGGACCACCGGCGCGGTCGGCCGTACCGGGGCGAGGTCGGCGAGCAACTGCTCCCGCAGGCCCTCGACGTGCGCCGAGTGCGAGGCGTAGTCCACCGGGACCCGACGGGCACGTATCCCGTTCTCCGCGCAGTGCGCCACGATATCGGCGATGGCGTCCGCGTCACCCGACACCACCGTCGAGCCAGGTCCGTTGACCGCCGCGACCGACAACCCCGGCCACCGCAGCACCAGTGCACGCGCCTCGGACGCGGGGACGGCCAGCGACGCCATCCCACCCCGGCCCGCCAGCTCACGCGCGATCAGCCCCGACCGCAGCGCCACCACCCGCGCACCGTCCACCAACGACAACGCACCGGCCACCACCGCAGCCGCGATCTCACCCTGCGAGTGACCCACCACCGCCGCCGGGACCACACCCACCGAACGCCACAGCTCCGCCAGCGACACCATCACCGCCCACAGAACCGGCTGCACCACCTCCACCCGCTCCAGCTCAACACCGTCACCACGCACCACATCCAGCAACGCGAAGTCGGTGAACGGGGCCAACGCCGCCGCGCACTCCGCCATCCGCGCCGCGAACACCGGCTCGGCGTCCAGAAGTCCGGCGGCCATCCCCGCCCACTGCGACCCCTGGCCCGGGAACACGAACACCGCGCCACCACGACCCGCACCACCGGAACGGGTCACCAGACCGGGGGCGTCGCGGCCTTCCGCCAAGGCCCGCAGTCCCTCGTTGAAGCCGTCGGGGCCGGCGGCGAGCACCACTGCTCGGTACTCCAGCGCCGCCCGGCCGGTGGACAGCCGCCAGGCGACGTCCGCCGGGTCGGCGGACCCGGTGGCCGGCGCCAGCCGGGCCGCCAGAGCACGCAGCGCGTCGGCGCTGCCTGCGGACAGCACCCAGGGCAGGACCCGGCCGGGACCGTCGGGCGCGGGCCGGTCCGGCGCGGGGGTGTCGGGTGTCCGCCGGGGTGCGGGGGCGGCCTCCAGGACGACGTGGGCGTTGGTGCCGCTCACGCCGAAGGACGAGACCGCAGCGCGGCGCGGCCGGTCCATCTCGGGCCAGGGACGGGACTCGGTCAGCAGCTCGACGGCGCCCTCGGTCCAGTCCACCTGGGACGTGGGCTCGGCGACGTGCAGGGTGCGCGGCAGCACGCCGTGCCGCATCGCCTCCACCATCTTGATGACACCACCGACCCCTGCGGCGGCCTGGGCGTGGCCGATGTTGGACTTCAACGAGCCGAGCCACAGGGGCTCTTCACGGTCCTGCCCGTAGGTGGCGAGCAGCGCCTGCGCCTCGATCGGGTCACCGAGCTTGGTGCCGGTGCCGTGCGCCTCCACCGCGTCGACGTCGGAGGGGGTCAGTCCAGCCGAGGCCAGCGCCTCCCGGATGACGCGCTGCTGGGCGGGGCCGTTCGGGGCCGTCAGGCCGTTGGACGCGCCGTCCTGGTTGACCGCGCTCCCCCGCATCACCGCCAACACCTCGTGGCCGCGGGCCAGTGCGTCGGAGAGGCGTTCCACCAGCAGTACGCCGATGCCCTCGGCCCAGCCGGTGCCGTCGGCGTCCGAGGAGAAGGACCGGCACCGGCCGTCGGAGGCGAGTCCCCGCTGGCGGCTGAAGTCGATGAAGACGGCGGGGGTGGACAGGACGGTGACGCCCCCCGCGAGCGCGAGGTCGCATTCGCCGTTGCGCAGCGACTGTGCCGCCAGGTGCAGCGCGACCAGCGACGAGGAGCAGGCGGTGTCGACCGTCATGGCCGGGCCTTCCAGCCCGAAGGTGTAGGAGACGCGCCCGGCCAGGACGCTGCCGGAGGTTCCGGTGCCGAGGTAGCCCTCGACGCCCTCCGGCAGCACGGTCATGGTGGCGGCGTAGTCGTGGTACATCAGGCCGGCGAAGACTCCGGTGCGGCTGCCGCGCAGCGAGGTCGGGTCCAGGCCGGCGCGTTCGAAGGTCTCCCAGGCGGCCTCCAGCATCATCCGTTGCTGGGGGTCCATGGCGAGCGCCTCGCGGGGCGAGATCCCGAAGAGCTGCGGGTCAAAACGGTCGGCGTCGTGGACGAAGCCGCCCTCGACGACGTAGGAGGTGCCGGAGCTGTCGGGGTCGGGGTCGTAGAGGGCTTCGGCGTCCCAGCCCCGGTTGGCGGGGAAGGGGGTGATGGCGTCGGTGCCCGACATGACGAGTCGCCAGAGGTCGTCGGGGCTGTTGACGTCGCCGGGGTAGCGGCAGCTCATGGCGACGATGGCGATGGGTTCGTCGGTGGCGGCCCGGCGGGGCGTCGCGGCGGGTGCGGGCGCGGTCCTCTCGCCGGTGAGGCGGGGCAGCAGGTGGGTGACGAGGTCGCGGGGCGAGGGGTGGTCGAAGACGAGGGTGGCGGGCAGCCGGATGCCGGTCAGCGCGCCGAGCCGGTTGCGCAGTTCGACGGCGGTGAGGGAGTCGAAGCCGAGGTCCTTGAAGGGGCGGTGGTCCTCGATGGCGCCGGTGTCGCCGTGGCCGAGCACGGCGGCGACCTCGGCGCGTACCAGTTCGGCCAGGGCGTCCGTGCGTTCCGGCTCGCCGAGGGCGGCGAGCCGGTCGCCCAGGGAGGAGAGCGGTCGTCCGGACGCCGGGGCGGCGCTCGCGAGGGCGCGGGCGGTCCGGGTGACCAGGGCGCGGAGCAGCGGGGGCGCGGCGGCGGCCGGGTCGCGGTCGAGCAGGGTCCGCATCCCCGGCAGGTCCATGCGCAGGGCGACCAGGTGGGGGGTGTCGCCCGCGCGGGCCGCGTCGAAGAGGGCGAGGGCCTCGGGGGTGGCGAGCGCGGCCCCGGACCGGGTGATCCTGGCGCGCTCGTTTTCGTCCAGTCCGGCGGTGATGCCGCTGGCCTCGGCCCACAGGCCCCAGCCGACGGAGACCGCTCCGGGGCGGCGGTGGGCGACGGCGTCGAGGACGGCGTTGGCCGCCGCGTAGTTGGCCTGGCCGGCGGAGCCGAAGGTGGCCGCCGCGGAGGAGAACAGGACGAACAGGCCGACGTCGCCGACGAGGGCGTCCAGGTGGAGGGCGGAGACGGCCTTGGCGTCGAGCACCGTGTCGAGCCGGTCCGCAGTGAGGGCGGTGACCGTGCCGTCGTCGACGACGCCGGCGGCGTGCACCACCCCGGTGAGCGGGCGGTCGGCGGCAATCGCGTCCAGTACGGCGGCCAGCGCGTCGCGGTCGGAGGTGTCGCAGGCGACGACGTCGGCATGCGCGCCGAGGGCGGCCAGTTCGGTGACCAGTTCGGCGGCGCCGGGTGCGTCGGGGCCGCGCCGGCCGACCAGCAGCAGGTGGCGGACCCCGTGCCGGGCCGCCATGTGGCGGGCGACGAGGGAGCCGAGGACGCCGGTGCCGCCGGTGATCAGTACGGTGCCGTCGGCGGGCGGGGCGGGCGGGGCGCCGGGCGGTACGGCACGGGTCAGCCGGGGTGCGTACAGGCGGTCGGCGCGCAGGGCGAGTTCCGGCTCGTCGGCGGGGAGGGCGACGGCGGGCAGGGGCCGGTCGGTCCCGGGGCCGGTCGCATGGGGGCCGGTCGCGTCGGGGTCCAGGTCGAGGAGGACGAAGCGGTCGGGGTGTTCGGTCTGCGCGGAGTGCACGAGGCCCCGGACGGCTGCCGCCGCCGGGTCCACGGCGGTGTTCCCGGCGGGCGTGGCGCCCCGGGTGAGGACGACGAGGCGGGAGTCGGCGAAGCGGTCGTCGGCGAGCCATGCCTGCGTCCAGGCCAGTGCGCGGTGCGCGGCGGCCCGGACGGCCTCGGCTTCGTCCCGGTGGGTGTCGGCCGGGCCGGCGGACACCTGCACCGCGACGTGTGCGGGCGGCGCGGGGAGTTCGGCGAGCGCGGCGAGGTCGCCGGGATCGCGGACGAGGGTCCAGCCGGTGGGTTCGCGGTCCCCGGCGGGCAGCGCGGTCCAGTCGACGCGGAACAGGGTGTCGCGGGGCACCGCGCCGGCGGAGGGCGCGGCGGGGCGGAGTACGAGGCGTTCGACGGTGGCGACGGGGCGCCCCGCCGGGTCGGCGAGGGTGACGGAGACGGCGTCGGTGCCGGCGCGGGCGAGCCGCACCCGCAGCGCGGTGGCGTCGGCGGCGTGCAGGGTGACGCCGGACCAGCTGAACGGTAGGCGTACGGGAGCGGGGTGCGCGGCGCCTGTTCCGGTCCCTGTCGCCTCGGTCGCCTCGGCGGGGAGGAGGCCGCCGAAGGCCGCGGCGTGCAGGGCGGCGTCGAACAGCGCGGGGTGGAGGCCGAAGCCGGTCGCGGCGGTTCCGGCGGCCGGGGCCGCAGGCAGGGCGACCTCGGCGTACACCTCGCCGTCGGCGCCGAGCCAGGCGGCGGTGAGGCCGCGGAAGGCGGGGCCGTAGTCGAGTCCGGCGGAGGCGGCGGCGTCGTAGAAGCCGTCGACGGGGACCGGGCGGGCGTGCGGGGGCGGCCAGGTGGCGAGCCGGTCGTCCTCGGGCGCGTCGCCGGGCGCCGGGCGGAGCACGCCGGTGGCGTGCCGGGTCCAGCCGGCCGCGGGGTCCGGGTCCGCGTCGTCGGGGCCCACGTACACCGCGATGCCGCGCCGGGGGTCGGGGCCGGCGTCGGGGGCGTCCACCTCGATCTGGACGCGGACGCCGCCGCGGGCGGGCAGGACCAGCGGGGTGTCCAGGGTCAGTTCGTCCAGCACGGGGCAGCCGGCCTGCTCGCCCGCGTGCAGGGCGAGTTCGACCAGTGCGGTGCCGGGGACCAGGATCTCGCCGCCGACCCGGTGGTCGCCGAGCCAGGGATGGGTGGTGCGGGAGAGCCGGCCGGTGAGGACCAGGGCGCCGTCGCCGACGACGGAGACGGCTGCGCCGAGCATCGGGTGCCCGGCTCCGCGCAGCCCGGCCGCGCCGAGGTCGGTCGCGGCGACGGGGGTGGGCCAGTACCGGTCGCGCTGGAAGGCGTAGGTGGGCAGGTCGAGCCGGCGGGGCGACCACGGTGCGAGGACGGCGGCCCAGTCCAGGTCGAGGCCGGTGACGTGGAGCCGGGCGGCGGCGCGCAGCAGGGTGTCCACCTGGTCGCGTCCGGCGCGCTGCAGCGGGACGGCGGTCTCCGCCACGAGTGCGGACAGGACGCTGTCGGGGCCGAGTTCGACGTGCCGGGTGACCCCTCGGCCGCGCAGTTCCCCGGCCGCGTCGGCGAACCGTACGGTGGCGCGGATCTGCTGGACCCAGTGGTCGGGGGTCGCGGGGCCGCTGTCGGCGGCGACCGTCGACACGAAGGGGATGACGGGCGCCCGGTAGGTGAGACCGGCGGCGACGGCGGCGAAGTCGGCGAGCATCGGTTCCATCAGGTGCGAGTGGAACGCGTGCGAGACGGTCAGCCGCTTGACCTTGCGGCCCTCGGCGCGCAGCCGGGCCTCCAGGGCGGAGACCGCCGGTTCCTCTCCGGAGACGGTGATCGAGGCGGGTCCGTTGACGGCCGCGAGGTCCACCCCGTCCGGGAGGTCCACCTCGTCCTCGGCCGCCTCGACCGCCAGCATCGCGCCGCCTGCGGGCAGCGCCTCCATCAGCCGGCCGCGGGCCGCCACCAGGACGCAGGCGTCCTCCAACGACAGGATGCCCGCCACGTGGGCGGCGGCGAGTTCGCCGACGGAGTGCCCGGCGACGGCGTCGGCGCGTACGCCCCACGACTCGATCAGCCGGAAGAGGGCGACCTCCAGGGAGAACAGGGCGGGCTGGGTGTACGCCGTGCGGTCGAGCCCTTCGGCGTCGCCGAAGACGACGTCGCGCAGCGGGCGTTCGAGCGGGATCGCGGCGCATACCGCGTCGAACGCGTCCCGGTAGACGGGGTAGGTGTCGTACAGCTCCTTGCCCATGCCCGGGTACTGGGCGCCCTGCCCGGTGAAGAGGAAGGCCGTCTGACCGGGGCGGACCGTGCCGGTGAGGACGGTGGGTGGGGCGGTGGAGGCGGCGAGGGAGTCCAGGGCGGCGAGGACGTCGTCGGGGGACGCGGCAAGGACGACGGCGCGGTGTTCGTGGGACTGGCGGGTGGTGGCGAGGGAGAAGCCGAGGTCGACGGCGTCCGCGGGGGCGACCGGGTCGGCGGCGAGGAACGCGCGCAGGCGCGCCGCCTGGGCGGCGAGGGCGGCGGCGGAGCGGCCGGAGACCGGCAGCGGCACGGTGGCGGGAGCGGGGCGGCGCGGGGCGGCGGGCTCGTCCGGGTCGGCGGCCGGGGGTTCCTCGATGATGACGTGGGCGTTGGTGCCGCTGATGCCGAAGGAGGAGACGGCGGCGCGCCGGGGCCGGTCGCCGGGCTCCCAGGGGCGGGCCTCGGTGAGCAGGGTGATCTGTCCGGAGGCCCAGTCGACGTGCGGCGTCGGCTCGTCGGCGTGCAGGGTGCGGGGCAGCACGCGGTGCCGCATCGCCAGCACCATCTTGATCACGCCGGCGACCCCGGACGCGGACTGGGTGTGCCCGATGTTCGACTTGAGGGAGCCGAGCCACAGGGGCCGGTCGCGGTTGCGGCCGTAGGTGTCGAGCAGGGCGCGTGCTTCGATGGGGTCGCCGAGGGTGGTGCCGGTGCCGTGCGCCTCGACCGCGTCGATCTGCTCGGGCGAGAGGCGGGCGCCGGCCAGGGCGGCGCGGATGACGCGCTGCTGGGCGGGGCCGCTGGGGGCGGTGAGACCGTTGGACGCACCGTCCTGGTTGACCGCGCTCCCCCGGACCAGGGCGAGGACGGGGTGTCCGGCGCGGCGGGCGTCACTGAGCCGTTCGACCAGGAGCATCACGACGCCCTCGGCCATGCCCATGCCGTCCGCGTCGGCGGAGAACGCCTTGCAGCGTCCGTCGGAGGCGAGGCCGCGCTGGCGGTTGAACTCGTGGAAACCGGCGGGGTGCGGCATGACGGTGACGCCGCCGACGAAGGCGGCCGAGCAGTCGCCGTCGGTGAGGGCGCGGGAGGCGAGGTGGAGTGCGGTCAGCGAGGAGGAGCAGGCGGTGTCGACGCTGACGGCGGGGCCTTCGAGGCCGAGGGTGTAGGCGATGCGCCCGGACACCACGGAGGTGGCGCCGCCGGTGAGCTGGTAGCCCTCGGAGCCGGCCATGCCGTCGGTCGCGCCGTAGCCCTGGCCGTTGGTGCCGATGAAGACGCCGGTGCGGGAGCCGCGCAGGGTCTTCGGGTGGATGCCGGCCCGTTCGGTGGCCTCCCAGGCGGCTTCCAGGATCAGCCGCTGCTGCGGGTCCATGGCGAGCGCTTCGCGGGGGTTGATGCCGAAGAAGGCCGGGTCGAAGAGTCCGGCGTCGTGCAGGAAGCCGCCCTGGGCGGCCCGCAGGGACTCGCCGCCGTCGGCGCCCGGCAGGCCCCCCTCGCCCCAGCCCCGGTCGTCGGGGAAGGGGGTGATGGCGTCGCCGCCCTCCATGAGCAGGCGCCACAGGTCCTCGGGCGAGCGGACGCCGCCGGGCAGGGTGCAGGCCATCGAGACGATGGCCATCGGCTCCGGCTCGGCGGACTCGGCCTCACGCAGCCGCCGCCGGGTGTCGTGCAGTTCGGCGATCACCCGGCCGAGGTAGTCGCGGAGCTTGCGCTCGGTGGGGTTCTTGCTCGCTTCGGCGGTCATCTTGTTCTCCGACGGGGTCCTTGAGGCAGTCACTTCAGTCCCAGATCCCTGTCCACCAGATCGAACAGTTCGTCGTCCGACGCGAACTCCAGGCGGTCGGCGAGGCCGTCCTTCCCGGAGGTCGCGTCCGTGGTGCGCTGCGCGGCGAGCAGCGATTCCAGCCGCATCACGATGCGTACCCGGTCGAGGTCGTCGTCGGCGCGGCGGGCCAACGCCGCTTCGAGGCGGTCGAGTTCGTCCATCGACGGGAGGTCGTCGCCGGTGTCCTCGGGCAGCAGCAGCGACAGCAGGTGTGCCGCCAGCGCGGCCGGGTTCGGCACGTCGAAGACGAGGGTGGTCGGCAGGGTCAGGCCGGTGGCGGCGGCGATCCGGTTGCGCAGCGAGACGGCGGAGAGCGAGTCGAATCCGACGTCGCGGAACGCCCGGTCCTCCTCGATCTCCTCGGGTCCGGCGTGGCCGAGGACGACGGCGGCGTGGGTGCGTACGAGTTCGAGCACGGCCCGTTCGCGTTCGCCGGGCGAGAGTCCGGTGAGCACGGTCAGGAAGCCGTCCTCGGCTTCGGGGTCGGGGGCTTCCTCCGCGGGGTCCTCGGCGGGCCGCAGGGCGCGTACCTCGGGGAGTTCGCGCAGCAGCGGGCTGGGGCGGAGCGAGGTGAAGGCGGGGACGAAGCGTTCCCAGTCGACCTCGGCGGCGGCGACGAACGCGTCGCGGTGGTCGAGTGCCTGGCGCAGGGCGGTCATGGCGGGTTCGGGGGAGATCAGCGGGACCCCGCGGCGCAGCATCGGTTCGACGGCGGCGAGTTCGACCATGCCGCCGCCGTCCCAGGGGCCCCAGGCGATCGAGGTCATGGGGACGCCGTCGCGTGCGCGGTTCTCGGCGAGGGCGTCGAGGTAGGCGTTGCCGGCGGCGTATCCGCCGTGCCGGCCGACGCCCCAGACGCCGGAGATGGAGGAGAAGTGGACGACGGCGTCGAGCTGTGCGGGGTCGAGGAGCGCGTCGAGGTGGCGGGCTCCGGCGACCTTGCCGCCGGTGAGGCGGGCGAGGTCGGTGACGGTGGTTTCGGCGAGCGGGGCGAGGGTGCCCGTGCCGGCGGTGTGCATGACGGCGCGGACGGCGGTGCCGTCGTCGGCGAGGCCGGTGAGGAGGCGGGCGACGTCGTCGCGGTCCTCCAGATCGCAGGCGGCGACGGTGACGCGGGCGCCGAGAGCGGTGAGTTCGTCGGTGAGCGCGCGGACGCCGGGGGCGGTGGGGCCGCGCCTGCTGGTGAGGACGAGGTGTTCGGCGCCTTCGGCGGCGAGCCAGCGTGAGACGTGGCCGCCGATGGCGCCGGTGCCGCCGGTGACGAGCACCGCGCCGGTGGGGCGCCAGCCGTGCGCGGTGGGGCCGGTGCCGTCGCCGGTGCCGGCGTGCAGCAGCCGGCGGCCGTACACGCCGTCGGCGCGGACGGCGATCTGGTCCTCGCCGTCGGTGCGGGCGAGGGCCCCGGCGAGGCGGGCGGGCAGGTGGGGGTCGTCGGCGTCGTCGGCCGGAAGGTCGATCAGGCCGCCCCAGTGGCGCGGGTGTTCGAGCGCGGCGACCCGGCCGAGGCCCCAGGTCTGGGCCTGTTCGGGGTCGGCGGGGACCTCGTCGTCGCCGACGCCGACGGCGCCGCGGGTGAGGGCCCACAGCGGGCCGGTGTCGAGGGCGACGACGGCGTGCAGCAGGGACAGGGTCCCGGCCAGTCCGGCGGTGAGGGCGGGGTGGCCGGGGTGCGGTGCGGTGTCCAGGGCGAGCAGCGAGAGGATGCCGCCGAGGGGTTCGCCGGGGTTCACGAGGTCGCGGAGCAGGTCGGTGAGATCGTCGCCGTCGGTGGTGGCGGGGTCGACGACGAGGACGTCGAGGTCGGCGTGGCGTTCGGCGAGCAGGGTCTCGCAGAGGGCGGCGGTCGGTCCGCCGGCGGCGGACGCGGGCAGGATCAGCAGGCGGCGTCCCGGCAGGGTGGCGGCGGGCAGTTCGGTCAGCGCGGACCAGGCGACGCGGTAGCGCCAGGCGTCGACGGCGTCCTCCTCGCGTGCCGCCCGGTGCCAGGCGGACAGGCGCGGCAGGAGGGGTTCGAGGGCGGCCGGGTCGATGGCGGTGACCCCGGCGAGGGCCTCGGCGTCGTGGTCGTCGACGGCGGCCCAGAACCGGCTTTCGGTGGGCGAGGCGTGGCCGGCCGGTTCGGGGTGTCCGGCGTCGGCGGGGGTGGGCCAGTAACGCTTGTGCTGGAAGGGGTAGGTCGGCAGGTCCACGAGGTGGGCGCCGGGGACCGCTTCGAGGGCGGGCCGCCAGTCGACGGGGACGCCGAGGACCCATGCCTCGGCGAGGCCCGTGAGCAGGCGGGCGGGGCCGCCGTCGTCGCGGTGCAGGGTGCCGATCGCGGTGACGGGGCGCTCTTCGCGGGCGGCGGTCTCCTGGACGGCGGTGGTGAGCACCGGGTGCGGGCCGATCTCGATGAACAGGGTGTGGCCGTCGCGCAGGAGGGCGGTGGTGGCTTCCTCGAAGCGGACGGTCCGGCGGAGGTTGGTGTACCAGTAGCCGGCGTCGGCCTCCCGGGTGTCGAGGAGGTCGCCGGTGACGGAGGAGTAGAACGGGACGTCGGCGGTGCGGGAGGTGACGGCGGCGGTGTCGAGGGCGGCGGTGACCGCGTCGCGGATGGTCTCCATCTGGGCGGAGTGCGAGGCGTAGTCGACGGGCAGCCGGCGGGTGCGTACGCCCGCTTCGGTGAGTTCGGCGGTCAGTTCGTCCAGCGCCTCGGGTTCGCCGGACAGCACGACGGAGCCGGGGCCGTTGACGGCGGCGACGGAGATCCGGTCGGCGTGGCCGGTCAGGCGTTCCTCGGCGTCGGCGAGCGGCAGCGCGACGGAGAGCATGCCGCCGCGGCCGGCGACCCTGGTGAGGGCGCTGGAGCGCAGGGCCACCACGGCGGCGCCGTCGGCGAGGGTGAGGGCGCCGGCGACGCAGGCCGCGGCGATCTCGCCCTGGCTGTGCCCGACGACCGCCGAGGGGGTGACCCCGTGGGCGCGCCACACCTCGGCGAGGGAGACCATGACGGCCCAGAGCAGCGGTTGTACGACGTCGACGGCGTCGAGGGAGGGTGCGCCGGGGGCGGCGCGCAGCACCTGTTCGGGTGCGAAGTCGATGTGCGGGGCGAGGGCGTGCGCGCAGGCGTCGAAGCGGGCCCGGAAGACGGGTGAGGCGTCGAGGAGTTCGACGGCCATGCCGGCCCACTGGGTGCCCTGGCCGGGGAAGACGAAGGCGACCTTGGGGGTGGTCTCCCGGCCGGTGACGAGGGCGGGGTGGGGGGCGCCGTCGGCGAGTGCGCCGAGGGCGTCGAGCAGCCGGTCCCGGTCGGCGGCGACGGCGACCGCCCGGTTCTCGAAGGGGGCGCGGGCGGTGGCCAGGGTGTGGGCGGTGTCGGCGGGCGAGGTGCCGGGTTCGGTGCGCAGGTGGCCGAGGAGCGCCGCGGCCTGTGCGGCGAGGGCGTGCGGGCCGCGGGCGGACAGCACGAACGGCAGCGGGACGCCCGGGGCGGGGGTGGGGGCGGTGGTGTCGCCGGTGTCGTCGGGGTCGGGGGCTTCCAGGATGACGTGGCTGTTGGTGCCGCTGGCACCGAACGACGACACTCCGGCGCGGCGCGGGCGGCCGGTCTCGGGCCAGGGGCGGGCCTCGGTGAGGAGGGCGACGTGTCCGGCGGTCCAGTCGACCTTGGTGCTGGGCCCGTCGACGTGCAGGGTCTTCGGCAGGACGCCGTGGCGCATGGCCAGGACCATCTTGATGACGCCGGCGATGCCGGAGGCGGCCTGGGTGTGGCTGATGTTGGACTTCACGGAGCCGGTCCACAGCGGCTCGTCGCGGTCCTGGCCGTACGCGGCGAGCAGCGCCTGGGCCTCGATGGGGTCGCCGAGGGTGGTGCCGGTGCCGTGCGCCTCGACGGCGTCGATGTCGGCGGGGGCGAGCCGGGCGTCGGCGAGGGCGGAGCGGATCACGCGTTGCTGGGCGGGGCCGCTGGGGGCGGTGAGTCCGTTGGACGCGCCGTCCTGGTTGACGGCGGAGCCGCGCAGCACGGCGAGGACGCGGTGTCCGTTGCGGCGGGCGTCGGAGAGGCGTTCCAGCAGCAGGACGCCGGCGCCTTCTCCCCAGCCGGTGCCGTCGGCGGTCTCGGAGAACGCCTTGCAGCGGCCGTCGGCGGCCAGGCCGCTGAGCTTGCTGAACTCGACGAAGGGGCCGGGTGTCGACATGACGGAGACGCCGGCGGCGAGGGCGAGCGAGCATTCGCCGCCGCGCAGCGACCTGGCGGCGAGGTGGGTGGCGACCAGGCCGGAGGAGCAGGCGGTGTCGACGGTGACGGCGGGCCCTTCGAGGCCGAGGGTGTAGGAGATCCGGCCGGACAGGACGCTCGCGGTGGTGCCGGCGGTGAGGTGTCCTTCGACGCTCTCGCCGGAGCCGAGCAGCAGGTAGCCGTAGTCCTGGCCGTTGGTGCCGACGAAGACGCCGGTGTCGCTGCCGCGCAGTGCGGTGGGGGCGATTCCGGCGCGTTCCACCGCCTCCCACGAGGTCTCCAGCAGCAGGCGCTGCTGGGGGTCGGTGGTGGTGGCCTCGCGGGGTGAGAGGTGGAAGACCGCGGGGTCGAAGTCGGCGACGTCGTAGAGGAATCCGCCGCGGCGGACGTCGCTGGCGCCTTCCTCGGTGTCGTCGAAGAGGGTGTCGAGGTTCCAGTCGCGGTCGGTGGGGAACGTGGAGACGGCGTCGGTGCCCTCGGCGAGCAGCCGCCAGAAGTCCTCGGGGGTGCGGACGCCGCCGGGGAAGCGGCAGCCGATGCCGATGACGGCGACCGGTTCGTCGGCGGGGTCGGAGGGCCGGGCCGGGCCGGGGGCGGGCGTCGGTTCGGGAGCGGTCGCGGGCAGCAGGTGGGCGGCGAGGTGGGCGCCCAGCGCGGCGGGCGTCGGGTGGTCGAAGACCAGGCCGGCGGGGAGGCCGAGGCCGGTGAGCAGGGTGAGCCGGTCGCGGAGTTCGACGGCGGTGAGGGAGTCCACGCCGAGGTCGCGGAAGGCGGTGCGGGCGCCGACGGCGTCCGCACCGGCATGCCCGAGCACGGCGGCGGCCTCTTCGCGCACCAGGTCGGCGAGGTGCCCGGCACGGTCCGCCGGGGGCAGCGCGGAGAGTCTTCCGGCCCATCGGGCGCGCAGGGCGGCCGGGTCGGCGGCGGGGTGCGCGGTGGCGGTGTCGTCGGCGTCCGCGAGTTCGTCGAAGAGCCTGCTGCGGCGGGCCACCCGGAAGGCGGGGGCGAAGCGGCGCCAGTCGACGTCGGCGACGACCGACGCCGTCGCGTCCTGGTCGAGGGCGACGGCGAGAGCGTCGAGGGCGAGGCCGGGGTCCATCGCGGCCAGTCCCCGGCGGGCCAAGTGGGCTCGTACACCGTCGCGTTGGGCCATTCCCGCGCCGTCCCAGGGGCCCCAGGCCACCGAGGTGGCGGGCAGGCCGCGGGCGCGGCGGTGGTCGGCGAGGGCGTCGAGGTAGGCGTTGGCGGCGGCGTAGGCGGCCTGGCCGGCTCCGCCCCAGACGCCGGCGACGGAGGAGAAGAGGACGAACCGGTCGATGTCGCCGGCCGCGGGGAGCAGTGCGTCGAGGACGGCGGCGCCGCGGACCTTCGCGTCGAGGACGGCGGCGAACTCGTCGGGGTCGGTGTCCGCGAGTGCGGCGTCCTCGCTGATTCCGGCGGCGTGCACGACGGTGCGTACGGCGTGTTCGGCGAGGAGGGCGGCCAGGGCGTCCGGGTCGGTGACGTCGGCGGCGGCGACGGTGACGCGGGTGGCGGGGGCCAGTTCGGCGGCGAGGGCGGCGGTGCCGGCGTCGGCGCCGCGCCGGCCGACGAGGACGACGTGGGCGGCGCCCAGGCGGGAGAGTCTCCGGGCGACTTCGGCGCCGAGCGCGCCGGTGCCGCCGGTGACGAGGACGGGGCCGTCCGGGCGCCACGGCTGCGCCCCGGCGGTGGCGGGGGCGGGTTCGGCGCGGACGATCCGGCGGGCGAAGGCGCCGGAGGCGCGCACCGCGATCTGGTCCTCGTCGGTGACGCCGGTCAGGACGGAGAAGAGGGCGGCGGCGGATCCGTCGTCGAGGGTGGCCGGGAGGTCGACGAGTCCGCCCCAGCGGGTGGGCGCTTCCAGTGCGGCGACCCGCCCGGTCCCCCACACCAGTGCCTGGCGGGGGGCGGTGACCCGGTCGGTGCGGCCGGCGGCGACGGCGCCGCTGGTGAGGGCCCAGAGCGGCGCGCCGGTCTCGGCGTCGCCGAGCGCCTGGACGAGCAGCAGGGTGGTGGTGAGGCCGCAGGTCAGGGCGGGGTGGCGGGGGTCCGGTGTGTCGTCGAGCCCGAGGAGGGACACCACTGCGGTGAGCGGGCCCGTTTCGTCGGCGGCGTCGGCGAGGCGTTCGGCGAGTGTCCACCGCTCGGCGTCGGCCGGGTCGACGGCGAGTTCGGTGATCCGGGCGCCCCGGTCGCGCAGGGTGCGCAGGACGGCCGTGGCGAGTGGCCGGTCGGTGGGGCCGGCCGGCAGCACCGCCAGCCAGTTGCCCGGCCGGGGGGCGGGGGCGGGGGTGGTCAGCGGACGCCATGCGGTGCGGTAGCGCCAGGAGTCGACGCGTCCGCGGTCCAGGCGGTGGCGTCGCCAGGTGGTCAGCGCGGGCAGGACGGCGTCGACGGACCCGGGGCCGGGCAGGCCGAGCGTGTCGGCGACGGCATCGGCGTCGGCCCGGTCCACCGCGTCCCAGAACCGGGCCTCCCCCGGGTCGATGGCGCCGGACGCCGCCGCGGTGGGGGCGGCTCTCTCCACCCAGTACCGGTCGCGCCGGAACGCGTACGTGGGCAGCGCCACCCGCTCGCCGCCCCAGGTGTCGAACACGGCGCGCCAGTCGACGTCGGTGCCGGTGGTGTGCGCGGCGGCGAGCGCGGCGAGCAGGGTCGCGGGCTCGGGGCGGTCGCGGCGCAGGGTGGGCGCGACGGTGGCCCCGGTGCCGGGGAGGCAGTCGCGGGCGGCGGCGCAGAGGGTGCCGTCGGGGCCGAGTTCGACGAGGGTGCCGACCCGCTGGTCGCGGAGGCGGGCGACGGCGTCGGCGAAGCGGACCGGTTCGCGGATCTGGCGTACCCAGTACGCGGCGGTGGCGGGGTCGCCGGACGCCGTGGGGACGAGGGGGACGGAGGGGGCGTGGTAGGTCAGCGACTCGGCGACGCGGGCGAACGCGGCCAGCATCGGTTCCATCAGGTGGGAGTGGAACGCGCGCGTGACGGTGAGGCGTTTGACCTTGCGGCCTTCGTCCCGCAGCCGCCTCTCCAGCGCGACGATCGCGGCCTCGTCGCCGGAGACGGTGAGCGCGGCCGGGCCGTTGACGGCGGCGAGTGCGACGCCGTCCGGCAGGTCGAGCGCGTCCTCGGTCGCGGCGACGGCGAGCATCGCGCCGCCCGGGGGCAGGGCCTCCATCAGCCGGCCGCGCGCCGCCACCAGCCGGCAGGCGTCGTCCAGGGTGAGGATGCCGGCCGCGTGGGCGGCGGCCAGCTCGCCGACGGAGTGGCCGACCAGGTGGCCGGGGGTGACGCCCCAGGACTCCAGCAGCCGGAACAGGGCCACTTCGAGGGCGAACAGTCCGGCCTGGGTGTACGAGGTCCGGTTCAGGGCGTCGGCGTCGCCGTGCACGACGGCGCGCAGCGGCCGGTCGAGTTCCGGGTCGAGGCGGGCGCAGACCGCGTCGAAGGCGGCGGCGAACACCGGGAAGGCGTCGTACAGTTCGCGTCCCATGCCGGCCCGCTGGGTGCCCTGTCCGGCGAACAGCAGGGCGGTTCCGGAGTCGTCGGCGCTGCCGCGGACGACTCCGGCGGGGGCGCGGCCGGCGGCGAGGGCGGTGAGGCCGTCGGTCAGCGCCTCGCAGTCGCCGGCCAGCACGACGGCGCGGTGCTCCAGCGGGGACCGTGCGGTGGCGAGGGTGCGGCCGATGTCGAGGAGGGCGGTCCCCGGGCGGGTGTCGAGGTCCCCCAGCAGCCGGGCGGCCTGCGTGGCGAGCGCCTCGGCGGTGCGGCCGGACAGCAGGACCGGCACGGCGACGGGCAGGGCCGCCGCGGGGGCTTCCCTCCCGCTCGGTGTTTCCTGTGCCTCGGGGGCTTCGGGGGCTTCGGTCAGGATGACGTGGGCGTTGGTGCCGCTCATGCCGAAGGAGGACACCCCGGCGCGGCGCGGCCGTCCGCCGCGCGGCCACGGCTGTTCCTCGACCAGCAGGCGTACGTCCCCGGCCGACCAGTCGATGTGCGGGGAGGGTGTGCGGGCGTGCAGGGTGCGGGGCAGGACGCCGTGGCGCAGTGCCTCGATCGTCTTGATGACGCCCGCCATGCCTGCGGCGGCCTGGCTGTGGCCGATGTTGGCCTTCACCGAGCCGAGCCACAGGGGCTTCTCGCGGTTCTGTCCGTAGGTGGCGATGAGCGCCTGGGCCTCGATGGGGTCGCCGAGGCGGGTGCCGGTGCCGTGGGCCTCGACGGCGTCCACGTCCGAGGGGGCGAGGCGGGCGGCGGCGAGCGCGGCGCGGATGACGGCGCGCTGGGCGCGGGCGCTCGGGGCGGTGAGGCCGTTGGAGGCCCCGTCGGAGTTGACGGCCGATCCGCTGACGACGGCGAGCACGTCGTGGCCGTGGGCGCGGGCGTCGCTGAGGCGTTCCAGCAGGACGACGCCGGCGCCCTCGGCCCAGCCGGTGCCGTCGGCGTCGGCTCCGAACGCCTTGCAGCGCCCGTCGGGGGCGAGCCCGCCGTGTTTGCCGAACTCGCTGAAGACGCCGAGGCCGGCGATGACGCTGACGCCGGCGGCCACCGCCAGGTCGCATTCGCCGCCGCCGAGGGCGTGCGCCGCCTGGTGCAGGGCGACGAGCGAGGAGGAGCAGGCGGTGTCGACGGTGACCGCGGGACCTTCGAGCCCGAAGGTGTAGGCGACCCGGCCGGAGACGATGCTGCCGGCGATGCCGGTCATCAGATGTCCCTCGGCGCCCTCGGGGAGGGTCGCGCCGGCTCCGTAGTCGGAGGATCCGGCGCCGACGAAGACGCCGGTGCGGGAACCGCGCAGGGACAGCGGCGGGATGCCGGACCGTTCGAACGCCTCCCAGACCGTTTCCAGCAGCAGGCGCTGCTGGGGGTCCATGGTGAGCGCTTCGCGGGGGCTGATCCCGAACAGGGCGGCGTCGAAGCGGTCGGCCTCGGCGAGGAAGCCGCCGCGCAGTGCCGGTGTCCCGTCCTGGTCGGGCAGCGGCCCCCAGCCGCGGGCGAGGGGGAGTTCACCGATGGCGTCCCGGCCCTCCCGGACGAGCCGCCACAGCCCGTCGGGGTCGTCCGCGCCGCCGGGGTAGTGGCAGGCGGTGCCGATGACGGCGATCGGTTCGGGTGCGCGTTCCTCCGCCTCGTGCAGGCGCTGCCGGGTCTCGGCGAGGTCGGCGGTGACGCGCTTGAGGTACTGGAGGAGCTTCTCTTCGTTCGTCATGCCCGACCCTTCACCAGGTCCGTCCGTGGGGGCTGCTGTCCTGCGGGGGTTCACGACAGGCCCAGCTCCTTGTCGATGAAGTCGAAGACGTCGGTGGCGGAGGCGTCCTCCAGCCGTTCGGCGACGGCGACGCTCGCGCCGTCCGCCGCGCTCCGGTCGCCGCCGGTGACCCGCGCCAGCAGGGCGCGCAGCCGGTCGGCGACGACGGGGTCCTCGACGGGCCCGGCGTCCAGCAGGCCGATGGAGGCTTCCAGCCGGTCCAGTTCGGTGAGCACGGCGTCCGCGCGGGCCTGTTCGGGGTCGGTCCCGCCGACGAGTTCGGCGCGCAGGTGGTCGGCGAGCGCGGCCGGGGTCGGGTGGTCGAAGACGAGGGTGGCGGAGAGGCGCAGCGCGGTGGCCGCGGTGAGCCGGTTGCGCAGTTCGACGCCGGTCAGCGAGTCGAAGCCGAGTTTGGTGAACGCGAGGCCGGCGCCGACGGCTTCGGGGTCCTCGTGGCCGAGGACGGCCGCGGCGTGGGCGCGTACCAGGTCCAGCAGGGTGCGGCGCTGTTCGGACTCGGGCAGCGGTGCGAGGTCGGAGGCGAGGTCGCGCGGTGCGGCGGCGGTGGCGGCCCTGGCGCGTGCGGGGCGGCGGACCAGGCCGCGCAGCAGCGGCGGAACGGGGGTGGTGTCGCCGGCCCGTTCGCGTAGGGCGCGCACGTCGAGGTTGACGGGTACCAGGTGGGTGCGGGCGAGGTCGCGGGCCGCGTCGAAGAGGGCCATGCCCTTCTCTGCGCCGATGGCCCCGCCGACGGCGGCGCGGTCGCGGGCGCGCCCTTGGAGGTGGCCGGTCATGGCGCCGGAGGGCTCCCACAGTCCCCAGGACAGGGACTGGGCGGCGAGGCCGCGGACCCGGCGGCGGTGGGCGAGCGCGTCGAGGACGGCGTTTGCGGCGGCGTAGTTGGCCTGTCCGGCCGAGCCGAAGGTGGTGGCGACGGAGGAGAACAGGACGAACATCGCCAGGTCGGCTCCGGCCGTCAGGGCGTCGAGGTGGAGGGCGGCGTCCACCTTGGGCCGCAGGACTGCGTCGATGCGTTCGGGGGTGAGCTGGTCGAGGAGGCCGTCGTCGAGGACTCCGGCGGCGTGCACGACGCCGGTGAGCGGCCGGTCCAGGCCGTCCAGCAGCGCGGCGAGCGCGGTGCGGTCGGAGGCGTCGCACGCCTCGACGCGCACGGTGGCCCCGGCCTCGGTGAGTTCGGCGGCGAGCTCCGCCGCGCCGGGTGCGTCGGGGCCGCCGCGGCTGACGAGGAGCAGGTGGCGTACGCCGTGGTGGTGGACGAGGTGCCGGGCGAGGATGCCCGCGAGGACGCCGGTGCCGCCGGTGAGCAGGACGGTGCCTTCGGGGTCGGGTGCGGCGGGCAGGGTCAGGACGTTCTTGCCGGTGTGGCGGCCGCGGCCCATGTGGCGGAGCGCTTCGGGAGCGTCCCTGAGGTCCCAGGCGGTGACGGGGAGCAGGGTGAGGGCGCCCCGGTCGAAGAGGGCGACGATCTCGGTGAGGATCTCGGCGACCCGGTCGGCGTCGGCGCGCATCAGGTCGAAGACCCGGTAGGCGGTGCCGGGGTGGGCCCTGGCGACGTCGTCGGGATTGCGGATGTCGGTCTTGCCCATCTCCACGAACCGGCCGCCGGGGGCGAGCAGGCGCAGCGAGGCGTCGATGAACGGGCCTTCCAGCGAGTTGAGGACCACGTCGACGCCGTGGCCGCCGGTGGCGTCGCGCAGCCGGGCCTCGAAGCCGAGGGAGCGGGAGGAGGCGAGCCGGTCGTCGGGGAGGCCGGTAGTGGGCCACTTGCCGGGGCCCGCGGTGCCGTAGACCTCCAGGCCGAGGTGGCGGGCGAGCTGGACGGCGGCCATGCCGACGCCGCCGGCCGCCGCGTGCACGAGCAGCGATTCGCCGGCGGCCACCTGCGCCACGTCGACGAGTCCGTAGTAGGCGGTGAGGAAGGGGGTGGGGACGGACGCCGCCTGGGCGAAGGTCCATTCGGGGCGCATCGGGGCGAGTGCGCGCCGGTCGGTGACGGCGGTCGGGCCGAACGCGCCGGCGAACAGGCCGAACACCCGGTCGCCCGGGGCGAGGTCGGTGACGGCCGCGCCGACTTCGAGGACGGTTCCGGCGCCCTCGGTGCCCATGCCGCGCTGGTCGGGGACCATGCCGAGGGCCATCACGACGTCGCGGAAGTTGACGCCGGCGGCTCGGACCGCGATCCGTACGTGGGTGGGCGCCAGCTCCGCGCCGGCCTCGGGCGCGGGTACGTACGCCAGGTTCTCCAGGGTGCCTTCGCCGACGATGTCGAGGCGGGTGCCGGGGAGGGGCGCGGGCAGCCGGTTGCCGGCGTCGGCGCGGGCGAGCCGGGGGGCGAGGAGCGTGCCGGCGCGCACGGCGAGCTGCGGTTCGTCGGTGCCGAGCGCGGCGGGCAGGGCGGCGGCCGAGTCGGGGTGGCCGTCGACGTCGATCAGGGCGAACCGTCCGGGGTGCTCGCTCTGCGCGGAGCGCAGCAGGCCGTGCACGGCGGCGCCGGCCAGGTCGGGTACGCCCTCCCCCGCGCCGACGGGGACGGCGCCGCGGGTGACCACGGCGAGGCGGGCGCCGGCGAAGCGTTCGTCGGCGAGCCAGGCTTGGGCGAGCTCCGCCGCGCGGTGGACGGCGGCGCGCACCTGGTCCGCCGTCTCTCCGGCGCGGCGGGTGTGGTCCACGACGACGACGCCGGGGGCGGCGGCGCCCCGGTCGACGGCGGCGGCGAGTTCCGTGAGGCCGTCGTGGCGGGTGTCGGCGGCGAGGCCGTCCGTCGCCGGGCCGACGAGGACGAGCGGGGTCCGGGCGCCTTCGGCGACGGGCGCCCAGTCCAGGCGGAACAGAGAGTCGAGCACGGGGCCGTGGGCGGCGCGGCGTACGGCGTCGGTGTTGACGGGCCGCAGGGTCAGCGCGCCGACGGAGGCGACGGGGGTCCCGGCCGGGTCGGCGGCGACGAGCGACACGGTGTCCGGCCCGGCGGCGGTGAGGACGACCCGCAGGACGGTGGCGCCGGTCGCGTGGAGCTGGACGTCCTCCCAGGCGTACGGGAGCTGGGCGTCGGGGCCGAGCAGGCCGCCGGTCCCGGCGGCGTGCAGGGCGGCGTCGAGGAGCGCGGGGTGCAGCCCGCAGCGGGCGGCCTCGCCGTGCGCGGCGGCGGGCAGGACGACGTCGGCGTACACGTGGCCGCCGTGCCGCCAGGCGGCGCGCAGCCCCTGGAAGACGGGGCCGTAGGCGTAGCCGCCGGCGGCGAGCGCCTCGTAGTGGCCGGTGAGGTCGACCGGTTCGGCTCCGGCGGGCGGCCAGGTGGGCGGCACGCCGTCCGGGCCGGGTGCGGCGGCGAGGGCGGGGTCGGTGAGGAGCCCGGTGGCGTGGGTGGTCCAGGGGGTGGCGGGGTCGGCGTGTTCGGGGCGGGAGGAGACGGTGACGGGGCTGCGGCCGTCGGCCCGGGGTCCGTCCACGAGGAGCTGGAGGTGCACGCCGTCGGTGGCGGGGACGACGAGCGGGGCGTGCAGGGTCAGTTCGTCCAGGCCGGAGCCTCCGGCGTGCAGGGCGAGTTCCACGAAGGCGGTGCCGGGCAGCAGGACGGCACCGTGGACGGTGTGGTCGGCGAGCCACGGGTGGGTGGCGAGCGACAGCCGTCCGGTCCACAGGGTTCCGGCGCCGCCGGCCAGCGGCACGGCGGCGGCCAGCAGCGGGTGGTGGGCGTCGGCCAGTCCGGCGCCGGTGACGTCGGCGGTGGCGGGGCGGGTCTCGGGCCAGTACCTGCGGTGCTGGAACGGGTAGGTGGGCAGGTCGAGGACGCGGCGTCCGGCGGGGCCGCCGAGGACGGCCGACCAGTCGACGGACGCGCCGGCGACGTGGGCTTCGGCGAGGGCGAGCAGCCAGCGGTGGGCGTCCTCCTCGTCGCGGCGCAGGGTGGTCAGGACGGTGCCGGTGGCTCCGGTGTCGTCGAGGATCTCCTGCACGCCGACGGTGAGCACGGGGTGCGGGCCGACCTCCAGGAACACGGTGTGGCCGTCGGCGAGGGCGGCGCGGGCGGCCTGGTCGAACCGGACGCGGCCGCGCAGGTTGCGGTACCAGTAGTCGCCCGTGAACCCGTCGGCGCCGAGGGCCGCGCCGGTGACGGTGGAGTAGACGGGCACGTCGCCGGGGCGGGCCCGGTCGGTGGAGAGTTCGGTGAGCAGCGGGCGCAGCGGTTCGACGAGCGGGGTGTGGGAGGCGTAGTCGACGGGCATCCGGCGGGCGCGGACGCCGGTGTCCGCGCAGTGCGCCAGCAGGTGGGCGAGGTCGTCCGCGGCGCCGCCGACGACGGTGGAGCGGGGGCCGTTGACGACGGCGACGGCGATGCTCGGCCAGGGGGCGATCAGCTTCTCCGCCTCGGCGGCGGGCAGTGCGAGCGAGGCCAGGCCGCCCCGGCCGGAGAGGTGTTCGGCGATGGCCCTGCTGCGGAGGGCGACGACGCGGGCGGCGTCCTCCAGGGTGAGGGCGCCGGCCACGACGGCGGCGGCGAGTTCGCCCTGGGAGTGGCCGATGACGGCGGCGGGGACCACGCCGGCGGCGCGCCACAGGGCGGCGAGGGAGACCATGACGGCCCACAGCACGGGCTGGACGACGTCGGCGCGCTCCAGGCCGGCGTCGTCGTCCGCTTCGCCGCGCAGGACCGCGAGCGGGGAGAAGTCGAGGTACGGGGCGAGGGCCCGTTCGCACTCCTCCAGCCGGGCCCGGAAGACCGGTTGGGTGTCGATGAGCCCCGCGGCCATGCCGGCCCACTGGGTTCCCTGTCCGGGGAAGACGAACACGGGCGCCCCGGCGGTGCGGGCGGTGCCCCGGCGCAGGGCGGCGGGGTGCTCGCGGTCCTCGGCGAGGGCGTCGAGCGCCTCGGGGCCGAGGACGACGGCGCGTTCGGTGAGGTCGGCCCGTGCGGTGGCGAGCGTCCAGGCCACGTCCTGGGCGTCGGCCGGTGCGGTGCCGGCGGCGGCGAGGCGGCGGGCCTGGTCGCGCAGGGCGTCGGGCGATTCGGCGGAGAGCACCCAGGGGACGGCGGCTTCCCGCGGGGCGACCGGGGCGGCGTCTGCCGGGGCGGGCTGTGCCGGGGACTCGTCCGTCCGGGCGGCGTCCGCCGGGGCGGCTTCGAGGACGACGTGGGCGTTGGTGCCGCTCATGCCGAAGGACGAGACGCCGGCGCGTCGGGGGCGCCCGGCCCCGGGCCACTCGCGTGCCTCGGTCAGCAGTCGCACGTTGCCCGCGGTCCAGTCGACCTTGCTGGTGGGACGGTCGGCGAACAGCGTGCGGGGCAGGCGCCCGGCCCGCATCGCCATGACCATCTTGATGACGCCCGCGATGCCGGAGGCGGCCTGCGCGTGGCCGATGTTGGACTTGACGGAGCCGAGCCACAGCGGCTCCTCGCGGTCCTGCCCGTACGTCGCGAGCACCGCCTGCGCCTCGATCGGGTCACCCAGCCTGGTGCCGGTGCCGTGCGCCTCGACCGCGTCCACGTCACGGGGGTCGAGCCGGGCGGCGGCGAGGGCGGAGCGGATGACGCGTTGCTGGGAGGGGCCGTTGGGGGCGGTGAGGCCGTTGGACGCGCCGTCCTGGTTGACGGCGGAGCCGCGCACGAGGGCAAGCACCCGGTGGCCGTTGCGGCGGGCGTCGGAGAGCCGCTCCACGAGCAGCAGACCGACGCCCTCGGCCCAGCCGGTGCCGTCGGCGTCGTCGGAGAACGCCTTGCAGCGGCCGTCGGCGGCCATCGCGTCCTGCTTGCCGAACTCGGTGTAGATGCCGGGGGTGGCCATGGCGACGACCCCGCCGGCGACGGCGAGCGAGCATTCGCCGTTGCGGAGCGCCTGTCCGGCCAGGTGCAGGGCGACGAGCCCGGAGGAGCACGCGGTGTCGACGGTGACGGCGGGCCCTTCGAGCCCGAAGGTGTACGAGAGCCGGCCGGAAAGGACGCTGGCGGAACTGCCGGTCGCCAGGTACCCCTCGCTGCCCTCGGGGGCCACGGCGGGTAGAGACAGGTAGTCGTGGTTGTTGGCGCCGGCGAAGACGCCGGTGCGGGAGCCGCGCAGCGACAGCGGGTCGATGCCGGCCCGTTCGAAGACCTCCCAGGCCGTCTCCAGGAGCAGGCGTTGCTGGGGGTCCATGGCGACGGCTTCGCGCGGCGAGATGCCGAAGAGTCCGGCGTCGAAGTCCGCGATGTCGTCGAGGAATCCGCCGCGCTGCGGCCAGGTCGGCGCCTGCGCGTCGGCCTCCTCGCTGCCGGCGTAGAGGTGCCAGCCCCGGTCGGCGGGGAAGTCCCCGACCGCGTCGACGCCGTCGGAGACCAGCCGCCAGAGGTCCTCGGGGGTGCGCACCCCGCCGGGGTAGCGGCAGCTCATCCCGATGATGGCGAGCGGTTCGTCCCGTTCCGTCCCGGCCGTCGGGGCGTCGGCCCCGGCGGTGTCGCCGGGGGCGCGGGAGGCCGTCGGCAGCGTGTCGGCGAGCAGGGTGGCGAGATGGGCGGCGAGGTCCCGGGCGGTCGGGTGGTCGAAGACGGTGGTGGCGGACAGGGCGAGGCCGGTGGCGGCGGCGAGGGTGTCGCGGAGTTCGACGGCCGTCAGCGAGTCGAAGCCCAGGTCGGAGAAGGCCCGCAGCGGCGCGACGGCGTCGGCGTCGGCGTGTCCGAGCGCGGCGGCGGCGGACGTACGCACGAGGGTGAGCAGGGCCCCTTCGCGTTCGCGGGCGCCGAGTCCGGCGAGGCGGCGGCGCAGGCGATGCGCTTCGCCGGTGCCCTCGGAGGTCGGTGAAGGGGTCGGTTCGGTGTCGGGGAGCAGGTCGAACAGGGTGGTGGTCCGGCCGGCGGTGAAGGCGGGCAGGAAGCGCGCCCAGTCGACGTCGGCGACGGTCACGTTGCCGAGCCCCGTGGTGACGGCGTGCTCCAGGGCGGCGACGGCCGCCGACGGGTCCATGGGGATCAGTCCGCGCCGCCGCAGGTGCTCCTCGGCGCCCTCGTCCACCAGCATTCCGGCTTCGGCCCAGGGTCCCCAGGACACGGAGGTGGCGGCGGCGCCCCGCGAGCGGCGGCGCTCGGCGAGCCCGTCGAGATACGCGTTGGCGGCGGCGTACGCGGCCTGGCCGCCACTTCCCCACACACCCGCGATGGACGAGAACAGCACGAACAGATCGGCGTCCGGGAGGAGTTCGTCCAGGTGTGCGGCACCGAGCGTCTTGGCCCGCACCACCTCGGCGAACTCCTCGACGCCGGTCTCTCCCAGCGGGCGCGCGTCCACCACGCCTGCCGCGTGCACCACACCGCGCACCGGGTGCGCGGTCAGCAGAGCGGACAGCGCCTCGCGGTCGGCGACGTCGCAGGCGACGACGGTGGCGGTGGCGCCGAGACCGGCCAGCTCCGCCACCAGGGCGTCCGCGTCCGGCGCGTCCGGACCCCGGCGGCTGGTCAGCACCAGCTCGGTCACGCCCCGGGCCGCCAGACATGCGGCCACGCGGGCGCCGAGGCCGCCGGTGCCGCCGGTGACCAGCACCGGGCCCGTGGGGGCGAATCCCGCCGGGGCGGCCTGGGCGGCCGGGACGCGGACGAGCCGGCGGGCGAAGGTACCGGAGGCACGGACGGCCACCTGGTCCTCGGTGCCCAGCAGGGCCGAGACGAGCCGGGTGCCGGCCCGGTCGTCCAGGACGGCGGGCAGGTCGATCAACCCGCCCCAACGGCCGGGCAGTTCGAGTGCGGCGACCCTGCCGAGGCCCCAGACCTGGTGAGCGTCCGGGTCCGTGGGCCGGTCGGCCCGGTGCACCGCCTGCGCCTGTCTGGTCAGGCACCACAGCGGCGCGGCGATCTCCGCCTCGCCGAGCGCCTGGACGAGCAGGAGCGTGGCGGCGACACCGGTCGGCAGGTCGGGCCGTCCGGGGTGGCGGCCGTCGAGTCCGGCCGTTCCCGCGATCACGCCTTCGAGGGTGCCGGTGACGGCGACAGCGATCTCTTCCGCCAGGTTCCAGCGGTCGTCCTCACCGCCGTGGAGGGCGACGTCGCCGATCTCGATGACCTCGGCGCCGTGCGCCCGGAGCGCCGCCACCACGTCGTCGGGGCAGGCGACCGCGAGCCAGGTGCCGAGAGCGGCGGGCCGGTGGACGGCCACCGGTTCCGGGACGGGCGTCCAGGTCGGCCGGTAGCGCCAGGAGTCGGCCGCCGAGCGGGCCAGCCGGTCGGACCGCCAGACGGACAGCGCGGGAACGACGCCGGCCAGGGCGTCCGCGTCGAGGTGCAGGGTCTCGGCGAGCCGCGTCAGGTCCCCGCTCTCGACGGCCGACCAGAAGCCGGCGTCCTCGGCGTGGACGTCGGCCGGGGTGGCGGACGCGGGGACGGCGGACGCCTCGATCCAGTACCGCTGCCGCTGGAAGGGGTACGTGGGCAGCGCGACGCGTCGGCCCGCGCCGACCACCGTGCCCCAGTCGACCGCCGCGCCCCGGACGAACGCGGACGCGACACCTCTCAGGGCAGTCTCGGCCTCGTCGCGCTCCGCGCGCAGCAGGGGCACGGCGACGGCATCGACGAGGGACTGCCGGGTCAGCGCGGACAGCACGCCGTCGGGGCCGAGTTCGAGGAAGGTACGCACACCGGTGAGCGAGGTGACGGCGTCCATGAAGCGGACCGGCTCCCGGACCTGACCGACCCAGTACGCGGCGGTGGCCGGATCACCGGGCGCCGTGGGCGCGAAGGGGATCGACGGGGCGTGGAACGTCAACGACTCGGCCAGGAGCGCGAATTCGGCGAGCATCGGCCGCATCCGGTGCGAGTGGAAAGCGTGTGAGACGGCCAGCCGCTTCACCTTCCGGCCCTCGCCCCGCAGCCGGTCCTCCAGAGCGGCGATCGCCTCCTCACCGCCCGAAACGGTGAGCGAGGACGGGCCGTTCACCGCCGCCAGGTCCACCCCGTCCGGCAGCTCGACCTCCGCCTCGGCGGCTTCCACCGCCAGCATCGCCCCACCCCCGGGCAACGCCTCCATCAACCGCGCACGCGCCGACACCAGCGCACACGCGTCATCCAGCGACAGAATCCCCGCCACATGCGCCGCCGCCACCTCACCGACGGAGTGGCCCACCAGAACGTCCGGCGTCACGCCCCACGACTCGACCAGCCGGAACAACGCCACCTGCACCGCGAACAACCCCGGCTGCGCACAACCGGTCCGGTCCAAGGCAGCGGCGTCGTCCCCGAACACCACCTCCCGCAACGGCCGGTCCAGCTCCACCCGCGCACACACCGCATCGAACGCGTCCGCGAACACCGGGAACACCTCGTACAACCCCCGGCCCATCCCAACCCGCTGCGACCCCTGCCCCGTGAAGAGGAAGGCGGTACGGCCGGGGGCGGCCGATCCGGTGACGACGGAGGCCGGTGCGCCGCCGGCCGCCAGAGCGGCGAGGGCTTCGCGGTCCGCACCGAAGACGACGGCACGGTGGTCCAGTCGTGCGCGCCCGTCCGCGAGAGTGCGGGCCACGGCGGCGGGGGCCGGGTCGTGGGCGGCCAGATGGGTGCCGAGCAGGGCCGCCTGTGCGGCCAGCGCCTCGGGGGTGCGGCCGGTGAGCACCCAGGGGACCACCGGAATCCCGGCGACGTCGGGGGCGGGGTCGGTGCCCGGTCCGGTGCCGGGTTCGGTGTCCGGTTCGGGGGCCTGTTCCACGATGACGTGGGCGTTGGTGCCGCTGACGCCGAAGGACGACACGCCGGCCCGGCGGGGGCGGCCGGTGGCGGGCCAGGGGCGGTTCTCGGTGAGCAGTTCCACCGCGCCCGCCGTCCAGTCGACCTCCGGGGTCGGGTCGGCGACGTGCAGGGTCTTGGGCAGGACTCCGTGGCGGATCGCCTGCACCATCTTGATCAGGCCGCCGACACCCGAAGCGGCTTGTGTGTGACCGGTGTTGGACTTCAGTGAACCGAGCCACAGCGGCTCCACCCGGTCCTGCCCGTACGTCGCGAGCAGGGCCTGCGCCTCGATCGGGTCGCCCAGCTTGGTGCCGGTGCCGTGCGCCTCGACCGCGTCCACCTCCGAGGGGGCCAGGCGCGCGGCGGCCAGCGCCTCGCGGATCACCCGCTGCTGTGCCGGGCCGTTGGGGGCGGTGAGGCCGTTGGACGCACCGTCCTGGTTGACCGCGCTGCCCCGCACGACCGCCAGGACCTCGTGGCCCTGGGCGAGCGCGTCGGAGAGGCGTTCCACCAGCAGCACGCCGACGCCCTCGGACCAACCGGTGCCGTCGGCGTCGGCGGCGAAGGACTTGCAGCGGCCGTCGGCGGCCAGGCCGCCCTGCTTCGAGAAGTCGGCGAAGACGGCGGGGGTCGCCATGACGACCACACCGCCTGCCAGCGCCATGGTGCACTCGCCGTTGCGCAGCGACTGGGCCGCCAGGTGCAGGGCGACCAGCGACGAGGAGCACGCCGTGTCGACGGTGACGGCCGGCCCTTCGAGGCCGAAGGCGTACGAGACGCGGCCGGAGATCACGCTGGAGGAGATGCCGGTGGACAGGTAGCCGTCGCTCGCCTCCGGGGACGCGGCGAGGAGCGAGACGTAGTCGTGGCTGTTGGCGCCGGCGAAGACGCCGACTCTGCTGCCGGACAGGGAGGTGGGGGCGAGGCCCGCCCGTTCGAACGCCTCCCACGAGGCTTCGAGCAGCAGGCGCTGCTGGGGGTCCATGGCGACCGCTTCGCGCGGCGAGATACCGAACAGGTCGGCGTCGAAATCGGCTACTCCGGTGAGGAAGCCGCCCTCCCTGAGGAAGCCGGACGGCGCCGGGTCCCAGCCGCGGTCGGTGGGGAAGGCGGTGATGCCGTCGGCCCCGGAGACCACCATCTCCCAGAGGTCGTCGGGCGACTCCACCCCTCCGGGGTAGCGGCACGCCATGCCGATGATGGCGATCGGCTCGTCGGCCTCGGCCGGGGTCCGGGCCCCGCGGGCCTCCACACGTCCGGCCTCGGCGGGGGCGCCGGCGGTGTCGACCAGGGTCGCCAGGTGCGCGGTCAGCGCCTCGACGGTCGGGTGGTCGAAGACCAGGGTGGCGGGCAGGGCGAGGCCGGTGGCGGCGGCGAGGCGGTCGCGCAGTTCGACGGCTATCAGCGAGTCGAAGCCGAGCTCGGAGAAGGACCGGTTCGTCGGTACGTGGTCGGGGTCGGGGTGTCCCAGGACGGCGGCGACGTCGGAGCGCACCAGGGCGAGCAGGACGCGCGCCCGCTCCTGCGGCGAACCGGCGGTGTCCGCCAGCCGGGCGGCGAGGGCGGTGCCGGCGACGGTTCCGTCCGGTCCCTGTGGGGCGTCCACCGGGCGGGCCGGCCCGGGGAGCTCGTCGAAGAGGGTGCTGGGCCGGGCCGCCGTGTACGCGGGGACGAACCGCTGCCAGTCGACGTCGGCGACGACGACGCAACCGAGGTCGTGGGTCACCGCCTGCTCCAGCGCGGAGACCGCCAGCTCCGGGGCGAGCGGGGTGAGGCCGCGTCGGCGGAGGTACTCCTCGCCGTCGCCGTCCACCAGCATTCCGGCTTCGGCCCAGGGTCCCCAGGACACGGAGGTGGCGGTGGCGCCCCGTGCCCTGCGGCGCTCGGCGAGCCCGTCCAGGTACGCGTTGGCGGCGCCATAAGCAGCCTGGCCACCGCTCCCCCACACACCCGCGATCGACGAGAACAGCACGAACAGCTCCGCGTCCGGCAGGAGTTCGTCCAGCAGCTCCGCCCCGAGCGTCTTGGCCCGCAGCACGTCGGCGACGTCCGCGAGCCCCGTCGCACCGAGCGGGCGCACGTCCACCACACCCGCCGCGTGCAGCACACCACGCACCGGGTGCGCAGCCAACAGCGCCGACAGCGCGTCCCGGTCCGCGACGTCGCAGGCGGCCACGGTGACCCTGCTGCCCAGCGATTCCAGCCGGGCGACGAGCTCCGCGGAGTCCGGGGCCTCTGTGCCCCTTCGGCTGGTGAGCACCAGGTGTTCAGCTCCGGCGCGTGCCAAGGACTCGGCCACCCGTGCCCCCAGAGCCCCGGTGCCGCCGGTGATCAGGACCGTACCGCCGGGGTACCAGGGGCGGGTCGGGGTGCCGGGAAGACCGACGTGCCGGAGGCGGCGGGCGAACGTTCCGGAAGGGCGTACGGCGATCTGGTCGTCGGTCCCCGCGAGCGCGGCGGCGAACCGGGCGCCGGCCCGCCGGTCCAGCGCCGCCGGCACATCCACCAGCCCACCCCAGCGCTGCGAAGCCTCCAGGCCCACCACCCGGCCCAGACCCCACACACCCGCCTGCACCGGATCCACCGCACCATCCGCACGCCCCGTGGACACCGCACCTGCCGTCACACACCACAACGGCGCCGAAACCTCGGCATCGCCCAAGGCCTGCGCCAACACCAACGAAGCAGCCACCGGACCCGGAACACCATCGACACCAGCACCCCGACCGGACGCCAGCAACGACACCACACCGGTCAGCTCACCAGCCGCATACGCCTCATCGACCAGACACTCCGCCCACTCCCACCGATCAGGAGCACCCTCCAGCACCACCTCCACCGGAACCGCACCACCCGCACGCAGCGCCCCGCACACCCACCCCGACAATGCAGGATCCGTGTCCTGCGCCCGCACCACCAACCACGAACCCCGCGCCGACCCCGACGCCCCCACCACCGGACGCCACGAAACCCCGTAACGCCACCCCTCCACCACCGACCGCTCCGCCGCACCACGACGCCACGCCGACAACGCCGGCAACACCGCACCCGCAGCCTCCGCATCCACACGGAGCGACTCAGCCAGCGCCTGCGCGTCGCCCGACTCCACCACCGACCAGAAACCGGCGTCGGACGCCTCGTCCGGGACGGAGGTCTCGGGGGCACCGAGCCAGTACCGCTCGTGCTGGAAGGCGTACGTGGGCAGGTCCAGCAGGCGGCCGCCGCCGACCACCGCCGACCAGTCGACGTCGGTTCCGCACACGTGGAGACGGGCCACGGCCTGCAGGGCGGAGGCAGTCTCGTCCTGTCCGGCGCGGAGCAGCGGGGTGGCGACGGCCAGGTCGTCCGAGAGGGCGCGGGCGGCGGCGGAGAGCACGCCGTCCGGGCCGAGTTCGAGGAACCGGGTGGTTCCGCGCTCGACGGAGGCGACGACGGCGTCCGCGAAGCGCACGGGTTCCCGGACCTGGCCGACCCAGTAGGCGGCGGTGGCCGGATCGCCGGGCGCGGTGGGCGCGAGGGGGATCGACGGGGCGTGGAACGTGAGTCCCGCGACGACGGTCTCGAACGCGGCGAGCATCGGCTGCATCCGGTGCGAGTGGAAAGCGTGCGAGACGGCCAGCCGCTTCACCTTCCGGCCCTCGCCCCGCAGCCGGGCCTCCAAAACCCCGATTGCGTCCGCGTCGCCCGAAACGGTGAGCGCGGACGGGCCGTTCACCGCCGCCAGGTCCACCCCGTCCGGCAGCTCGACCTCCGCCTCGGCGGCTTCCACCGCCAGCATCGCCCCGCCCCCGGGCAACGCCTCCATCAAACGTGCACGCGCCGACATCAGCGCACACGCGTCGTCCAGCGACAGAATCCCCGCCACATGCGCCGCCGCCACCTCACCGACGGAGTGGCCCACCAGAACGTCCGGCGTCACGCCCCACGACTCGACCAGCCGGAACAACGCCACCTGCACCGCGAACAACCCCGGCTGCGCATAACCCGTACGGTTCAACACAGCGGAGTCGTCCCCGAACACCACCTCCCGCAACGGCCGGTCCAGCTCCACCCGCGCACACACCGCATCGAACGCGTCCGCGAACACCGGGAACGCCTCGTACAGCCCCCGGCCCATCCCGACCCGCTGCGACCCCTGGCCGGTGAAGAGGAAGCCGGTGCGGCCCTCTTCGACCGTGCCGCGCACCACGCCCGGTGCCTCGGTGCCCGACACCAACGCGTCCAGCCCGGCCAGCAGTTCGGCGTCACCGGCGCCCAGCACCACCGCGCGGTCCTCCAGACCCGCCCGCGCCACCGCCAGGGTGTGCGCCACATCGGCGGCGGCCGGAGCCTCGTCCTGCGCGCGCAGGTACGCCGCCAGCCGGCCGCCCTGTCCGGTCAGGGCCTGCTCGTCGCGGGCGGACAGGGCCCAGGGCAGCACGGACGGTGCGGCCACCGGTGAAACCGTCGCACCGGCCGCCGGGAGCTGGGGTGCTTGTTCGATGATGACGTGGGCGTTGGTGCCGCTCACCCCGAACGACGACACCCCCGCACGACGCGGCCGCCCCTCCACGACCTCCCACGGACGCGCCTCGGACAACAACTCCACCGCACCCGACGCCCACTCCACGTGCGACGACGGCACCTCCGCGAACAACGTCCGGGGCAACACCCCACGACGCATCGCCTCCACCATCTTGATCACACCAGCCACACCCGAAGCAGCCTGCGTATGACCGATGTTCGACTTCACCGACCCCAGCCACAGCGGCACCCCACGCCCCTGCCCGTACGTCGCCAACAACGCCTGCGCCTCGATCGGATCACCCAACCGCGTCCCCGTCCCGTGCCCCTCCACCACATCCACGTCGGAGGGCCGCAGGCCGGCCGCGTCGAGCGCGCCGCGGATCACCCGCTGCTGTGCCGGGCCGTTGGGGGCGGTGAGACCGTTGGACGCACCGTCCTGGTTGATGGCGGAACCTCGCACGACCGCCAGGACCTCGTGGCCCTGGGCGAGCGCGTCGGAGAGGCGTTCCACCAGCAGCACGCCGACGCCCTCGGACCAGCCGGTGCCGTCGGCCGCGTCCGAGAACGCCTTGCAACGCCCGTCCGAGGCGAGCCCGTCCTGACGGTCGAACTCGGAGAAGATCTCGGGCCCGACGATGACGGTGACGCCGGCCGCGAGTGCCATGGTGCACTCGCCGTTGCGCAGCGACTGGGCCGCCAGGTGCAGCGCGACCAGCGACGAGGAGCAGGCGGTGTCGACGGTGACGGCGGGGCCTTCCAGCCCGAAGGAGTAGGCGATCCGGCCGGACATCACGCTGTTCGACATGCCGGTCATCAGGTGGCCGTCCGCGCCGACGGTCCGGCCGCCGGTTCCGTAGCCGGACGTGGACGCGCCGACGAAGACGCCGACCTGGGTGCCGTGGAGGGAGCGCGGGTCCATTCCGGCCCGTTCCAGGGTCTCCCACGAGGTCTCCAGCAGCAGCCGCTGCTGGGGGTCCATGGCGATCGCCTCGCGCGGCGAGATGCCGAACAGCCCGGCGTCGAAGCCGGTGGCGTCATGGACGAAACCGCCCTCGGCCGCGTACGCACCATGGGCCCGGGACAGGTCCCAGCCACGGTCGGTGGGGAAGGTGCTGATGCCGTCGCCGCCGGCCGCCACCAGGTCCCAGAGGTCCTGCGGGGAGCGGACTCCGCCGGGGTAGCGGCAGGCCATGGAGACGATCGCGATCGGCTCGTCGGGGTCGCCGGGCGCCCGCGTCGGGGTGGCACCCGACTGCGTAAGGCCGGCGGTGCCGTCGGCCATGTCGGCGGCGAGCAGTTCGGCGAGGCGGTCGGCCAGCGACTGCGCCGTGGGGTAGTCGAAGACGAGCGTGGCGGGCAGCGCCGTGCCGAGTGCCGCGGCGAGCCGGTCGCGCAGTTCCACGGCGGTGAGCGAGTCGAAGCCGAGGTCGGAGAAGGGCCGAGTGGCCGCGACGGACTCGGCCGTGGAGTGGCCGAGAACGGTGGCCGCACCGCTCCGTACGAGGGACAGCAGCGCGAGACCACGCTCGCCCGCGCCCAGCGCGGCCAGTTCGCGCCGCAGCGGCAGCGAACCCCCCGTCCCGCCGTCGTCTGCCAGGTCGACGGTGGCGGCGGCGGTGGTGGCCCGTACCGCGTCCGGGATGTCGTCGAAGAGGGGGCTGCGGCGACCGGAGCCGTACGCGGGGGCGAAGCGGGCCCAGTCGACGTCGGCGACGGTGACACAGCCGAGGTCACGGGCGACCGCGTCCTCCAGGGCGGTCAGAGCGAGTGCGGGGGCGAGCGGGGTGAGGCCGCGTCGGCGGAGGTATTCCTCGGCGTCCTCGTCCACCAGCATTCCGGCTTCGGCCCAGGGTCCCCAGGACACGGAGGTGGCGGTGGCGCCCCGTGCGCGGCGGCGCTCGGCGAGCCCGTCCAGGTACGCGTTGGCGGCGGCATAAGCAGCCTGGCCACCGCTCCCCCACACACCCGCGATCGACGAGAACAGCACGAACAGGTCTGCGTCCGGCAGGAGTTCGTCCAGCAGCTCCGCCCCGAGCGTCTTGGCCCGCAGCACGTCGGCGACGTCCGCGAGCTCCGTCGCACCGAGCGGACGCGCGTCCACCACACCCGCCGCGTGCACCACACCACACACCGGGTGCGCGGCCAACAGCGCCGACAACGCGTCCCGGTCCGCGACGTCGCAGGCGGCCACGGTGGCGGTGGCACCGAGCCCGGCCAGCTCCGCAACCAAGTCGTCGGCGCCCGGCGCGTCCGGACCCCGGCGGCTGGTCAGCACCAGCTCGGTCACGCCCCTGGCCGCCAGCCGTCGCGCCACCTGCGCGCCGAGTCCACCGGTACCGCCGGTGACCAGCACCGGGCCCGTGTGCCGGAACTCCGCCGGGGTGTCGGAGGCACCTTCGACACGCGCGAGCCGCCGGACGAAGGTTCCCTCCGCGCGTACGGCGATCTGGTCGTCCGTTCCCGCGAGCGCGGCGGCGAACCGGGCACCGGCCCGCCGGTCCAGCACCGCCGGCACATCCACCAGCCCACCCCAGCGCTGCGAAGCCTCCAGGCCCACCACCCGGCCCAGACCCCACACACCCGCCTGCACCGGATCCACCGCACCATCCGCACGCCCCGTGGACACCGCACCCGCCGTCACACACCACAACGGCACCGAAACCTCGGCATCGCCCAAGGCCTGCGCCAACACCAACGAAGCAGCCACCGGACCCGGAACACCATCGACACCAGCACCCCGACCGGACGCCAGCAACGACACCACACCGGTCAGCTCACCAGCCGCATACGCCTCATCGACCAGACACTCCGCCCACTCCCACCGATCAGGAGCACCCTCCAGCACCACCTCCACCGGAACCGCACCACCCGCACGCAGCGCCCCGCACACCCACCCCGACAATGCAGGGTCCGTGTCCTGCGCCCGCACCACCAGCCACGATCCCCGCGCCGACTGCGACGCTCCCGCTACCGGACGCCACGAAACCCCGTAACGCCACCCCTCCACCACCGACCGCTCCGCCGCACCACGACGCCACGCGGACAACGCCGGCAACACCGCACCCACGACCTCCGCATCCACACGGAGCGACTCAGCCAGCGCCTGCGCGTCGCCCGACTCCACCACCGACCAGAAACCGGCGTCCTCGGAGTGCGGGGCGGACGGAGTCGTGAGGGCGGGGGCGGCGGGCTCGATCCAGTACCGCTGCCGCTGGAACGCGTACGTGGGCAACGCGACGCGTCGGCCCGCGCCGACCACCGTGCCCCAGCCGACGTCCGTTCCACGGACGTGGGCCGAGGCGAGGGCCCGCAGCGCGGTCTCCTTTTCGCCCTGCTCCGCACGGAGGAACGGGACGGAGAACGCGTCGTCGCGTATCTGACGGACCAGGGCGGACAGCACGCCGTCGGGGCCGAGTTCGAGGAAGGTACGCACACCGGTGAGCGAGGTGACGGCGTCCATGAAGCGGACCGGCTCCCGGACCTGACCGACCCAGTACGCGGCGGTGGCCGGATCACCGGGCGCGGTGGGCGCGAAGGGGATCGACGGGGCGTGGAACGTCAACGACTCGGCCAGGAGCGCGAATTCGGCGAGTATCGGCTGCATCCGGTGCGAGTGGAAAGCGTGCGACACCGCCAGCCGCTTCACCTTCCGGCCCTCGCCCCGCAGCCGGGAATCCAGAGCGGCGATCGCCTCCTCACCGCCCGAAACGGTGAGCGAGAACGGGCCGTTCACCGCCGCCAGGTCCACCCCCTCCGGCAGCTCCACCTCCGCCTCGGCCGCCTCCACCGCCAGCATCGCCCCACCCCCGGGCAACGCCTCCATCAACCGCGCACGCGCCGACACCAGCGCACACGCGTCGTCCAACGACAGAATCCCCGCCACATGCGCCGCCGCCACCTCACCGACGGAGTGGCCCACCAGCGCATCCGGGACGACCCCCCACGACTCGACCAGCCGGAACAACGCCACCTGCACCGCGAACAACCCCGGCTGCGCATAACCCGTACGGTTCAACACAGCGGAGTCGTCCCCGAACACCACCTCCCGCAACGGCCGGTCCAGCTCCACCCGCGCACACACCGCATCGAACGCGTCCGCGAACACCGGGAACACCTCGTACAACCCCCGGCCCATCCCGACCCGCTGCGACCCCTGCCCCGTGAAGAGGAAGCCGGTGCGGCCCTCTTCGACCGTGCCGCGCACCACGCCCGGTGCCTCGGTGCCCGACACCAACGCGTCCAGCCCGGCCAGCAGTTCGGCGTCACCGGCGCCCAGCACCACCGCGCGGTGCTCCAGACCCGCCCGCGCCACCGCCAGGGTGTGCGCCACATCGGCGGGGAGCGTGTCCGTGGTGCGGACGTGGGCGGCCAGTCGCCCGGCCTGGTCGCGGAGGGCGTCGGCGGTCCGGGCGGAGAGCACCCACGGCAGGACACCGGAGGCAGGGGTCTCCGCGTCGCCGGGCGTTTCGGGGCCCGCCGACAACTGGGGCGCCTGTTCGATGATGACGTGGGCGTTGGTGCCGCTCACCCCGAACGACGACACCCCCGCACGACGCGGCCGCCCCTCCACGACCTCCCACGGACGCGCCTCGGACAACAACTCCACCGCACCCGACGCCCACTCCACGTGCGACGACGGCACCTCCGCGAACAACGTCCGGGGCAACACCCCACGACGCATCGCCTCCACCATCTTGATCACACCAGCCACACCCGAAGCAGCCTGCGTATGACCGATGTTCGACTTCACCGACCCCAGCCACAGCGGCACCCCACGCCCCTGCCCGTACGTCGCCAACAACGCCTGCGCCTCGATCGGATCACCCAACCGCGTCCCCGTCCCGTGCCCCTCCACCACATCCACGTCGGCCAGGGAGATTCCGGCGTCGGCCGCGGCTTCCCGGATGACGCGTTGCTGTGCCGGGCCGTTGGGGGCGGTGAGTCCGTTGGACGCGCCGTCCTGGTTGATGGCGGAGCCGCGCAGGACGGCCAGTACCCGGTGGCCGGCGGCCATGGCGTCGGAGAGGCGTTCCACCAGCAGCACGCCGACGCCCTCGGACCAGCCGGTGCCGTCGGCCGCGTCCGAGAACGCCTTGCAACGCCCGTCCGAGGCGAGCCCGTCCTGACGGTCGAACTCGGAGAACACGCCGGGATTGGTCATCACGGTGACGCCGCCCGCCACCGCGAGCGAGCATTCGCCGTTGCGCAGCGACTGGGCGGCCAGGTGCAGGGCGACCAGCGACGAGGAGCACGCCGTGTCGATCGTCATCGCGGGGCCTTCCAGCCCGAACGAGTACGAGAGCCTGCCGGACAGGACGCTGCTCGACATGCCGGTGAGGAAGTGCCCCTCGGAGCCGGAGTCCGACGCGCCGATGCCGTAGCCCGAGGGGGACGCGCCGACGAAGACGCCGGTGCGGGTGGAGCGCAGGGAACGGGGGTCGAGGCCCGCGTTCTCGAAGAGTTCCCAGGTGCTTTCCAGCAGCAGCCGCTGCTGGGGGTCCATGGCGAGGGCTTCGCGCGGGGAGATGCCGAAGAGGTCGGCGTCGAAGGCGGTGGCGTCGCGGACGAAGCCGCCCTGCAGGGTGAAGCCGATGTGGGCTCCGCCCGCGTCCCAGCCACGGTCGGCGGGGAACGCGCCGACGCCGTCGCCGCCGGCGGCGACGAGGTCCCAGAGTGCCGCGGGCGAGTCGACGTCTCCCGGATAGCGGCACGCCATGGCGACGATGGCGATCGGTTCGTCGGACACGGCGCGCGGTGCCGGTTCGGTCCCGTCCGCTCCGGCGGTGTGCCGGACGCCGTCCACCAGGGTGAGCAGGTGGCGGGCCACGGCGGCGGGGGTCGGGTGGTCGAAGACGAGGGTGGCGGGCAGGCTGAGGCCGGAGGCGTCGGCGACCCGGTTGCGGACCTCGACGGCGGTGAGGGAGTCGACACCCAAGTCCTTGAACGGCCTTTCGGCGTCCACGGGTTCGGTGTAGCCGAGGACGGCGGCGGTCTCCCGCCGGACCAGACCGAGGACGGTGCGGGCGCGTTCCGCGGGTCCCAGGCCGGCGAACGGGCTGGGCGCGTCGCCGGCGGCGGGGTCCGGTGTGCCGGTGTCCGTCCCGGCGTGGGCGTCGCGGGCTTCGGGGAGGTCGGCGAGCAGGGGGCTGGGGCGGCGGGCGGTGAAGGCGGGGGTGAAGCGGGTCCAGTCGACGTCGGCGACGGTGAGCGAGGTGGTGGCGGTGTCGATCGCGGTGGCGAGCGCGGTGAGGCAGAGGCTCGGCCGCATGGGGCGCAGGCCGCGTCGGCGGAGGTATTCCTCGGCGCCGGGGCGGGCGGCCATGCCGTGGTCGGCCCAGGAGCCCCAGGCGATCGAGGTGGCGGTGCGGCCCGCGGCCCGCCGGGCCTCGGCGAGGGCGTCGAGGTGGGCGTTGGCCGCGGCGTAGGCGGTCTGGCCGCCGCTCCCCCATACTCCGGCGATCGAGGAGAAGAGCACGAAGAGTTCGGCGTCGGGGAGGAGTTCGTCCAGGTGTGCGGCTCCCTGGGCCTTCGCCGCGATTCCCGCGGCGAGGTCGGCCACCGAGGTGGTGTCGAGGGGGGCCGTGGGGTCGGTGCCGGCAGCGTGGACGACGCCGGTGACCGGGTGGGCGGTGAGCAGGGCGGAGAGGGCGTCCCGGTCCGCGACGTCGCAGGCGACGACGGTCGCCGTGGTGCCGAGTGTCCGCAGCTCGGCGACGAGTTCGGCGGCGCCGGGGGCGTCGGGGCCCCGGCGGCTCGTCAGGACGAGGTCGGTGACGCCCCGGCCGGCCAGCCAGCGGGCGACGTCGGAACCGAGTGCCCCGGTGCCGCCGGTGATCAGCACCGGGCCGGTGGGGGCGGGTGCGGCCGGTGTGTCGGCGGCGGGGGCGACACGCGCGAGGCGGCGGACGAAGACGCCCTCGGGGCGCACCGCCACCTGGTCCTCGTCGCCGGCCAGGACGGTGGCGAACCGTTCGGCGGCGCGGGCGTCGGGGGCGGCGGGGAGGTCGATCAGGCCGCCCCAGCGTTCGGGGTGTTCCAGGGCGGCGACCCGGCCCAGGCCCCAGATCCGGGCGGCGGCGGCGTCGGTGAGGTGGTCGGCGCGTCCGGTGGAGACGGCGCCCGAGGTGACGCACCACAGGGGTGCGGGGATGCCGGCGTCGCCCAGTGCCTGGACGAGGGTGAGCGTGGCGCCGAGTCCCGCCGACACGCCGGTCCCGTCGGGACGGCCGTGCGTGGCGTCGGCGAGGAAGGAGAGGACGCCCGCGAGGCCGTCCGTGGTGGCGGCGGTGTCGCGCAGGAGTGCGGCGAGGTCCTCGCGGCCGGGCGGGGTGGCGGGGAGGGTGACGACGACGGGCTCGGCGCCGGCGTGTCGCAGTGCGTCGAGACACGCGGCGGCGCGGGCGGCGGCGTCCGGGCGGGCGCGGTCATCGGCGTCGTCGTCGGCGGCACGGAGTACCAGCCAGGTGCCGTGGAGCGGGCGGGCTGCCGGGTGCGCCGGGGCGGTCGCGGGGCGCCAGTGGACGCGGTAGCGCCAGGAGTCGACCTCGGTGCGCTCGGCGCGGTTGCGGCGCCAGACGGACAGGGCGGGCAGGACGGTTTCCAGCCCGTCGCCGGAGCGCAGCCGCAGGGTTTCGGCGACCTGCTCGTGGTCGAGCCGGTCGACGGCGTCCCAGAAGTCGGCTTCGGCGGGGTCGGCGGCCGTGGTGGGGGCGGGCGGCTCCTCCCCGCGCGGGGCGGCCAGCCAGTAGTGGGTGTGCTGGAAGGCGTAGGTGGGGAGGCCGACGAGGTCGCCGGCGGGCAGGACGGACGTCCAGTCGACGGGCAGGCCCGCGACGTGCGCCTCGGCGAGTGCGGTGAACCAGCGGTGGGTACCGCCCTGTCCGCGTCGCAGGGTCCCCAGCACGGTGCCGTCGGTTCCGGTGTCCTCGACGGTGTCGCGGACACCGGTGGTGAGGACGGGGTGCGGGCTGACCTCCAGGAAGGCGGTGTGCCCGTCGGCGACTGCGGCGCGTACCGCCCGGTCGAGGCGTACCGGTTCGCGGAGGTTGCGGTACCAGTAGTCGGGGTCGAGGGTGCGGGTGTCCAGCGGGCTGCCGGTCACCGTGGAGTAGAAGGGGACGTCTCCGGTCCGGGCGTCCGGTGCGGGCAGGGCCCGGAAGACGGGGTGCAGGGGTTCGGTGAGGGGGGTGTGGGAGGCGTAGTCGATGGCGACGCGGCGGGCGCGCACCCCGGACTCCTCGCAGGCGGAACCGAGTTCGGCGAGCGCCTCGTTCGTTCCGCCGACGACGGTGGTGCGGGGGCCGTTGTACGCGGAGATCCACAGCGGGCCGGGCAGGGGCGCGAGGAGCGCCTCGGCGTCGGCGGGCGGCATCGGCAGGGAGAGCAGGCCGCTGCGGCCGGACAGTTCGTCGGCGATGGCCTTGCTGCGTACGGCGACGATGCGGGCGGCGTCGGCGAGGGGCAGGGCGCCCGAGACGACGGCGGCGGCCAGTTCTCCCTGGGACGCGCCGATGACGCCGGCCGGGACGACTCCGGCGGAGCGCCAGAGTTCCGCCAGCGACACCATGAACGCCCACAGCAGCGGCTGGACGACGTCGGAGCGTTCGGCGAGGTCGCCGGCGTCGGCGGTGAGCGACGGCAGGGGGCTGTCGAGGTGCGGGGCGAGGGCCTCCTCGCACGCGGCGAAGCGGGCCGCGAACACGGGCTCCGTGGCGAGCAGTTCGGCGGCCATGCCGGCCCACTGCGATCCCTGGCCGGGGAAGACGAGGACGGGGGCGAGCCGGGTGCGGGCGGTTCCCCGCACCACGCCGGCGGGGGTCTCGCCACGGGTCAGTCCGTCGAGCCCGCGCCGGAAGTCCTCGGGGGTGGCGCCGAGGACGACGGCCCGGTGTTCCAGGGCGGCGCGGGCGGTGGCGAGGGTGTGGGCGGTGTCGGCGGGGGCGTGGTCGCCGGCGACCGCGGCGAGGCGTTCCGCCTGGGCGCGCAGCGCCTGCGGGGTCCGGGCGGACAGCAGCCACGGCAGCACGGGGGGCGTCGGCCGGGCGGGGGCGGCGGCGCTCGCCGTGCCCGCGGCGGTGTCGGGTTCGGCGACGGCGTCGGCGTCGTCCTCCGCGGGTGCGTCGGCGCTCTCCAGGACGATGTGGGCGTTGGTGCCGCTGATGCTGAACGAGGAGACGCCGGCCCGCCGGGGGCGTTCGGGGTCGTGCGTCCAGGGGGTCGCCTCGGTCAGCAGCCGGACCTGCCCGGCCGACCAGTCCACGTGCGGGGTGGCCTCGTCCGCGTACAGGGTCGGGGGCAGCAGTTCGTTGCCGAGGGCCATGACCATCTTGATGACGCCGGCGGCACCGGCGGCGGCCTGGGCGTGGCCGATGTTCGACTTGACGGAGCCGAGCAGCAGGGGGGCCCGGCGCGTTCCCTGCCCGTAGGTGGCGAGCAGTGCCTGCGCCTCGATGGGGTCGCCGAGCACGGTGCCGGTGCCGTGGCCCTCGACGGCGTCGATGTCGGCGGTGGTGAGCCGGGCGTTGGCGAGGGCGGCCAGGATGACGCGTTCCTGGGAGGGGCCGTTGGGGGCGGTGAGGCCGTTGGAGGCGCCGTCCTGATTGACGGCGGAGCCGCGGAGGACGGCGAGGACGCGGTCGCCGCGCTTGCGGGCCTCGGCGAGGGGCCGCAGCAGCAGGACGCCCGCGCCTTCGGCCCAGCCGGTGCCGTCGGCGTCGGCGGAGTAGGGCTTGCAGCGTCCGTCCGCGGCGAGGCCGCGCTGTCTGCTGAACTCGGTGAAGATCCCCGGGTTGGTCATGACGGTGACGCCGCCGGCCATCGCCAGGTCGCACTCGCCGTTGCGCAGGGCCTGCGCGGCGAGGTGCAGCGCCACCAGCGACGACGAGCACGCGGTGTCGACGGTGACGGCGGGCCCTTCGAGGCCGAGGGTGTAGGCGACGCGGCCGGACACGACGCTGGGGGCGCCGCCCGTGAGGAGGTGTCCTTCGACGCCGGGTGGCAGGGCGCGCAGCCCCGCGCCGTAGGCGGACGAGGAGGAGCCGATGAAGACGCCGGTGCGGGTGCCCCGCAGGGAGAGCGGGTCGATGCCCGCGCGTTCGAGGGAGTCCCACGCGGTCTCCAGCAGGATGCGCTGCTGGGGGTCCATGGCGAGGGCTTCGCGCGGGGAGATGCCGAACAGTTCGGCGTCGAAGTCGCCCGCGTCGTGGACGAAGCCGCCTTCGCGGACGTAGGTGCTGCCGGCCGCGTCCGGGTCGGCGTCGTAGACCGCTTCGGTGTCCCAGCCCCGGTCGACGGGGAAGCCGGTGATGCCGTCGCGGCCCTCGCGGACCAGGTCCCACAGGTCTTCCGGGGAGCGGACGCCGCCCGGGTAGCGGCATCCCATGCCGATGATGGCGATGGGTTCGCTGCCCCGTGCCTCCGCGACGCGCAGCCGGCGGCGGGTCTGCCGCAAGTCCGCGGTGAGCCGCTTGAGGTAATCGAGATACTTCTGATCGTCGGCCACTCGATGTCACCTTCTCCGGACCGGCAGCGCATGTTGCGGAAGCTACTCGATGAATTCACCGGGACCGCACGACGACGGGAATCCCCCTGTTTACCCGGCCGGATTGTCGGGTTCGGCATTCCGGCCGGAAACTCCCGCTGAGGGTACGAACCGTTCGGAGCCCGCAACAACCCCTAATGCGACCCCTAAGGGCCGCCCCACCGGGACGGACCGGGCGCGGGAGCGGGCGTGCGGGCCGCGCGGTGCGGGGGCCGCCCGAATACGCCCCGTATGAGGAAGCCCCCTGTTCCGGGGTGGGGAGCGGGTCGGGGTGGCGCGCCGGGGGCGGCGGAGCGCCGTCCGGCGCCGTCGCCTGCCGTGCGACCGCGTCCGCCGCGATCGTCCGTGACGGTTCTCCCGGTGTTTTCCACCGACCCGCCGACGGGCACGAGGAGTTTTTCGCACGGGCGGGACGGCGGTGACCGGAGGTGAATTCCGTGCGGCGACGGCGGGAAATACGCGCAGGGAAATCAGGAGGCCGTCCGATCAGTGCCGGACGCACTGTCCGGAGCCGCACTCGGTCCGGTCGGACCCCTGACCCGCGTCGCACCCTTGCGGCCGCGCCCGCCCCATTGCCGTCACGCGCCGGGGGGAGGAGGCACCGTCCTGCTCGAACGCGTCACGGCGGCCCCCACGTCCGGGCGCCCACCGTGGCCCGCAACTCCCGCACGAAGGCGCGCACCACCGCGGCTGCGGCCAGGTCGGAGGTGGTGACGTAGCCGACCTGGCGTGTCGGACGGTCCGGCCCGAGATCGGTGACCGTGACCGAGGGTGTCGCTCCGGCCCGGGAGAGCGCCGGCATGATCGCCATTCCATGACCCGCGCTCACCAAGGAGAGCACCGCTCCGTCGTCCTCCGCCTCGATGGTCGTGTCCGGGATCCAGTCCTGCGCGGCCCACCACTCACGGGTGTACGAGCCGCAGTTCTCGGCCCAGTCGACCAGCGGCAGCGAGCGCGGGGTGGCGTGCCCCGCCGGGTGCACGAGGGCGTACGGATCTTCGAGGAGGCCGCTCGCGATCAGGCCCGGCGGAAGGGCCGTGGAGCCCCCGAGCGTGGCGATAGCTATGTCGGCTTTCCCGTCGGCCACTTCGCCCGCGGTGCCCCGCCCGACCTCGCGTACGATCCGCACCCGGGGCTCGATGCCCGGATGCCGGGCCCGGAGCCGTTCGAGGACGGGTGGCAGCAGGTGGAGAGCCGCACTGCGGAACGCCGCGATCCGCAGTGGCCCCTCCGCCGTGCCGGACCGGGCCGCTCCGCGCGTCTCGGCGCCCAGGACCTCCAGCAGACGCAGAACGCGACGTGCGTACGCCACGGCCCTCTCTCCGGAAGGGGTGGGACGGGCGCCGGAGCGACCTCTGTCGAACAGCACGGCGCCGACCTTGCGTTCGCTTCCGCGCACCGAGTGGGAGACCGCGGACTGGGTCAGACCGAGCGCCTCGGCCGCCGCCGAGAACCCCTGGGTCTCCGCGACCGCGACCAGGACGCGCAGTTCCTGAGGGCTGAGATCGGCATCGTTCGTGCGGGCCACGGGGCGCTCACCTCGGAACATGAGAACTGCTCATGGAACGGTCGGTCGCATGAGCCTATCCGGCTGCCCGGGTGGCACCTCCGCGCCGTACGGTCCGCTCATGAACGAGACCGCGCTCACCGTGCATCAGATCGCCCGCCCCCACGGCTTTCCCACCGCGGAGCACTTCGCCTTCGTCGAGTCGGCGCTCCCCGTGCCGCCGGCGGGCGCCGCGCTCGTGGAGAACCTCTACTGGTCCGTCGACCCGTACCACCGGGAGATGATGGATGACGTGCCCGGCGGCTTCGCGCTCGGCGCACCGCTGGAGGGACGCAGCATCGGGCGGGTCGTCGCCTCGCGCACTCCCGAACTGGCCGAGGGCGAATTCGTGTTCCACCGGCAGGGCTGGCGCACGCATGCCACCGTCACTCCCGAGGAGGTCCGACGGCTGCCCCGTTTCGAGGGGGTGCCCCTGACCGCGCACCTCAGCACCCTCGGCGGCACCGGCCTGACCGCCTATGTGGGTCTCACCCGGATCGCCCGGCTCCAGGAGGGCGAGGATCTGTTCGTGTCGGCGGCGGCGGGCGGGGTCGGCACGGCGACCGGCCGGTTCGCCAGGCTGCTGGGCGCCGGACGGCTCGTGGGCAGCGCGGGCTCGGCCGCGAAGGCCGCTTACCTCGTGCGGGAGGTGGGCTACGACCACGCTTTCGACTACCACGACGGGCCCGCCGCCGAGCTGCTCGGCAAGGCCGCGCCGGGCGGCATCGACGTGTTCGTCGACAACGTCGGCGGCGAACAGCTCGCCGCCGCGGTGGGAGCGCTGCGCGACTTCGGGCGCATCGTCCGGATCGGCACGATCAGTCAGTACAACTCCCCCGACGCGGTGCCACCACGCTTCGACTACGCGGACATCGTGGAGAAGAGCCTCCGCATGGAAGGCTTCCTGGTGCGCAACTACCAGGAGTTGCAAGAGGAGTTGTACGAGTTCGCCGTCCCCCGTCTGCAGAGCGGCCGGCTCTCCGCGGACGAGACGGTGGTCGACGGCTTCGAGCGCCTCGTGGACGCGTTCCTGGGAATGCTGCGCGGCGAGAACACCGGCAAGATCATCGTGCGGGACCGCACCGAAGCTCCGTCCGGAGGCCGACGCCCGGTTCGGTAGCGGAGCGGCCGGTGCGAGGCCCCGTCGGTCCCCACCGGTCCCCGCCGCGGCCGCTGCCACCACCACCGGCCGGAGCGAGCCTCCGGACCCGTCCGGGGAGAAGACCGGACAGCTCCAGCCGCACCCGGTTCGGCCAGCTCCTCCCCGTTCCACGGTCCGGGCCCCCGGACCGGCCCCGCGGGCCGACGGGTCAGAGGCCCAGCTCCCGGTCGATGAGCGCCAGCATGTCCTCGTCCCCGACATCGTCCAGACCGGACGGCCCGGTGGCGGCGGTGGCCCGGTCGTCGACCCACCGGGACAGGAAGGTCTGGAGCCGTACCGCCATCTTCGCCCGGGTCAGCCCGTCGGGCGGGGTGGTGCTGAACTCCGCGTCCAGGGCGTCGAGTCCGGCCAGCAGGGACGCGGTGCCGGACACCGGGCCCAGCTCGTCGAGGAGTCTGCGCACCAGGTCCGCCGGGGTCGGGTGGTCGAAGACCAGTGAGGCGGGCAGCTCCAGTCCGGTGTCCGCGCGCAGCCGGTCGCGGAGTTCGACGGCGGTCAGCGAGTCGAAGCCGATCTCCTTGAACGGGCGGTGCAGCTCCACGGTTTCGGCGCCCGTGTGGCCGAGGACGGCCGCGACGGCGTCCCGGACCAACGTCCCGAGCAGGGCGTCCCGCTCGGCGCCGGAGGTTCCGGCGAGCCGTTCGCGCAGTGCGGGCCCGGCGTCCGGGCGGCTCGACGCAGCGGTGCCCGTACCGGCGGACGGGCGGGGCGTGTCGACGAGTCGGGCGAGCAGCGGGCTGGGGCGGGACACGGTGAAGGCGGGGACGAACCGGTCCCAGTCGACGTCGGCGACGGTGACGCAGGTGTCCCCCGCGTCGACGGCCCGGCCGAGCGCGGCGAGGGCCCGGGTCGGGTCGAGGGCGCGCAGGCCGCGCTTGGCCAGGTAGGCGGCGGTCTCCTCGCCGGCCGCCATACCCTCGCCGTCCCAGCTCCCCCAGGCGACGGAGGTCGCCGTGCGTCCCTCGGCCCGGCGCTTGTGCGCCAGCGCGTCGAGGTAGGCGTTGGCCGCCGCGTAACCGCCCTGGCCGCCACTCCCCCAGACTCCGGCGACGGACGAGAACAGCACGAACAGCTCCGCTTCCGGCACCAGTTCGTCCAAATGCCGGGCCCCCTCCACCTTCGCCCGGACCGCCTCGGCGTACGCGTCGGCGTCGAGGTCGGCGAGGCGTCCGACGCCGGTGACCCCGGCGGCGTGCACCACGGCGGTGGGGCGGTACGCGGCGACGACCTCGGCCAGCGCGTCCCGGTCGGCGACGTCGCACGCCACCACCACCGCCTTCGCCCCCGACTCCGCCAACTCCGCCACCAACGCGGAGGCACCCGGCGCAGCCGGACCCGAACGACTCGTCAGCACCACCTCACGCGCCCCCCGCTCCACCACCCAACGCGCCACATGCCTACCCAACGCACCCGTACCACCCGTCACCAGCACCGGACCACCCAGCGCGCGCCCCACCGGCGACGAACCCACCGGCGAACCCACCCCCAACGGAGCCCGCACCAGACGACGCGCCAGCACCCGCCCATCACGCAGGGCGACCTGGTCCTCGCCGAGACCGGCCAGCACCGCCGCCAGGAGGTCGCCGGTCCGGGTGTCGAACTCCTCGGGCAGGTCGACGAGTCCGCCCCAGCGGTCGGGGTGTTCCAGTGCCGCGACCCGGCCCAGCCCCCAGAACTGTGCCTGGTCGGGGTCGGTGGCGGCCGTCCCGTCGCCGGCGGACACCGCGCCACGCGTCAGGCACCATACGGGTGCCTTTGCACGGCGCAGCAGGTCGAGGAGTTCCGCGGGCCGCGACCGCCGGCTGTGGTCGGGTCCGGCAACATCGCCGTCGCCGTCGCCGGGATGCGTGCCGGGTGCGGGCACGGTGAGGATGCCGGTCACCTCGCCGTCCGCACGGTCCACGACCGTGCCGCCGTGGCGTTCGACGGCCCGTACGGTCGCGGCGACGAGCGCATCCGAGCGGGGACCGAGGACCGCCCAGGTCCCTTCGAGCACCGTCTCGGCAGCGGTCGGCACCGGGGTCCAGGTGATCCGGTGGCGCAGGCGGTCCACGTCGGCGCCTGCGCGGGTGGCGGGCCAGTGGCGGCGGCGGTCGAAGGGGTATCCGGGCAGCCGGACGGGTCGTGCGTCCTCCAGCAGCGGCGACCAGTCGACCGGAACGCCCCGGGCGTGCAGACGGGCGACGGCGGCCAGCAGGGTGTCGCGTTCGGGCCGGCCGCGACGGAGCGCGGCGACGCCGTCCTCGGCGAGCGCGGTGAGGACGCCGTCGGGGCCGAGTTCCAGCAGGTGGACGGTGCCGCGTCGGCGCAGGGTGCGCAGCGCGTCGGCGAAGCGGACGGTACTGCGGATCTGCCGTACCCAGTATGCGGGCGTGGCGAGTTCGGGGTCGGGGGTGCCGGTGACGGTGGACACGACCGGGATCGCCGGGGCGTGGTAGGTCAGGGTCGCGGCGGTGGCGGCGAACGCGTCGAGCATGGGTTCCATGCGGTGCGAGTGGAAGGCGTGCGACACGGTGAGCCGCTTGACCTTGCGGCCCTCGGCCCGCAGCCGGGCTTCCAGGGCGTCGACGGCCTCCTCGTCGCCGGAGAGGGTCAGGGAGGCGGGGCCGTTGACGGCGGCGAGGTCCACGCCGTCGGGCAGTTCCAGGTCCCTTTCGGCAGCCTCGACCGCCAGCATCGCGCCGCCTCCGGGCAGCGCCTGCATCAGCCGGCCGCGTGCCGCGACCAGCGTGCAGGCGTCGTCCAGCGCGAGGACGCCCGCGACGTGCGCGGCGGCCACCTCGCCCACGGAGTGCCCGACGAGGTGGTCCGGGACGACGCCCCAGGATTCCACCAGCCGGTACAGCGCCACTTCGAGGGCGAAGAGGGCCGGCTGTGCGTACTCGGTGCGCTCCAGCGCATCCGGGTCGCCGAGGACGACGTCCCGCAGCGGGCGGCCGGCTGCCGTGTCGATCCGTTCGCACACCTCGTCGAACGCCGAGGCGAACACCGGGAAGGTGTCGTACAGCTCCTGTCCCATGCCGGTTCGCTGGGCGCCCTGGCCGGTGAAGAGGAAGGCGAGGCCGCCGTCCCGCGCCTCGCTGTGGAAGACGCCGGGCGCCCGGTCGCCCCCGGCCACGGCGGTGAGGGCGGCGGACAGGGTTTCGGCGCCGTCGGCGAGCACGACCGCCCGGTGGCGGAGCCGCGCGGTGCCGGTGGCGAGGGCCGCGGCGATACCGAGCATCGGCAGTTCACCGGCGACGGCCCGCAGCCGTTCCGCCCTGGCGCGCAGGGCGGCGGGGGTGGCGGCGGACAGCACGAACGGGACGGGGGCGGTGGGTCCGGGCGTCCCGGCCGCGGGGCGTGCGGATTCCTCGGTCGGGTACTCCTCGATGATGGTGTGGGCGTTGGTGCCGCTGAGGCCGAACGACGACACCGCGGCGCGGCGCGGGCCGGCCGAGGTCCAGGGCCGGTTGGCGGTGAGCAGGCCGATGTCGCCGGCCGTCCAGTCGACGTGCGGGGTGGGTTCGTCGGCGTGCAGGGTGCGGGGCAGCACCCCGTTGCGTACCGCCATGACCGTTTTGATCACTCCGGCGATGCCGGCGGCGGCCTGGGTGTGGCCGATGTTGGACTTCACCGAGCCGAGCCAGAGCGGCTGTTCCCGGTCGCGGCCGTAGGTGGCCAGCAGCGCCTCGGCCTCGATGGGATCGCCCAGGGAGGTGCCGGTGCCGTGGGCCTCGACCAGGTCGACGTCGGCGGACGCCAGTCCGGCGGAGGCCAGGGCGGCCCGGATCACCCGCTGCTGGGCGGGGCCGTTGGGTGCGGTGAGGCCGTTGGACGCGCCGTCCTGGTTGACGGCGGAGCCGCGGACCACCGCGAGCACCTCGTGGCCGTTGCGGCGGGCGTCGGACAGCCGCTCCACCAGGAGCACGCCGACGCCCTCGCCCCACCCGGTGCCGTCGGCGGCGGCGCCGAACGCCTTGCAGCGGCCGTCGGCGGCCAGTCCCCGCTGCCTCGCGAACTCCACGAAGGCGCCCGGCGTGGACATCACGGTCACCCCGCCGGCGAGGGCCAGGGTGCAGTCGCCGTTGCGCAGCGACTGGACCGCCCAGTGCAGGGCCACCAGCGACGAGGAGCAGGCGGTGTCGACGGTGACCGCCGGGCCCTCCAGCCCGAAGGCGTAGGCGATCCGTCCGGAGAGCACGCTGGCCGCGTTGCCGGTGCCGACGTGGCCTTCGAGCTCGGAGGTGTCGGTGTCGGTGTCCGCGTCGAGGAGCAGCGCCGCGTAGTCCTGCCCGTTGGTGCCGGCGAAGACGCCGGTGGGGGTGGAGCGCAGGGAGTGCGGGTCGATGCCCGCTCCCTCGACGGCCTCCCAGGCGGTCTCCAGGAGCAGCCGCTGCTGGGGGTCCATGGCGAGGGCTTCGCGCGGGGAGATGCCGAACAGTTCGGCGTCGAAGTCGGCGGCCCCGGCGAGGAAACCCCCTTCGCGGGCGTACGTGGTTCCCGGGCGCCGGGCGTCCGGGTCGTAGAGGGAGCCGAGGTCCCAGCCGCGGTCGGTGGGGAAGGGGCCCATCGCGTCGGTCCCCTCGGTGACGACCCGCCACAGGTCCTCGGGCGAGGACACCCCGCCGGGGAACCGGCAGGCCATGCCGACGATCGCGATCGGTTCGTCCGCGGCGGCCGGTCCGGTCCCCGTCTCCCCCGTCCGTGCCGCGGGTTCGCCGGACAGCAGCGTACGGAGGTGACCGGCGAGGGCCGCCGGCGTCGGGAAGTCGAACACCAGGCCGACGGGCAGGCGCAGTCCGGTCTCCGCGGCGAGGGTGTTCCTGAGCTCCAACGCGGTCAGCGAGTCGATGCCGAGGTCGCGGAAGGGACGGCCGGCGTCGATGGCGGCCGCCGAGCCGTGGCCGAGCACGGCGGCGGCCCGTGCGCACACCAGGCCGAGGACGTCGCCGGGGGCGACGGCGGGTGCGGCGGGGGCCCGGTGGGTCTCCACCAGGTGGGTGAGGAGGGCGGTGGGACGGGAGGCGGTGAGGCCGGGGGCGAACCGCTGCCAGTCGACGTCGGCGACGACGACGCAGCGGTCCCCCAGGTCGAGCGCCCGGCCCAGTGCGGTCAGGGCGCGCGCGGGGTCGAGGGCCGCGAGTCCGCCGCGCCGCATGCGGTCGGCGGTGGGGGCGTCGGCCGCCATGCCGGTCTCCGCCCACGGCCCCCAGGCCACCGACGTGCCGGCGCGCCCCTCGGCCCGCCGGCGTTCGACGAGGGCGTCCAGCACGGCGTTGGCGGCGGCGTAGGCGCCCTGGCCGGGGCTGCCGACCGTGCCGGCGAGGGACGAGAAGACGACGAACGCGCCGACCTGCCCGAGGAGTTCGTCGAGCACCAGCGCCGAGTCCGCCTTGGCGCGCAGCACCGCGGCGAACCGCTCGGGCGTCGTGTGGTCGACCACGCCGTCGTCGACCACGCCGGCCGCGTGGAACACCGCGGTGACGGGGTGGTCGGCGATCAGCCGGGCGACGGCGTCCCGGTCGGACACGTCGCAGGCGACGAGGTGGACGAGGGCGCCCGCCGCGGCGAGTTCGGCTTCGAGGGCGTCGGCGCCCTCCGCGGCCGGGCCGCCACGGCTCACCAGGACGAGTTCGCCGGCGCCCCGGTCCACCAGCCAGCGGGCCACCCGCGCCCCGAGGGCTCCGGTGCCGCCGGTGACGAGTACCGGCCCGTCCGGCGTCCAGGGGGCGCCGGCGGTGCGCCCGCGCGCCGGGGCGGTGTGCAGCCGGCGGCCGTGAATGGCGTCGGCGCGCACCGCGAGCTGGTCCTCGGGCGCGGTCGCCAGGGCGGCGGCGAACCGGCGGCCGGTACGTGGGTCGAGCACGGCCGGCAGGTCGATCGTGCCGCCCCAGCGCTCGGGCAGTTCCAGCCCGACCACCCGGCCGAGCCCCCAGACCGCGGCGGCGGACGGGTCCGCCGGTCGCTCGGTCCGGTCGACGGCGACGGCTCCGCGGGTGACGGCCCATACGGGGGCCGTCACTCCGGCGTCGCCGAGCGCCTGGACGAGCGTCAGCACTCCGTCGGCCGGCAAAAACGCCAGGGCCCCGGCGAGTCCGGCGTCCGGTCCGACCGCCGCGCGCAGCAGCCCGGTCAGGGCCGCCCGCTCGTGTCCGGAGGCGGCCACCGGGACCAGCTCGGCTCCGGTGAGCGCGGCCCGCACGTCCTCGGGGATGTGGCCGTCGGGGGCGACGCAGAGCCAGCGGCCGGCCGGAGCGGCGCTGCGGTCGGGCAGCCGCTCCCAGGTGACGCGGTAGCGCCAGGCGTCGGCGGAGGTCCGGTCCTGGTGGGCGCGGCGCAGCCCGGCGAGCACGGGCAGCGCGCCGGCGAGGACCGCCCGGTCGTCGGCGGTCACGGGCAGGGCGTCGAGGCCGTCCGCCGTCACCGTGTTCCAGAAGGCGTCGGAACCTCCGTCCGCCGGGGCGCCGGCGGGCTCCAGCCAGTACCGCTCGCGCTGGAACGCGTACGTCGGCAGGTCGACCAGGTCCGCCGGTACGCCGAGGATGGCGGTCCAGTCGACGCGGGCGCCGGCCACGTGCAGCCGGGCGACCGCGCCGAGCAGCGTGTCGGCGTCGGCGGAGCCGCCGCGCAGCGCGGGAACGGCGACGGCGTGGCCGTCCCCGCGGCCGACCAGCGCGGACAGCACGCCGTCCGGGCCGAGTTCGAGATACGCGCGCACGTCCGGCAGCGCGGCCACCGCGTCCGCGAACCGTACCGGCTCCCGGATCTGACCCACCCAGTAGGCGGCGGTGGCCGGGTCGCCGGGGGCGGTCGGCGCGAGCGGGATGCGGGGCGCGTGGTACGTCAGCGACTCGGCGACGCCGGCGAACTCCGCGAGCATCGGCTCCATGCGGTGGGAGTGGAAGGCGTGCGACACGGTGAGCCGCTTGACCTTGCGGCCCTCGGCCCGCAGCCGGGCCTCCAGGGCGTCGACGGCCTCCCCGTCCCCCGACACCGTGAGCGCGTCGGGCCCGTTGACGGCGGCGAGGCACACCCCTTCGGACAGGACCAGATCCCCTTCGGCCGCCTCCACGGCCAGCATCGCCCCGCCCTCGGGCAGCGCCTCCATCAACCGCCCCCGCGCCGACACCAGGCGGCACGCGTCGTCCAGCGACAGGATCCCCGCCACGTGCGCGGCGGCCAGCTCACCGATCGAATGGCCCACCAGGTGGTCCGGAACGACACCCCACGACTCCAACAGCCGGAACAACGCCACCTGCAACGCGAACAACGCCGGCTGCGCATAACCGGTCCGGTTCAGCACAGCGCCGTCGTCCCCGAACACCACCTCACGCAACGGCCGGTCCGACTCCACGCGCGCGCAGACCGCGTCGAAGGCGTCGGCGAACACCGGGTACGCCTCGTACAGCCCCTGCCCCATCCCGGCCCGCTGCGCGCCCTGGCCGGTGAACAGGAAGGTGGTCGGGCCGTCCGTGGTGGTGCCGCGCACCGCGGCCGGAGTCGCGCGGCCCTCGGCGAGCGCGGCGAGAGCGTCCAGGTCGCCGCCGGGCACGACGGCCCGGTGGTCCAGCTGGGCGCGACCCGCGGCCAGGGCGCGGGCGATCGCGGTCGGGTCGGGGGCGTCCGCCGCCCGGACCAGGTCGAGCAGCCGGGCCGCCTGCGCGGCGAGCGCCTCGGCGGAGCGCGCGGAGAGCAGCCAGAGCGGCCGCGTGCGGTGAGCCGTATCGCCGGTGCGGGGGGTACGGTCGGCGGGCGTGCGGTCGGCGGGGGTGGAGTCCGCCGGTTCCGCCGGTGCAGCCGGTTCCTGCGGGGCCTGTTCGACGATGGTGTGGACATTGGTGCCGCTGACGCCGAAGGACGAGATCCCGGCGCGCCGGGGCCGGCCCGTGGCGGGCCAGGGCCGGTTCTCGGTGAGCAGCTCGACGGCGCCCGTCGACCAGTCGGCGTGCGGGGTCGGCTCGGTGACGTGCAGGGTGCGGGGCAGGATGCCGTGCCGCATCGCCTGCACCATCTTGATCAGGCCGCCGACGCCCGAGGCCGCCTGGGTGTGACCGGTGTTGGACTTCAACGAGCCCAGGAGCAGGGGCTGTTCGCGGTCCTGTCCGTAGGCGGCGAGCAGCGCCTGCGCCTCGATCGGGTCGCCGAGCCGGGTGCCGGTGCCGTGCGCCTCCACCGCGTCCACGTCCGCCGGTTCCAGCCGGGCGGCGGCCAGCGCCTCACGGATCACCCGCTGCTGGGACGGGCCGTTGGGGGCGGTGAGACCGTTCGACGCGCCGTCGGAGTTGACGGCGGAGCCGCGTACCAGCGCCAGGACGCGGTGCCCGCGGGCGCGGGCGTCGGAGAGCCGCTCCACCAGCACCATGCCGACGCCCTCGGACCAGCCGGTGCCGTCCGCGTCGGCGGAGAAGGACTTGCAGCGGCCGTCGGCGGACAGGCCGCCCTGCTTGCTGAACTCGGAGAACGCGCCGGGCGAGGCGATGACGGTGACGCCGCCCGCGAGCGCGAGGTCGCACTCGCCGTCCCGCAGTGCGCGCGCGGCCCAATGCAGGGCGACCAGGGACGACGAGCAGGCGGTGTCCACGGTGATCGCGGGACCCTCCAGGCCCAGGGTGTAGGCGATCCGACCGGACAGGACGCTGTTCGCGGTGCCGGTCAGCAGGTGGCCCTCCAGCTCGGCGGGCAGCGTGGCGCCGCTGCCGTACGCCGAGTTGGACGCGCCGACGAAGACGCCGGTGCGGCTGCCTCGGACGGAGGTCGGATCGATCCCGGCGCGTTCCAGGGTCTCCCAGGCGGTTTCCAGCACCAGACGCTGCTGGGGGTCCATGGCGAGCGCCTCGCGCGGCGAGATGGAGAACAGTTCGCTGTCGAAGCGGGTGGCGTCGTGCACGAAGCCGCCGGCTCCGGTGTGGCCGGTCCCTGATTCGAGGTCCCAGCCGCGGTCCTCGGGGAACCCGGTGACGGCGTCGGAGCCGGAGGCCACCAGGTCCCAGAGGTCTTCCGGCGAGGCCACGCCGCCGGGGTACCGGCAGGCCATGGCGACGATCGCCACGGGGTCGTCGTCGTACGCGGCGTGTGGGGCGACCGCGCCGCCGGTGGTGTCGGCCGGGGCGGCGCCGGGGAGCCGGCCCAGCAGGTGGGTGGCGAGCGCGTCCACGGTCGGGTGGTCGTAGGCGGCGGTGGCGGAGACGCTGAGGCCGGTGGCCGCGCCGATCCGGTCGCGGAGGTCGATCGCGGCCAGCGAGTCGAAGCCCATCTCCTTGAACGGCTTACGGGTGTCGACCTGCTGGGGGCCGGGGTGGCCGAGGGCTGCGGCGACGTGCTCCCGGACCAGGGCGACGGCCTCGCGCCGCCGGTCGGCGGCGCCGAGGCCGTCGAGTCCCGCGGCCCAGGCGGACGGTCCCGCGGCCGGGACGGCGGTGCCGCGTCCGAGGGCCTCGGCGGCCTCGGGCACTCCGGCAAACAGCGTGCTGGGGCGGACGGCGGTGAACGAGCGGGCGAAGGGCGACCAGTCGACGTCGGCGACGACGAGGGTGTCCTCGTCGTGGTCGAGTGCCTGGCCGAGCGCGGCGAGCGCCCGGTCGCCGTCGAGGGGCCGCAGCCCCCGGCGGCGCAGGTGGCCTGCGGCGGGGCCGGCCGCCATCCCCGCTCCGGCCCAGGGCCCCCACGCCACCGAGGTGGCGGGCAGTCCGAGGGCGCGGCGGTGGGAGGCGAGCGCGTCGAGGTGGGCGTTGGCCGCGGCGTACGCGCACTGGCCGCCGCTCCCCCACACCCCGGCGATCGAGGAGAAGAGGACGAAGGTGTCGACGGCTCCGGTCCCGGTCCCGGTCAGCTCGTGGAGGTGACGGGCGCCGAGGGCCTTGGCCCGCACCACGTCGGCGTACGCCCGGGGGTCGGCGGCGTCGAGCGGGGTGGGGGTGTCGACGCCCGCCGCGTGGAAGACGGCGGTGACGGGGTGGGCGGTCAGCAGGGCGGCGAGGGCGTCCCGGTCGCCGACGTCGCAGGCGACGGGCCGAACGGTGACACCGCGTCCGGCGAGGTCGGCGACGAGGCGGGCCGCGCCGGGGGCCTCGGGGCCGCGCCGTCCGGCCAGGATCAGTTCGGTCGCTCCGCGGCCGACGAGCCAGTGGGCGAGTGCGGTGCCGAGGGCCCCGGTGCCGCCGGTGACCAGCACCGGCCCGGTCGGCGCCCACTCCCGTACGGCCGGCCCGGCGAGCGGGGCGCGGCGCAGCCTGCGGGCGTGGACTCCGTCGGCGCGGATCGCCACCTGGTCCTCGTCGCCGGTGAGTACGTGGACGAGCCTGGCTCCGGCGCGGTCGTCGAGCAGGTCGGGCAGGTCCACCAGGCCGCCCCAGCGGTCGGGTGTCTCCAGTGCGGCGACCCGGCCGACGCCCCAGACCTCGGCGCGTTCCGGTGCCGTGACGTGGGCGGTGCGGCCGACGGCCACGGCCCCGCGGGTGACGCCCCACACCCGGGTGCCGGTGCCGGCCGCGTCGGAGAGCAGCGTCAGGAGGGCGGGGGCGTCGACCAGGCCGAGGACGCCGGCGGCACCGGCGGGTATCCGCTGCCCGGGGGTGAGTTCGAGGGTGTCGGCGCCGGCCGCGGTCAGCGCGGCCACCACGTCGGGGGCCGGTCCGGCGGCGACGACGGCCCAGGTCCCGGTGAGCGTGCCGGGCCGCCCGGTGCGGGGACCCGCCTGGGGCTCCCAGGCGACGCGGTAGCGCCAGGAGTCGAGCTGGGTGCGTCGGCGCCGGGTCTCCCGCCACGCCGTGAGGGTCGGCAGCAGCGCGTCCGCCCGGTCGGTGTCGGTCTCCAGCACGTCGGCGAGAACCCCGGCGTCGCCGGAGTCGACGGCGGTCCAGAACGCGGTGTCCTCACCGGCGGTCGCCGTGGCGGGAGCCGGTTCCGGCCAGTACCGGGTCCGCTCGAAGGGGTAGGTGGGCAGGGCGACCCGGCGACGGCCGTGGCCGAGGACGGCGGTCCAGTCGACGTCGGCGCCGCGGGCGTGGGCCCGCCCGACGGCGGCCAGCACCGCGGTCGGCTCGTGCCGGCCGGAGCGGAGCACCGCTACCGCAGCCGTGTCCGCGGCGGCACCCCGGACGAGGGCGCAGAGGACGCCGTCGGGTCCGAGTTCGAGGAAGGTACGGGTGCCGGTCAGTGTGGCCACCGCGTCGGCGAACCGCACCGGCTCCCGCACCTGCCGCACCCAGTACGCCGCAGTCGCCGGGTCCCCCGAGGCCGTCGCGGCCAACGGGATCGCCGGAGCACGGTAGGTCAGCGACTCCGCGACCCGCCCGAACTCCGCGAGCATCGGCTCCATCAGATGCGAATGGAACGCATGCGAGACCGCGAGCCGCTTGACCCGCCGGCCCTCCACCCGCAACCGGACCTCCAGACCGATGATCGCTTCCTCATCACCCGAAACCGTAAGAGCCTCAGGCCCGTTCACCGCCGCCAGACACACCCCCTCCGGCAGCTCCAACTCTCCCTCGGACATCTCCACCGCCAGCATCGCCCCACCCCCGGGCAACGCCTCCATCAACCGCGCACGCGCCGACACCAGGGCACACGCGTCGTCCAACGACAAGATCCCCGCCACATGCGCGGCCGCCACCTCACCGATCGAATGCCCCACCACGTGGTCCGGAGTCACCCCCCACGACTCCACCAACCGGAACAACGCCACCTGCAACGCGAACAACCCCGGCTGCGCATAACCCGTACGGTTCAACACAGCGGCGTCGTCCCCGAACACCACCTCACGCAACGGACGATCCAACCCGCCGTCCACCCGCGCACACACCGCGTCGAACGCCTCCGCGAACACCGGAAACGCCTCGTACAACCCACGCCCCATCCCCACCCGCTGCGACCCCTGACCCGTGAACAGGAAGGTGAGGGCGCCGGGGGCGGCGGTGTCGTGCGCGGTTGTGGGAGCGCCCTCGGCGAGTGCGCCGAGGGCCGTCACAAAGGTGTCGCGGTCGGTGCCGACGAGGACGGCCCGGTGGTCGAGGCGGGCGCGGCCGGCGGTGAGGGTGGCGGCGACGTCGGCCGGGTCCGCGTCGCTGTCGGCGATCCGTTCGGCGAGCCGGGCGGCCTGGTCCCGGAGCGCGGCGGGGGTACGCGCGGAGAGCACCCACGGCACGGCCGACGGGACCAGGGGCGCGACGGGGGCGGAGGGGGCCGGCGGCTCCGCCGCCTGTTCGAGGACGACGTGGACGTTGGTGCCGCTGACGCCGAAGGAGGAGACGGCGGCGCGGCGCGGCCGGCCCAGGGCGGGCCAGGGCCGGTTCTCGGTGAGCAGTTGGACCGCGCCCGCCGACCAGTCGACCTGCGGGGTGGGTTCGGCGGCGTGCAGGGTCCGCGGCAGTACGCCGTGGCGCAGCGCCTCCACGGTCTTGATGACCCCGGCCACCCCGGACGCGGCCTGGGCGTGCCCGATGTTGGACTTCAAGGAGCCCAGGTGCAGGGGCTCCTCGCGGTCCTGCCCGTACGTCGCGAGCAGCGCCTGCGCCTCGATCGGGTCGCCGAGCTTCGTGCCGGTGCCGTGCGCCTCCACGGCGTCCACCTCGGAGGGACGCAGCCCGGCGGCGGCGAGGGCGGCGCGGATGACCCGCTGCTGGGAGGGGCCGTTGGGGGCGGTCAGGCCGTTGGACGCCCCGTCGGAGTTGACGGCGGAGCCGCGGACGACGGCGAGCACCTCGTGACCGGCCGCGAGGGCGTCGGACAGCCGCTCGACGAGCAGCACGCCGACACCTTCGGACCAGCCGGTGCCGTCCGCGTCGGCCGAGAAGGACTTGCAGCGGCCGTCGGCGGCGAGCCCTTGCTGCATGCTGAATTCGGTGTAGATGCCGGGGGTCGCCATGACGGTCGCGCCGCCGGTGAGCGCGAGATCGCACTCCCCGTTGCGCAGCGACTGGGCCGCCAGGTGCAACGCGACCAGGGACGACGAGCAGGCGGTGTCGACGGTCAGGGCCGGGCCTTCGAGGCCGAAGAAGTAGGCGAGCCGTCCTGAGGCGACGCTGGTGGCGGTGCCGGTCAGTCCGTGGCCCGCGGCTTCCTCGCCGTCCAGGCCGTAGTGGGAGGCGGCGACGCCCATGAACACGCCGGCCTGACGGCCGCGCAGGGAGAGCGGGTCGATGCCGGCGCGCTCGAACGCCTCCCAGGAGGCTTCCAGGAGCAGGCGCTGCTGGGGGTCCATGGCGAGGGCCTCGCGCGGCGAGATGGCGAAGAGTCCGGCGTCGAAAGCGGTGGCGTCGTCGACGAAACCCCCTGCCCGGGTGTACGCGCGGCCTGCCTCCCCGTCGGTCGGCCAGCCCCGGTCCGCGGGGAAGCCGCCGACCGCGTCCACGCCGTCGACCACCAGGCGCCACAGGTCCTCGGGCGAGGAGACGCCGCCGGGGTAACGGCAGGCCATGGAGACGATGGCGATCGGTTCGTCGGTCTGCACGGCGGCCACGGGGGCGGCGGCGGGCGTCGCGGTGCCCTCGGGCACGAGGGCGGTGAGCAGGTGTGCGGCCAGCGCCTCGGGCGTCGGGTGGTCGAAGGCGAGCGTCGCCGGCAGCCGCAGGCCGGTGGCGGCGTTCACGCGGTTGCGGAGCTCGACGGAGGTCAGCGAGTCGAAGCCGAGGTCGCGGAAGGCGCGTCCGGTCTGCACGGCGTCCGCCGAGGCGTGTCCGAGGACCGCGGCAGCCTGGGCGCGTACGAGACCGACGAGAGTGCGTTCCTGGTCGGCCGGGGTCTGCGCGGCGAGTGTGGCGGCGAAGGAGCCGGTGGCCGTGGCGGCGCGTCGTACGGGGGCCCGCAGCAAGCCCCGGAGCAACGCGGGGACGGGGGCGTCCGGCGTGCGGGACCGGAGCCCGGCGAGGTCGAGCCGGAGGGGAACGAGATGGGGTTCGGGCCGTCCCGTCACCGTGTCGAAGAGGGCGAGCCCGTCGGCGTCGGAGAGGGCGGAGCCCAGTCGGGCGAAGCGGGCCCGGTCGGTGGTGTCAAGGGTTCCGCTGAGGGCGCTGGCCCGGTCCCACAGGCCCCAGGCCGCCGCGGTGGCGGGCAGACCCCGGGCGTGCCTGCGGTGGGCGAGGGCGTCCAGGAAGGCGTTGGCCGCGGCGTAGTTGCCCTGGCCGGGGGTGCCGAGCGTGGCGGCCACGGAGGAGTACAGCACGAACATCGCCAGGTCGAGTCCGGCGGTCAGCTCGTGCAGGACCAGGGCGGCGTCCGCCTTCGGACGCAGCACGGCGTCCAGCCGGTCGGCGGTGAGCGCTTCGATCACGCCGTCGTCGGCGATGCCCGCCGCGTGGACCACACCGGTCAGCGGATGCGCCGCCGGGACGGCCGCGAGCAGCGCGGCGACCGCGTGACGGTCGGCCGCGTCGCACGCCACCACCTGCACCGACGCACCCGACGCCTCCAGCTCCGCGACCAGTTCCGCCGCTCCCGGCGCGTCCGGACCCCGGCGGCTGGCCAGCACCAAATGGCGCACACCTCGGGACTCCACCAGGTGGCGGGCCAACAAACCGCCCAGAGCCCCCGTGCCACCGGTGATCAGAACCGTGCCCTCGGGGTCCAACTCCCTCGGCAACACCAGCACGTTCTTGCCGATGTGGCCACCCGACCCCACGTGACGCAGCACCGCGCGCGCCTCGCGCACGTCCCACGCCCGCACCGGCGGCAGCCGCAGCACCCCGGACGCGAACAGCTCCAGCAACTCGCACAGCATCGCCTGCAACCGGTCCGGACCGGCCTCCCACAGGTCGAACGACCGGTAGGTGCCGTCGGGTCCGAACGAGTCCGGGTCGCGGAGGTCGGCCTTGCCCATCTCCACGAACCGGCCGCCCGGCGCGAGGAGCCGCGCGGAGGCGTCGATGAACTCCCCGGCCAGCGCGTTCAGTACGACATCGACACCGCGGCCACCAGTACGACTGCGGAACACGTCCTCGAAGCCCAGATCGCGGGACGAGGACAGGTGGTCGGCGTCCAGACCCGTCGCCGCCCACTTGGACACCGACGCCGTACCGAACACCTCCGCACCCCGATGACGCGCGATCTGCACCGCCGCCATCCCCACACCACCCGCCGCCGCATGGACGAGAACCCGCTCACCGGACCGCAGACCGCCCAGATCCACCAGGCCGTAGAACGCCGTCAGGAACGCCATCGGCACCGACGCCGCATCGACGAACGACCAGCCCTCCGGAACCGGAGCGACCATCCGCCGGTCCACCACCACCGAGGGGCCGAAGCCGCCGGAGAACAGACCGAAGACCCGATCACCCGGCGCCAGATCGGTGACATTCTCACCGACCTCCAGCACCACACCCGCACCCTCCGACCCCATCAAGGCAGCCGGATCCGGATACTCCCCCAGACCGATCAGTACGTCACGGAAGTTCACCCCGGTCGCGCGGACCGCGATCCGGACCTCCCCCAAGCCCGGAGCCATCTCGGCGACCGGGACGAAGGCCAGGCCGTCCAGGGTGCCGGTGCCGGTGGGCTCCAGCCGCCACGCGGGAACGTCCGGGGTGGCGAGGGCGGCCGTCGGCCTGGTGAGCCGGGGGGCGTGGGGGCGGCCCGCGCGCAGGGCGAGTTCGGGTTCGTCCAGGGCGAGGGCGGCCGGCAGCGCGGTGAGGGAGTCGTCCTGGTCGATGTCCACGAGGACGATGCGTCCGGGGTGCTCGGACTGCGCGGAGCGCACCAGTCCGCGGGCCGCTGCGGCGGCGGGTGCGGTGATCAGGTCGCCGGGGAGGCAGGCCACGGCTCCGGTGGTGACCAGCACCAGCCTGGTCCCGGTCGCGGTGGCGTCCGCGAGGTGTTCCTGGACGATGCTCAGCGCACGGCGGGTGGTGGCATGCAGGTCCCCGTCCGGGAGCCGGACGACGGTCGTGTCCCCGCCGATGTCTCCGCCGATGTCTCCGGTCGTGTCTCCGGCCGGCGGCGCGGTCGGGGCGGTGCCGGCGTGCGGAGCGTCGGGGAGGGCGAGCGGGGTCCAGGTGACGGAGAAGAGGGCGTCGGCCGTCGTGGGGGCCTGTATCCGGTTCGGGTCGACGGGCCGGAGGGTGAGGGCGTCGACGGTGGCGACGGGCGCGCCGGTCGGGTCGGCCGCCGCCAGGGACACCGTGTCGGGGCCCACGGCCGTGATCCGGACCCGCAGCCGTTCGGCACCGGTGGCGTGCAGGGTGGTGCCGGCCCAGGAGAACGGCAGGCGCGCGGTGTCGTCGCCCGTGGCGCCGTCGAGCACCCCGCCGAGGCCCAGGCCGTGCAGGGCGGCGTCGAGCAGGGCGGGGTGCAGGCCGAAGGAGCGGGCGTCGGAGCCCTCGGGCAGCGCGACGTCGACGCAGACCCCGTCGGCGGTGCGCCAGGCGGCGTGCAGGCCCTGGAACGTGGGCCCGTAGGCCAGCCCGCGCGCGGCGAGTTCGGCGTACAGGGTGTCCGTCTCGACGGGTTCGGCACCGGCCGGGGGCCAGACGGTGAGCGGTTCGGGGAGCGGTGCGGCGGAGACGCCGAGCCGGCCTTCGGCGTGCCGGGTCCAGTCGTGGGCGTCGTCCGGCCGGCCGTGGATGCTGACGGGTCGCAGGCCGTCCTCGTCCGCCGGGCCGACGATGATCTGCAGGGTGGCGGGCAGCACGAGGGGGGCTTCGATGGTGAGTTCGTCCAGCCGGACGGTTCCGGCCTCCGCTTCGGCGCCCGCTTCGGCCCCTGCCCGGAGGGCCAGTTCGACCAGCGCTGTGCCGGGGAGCACGGTGCGCTCGTGGACGACGTGCTCCGCGAGCCAGGGGTGGGCGTTTGGCGTCAGCCGTGCGGTGCAGAGGTGTCCGGCACCGTCGGCGAGGGGGGTTGAGGCGCCGATGAGCGGGTGGCCGGCGTGGCCGAGTCCGGCGGCCGTGAGGTCGCCGGCGGCGGGCCGGGGGCGTATCCAGTACCGCTCGTGCTGGAAGGCGTAGGTGGGCAGGACGGCACCGGGGCCCGGGATGTGGCGGGCCCAGTCGATGGCGACGCCGCGTACGTGGAGGTCGGCCAGGGCGCGGTGGAAGGAGTCGGTCTCCGCGTGGTGGCCGTCCCGGATCAGCGGGACGGCGGCGGCCTCGTCGGTGAGGCCCTGGACGAGGGCGGAAAGGGTGCCGTCGGGTCCGAGTTCGAGGAAGGTACGGGTGCCGGACAGTGCGGCCACCGCGTCGGCGAACCGCACCGGCTCCCGCACCTGCCGCACCCAGTACGCCGCAGTCGCCGGGTCCCCCGAAGCCGTCGCGGCCAACGAGATCGCCGGAGCACGGTAGGTCAGCGACTCCGCGACCCGCCCGAACTCCGCGAGCATCGGCTCCATCAGATGCGAATGGAACGCATGCGAGACCGTCAGCCGCTTGACCCGCCGACCCTCCGCCCGCAACCGGGACTCCAGAGCCTCGATCGCTTCCGCGTCGCCCGACAGCGTAAGGGAGTCGGGGCCATTGACGGCAGCGAGGCAGACCCCCTCCGGCAGCTCCACCTCCGCCTCGGCGGCTTCCACCGCCAGCATCGCCCCACCCTCGGGCAACGCCTCCATCAACCGCGCACGCGCCGACACCAACGCACACGCGTCGTCCAACGACAAGATCCCCGCCACATGCGCGGCGGCCACCTCACCGATCGAATGCCCCACCACGTGGTCCGGAGTCACCCTCCACGACTCCACCAACCGGAACAACGCCACCTGCAACGCGAACAACCCCGGCTGCGCATAACCCGTACGGTTCAACACAGCGGCGTCGTCCCCGAACACCACCTCCCGCAACGGACGATCCAACCCGACGTCCACCCGCGCACACACCGCGTCGAACGCCTCCGCGAACACCGGAAACGCCTCGTACAACCCACGCCCCATCCCCACCCGCTGCGACCCCTGACCCGTGAACAGGAAGGTGAGGGCGCCGTCGAGCGCGGTGCCCCGGCGGACGTGGGCGGCGGGGGTGTCGGCGGCGAGGGCGCGCAGGCCGGTGAGGAGTGCGTCGGGGTCGGCGCCGAGCACGACGGCGCGGTGTTCGAGGGCGGCCCTGCCCGTCGCGAGGGTGTGGGCGACGGCGGAGGGAGCCGTCTCCGGGTGGTCGGTGAGGTGGTCGAGCAGCCGGTCGGCCTGGGCGCGCAGTCCGGCTGCCGAGCGGGCCGACAGGTGCCAGGCCAAGGGGGTCGGCGTCGTCGCGGGCCGCTCGGCAGGGGTGGTCGGCCGATGCGGCGGTTCGGGTGCGGATTCGGCCGGCCCATCGGGGGCCTGTTCCACAATGACGTGGACGTTGGTGCCGCTGACGCCGAAGGAGGACACGCCCGCCCGGCGGGGACGGTCCGGGGAGGCGGCCCACGGGCGGCTCTCCGTCAGCAGTTCCACCGCGCCGCCCGACCAGTCGACGTGTGACGAGGGCCGGTCGACGTGCAGGGTGCGGGGCAGCAGGCCGTGGCGCATCGCCTCGACCATCTTGATGACGCCCGCGACGCCGGAGGCGGCCTGCGTGTGCCCGATGTTGGACTTGACCGAGCCGAGCCAGAGGGGTTCCTCGCGGTCCTGCCCGTACGTCGCGAGCAGCGCCTGCGCCTCGATGGGGTCGCCGAGGCGGGTGCCGGTGCCGTGGGCCTCGACGGCGTCCACGTCGGTCGGCCGGAGGCCGGCCATGGTGAGCGCGTCCTGGATCACCCGCTGCTGGGAGGGGCCGTTGGGGGCGGTGAGACCGTTGGACGCGCCGTCGGAGTTGACGGCGCTTCCGCTGACGACGGCCAGGATCCTATGGCCGTTGGCCCGCGCGTCGGACAGTCGTTCGAGGAGGACGACGCCGACCCCCTCGGACCAGGAGGTTCCGTCGGCCGCCTCGGCGAACGCCTTGCAGCGGCCGTCGGCGGCGAGTCCGCGCTGCCGGCTGAATTCGACGAACGCCGTAGGAGTGGCCATGACGGTGACACCGCCGGCGAGGGCCAGCGAGCACTCGCCGTTGCGCAGGGCCTGCGCCGCCAGGTGGAGGGCGACCAGGGACGAGGAGCAAGCGGTGTCGACGGTGACGGCCGGTCCTTCGAGGCCGAAGGCGTAGGAGACGCGACCGGACATGACGCTGGCCGTGGTGCCGGTGGCGAGGTAGCCCTCGGCGCCTTCCGGCCCTTGCGCGGCGAGGGCCGCGTAGTCCTGGCCGTTGGTGCCGGCGAAGACGCCGGTGCGGCTGCCGCGCAGCGAGCGGGGGTCGATGCCGGCGGCCTCGACGGCCTCCCAGACCGACTCCAGCAGCAGCCGTTGCTGGGGGTCCATCACGAGGGCTTCGCGCGGGGATATGCCGAAGAGCTCCGCGTCGAAATCGCCCGCCCCGGTGAGGAACGCGCCGTGGCGGGCGTAGGAGGTGCCGGGGCCGTCGCCGGCGAACAGGGCGTCGAGGTCCCAGCCCCGGTCGGTGGGGAATCCGGTGACGACGTCGCGGCCCTCGGCGACGACGTCCCAGAGGTCCCCCGGGCCGCTGACCCCGCCGGGGTAGCGGCAGGCCATGGAGACGATGGCGATCGGTTCGTCGGTGCGGGCGGCGACGGGTGCGGGCCCGGTGGCGGGGGCGTCGCCGACGCTCTCCGTGACGAGGTGGCGGGCGAGGGCCGCCGCGTTCGGGTGGTCGAAGACGAGGGTCGCGGTGAGGCGCAGGCCGGTGGCGGTGGTGAGGCGGTCCCGCAGGTCCAGCGAGGTGAGCGAGTCGAAGCCGAGGTCCTTGAACGGGCTGTCGGGCCGTACGTCCTCGGGGGTGGCGTGCCCCAGGACGGCGGCGGCCTCCGTCCGGACCAGGTCGAGGACGGCGCGGTCGCGTTCGGATCCGGAGAGCGCGGCCAACCGGGCGGTCCAGGAGGGGGCGCCTTCGGGGGTTCCCTCCCGCGCGGCGGGGGTCTCGTCGTCCCAGGGGAGTTCCGCGAGCAGTGCGCTCGGTCGGGCGGCGGAGAACACCCCGGCGAAGCGGGGCCCGTGCACATCGGCGACGGTGACGCAGGTGTCCCCCGCCGCCAGGGCGCGGTCGAGGGCGGCGAGCGCCCGGTCCGGGTCCATCGCGGTGAGTCCGCGCCGCCGCAGACCCTCCTCCGCTTCGGCACCGTGGTCCGCCAGCATGCCGCCGTCGGCCCAGGGGCCCCAGGCCACCGAGAGGGCCGGCACGCCGCGCCGACGCCTGGCTTCGGCCAGGGCGTCGAGGTGGGCGTTGGCCGCCGCGTACGCCCCTTGGCCACCGCTCCCCCACACGCCCGCGATGGACGAGAACACCACGAAGAGTTCCGCGTCGGGCAGCAGCGCGTCCAGGTGGCTCGCGCCCTCCGCCTTCGCCCGCGCCACCTCGGCGTACGCGTGCGGCGACAGGCCGGACAGGGGTTCCATGGCCATCACGCCGGCCGTGTGCACCACGCCCGTCACGCCGTGTTCGGTCACCACTGCGGCCAGTGCCGCGCGGTCCGTCACGTCGCAGGCGACGAGGGTCGCGGTGGTCCCCCGTGCGGCGAGGTCGGCGACCAGCGCAGCGGCGTCCGGCGCGTCCGGGCCCCGGCGCCCGAGCAGCACCAGGCGCGACACCCCGCGGTCGGCCAGCCAGCGGGCCGTCCGGGCGCCGAGGCCACCCGTGCCGCCGGTGACGAGCACCGGGCCCAGCGACGCCGGCGCGTGCCACGGACCGGCGGGCCGGGCCGGGGCGGGCAGCAGCCTGCGGCCGAACACGCCGGTGGCGCGTACGGCGACCTGGTCCTCTCCGCCGGTCCCGGCGAGTACCGCGGCGATCCGGGCGCCCGCGCGGGTGTCGAGGGTGGCGGGGAGGTCGATGAGGCCGCCCCAGCGTTCGGGCTGCTCCAGCGCGGCGACCCGGCCCAGCCCCCACACCGCAGCCGCCGAGGGGTCGGGCGCCCCGTCCGCGCGGTTCACCGACACCGCCCCACGCGTCAGCACCCACAACCGGCCCCCGAACCCGGCGTCCGCACGCAGCAACGGCAGCAGATCCACCGGGGCCGACGGCAGACACACCACACCCGCCACGTCCCCGAACCCGCTCAACTCCGCACCGAACCCGGCCGGGACGGCTTCAGCACCGTGGGCCCGTAGCAGGCCGGCGATCCGGTCCCCGGGGTCATCACCGAGGACCAGCCAGGAGGTTCCCTCCAGCGAGGCGGGCCGAACGGTGAGCGGACGCCAGGTGACCCGGTAGCGCCAGGCGTCCACCACGGACTCCTCGGCCCGGGTGCGACGCCAGTCGCCGAGGGCGGGGAGCACCGCGTCGAGGTTGCGCCGGGTGCCGTCGTCGGTCAGGTGCAGGGTGTCCGCGAGGCGGTCGGCGTCGCCGTCCTCCACCGCCTCCCAGAAGTCCGCCTCGGCCGGGTCCTCGGGGCGCAGCGCGCGGTCCCGGGGCAGCGGGTCGAGCCAGTAGCGCGTGCGCCGGAAGGCGTACGTCGGGAGGGCGACGTGCCGGGCGCCGAGGCCCCGGTAGATCTCCGCCCAGCCGACGGCCACGCCCACCACGTGGAGCTGTGCCACGGCGGTGAACAGCGCTGCGACGTCGTCCTGCCCGTCACGCAGCGCGGTCGCGGCCGTCATGTCCTCGGACACACCGCGGACCAGTGCGGACAGCACTGCGTCGGGGCCGAGTTCGAACGTCCGGGTGACGCCCTCGGCAGGCAGCGCGGCGACCGCGTCCGCGAAGCGGACGGGTTCGCGGACCTGCCGCACCCAGTACGCCGCCGTCGCCGGATCACCCGAAGCGGTCGGCACCAACGGCACCGAAGCCGGCGCATACGTCAACGACTCCGCCACCCGCGCGAACTCCCCGAGCATCGGCTCCATGCGGTGGGAGTGGAACGCGTGCGAGACCGTGAGCCGCTTGACCCTGCGGCCCTCCGCGCGCAGCCGGGACTCCAGGCCGGCAACCGCCTCCGCATCACCGGAAACCGTCAGCGAGGAGGGGCCGTTGACCGCCGCGAGGTCCACACCCTCCGGCAGGATCACATCCCCCTCGGCCGCCTCCACCGCCAGCATCGCCCCACCCCCGGGCAACGCCTCCATCAACCGCGCACGCGCCGACACCAGCGCACACGCATCGTCCAACGACAGAATGCCGGCGACGTGCGCGGCCGCCACCTCACCGACGGAGTGCCCCACCAGCACGTCCGGGGCTACACCCCACGACTCGACCAACCGGAACAACGCCACCTGCACCGCGAACAACCCCGGCTGCGCATAACCGGTCCGGTTCAAGGCAGCGTCGTCGTCCCCGAACACCACCTCCCGCACAGGCCGTTCAAGGCCGGCATCCACCCGCGCACAGACCGCGTCGAACGCCTCCGCGAACACCGGGAACGCCTCGTACAAACCGCGCCCCATACCCACCCGCTGCGCCCCCTGCCCCGTGAACAGGAACGCGAGGTCGCCGTCGCGGGCGGTGCCGACGACCGCGCCGGGGGCGGACCCGTCGCGGGCCAGTGCGGTGAGCGCCTCGCGCGGGTCGGTGAGGAGCACGGCCCGGCGCTCCAGGTGTGCGCGGGTGGTGGCGAGGGCGTGGCCGATGTCGAGGTCGGAGGCGTCGGGCAGGTCGTCGTCGAGTCGGCGTGCCTGGGCGAGGAGGGCGTCCTCGTCGCGGGCCGAGAGCGGCCAGGGCAGCGTGGCGGGCACGGGCCGGTCGGCGGCCGGGCGGTCGGCGTCGGCGGGGGGCTCGGGGGCCTGTTCGAGCACGACGTGGGCGTTGGTGCCGCTGACGCCGAACGAGGAGACCGCCGCGCGGCGCGGCCGGTCGACGGTCGGCCAGGGGCGTTCCTCGGTGAGCAGCGAGACCGCGCCGCGCTGCCAGGCGACGTGCGGGCTCGGCGCGTCGATGTGCAGGGTGCGGGGCAGGATGCCGTGGCGCAGGGCCAGGACGGTCTTGATGACGCCCGCGATGCCGGAGGTCGCCTGGGTGTGGCCGATGTTGGACTTCAACGACCCGAGCCACAGGGGCTCTTCACGGTTCTGTCCGTAGGTGGCGAGCAGCGCCTGAGCCTCGATCGGGTCGCCGAGCCGGGTGCCGGTGCCGTGGCCCTCTACGGCGTCCACGTCGGCCGGTTCCAGCCCGGCCGCCGCGAGGGCGGCCCGGATGACGCGCTGCTGGGCGGGGCCGTTCGGCGCGGTGAGGCCGTTGGACGCGCCGTCCTGGTTGACGGCGGAGCCGCGCAGGACGGCGAGGACCTGGTGGCCGTGGGCGAGGGCGTCCGAGAGCCGCTCCACCACCAGCACCGCGACGCCTTCGGACCAGCCGGTGCCGTCCGCCACGGCGGCGTAGGACTTGCAGCGGCCGTCGGCGGCCAGGCCGTTCTGCTTGGCGAACGCCTCGAACGGCGTGGGGGCGGGCATCACGGTCACGCCGCCGGCGAGGGCCAGGGTGCATTCGCCCGCGCGCAGGGCCTGCGCCGCCTGGTGGAGGGCGACGAGGGACGAGGAGCAGGCGGTGTCCACGGTCACCGAGGGCCCTTCCAGGCCGAGGGTGTAGGAGACGCGGCCGGCGATGACGCTGTCCGAGGTGCCGGTGAGCAGATGTCCCTCGGCGTCTTCCGGGACGTGCACCCCGGTGGTGGCGTAGCCCGAGTGGGAGGCGCCCGCGAACACCCCGGTCCGGCTGGAGCGCAGCGAGTCGGGGGCGATGCCGGCCCGCTCCAGCGCTTCCCAGGAGGCTTCGAGCAGGAGCCGCTGCTGGGGGTCCATCGCCAGCGCCTCGCGCGGCGAGATACCGAACAGGGCGGCGTCGAACTCGGTGGCGTCCGCGACGAATCCGCCCAGCCGGGCGTAGTCGGCGTCGGCGTCGAGGTCCCAGCCCCGGTCGGTCGGGAAGTCGCCGATGCCGTCGCCGCCGGCCCGGACGAGGTCCCAGAGTTCGTCGGGCGACGTCACCCCGCCGGGCAGGCGGCAGCTCATGCCGATGACGGCGATCGGCTCCCGGGCGGCCTCGACGAGTTCGCGGTTGCGCCTGCGCAGCCGCTCGGTCTCCTTGAGGGAGACGCGCAGCGCCTCGATGACCTGCTGCTCGCGGGTGCTCATGACTGGGCTCCAAACGGGGTGGACACGGGTCACGCGTCCGGGTTCTCGAAGGCGGTCTGGATGAGGGAGTCGATGTCCATCAGGTCGATGTCGGTGTCGGTGTCGCCGCCGTCATCGCCGTCGGGTCCGGTTCCGGTTCCCGTTCCGGGGCCGGTGGCGTCCGTCGGGGGTGCGGGTGTGCCGTCGGCGGCGGTACCGGAGGCCGCGAGGGCCAGCAGTACGTCCAGGAGGCCGGCTTCCCTCAGCCGGTCCGGGGTCAGTGAGGCGAGCGCCCGGGTCACCGGGTCCTCCCCCGTCGCCTTCTCGGTCGGTGCGGGGGTCTCGGGGACGGCGGTGGTTCTGGCCGCCGCCTTGGCCGCCTCGGCGGCGATCTCCTCCGCCAGTTGGGCGGCCAGCGCGACGGGGGTCGCGTAGTCGAAGATCATCGCGGTGGGCAGGTCGAGGCCGGTGTGCGCGGCGATCCGGGTGCGTATCTCGACCGCGGTCAGGGAGTCGAAGCCGAGGTCGGAGAAGCTGCCGCGGGCGGGGACGGTGTCGACGCCGGCGTGGCCGAGGACTTCGGCGGCCTGTGTGCGGACGAGGTCCAGCAGGGCGCGTTCCCGGCGGGCCGGGGGCAGGAGCGCGAGTCCTGCGGCGAACTCGGTGAGCCCTTCGCGCCGGGTCTCCTCCCGCGGGTCCGTCCCGTCGGAGGCGGACGGCGCGGCGAGCGCGACCAGCAGCGGGCTGGGCCGGGTGGCCGTGAACGCGGGGACGAAGCGCTGCCAGTCGATGTCGGCGACGGTGGCGCAGGTGAGGTCCGCGTCGACGGTGTCGGCCAGCGCGCGCACCGCGTGCTCGGGGTCCATGGCGCCCAGTCCACGGCGTGCGAGGAACCCGTCGGGGCCGCGGTCCGCGGCGGCCATGCCCTCGCCGTCCCAGCGGCCCCAGGCGACGGAGGTCGCCGTGCGTCCCTCGGCCCGGCGCTTGTGCGCCAGCGCGTCCAGGTGGGCGTTGGCCGCCGCGTAACCGCCCTGGCCGCCACTCCCCCAGACTCCGGCGACGGACGAGAACAGCACGAACAGCTCGGCGTCGGGGACCAGTTCGTCCAAATGCCGCGCTCCCTCCACCTTCGCCTTGATCTCTTCGGCGAAGGTACCGGAGTCGAGGTCGTCGATCGAGGTGAATGTGGCGATGCCCGCGGCGTGCACCACGGCGGTGGGGCGGTACGCGGCGACGACCTCGGCCAGCGCGTCCCGGTCGGCGACGTCGCACGCCACCACCACCGCCTTCGCCCCCGACTCCGCCAACTCCGCCACCAACTCCGACGCACCCGGCGCAGCCGGACCCGAACGACTCGTCAGCACCACCTCACGCGCCCCCCGCTCCACCACCCAACGCGCCACATGCCCACCCAACGCACCCGTACCACCCGTCACCAGCACCGGACCACCCAGCGCGCGCCCCACCGGCGAACCCACCGATGAACCCACCGGCAACGGAGCCCGCACCAGACGACGCGCCAGCACCCGCCCGCCCCGCAGGGCGACCTGGTCCTCGGGGCCGCCGAGGACGGCGGCCACCAGGGCTGTCGTACGGTCGTCCGCGTCGGCCGGCAGGTCGACGAGTCCGCCCCAGCGGTCGGGGTGTTCCAGTGCCGCGACCCGGCCCAGCCCCCATATCTGCGCCTGGTCGGGGCGGATCTGGGCACCGTCGGAGCCGGTGGCGGACACCGCACCCCGCGTCAGGCACCACAGGGGCGCCCCGAGGCCGGCACGGACGGCGTCCAGCACGGTCCCGGCGTCGTGGGAGAGCAGCAGGACCCCGTCGGCCGGTCCCGCTCCGGGCAGGTCGGCGGGGAGGCACTCGACGGTTTCGACTCCGGCCGACCGCAGGGCGGCGACCACGGCGGGCAGGGCGTCGCCGGGCTCCGCCGCGACGAGCCAGCGCCCGCCGGCCGGACGTCCGGCGGTGACCGGCTGCCAGTCGACGGCGTACCGCCAGGCACCGGTCGTCGCACGCTGCCGACGGTCGCGGCGCCACGCGGAGAGGGCGGGGAGCACGTCCGAGAGGCCGGCCCCGGCGTCGAGGCCGAGGGTGGTGAGGTCTCCGGACTCGACGGCCGTCCAGAACTCGGCGTCGGCCGGGTCGGCGGCGGTTTCGGCCGGGCGTGGCTCGGGCCAGTAGCGGGTGCGGTCGAAGGCGTACGTCGGCAGTGCGGGCCGGGGGCCTTCGCCGGTCGTCCGGAGCCAGTCGACGCGGGTGCCGCGGGTGTGCGCGGCGGCCACCGCGGTGAGCAGCGTCGTCGGTTCGTCGCGGCCGGGACGCAGGGCGGGGACGACGGCGGCGTCCTCGTCCAGCCGGTCCCGGACCAGAGCGGTAAGGGTGCCGTCGGGGCCGAGTTCGACGCAGGCGGTGATGCCGCGTTCCCGCAGGGCGGTGACGGCGTCGGCGAAGCGGACGGGTTCGCGGACCTGCCGCACCCAGTATTCCGGCGTCGCCGGGTCGCCGGGGGCGGTGGGGACGACGGTGAGCGTCGGACGGTGGTAGGTGACCCGCGCGGCGGCCTCGGCGAACGCCGGGAGCATCGGCTCCATGAGGCGGGAGTGGAAGGCGTGCTGGACGACGAGGCGCTTGACCTTGCGGCCCTCGGCGCGCCACCGCTCCTCGCACGCGGCGATCGCCTCCGCGCCGCCGGAGACCGTCAGCGCGGCCGGTCCGTTGACCGCGGCGAGGTCCACGCCCCGCGGCAGGGTGATCTCGTCCTCCGTGGCTTCGACGGCCAGCATCGCGCCGCCGGCGGGCAGCGCCTGCATGAGCCGGGCGCGGGCCGACACGAGGGCGCAGGCGTCGTCGAGGGAGAAGATCCCTGCGACGTGGGCGGCGGCCAGTTCACCGATCGAGTGGCCGACGACGGTGTCGGGCCGGACCCCCCACGACTCGAGGAGCCGGAACAGGGCCACCTGGAGGGCGAACAGGGCGGGCTGGGCGTGTTCGGTGCGGGTGAGGGCGTCGTCGTCGCCGAACACCACGTCGCGCAGCGGGCGGTCCCGGGCGGGGTCGACCCGTTCGCAGACCGCGTCGAACGCCTCGGCGAAGACCGGGTAGGTCGCGTACAGGGTCCGGCCCATGCCCGCGCGTTGCGAGCCCTGGCCGGTGAACAGGTAGGCGGTCGCGCCGGGTCCGGCGATGGAGGCCGGGGCGCCCGGCGCTCCGTCGGCCAGCGCGCGCAGTCCGGCGAGGAGGGTGTCGCGGTCGGTGCCGACGACGGCGGCCCGGTGGGTGAGGTGGGCGCGGCCGGCGGCCAGGGTGCGGGCGATGTCGGTGGCCGGCAGGGCGGGGTGGGCGGTGGCGAAGGCCAGCAGCCGTCCGGCTTGTCCGCGCAGCGCGGCGGCGGAGCCCGCGGAGACCGGCCAGGCGACGGGTGCCTTCTCCCGGGGGTCCGCTTCCGTGCCCGGAGCGTCCGGAGCGTCCGCCGCGGTGGGGCGGGTGGCCCGGACCGGGGGCTCTTCGAGGACGATGTGGGCGTTGGTGCCGCTGATCCCGAAGGAGGAGACACCGGCCCGCCGGGGGTGGCCGGTCTCGGGCCACGGCACCGGTTCGGTCACCAGCTCGACGGCTCCGGCACTCCAGTCGACGTGCGGGGTGGGCGCGTCGACGTGGAGGGTGCGGGGCAGCGTCCCGTGGCGCATCGCCTCGACCATCTTGATCACGCCCGCGACACCGGACGCGGACTGCGCGTGACCGATGTTGGACTTCAACGACCCCAGCAACAGGGGGCGTTCGCGGTCCTGACCGTAGGTGGCGAGCAGCGCCTGCGCCTCGATCGGGTCACCGAGGCGGGTGCCGGTGCCGTGTGCCTCGACGGCGTCCACCTCCGACGGGCGCAGCCCGGCCGCGTCCAGCGCGGCGCGGATCACCCGCTGCTGGGAGGGGCCGTTCGGCGCCGTCAGACCGTTGGACGCGCCGTCCTGGTTGACGGCGGAGCCGCGTACCACCGCCAGGACCGGGTGGCCGTGGGCGAGCGCGTCGGAGAGCCGCTCGACGAGCAGCATGCCGACGCCCTCGGACCAGCCGGTGCCGTCGGCGGAGGCCGCGAAGGACTTGCAGCGGCCGTCGGTGGCGAGGCCGTTCTGCTTGCTGAACCCGACGAAGACGTCGGGGGTGGCCATCACGGTGACACCGCCCGCGAGCGCCATGGTGCACTCGCCGTTGCGCAGCGCCTGGGCGGCGAGGTGCAGGGCGACCAGCGAGGCTGAGCACGCGGTGTCGACGGTGACCGCGGGACCCTCCAGTCCGAAGGTGTAGGCCAGCCGTCCCGAGGCGACGCTCCCGGCGCTGCCGGTGAGGAAGTGTCCTTCGGTGTCCTCGGGCATCCGCATGCCGACGCCGTATCCGGAGGACATCGCACCGACGAACACGCCGGTGCGGCTGCCCCGCAGGGTGCCGGGGTCGAGGCCGGCCCGTTCGAACGTCTCCCAGGAGGTCTCCAGCAGCAGGCGCTGCTGCGGGTCCATCGCCATCGCCTCGCGGGGCGAGATGGAGAACAGGGCGGTGTCGAAGTCCCCGGCCCCGTCGAGGAAGGCGCCGACCCGGGCGTACGTGGTGCCGGTGCGGCTTTCCGCGTCGAAAAGGGCGTCGAGGTTCCAGCCCCGGTCGGCGGGGAACGGCCCCAGCACGTCGGTCTCCTCCGTGACCAGCCGCCACAGGTCCTCCGGCGAGGCGACCCCGCCGGGGTAGCGGCAGGCCATGGCGACTATCGCGATCGGCTCGTCGGTGCGGGCGTCCGCGCCGGTGCGCGCCGGGGCCGGCGCGTCGGGTGCGCCGAGCAGTTCGGTGCGCAGGTGCGCGGCGAGCGCGCTCTGGCTGGGGTGGTCGAAGACCACGGTGGCGGGAAGCCGCAGGCCGGTCGCGGCGGTCAGCCGGTTCCGCAGTTCCACCGAGGTCAGCGAGTCGAACCCGAGGTCGCGGAAGGCGCGGTCGGGGTCGACCGCGTCGGCGGAGGAGTGGCCGAGTACCACGGCCACCTCGGCGCGGACCAGGTCGAGCAGCATGCGGTCGGGGTCGGCCGCGGTGGCGAGCCGGGTGACGAACTGGTCGCCGCCGGCACCGCCGTCCGCCCGGCGCAGCCCGGCCGGACGGCGCACCAGACCGCGCAGCAGAGGCGGGACGTCACCGGCCCGCCGCAGCCGGCCGAGGTCGAGCCCGGCCGCGACGAGGTGGCTGCGGCCGGAGGCGAGGGCGGCGTCGAACGCCGCGAGTCCCTGCTCGGTGGTGAGCGGGTCACCGTGGCGGCTGACCCGTGCGAGGCCGGCGGTGTCGAGATGGCCGGTCATGCCGCTGGCCTGCTCCCACAGGCCCCAGGCGACGGAGACCGCGGGCAGCCCGCGGGCGGCCCGGTGCTGTGCGAGTCCGTCGAGCACGGCGTTGGCCGCCGCGTAGTTGGTCTGTCCGGGCGAGCCGAGAGTGGCGGCCATCGAGGAGTAGAGGACGAACAGCGCGAGGTCCTGGCCCTCGGTCAGCTCGTGCAGGTGCAGGGCGCCGTCCGCCTTCACCCGGAGCACGGTGGCCAGGCGCTCCGCTGTCTGGGACTCCACGAGGCCGTCGTCCAGCACGCCTGCGGCGTGCACGACCCCGGTCAGGGGGTGCTCGGCGGGTACGGCGGCCAGCACCGCGGCGAGCGCGGCGCGGTCGGCGACGTCACAGGCGACGACGGTGGCGGAGGCGCCGAGCGCGGCGAGTTCCTCGGTCAGTCCGGCGGCACCCGGAGCCGCGGCGCCGTTGCGGCTGGTGAGGACGAGGTGGCGGACGCCGTGCGCGACGACCAGGTGCCGGGCGAGCAGGGCGCCGAGGGTGCCGGTGCCGCCGGTGACGAGGACCGTGCCCTCGGGGTCCGGGCGGCGGGCCGGAGCCGCCGTCAGGGGCGCGTGGCCGTCGTCGGGGCGCACCCGGGCGAGGGCGGGCACGTGCACCCGGCCGTCGCGTACCGCGGTCTGCGGTTCGCCGGACGCCAGGACGGCGCCGAGCACATCCGCCGGGAGGGTGCCGGCGGCCGTCCCGCTCACCACCGTGCCGACCGCTCCGGTGCCGGCGGCCTCCCTCTCGATCGCTTCGGTGGCGACGCTGTGGGTCGCTTCCGTGTCGATGAGGACGAAGCGGTCGGGGTGTTCGCTCTGGACGGCGCGGATCATCCCCCAGGCCGCCGCGGTCAGCGGCTCGGTGATGTCGTCGTCCGGGGTGACGGCGACGGCTCCGCGGGTGTGGACGACGAGGACGGACGAGGCGGTGCGCGCGTCCGCCAGCCAGGTCCGTACGCCCTCCAGCAGGGCGTCGGGCCGGACCGGGGCCTCCCACAGCGCGACGGACGGCACCGCGTCGGGGCCGGAGAGCGCGGTCACCGGGTCCAGTTCCGGCACTGGACCGGGGGCGGCGGCCCCGGCAGGTCCGAGGTCGTCGCCGAGCGGTGTCCACACCACTTCGAACAGGGCGTCCGTGCCGGCCGGGGACCGGTCGGTCATCGGGCGGACGGTGAGGGAGTCGACGGAGACGACGGTCAGACCGGTGGCGTCGAACGCGGCCAGGGTCGTCGCGTCCTCGCCGGCGGGGGTCAGCCGCACCCGGAGCGCGGTGGCGCCCGCGGCGTGCAGGGTGGCGCCGGACCAGGCGAACGGCAGCCGCACCTCGGGCGATCCCGCCCACGGTCCGGCGGCGGTGGCCGCCTGGACCGCCGCGTCGAGCAGGGCGGGGTGGACGCCGTAGGCGTCGGCGTCGCCCGGGTCGGGCAGCGCCACGTCGGCGTAGACCGTGTCGCCCGATTCCCACACTCTCAGCAGGCCCTGGAAGGCGGGGCCGTAGCCCAGGCCGACGCGGTCGAGTTCCGCGTAGTGCGTGCCGAGGTCGACGGGGGTGGCACCCGGCGGCGGCCACGCCTCGGGCAGGGGCTGTGGTGCGTCGCCCGCGGTGGAGGCGAACGCGCCGACCGCGTGGCGCGTCCACGGGCCGTCGGGGTCGGACTCGGGCCGGGCGTAGAGGGCGACGTTCCGGGCGCCCTCGGCTCCCCCGACGACGACCTGGAGCAGTACCCCGCCCCGCTCGGGCACGGTCAGCGGTGCGGCGAGGGTCAGCTCGTCGAGCCGGTGCAGCCCGGCGATCCGGCCCGCGTGCAGGGCCAGTTCCACCTGTGCGGCGCCTGGTACGAAGACGGTGCCGCGTACCCGGTGATCGGCCAGCCAGGGGTGGGTCGACAGGGACAGCCGGCCGGTGAGCAGCACACCGTCGTCCGCCGCGGAGACGACGGCTGCGCCGAGCAGCGGGTGGTCGGCCGAGCCGAGGCCGGCGGCCGTCAGGTCGCCGGACCGGGCCTTGCCCTCCAGCCAGTAGCGCTCGCGCTGGAACGCGTAGGTGGGCAGGTCGACGCGGTGCCCGGTGCGGTCGTCCAGCACGGCGGGCCAGTCGATGTCCACGCCGTGGACATGGGCCTCGGCGAGCGCGGTGAGCCACCGCTGCCGCCCGCCCTCGTCGCGCCGCAGGGTGCCGAGGGCGGCGCCGTGGGCGCCCAGGTCGTCCATCGTCTCCTGGATGCCGACGGTCAGCACGGGGTGCGGTCCGGTCTCGATCAGCACCCGGTTCCCCGCCGCCAGCAGGGCGCGGGTGGCGTCCTCGAAGCGGACCGGGTTGCGGAGGTTGTCGTACCAGTACGTGGCGTCCAGGGCGGTCGCCGCGTCGAGACGCCCGCCGGTCACCGAGGAATAGAACGGGACCACCGGCGCGGTCGGCCGTACCGGGGCGAGGTCGGCGAGCAACTGCTCCCGCAGGCCCTCGACGTGCGCCGAGTGCGAGGCGTAGTCCACCGGGACCCGACGGGCACGTATCCCGTTCTCCGCGCAGTGCGCCACGATATCGGCGATGGCGTCCGCGTCACCCGACACCACCGTCGAGCCAGGTCCGTTGACCGCCGCGACCGACAACCCCGGCCACCGCAGCACCAGTTCACGCGCCTCGGACGCGGGGACGGCCAGCGACGCCATCCCACCCCGGCCCGCCAGCTCACGCGCGATCAGCCCCGACCGCAGCGCCACCACCCGCGCACCGTCCTCCAGAGCCAGCGCACCGGCCACCACCGCAGCCGCGATCTCACCCTGCGAGTGGCCCACCACCGCCACCGGGACCACACCCACCGAACGCCACAGCTCCGCCAGCGACACCATCACCGCCCACAGAACCGGCTGCACCACCTCCACCCGCTCCAGCTCAACGCCGTCACCACGCACCACATCCAGCAACGCGAAGTCGGTGAACGGGGCCAACGCCGCCGCGCACTCCGCCATGCGCGCCGCGAACACCGGCTCGGCGTCCAGAAGTCCGGCGGCCATACCTGCCCACTGCGCCCCCTGGCCCGGGAACACGAACACCGCGCCACCACGACCCGCACCACCGGAGGCTGTGATCACCTCCGGCGTCCCCCGGCCGTCGGCCAGTGCCGACAGGCCGTCGCGGAAGCCGTCCAGGTCGGCGGCGAGCACCACCGCACGGTGCTCCAGCACCGCACGTGAGGTCGCCAGCGACAGCCCGACGTCGCTCGGGGACGTCACCTCGCCGAGGTGCGCCAGCAGGCGGGCGGCCTGGTCGCGCAGGGCCCGTCCGGTGCGCGCCGACAGCACCCAGGGCAGCACGCCGCCCGGCTCGGACGCGGTCTCCTCGGGCTGCTCGGGCTCGGCCGGCCGGTACTCCTCGATCACCACGTGCGCGTTGGTGCCGGACACGCCGAACGACGAGATGCCGGCCCGCCTCGGCCGGTCGACGGCGGGCCAGGGGCGGGACGCGTCCAGCAGGCGCACCTCGCCCGCGGACCAGTCGACCTGCGGGGTCGGCTCGGAGACGTGCAGGGTGCGCGGCAGCACGCCGTGGCGCAGCGCGCCCACCATCTTGATCACGCCCGCCACACCGGCCGCCGCCTGGGCGTGGCCGATGTTCGACTTCAACGAGCCGAGCCACAGCGGTTCTTCACGGTCCTGCCCGTAGGTGGCGAGCAGCGCCTGCGCCTCGATCGGGTCGCCGAGCCTGGTGCCGGTGCCGTGCGCCTCCACCGCGTCCACGTCCGCCGGTTCCAGTCCGGCGGCGGCCAGCGCGGTGCGGATGACCCGTTGCTGCGAGGGGCCGTTCGGGGCCGTCAGGCCGTTGGACGCGCCGTCCTGGTTGACCGCGCTGCCCCGCACCACGGCGAGTACCTCGTGCCCGTGGGCCAGCGCGTCGGAGAGGCGTTCCACCACCAGCATCCCGACGCCCTCGGACCAGCCGGTGCCGTCCGCGTCGGCGGAGAACGACCGGCAGCGGCCGTCGACCGACAGGCCCTTCTGCCGGCTGAAGCCGGTGATGACGTCGGGGGTGCCCATGACGGTGACGCCGCCGGCCAGCGCGAGGTCGCACTCGCCGTTGCGCAGCGACTGTGCCGCCAGGTGGAGCGCGACCAGCGACGAGGAGCACGCGGTGTCGATGGTCATCGTCGGGCCTTCCAGCCCGAAGGTGTAGGCGATGCGGCCGGAGGCGACGCTGCTGGACGCCCCGGTCAGGGAGTGCGCCTCGGCGTCCTCGGGGAGGTCGACGCCGATGCCGTAGCCCGACCACATGAGGCCGACGAACACACCGGTCGCCTTGGAGCGCTGGGTGCCGGGGTCGATGCCGGCCCGTTCGAACGCCTCCCAGGAGGCTTCCAGCAGCAGCCGCTGCTGCGGGTCCATCGCCAGCGCCTCGCGCGGCGAGATGCCGAAGAAGTCGGCGTCGAACTCCCCGGCGCCGTCGAGGAAGGCGCCGTGCCGGGTGTAGGTGGTGCCGGGGCGCTCGCCCTCGGGGTCGTAGAGGTGGTCGAGGTCCCAGCCTCGGTCGGCGGGGAACGGGCCGATCACGTCGGTCTCGTCCATGACCAGGTGCCACAGGTCCTCCGGGGAGGACACCCCGCCGGGGAACCGGCAGGACATGGCGACGATGGCGATCGGGTCGTCCGCCGGGTCGACGACCGGGCCCCGTCGGGCCCGTGTCGCGGCGGGGGCGTCGCCCAGCAGTTCGGTACGCAGGAACCCGGCCAGCACGGACGGGTTCGGGTGGTCGAAGACCAGGGTGGCGGGCAGCCGGAGGCCGGTGGCGGCGGCCAGCCGGTTGCGCAGTTCGACGGACATCAGGGAGTCGAAGCCGAGCTCCCGGAACGCGTGGTCGGGGGCGACCTCGTCGCCGGACGCGTGCGCCAGGACGACGGCGACCTCGTTGCGCACCAGGTCGAGCAGGATCCGCTCGGGCTCGGCGGCGGTGGCGAGCACGCCCGCCAGGGTGCCGGACGCGCCCGCCCCGGCCGTCCCGGCCCTGCGGAGCTGCGCCGGGACCTTCACCAGGCCGCGGAAGAGGGGCGGTACGTCGCCGGTCCGCCGGGCGCGGTCGAGGTCCAGCCGGCTGGGCACCAGGTGCGGGCGGCCGGAGGCGAGCGCGGCGTCGAAGAGGGCCAGCCCGTCCTCGTCGGAGAGTGCGTCCCCGAGGCGTCCGACACGGGCGAGGTCGGTGGCGCCGAGGTGGCCGGTCAGGCCGCTGGTCCGGGACCACAGGCCCCAGCCGAGCGACACGGCGGGCAGGCCGCGTCCGGCCCGGTGGTGGGCGAGGGCGTCGAGCACGGCGTTGGCCGCCGCGTAGGTGGACTGGCCCGCCGAGCCGAAGGTGGCGGCGGCCGAGGAGTAGAGGACGAACATCGCCAGATCGAGTCCGGCGGTCAGCTCGTGCAGGTGCAGGGCCGCTTCGGCCTTCGGGCGCAGGACCGCCGCCAGCCGGCCGGGGGTCTGGGATTCCAGTACCCCGTCGTCGACGGCGCCCGCCGCGTGGACCACGCCGGTCAGCGGGTGGTCCGCCGGGATCTCCGCGAGGAGCGCGGCGAGTGCGGTGCGGTCGGCCGCGTCGCAGGCCACCACCCGTGCCGACGCGCCGAGTTCGCCCAGTTCGGCGACGAGTTCGGACGCACCGGGGGCTTCGGGGCCGCTGCGGCTGGTGAGGATCAGCCGGCGCACCCCGTGCGTGGTCACCAGGTGCCGGGCGAGCAGGGCGCCCAGGGCGCCCGTGCCGCCGGTGATCAGGACCGTGCCCTCGGGGTCCGGCCCGGTCGGTGCGGCGTCCGCGCCGGAGCCGGGGGTGACTCTGGCCAGTCTCGGCAGCAGCGTCCCGCCGTCGCGCAGGGCGAGTTGCGGTTCGCCGGCGGCCACGGCCCGCGCAAGGGCCTCCACGAGCGCGTCCGGCACCGGTCCGTCGCCGTCGAGGGCCGTCCCGGCGTCCGTGTCCAGCAGCAGGAAGCGGTCCGGGTGCTCCGCCTGGGCGGCCCGCACCAGGCCCCAGGCCGCCGCGGCCCACGGGTCGGCGACCTCGTCGCCGGGGGCGGCGGCGACCGCGTCGCCGGTGCACACCACGAGGCGGGTCGCGGCCGTGCGGTCCTCGGCCAGCCAGGCCCGCAGCCCCGCCAGTACGGCCGCGGGGTCGGCGGGGGCCCGCCACAGGGCCAGGTCGGGCGCGTCGGCCCAGCCGGCCGGCCCGGTGGCCGGGTCGTCCACGGGGACGCACACCGGCGTCCCGGCGTCCGCGCCCGCCCCTTCGGCGGGCTTCGACCACACCACTTCGAACAGGGCGTCCGTCCCCGGACCCGCCGTCGGCGCCGGCGCGCCGGACAGCTCGCGCAGCACCAGTGACCGGGCCGTCAGCACGGGGAGACCGGTCTCGTCGAAGGCGTCGAGCGTCACGGCGTCCACGCCGGCCGGGGCCAGCCGGACGCGCAGTACCGGTGCGCCCACCGCGTGCAGCGTCGCGTCGGACCAGGCGAACGGCAGCCGTACCGTGAGCGGGGCGTTCGCCGCCCCTGCGGTGGCTCCGAGCGCGTGCAACGCGGCGTCCAGCAGGGCGGGGTGCACGCCGAACGCGCCGGCCTCGCGGCGGTCCGGCAGGGCGACCTCCGCCCAGAGCACGTCGCCCGTCCGCCAGAGCTCCCGCAGGCCGCGGAACGCGGGCCCGTACGCGAGACCCGCCGCGGCCAGCGCGTCGTAGTGGCCTGCCAGGTCGACCGCCACGCCGTCCGCGGGCGGCCAGGTCACCGGGTCGCCGGACGGGGCCGCCGCACCGCCGGGGGCGACCGGGGCGAGCACGCCGGCCGCGTGGCGCGTCCAGGGCCCGTCCTCGTCGTCCTCCGCGCGGCCGAAGACGACGACGTCCCGCTCTCCCGTGCGCCCGTCGGCGCCGCCGGAGACGACGACCTGGAGGCGTACGGCTCCCCGGTCGGGCAGGACCAGCGGTTCGTGGAGGGTCAGTTCACGCACCTGCGCGCCGCCCGCCAGGGTGCCCGCGTGCAGGGCCAGTTCGAGCAGGGCCGTGCCGGGGACGATGACGGTTCCGCGGACCCTGTGGTCCGCCAGCCACGGGTAGGAGGAGACCGAGAGGCGGCCGGTGAGCACCAGGCCGTCGTCGGTGGCGGAGGCGACGGCCGCGCCGAGCATCGGGTGGCCGGCGCCGGAGAGCCCGGCCTCGGTCACGTCGCCGGATCCGGGCTCGGCCAGCACCCAGTACCGCTCGTGCTGGAAGGCGTACGTGGGCAGGTCGGCGCCGCCCGCGGCGGGCAGGCCGGGCCAGCCGACGGTGGCGCCGGAGACGTGGAGTCCGGCGAGGGCGCGCAGGAAGGTCTCCGCCTCGTCACGGTCGGACCGGAGGGCGGGCACGAACACGGCGTCGTCGACGAGTTGCTGCGCCAGGGCCGACAGGACGCCGTCGGGGCCGAGTTCGACGTACCGGCGGACGCCGTCCATGCGGCTCATAGCGTCGGCGAACATCACGGGCCGGCGGGCCTGCCGCACCCAGTAGGCGTGTCCGTCGACCGGGCCCGGTCCGGTGGTGACGATCGGGATCGCCGGTTCGTGGTGGGTGAGGGTCGCGGCGACCGCCCCGAACTCCTCCAGGATCGGGTCCATGTGGTGGGAGTGGGCGGCATGCGAGACGATCAGCCGCTTGACGCGCCGGCCGCGCGCCCGCCACCCGCTCTCCAGTGCGGTGATCGCGTCCTCGTCGCCGGAGACCGTCACCGACGTGGGGCCGTTCACGGCCGCCAGGTCGACGCCGTCGGGCAGCGGCAGGATCTCGGCCTCCGACGCCTCGACCGCGAGCATGGACCCGCTCTCGGGCAGGGCCTGCATGAGCCGGGCGCGTGCCGACAGCAGCCGGCAGGCGTCGTCCAGGGACAGGACGCCCGCGATGTGCGCGGCGGCGAGTTCGCCGGTCGAGTGGCCGAGCACGACGTCCGGGTGGACGTCCATGGACTGCAGTAGCCGGGTCAGGGAGACCTGTACGGCGAACATGCCGGCGATGGCGTAGCCGATCCGGGTCATCTCGTCGCCGTCGCCGAACACGATGTCCGCGAGCGGCAGACCGACGTCGACGCGGGCGGCGACCGCGTCGAAGGCCTCCGCGAACGCCGGGTGGGCGGCGTACAGGGCGCGGCCCATGCCGGCGTACTGCGAGCCCTGGCCGGTGAACAGGAACGCCGTACGTCCGCCGGTCGCGGTGCCCCGTACGACGGAGGTGGCGGACGCGCCGGTGGCGAGGGCCTCCAGGCCGGGCAGCAGGCCGTCCGCGGAGTCGGACGGGCGGCCGAGGACGACGGCCCGGTGTTCGAGCGCGGCCCGGCCGGTGGCGAGGGTGCGGGCGACGTCCTGCGGTCGCACGTCCGGGTGGGCGGCGACGAAGTCGCGCAGCCGTGCCGCCTGCGCCCGCAGGCCGTCGGCGGTGCGGGCGGACACCGTCCAGGGCAGCGCGCCGCCGGTCCCCGTGCCGTCGTCGTCGCGGCGGGCGGGGACGGCGGGTTCCGGGGCCTGTTCCAGGATGACGTGGGCGTTGGTGCCGCTGATGCCGAACGACGAGACGCCGACCCGGCGCGGCCGTCCGGTGCGGGGCCAGGCGCGGTTGTCGGTGAGCAGGTCCACCGCGCCGGCGTCCCAGTCGACCTGCGGGTTGCGCTCGTCCGCGTGCAGGGTGCGGGGCAGCACGCCGTGGCGCAGCGCCTGGACCATCTTGATGACGCCCGCGACGCCGGCGGTGCACTGGGTGTGCCCGATGTTCGACTTGACCGACCCGAGCCAGAGCGGCTCGTCCCGGTCCTGGCCGTAGGCGGCCAGCAGGGCGTGCGCCTCGATGGGATCGCCGAGCCGGGTGCCGGTGCCGTGCGCCTCCACGGCGTCGACCTCGGACGGCTCGACGCCGGCGGCGGCCAGGGCGGCGCGGATGACACGCTGCTGGGCGGGGCCGCTGGGGGCGGTGAGGCCGTTGGACGCGCCGTCCTGGTTGATGGCGGAGCCGCGCAGCACGGCCAGGACGCGGCGCCCGTTGCGGCGGGCGTCGGAGAGCCGTTCGACGACGAGCATGCCGACGCCCTCGGACCAGCCGGTGCCGTCGGCGTCGGCGGAGAACGACTTGCACCGGCCGTCGGCCGACAGGCCCTTCTGCCGGCTGAACTCGGTGAACACGTCGGGGGTTCCCATGACGGACACCCCGCCGGCGAGGGCGAGTTCGCACTCCCCGTTGCGCAGCGCCTGGACGGCCCAGTGCAGCGCGACCAGGGAGGACGAGCAGGCGGTGTCGACGGTGACGGCGGGCCCTTCGAGCCCGAAGGTGTAGGAGATGCGGCCGGAGGTGACGCTGGTGGAGCTGCCGGTCAGGAAGTGCCCCTCGACGTCCTCGGGCAGGCGTACGCCGATGCCGTAGCCGGAGGAGGTGGCGCCGACGAAGACGCCCGCCTGGGTGCCCCGGAGCGCCCCGGGGTCCATGCCGGCCCGTTCGAACGCCTCCCACGACGCCTCCAGCAGGAGGCGCTGCTGCGGGTCCATCGCCAGAGCCTCGCGCGGCGAGATCCCGAACAGGCCCGCGTCGAACGCGCCCACGTCGTCGAGGAATCCGCCGTGCCGGGTGTAGGTGGTGCCGCGGCGGTCCGGGTCGGGGTCGAAGAGCGTGTCGAGGTTCCAGCCGCGGTCGTCGGGGAACGGTCCCACGGCGTCGACGCCGTCGACGACCAGCCGCCACAGGTCCTCGGGGGAGGTGACCCCGCCCGGGAAGCGGCAGGACATGCCGACGATCGCGATGGGTTCGTCGGTCCGCACGGTGGCCGCCGCGCGGCTGGTGGCCGTGTCGTCGTCGGGGCCGGACAGCTCGGTGAGCAGGTAGGCGGCCAGGGCGCTCGGGGTGGGGTGGTCGAACACCAGGGTCGCGGGGAGCCGCAGCCCGGTGACGACGGTCAGCCGGTTGCGCAGTTCGACCGAGGTCAGCGAGTCGAAGCCGATTTCGCGGAACGCCCGCTCGGCGTCGATGTCCCCGGTGGAGGAGTGGGCGAGGACGACGGCGGCTTCCTTGCGCACCACGTCCAGCAGCAGGCGGACCGGGTCCGCGGCGGCGGCGAGCCGGCGGGTCAGGTCGCCGTCGGTGGGCGCGCCGGACGCGCGGCGGCGGGGTGCGCGCACCAGGCCCCGCAGCAGCGGGGGCAGGGAGTCGGCGGCCCGGCGGAGCCGCGCGGCGTCCAGCGGGGCGGCCACCAGGTGCGGGCGGGCGGCGGAGAGCGCCGCGTCGAACAGTGCGAGGCCGTGCGTCGCCGTGAGCGGGTCGCCGAAGCGGGCCGCGCGGGCCAGGGCCGTCGCGTCGAGGTGGCCGCTGATGGCGCTCGCCTCGGCCCACAGGCCCCAGGCGAGGGAGAGCGCGGGCAGGCCGCGCCGCACCCGGTGGTGGGCGAGGCCGTCGAGCACGGCGTTGGCGGCGGCGTAGGTGGACTGGCCCGCGGAGCCGAGGGTGGCGGCGACCGAGGAGTACAGCACGAACACGGCGAGGTCGAGGCCCGCCGTCAGCTCGTGCAGGTGCAGCGCGGCGTCCGTCTTGGGCCGCAGGACGGCGGCGAGCCGCTCGGGGGTCTGCGTCTCGATCATGCCGTCGTCCGTGATCCCCGCGGCGTGGATCACGCCGGTCAGCGGGTGCGCGGCCGGGATGCCGGCGAACAGGGCGGCGACGGCGTCGCGGTCCGCCATGTCGCAGGCCACCACCCGCACCGACGCGCCCGCCGCCTCCAGTTCGGCGACCAGGGCCGACGCACCGGGCGCCTCCGGGCCGCCGCGGCTGGTCAGCACCAGGTGGCGCACGGAGTGCGCCTCCACCAGGTGGCGGGCGAGCAGCGCTCCCAGCGCACCCGTGCCGCCGGTGACGAGGACGGTGCCGCCGGGCTGGAAGGCCCGCTGCAGCACGAGGACGTTCTTGCCGATGTGGCTGCCCGAGCCGACGTGCCGCAGCGCCGCCCCCGCCTCGCCCATGTCCCACGCCCGCACCGGGGCGGGCACGAGGGCGCCCGCCGCGAACAGGTCCAGCAGTTCGCGCAGCATCTCCTGGATCCGGTCGAGTCCGGCGTCCCACAGGTCGAACGCGTGGTAGACCCGCTCTCCGAAGGCTTCCGGTTCGCGGAGGTCGGCCTTGCCCATCTCGACGAACCGGCCGCCCGGTGCCAGCAGTCGCGCCGAGGCGTCGACGTACTCCCCCGTCAGCGCGTTGAGTACGACGTCGACCCCGCGCCCGCCGGTCCGCCCGCGGAACGTGTGCTCGAAGCCGAGGTCGCGGGACGAGGAGAGATGGTCGTCGTCCAGTCCGGTCGCGGCCCACTTGGACACCGACGCCGTGCCGAACACCTCGGCGCCGAGGTGACGGGCGATCTGTACCGCCGCCATGCCGACACCGCCGGCCGCCGCGTGCACGAGGACGGACTCGCCGGCCCGGAGACCGCCGACGTCCACCAGACCGTAGAGGGCGGTGAGGAACGCCATGGGTACCGACGCCGCGTCGACGAACGACCACTCTTCGGGCATCCGGGCCACCATGCGCCGGTCCACGACGCACGACGGCCCGAACCCCTCGGAGAGGAGACCGAACACCGGGTCGCCGGGCGCCAGGTCGGTGACGCCCTCGCCGACCTCGACGACCACGCCCGCGCCTTCCGACCCCATGAGGGCAGAGGAGTCGGGGTACTCGCCCAGGGCGATCAGCACGTCCCGGAAGTTGACGCCGGCGGCGCGAACGGCGATCCGGACCTCACCGGCGCCGAGCACGGCCGGGGCGACGGGCACGAAGGCGAGGTCGTCGAACGTCCGGCCGGTCGCTTCGAGCCGCCACGCCCCGGCGGTCGGCAGAGGCATCAGCGGCGGCCGTACACGGGACAGCCGGGGCGCCACCAGCACGCCGCCTTCGCGGAGGGCGAGTTGTGGTTCGTCGTCCGGCAGGGCGGGGACGGCGGCGGCCGGCGTGGACGGGTCGAGATCGAGGAGGACGACCCTGCCGGGGTGTTCGGACTGCGCGGAGCGGACCAGGCCCCACGCGGCGGCGGTCAGCGGATCCGCGATGTCGTCCGCCGGGACGGCGACCACCGCGCCGCTCGTGCGCACCACGAGCCGGGCGTCGGCGGTCCGTCCGTCGGCCAGCCAGGACCGGATGCCCGCCAGCACCGCGCCCGCCTCGCGCGGCACCCGCCACCACACCTCCTCGGGACCCGCGGGGCCGCCGGTGCCGGACACGGAGTCCGAAACGGCGTCCGTGGGATCGGCCGCGTCGGACTCGATCCGCGTCCCCACGGCGCCGGGCGCGGTGGCGGGCTGCGGCAGCTCGGTCCAGGAGACCTCGTGGAGCCCGTCCGCCGCGGCGCCGTCCGGCCCGTCGGTGACGGGACGAAGAGTGAGGGAGTCGATCGACACGACGGCCAGACCGGTCCCGTCGTACGCGGTGACGGAGAGGGACTCGGGGCCGACCTGCTCCAGTCGTACCCGCAGTGTCCGCGCACCGGTGGCGTGCACCGAGACGCCGGCGAACGCGAACGGCACCCGTGCCACCGTCTCGCCCCCGGACCGCCCGGCGGCGACCGCCTGGAGCGCGGCGTCCAGCAGCGCGGGGTGGACGCCGAACCCGTCGGCGGCCTCCTGCTCGGGGAGCGTCACTTCGGCGTGGACGGTGTCACCGGAGCGCCAGACCGCCGTGAGTCCCTGGAAGACGGGGCCGTAGGCCAGCCCGGTCCCGGCCGCGTCCGCGTAGTGGGTGTCCAGCGCGACGGGCTCGGCTCCGGCCGGGGGCCACACCGGGTCGGCGATCCCGGCGGGCACGGCCGCCGCCGCCAGCAGCCCGCCGGCGTGGCGGGTCCACGGGGCGTCCTCGTCGTCGGCGGGGCGTGCGTAGATACCGATGGTGCGGGGTTCGTCGTCACCGACGACCACCTGCACCCGCATCGCGCCCCGCTCGGGGAGCACCAGCGGGGTGTGCAGGGTCAGTTCCTCGACCCGCTCGTACTGCGCCTGGGCACCGGCGTACCAGGCCAGTTCCGCCAGTGCGGTGCCCGGCACCACCACCGCACCCCGCACCCGGTGGTCCGCCAGCCACGGGTGCGTCGACACCGAGAGGCTTCCGGTGAAGAGGAGTCCGCCGCCTGCCGCCGGCGCGATCTCGGCGCCCAGCAGCGGGTGGTCGGTGGCGCGCAGCCCGGCCGCGCCGAGGTCACCGGCCCCGGCCCGGCGGCTCAGCCAGTACCGCTCGCGCTGGAAGGCGTACGTGGGCAGTTCGAGCCCGCCGCCGCCCCGGGGGGTGAGGAGCGCCGTCCAGTCGACGGGGGTGCCGACCGTGTGGACGCGGGCGAGGGCGGTCAGGGCCGACGCGGTGTCGTCCCGGTCGCGGCGCAGCAGGGGCACGGCGGGCACCGATGCGTGCACCGCAGGGGTCAGCGCGGACAGCACGCCCGCAGGGCCCAGCTCCAGGAACGCCCGCACCCCGGACAGCGACCCCACCGCGTCGGCGAACCGCACCGGCTCGCGGACCTGCCGCACCCAGTACGCCGCCGTCGCCGGATCACCCGAAGCGGTCGGCACCAACGGCACCGACGCGGGTGCGTACGTCAACGACTCCGCCACCCGCGCGAACTCCGCGAGCATCGGCTCCATCAGATGCGAGTGGAACGCGTGCGAGACCGTCAGCCGCTTGACCCGCCGACCCTCCGCCCGCAACCGGGACCCCAGAGCCTCGATCGCTTCCGCGTCCCCCGACACCGTAACGGATTCAGGGCCGTTGACGGCAGCGAGGCAGACACCCTCCGGCAGGACCAGATCCCCCTCGGACATCTCCGCCGCCAGCATCGCCCCGCCCTCGGGCAGCGCCTCCATCAGCCGGCCGCGCGCCGACACCAGCGTGCACGCGTCCTCCAGCGACAAGATCCCCGCCACATGCGCGGCGGCCAGCTCACCGATCGAATGGCCCACCAGCACGTCCGGAGCCACCCCCCACGACTCCACCAACCGGAACAACGCCACCTGCAACGCGAACAACCCCGGCTGCGCATGACCGGTCCGGTTCAACGCGGCGGCGTCGTCCCCGAACACCACGTCGCGCAGGGGCCGTTCGAGACCGGCGTCCACCCGCGCGCAGACCGCGTCGAACGCCTCCGCGAACACCGGGAACGCCTCGTACACACCGCGGCCCATTCCCGCCCACTGCGACCCCTGCCCCGTGAACAGGAAGACCGTGCGGCCGTCCGTCGTCGAGCCGGTGACGGCGTCGGCGGCGGGGTCGCCGTCGGCGAGGGCGGCGAGGGCGGCTGCGGCCTGCGCGGTCCCGGTGGCCAGCACCACCGCGCGGTGGTCGAACAGGGCGCGGCCGGTGGCGAGGGTGTGCCCGATCTCCTCGGGGCGCAGTTCCGGCCGGGCGACCACGGCGTCGAGCAGCCGTGCGGCTTGGGCGCGGAGCGCTTCGGAGGTCCGCGCCGACAGCAGCCACGGCGTGACGGCGGGCGGCGCCGGGGGTTCGGAGGGCGCCGGCACGTCCGGCGCGGGGGCCTGTTCGAGGACGACGTGGGCGTTGGTGCCGCTCATGCCGAACGAGGACACGGCGGCCCGGCGCGGCCGGTCCACGGCCGGCCAGGTCCGCGCCTCGGTCAGCAGCTCGACCGCGCCCGCCGACCAGTCGACCTGCGGGGTCGGCTCGGAGACGTGCAGGGTGCGCGGCAGCACGCCGTGGCGCAGCGCCTCGACCATCTTGATCACGCCCATCACCCCGGCCGCCGCCTGCGCGTGACCGATGTTGGACTTCGCCGAACCGAGCCACAGGGGTTCTTCACGGTCCTGCCCGTACGCGGCGAGCAGGGCCTGTGCCTCGATCGGGTCGCCGAGCCGGGTGCCGGTGCCGTGCGCCTCCACCGCGTCCACCTCGGCCGGGGTGAGGCCCGAGGCGTCGAGTGCGGCCCTGATCACCCGCTGCTGCGACGGCCCGTTCGGAGCCGTCAGGCCGTTGGACGCGCCGTCCTGGTTCACCGCCGAGCCACGGACCACGGCGAGGACGTGGTGCCCGTGCGCGCGGGCGTCGGAGAGCCGCTCGACCAGCAGCACGCCGACGCCTTCGGACCAGCCGGTGCCGTCGGCGTCGGCGGAGAAGGACTTGCACAGGCCGTCGTCGGACAGCCCCTTCTGCTTGCTGAACTCGCTGAAGATGCCGGGGGCCGCCATCACGGCGACGCCGCCGGCCAGGGCCATGGTGCACTCCCCGCTGCGCAGGGCGTGGACCGCCCAGTGCAGCGCCACCATGGACGAGGAGCACGCGGTGTCGACGGTGACCGCCGGGCCCTCGAGTCCGAGGAAGTAGGCCAGGCGGCCGGAGGCGACGCTGCCGGCGCTGCCGGTGAGCAGGTGGCCCTCGGTCTCGGCCAGTGCGGGCTCGGCGCTGTACTGCGAGGCGGAGGCGCCGATGAAGACGCCCGCCCGGCTGCCGCGCAGGCTGGTGGGGTCGATGCCCGCGTGCTCGAGGGCCTCCCAGGAGGTCTCCAGCAGCAGTCGCTGCTGGGGGTCCATGGCGAGCGCCTCGCGCGGCGAGATCCCGAAGAAGGAGGCGTCGAAGTCTCCGGCGCCTTCGAGGAATCCGCCGACCCGGGTGGTGGTGGTCCCCGGCCGGTCCGGGTCGGTGTCGAACAGGGCGTCGAGGTCCCAGCCCCGGTCGGTGGGGAACGGGCCGGTGACGGTGGTTCCGTCCATGACCACGCGCCACAGGTCGGCGGGGGACGCGATCCCGCCGGGGTAGCGGCAGGCCATGCCGACGATGGCGATCGGCTCGTCGGTCCGCACCGCGACGGACCGCGTCGTGCGGGGCGCGGCGGGTTCGGCGCCGGCCAGCAGTTCGGTCCGGAGGAATCCGGCCAGCACCTGGGGGGTGGGATGGTCGAACACCAGGGTCGCGGGGAGCCGCAGCCCGGTGACGGTGGTCAGCCGGTTGCGGAGCTCGACCGACGTGAGCGAGTCGAAGCCGAGGTCGCGGAAGGCCCGGTCGGGTGCCACCCCGTCGCCCGAGGCGAAGCCGAGCACAACGGCGATCTCCGCACGCACCAGGTCGAGCAGCATGCGGTCGGGGTCGGCGGCGGCCGCCAGTTCGGCGGCGAGTCCTCCGCCGTCCGCCCGCCGGGCGGAGAGCGCGAGCCGGGCCGCGGTACGCGTACGGGACCGGGGTACCGCCGCGCGCAGGACGGCGGGGATGTCGTCGGACCGGGACAGGCGGGCGTGGTCGATCGATGCGGCGACGAGCTGCGGCAGCCCGGCGGCCAGCGCCGCGTCGAAGAGGGCGAGGCCCTGCTCGTCGGAGAGCGCGCCGCCGAGTCGGGTGGCCCTCGCCCGAGCCACCTCGTCCAGGTGGCCGCTGACCGCACTGGCCCGGTCCCACAGGCCCCAGGCCACGGAGGCGGCGGGCAGACCGCGTGCCGCGCGGTGCTGGGCGAGCGCGTCCAGGACGGCGTTGGCCGCGGCGTAGTTGCCCTGGCCGGGGGTGCCGAGCGTGGCGGCCACGGAGGAGTACAGCACGAACATCGCCAGGTCGAGCCCGGCGGTCAGCTCGTGCAGGACGAGGGCGGCGTCCGCCTTCGGACGCAGCACGGCCTCCAGCCGCTCGGCGGTGAGCGTCTCGACCGGTCCGTCGTCGGTGACACCGGCCGCGTGGATGACGCCGGTCAGCGAGTGAGCGTCGGGGACGGCCGCGAGCAGCGCGGCGACCGCGTCACGGTCGGCCGCGTCGCACGCCACCACCTGCACCGACGCACCCGACGCCTCCAGCTCCGCGACCAGTTCCGCCGCTCCCGGCGCGTCCGGACCCCGGCGGCCGGTCAGCACCAGACGGCGCACGGCGTACGTCTCCACCAGGTGGCGGGCCAGCAAACCGCCCAGAGCCCCGGTGCCACCGGTGATCAGAACCGTGCCCTCGGGGTCCAACTCCCTCGGCATCACCAGTACGTTCTTGCCGATGTGACCGCCGGACGCCAGATGCCGGAAGGCGGTGCGCGCCTCGCGCAGGTCCCAGGCCCGTACCGGGGGAAGGGCGAGGTCGCCGCGCGCGAAGAGTTCGAGCAGCTCGGCCAGCATCTCCTGGAGACGGTCGAGCCCTGCGTCCCAGAGGTCGAAGGCGCGATACGTGTGGTCGGGTCCGAACGACTCCGGGTCACGGAGGTCGGCCTTGCCCATCTCCACGAACCGGCCGCCCGGCGCGAGGAGCCGCGCGGATGCGTCGATGAACTCCCCGGCCAACGCGTTCAGTACGACATCGACACCGCGGCCACCGGTCCGGCTGCGGAACGCGTCCTCGAAGGCCAGATCACGGGACGAGGACAGGTGGTCGGCGTCCAGACCGGTCGCCGCCCACTTGGACGCCGACGCGGTCCCGAATACCTCCGCACCCCGATGACGCGCGATCTGCACCGCCGCCATCCCCACCCCGCCCGCCGCCGCATGGACGAGAACCCGCTCACCGGACCGGAGACCGCCCAGATCCACCAGGCCGTAGAACGCCGTCAGGAACGCCATCGGCACCGACGCCGCCTCGACGAACGACCAGCCCTCCGGAACCGGAGCGACCATCCGCCGGTCCACCACCACCGAGGGGCCGAAGCCGCCGGAGAGCAGGCCGAACACCCGGTCACCCGGGTAGAGGTCGCTGACGCCCTCACCGACCTCCAGCACCACACCCGCACCCTCCGACCCCATCAAGGCCGCAGCGTCCGGGTACTCCCCCAGTCCGATCAGTACGTCACGGAAGTTCACCCCCGACGCACGGACCGCGATCCGGACCTCGCCGGCGCCCAGGGCTCCCGGCGTCGCCGGTATCAGGGCCAGGTTCTCCAGGGTGCCGGCGCCGGTGGTGTCCAAGCGCCACCCGCCCGCCGACGGCGTCCGCAGGGGGCGTACGCGGGTCAGGCGCGGCACCAGCATCCGGCCCTCGCGCAGGGCGAGTTGGGGTTCGTCGTCCGGGAGCGCCGGGACGGCGTCCGGCGTGGTGACCGGGTCCAGGTCGACCAGGACGATCCGGCCCGGGTGTTCCGACTGCGCGGAGCGCACCAGCCCCCAGACCGCCGCGGCGGACGGGTCGGTCGCCTCGTCCGCGGGGACGGCGACGACCGAACCCCGCGTGTACACCACGAGCCGGGCATCCGGAGTCCGCCCGTCGGCCAGCCAGGAACGGATGCCTTCCAGCACCTGGCTCACTTCTCGGGGCGCCCGCCACCACACCTCGGGGCCGGGGGTCGGCCCGGTGCCGGAGAGGGGTTCCGTAGGGTCGGCCGCGTGTGTCCCGACCCGTGTGCCGGGCGCACCCGCGGGCGCGGGCAGGGCGGTCCAGGACACCTCGTAGAGCGCGTCCGTCCCTGCGAGGGGCTGATCGGCGACCGGCCGCAGCGCGAGCGAGTCGATCGAGACGACCGGGGTGCCCGCCAGGTCGTACGCGGCCACCGAGACCGAGTCCGGACCGGCCGGCTCCAGCCGGATGCGCAAAGTCCGCGCGCCGGTGGCGTGCACCGACAGGCCCGCGAACGCGAACGGTATCCGCGCCACCGCCTCGTCCCCGGTCCGGCCGGCGGCGACCGTCTGGAGCGCGGCGTCCAGGAGTGCCGGGTGCACGCCGAACCCGTCAGGGTCCTGCGGCGCGGGGAGTGTCACCTCGGCGTAGAGGATGTCGCCGGAGCGCCAGGCCGCCGTCAGCCCCTGGAAGACCGGCCCGTAGGCGAGCCCGATGCCCGCCAAGTCCGCGTAGTGCGCATGGAGTTCGAGCGGCTCGGCACCGGCGGGGGGCCATACGGCTTCGGCCGCCTCGGGGGCCGAGGCCGTGTCGGGCGTCAGCAGCCCGGCGGCGTGGCGGGTCCACGGTTCGTCCTCGGCGTCGTCGGGGCGTGCGTAGATGCCGACCGTCCGGCCACCGTGCTCGTCCTCCCCCTCGACGATGACCTGCACGCGCACGGCGCCCCGGTCGGGCAGCACCAGCGGGGTGTGCAGGGTCAGTTCCTCGACCCGCTCGCACTCCGCCTGCGCACCCGCGTACCAGGCGAGTTCCGCCAGCGCGGTGCCCGGCACCACCACCGCACCCCGCACCCGGTGGTCCGCCAGCCACGGGTACGCGGCGGTGGACAGCCGACCGGAGAACAGGAGGCGCCCGCCCGTGGCGGGGGAGATCTCCGCCCCCAGCAGGGGATGTTCGGCGACGCGCAGCCCCGCCGCGCCGAGATGGCCGGTGCCGGGACGCGGGCTCAGCCAGTACCGCTCGCCCTGGAAGGCGTACGTGGGCAGTTCGGCCCTGCCGCCGCCCCAGGGGGTGAAGAGCGCCGTCCAGTCGACGGGGGTGCCGACCGTGTGGACGCGGGCAAGAGCGGTCAGGGCCGACGCGGTGTCGTCCCGGTCGCGACGCAGCAGCGGCACGGCGGGCACCGACGCATGCACCGCAGGGGTCAACGCCGACAGCACACCCGCAGGGCCCAGCTCCAGGAACGCCCGCACCCCGGACAGCGACCCCACCGCGTCGGCGAACCGCACCGGCTCGCGGACCTGCCGCACCCAGTACGCCGCCGTCGCCGGATCACCCGAAGCGGTCGGCACCAACGGCACCGACGCGGGTGCGTACGTCAACGACTCCGCGACCCGCGCGAACTCCGCGAGCATCGGCTCCATCAGATGCGAGTGGAACGCGTGCGAGACCGTCAGCCGCTTGACCCTGCGGCCCTCCGTCCGCAACCGGGACCCCAGAGCCTCGATCGCTTCCGCGTCCCCCGACACCGTAAGGGAGTCGGGGCCGTTGACGGCAGCGAGGCAGACGCCCTCCGGCAACTCCAACTCACCCTCGGACATCTCCACCGCCAGCATCGCCCCGCCTTCGGGCAACGCCTCCATCAACCGGCCGCGCGCCGACACCAAGCGGCACGCGTCGTCCAGCGACAAGATCCCCGCCACATGCGCGGCGGCCAGCTCCCCGATCGAATGGCCCACCAGCACGTCCGGAGCCACCCCCCACGACTCCACCAACCGGAACAACGCCACCTGCAACGCGAACAACCCCGGCTGTGTGAAGCCCGTACGGTCCAGCGCCTCCGCGTCCCCGAACACCACCTCCCGCAACGGACGATCCAGATCCACCCGCGCACAGACCGCGTCGAACGCCTCCGCGAACACCGGGAACGCCTCGTACAAACCGCGGCCCATACCCGCCCACTGCGACCCCTGCCCCGTGAACAGGAAGACCGTGCGGCCGTCGCGTACGTCGCCCCGCACCACACCGGGCGCGACGCGGCCGTCCGCCAGGGCGGTGAGGGCGTCGGCGGCCTGGTCGGGGCCAGTGACCAGGACGACCGCGCGGTGGGCGAGCGCGGCGCGGCCGGTCGCCAGGGTGCGCCCGATGTCCACGGCGGGGCCCTGCGCTCCGCGCAGCCGGGTGGCCTGGGCGGCGAGTGCGGCGGTGGTGTGGCCGGAGAGCGGCCACGGCACGAGGGCAGGCTGCGGCGCGGAGGAGTCGAGAGGCGCTTCGGCGGGCACGGTGAGCGCCCGATCGGCGGGCACGGCATCGTCGCCGGGGGTGGTGACGGGCGCGACGGTGACGGCCGCCACGGTGGCGGGCTCGGCGAGCAGGACGTGGGCGTTGGTGCCGCTGATGCCGAAAGAGGAGACACCGGCGCGGCGCGGGCGGCCGGTGCCTGGCCAGGGGCGGGCCTCGGTCAGGAGTTCCACCGCGCCGGCCGACCAGTCGACGTGGGAGGACGGCGTGTCGGCGTGGAGCGACGGGGGCAGCACGCCCCGGCGCATCGCCTCGACCATCTTGATGACGCCCGCGACCCCGGAAGCGGCCTGGGTGTGGCCGATGTTGGCCTTGACCGAGCCCAGCCGCAGCGGCTCGTCGCGGTCCTGGCCGTAGACGGCGAGCAGCGCCTCGGCCTCGATGGGGTCGCCGAGCCGGGTGCCGGTGCCGTGTGCCTCCACGGCGTCGACCTCCGAGGGTCGCAGACCGGCGGAGGCCAGCGCGGCGCGGATGACCCGCTGCTGCGACGGTCCGTTGGGGGCGGTCAGGCCGTTGGAGGCGCCGTCGGAGTTCATCGCGGAGCCGGCGACGACGGCCAGTACGGCATGACCGTGGCGACGGGCGTCGGAGAGCCGCTCGACCAGCAGCATGCCGACGCCCTCGCCCCAGGCGGTGCCGTCGGCGGCGTCGGCGAAGGGCTTGCAGCGGCCGTCGGCGGCGAGGCCGCGCTGCCGGCTGAACTCGACGAAGGCGCCGGGGGTGGCCATGACGGTCACACCGCCCGCGAGGGCCAGGTCGCACTCGCCGTTGCGGAGCGACTGGGCGGCCAGGTGGAGAGCGACGAGGGAGGAGGAGCAGGCGGTGTCGACGGTGACGGCGGGGCCCTCGAGTCCGAAGGTGTAGGCGACCCGGCCGGACATGATGCTCGCGGAGCCGCCGGTGGCGACGTGTCCTTCGATTCCGGTGGAGTCGGCGAGGGTGAGGCGGGTGTAGTCCTGGCCGTTGGTGCCGGCGAAGACGCCGGTGCGGCTGCCGCGCAGCGAGCGGGGGTCGATGCCCGCACGCTCGAACGTCTCCCAGGCGCTTTCCAGCAGCAGCCGCTGCTGGGGGTCCATCGCGAGTGCCTCGCGCGGTGAGACGGAGAAGAGTTCGGCGTCGAAACGTCCGGCGTCGGAGAGGAAGGCGCCTTCGCGGACGTAGGAGGTGCCGGGGCCGTCGCCGGCGAACAGGGCGTCGAGGTCCCAGCCCCGGTCGGTGGGGAACGCGCCGACGGCGTCGCGGCCCTCGGCGACGACGTCCCAGAGGTCGTCCGGGCCGCTGACCCCGCCGGGGTAGCGGCAGGCCATGCCCACGATGACCACGGGATCGTCGTCCGGGGCGGCGGGCCGGGACGTCGTCGGGCCGGTCGGATCGGCGGACTGTCCGAGCAGGTTCACGAGCCGATCGGCGAGGGCGCCGGAAGTGGGGTGGTCGAAGACGAGGCCGGCGGGCAGGCGCAGTCCGGTGAAGGTGGCGAGGCGGTCGCGGAGTTCGACGGACGTCAGGGAGTCGAAGCCGAGGTCGGAGAAGGCCCGGTCGGCGGCGACGGCGTCGGCCGTGCGGTGGCCGAGGGCGGCGGCGGCCTCGGCCCGTACCAGGTCGGTCATCGCGCGGAGCCGCTCGGCGGGCGGCCGGGCCATCAGGCGGCGCGCCGCCCCGGTGCCCGGTCCGGCGGAACCGTCGGGGGCCGGGGTGCCGGTGCGGTCGTGGAAGGCGTCGAGGAGCGGGCTGGGCCGGACACTGGTGAAGGTGGCGGCGAAGCGGCTCCAGTCGACGTCGGCGACGGTGACGCAGCTGTCCCCCGCGGCCAGGGCGCGGTCGAGGGCGGCGAGCGCCCGCTCGGGGTTCAGCGCGGTCAGCCCACGGCGGCGCAGCGCCTCCTCGGCGCCCTGTTCGGCCAGCATGCCGCCGTCGCCCCAGGGGCCCCAGGCCACCGAGAGGGCCGACGCGCCGCGCCGACGCCGGGCTTCGGCCAGCGCGTCGAGGTGGGCGTTGGCCGCCGCGTACGCCCCTTGTCCGCCGCTCCCCCACACGCCGGCGATGGACGAGAAGAGCACGAAGAGTTCCGCGTCGGGCAGCAGCGCGTCCAGGTGCGCCGCGCCCTCCGTCTTGGCCCGTACGGTCTCGGCGTAAGCGTCCGGCGTCAGTGCGGTGAGCGGTTCGACACCGATGACTCCGGCGGCGTGCACCACGCCCGTCACGGCGTGCTCGGTGATCACGGCGGCCAGTGCTGCGCGGTCGGTCACGTCGCAGGCGACGAGGGTCGCGGTGGCTCCGCGTGCGGCGAGTCGGGCGACCAGTTCGGCCGCGCCGGGGGCGTCCGGGCCGCGTCGGCCGGTCAGCACCAGGTCGGTGACGCCGCGATCCGCCAGCCAGTGGGCCACCCGGCCGCCGAGGACTCCGGTGCCGCCGGTGACGAGCACCGCGCCCGAGGCCGGCGGGGCGCCCTCGCTGCGGGACGGGGCGGTGGCCGCGGACAGGGCGTGGCGGAGCCTGCGGGCGAGGACGCCCGCGTCCCGGATCGCGAGCTGGTCCTCGGCGCCGTCGGGCGCCGTCAGTACGGAGAGCAGGCGCGCGGCGGCGCGGGTGTCGAGGGTGGCGGGGAGGTCGATGAGACCGCCCCAGCGTTCGGGCTGCTCCAGCGCGGCGACCCGGCCCAGCCCCCACACCGCAGCCGCCGAGGGGTCGGGCGCCCCGTCCGCGCGGTTCACCGACACCGCCCCACGCGTCAGCACCCACAACCGGCCCCCGAACCCGGCGTCCGCACGCAGCAACGGCAGCAGATCCACCGCCCCCGACGGCAGACACACCACACCCGCCACGTCCCCGAACCCGCTCAACTCCGCATCGAACCGGGCCGCCACGAGGTGCCCGGAGAGGGCGGCGGCGAGGTCGTCGGGGACGGACCCCTCGGGGGTGAGGACCAGCCAGGTGCCGGTGGGGCGTGCGGGGGTGTCGGCGAGTGGCTGCCAGGTGACGCGGTAGCGCCAGGAGTCGAGCAGTGCCTCTTCCCGCCGGCCGCCGTGCCAGGCGGAGAGGGCGGGGAGCACGGTGGCCAGGGTCTCGGGGTCGAGCCGGAGAGCACCGGCGACCTCGGCGGCGTCCTGGCGCTCCACGGCCTGCCAGAAGCGGGCCTCGGTCTCGTCGACGGCAGCGGTGGCGGTGCCGGTCGGGGCGGGGCTCGGGTCGATCCAGTACCGCCGGCGCTGGAACGCGTACGTCGGCAGATGGTCGATGCGGTGCGTTCCGGTCTCGGGGAGCGTCGCCGACAGGTCGGCGGGGCCGCCGTGGACGTGGGCGACGGAGACGGCGTGCAGCAGCGTCTCGGCCTCGGGGCGGTCGGCGCGGAGAGCGGACGCACAGGCGGCGGCCGGCTCGCCGTCGAGACAGCGGCGGACGTGGCCGGTGAGGGTGCCGTCGGGCCCGAGTTCGAGGTGGACGGCGGTGCCGGTGTCCCGCAGTCGGGCGACCGCATCGGCGAAGCGGACGGGTTCACGCACCTGCCGCACCCAGTACGCCGCCGTCGCGGGATCACCGGACGCGGTCGGCACCAAGGGCACCGACGCGGGTGCGTACGTCAACGACTCCGCGACCCGCGCGTACTCCGCCAGCATCGGCTCCATCAGATGCGAGTGGAACGCGTGCGAGACCGTCAGCCGCTTGACCCGCCGACCCTCCGCCCGCAGCCGGGACTCCAGGCCGGATATCGCCTCCGCATCACCAGAAACCGTCAGGGAGTCGGGGCCGTTGACGGCAGCGAGGCAGACGCCCTCCGGCAGGACCAGATCCCCCTCGGCCGCCTCCACCGCCAGCATCGCCCCACCCCCGGGCAACGCCTCCATCAACCGCGCACGCGCCGACACCAGCGCACACGCATCGTCCAACGACAGAATGCCGGCGACGTGCGCGGCCGCCACCTCACCGACGGAGTGCCCCACCAGCACGTCCGGAGCCACACCCCACGACTCCACCAACCGGAACAACGCCACCTGCAACGCGAACAACCCCGGCTGCGCATACCCCGTACGGTCCAGAGCGGCGTCGTCCCCGAACACCACCTCCCGCAACGGACGGTCCAGCCCGGCGTCCACCCGCGCACACACCGCGTCGAACGCCTCCGCGAACACCGGGTACGCCTCGTACAACCCGCGCCCCATACCCGCCCGCTGCGACCCCTGCCCCGTGAACAGGAACGCGGTACGGCCCGGAGTGACGGTGCCGGTGATCACGGACGGGTGTGCCGTGGCCGTGGTGAGGGCGGTGAGGCCGGCGGTCAGGTCGTCGTGGGTGGCTCCGAGCACGACGGCCCGGTGGTCGAGGGCGGCACGGCCGGTCGTCAGGGCGCGGGCGAGAGCGGTGCCTTCGGTGGCGGGATGCGCCTCCAGGAACGTGAGCAGGTTGGCCGCCTGGGCACGCAGGGCGTCGGCGGTGCGGGCCGAGAGGGGCCAGGCCAGCACGGGCGGCGCGGGAGTCGTCGCGGGGAGTGGGGTGGGCTCGTCCGCCGGGGCCTGCTCGATGACGACGTGGGCGTTGGTGCCGCTGATGCCGAACGAGGAGACCGCCGCGCGGCGCGGCCGGTCGGCGGTCGGCCAGGGGCGGGCCTCGGTGAGCAGGGCGACGTTGCCGGTGGTCCAGTCGACGTGCGGGGTGGGCGCGTCGGCGTGCAGGGTACGGGGCAGTTCGCCGTGGCGCAGCGCCATGACCATCTTCACGATGCCCGCGGCGCCCGAAGCGGCCTGGGTGTGGCCGATGTTGGACTTCAGCGAACCCAGCCACAAGGGCTCTTCGCGGTCCTGCCCGTACGTGGCGAGCAGCGCCTGCGCCTCGATCGGGTCCCCGAGCCGGGTGCCGGTGCCGTGCGCTTCCACGGCGTCCACGTCGGCCGGTTCCAGCCCGGCCGCCGACAGGGCGGCCCGGATGACGCGCTGCTGGGCGGGGCCGTTCGGCGCGGTGAGGCCGTTGGACGCGCCGTCGGAGTTGACGGCGGAGCCGCGTACCAGGGCGAGCACCTGGTGGCCGTGGGCGCGGGCGTCGGAGAGGCGCTCGACCAGGAGTACCGCGGCGCCTTCGGACCAGCCGGTGCCGTCCGCGTCGGCGGAGAAGGACTTGCAGCGGCCGTCGCCGGCCAGGCCGTCCTGCTGGGCGAACTCGGTGAAGCCGGCCAGGGTCGGCATGACGGCCACGCCGCCCGCGACGGCGAGGTCGCATTCGCCGGTGCGCAGGGCCTGGGCGGCCAGGTGGAGGGCGACCAGGGAGGAGGAGCAGGCCGTGTCGACGGTGAGGGCGGGGCCTTCGAGTCCGAAGGTGTAGGCGATGCGGCCCGACATCACGCTGTTGGAGGTGCCGGTCAGCAGGTGGCCGGTGACCTCGTCGGCGGGGGTGGCGCCGAGGCCGTAACCGCTGTTCGAGGCGCCGACGAAGACGCCGGTGCGGCTGCCGCGCACGGAGGTGGGGGCGATTCCGGCGTGTTCGAGTGCCTCCCAGACGGATTCCAGCAGCAGCCTCTGCTGGGGGTCCATCGCCAGGGCTTCGCGGGGCGAGATGGAGAACAGGTCGGCGTCGAAGTCGGCGGCGTCCGGAAGGAAGCCACCGAGGGTGGCGTAGTCCGCGTCGTCGGTGTTCCACCCCCGGTCGGCGGGGAAGGCCGTGATGCCGTCGCCGCCCTCCTGGACGAGTCGCCACAGGTCCTCGGGCGAGCGGACCCCGCCGGGGAGGCGGGTGCTCATGCCGACGATGGCGAGGGGTTCGTCGGAGGTCGCCGGGGCGGTGCGGGCGGGGGCGCCGGGTGCGGTGTCGGGGCGGCCGAGGAGTTCGGTGCGGAGGTGGGCGGCCAGGGAGGCGGCGGTGGGGTGGTCGAAGACGAGGGTGGGGGGCAGGGCGAGGCCGGTGGTCCTGCCCAGTCGGTCGCGGAGTTCGACGGAGGTGAGCGAGTCGAAGCCGAGGTCGGTGAAGGCGGTCGCCGGGTCGACGGCGGCCCGGTCGCGGTGGCCGAGGACGCCGGCGACGGCGGTCACCACCAGGTCGAGCAGGGCGCGGTCGCGTTCGCCCGCGGGCAGGGCCGCGAGCCGTTCGCGCAGCCCGGCGCCGGTGGCCAGGTCGGCGGTGCGTGCCGCGTCGCGCACCTCGGGGAGTTCGGCGAGCAGCGGGCTGGGCCGGTGCGCGGTGTAGGTGGCGGTGAAGCGGTCCCAGTCGACGTCGACGACGGTCAGGCACGGGTCGCCGGAGGCGACGGCCCGGTCGAGGGCGGTGACGGCGAGGTCCGGGTCGAGAGGGCGGAGGCCTCGTCGGCGCAGCTGGCCGGCCGCGTCGCCGGCGGTGGCCATGCCGGCGTCGGCCCAGGGGCCCCAGGAGACGGAGGTGGCCGGCAGTCCGCGGGCCCGGCGGTGTTCGGCGAGCGCGTCGAGGTGGGCGTTGGCCGCCGCGTAGGCGGCCTGGCCGCCGCTGCCCCAGATCCCCGCGATCGAGGAGTAGGTGACGAACGCGACGGGCGCGCCGGGAAGTTCGGCGGTGAGTTCGTCCAGCAGCCGTGCGGCGTCGGCCTTGACCCGCAGCACCGTGTCGAGCCGTTCGGGGGTGAGGTCGGCGAGGGGGGTGTCGTCGGTGACGCCCGCCGCGTGCACCACGGCGGTCAGCGGGTGTGCGGCGGGGATCGCGGAGAGTACGGCGGTGAGCGCGTCGCGGTCGGCCGCGTCGCAGGCGACGATCGTGGCGGTGGCGCCGGCGGCGGTCAGCTCGGCCAGGAGGGCGTCGGCGCCGGGGGCGTCGGGGCCGCGGCGGCCGGTGAGGACGAGGTGCGGGGTGCCGCGCCGGGCGAGGGTGCGGGCGAGGTGGGAGCCGAGGGCCCCGGTGCCGCCGGTGATGAGGACGGTGCCGTCGGGGCGCCAGGGCGTGGCGGCGGGTTCGGGTGCGGCGTGGCGCAGGCGGCGGGCGAAGACGCCGGAGTCGCGGACGGCGATCTGGTCCTCGGGTCCGGCGGCGGCGAGGACGTGCGCGAGCCTGCGGCCCGCCTTGGCGTCGAGGGTGGCGGGCAGGTCGACGAGACCGCCCCAGCGGCCGGGGTGTTCGAGGGCCGCGACGCGGCCGATGCCCCAGACGCGGGCGGCGTCCGGGTCGGTGAGGCGGTCGGCGCGTCCGGTGGAGACGGCCCCGGTGGTGGCGGTCCAGCAGGGTGCGGTGATGCCGGCGGTGTCGAGCGTACGCAGCAGCGCGACCAGGTCGGCGGGGTCGGGGTGCAGGGCGAGGACGCCGGCGGGGTCGTGGTCGCGGAGGGTGGTGACGTCGGCGGTGTCGAACTCCGTCACCTGGGCACCGGCGGCGCGGAGGGCGTCAGCGATAACGGGCCGGGCGGGGCCGATCAGCAGCCAGACGCCGCTGAGGACGGTGTCGGACCGGGTGTCCAGGGGGGTCCAGGCGACACGGTAGCGCCAGGAGTCGACCAGGGACCGGGAGCGGCGGTCTCGCCGCCAGGCGGTGAGCGCGGGCAGCACGGTGTCGAGCCCGGCACCGTCCGCGAGGCTCAGGGTGGCGGCGACGGCGGTGCGGTCGGCGGCGTCGACGGCCTCCCAGAACCTGGTCTCGGCGGGGTCGGCGGCGGTCGTCGCGGACGGGGCGGTGTCGAGCCAGTACCGCTCGCGCTGGAAGGGGTACGGGGGCAGCTCCACCTGCCGGCCGGCGGCGGTGATCCCGGCGAGGTCGACGGGGACACCGTGGTCGTGCAGGTGGGCGACGGCGCGCAGCAGCGTCCCGGCCTCGTCGTGTCCGTCCCGGAGGGCGGGCACGGCGCGCACGTCGGCATTCTGCGCGGCGAGGGCGGTGAGTACCGCATCGGGGCCGATTTCGAGCGCGGTGGCCGCGTCGGCCGTGGTGACCGCGTCGGCGAAGCGGACGGGTGCGCGCACCTGGCCGACCCAGTACGCGGCGGTGGCCGGGTCACCCGGCGCGGTCGGGACCAGCGGGACGGACGGGGCGCGGTACGTCAGCGACTCCGCTACCTGCTCGAACTCCGCGAGCATCGGCTCCATCAGATGCGAGTGGAACGCGTGCGACACGGTCAGCCGCTTGACCCTGCGCCCCTCCGCCCGCAGCCGGGCCTCCAGACCGGTGATCGCGTCCTCAGCACCCGAAACCGTAAGGGAGTCAGGGCCGTTGACAGCGGCGAGACACACGCCTTCCGGCAGGACCACGTCCCCTTCGGCCGCCTGCACCGCCAGCATCGCCCCGCCCTCGGGCAACGCCTCCATCAACCGCCCACGCACCGAGACCAACGCGCACGCGTCGTCCAGCGACAGGATCCCCGCCACGTGCGCGGCCGCCACCTCACCGACGGAGTGCCCGACCAGGACGTCCGGGGTCACACCCCACGACTCGACCAGCCGGAACAGCGCCACCTGCAACGCGAACAGGGCCGGCTGCGTGTAACCGGTCCGGTTCAGGGCGGCTTCGTCCCCGAACACCACGTCCCGCAGCGGGAGTTCGAGTGCGATACGGGCGCAGACCGCGTCGAACGCCTCCGCGAACACCGGGAACGCCTCGTACAGCCCACGCCCCATTCCGGCCCGCTGGGACCCCTGCCCCGTGAACAGGAACGCGGTACGCGCGTTGCGGACGGTTGCCGGGCGGGCGACGGGGATGTCCGTCGCGGGGTCGGCGAGGGACGCGAGTGCGCGGGCGAGGGCCTCGCGGGTGCCGGCGACGAGGGTGGCGCGATGGTCCTGGGCGGGGCGGGTGGTGGCCAGCGACCGGGCGAGGTCGACGGGGCGCAGCGTGGCGTCCCGGTCCAGCAGGTCGAGCAGACGGCGGGCCTGCCCGGCGAGGGCTGCCGGGGAGTGCGCGGAGACCGGGACCGGCACGGGGTGGGCGGGGTCGGGTCCGGCTTCGGGCGCGGGCTGTTCGGGGGCCTGCTCGATGATGGTGTGGGCGTTGGTGCCGCTGACGCCGAAGGAGGAGACGGCGGCCCGTCGGGGGCGGCCGGTCCGGGGCCAGTCCAGCGTCTCGGTGAGCAGTTCGACGCTGCCCGCCGACCAGTCGACGTGCGGGGTCGGTTCGGTGACGTGCGGGGTCCGGGGCAGCACGCCGTGGCGCATCGCCTCGACCATCTTGATGATGCCCGCGACCCCGGCGGCGGCCTGGGTGTGTCCGATCGCGGCCTTGACGGAACCGAGCCGCAGGGGCTCTTCGCGGTTCTGCCCGTAGGTGGCGAGCAGTGCCTGCGCCTCGATCGGGTCGCCGAGCTTGGTGCCGGTGCCGTGTGCCTCGACGGCGTCCACGTCGGCCGGAGCAAGGCCGGCGGCGTCGAGGGCGGCCCGGATCACGCGCTGCTGGGAGGGCCCGTTGGGGGCGGTGAGACCGTTGGACGCGCCGTCCTGGTTGATCGCCGAACCACGGACGACGGCGAGGACCCGGTGGCCGTTGCGGCGTGCGTCGGAGAGGCGTTCCACCAGGAGCAGGCCGACCCCTTCGGACCAGCCGGTGCCGTCCGCGTCGGCGGAGAAGGACTTGCAGCGGCCGTCGGCGGACAGGCCGCGCTGGCGGGAGAACTCGGTGAAGATGGCCGGGCTCGCCATCACGCTGACGCCACCGGTCAGCGCCATCGTGCACTCGCCGTTGCGCAGCGACTGGGCAGCGAGGTGCAGGGCCACCAGGGAGGACGAGCAGGCGGTGTCGACGGTGACGGCGGGGCCTTCAAGGCCGAAGGTGTAGGCGAGCCGGCCCGACGCCACACTGGTGGAGCTGCCGGTCAGGAAGTGGCCCTCCACCCCCTCGGGGAGGCGTACGCCGACGCCGTAGCCGGAGGAGGCGGCGCCGACGAAGACACCGGCCCGGCTGCCCCGCAGGGTGCCGGGATCGATGCCGGCCTGCGCGAACGTCTCCCACGCGGTCTCCAGCAGCAGGCGCTGCTGCGGGTCCATGGCGAGGGCCTCGCGCGGCGAGATGTCGAAGAGGCTCGCGTCGAACTCGGCCGCGTCGGTCAGGAATCCGCCGGCGCGGGCGTAGGTGGTGCCGACCTTGTCGGGGTCGGGGTCGTAGAGCGAGGACAGGTCCCAGCCCCGGTCGGCGGGGAACGGGCCGGTGGCGTCGCCGCCCTCGACGACGAGCCGCCAGAGGTCCGCCGGGGAGGAGACGCCGCCGGGGAAGCGGCAGGCCATGCCGACGATCGCCACGGGTTCGTCGGCCGCCGCCGTGCGCACCGGGGCCTCGGGTCGGCCCAGGTCGCCCGCGAGGGTCTCGCGCAGGTGGGCGGCGAGGGCGGCCGGGGTGGGGAAGTCGAAGACGAGGCTCGGCGGCAGCCGCAGACCGGTGGCGGCGTTGACGCGGTTGCGGAGTTCGACGGAGGTCAGGGAGTCGAAGCCCAGTTCCTTGAAGACACGGGTCGGTTCGACGGCGTCGATGTCGGCGTGGCCGAGGACTGCGGCGATCTCGGCCAGCACCAGCCCGGTGAGCAGGCGGTCCTGTTCGGCGGGGCGGAGCGCGGCGAGCCGGTCGGCGAGGCCGGAGCCGCCGGTGACGGTGCCTGCGACCCGGCGGGGCGTGGTGCGTACCAGTCCGCGCAGGAGGGCGGGGACGGGACGGCGGCTGCGGGCGACGGCGAGGTCGAACCGCACGGGCAGCAGATGGGTGAGTCCCGTCCGCAGCGCGGCGTCGAAGAGGGCGAGGCCCTGGTCGGTGGCGAGGGGGCCGCCGATCCGGGAGGCGCGGGCCAGGTCGGTGGCGTCGAGGTGGGAGCTGACGGTGCTGCTGTGCGCCCACAGCCCCCAGCCGAGCGCGGTGGCCGCGAGTCCCCGGGCGCGGCGGTGCTGGGCCAGGCCCTCCAGGAAGGCGTTGGCGGCGGCGTAGTTGGCCTGGCCGGGAGAGCCGAAGGCGGAGGAGGCGGAGGAGTAGAGGGCGAACATCGCCAGGTCGAGGCCGGTGGTCAGCTCGTGCAGGACCAGGGCGGCGTCCGCCTTCGGACGCAGCACGGCGTCCAGCCGCTCGGCGGTGAGCGCTTCGACGACCCCGTCGTCGGCGATGCCCGCCGCGTGGACCACACCGGTCAGCGGATGCGCGGCCGGGACGTCCGCGAGCAGCGCGGCGACCGCGTCCCGGTCGGCCGCGTCGCACGCCACCACCTGCACCGACGCACCCGACGCCTCCAGCTCCGCGACCAGTTCCGCCGCACCCGGCGCGTCCGGACCCCGGCGACTGGTCAGCACCAGACGGCGCACACCTCGCGACTCCACGAGGTGGCGGGCCAGCAAACCGCCCAGAGCCCCGGTGCCACCGGTGATCAGAACCGTGCCCTCGGGGTCCAACTCCCTCGGCGTCACCAGCACGTTCTTGCCGATGTGGCCACCGGACCCCACGTGACGCAGCACCGCGCGCGCCTCGCGCACGTCCCACGCCCGCACCGGCGGCAGCCGCAGCACTTCGGAGGCGAACAGCTCCAGCAGCTCGCACAGCATCGCCTGCAACCGGTCCGGACCGGCCTCGCTCAGGTCGAAGGCGCGATACGTGTGGTCGGGTCCGAACGTCTCCGGCTCGCGGAGGTCGGCCTTGCCCATCTCCACGAACCGGCCACCGGGCGCCAGCAGCCGCGCCGAGGCATCGATGAACTCCCCCGCCAGCGCGTTCAGTACGACATCGACACCCCCACCACTGGTCCGCGCACGGAACGCGTCCTCGAAACCGAGGTCGCGCGACGACGCCAGATGGTCGGCGTCCAGACCCGTCGCTCCCCACTTCGAGGGCGACGCCGTACCGAACACCTCCGCACCCCGATGACGCGCGATCTGCACCGCCGCCATCCCCACCCCGCCCGCCGCCGCATGAACGAGAACCCGCTCACCCGACCGCAGACCGCCCAGATCCACCAGGCCGTAGAACGCCGTCAGGAACGCCATCGGCACCGACGCCGCCTCGACGAACGACCAGCCCTCCGGAACAGGAGCGACCATCCGCCGGTCCACCACCACCGAGGGGCCGAAGCCGCCGGAGAGCAGGCCGAACACCCGGTCACCCGGGTAGAGGTCGGTGACACCCTCACCGACCTCCAGCACCACACCCGCACCCTCCGACCCCATCAAGGCCGCCGGATCCGGATACTCCCCCAGACCGATCAACACATCACGGAAGTTCACCCCCGCCGCACGGACCGCGAGCCGCACCTCGCCGGCGCCCAGGGCACCCGGCGTCGCGGGTACGAGGGCCAGGCGGTCCAGGGAGCCGGTGTCGCCGTCGCGGGCGAGCCGCCACGCGTCCGTCGCGGGCAGGTCGAGGGTGCCGGACGCCGAGGCGCGGGTGAGCCGGGGGGCGAGCAGGGTTCCGCCGCGCAGGGCGAGCCAGGGCTCGTCGAGAGGGGGCAGGGAGGCCAGAATCGCTTCGGCGGGCGGGGCGTCGGCGTCCAGGAGGAGGAACCGGTCCGGGTGCTCGGACTGTGCGGAGCGCACCAGTCCGCCGAGGGCGGACGCCGGGAGGTCGGTGACGTCGTCGCCGGTGGTCGCGGCGACGGCGGACCGGGTGATCAGGACGAGCCGCGAGGCGGCGAACCGGTCGTCGGCCAGCCACGCCTGGATGCCCGTCAGGGCCGCGGCGACGGTGGCGCCGGCGTTCTCCGCCGCTCCCTGCGGGAGCGGCCAGGCCACGACGTCGGGCACGACCGTGCCGGCGAAGGCGGCGAGGAAGGCGGCGGGGCCCTCGGGGGCGGTGGCGACGACGCTGGCGCGGGGTTCCGGGGTGGTCACCGGGGCCCAGTGCAGGGTGAACAGCGCGTCGTCGTGGCGTGCGGCCGCCGCGGCCGGGGGGCGCAGGGTCAGCGTGTCGACGGTGGCGACGGGCGCGCCGGTCGGGTCGGTGACGCGCAGGGTGTAGGTGTCGGCGCCGGTGGCGGCGAGGTGGACCCGCAACCGGGTGGCGCCGACGGCGTGGAGGGTAGCGCCGGTCCAGACGAAGGGCAGTCCGGCGCGGGCCGGGTCGATGCCGGTGGGGTGCAGGGCGGCGTCGAGCAGCGCCGGGTGCAGGCCGCAGCGGGCCGCCTCGCCGTGCGCGGACTCGGGCAGCTCCACTTCGGCGTACAGGTCGTCGCCTGCGCGCCAGGCGGCGCGCAGGCCCTGGAAGGCGGGACCGTAGCGGAATCCGGCGTCGGAGGCGCGGGGGTAGAAGCCGGTGAGGTCGACGGGTTCGGCCTCGGGGGGCCACGGCAGCGTGGGGACGGCGGTGCCGGTCGCGGTGCCCAGGACGCCGACGGCGTGGGCGGTCCACTCCTCCTCACCGTCGGGGCGGGAGTGGATCTCCAGGCGGCGGGTGCCGTCGTCGCCCTCGGGGCCGACGCTGACCTGCACCTGGACGGCCCGGTGCGGGGGCAGCACCAGGGGGGCGACGAGGGTGAGGTCGTCCACGGTGGTGCAGCCGACGTGTTCGCCCGCGTGCCAGGCGAGTTCGACGAAGGCGGTGCCGGGGACCAGGATGCTGCCGAGGATCTCGTGGTCGGTGAGCCAGCCGTGGGTGGCGGCGGAGAGCCGGCCGGTGAGCAGGGCTCCGCCGCCGGCCGCGAGGGAGACGGCGGCACCGAGCAGCGGGTGGTCGGCGGCGCCGAGTCCGGCGGAGGTGAGGTCGGTGGCGGTCAGTCGGCCGGAGGGCCAGTAGGCGCGGCGTTCGAACGGGTAGGTCGGCAGGTCCACCGGCCGGCCGCCGCCGAGGACGGCGGCCCAGTCGACGGTGACGCCGTGGGCGTGGGCGTGGGCGACGGCGTGCAGGATCGTCGCGGTGTCGTCGCGGCCGGTACGCAGCACCGGGGCGGTGACGGCGTCCTCGGTGAGGGACTGGGTGAGTGCGGACAGCACGCCGTCCGGGCCGAGTTCTAGGTAGCGGGTGGCGCCGCGGCCGGCCGCCGCGCGCACCGCGTCGGCGAAGCGGACGGGTTCGCGGACCTGGCTCACCCAGTAGGCGGCGGTGGCCGGGTCGCCGGGGGCGGTGGGCAGCAGCGGGACGGACGGGGCGCGGTACGTCAGGGACGCGGCGGTGCGCGCGAAGTCGGCGAGCATCGGTTCCATGCGGTGCGAGTGGAACGCGTGCGAGACCGTGAGGCGTTTGACCTTGCGGCCCTCGGCCCGCAGCCGGGTCTCCAGGCCGGTGATCGCGTCCTCGTCGCCGGAGACGGTGACGGAGGCGGGGCCGTTGACCGCTGCCAGGCAGACTCCGTCGGGCAGGGTCAGGTCCTGCTCGGCGGCCTCGACGGCCAGCATCGCGCCGCCCCCGGGCAGCGCGTCCATCAGGCGTCCGCGCGCGGACACCAGGCGGCACGCGTCGTCGAGGGAGAGGATGCCCGCCACGTGGGCGGCGGCCAGTTCGCCGACGGAGTGGCCGATCATGACGTGCGGGCGGACCCCCCAGGACTCCAGGAGCCGGAACAGGGCGACTTCCAGGGCGAACAGGCCGCTTTGGGTGTACGCGGTGCGGTCCAGTGCGGCCGCGTCGCCGTGGACGATCTCGCGCAGCGGCCGGTCCAGGTCGAGCCGGGCGCAGACCGCGTCGAAGGCGTCCGCGAACACCGGGTACGTCTCGTACAGTCCGCGGCCCATGCCGACGCGTTGCGCGCCCTGGCCGGTGAAGAGGAACGCGAGGCGGCCGGGGGCGGCGACGCCCGCCCGTGCCTCGGGCGGCACGGTGCCGTCGGCGAGTTCGGTCAGGGCACGCAGGGCGGCATCCCGGTCGGCGGCGAGCACGACGGACCGGGTGGGCAGTGCCGCCCGGGTGGTGGCGAGGGAGTGGCCGACGTCGGTGAGGCGGATGTCGGGCCGTGCGGTGAGGAAGGCGGCGAGGTTCGCGGCCTGTTCGCGCAGGGCGGGGGCGGTGCGGGCGGAGAGGGGCAGGGGGACGAGCGGCGGCTCGGGCGCGGTACCGGCCGGTTCGGTGGGGTCGGCCGGTTCGTCGGCGGGTGCCTGTTCGAGGACGGTGTGGGCGTTGGTGCCGCTGACGCCGAACGAGGACACCGCGGCGCGGCGCGGCCGGTCGGCATCGGGCCAGGGGCGGTTCTCGGTGAGCAGAGCGACGTTTCCGGCGGTCCAGTCGACCTGGGGGGTCGGCTCGTCGGCGTGCAGGGTGCGGGGCAGTACGCCGTGCTGGAGCGCCTGGACCATCTTGATGACGCCGGCGATGCCGGCGGCGGCCTGGGTGTGGCCGATGTTGGACTTGACCGAGCCGAGCCAGAGCGGCTCCTCCCGGTCCTGCCCGTACGCGGCGAGCAGCGCCTGCGCCTCGATGGGGTCGCCGAGGCGGGTGCCGGTGCCGTGGGCCTCGACGGCGTCCACCTCGGCGGGGGTGAGGCCGGCCGAGGCGAGGGCGTCCTCGATGACTCGCTGCTGGGCGGGGCCGTTGGGGGCGGTGAGGCCGTTGGAGGCGCCGTCCTGGTTGACCGCGCTGCCCCGCACCACGGCGAGGACCCGGTGGCCGTTGCGGCGGGCGTCGGAGAGCCGTTCCAGCAGGACCAGGCCGACCCCCTCGCCCCAGCCGGTACCGTCGGCGCCCGCGCCGAAGGCCTTGCAGCGGCCGTCGGCGGCCAGCGCCCGCTGGCGGCTGAACTCGACGAACGCGGCGGGGGTGGTCATCACGGTGGCGCCGCCGGCCAGCGCCAGGGTGCATTCGCCCTTGCGCAGCGACTGGGCGGCCAGGTGGAGGGCGACCAGGGAGGCGGAGCAGGCGGTGTCGACGGTGAGGGCGGGCCCTTCGAGCCCGAACGCGTAGGAGATGCGGCCGGACATGACGCTGGCGGCGGTGCCGGTGGCGAGGTAGCCGTCGGAAGCGCCGGGGTCGGCGGCGAGCACCGAGGCGTAGTCCTGGCCGTTGGTGGCGGCGAACACGCCGACCCTGGTTCCGCGTACGGACTTGGGGTCGATGCCGGCGCGTTCGAACGCCTCCCACGAGGTCTGGAGCAGGAGTCGCTGCTGGGGGTCCATGGCGACGGCTTCGCGGGGGGATATCTCGAAGAGGCCGGCGTCGAACTCGGCGGCGTCGTAGAGGAAGCCGCCCTCGTGTCCGTAGCTGGTGCCGGGCCTGTCCTGGTCGGGGTCGAGCAGCGTGCCGAGATCCCAGCCGCGGTCGGCGGGGAACGCGGACACGGCGTCGCCGCCCCGGGCGACGAGGTCCCAGAGCTGCTCGGGGCTGCGGACGCCGCCGGGGAAGCGGCAGGCCATGGAGACGATGGCGATGGGCTCGCCATCGCGCTCCTCCATGTCCTTCAGTCGCCGGTGTGCCTGCCGCAGCTCACCCGTGACGAAGCGCAGGTGATCGAGCAGCTTCTCTTCATTCGCCATCAGAACGACTCCCAGCAGGCAGGACCGTGCGTGTGTTTCAGGACTGGCCGGCGCATCAGGACGTGCCGAATTCTCTGTGGATCAGGTCGAACAGGTCGTCGGCGCTGGCCGCCGCCAGATCGTCCGTCGGTTCGGGGTCGGGGGCGGCTGCGGCCACGAGAGGGCCCGGATCGGCGCGGTCGAGCCGGTCGGCGAGGCGTCGCAGCCGGGTCCGGAGCGTGTCGGCTTCGTCGCCGTCGGGAGGTGTCTCCGCGAGGGCCGCTTCGAGCTTCTCCAGCTCGGCGACGGCCGCCGACCCCCTGCCCGGCCGGTCGGTGCCGGCCGCCCCGGTGGGGACGAGCAGGGAGCGCAGGTGGGCGGCGAGGGCGGCGGGGGTCGGGTGGTCGAAGACGAGGGTGGCGGGCAGGGTCCGGCCGGTGGCGGAGTTCAGCAGGTTGCGCAGTTCGACGGCGGTGAGCGAGGTGGTTCCGAGGTCGCGGAACGGCCGGTCCGGGTCGATGGCGGCGGGCGTCGGGTGGCCCAGCGCGACGGCGGTCCGGGCCACCACCAGGTCGAGCAGGATCTGTTCCTGCTCGGGTCCGGGTGCTGCGGCGAGCCGTTCGGCGAGGCCGGGCCCTTCGTCGTCGGGCGCGGTGTCGGCGGGCCGGGCGGCCTCGGGCAGCAGGGCCAGCAGCCGGCCGCCGCGGCCGGCGTCGACCGTCGGCCCGAAGCGGGCCCAGTCGACGTCGGCGACGCAGAGCGCCGTCTCCTGGCGCGCGACGGCGGCGAGCAGCGTCCGCACGGCGTGCTCGGGCGTGAGGGGGGTGATGCCGGTGCGGTGCTGCTGCTCGGCGACGGCGGCGGCCGCGCCCATGCCGGTACCGGCCCACGGGCCCCAGGCGGCGGCGGTGGCGGTCGCGCCGCGGGCGCGGCGGCGGTCGGCGAGGGCGTCGAGCCAGGCGTTGGCGGCGGCGTAGGCGGCCTGTCCGGGGTTGCCGACGACTCCGGCGAACGAGGTGAACAGCACGAAGGCGTCCAGGTCGAGGCCGGTGGTCAGTTGGTCGAGGTGGTGGGCGCCGAGGGTCTTGGCGTGCAGGGCGGTGGCGATCCGGTCGGGGGTGAGGGAGCCGATGACCGCGTCGTCCGCGATGCCCGCGGCGTGCACGACGGCGGTGAGCGGCTGGTTCTGCGGGAGCCGGTCGAGGAGGGCGGTGAGCGCGGCTCGGTCGGCGACGTCGCACGCGGCGAGGGTGACGCGGCTGCCGAGGGCGGTGAGTTCGGCGGCGAGTTCCGGTGCGCCGGGGGCGTCCTGGCCGCGCCGTCCGACGAGCAGCAGGTGCGGGGCGCCCCGGTGGGCGAGCCCGCGGGCCAGGTGGGAGCCGAGTGCCCCGGTGCCTCCGGTGATCAGCACGGTGCCGGTGGGCGTCCACTCCGGCGCGGGGCCCGCGGGTGCGTGGAGCGGGCGGCGGGCGAGCCGCCGGCCGAGGACGCCGGTGGCCCGTACGGCCGTCTGGTCCTCGCCGGCGGGGTGCGCGAGGAGCCCTGCGAGGCGGGCGCCGATCGTGGCGTCGAACACGGGCGGCAGGTCGACGAGTCCGCCCCAGACGGTGGGCAGTTCGAGAGCGGCCACCCGGCCGAGGCCCCAGACGGCGGCCTGGTCGGGGTCGGGCGCGGGGTCGTCGGCGCCGGTGGCGACGGCGCCGCGGGTGGCGCACCACAGCGGGGCGGTGGTCCCGGCGTCCTCGACGGCCTGGGTGAGCGTGGCGGTGGCAGCCGTGCAGCGGGGTCCGGTGCCCGGCAGGGCGAGGACGCCGGCCGGGTCGGCGTCCTGCGCGGCGGTGCGGATCCGGGCGGCGAGCGCGGCCCGGTCGATGCCGCCGGGGAGGGTGCGGGTGGTGGCGCCCGCGTGGTGCAGGGCGGTGCGGACGGATTCGGTCAGGCCGTCGTCGGCGCCCTCGGGCGGGGTGACCAGCAGCCAGGTGCCGGTGAGGGGGCCGGCCGGGTCGGGCAGCGGCTGCCAGGTGACGGTGTAGTGCAGGGGGCCGGTGTCCGTCCGGTGGCGCCGGGCGGCCAGTGCGGGCAGCAGATCGGCGAGGGTGGCGTCGCCGGGCACGCCGAGGGTGTCGGCGAGGGCGGCCGGGTCGCCGGTGGAGACGGCGGCCCAGAAGGCGGCGTCCGTCGGCGCGGTGGGCGCGGTGTCGGGCCAGTAGCGGGTGTGCTGGAACGGGTAGGGCGGCAGCGTGGCGGGCGGTCCGGGCGGGAAGTGCGCGGTGAGGTCGGCGTCCGTGCCGCGCGTCCAGTGGTGGGCGACGGCGGCGAGGAGGGTGGCGGCCTCGGGCCGGTCGCGGCGCAGAACGGGGACGGTGCCCGGGACCTGGACGCTGAGCACGCCGTCCGGGCCGAGTTCGAGACCGCGGGTCCCTTCGGGCAGCCGGTCGACGGCGTCGGCGAATCGGACGGGCTCGCGGATCTGGCGCACCCAGTAGCCGGGGGTGTCGATCGCGCCGGGTGCGGTGGGCAGCACCGGGACGGTCGGCGGGTGGTAGGTCAGCGACTCGGCCACCTCGGCGAACGCGGCGAGCATCGGTTCCATCAGGTGGGAGTGGAACGCGTGCGACACCGTCAGCCGTTTCACCTTCCGTCCCTCGGTGCGCAGTCGGTCCTCCAGTGCGGCGATCGCGTCCGCGTCGCCCGAGACCGTCAGCGAGGCGGGGCCGTTGACGGCGGCGAGGTCGACCCCGTCGGGCAGCCGCAGCTCCTCCTCGGCGGCCTCCACCGCCAGCATCGCCCCGCCCTCGGGCAGGGCCTCCATCAGCCGGCCGCGCGCCGCCACCAGGGTGCAGGCGTCGTCCAGGGACAGCACCCCCGCGGCGTGCGCGGCGGCGAGTTCCCCGATCGAGTGGCCGACCAGGTGGTCCGGGACGACGCCCCAGGACTGCAGCAGCCGCACCAGCGCCACTTGGAGGGCGAAGAGGGCCGGTTGCGTGTACGCGGTGCGGTCCAGCGCGGCCGCGTCACCGTGGACGACCTCGCGCAGGGGCCGGTCCAGGTCGAGCCGGGCGCAGACCGCGTCGAAGGCGTCCGCGAACACCGGGTACGTCTCGTACAGTCCGCGGCCCATGCCGGCCCGTTGCGCGCCCTGGCCGGTGAAGAGGAACGCGAGGCCGCCGCTGCCGGCTTCGCCGCGGGCGACGTGGGGGGCCGGTTCTCCGGCGGCGAGGGCCGCGAGGCCGGCCGCGTACCCCTCGGGGCTGTCGGCGGTGACCACGGCGCGGTGTTCGGGGCCCTGGCTGGTGCGGGCGAGGGTGCGTCCGACGGCGGCCGGGTCGGTGCCGGGGGTGAGGGCGAGGGTCCGCAGCCGGCCGGCCCTGGCGCGCAGCGCCGCCGCCGAGCGGGCGGAGAACGCCCAGGGCAGCGGGGCGGACGGTGGCGGGGCGGCGGCCTGTGGGGGCTCCTGTGCCTGTTCGAGTACGACGTGGGCGTTGGTGCCGCTGATCCCGAAGGCGGACACGGCGGCCCGCCGCGGCCGGTCCGGCCGGTCCGGCCAGGGGGTGTGGGCGGTGAGCAGGCGTACCGCGCCGGAGTCCCAGTCGACGCCGGGGGTGGGCGCGTCCACGTGCAGGGTGCGGGGCAGTTCCGCGTGGAGCATGCTCTCGACCATCTTGATGACGCCGGCGATCCCGGCGGCGGCCTGGGTGTGGCCGATGTTGGACTTGACCGAGCCGAGCCAGAGCGGCTCCTCCCGGTCCTGCCCGTACGTCGCGAGCAGCGCCTCGGCCTCGATCGGGTCGCCGAGGGAGGTGCCGGTGCCGTGGGCCTCGACGGCGTCGACGTCGGCGGGCCGGAGCCCCGCCGAGGCCAGGGCGGCCCGGATCACCCGTTGCTGGGAGGGTCCGTTGGGGGCGGTGAGGCCGTTGGAGGCGCCGTCCTGGTTGACCGCGCTGCCGCGCACCAGGGCCAGCACCCGGTGGCCGTTGCGGCGGGCGTCGGAGAGCCGTTCCAGCAGGACCAGGCCGACCCCCTCGCCCCAGCCGGTGCCGTCGGCGGCGGCGGCGAAGGGCTTGCAGCGGCCGTCTGCGGCGAGGCCGCGCTGGTGGCCGAACTCGATGAAGGCGGTGGGGCCGGCCATGACGGTGACGCCTCCGGCGACCGCCATCGAGCACTCCCCCGCGCGCAGCGACTGGGCGGCCAGGTGCAGGGCGACCAGGGACGCGGAGCAGGCGGTGTCGACGGTGACCGCGGGGCCTTCGAGGCCGAAGGCGTAGGAGACGCGGCCGGACAGGACGCTGGCCGCGCTGCCGGTGGCGATCTGTCCTTCGAGCCCCGAGCCGGTGGCGGGGATCAGCCGGGCGTAGTCCTGGCCGTTGGTGCCGGCGAAGACGCCGATCCGCTGTCCGCGCAACGCCATGGGGGCGAGGCCCGCCCGCTCGAAGAGTTCCCACGATCCTTCCAGCAGCAGGCGCTGCTGGGGGTCCATCGCCAGGGCCTCGCGGGGCGAGATGGAGAACAGGCCGGCGTCGAAGCCGGCGGCGTCCGGGAGGAACGCGCCGCGGCGGGCGAAGGCGGGGGCGTCGGTGAGGTCCCAGCCCCGGTCGGCGGGGAGGTCGCCGACGGCGTCCACGCCGCGGGCGAGCAGGTCCCAGAACTGCTCGGGGGTGGACGCGCCGGGGAACCGGCAGCTGGTCGCCACGATCGCGATCGGGTCCTCGGACGCGGTGGCGGCCGTGTCCGGCGGCACGGCGGGGGCGTCCGCCCCGGTGGCGCCGGTGAGTTCGGCGCGCAGACGGGCGGCGAGGGCGGCGGGCGTCGGGTGGTCGAAGACGAGTCCGGCGGGCAGTCGCAGACCGGTGGCGGTGCGCAGCGCGTTGCGGAGTTCGACGGCGGTGAGCGAGTCGAAGCCGAGGTCGCGGAACGCCTTGTCGCGGTGGATGGCGTCGGGTGTGCCGTGGCCGAGCACGGCGGCGGCCCGCGTCCGGACCAGTTCCTCCACGAGGCGGCGTGCCTCGCCCTCGCCCGCCGCCGCCAGTCGGCCGGCGAACTCGGTGACGCCGCCGGGGGCGGTGGCGGCCCGGCCGGAGGCGAGTGCGGGGGCGAGTGCGGTGAGCAGAGGGCTGGGGCGGACGGCGGTGAAGGCGGCGGCGAACCGGGCCCGGTCCAGGTCCGCGACGACCGGCGCGGCCTCGTCCCCGGCGGTCCGCAGCAGCCGCAGCAGGGCGTGGGTGGCGGGGCCGACGGGCAGCGGGGCGAGTCCGGCCCGGCGCAGCCGGTGGACGAGCGCCTCGTCGCCGGCCATGCCCGCCTCCGCCCACGGCCCCCAGCCGATCGACACGGCGGGCAGCCCGTCGGAGCGGCGGCGGGCGGCGAGCGCGTCGAGGTGGGCGTTGGCGGCGGCGTAGTTGGCCTGTCCGGCCGTGCCGACGGCGCCGGTGAAGGAGGAGAAGAGGACGAAGGAGTCGAGCGTGAGGTCGCGGGTCAGTTCGTCCAGGAGGTCGGCGGCCAGGGTCTTGGCCCGCAGCACCTGTTCGAAGCGGTCGGGGGTGAGGGCGCCCACGACTCCGTCGTCCACCAGTCCGGCGGCGTGGACGACGGCGGTGAGCGGGTGTTCCGGCGGGATGCCGGCCAGCAGCGCGGCGAGGGCGTCCCGGTCGGCGGCGTCGCAGGCGACGACGGTGGTCGGGGTGCCCGCGGCGGTGAGGTCGGCGGCGAGGTCGGCGGCGCCGGGGGCGTCCGGGCCGCGTCGGCCGGCCAGCAGCAGCCGGACCGTGCCGCCGCACTGCCGGGCGAGCGCGCCAGCCACCTGCGCGCCGAGTGCCCCGGTGCCGCCGGTGATCAGGACGGTTCCGCCGGGGCGGACGGCGGGGGCGACCGCCGCGGGCAGCGGACCGGCGGGGACGAGCCTGCGGGCGTGGACGCCGTCGGCGCGGACGGCGACCTGGTCCTCGGGGGCCGGTCCGTGCGCCGCCAGCACGGCGACGAGCCGGTCTCCGGCGCGGGCGTCGAGGTGGGCGGGCAGATCCACCAGACCGCCCCACCCGTGCGGGTGTTCGAGGGCAGCGACCCGGCCGAAGCCCCAGATCCGGGCCTGGGTGGGGCTTGCGGGCGCATCGGACCGGCCGACGGTGACGGCTCCCCGGGTGAGGCACCACAACGGCGCGTCGAGGTCGCTGTCGGCGAGGGCCTGGGTCAGCGCCAGGGTCGCCGCGAGCCCGCGGTCGAGTGCGGCGCCCGGCCGCACGGGGCGCTCGTCGAGGCCCAGCAGCGACACCACCGCCCGCACACCGTCGAAGGCGCGCAGCCGCTCGGCGAGGACGGTCCGGTCCTCCCCCGCGTCGGTCAGCTCCACGACGGTGGCCCCGCCCCGCCGCAGGGCGTCGGCGACACCGGTGGCCGGAGAGTCACCGGCCTCCCCCGGCCGGACCAGCAACCAGGTGCCGTCGAGGACGGCGGGCGGCGGTGCGACGGGCTGCCAGGCGGCGCGGTAGCACCAGGCGTCGGCGGCGGACTCCTCGCGCCGCCGGTCCCGCCAGGTCGTGAGGTAGGGCATCAGTTCGGCCAGGCCGTCACGGGCGGTGCCGCCCGGCTCGCCCGGCAGCCCGAGCGTTCCCGCGAGCCCGTCGAGGTCGCGACGGGCCACGGCCGACCAGAACCGCGCCTCGGCGGGGTCCCGCGCCTCCTGCCGGCCGGAGCCGGGGTTCTGCGCGGCCAGCCAGTACCGCTCGCGCTGGAAGGCGTACGTGGGCAGGGCCACCGGGCGTCCGCCGAGCCGGTCGAAGAACCGGGCCCAGGCGACCGTGCCGCCGTGGACGTGCAGCGCGGACACGGCACGCACCGCCGTGCCGGGTTCGTCCTGTCCGGGGCGCAGCAGGGGCAGGGTGACCACGTCTTCGGCGATGCGGCCCACCAGCGCGGACAGCACGGCGTCCGGGCCGAGTTCGAGATACGCCCGCACGTCCGGCAGCGCGGCCACCGCGTCCGCGAACCGCACCGGCTCCCGGATCTGACCCACCCAGTACCCGGCGGTGGCCGGGTCACCGGGGGCGGTCGGGACGAGCCGGAGGGACGGGGCGTGGTAGGTCAGCGACTCCGCGACCCGCGTGAACTCCGCGAGCATCGGCTCCATCAGATGCGAGTGGAACGCGTGCGAGACCGTCAGCCGCTTGACCCGCCGGCCCTCCGCCCGCAGCCGGGACTCCAGGCCGGATATCGCCTCCGCATCGCCAGAGACCGTCAGGGAGTCGGGGCCGTTGACGGCAGCGAGGCAGACACCCTCCGGCAGAACCAGATCCCCCTCGGCCGCCTCCACCGCCAGCATCGCCCCACCCTCGGGCAACGCCTCCATCAACCGCGCACGCGCCGACACCAGCGCGCACGCGTCGTCCAGCGACAAGATCCCCGCCACGTGCGCGGCCGCCAGCTCGCCGATCGAATGGCCCACCAGGTGGTCCGGGACGACACCCCATGACTCCAGCAGCCGGAACAACGCCACCTGCAACGCGAACAACGCCGGCTGCGTGTAACCGGTCCGGTTCAACGCAGCGCCGTCTTCACCGAACACCACCTTCCGCAGGGGGAGTTCTAGTTCGGTGCGCGCGCAGACCGCGTCGAACGCCTCTGCGAACACGGGGTACGCCTCGTACAGTCCCTGCCCCATCCCGGCCCGCTGCGCGCCCTGGCCGGTGAAGAGGAAGGCGGTGCGCGAAGCGGTGGCGGAGGCCGACGGATGCGTGCCCTCGCCGCGCGCCAGCTCATCGAGTCCGTGCAGCAGTTCGGCACGGTCCGCGCCGACCACCGCCGCGCGGTGCTCCAGCGCGGCGCGGCGGGTCGCGAGAGACAGGCCGACGTCGGCGGGGTGCAGTCCGCCCACGGCGGCGCGCAGCCGGGCGGCCTGGGCGCGCAGCGCCTGAGGGGACGCGGCGGAGACGATCCACGGCACGACCGCGGCGGGGCGGTCGGCCGGCTCGGGGCGGTCGGTCGGCTCGGGGCGGTCGTCGCGGGTGGGCGACGGCTGCGGCGGGGCTTCCTCCAGGACGGTGTGCGCGTTGGTGCCGCTGATCCCGAACGAGGAGACGGCGGCCCGGCGGGGGCGGCCGGCGGCCGGCCAGGGGCGTTCCTCGGTCAGCAGGGCGACGGCGCCGGAGGACCAGTCGACGTGCGGGGAGGGCGCGTCGACGTGGAGGGTGCGCGGCAGCACGCCGTGCCGCATCGCCTGCACCATCTTGATCACGCCGGCGACACCCGCCGCGGCCTGGGTGTGACCGACGTTGGACTTGAACGAGCCCAGCCACAGGGGCTGTTCGCGGTCGTGCCCGTAGGTGGCGAGCAGCGCCTGCGCCTCAATGGGGTCGCCCAGGGAGGTACCGGTGCCGTGGGCCTCGACGGCGTCCACGTCGGAGGGGGCGAGCCCGGCGTCGGCGAGGGCGGAGCGGATGACGCGTTCCTGCGAGCGGCCGTTGGGCGCGGTCAGGCCGTTGGAGGCGCCGTCCTGGTTGACCGCGGAGCCGCGCACCACGGCGAGGACGTGGTGCCCGCGCGCGCGGGCGTCGGAGAGGCGCTCTACCACCAGCACCCCGGCGCCCTCGGACCAGCCGGTTCCGTCGGCCGAGGCGGCGAACGACTTGCAGCGGCCGTCGGGGGCGAGGCCGCGCTGCTTGCTGAAGTCCACGAAGACCCCGGGCGTCGCCATCACGGTGACCCCGCCCACCACGGCCATCGAGCACTCCCCGGCCCGGATCGACCGGGCCGCCCAGTGCAGGGCGACCAGGGACGAGGAGCAGGCGGTGTCGACGGTGACGGCCGGGCCCTCGAAGCCGAAGGTGTACGCGACACGGCCGGAGACCACGCTGCCCGCGCTGCCGGTGGCCCGGTACCCCTCGACTTCGGCGGGGGCGTCGGCGGCGGTCGCGTAGTCGTGGTACATGACTCCGGCGAAGACCCCGGTGTCGGTGCCGCGCAGGGTGGCCGGGTCGATCCCGGCGCGTTCGAACGCCTCCCAGGACAGTTCCAGCAGCAGCCGCTGCTGGGGGTCCATGGCGAGCGCCTCGCGCGGGGACACGCCGAACAGGCCCGCGTCGAAGTCGGCGGCGTCGTGCAGGAAACCGCCGTGGCGGGCGTAGGTGGTACCGGGACGTTCCGGGTCGGGGTCATGCAGGCGGCCGAGGTCCCAGCCGCGGTCGGTGGGGAAGGCGCTGATCCCGTCGCGGCCCTCGCGGACCATCCGCCACAGTTCTTCGGGGCTGTCGACACCACCCGGGTAGCGGCAGCTCATCGCGACGATCGCGAGGGGCTCGTCGGTGGCGGGCGTCGTCGTGGGCGGGGGTTGTTGCGGCTGTCCGGAGCCGCCCAGTTCGGCGCGCAGGTGGGCGGCCAGTTCGGCGGGGCTGGGGTGCGAGAAGACGAGGGTGGCGGGCAGCCGGAGGCCGGTGGCGGCGGCGAGCCGGTTGCGCAGTTCGACGCCGGTGAGCGAGTCGAAACCCAGCTCGCGGAAGGTGCGGGTCTCCTCGACGCGGGCCGACGGCGGGTGGCCCAGCACCGCGCCGACGGCCGTGCGGACGAGCGTGCCGACGGCCCGGTCCCGCTCGGCGGGGGGCAGCGCGGCCAGGGCGGTGGCGTCGGTGGCCGGACCGGGACCGGCCGCCCGGCGGAGGTCACGCCGGACGAGGTGGCGCAGCAGCGGGGAGGCGGGCTCGCGGGGTGCGGGTTCGGCCGCGACGGCGAGGACGTGGGCGCGTTCCGAGGCCGTGGCCGCGTCGAGCAGGGCGACGCCCTGACCGGGGGTGAGCGCGCCGCCGAGCGCGGCGAAGCGGTGGCGGTCGGCGGCGCGCAGCGAGGCGGCCATGCCTTCGGCGCCGTCCCAGAGTCCCCAGGCCACCGAGACCGCGGGCAGCCCTTGGGAGCGGCGGTGAGCGGCGAGGGTGTCGAGGAAGGCGTTGGCGGCGGCGTAGGCGGCCTGGCCGGCGGTTCCGAAGGCGGCGGCGACGGAGGAGAAGAGGACGAAGGAGGTGAGGTCCCGGTCCCGGGTGGCTTCGTCGAGGAGCGCGGCGGCGTCCGCCTTCGGGCGGAGCACGGCGGCGGCGCGCTCCGGCGTCAGCGAGGTCAGCAGGCCGTCGTCGACGATGCCCGCGGTGTGCACGACGGAGGTGACGGGGTGGGCGTCGAGGACGGCGTCGAGCACCGCCCGGTCGGCGCAGTCTCCGGCGACGACCGTCACGGTCGTTCCGACGGCGGCGAGTTCCTCGACCAGGGCGCGGGCACCCGGCGCCTCGGGGCCGCGCCGGCTGAGCAGGACCAGGTGGCGGACGCCGTGCGCACCGGCCAGGTGCCGGGCGACATGGACGCCGAGCGCTCCGGTCCCGCCGGTGATCAGCACCGTGTCGGCCGGCCCCCAGGGCGCGCCGGCCGGGACGGGCAGCCGGACGGCGCGCGGGGCGAGGGGAGCGCCGCCCCGGATCGCGAGCTGGGGTTCGGTTGCGGTGAGGGCGAGCAGCGCACGGAGATCGGTGGCGCGGGCGTCTCCGTCCAGGTCCACCAGGGCGAATCGGTCCGGGTGTTCGGTCTGCGCGGAGCGCAGCAGTCCGTGGACGGCGGCGGCCGCGGGGTCGAGGTGGTGGCCGTCCCCCTCCGCCGCGGCGACGGCGCCCCGGGTGACGACGACGAGCCTGCTCGCGGCGAACCGCGCGTCGGCGAGCCACGCCTGTACGAGGTCGAGTGCGGCCAGGACGGTGTCGTGGGTGCGCCGGACGGCCTCGTCCCCGGTCACCGCGGCGGGGCCGGCGCAAACGCCCAGGCAGGCGACGACGGTGTCCGGCGCCGGGCCCGGCAGTGCGGCGAGCGCGGCGAGGTCCGGGTGTACGGCCAGGCCGGCCCCGGCGGCATCGAGGGTGTCGAGCAGCGCGGTGGTGCCGACAGGCATGGCGGCGAGGGACGCGGGCCGGCTCCCGTGCTCCGCGTCGGGCAGGGCGGGGACCGCGGACGGGCCCGCAGCGTCCGCAGCCGGGACCGGGCTCCAGTCGACGCCGTACAGCACTCCGGCGCGCGCGTCGCGGAGTGCGTCGGCGGTCACCGGCCGGAACGCGAGAGAGGTGGCGGTGAGGACCGGGGCTCCGGCCGGGTCGGCGAGGTGGACGGCGTACTCGTCGGGGCCGCGCCGGGTGAGACGTACACGCAGCGCCTGCGCCCCGGTGGCGTGCAGGGTGACGCCGGACCAGGCGAACGGCAGCAGAAGGGCGTCGTCGCGGATCAGGCCGGCCGCGCCGAGGGCGTGCAGGGCCGCGTCGAAGACGGCCGCCTGCGGGCTCCCGTCGAGTTCCACCTCGGCGTGGACGCTGTCGCCGTCCCGCCAGACCGCGCGCAGGCCCCGGAACGCCGGGCCGTAAGCGAGACCGGCGGCGGCGAGTGCGTCGTAGGCGGCGGGAACGCTCGGGCCTACGGGCGGCCAGGCGGTGGGCGGGGCGGGTGCGTCGGCGGGGGTGGCGGCGGTGAGCAGGCCGGCGGCGTGGACGGTCCACGCCGCGCCCGCGTCACCGTCGGGGCGGCTGCGGACCTCGACCTGCGGTCCCACCACGCCGACCTGGAGCTGGGTGCCGCCGTCGCCGGGCAGCACCAGGGGTGCGCGCAGGGTGAGTTCGGCGAGCGCAGGCAGTCCGACGTGGCCGCCGGCGTGCAGTGCCAGGTCGACGAGGGCGGTGCCCGGCAGCACCACGCGTCCGTGCACGACGTGGTCCGCGAGCCAGGGGTGCGTGGCCGGGGAGATCCGTCCGGTGAGGACGGTCCGGTCGTCCCCTGCGACGGGAACGACCGCGCCGAGCAGCGAATGGTCCGCCGCGCCGAGCCCTGCGGCGGCGAGCGGGGCCGGGGAGACGGCGTCGGCGGCGGGCCAGTAGCGGGTGTGCTGGAAGGGGTAGCCGGGAAGCTCGACGTGGGCGGCGGGGCCGGGGCCGGCCACGGCGTTCCAGTCGGGTCCGCCGCCCCGCGTCCAGAGCGCGGCGAGTGCGGCGGTGACGGTGTCCGCCTCGTCCTGGCGGGCGCGGAGCGCGGGTACGGCGAGGGCGTCGGTGACGGTCTGAGGCACCAGCGCGGACAGCACCCCGTCGGGGCCGAGTTCGAGGAACGTGCGGACCGCCGGCAGCGCGGTCAGGGCGTCGGCGAACCGGACGGGTGCGCGCACCTGGCCGACCCAGTACGCGGCGGTGGCCGGGTCACCCGACGCGGTGGGAACGAGGGGAACGGCGGCGGTCCGGTACGTCAGCGACTCCGCGACCCCCGCGAACTCCGCCAGCATGGGCTCCATCAGATGCGAGTGGAACGCGTGCGACACGGTCAGCCGCTTGACCCTCCGCCCCTCCGCCCGCAGCCGGACCTCCAGGGTCTCGACAGCGTCCGCGTCCCCCGACACCGTAAGAGAGTCGGGGCCGTTGACCGCCGCCAGACAGACACCCCCCGGCAGCTCCAGCTCACCCTCGGGCATCTCCACCGCCAGCATCGCCCCGCCTTCGGGCAACGCCTCCATCAACCGGCCACGCGCCGACACCAGGCGGCACGCGTCGTCCAGCGACAGGATCCCCGCCACGTGCGCGGCCGCCACCTCACCGACGGAGTGCCCGACCAGGACGTCCGGGGTCACACCCCACGACTCGACCAGCCGGAACAGCGCCACCTGCAACGCGAACAGGGCCGGCTGCGTATAACCGGTCCGGTTCAGGGCGGCTTCGTCCCCGAACACCACGTCCCGCAGCGGGAGTTCGAGTGCGATACGGGCGCAGACCGCGTCGAACGCCTCCGCGAACACCGGGAACGCCTCGTACAGCCCACGCCCCATCCCGGCCCGCTGGGACCCCTGCCCGGTGAACAGGAACGCGGTGCGGCCGGTCCGGGCGACGCCCCGGAGCAGGCCGGGCGCGTCCTCGCCGCGGGCGACCGCGTCGAGGGCCGCGACCAGGGAGGCGCGGTCGGGGGCGGTGAGGGCGGCCCGGTGATCGAGCGCGGTCCGGGTGGTGGCGAGCGTACGGGCGACGGCGGCGACGGACAGCCCGGGCTCACTGTCCAGGTGGCCGCGGAGCCGCGTGGCCTGGGCGCGCAGGGCCCGGTCCCCCCGGGCGGAGAGCAGCACGGGCAGCGGCGGTGCGCCCGTCTCCGGTGCGGGCGCGGGCTCTGCCGGCTCGGGCGGTGCGGGGGCCTCTTCGATGATGGCGTGGGCGTTGGTGCCGCTGATCCCGAAGGACGACACACCGGCCCGCCGGGTGCGGTCGCCGCGCGGCCAGGGGGCGGGCTCGGTCAGCAGGCGGACGGAGCCCGAGGCCCAGTCGACGTAAGGGGACGGCGTGTCGGCGTGCAGGGTGCGGGGCAGTACGCCGTGCTGGAGCGCCTGGACCACCTTGATGACGCCGGCGACCCCGGCGGCGGCCTGGGTGTGGCCGATGTTCGACTTGACCGAGCCGAGCCGCAGCGGTTCCGCGCGGTCCTGGCCGTAGGCGACGAGCAGCGCCTGTGCCTCGATCGGGTCGCCGAGCCGGGTGCCGGTGCCGTGCGCCTCCACCGCGTCCACGTCGGCCGGCGCGAGACCGGCGGCGTCGAGGGCGGCCCGGATGACGCGCTGCTGGGCGGTGCCGTTGGGGGCGGTGAGGCCGTTGGACGCGCCGTCGGAGTTGACCGCCGAGCCGCTCATCACCGCCAGGACGCGCTGGCCGTCGGCGCGGGCGTCGGACAGCCGCCGCAGGGCCAGCACGCCCACCCCCTCCGACCAGCCGGTACCGTCCGCGTCCGCACCGAACGCCTTGCACCGGCCGTCCGGGGAGAGCCCCTTCTGTCGGGCGAATTCGGCGATGACGCCGGGGGTGGCCATGGCGGTCACACCGCCGGCGAGCGCGGTCGAGCACTCCCCCGCGCGCAGCGACCGCGCCGCGAGGTGCAGGGCCACCAGGGACGACGAACAGGCGGTGTCGACGGTGAGGGCGGGGCCCTCGAAGCCGAAGGTGTAGGCGATCCGGCCGGACGCCACGCTGGCGGTGCCGCCGGTGAGCAGATAGCCCTCGGTGCCCTCGGACGGTTCGTGCATCCGGGGGCCGTAGTCCTGCGCCGTCGCGCCGATGAACACGCCGGTACGGCTGCCGCGCAGGGAGGCGGGGTCGACGCCGAGCCGTTCCACGGTCTCCCAGGCCACCTCCAGCAGCAGCCGCTGCTGGGGGTCCATCGCCAGGGCCTCGCGGGGCGAGACGGCGAAGAGTTCGGCGTCGAAGCCCGCGATGTCGTCGAGGAACCCGCCGCGGGCGGGCAGCCCGTCGGGGTACGCGGCGGGGTCGAGCCGCCACCCCCGGTCGGCGGGCAGCTCCGTCAGCACCTCGCGGCCCTCGGCGAGCACCTGCCACAGTGCTTCGGGGGTGTCGATCCCGCCGGGGAAGCGGCAGGCCATGGCGACGATCGCGATCGGCTCGTCGGCGGCGGCGGCTCCGTCCGGGGCCGCCTGCCGACCGCTGTCGCCGCTGACCTCGCTGTCGCCGCTGACCTCGCTGTCGTCGCCCGCGAGCGCGTCGCGCAGGTGGTGGGCGGCGGCGGCCGGGGTGGGCCGGTCGAACAGCAGGGTGGCGGGCAGCCGGAGGCCGGTGGCGGCGGCCAGCCGGTCCCGGAGCTCGACCAGGGTCAGCGAGGCGAAGCCGAGGTCCTTGAAGGTGTGGTCGGGGTCGACCGCGTCGCCCGAGGCGAACCCGCCGACGACGGCGGCGTGGGCGCGCACCAGGTCCAGGACGAGGGTGTGGCCGGCCTTCGGCGGCACCGCGCGCACCCGGCCGCGCAGCGAGGCGTCCGCCGGCGCGGGGGCGGTGGTGGGGGCGGCGCCGGTTCCGGGCCGCCAGTGGCGCTCGCGCTGGAAGGCGTAGGTGGGGAGGTCGACGGTCCCGGCGGGGTGCGGGGCGGGAAGCCGCACGGGGTGCCCGTGGGCGAGGAGTTCGGCGGCGGAGGCCAGCAGCCGGCCGCGGGTGCCGTCGTCCCGGCGCAGCGAGCCGACGGCGACGGCGTCGGCGGTGTCGAGCGCGGCGAGGGTGTCGCGCACGGCGGGGACGAGGACGGGGTGCGGGGTGGCTTCGACGAGGAAGCGGTACCCCTCCGCGACCAGGGTGCGGGTGGCGTCGGCGAACTCGACGGTGGAGCGCAGGTTCCGGTACCAGTAGGCGGCGTCCAGTCCGGCGGTGTCGGTCCATTGGCCGGTGACGGTGGACAGGAACGGGACGGTGCCGGTGCGCGGGGTGATGTCGGCGAGGACGGTGAGGAGTTCGTCGCGGATCAGCTCCACCTGTGCGGAGTGCGAGGCGTAGTCGACCGGTACGCGCTTCGCGCCGATGCCGCGTCCCGCGCAGGTCGCGGCGAACGCGTCCAGTGCCTCGGTCACGCCGGAGACGACCACCGAGGAGGGGCCGTTGACGGCCGCCACGGACAGGTCGGGTTCCGCCGCCAGCCACTGGCGGACCTGTGCGGCGGGGGCGGGGACGGAGAGCATCCCGCCGCCGCCCGCCAGCGCGCCGATGGCCCGGCTACGGAGCGCCACCACCTTCGCGGCGTCCTCCAGGGTCAGGCCGCCGGCGACGTGGGCGGCGGCGATCTCGCCCTGGGAGTGTCCGAGTACGGCGTCGGGGGTGACGCCCAGCGAGCGCCACACCTCGGCGAGGGCGACCATCACGGCGAACAGGGCGGGCTGGACCACGTCGACGCGGTCCAGGGTGGGGGCGCCGTCGGCGCCGCGCAGGACGTCGGTGAGCGAGTAGTCCACGTGCGGGGCGAGGGCCCGTTCGCAGGCGGCGATCGCGTCGGCGAAGACCTCGTCGGTGTCGAGGAGCCCGGCGGCCATGGCCGGCCACTGCGAGCCCTGGCCGGAGAAGACGAGCGCCAGCCGGCCGGTGCGGGCGGTGCCTTCGGCGACGCCGGGGGCGGGTCGTCCGGCGGCGACCGCGTCCAGGGCGGTGAGCAGGGACGCGCGGTCCTCGGCGAGGATCACGGCCCGGTGGTCGAAGACGGTGCGGGTGGTCGCCAGCGTGTGGGCGACGGTGGCGGGGTCGGTGTCGGACGCGGCGACGGCGTCGCGCAGCCGAGTGGCCTGGGCGCGCAGCGCGGCCCCGGTGCGGCCGGACACCAGGACGGGCGCGGGGGCCGCCGCCGCATTCCCCGCGGCGGGCCGGGCTGCGGCCGGTTCCGGTTCCGAGGGGTGCGGGGCGGGGCCGAGCACGAGGTGGCAGTTGGTGCCGCCCATGCCGAAGGCGCTGACGCCGGCGAGGCCCGTCCCGGCGAGCGGTGCGGGTTCCGTCTGGACCCTCAGGTTGAGCCGGTCCAGCGGGATGTCGGGGTGCGGGGTGCGGAAGTTGAGGCTGGGTGGGACCAGACCCCGCTCGACGGTGAGGACCGCCTTCAGCAGACCGGCGATGCCGGCGGCCCCTTCGAGGTGGCCGATGTTGGTCTTCACCGATCCGACGGGCAGGGGCGCGGTCCGTCGGGCGCCGAGTGCGGCACCGAGTGCGGCGGCTTCGGTGGGGTCGCCCAGCGGGGTGCCCGTGCCGTGGAGTTCGACGTATCCGACGGCGTCGGGGTGCACGCCCGCGCGGGCGTACGCGGCGCGCAGGACGGCCTGCTGGGCGGCGGCGCTCGGGGCGGTGAGGCTCGCGCCGCCGCCGTCGTTGTTCACGGCTCCGCCGAGGATCACCGCGTGGACCCGGTCGCCGTCGGCGAGGGCCCGGGTGAGCGGCTTGAGCACGACGAGCCCGCCGCCCTCGCCGCGTACGAAGCCGTTGGCGCGGGCGTCGAAGGTGAAGCAGCGGCCGTCCGGGGAGAGGCCGCCGAACCGCAGGGCGCCGACGGTACTGTCCGGGGCGAGGACGAGGTTCACCCCGCCGGCGAGGGCGAGGTCCGACTCGCCGCGTCGCAGGCTCTCGCAGGCCAGGTGCACCGAGACCAGGGAGGAGGACTGTCCTGCGTCCACGGCGAGGCTGGGGCCGCGCAGGCCGAGGGCGTAGGAGATCCGGTTGGCGATGATGCCGCGCTGCAGGCCGGCCATGGTGTGCCGGTCGATCGCCTGGTCGCCGTCGCGGTGCAGCAGGGTGGCGTAGTCGTCGCCGATGGCGCCGACGAAGACTCCGGTGCGGGTGGAGCGGACGTCTCCCGGCACGACGCGAGCCTCTTCCAGCGCCTCCCAGGCGAGTTCGAGCGCCAGACGCTGCTGGGGGTCCATGGCCGCGGCCTCGCGCGGGGAGATCCCGAAGAACGCGGCGTCGAAGTCGGCGACCCCGGTGAGGAACCCGCCCCGGCGGGCCCCCGGTACGGAGGGCCGGTCCGCCGGGGCGTCGGTGGTGGCGTCGGTGCCCGTGGACAGCAGTTCCCAGAACTCCGCGGGGCCGCTCGCGCCGGGGAGCCGGCAGGAATACCCGATGATCGCGACGGCTTCGGTGTCACCGGTGTGCGCTTCCGACATGGCTGCCTCTGAATCACTCGAAATCGCGGGTCCCTCGGAACCCGAATCCCTGCCGATGACGTGCGCCGGTGACGATGGGTCGACCGCGTGGTGCGGGGTGCTCCTCCGGCTCGTGCGTCCGGATCAATCCGGACAGTAGCCAGGGCCCGGCAGGGGGCCAACCCCTAACCTCCGGGCCCCGCCACCCCCTACCGGGGAATTCCGGGCCGGTGGGAAAACACGGGGTCACGGGCGTGCCCGTGCGGGACGGGGCGGTGCGGCGGCACGGGGCGGCGACGGGCGGGAACCGCGGGCGGTGGCCGGTTCCGGCGGACCGTCCGCCCGACGGAGAGTGACGGCCGCCGGGTCGGAAGCCGGGGCGCGGGGATCACGGCGGGCATGGCGGGAGTGTGGGGCCGACACGGCGGGGCGGGCACGGCGGGCCGGTGGACCGGCGCGGCGCGGCAGGCCCGGTGGCACGGTGGCGGTTGCGGTGGACCGGGGACGCGGACGGGGCGTGCCGCGGGTGCGGCACGCCCCGTCATGGGTGCGGGCACTGGGGACGTACGGGCCGGGCTTCACCGGGCCGGACCCGACGGTTCAGGCGTGGGTGAGCCGGTCGGGTCCTCCCGGAGCCTGCTCCGCCTCCGGTGCACCGGCGCGTTCGGCGGCCTCGCGGATGCGGAGCGCCTTCCACGCCCGCTCCTTCACCTTGCGGGTCTCGGAGAGGTACACCCCGAGCATTCCGCCGAAGCCGGCCAGCCCGATCAGGATCATGCCCGCCACCACCGGCCACTGCCAGAAGTCGGGCACGTACAGCGCGAGGAACCACACCTTGGCGTCCGAGCCGCTGAGTTTGATGCCGAGCGGGACCAGTCCTTGCGGGAACAGGCCGAGGATGCCGATCGCCATGCTGCCCCACATGAGGAACTGGCTCCTCGGCGGCATCGTCTGGAAGGCGGACGGGGTGTCGGCCAGGTCGTCGACGCTGGTGCGGCGCTTGCCGGTGCGCATCAACTGGAGCAGTTCGGGGCCCCTGTCGCGCAGCCGCCGGGCCGCCAGGTCGCCGAGCAGGACGTAGCCCGCCACAGCGGTGACGAGGGCCACCGGAACACTCGCCCGGAGCAGCCAGGTCAGGTCGAGGAGGTGGCCGGCGAGGGCCGCGCCCAGGGCGGGGGCGGCGGTGAGCGCGGTGAGGAGGAAGGCGACGAAGGACTGGCCGGTGACGTCCCCGTGGTCGAGCGGGGTGTTCTTGGCGCGGTGCGGGTCGGGCCCCGGCACCAGGCCGGCCACGGCGATCCAGGCGAGTACGCCGGCGCCGCCGCCGAGCGCCGCGACATTGCCCGCGACCGCCCACGGCACCAGGGCGGCGTCACCGTGCACGAGGGTTCCGACGACCGTCATGACGCAGGTCAGCGGGGTGAAGACGGTGAGCCAGGCCAGCTGTCTGGCCCGTACGTCGGCGCGCTCCCGGCCCGGCAGCATCAGCGTCATCCAGAGCGCGGTGCCGTCCTGTCCGTACGCGTTGGCGCAGGTGGAGGCGGCCATCAGGGCGGTCGCCGCGCCGATGAAGGGGAGGAAACCGGTGTAGTCCAGGATCAGCGGGAAGAGGGCGGAGATGATCGAGAAGGCCGCGGGCAGGGTGGCGTTCTGCGTGCGCAGCGGGTCGCGCGCCCAGGTCCGCATCTCCTTCAGGTAGAAGGCGCCCAGGTCGCTGCGGGCGGCCCGGCCGCGGGGGGCGGCGCGTTCGGCGGAGGAGCCGCGCACCACCGCGCGGGCCAGCCGCTGCGGGCCGAGCAGTCTCGTCCAGAGGAGGAAGAGGACGGCCACGAGTGCGCAGAGACCGAGCAGCGGGCCGACCGTCCAGCCGATGTCGCCGCGGCCGGCCGCCTCGACGGAGAGGAGGCCCCAACTGGACGGCAGCCAGCGCAGGAAGGTGGAGAGCCGGGACGGGAAACCGTACTCCAGCAGGAGGTAGACGCCGACGAAGATGACCCAGGAGAACGAGGCCAGCGCGATCATGGCGGCGGTCACGGTCGCGGTGACGACTCCTCCGACGCGGGACCGGGCGAGCGCGCCGAACAGCAGGGACACCACGCGGGAGAGCAGCACCACCAGCAGGAGCATCAGGACGACCGCGGGCAGCGAAACCAGGACCGCGACCACGCCGAGCCGGGCGGCGAAGACGATCAGGGCGACGAAGGCGAGCAGGGTCACCGCGGCGGTGACGCTCACCAGTCCGGCGGCGAGCAGGCCGAACGCGAGGGTGCGGCGCTCGATCGGCTGGCGGAGGAAGTGCTGCCCGCCCAGCGGCGGTTCTCCGGCGAAGGTGGGTCCCGCCATCCAGCCCAGCGCCCAGAGCCCGAAGGTCACGGCGAGCAGGTCCATCAGCATCTTCGGCTGGGAGAAGTCGAGGAAGGCCAGGACGACGGTGGCGATGGCGAGGCAGAGGCCGACCGTGCCGCCGGCGGCGGCCCATGCCATCTTGTCGCCGGTCGCGGTGTTCCGCAGCACGGCGAGCCTCATGCGGATCAGGACGCCAACCACGACAGTCCTTCCGCTCCGCCGATCTCGACGCCGACGAGGTCGACGAAGGTCTCCTCCAGCGAGCGTGTGCCGCGGACCTCGTCGAGCGGGCCCTCGGCCACCACTCTGCCCCTGGCCATCACCGCCACGGTGTCGCACAGCTGCTCGACGAGGGCCATGACGTGGCTGGAGATGACGACCGAGCCGCCGCCGGCCACGAAGCGGGTGAGGATCTGCTTGATCGTGGCCGCGGAGACGGGGTCGACCGCCTCGAAGGGCTCGTCCAGCACCAGCAGTCGCGGTCCGTGCAGCAGGGCGGTGGCGAGGCCGACCTTCTTGCGCATGCCGGTGGAGTAGTCGACGACCAGGGTGCGTTCAGCCTGTCCGTCGAGTTCCATGACGGCGAGCAGCTCGTCGGCGCGGCGCGCCGACTCCTCGGCGCCCAGACCGTGCAACTGTCCGAGGTGGGTGAGCAGTTCGCGTCCGGTGAGCCGTTCGGGCATGGCGAGCCCGTCGGGCAGCACGCCCATCAGCCGGCGGGCCCGCAGCGGTTCCTCCCACACGTCGACGCCGTGCACCTCGGCCCGTCCGGCGTCGGGCCGTTGCAGTCCCACCGCCATGGAGAGGGTGGTGGTCTTCCCGGCGCCATTGGGTCCGACCAGCCCGTAGAAGGAGCCGGCGGCGACCGCGAGGTCGGCGTGGTCCACCGCCGTGTGGTCGCCGAACGTCTTGTGCAGACCGGTGAGGCGGAAGGCGGGGACCCCGCCCCCGCCGGGGGCGACGGCGGCCGTCTCCTCCTTTGCGGTCAGGGCGTTCTCTGAGTGCACGCTGCTTCTCTCTTCCTGGGTCGCAGAACGTGCCGATCCTAGCGGAACAATCCGTTCCAGAACGTCAACTGCTTTGTGCAGAAAGGATGTTGGGTTTCCGGCCATCCGATCACAGAGGAATGTTCCCGTGCTTCCTGACCGGCCGTTCCTGACGCTTGTTCCGCAGCAGGTTCAGCGCCTTCGCGACCTCGGAGCGGGTCTGCGAGGGCTGGATCACCATATCGACGAAGCCGTGCGAGGCGGCGACGTACGGATTGCCGAACTGCCGGCGGTAGTCGTCGAGGAGCTTCTCCTTGACCGCGGCGCGTTCCTCCGGCTCCGCGGCGGCGAGGTCGCGGCGGTACAGCACCCGCACGGCGCTCTCCGCGCCCATCACGGCGATCTCGGCGGTGGGCCAGGCGATCACCCGGTCCGCCCCGAGGTGCTGCGAGCCCATCACCCCGTACCCGCCGCCGTACGCCTTGCGGGTGATCACGGTGACCTTGGGGACCGTCGACTCGGCGTAGGCGTAGAAGAGTTTGATGCCGCGGCGGATGATGCCGCGGTGCTCCTGGTCGACGCCGGGCAGGTAGCCGGGGACGTCGACGAAGGTCAGCACCGGGATGTTGAAGGCGTCGCAGAAGCGGATGAACCGGGCCGCCTTCTCGGACGCGTCGATGTCCAGCACCCCGGCGAGGTGCTGCGGCTGGTTGGCCACCACCCCCACCGAGTGGCCCTCCACCCGGCCGAGCGCGCACAGGATGTTGCGGGCGAAGCCGGGGTGGATCTCCAGGTACTCGCCGTCGTCGAGAACCGCGGCGACGACCTCGGCCATGTCGTAGGACTGGCTCTCGGTGTCGGGGACGATGGTGTCCAGCGCCAGGTCGCCCGCCGTGAGCCCGGCCGGCGCCCCGTGCTCGTACACCGGGGCCGGCTCCATGTTGTTGTTCGGCAGGTAGCCGAGGAGGGTCTGCACCCACGAGATGGCGTCCCGCTCGTCCTCGGCGACGTAATGGGCGTTGCCGGAGACCTCCGCGTTGACGGCCGGCCCGCCCAGCTCCTCGCTGGTGACCTTCTCACCCATGACCGCGCTCACCACCTCGGGCCCGGTGACGAACATGTACGAGATGTCCTCGACCATCACTGTGAAGTCGGTGAGGGCGGGCGAGTACACCGAACCGCCGGCGCAGGGCCCCATGATGAGGGAGATCTGCGGGACGACTCCGGAGGCGTGGACGTTGCGCACGCCGAGTTCCGCGTAATAGGCGATGGACATCACGCCTTCCTGGATGCGGGCGCCGCCGGAGTCGTTGATGCCGATCACGGGACAGCCGATACTCATGGCCAGGTCGTAGACCTTGAGCACCTTGGCCCCGAACGCCTCCCCCATGCTGCCGCCCAGGACGGTGAAGTCGTGCGCGAAGACGCAGACCTGGCGCCCGTCGACGGTTCCGTGTCCGGTGACCACGCCGTCGCCGTACGGACGCGACAGCCCGGCTTCGGTGGACCGGTGGCGCACGAACTCGTCCAGCTCCACGAACGACCCGGGGTCGAGCAGCAGGTCGATCCGCTCGCGGGCGGTCAGCTTGCCCTTGGCGTGCTGACGGTCCAGGGCCTGCTTCTCCGCGAGGAGCACCGCCTCCTCGTGACGGGCGGCCAGGTCGGCGATGCGGTCCGCCGTGGTCGTCAGCGGCCTTTCCCCCGCAGGGGCGGGCTCTTGTGACGGCATGCCGGAGTCCTTTCACGAGCTTTCACGAGAAGAAGCGCCTGTTCACGATGGTCACCGGCCGGGGAGTGCGGGCATCACCCCTAACCGCCCCCGCCCGCCCCCTACGACCGGCCGGTAACCGCGGGTCCGACGAGGGGAGCGGTGGCGTGCGGGGCGGTCAGGAGCTCTCCAGTTCGCTGTCGATGAGGGCGAAGATGTCGTCGCCGGTGGCCGCCGCGAGGTCGTCGTCCGTCGCCTCCTCACCTGCCGGGGCGTCCGCCCACTTGGCGAGCAGTGCGGTCATCCGGACCCGCAGCAGGCCGCGGTCGGCCTCGGACAGTTCCGTCTCCGGGGAGTCCAGCAGGTCCAGTCCGGTGAGCAGCGCCGCGGCCGGGCCGGGATCGGCCGGGACCAGGTCGGTGAGGAGCCGCGAGGCGAGCGCGGCGGGCGTGGGGTGGTCGAAGACGAGCGTGGCGGGCAGCCGTACGCCGGTGACGGCGCCGAGCCGGTTGCGCAGTTCGACGGCGGTCAGCGAGTCGAAGCCGAGGTCCTTGAAGGCCCGGTCGGGCTCGACCTCGGCCGCACCCGCGAAGCCGAGGACGGCGGCGGCCTCCGTCCGGACCCGGTCCAGGAGCAGCCGCAGCCGTTCCGGGGCGGGCAGGGCCCGCAGCCGGTCGGCGAGGCCGGTCTCTCCGGCCGGCCGTGCGGCGGTGCGCCGCGCGCCCCTCGTCAGCCCGTGCAGCAGCGGCGGCAGGTCGGGGCGGCGGCCGAGGGCGGCAAGGTCGAGTCCGGCGAGGACGACGGCCGGGTCGGCGCCGTCCAGCGCGGCGTCGAGGAGGGACATGCCCTCGGCTGCGGTGACGGCCGCGAAGCCCGATCGTGCGGCCCGCTCCCGGTCCGCGTCGCTGAGTGCGCCGAGCATGCCGCCCGCCACGTCCCACGGGCCCCAGGCCAGCGACCGCGCGACGAGCCCGCGGGCCTCCCGGTGGACGGCGAGCGCGTCGAGACAGGCGTTGGCCGCGGCGTAGGACGCCTGGCCGGGGCTGCCGAGGGTGGCGGAGACGGAGGAGAACAGCACGAACTCCTCCGCTTCGGGCACGAGCCGGTCCAGCAGAAGGGCGGCGGTCGCCTTCGCCGCCAGCACGCCCGTGAGCCGGTCGGGGGTCAGCGAGGTGGCCACCCCGTCGTCGAGGACGCCGGCGGTGTGGAACACGGAGCGGATCCGCCGGCCGCGCACCACCGCTGCCAGAGCCTCCGGGTCGGCGACGTCGCAGGCGGCCGTCTCCACCCGTGCGCCCAGGGCGCGCAGTTCGGCGAGGAGTTCCGGCGCGCCCGGCGCGTCGGGTCCGCGCCGGCTCAGCAGCAGCAGGTCGCGGCGTCCGCGGGCCGCCAGGTGCCGGGCGAGCAGGCCGCCCAGCGCGCCGGTGCCGCCGGTGATCAGGACCGTGGCGTCCGGGTCCGGCGGGGCGGGCAGGGTGAGCACCACCTTGCCGACGTGCCGGGCCTGGCTCATGTACCGGAAGGCGGTCGGGGCGTGCCGCAGGTCCCAGGTACGCAACGGCGGGAGCGTGAGCGCGCCGTCGGCGAACAGCCGCATGACCTCGGTGAGGATCTCCGCGATCCGGTCGGGGCCCGCCTCGGCCAGGTCGTAGGGCCGGTAGGTGAGACCGGGCAGGGAAGCCGGTTCGCGGAGGTCGGTCTTGCCCATCTCCAGGAACCGTCCGCCCGGCGCCAGCAGCCGCAGCGACGCGTCGACGAACTCCCCGGCCAACGCGTTCAGTACGACATCGACACCCCGGCCACCGGTCCGGCTGCGGAAGGCGTCCTCAAAACCGAGGTCGCGCGACGACGCCAGATGGTCGGCGTCCAGACCCGTCGCTCCCCACTTCGAGGGCGACGCCGTACCGAACACCTCCGCACCCAGATGACGCGCGATCTGCACCGCCGCCATCCCCACACCACCCGCCGCCGCATGAACGAGAACCCGCTCACCCGACCCCACCCCACCCAAGTCCACCAACCCGTAGAACGCCGTCGC
>NZ_CANLBS010000014.1 GCF_947488945.1 uncultured Streptomyces sp.
TACATTCCGAACCCGGAAGCTAAGCCTTTCCGCGCCGATGGTACTGCAGGGGGGACCCTGTGGGAGAGTAGGTCGCCGCCGAACAATCTTTCAAAGGACCCGTGGTCCAGCGTTCACGCTGGGCTGCGGGTCTTTTTTGTTTTCCCTGAAGCGCGTCGGACTGTCGGCTGCGCGAGAATGTCTGTTGTACCCGAAGACAGGAGTCACCCCCATGTCCACCAACTCTCCCGACGATCGTCCGTCGCGCGACTCGCGCGGCCAGGGCGGCGGCGACCGGGGCGGTTACCGCGGTGGTCGTGACGACCGGTCCGGTGCCCCTCGTCGTGACAGCAACGACCGCGGCGGTTTCCGACGGGACGACAACCGCGGCGGCTCGTCCGCCGGCGGCTTCCGCCGCGACGACCGCGCCCCGCGCCGCGACGACAACCGGGGTGGGTCCCCCTCCGGCGGCGGTTTCCGCCGTGACGACAGCCGGGGCGGTCCCTCCGCCGGCGGCTTCCGCGGCGGCCAGCGTGACGACCGCGGCCCCCGCCGGGACGACAACCGGGGTGGGTCCTCCTCCGGTGGCGGCTTCCGCCGCGACGACCGTGCCCCGCGTCGTGAGGACGACCGCGGCGGGTTCCGCCGCGACGACAACCGGGGTGGATCTTCCTCCGGTGGCGGCTTCCGCCGTGACGACCGTGCTCCCCGCCGTGACGACGACCGTGGCCCGCGCCGTGACGACCGCGGTGGTGCGTCCGGTGCCGGTTTCCGCCGTGACGACAACCGTGGTGGTTCGTCCGGCGGTGGCTTCCGTCGTGACGACCGTGCTCCGCGTCGTGAGGACGAGCGTGGCGGGTTCCGGGGTCCGCGTGACGACCGCGGTGGCCGTCCTTCCGGCGGCTTCGACCGCCGTGACGACCGTGCCCCGCGCCGTGACGACGACCGTTCCGGCGGCGGCTTCCGCGGCCGTGACGACCGTGGCGGTTCCTCCGGCGGCGGCTTCCGCCGCGACGACAACCGGGGTGGGTCCTCCTCCGGTGGCGGCTTCCGCCGTGACGACCGCAGCGGTTCCGCGGGCGCGGGTTTCCGCCGTGACGACAACCGTGGTGGTTCGTCCGGCGGCGGTTTCCGTCGTGACGACCGTGCTCCGCGTCGTGAGGACGAGCGTGGCGGGTTCCGGGGTCCGCGTGACGACCGCGGTGGCCGTCCTTCCGGCGGCTTCGACCGCCGTGACGACCGTGCCCCGCGCCGTGACGACGACCGTTCCGGCGGCGGCTTCCGCGGCCGTGACGACCGTGGCGGTTCCTCCGGCGGCGGCTTCCGCCGCGACGACCGTGCCGACCGCGCCCCGCGCCGTGACGACGACCGCTCGGGCGGCGGCTTCCGCGGCCGTGACGACCGTGCCCCGCGCCGCGAGGACGACCGCGGCGGCTTCCGCCGCGAGGACAGCCGCGGTGGCTCCGCCGGTGGCGGCTTCCGCCGCGACGACCGCGCCGACCGTGCCCCGCGCCGGGACGACGACCGCGGCTCCGGTGGCTACCGCCAGGACGACCGCGGCGGTTACCGGGGCCGGAGCGACGACCGTTCCGGTGGCGGTTTCCGCGGCCGTGACGACCGCTCGGGCGGCGGTCACCGGGGCGGCCGGAGCGACGACCGTTCCGGCGGCGGCTACCGGGGGCGGGACGACCGGGGCGGGTACGCCGGCCGGGACGACCGCGAGCGCGAGCCGATCAAGCGTCTGCCGATCCCGGACGACGTCACCGGCCAGGAGATCGACAAGGACGTACGGCAGGAGCTGATGAGCCTGCCCAAGACGCTCGCCGAGGACGTCGCGCGCAACCTGGTCATGGTGGCCCGGCTGCTCGACGAGGACCCGGACAAGGCGTACGCCTACGCGCGCATCGCGCTCCGGCTCGCCTCCCGCGTCGCCGCCGTGCGCGAGGCCGCCGGCTTCGCCGCGTACGCGACGCAGCAGTACGCCGAGGCGCTCGCGGAGTTCCGTGCCGCGAAGCGCATGACCGGGTCCGTGGAGCTGTGGCCGGTCATGGCCGACTGCGAGCGCGGCCTCGGCCGCCCCGAGCGCGCCATGGCGATGGCCGGCGAGCCCGAGGTCCAGAAGCTCGACAAGGCCGGACAGGTCGAGATGCGTCTCGTCGCCGCCGGCGCACGCCGCGACATGGGGCAGATCGACGCCGCCATCGTCACGCTGCAGAGCTCCGAGCTGGCGTCCAACGCCGTCCACCCGTGGACCCCGCGCCTGCGGTACGCCTACGCGGACGCGCTGCTGGAGGCAGGCCGCGAGGACGAGGCGCGCGAGTGGTTCGCCAAGGCGGCCGAGGCCGACAAGGACGGCGCCACCGACGCCTCCGACCGGCTGGCCGAGCTCGACGGCGTCGAGTTCGTCGACGCCCTGGACGAGGACGAGGACGAGACGGCCCCGGCCGGCTCCGAGGAGCGGACGCCCGCGTCCGTTCCGGTGGACGAGTCCGAACTCGTCGACGTGACGGACGAGATCACCGACCTCGACCTGGACGACGAGGTCTCCGATCTCGACCTGGACGACGAACGCGACGCGGCCCGCGCCGCCGAGGAGACGTCCGAGGCGACGTCCGCTCCCGCCGAGGCCGAGGCCGGGGCCGGGAAGGACGCCGGGGAGGACGCCCAGGCCGGTCCGGGCGACCCGACGGACGACGACGCGACGGACGCCGACGCTACCGACGGCACGGAGGGTCCCGCCAAGGCGTGACCCGTGAGTGAAAGGGCGGCACCCCTCGGGGTGCCGCCCTTTTCGCGTCCGGGGCCCTCGTCCCGCGGGTCAGCCCAGGGTGAGACTGCGCAGCACCAGCCCCGAGGCGGGCTTCGGGCCGAAGGATGTCGACTTGCGGGGCATCATGACCCCCTGCCCGGCCAGCTCCCGCACCACGTCCTCGCGGACCGGGTGCATCAGCACCGCCGTGGCACCGGTGCGTTCGGCGTGCTCCACCGCCGCCCCGGCGTCATGGAGGTACGCGACGTCCTCGGGGGCGTCCGGGACGCCCCACACCCGGTCGAGCAGGGTGGAGTGGAGCACCGTCGCGTCCAGGGCGCGCCAGGCGGCGGGCCGGCCGGCCGGCACGGTCCGGTCGAGCAGCCCGGCGTCGGGCCGGTCGACGAGCCGGAAGGCGCCGTCGCCCGCGAGCAGGAAGGCGTTGCCCGCCCCGGCCGCCTCCGCCAAGGCCTCCAGCGCCCGGGGGAGCGGCCCCGGCACGTCGCGTACGCGGAAGAGGCCGTCGAGCGCGGCGACGGCGCCGGCGACCGGCAGCCGGCGCAACAGGCGGTGGATGGCGCGGACCCGCAGGGAGTAGCGCGCGGTGTCCACCAGCAGGACCAGGCCGAAGTCCCAGGGGCCGGGGGTGCCGTGCTCCTGCTGGAGACGCAGATAGGTGGCCCAGCGGTGGTGGCCGTCGGCGATCAGGGCCTGGCGGCCCGCCAGGTCGGCCTGCGCCTCCGCCTGCTCGGCGGTGTCCGTGATCGCCCACAGCCGGTGGCTGAAGCCGTCCTCCGTGGTGGTGGAGAGCAACGGCGGGCGGGCGGTGACGCGTTCGAGGACGGCCGTGGCGCCGGAGCGGGCGCCGTCGCCCCGGTACGTCAGCAGCAGCGGTTCCAGGTGCGCGGCCGTCGCCCTCATCAGTTCGGCCCGGTCGGCCACCACGTGGTCCATCACGTCCTCGTGCGGCAGGACGGTCCCCGCCGAGGGCGGCGAGAGCTCCAGCGCGCCGATCAGGCCGCGCTGGAGGATGTCCGCGTCCCGCTGCTCGTAGACGTACAGGGCCGGTTCCGGGTCGGCGGCGAGTACGCCCTCGGCCAGCCACTCCCGCAGCGTCCGGGCCGCCTTCGCGTTGCGGGCGGCGGGGCTCCCGGCGCGCGGCAGGATCAGCCGCACGATGTTGTGCGGGTCCGCGGATTCGAGGTGGTCGAGCCCGTCCGGCCGCACCACGACGTCGTACGGCGGGGAGGTCACCGCCGAGAGACTGCCCACACGCTCGGGGACGTACCGCAGGCCGCGGAACGGGAACAGCCGCAAGCCCTGCCGTTCGTGACCTGATGGGTTCATTTCTGCATCGTATGTGCGGCCGTGCGATGCGCGATGATCGGGGGGAGACGAGAGAGAACAGGGAGCGAGACACATATGAGTCAGCAGGACAGGTCCCGGCCGCTGAGCAGCGCCGAGCCCCTCAGCACCGCCTACGACACGGCTCTGCTCGACCTCGACGGTGTGGTGTACACGGGCGGGGTCGCGGTCGCCCACGCGGTGGAGTCGCTGGCCACGGCCCGCGGGGGCGGGATGCACCTGGCCTACGTCACCAACAACGCGTTCCGGACCCCCGACACGGTCGCCGCCCACCTGTCGGAGCTGGGCATCCCCGCCGACGCGCAGGACGTCATCACCTCGGCGCAGGCGGTGGCCCGCCTGATGTCCGACCAGTTGCCGGCGGGCGCCAACGTGCTGATGGTGGGCGGCGAGGGGCTCCGGGTGGCGCTGGAGGAGCGCGGGCTGGTGCCGGTGGAGTCGGCGGACGACGACCCGGCCGCCGTCGTCCAGGGGTACGGCGGCCCCGGCCTGGTGTGGAGCCGGTTCGCCGAGGCGTCGTACGCGGTCCGGCGCGGGGTGCCGTGGTTCGCGTCCAACACCGACCTGACCATTCCGGGCGACCGGGGCATCGGCCCCGGCAACGGCGCCGCCGTGGAGGTCGTACGGATCGGCTCCGGCGGCGGCTTCGAGCCGCAGGTGGCCGGCAAGCCGCTGCCCCCGATGCACCGGGAGACCGTGCTGCGCACCGGCGCGAAGCGGCCCCTGGTGGTCGGCGACCGGCTGGACACCGACATCGAGGGCGCGTTCAACGGCGGGGTGGACTCGCTGCTCGTGCTCACCGGGGTCACCGACGCTCCGCAGCTGGTGGCCGCGGCGCCGCGGCACCGGCCCACGTACGTCGACCGCGACCTGCGCGGACTGCTCACCGGACAGCCCGAGGTCGTCGTTGAGGACGGTGCGGCCCGCTGCGGCGGATGGACCGCGTCGGTCGTGGGGGAGAGCCTGGCGCTGGACGGCGGGGGCGACCCGCTGGACGGGCTGCGGGCGCTCTGCGGCGCCGCCTGGACGCAGGCGGGCGACCAGGGCTGCGGGCTGGACGCGGAGAAGGCGGTCGCCCGGCTCGGGCTGTGAGACGGCCGGTGCGGCCCGGTCCGCAGGGGTGGGGCCGCGGGGGTGGGGCCGCACCCGGGGCCCCGGCCGCGAGGGGAGGATAGGTTAGCCTTACCCGACGTCGGCGTGCTCGCGGGCCGTGCCCCGTACGGGTGGCGTCCGGGGTGACGGACCGGCCCGTTCCGTCCTCACTCCGGGAGCACGACCATGCAGCGCCTGACAGCCGAATCGGTGACCCTCGGCTACGACCGGCGGACCATCGCCGAGGGGCTCTCGGTCGAGATACCCGACCACTCCTTCACCGTGATCGTCGGGCCCAACGCCTGTGGGAAGTCCACCCTGTTGCGGGCGCTGGCCCGGCTGCTGAAGCCGAGCGCGGGCCGGGTGCTGCTGGACGGGCAGACCATCCACCGGCTGCCCGCCAAGCAGGTCGCCAAGACGCTCGGGCTGCTGCCCCAGTCGTCGATCGCGCCCGACGGGATCACCGTCCACGACCTGGTCCGGCGGGGCCGCCACCCCCACCAGGGGCTGCTGCGCCAGTGGTCGCCCGAGGACCAGGACATCGTGGGCGGGGCGATGGCGGCCACCGGTGTCGCCGCGCTCGCCGACCGGTACGTCGACGAGCTGTCCGGCGGCCAGCGCCAGCGGGTCTGGATCGCCATGGCGCTCGCCCAGCAGACGCCCCTGCTCCTGCTCGACGAGCCGACGACCTACCTCGACATCCAGCACCAGCTCGACGTCCTGGACCTCTGCGCGGACCTGCACGAGCAGCAGGACCGCACCCTCGTCGCCGTCCTGCACGACCTGAACCACGCGGCGCGGTACGCCACCCACCTCATCGCCATGCGCGACGGCGCGGTCCTCGCCGAGGGGCCGCCCTCCGAGATCGTCACCGCCGAACTGGTCGAGCAGGTCTTCGGCCTGCGCTGCCAGGTCATCGACGACCCCGAGACCGGAACCCCGCTGGTGGTCCCCGCCGCCCGCCGCCACCGGAACGGCGCGAAGACGGCGGCCTGATCCCGGCGACGGGCGCGCGCGAGGGGGCGGGACCCGGTCCGGACCACCGGCCCGCACGCCGGGCCGCGCGGCCCGGCCCCGGTCGCGCGACGCACCGCGCGGCTTACAGAAGCGAGCGCAGTCTCAGCAGGTCGCGGAAGCCGGCCTCCAGCCGGACCCGGCCCGACCCCCACGCCTTCGCGAAGTTCAGGTTTCCGTCCACCAGCGCCACCAGGTCGTCGCCGGTCATCGCCAGCCGGATCTCCGCCTTCTCCCGCGGCGGCCCCTCGACCGTGTCGAGCACCCGGATACGGCCGTCGGCCAGCCGGCCCGTGAAGGTCACGTCCAGGTCCTTGATGTGGCAGCTCAGCGAGCGGTCCAGCGCGGCGGCGCCGCGCACCTCGCCGTCCGCACCCGCGAGCTGATCGGAAAGTCTGTCGAGCGCGCTGCGGCACTCCGCCATGGTCGCCATCGCCCACGACCGTACCGCAGGCCGCCGGGGTAGCGTTCCGGCATGAGCGACTGGATGCCCGGACCCGGGACGGCCCCCGACCCCGCGCCCCACGACGGCCCCGCCGACGCCCCTCCGGGACGCCCCCGCGGCGAGGAACCGCCGCCCGGCGACCCGCTCCCGGACGGTACGACGCCCGCGGAGCCCCGGCCCTCCGCGGAGCCCGCCGGGCCCGCGCCGCTCGGCGTCGTACGCACCCCGACCGGCGACCCCGCCGTGGACGCCTCGCTGGAGCGGCTGGCCGACGCCGACCACCTCCCGGCGGACGGACACGTCGAGGTGTACGAGGATGTACACCGTGGGCTGCGCGACGCGCTGACCGCGCTGGACGCCCGGCCCGCACCCGCACCCCCGTACGACCACAGGAGCTGAACCGAACGTGGCAGGAGTGGCCCGTCGCCGCCTCGACGCAGAGCTGGTACACCGCAAGCTGGCCCGCTCGCGCGAGCACGCGAGTCAGCTGATCGCCGCGGGGCGGGTGACCGTGAGGGGGATGACCGCGACCAAGCCCGCCACCCAGGTCGAGACCAGCGCCCCCGTCGTCGTCGCCGCGGACGAGGACGACCCCGACTACGTGTCGCGCGGCGGCCACAAGCTGGCGGGCGCGCTCGCCGCGTTCGGCCCGCTCGGCCTGGCCGTCGAGGGACGCCGGGCGCTGGACGCCGGCGCCTCCACCGGCGGCTTCACCGACGTGCTGCTGCGGGCGGGAGCGGCGCAGGTCGTCGCCGTCGACGTCGGCTACGGGCAGCTCGCCTGGTCGTTGCAGTCCGACGACCGTGTCGTCGTCAAGGACCGTACGAACGTGCGCGAACTGACACTGGAGGCGATCGACGGACGGCCGGTGGACCTGGTGGTGGGCGACCTGTCGTTCATCCCGCTCGGCCTGGTGATGCCCGCCCTGGTGCGGTGCGCCGCCCCCGACGCCGACCTGGTGCTCATGGTCAAGCCGCAGTTCGAGGTCGGCAAGGAACGGCTCGGCAGCGGCGGTGTCGTCCGCAGCCCCGAGCTGCGGGCCGAGGCGGTGCGGGAGGTCGCCCGCCGGGCCGGCGAACTCGGCCTGGGCGTGCGGGGTGTGACGGCGAGCCCGCTGCCGGGGCCGTCGGGGAACGTCGAGTACTTTCTGTGGCTGCGGGCCGGCGCACCTGCGCTGGACCCCGCTGATGTCGACCGTGCAGTGGCGGAGGGGCCCCGTTGACGACGAACGCGGAACGAACAGTCTTCCTGCTGGCCCACACGGGCCGGCCCGCCGCGATCCGCAGCGCGGAACTCGTGGTGCAGGGCCTGCTGCGCAATGGCCTCGGCGTCCGGGTGCTGGCGGCCGAGGCACAGGACCTGCCGCTGCCCTCCTCGGTGCGCACGGTCCCCGAGGCCACCCCGGACGCGGTGGACGGCTGCGAGCTGCTGATCGTGCTCGGGGGCGACGGCACGCTGCTGCGCGGCGCCGAGATCTCGCGCGCCTCCGGGGTGCCGATGCTCGGCGTCAACCTCGGCCGGGTCGGCTTCCTCGCGGAGGCGGAGCGGGACGACCTCGACCAGGTGGTGGAGCGGGTCGTCACCCGCGCCTACCAGGTCGAGGAACGCATGACGATCGACGTCCTGGTGCACAGCAACGGCGAGGTCGTGCACACCGACTGGGCGCTCAACGAGGCGGCCGTCCAGAAGGTGTCGCCCGAGCGGATGCTGGAGGTGGTGCTGGAGATCGACGGCCGACCGGTCACCGGCTTCGGCTGCGACGGCATCGTCTGCGCCACCCCGACCGGTTCGACCGCGTACGCGTTCTCGGCCGGCGGGCCCGTCGTCTGGCCGGAGGTCGAGGCGCTGCTGATGGTGCCGATCAGCGCGCACGCGCTGTTCGCGAAGCCGCTGGTGACCTCGCCCACTTCGGTCCTGGCGGTCGAGGTGCAGCAGCACACCCCGCACGGGGTGCTCTGGTGCGACGGACGCAGGACCGTGGAGCTGCCCGCCGGGGCCCGCGTCGAGGTGCGGCGCGGGGCGGTGCCGGTGCGGCTCGCCCGGCTCCACCAGGCGTCGTTCACCGACCGGCTGGTGGCGAAGTTCGCGCTGCCGGTCTCCGGGTGGCGGGGTGCCCCGCACTGACCGGGGCGCGCCCGCGCGACACCGCCGCGGAGGCCGCCGCCACGGCCTCCGCGAGCCCCGGAAAGCGGCCCGAGGGTCCCCGGGGGAGTGAACCGCGGGCCGGGGTCCGTCGCACGGACCCCCGGAAACCTCGTATGGTCATGTCCGTGTTGGAGGAGATGCGGATACGGTCGCTCGGAGTCATCGACGATGCCGTGGTCGAGCTGTCGCCCGGCTTCACCGCGGTCACGGGTGAGACCGGAGCGGGCAAGACCATGGTCGTCACGAGCCTCGGGCTGCTGCTCGGCGGACGCGCGGACCCGGCCCTGGTGCGGATCGGTGCGAAGGCCGCGGTGGTCGAGGGCCGGATCACGGTGAAGGACGGCGACCCGGTCGCCGTCCGGGCCGCGGAGGCCGGTGCGGAGATCGAGGACGGGGCGCTGCTGATCAGCCGTACCGTCTCGGCCGAGGGGCGCTCCCGGGCGCACCTGGGCGGAAGATCGGTGCCCGTCGGCGTGCTCGCCGAACTGGCCGACGAACTGGTCGCCGTGCACGGGCAGACCGACCAGCAGGGGCTGCTCAAGGCGTCGCGGCAGCGGCAGGCGCTCGACCGGTACGCCGGTGGCGGGGTGGCCGGGCCGCACGCCGCGTACACGGCGGCCTACCGGCGGCTGCGCGCGGTCGCCGCGGAGCTGGAAGAGCTGACCACCCGTGCCCGCGAGCGGGCCCAGGAGGCGGACCTGCTCCGCTTCGGGCTGGACGAGATCGCCGCCGTCGGGCCGACGCCGGGCGAGGACACGGAGCTGGCCGCCGAGGCCGGCCGGCTGGGCCACGCGGACGCCCTGGCGTCCGCCGCCGCCCTCGCGCACACCGCGCTGGCCGGCGACCCCGAGGACCAGGAGGGCGTCGACGCGACCACGATCGTCGCCGCCGCGGGCCGCTCGCTGGACGGCGTGCGCACGCACGACCCGGCGCTCGCGGCGCTCGCCGACCGGATCGGCGAGATCTCCATCCTGCTGGCCGACGTCTCCGGGGAACTCGCCGGGTACGCGGACCAGCTCGACGCCGACCCGCTGCGGCTGGCCACCGTCGAGGAGCGGCGGGCCGCGCTGACGGCGCTGACCCGCAAGTACGGCGAGGACATCGACTCCGTGCTCGCCTGGGCGGAGACCTCCGCGGCCCGGCTCACCGAGCTGGAGGGCGACGACGGCCGGATCGAGGAGCTGACCGCCGAGCGCGACGGCCTGCGTACCGAACTCTCGGCTCTGGGGCAGGCGTTGACCGACGCCCGCACCGAGGCGGCGGCGGACTTCGCGCAGGCGGTCACCGAGGAGCTGGCGTCGCTCGCCATGCCGCACGCCCGGGTCTCCTTCGACATCCGGCAGACGGAGGCGCCCGACGAGGCGTCCGGCATCGACGTCAACGGCCGGAGCGTGGTCTACGGCCCGTCCGGGGCCGACGAGGTGGAACTCCTGCTCGCCCCGCACCCCGGCGCGCAGCCCCGCCCCATCGCCAAGGGCGCGTCGGGTGGTGAGCTGTCGCGGGTGATGCTCGCCGTCGAGGTGGTCTTCGCGGGCTCCGACCCGGTGCCCACCTACCTCTTCGACGAGGTCGACGCGGGTGTCGGCGGCAAGGCGGCGGTCGAGGTGGGGCGGCGTCTCGCCAAACTCGCCCGGACCGCGCAGGTCGTCGTCGTCACCCACCTGCCCCAGGTGGCGGCCTTCGCCGACCGCCAGCTGCTGGTCGAGAAGACGGTCGACGGCTCGGTGACCAGCAGCGGGGTCACCGTCCTGGAGGGCGAGGACCGGGTCCGGGAGCTGTCCCGGATGCTCGCGGGCCAGGAGGACTCCGAGACGGCCCGCGCCCATGCCGAGGAACTCCTCGCCACCGCGCGGGCGGACGCCCCCTGACGCGGCGGGCGGCACGACGGTAGCGGCACGGGTCCGGGGCGCCGCCCCGGACCCGTCGGCGCTCCGGGAGCCGTCGGCAGTCCGGACCCGTCGGCGTTCCGGGGGTCCCGCCGGGCTTACGCCGCCCACCGGACCGACGGGACGGCCGCGCGGAGGGGCTGATTCTCGCCACGGGCTTCACTCGTGCGAGTGATGATCGACGGCCTGTTGTCGCCACGGGGCGCCGCAGCAACGTTCCGGCGGTCCCGGAACACGCGTACGGACTGGCATCCTTGGCGCGGTATGCCCATCACCCCCTCGGGAGCTCCGGGAGCAGAACAACGTGTCACAGCTGCGTACGGTCCAAGTGCTGGGCGGCGGCGGCGCGGGGAGCGGGGCCCATGTGGCCTCGCTCGCCGCCGGGCTGGTCGCGCGGGGCGTGCACGTCACGGTCTGCGCGCCCGAAGCGCTGGACCGGTCCCACGACTTCTCCGCGGCGGGGGCGCGATTCGTGCCGGTGCCCCGGCGCGGCGACCCGGTCTCGGTGGCCGCCCTGCGCGCCGCGTGCACCGGCGCGAACGTCGTGCACGCGCACGGCCTGCACGCGGGCGCGCGCGCCGCGCTCGCCCTCGGCGGGCTCCGGATACCACTCGTCGTCACCTGGCACACGCGGGCGCAAGCCGAGGGCGCCCGCCGCCGGATGCGACGGCTCACGGAGCGACGGGTCGCCAGGTCGGCGGCCGTCGTGCTCGGCGTCTCCTCCGATCTGGTGGACGTGGCGCGACGGAGGGGCGCCCGGGACGCCCGGCTCGCGCCGGTGGCCCTGCCGGAGCGTGCCGCACCCGACGACAAGATCCACGCCGAACTGGGGGTGCTCGGACGGCCCCTGCTGTTCGCGGCCGCCTCGCCGGGACCGCACGGGGGCCTCGACGTGCTGCTGGACGCCGCCCGGGACTGGCGGGGGCTCGACCCGGTGCCGCTGCTGATCGTCGTGGACCGGACCCGCGTCCCGGAGGCGTACCGGCGCCGGGTCACCGCCGAGCGGCTTCCCGTCCGCTTCGCGGACTCCCCGGACGGTCTCCCCGAACTCCTCGCCGTCGCCGACCTGGTGGTGCTCGCCGGACACGCCGGAGCGCGTTCCCCGCTCGCCCGCGAGGCGCTGCGGACCGGCGTCCCGGTCGTGGCCATGTCCCCGGCCCGTGAACTCCTCGGCGACGCGGCGGTACGGGTGCCGCCGGGCGGCCCCGAGGCCCTGGCGCGGGCCGTGGCGGAGCTGCTGGGCGACCCGGAGCGGCGCGAGCTGCTGGCCGCCGCCGGCCGGGAACAGGCACGGGGCCGGCCGACGGAGGACGACACCGTCGCCCACGTGCTCAGCGTCTACGACGAATTGGCGCACCCGCTGATCGCACGCGGGCGCTGAGCCACCCCGAACCCCGCACCCGGCGTCCTCCCGCATCTGCCCCGCTCGGACCCGCGACCGCCCCCCCCGTGTGTGCCGGGGCGGTCCGTCAGGTGGTGTGCCCGCGGGCGCGCAGGGCCAGGCCGAGGGACAGGACCGTGTGCGGGTCGTCCAGGTCGGCGGCGAGCAGCTCCGCGATCCGGGCCAGCCGGTTGTAGAGCGTCTGCCGGTTCAGGTGCAGGGCCCGTGCGGTCTCGGCCTTGCGGCCCGCGTGGGCCACGTACGCCTCCAGGGTCGGCAGCAGCGGCGGGCGGGACGAGCGGTCGTGGGCACGCAGCGGGCCGATCGTGCGCTCCACGAAAGCCGCCAGGTCCGGGTGGTCGCGCAGCCGCCACAGCAGCAGGTCGGTGTCCAGGCTCCGGGCGTCGTGCCACGGCCGCTCGGGCAGCCCCCGCGCCGCCACCGCCGTCTCCGCCGCGTGCCGCAGCCCGGCCCCCACCGACGCCCAGTCGCCCGGCACGCCGACCACCACGACGGGACGCGACCATCCGGCCCGGCCGGCGACGGCGCGTTCCGGCCCCGTCCCCTCGATCCCCGTACGCTCCGGTCCGGCGCGTTCCAGCCCCGCGCGCAGCGCTGCCGCCACCCGGTCCGCGACCGCCGCCCGCTCGGCCCCGTCCCGCAGCCCGACCAGGAGCGGCACCCGTCCCTCCACGGGCCGCACCCCGAGCAGCACCGGCACCCCGGCCAAGGCGAGTTCCTCCTGCACCGCACGGGTCCCGCGCGGGCCCGGCGCGGGCAGCATCACCACCGGGAGGAGCAGCGGACCGGTGGGCCGGAACCCGAGCGTCCGGGCCTGGGCGGCCGCGTCCCCCGGCGTGACACGGCCCTCCGCCAGATCGGTGAGGAAGTCGCCGCGCCCGCGCGCGGCCAGTTCCTCCTCCTGCCGGGCCTGCATGAGCACCACCGCCAGGATGCCGGCGGCCCGCTCCGCCGCCATCCGGTGCACCGGCGCGAGCGGCCGGGACACGGCGAGCAGCGCCAGCCGGGCCCGTACGGCGCCCGGCCCCGCGCCGCCCCCGGCCACGTCCACCACCACCGAACCGGCCGGCGGGGAGTCCCGGGCGGCCCGGTCCCCGCGCAGCCCTTCCCAGACCCGCAGCGGCCCGGCCTCCGGCGGCGCGTCCGCGGGCCCCGTGGCGTACAGCAGCCCGCCGTCCGGGGTCTCCAGGAAGACGGGTGCGGCGGCGAACTCCGCCAGCACCGACAGGACCTGCGCCACCCCGCCCCCGTCCAGCACCGCCCGGGTGCACCGCCGGTGCACCTCCTCGGCCTGCCGGACCAGCGCGTAGTGCCCGTTGACGATCTCGGTGTGGATCTCCTCGGTGACCGCGACGAACGGCACCTCGCGGTGCAGCTGGATCAGCGGCAGGCCCGCCGCCTGCGCCGCCTCCACGATGGCGGAGGGCAACTTCCCGAAGCGGGGGCCGAGTTCGACGACCAGTGCGGCGATGCCGCGTTCCGCCAGGCCCCGGACGAAGGCCCGCTGCTCGGCGGGCCGGGTCCCGAGGCCGAGGCCGGTCGTCAGGAGGAGTTCGCCGCCCTTGAGCAGCGAGGCGATGTTGGGCACCTCTCCGGCGTGCACCCAGCGCACCGGGCGGTCCAGGGCGTCCGGGCAGGCCACCACCCGCGGCAGCCCGCCGCGCAGGCCGGGCAGTTCCAGGGCCCGCCGTACCGTGATCGCGCCCTGGGTCTCCACCGGTTCCGGCCTCGTGCTTCCGCTCGCTCGGGACGGGACCGCCCGGAACGGACGGCCCTGGTCAGGAAGCTACCGTTCGAGCCGCCCCCCGCCCAAGCCGGACCCCGCACCCCGGCCGGAGCCGGACCCCCGGCCCCCGTCGGACCCCCGGCCCCCGCCGGACGGCCCGGACCGCCGGGCCCCCCACGCGGCCTCCTGCCGACCCGGCCCCCCGCCGACACGCGGCGGATGCGGGCCCGGACCGACGAGTCCGGGCGCCGGCCGCCGTCATAGTCGTGTCATCGCGGCGCCGGACACCTCCGGCGTCCCCCTCCACGAAAGGGATCCGGCCATGGCCGCCACCCCGCACACCCTCGACATCCCCGGCGGACGCCTGCACTACGAAGTGCGCGGCAGCGGGCCGCTCGTGCTGCTCATGGGCGCCCCGATGGACGCCGGGGCCTTCGCCGGCCTCGCCGAGGCGCTCGCCGCGGACCGTACGGTCGTCACCCACGACCCCCGCGGAGTCTCCGGCAGCGTGCTCGACGATCCGCACCAGGACTCGACGCCCGATCTGCGCGCGGACGACGTCGCCGCACTGCTGGACGCGCTGGGCGCCGCGTCCGCCGACGTGTTCGGCAGCAGCGGCGGAGCGGTGACGGGGCTGGCCCTGGCCGCCCGCCACCCCGGGCGGGTGCGGACCCTGGTCGCGCACGAGCCGCCGCTGCTGGAGCTGCTGCCGGAGGCGGCCGAGCAGCGGGCGGCGACCGAGCGGATCATCGAGACCTTCCACACGCAGGGGCCGGGCGCCGCCTGGGGCGCCTTCATGGCCTACGCCGACCCCGAGCAGCACGGCGCGGCCCCGCAGCCCGCTCCGGAGCCGGTGGCGGACCCGGCGGCGGACCCGGCCCCCGCACCCGACGAGCCCTCGCTCCAGGACCTCGCCAACACCGAGCACTTCTTCGCCCACGAACTGCGTGGCACCACCCGGTACGTCCCGGACACCGCCGCCCTGCGGGCCGGGCCGCACCGGGTGGTGGTGGGCGTCGGCGCCGACTCGGGCGCACTGCTCACCCACCGCACCTCGGCGGCCCTGGCGGCGCTGCTCGGGGTCGCCCCGGTGGAGTTCCCCGGCGACCACGCGGGCTTCCTCGCCGCGCCGGACGAGTTCGCCGCCGCCCTGCGGTCCGCGTTCGAGGGCGCGTAGGCGCGCGGCCCTCCCGGCACGCGACCGGCCCCCCGCGCACGGTGTGCACAGGGGGCCGGGAACGGATTCCGGGGTGATCAGCCCCCGTAGGCTCCGCTGGCCGTCAGCCGCAGGGCCGTGTCGATCAGCGGGACGTGGCTGAAGGCCTGCGGGAAGTTGCCCACCTGGCGCTGCAGGCGGGAGTCCCACTCCTCGGCGAGCAGGCCCAGGTCGTTGCGGAGCGACAGCAGCTTCTCGAAGAGCTGGCGGGCCTCGTCGACCCGGCCGATCATGGCCAGGTCGTCCGCGAGCCAGAACGAGCAGGCGAGGAACGCGCCCTCGTCGCCCTCCAGGCCGTCCACCCCGGCGTCCTCGCCGTCGGTCGGGTAGCGCAGCACGAAGCCGTCCTCGGTGGACAGCTCGCGCTGGATCGCCTCGATCGTGCCGATGACCCGCTTGTCGTCGGGCGGCAGGAAGCCCATCTGCGGGATGAGCAGCAGGCTGGCGTCGAGTTCCTTCGAGCCGTAGGACTGGGTGAAGGTGTTGCGCTCCGGGTCGTAGCCGCGTTCGCAGACGTCCCGGTGGATGTCGTCGCGCAGCTCGCGCCAGCGCTCCAGCGGCCCCTCGACGTCGCCCGCCTCGATCAGCTTGATCGTCCGGTCGACCGCGACCCAGGCCATCACCTTCGAGTGGACGAAGTGGCGGCGCGGTCCGCGGACCTCCCAGATGCCCTCGTCCGGCTCGTACCAGTGGTTCTCCAGGTAGCCGATGAGCCGGAGCTGGAGGCCCATGGCGTAGTCGTTGCGGGCGAGGCCGGTCATGTGCGCCAGGTGCAGCGCCTCGGTGACCTCGCCGTACACGTCGAGCTGGAGCTGGTTGGCGGCGCCGTTGCCGACCCGGACCGGGCCGGAGTTCTCGTAGCCGGGCAGCCAGTCCAGCTCGGCCTCGCCGAGCTCCCGCTCGCCCGCGATGCCGTACATGATCTGGAGGTTCTCCGGGTCGCCGGCGACCGCGCGCAGCAGCCACTCGCGCCAGGCGCGGGCCTCTTCGCGGTAGCCGGTGCGCAGCAGCGAGGAGAGGGTGATCGCCGCGTCGCGCAGCCAGGTGTAGCGGTAGTCCCAGTTCCGCACGCCGCCGATCTCCTCCGGGAGGGAGGTCGTCGGGGCGGCGACGATTCCGCCGGTCGGCGCGTAGGTCAGCGCCTTCAGCGTGATCAGCGAGCGGACGACGGCCTCGCGGTAGGGGCCGTGGTACGTACACTGCTCGACCCATTCCCGCCAGAACAGCTCGGTGGCCTCCAGCGAGGCCTCCGGCTCGGGCAGGGCCGGCGGCTCGCGGTGCGAGGGCTGCCAGCTGATGGTGAAGGCCACCCGGTCGCCGGGGGAGACGGTGAAGTCCGAGTACGTCGTCAGGTTCTCGCCGAACGTCTCGGCGGGGGTGTCCAGCCAGACCGAGTCCGGGCCGGCCACCGCGACCGTACGGCCGTCCACCTTGTGCACCCAGGGGGTGATCCGGCCGTAGCTGAAGCGCATCCGGAGCTCGGACCGCATCGGAACGCGCCCGCTCACGCCCTCCACGATGCGGATGAGCTGGGGCGCGCCGTCGCGCGGCGGCATGAAATCGGTCACCCGGACCGTGCCGCGTGGCGTGTCCCACTCCGATTCCAGGATGAGGGAGTCGCCGCGGTAGCGCCGCCGGTCCGCCGTCGGCGGTTCCGCCCCCTCCGGCCTCGCGGGGCCCAGGCGCCAGAAGCCGTGCTCCTCGGTGCCCAGGAGCCCCGCGAAGATGGCGTGCGAATCGAAGCGGGGCAGGCACAGCCAGTCCGCCGTGCCGTCCCTGCAGACCAGGGCGGCGGTCTGCATGTCTCCGATGAGTGCGTAATCCTCGATGCGCCCGGCCACGTGCGTCTCCAGTCGAACGGCCCTGTCGCCCCCCGCGGGGGGCTCTTGCTGCGGCAAAGAAAAGGGGGAAGGGATGAGCGGGAAGGTAAGGAAGAAACCGATGTGTGCCGGCGCCGTGACGACGGCTGGTACGGACGATGGTGACGCCTCGGACCGGCCGGCTCGGTGAAGAGTGTCCGAGCAGGATACGACGCACACGGGTGATCCGCGCGACGGTCCCCGCAACATGTATGAGCCGAAAGAGTGGGACGTGAAGCGCTTGCGCAGGAAAGGTGATCTTCCTGCGGGAGGAGTCGCCCGGAGCGTCCCCTCCCGGTCGCTGTTACCCTGGTAGCCCGTGGACGGGTGGTCGTTCCGAGAAGTGGACGAGGCCCCCGCACCGCAAGCGACGGCACCCCCGGAATCTCCGGTTCGGCAGCCGGTACGTACCTCAGATTCGCGACCACGGGAGCCCCCTTTGGCTATGCAGCCCACATCCACGACGACCAAGCACATCTTCGTCACCGGGGGTGTCGCCTCCTCCCTCGGCAAGGGTCTGACTGCCTCCAGCCTGGGTGCCCTCCTCAAGGCCCGTGGCCTTCGGGTCACCATGCAGAAGCTCGACCCGTACCTCAACGTCGACCCGGGCACGATGAACCCGTTCCAGCACGGTGAGGTGTTCGTCACCAACGACGGCGCCGAGACCGACCTGGACATCGGCCACTACGAGCGGTTCCTCGACGTCGACCTCGACGGCTCGGCCAATGTCACCACCGGCCAGGTCTACTCGCAGGTCATCGCGAAGGAGCGGCGCGGCGAGTACCTCGGCGACACGGTCCAGGTCATCCCGCACATCACCAACGAGATCAAGCACCGCATCCGCCGGATGGCGACCGGCGACGTCGACGTGGTCATCACCGAGGTCGGCGGCACGGTGGGCGACATCGAGTCGCTGCCGTTCCTGGAGACCGTGCGCCAGGTACGCCATGAGGTCGGGCGGGACAATGTCTTCGTCGTGCACATCTCACTGTTGCCCTACATCGGCCCGTCCGGCGAGCTGAAGACCAAGCCGACCCAGCACTCGGTGGCCGCGCTGCGCAACATCGGCATCCAGCCGGACGCCATCGTGCTGCGCGCCGACCGCGACGTCCCCACCGCCATCAAGCGCAAGATCTCGCTGATGTGCGACGTGGACGAGGCCGCCGTGGTGGCCTGCGTCGACGCCAAGTCGATCTACGACATCCCGAAGGTGCTGCACACCGAGGGCCTGGACGCCTACGTCGTGCGCAAGCTCGACCTGTCGTTCCGCGACGTGGACTGGACGACGTGGGACGACCTGCTGGACCGGGTCCACAACCCGGACCACGAGGTCACCGTCGCGCTGGTCGGCAAGTACATCGACCTGCCGGACGCCTACCTCTCGGTGACCGAGGCCATCCGGGCCGGCGGCTTCGCCAACAAGGCCCGTGTCCAGGTGAAGTGGGTCACCTCCGACGACTGCAAGACCCCGGCGGGCGCCGCACGGCACCTGGCCGACGTCGACGCCGTCTGCATCCCCGGCGGGTTCGGCGAGCGCGGAGTCGAGGGCAAGGTCGGCGCGATCCGGTACGCCCGCGAGAACCAGGTGCCGCTGCTCGGCCTCTGCCTGGGCCTCCAGTGCATCGTGATCGAGGCGGCCCGCAACCTGGCCGGCATCCCGGACGCCAACTCCACCGAGTTCGACGCGGCCACCGGCCACCCGGTCATCTCCACGATGGAGGAGCAGCTCGCCTACGTCGAGGGCGCGGGCGACCTGGGCGGCACCATGCGGCTCGGCCTGTACCCGGCGAAGCTCGCCGAGGGCTCGGTCGTCCGTGAGGCGTACGCCGACGAGCCCTACGTGGAGGAGCGCCACCGCCACCGCTACGAGGTCAACAACGCCTACCGCTCGGAGCTGGAGAAGAAGGCCGGCCTGTTCTTCTCCGGCACCTCCCCGGACAACAAGCTGGTCGAGTACGTCGAGTACCCGCGCGAGGTCCACCCCTATCTGGTGGCCACCCAGGCCCACCCGGAGCTGCGCTCCCGGCCGACCCGCCCGCACCCGCTCTTCGCGGGTCTGGTGAAGGCGGCCGTGGCCCGCAAGGTCGCGGCGGCCACCACCACCGGGGCCTGACGGCGAGGCATTACGGTTGACCGGGGTACGCGTCCGACACGGACGGGTGCCCCGGTTTCTGTCTGTACGTGGGAGGACGGCATGGGTATCAAGGACACGCCCGAGGAGTGGGAGGTCACCGCGACGGTGACCCCGTTCACCGGCAACAAGACCAGCGTCCGCACCGACGACGTGGTGATGCCCGACGGCACCGTCGTGCACCGCGACTACCAGGTGCACCCCGGCTCGGTGGCGGTCCTGGCGCTCGACGACGAGGACCGGGTGCTGGTGCTGCGGCAGTACCGCCACCCGGTGCGGCACAAGCTGTGGGAGATCCCGGCCGGCCTGCTGGACGTGCCGGGCGAGAACCCGTTGCACGCCGCCCAGCGCGAGCTGTACGAGGAGGCCCACGTCAAGGCCGCCGACTGGCGGGTGCTGACCGACGTCTACCCGACGCCCGGCGGCTGCGACGAGGCGGTCCGCGTCTTCCTCGCCCGGGACCTGTCCGAGGCGGACGGCGAGCGGTTCGTCGTCTCCGAGGAGGAGGCCGACATGGAGCACGCCCGGGTGCCGCTCCCGGACCTGGTCCGCAAGATCCTCGCCGGCGACCTGCACAACGCCTGCCTGGTGGTGGGCGTGCTGTCGCTGACGGCGGCGCTCGCGGGGGACGGGCTGGACGCGCTGCGCCCGGCGCAGGCCCCGTGGCCGGCCCGGCCGTTCGAGGCCTGAGCCTCCCGGGCACCGGGTTCTTCCGGCGACCCCGGTTCCGGATGCCCCCGGTTCCTGACGCACCGTCACCCGTTCGCCCGCATACGCCGCTGACGGTCTGACGATCTTAAAGAATGTTGATCCGATCGGGGGATGGTCGCGCCGCGCTCGCCCCTGTTCGCCCGCACTCCTGAACTACGCTCGAAAGGCCCCGACCGGAGCTCCGGCGGGCACCGCGTGGAGCGAAGTGGAGCGTGGCCCGTGACCGATCAGGCGGTGGACACCAGCGGCCCGGCCCGACCCGCCGGCGGCGGGGAAGCGCCCGGCGGAGCGCCCTCGGGGTTCTTCGGCAGGGAACGCGAGTCGAAGGCCCTGCGCGAGGACATCGAACGGGCCGGACTGGACACGCTGGCCGGCCGCAAGAGCGGCCGGGCCCGCGTGCTGCTGATCGCCGGACGCCCCGGCTCCGGGCGCAGCGCGCTGGCCGCCCGGTTCGCCCGGGAGCTGACCGGGGTGGCGGCCGGCGCCGGGGGCGGCCTCGGCCCGCTGCCGTGGGCGGTGCCCGGCACCGGGACCGGCGACCACCCCGACGGAGTCCTCCGGGTCAGCCTCGCCGCCCCCGGCGGTGAGCGGGTGCCGGGGGAGCGCACCGCCCGCGAGATCCTCGGCCTGCTGGGCATCGCCACTCCGCCCGGCGCGGACGAGGACGAGCTGTCCGAGATGGTCCGCGAGGCGCTCGCCGTCCGCCGCGCGGTGCTGCTGCTCGACGACGCGGTCGACGCGGAGCAGGTCGGTCCGCTGCTCCCGGACAACCCCGGCTGCCTGGTCCTCGCCACCTCCACCGGCCCCCTCACCGGCATCCCCGACGTCCGGCCGTGCACCCTCGGCGGCCTGGACGCCGCGGCCGGGGTGGCGCTGCTGGCCGCGGCGGTGGGACAGGTCCGCATCACCGTCGACCCGGTGGCGGCCGAGACCCTGGTCGAGGAGTGCGGGGGGCAGCCCGCCGCACTCGTGCTGGCCGCCGGATGGCTCCGCGCCCACCCGTCCGCCTCCGTCGACGACCTCACCACCCAACTGCGCAGGACCGCCGGCGACGACCAGGTCCGTCCGCCCGTGCGCGCCTTCCGGCTGGTGCACGACACCCTCCCGCAGACCGCCGCCCGCATTCTGCGGCTGCTCGCCCTCGCCCCGTCCGGCCTCGCGGACGCGCACACCGCGTCGGCGCTGGCCGGCTGCTCGGTCTCGGCGGCCCGCCGCACCCTCCAGGACTTCGCCGGCTACGGCCTGCTGCGGAGCAACGGCGCCGTCGAGCCGCAGTACGAGGTGCCCGGCTTCCTGGTCCCGGCACTGCGCGAACTGCTGGCGGAATGCGACCGGCCGGCCGAGACCGAGCTGGCCAGGGCCCGGATGCTGGAGCGCAACGTACGCCTGCTGCAGTCCTGCCGGGCCGTCACCGAGCCCGAGGACGCGCCGTCCCGCCGCAGACTGGCCGGGCTGCCCCGGTCGCTGCGCTTCCCCGGCCCGCAGGAGGCCGAGGCATGGCTGCTCTCCCGGCTGCCCGCCCTGCTCGCCTCGGCGCGCACCTCGGTGCAGGACGGCGGGCTGGACACCCTGGCCCGCCGACTGGTGTCCGCCCTGGTGCGGGCGCTCGCCGCACATCTGGGGACCGAGGCCGCCGCCGCGGACCTGTACGGGTTGCACGGGCTGGTGCTGGACGTCGCGGAGCGCCGGGAACTGCCGAGGGAGCGGGCGGCGGCGCTGCTCAACCTCGCCGATCTGGACGCCGGTACCGGCCGCACCCGGGTCGCGCTGGAGCGTTACCGGGCCGCGCTGGACGCCGGAAGAGAGGCGAAGGACCCCTACGCGACCGGGCGCGCGATGGAATCCGTAGGCGGCGCCTACGCCGAGCTGGAGGACTACCACCGGGCCGCCGACTGGTACAGCCGGGCGCTCGCGCTGCGGCTGACCCAGGGCGACCGGGCGGGCGAGGCCCGGCTGTACGGACGGCTCGGCGCGGTGCACACCTACGCCGGGCGGTACGGGGAGGCGCTGCGGAACTGGCGGGCCTCGGCGGCGGGACACCGCCGGCTCGGCGATCCGGCCGCGCAGGCACGGGCGTTGAGCGAGGCGGCCCGGGTACAGGAGTACGCGGGGCGCCCGCACGAATCGCTGGCCACGTGCCGCGAGGCCGTGGACCTGGCCCGTCGCGCCGAGGACGTGCGGCTGCAGGCCGCGCTCCAGTTGCGGCTGGCCGACACCCTGGACCGGGTCGGCGACCCCGCGGCGGCGGCGCTGCACCGGGCCACGGCGGACAGACTGCTGGATGAGAAGGGTTCTACCTGCGAAATCCGTAGTGCCATCCAGGAAAATTAATGCTTTGTAAGGCTAGACAGCGAGAAGTCCTTCATTAGACTGGCTCTGCCGCGCATCTTCGTGGCGTCTCCATTTACGCTGTGTATGTCAGGGAATGTTTCGGCATGCCCCGGCGACCTCCGAGCCACGGACCGTGATCGACGTGAAGGTCGGCATCCCCCGCGAAGTCAAGAACAACGAGTTCCGGGTGGCGATCACCCCCGCCGGAGTGCATGAGCTCGTCCGCCACGGCCACCAGGTCGTCGTCGAGAAGAACGCCGGCGCCGGCTCGTCCATCACGGACGCGGAGTACACCGCCGCGGGCGCGCAGATCCTGGACACCGCGGACGAGGTCTGGGCCAGTGCCGACCTGCTGCTCAAGGTCAAGGAGCCGGTCGCCGAGGAGTACCACCGCCTGCGCAAGGGCCAGACGCTCTTCACCTACCTGCACCTGGCCGCCTCCCGCGCGTGCACGGACGCGCTGCTGGAGTCCGGCACCACCGCCATCGCGTACGAGACCGTCGAGACCGCGAACCGCGCGCTGCCGCTGCTCGCCCCGATGTCCGAGGTCGCGGGCCGGCTGGCCCCGCAGGTCGGCGCCTACCACCTGATGCGCTCGGCCGGTGGCCGCGGCGTGCTCCCCGGCGGCGTCCCCGGCACCGCCGCGGCCAAGGCCGTCGTCATCGGCGGCGGCGTCTCCGGCTGGAACGCCGCGCAGATCGCCGTGGGCCTCGGCTTCCACGTGACGCTGCTCGACAAGGACATCAACAAGCTGCGCGAGGCGGACAAGATCTTCGGCACCAAGGTGCAGACGGTCGTCTCCAACGCCTTCGAGCTGGAGAAGGCCGTCGTCGAGGCCGACCTCGTCGTCGGCGCGGTGCTGATCCCGGGCGCCAAGGCCCCGAAGCTGGTCACCAACGAGCTCGTCGCCAAGATGAAGCCGGGAAGTGTTCTTGTCGACATCGCGATCGACCAGGGCGGCTGCTTCGAGGACTCCCACCCGACGACGCACGCCGAGCCGACCTTCCAGGTGCACAATTCGGTCTTCTACTGCGTCGCCAACATGCCGGGCGCGGTGCCGAACACCTCCACCTACGCCCTCACCAACGCCACGCTGCCGTACATCGTGGAGCTGGCCAACCGCGGCTGGGCCGAGGCGCTGCGCCGCGACCCCGCGCTGGCCAAGGGCCTCAACACCCATGAGGGCCAGGTCGTTTACCGCGAGGTCGCCGAAGCGCACGACCTTCCGCACGTGGAACTGAGCGGCCTCATCGGCTGACGGGTCAACCACGTCCGTCAATGTCACACGTCCGGCCGGACCTTGCCGCGCAAGGTCCGGCCGGACGTGCGTCGGCCTCCGCGCGCCCCCCGCGCAACTCGCCTCGAACGTAACCCTTTACCCGATTCGTGCCCTCGCGAAATGCCGGGCTTGCTCCCTGTGCGCCCTTGACAGTGGGGTGTTCGATTGCCGACACATCGGGCCGGGAACGGCGGATTGTGTTGCTGCGGACCGGTGACACGCCATAGAGTCGCCCATCGTCGGCATGGTGCCACGCTGACCTATCGATAAGTTTCCTGGTCACGTCCAAGGAGGTAAGACGACTTGTGAATGAGTCGACATTTACTCCCGGGGGTGGTCAACCAGGGATGCCTGCACAGGGTCGGGGCCCGAACGGGCTCGAAGCTGTCGGCTCCGTCGCGGTCCGCACCTTCGCCACCCACCAGCACATGACGACAGCCCCCCAGATGATGGACGGCCTACACGTGAACGCCATGGCCGGCAACGAGAGTGGCCGCGACACCGCCCACCTCGCCGACTTCGCCGAGGTGCCCGAGGGGCACTTCTACGACCCCGACGCCGAGTACGAACCCGATCCGGAGTACGCGGCCACCCTCGCTCCCGACGCGGCGCGTCAGCGCCGCGAGCGGATCGGCCCGACCGGGCGGCCCCTCCCGTACTTCCCGATCCCGGGCCCGCTGACCGACCACGGCCCCGCGAAGATCATCGCGATGTGCAACCAGAAGGGCGGCGTGGGCAAGACCACGTCGACCATCAACCTGGGCGCCGCGCTCGCCGAGTACGGACGCCGTGTCCTGCTCGTCGACTTCGACCCGCAGGGCGCGCTCTCGGTCGGCCTCGGGGTCAACCCGATGGAGCTCGACCTCACCGTCTACAACCTGCTCATGGAGCGGGGCATGACGGCCGACGACGTGCTGCTGAAGACCGCGGTCCCCAACATGGACCTGCTCCCCAGCAACATCGACCTGTCGGCCGCAGAGGTCCAGCTGGTCAGCGAGGTGGCCCGCGAGTCGACGCTGCAGCGCGCCCTGAAGCCGCTCATGGCCGACTACGACTACATCGTGATCGACTGCCAGCCCTCGCTCGGCCTGCTCACCGTCAACGCCCTGACGGCCGCGCACAAGGTCATAGTGCCGCTGGAGTGCGAGTTCTTCGCCCTGCGCGGAGTGGCTCTGCTCACCGAGACCATCGAGAAGGTCCAGGAGCGGCTCAACCCCGAGCTGGAGCTCGACGGCATCCTCGCCACCATGTACGACTCCCGTACGGTGCACAGCCGTGAGGTCCTGGCGCGCGTCGTCGAGGCGTTCGACGACCACGTCTACCACACGGTCATCGGCCGGACGGTGCGCTTCCCGGAGACCACGGTCGCCGGCGAGCCCATCACCACCTACGCCTCCAACTCGGTCGGCGCGGCCGCCTACCGCCAGCTCGCCAGGGAGGTGCTCGCCCGGTGTCACGCCGAGTGAGTCTGCCGGGCGCCGACGAGCTGTTCCGTACCACCGGGGGCATGGGCCTCCAGTCGTCCTCCCCCGCGGAGCGGCGGCGCCGGGCGGCCAATGAGGCACGGGTGCCCGCACCCGGCGCCGAAGGCGCCGCCGCCGCACCCGGCGACCGATCGGGCGAGACACCCGCGCCGGGACGCTCCCCGGAGCACGCCGCGGCGGAGCCCGAAGGCGGCGACCAGCCCGTCCAACGCCCCGCAGGCGTCCCGCAGAGCCGGACCGGACCTGGGCCGCAGGCTCCGCCCCCGGCCCAGGAACAGGACGCGGGCGCGGGCCAGCAGCGCAGGCGCGGCGCGGGCCGCGGAGCCAACCGGCGGCCCAGCGGCCGGGAACGGCACGACGAGAAGATCACCGTCTACGTCTCCGCCGAAGAACTGATGGACCTCGAACACGCCCGGCTCGTCCTGCGCGGCGAGCACGGACTCGCCGTCGACCGCGGGCGCATCGTCCGCGAGGCGGTCGCCGTCGTCCTCGCCGACCTGGAGTCGCGGGGCGACGCGAGCATCCTCGTACGGCGGCTGCGCGGCCGCTGAGCGCCCTCGCGCCGGTAGCCTGCGGGAGGGCCGCCCGACCGGCGGCCCGGCCCGCAGCAGGCCGCGCCGGTCCGCGCGTCGCCCGTACCCGCGCCGACCGCCCGCCGTCACCCCCCTGGAACCCCATGCCCCCCACCGACGACCCCGCCGTCCCGCGCCGCCGCGCCCTCGGCCGGGGGCCGGGCGCGGGGGCGCGCGGTCCCGCACCGGACGCGGGGGAACCCGTGGGGGAGGCGCCGGAGCCCTCGGGGGAGACGCCGGAGCACTCGGAGGGATCGCCCGATCCCGATCCCGTACGGGAGGCGCCTGATCCCGTGGGGGACGTGCCGGAGCCCGAGGGGGAGACCGCGGAGGCCGGGGGGCCGGGTGACAGGCGTTTCACCGTGCGGCTGGCGAACTTCGAGGGCCCCTTCGATCTGCTCCTCCAGCTCATCTCGCGGCACCGGCTGGACGTCACCGAAGTCGCGCTGTCCAAGGTCACCGACGAGTTCATGGCGCACATCCGCGCCATGGGCGCCGACTGGGACCTGGACCAGACGACCGAGTTCCTCGTGGTGGCCGCCACCCTGCTCGACCTCAAGGCCGCCCGGCTGCTGCCCGCCGCCGAAGTGGAGGACGAGGCCGACCTCGCGCTGCTGGAGGCCAGGGACCTGCTCTTCGCGCGGCTGCTCCAGTACCGGGCGTACAAGCGGATCGCCGAGATCTTCAGCGACCGGCTGGACGCCGAGTCCCGCCGCCACCCCCGTACCGTCGGCCTGGAACCGCACCACGCGGAGCTGCTGCCGGACGTCGTGATCAGCATCGGGCCCGAGGGCTTCGCCCGGCTCGCGGTCAAGGCCATGCAGCCCAGGCCAGAGCCGCAGGTGTACGTCGAGCACATCCACGCCCCGCTGGTCAGCGTCCGGGAGCAGGCGGAGATCATCGTGGCCCGGTTGCGCGGGGCGGGCGGCGTCAGCTTCGCCGCGCTCACCGAGGACGCGGACGACACCCTCACGGTCGTCGCCCGGTTCCTCGCGCTGCTGGAGCTCTACCGGGAGAAGGCGGTCGCCCTCGACCAGGAGGAGGCCCTCGGGGAACTGCTGGTCCACTGGGTCGGCGGCGAGGGGGCCGAGCCGGTGGTCACCGACGAGTTCGACCAGGAAGACCCCGACGCCGGACCGGACGCCGGACCGGACGCCGGACCCGACGCCGGACCCGGTGCCGGCTCCGGGGCGGCCGGGGACCGGCCGCGTACGGCGCAGGAAGGAGCCCGGACATGAGCGGACCCGTGGACGGACCGCGGCAGCACGGCGGCGGCGCACCGGCGCGCGAGGGGGCGTACGGCGCCCCCGAGGGGGTCGGACCGCCCGGCAGGCCCCCGGTGGCGGAGCTGGCCCTCAAGCCCGCCCTGGAGGCCGTTCTGATGGTGGTGGACGAGCCCGCCACCGAGGTGCACCTCGCCAAGGTCCTCCAGCGGCCCCGCAGGGCCGTGGCGGACGCCCTGCGGGAGCTGGCGGACGAGTACACGGTCCAGGGCCGCGGATTCGACCTGCGGCTGGTCGCCGGCGGCTGGCGGTTCTACACCCGGCCCGCCTTCGCGGAGGCGGTCGAGGGCTTCGTCCTGGACGGCCAGCACGCCCGCCTCACCCAGGCGGCGCTGGAGACGCTCGCGGTGGTCGCCTACCGCCAGCCGGTGAGCCGGTCGAGGGTCTCCGCGGTGCGCGGGGTGAACTGCGACGGGGTCATGCGGACCCTGCTCCAGAGGGGCCTGGTCGGGGAGGCGGGGACGGAACCCGAAACAGGTGCGATCCTGTACAGGACGACGAACTACTTTCTGGAGCGTATGGGCCTGCGTGGTCTGGACGAGCTTCCGGAGCTCGCGCCCTTCCTCCCCGAGGCGGACGCGATCGAGGCAGAGACGCTGGAGGGTGTGCCGTCGTTCGATCCGGACGCACCGGACACCCCCGATACACACGCAGACGACAAGACGGATTTTTGATGCGAAGCAGTGGCAGGAACAGCGGAAGCGGCAGCGGCGACCAGGGCGGCGGCAACAGGGGCTCCCGGAGCGGCAGCGGCGGGTCCTTCCGGTCGAACTCCCAGGGCGGCGGCTCCCAGGGCGGTCGCGGCGGGTCCCAGGGCGGCTCCCAGGGCGGTCGTGGCGGCCAGGGCGGCGGCGGACGCGGTCAGGGCGGCCCGCAGGGCGGTCGTGGTCAGGGCGGCGGCTTCCAGGGCGGTGCGCAGGGCGGGCGCGGCCCGGCCGGCGGCCAGGGCGGTCGCGGCGGACGTGACGAGCAGGAGCAGCGTCCCCGCCGTCCCCGTCCCGAGGAGCGCCGCTACGACGTGGGCTCCTCCGGGGCCCCGGCCGAGGACGGCCCCCGCAAGGGCCGCGGCGAGGCCGCCCGCGGCGGCGCCAAGGGCGGCCCGAAGACCCCCCAGGGCGGTTACCGCCGCGGTGGGCGCCCGCGCACGGCGCAGTCCCGGCCGCGCGAGCTCGACGCCAAGATCGAGCAGCGCAACCGCGACCGGTACGCCGAGAAGCCCGAGATCAAGACGCCCAAGACCCACCCCGGCGCGGAGCTGGAGGGCGAGCGGCTGCAGAAGGTCCTCGCCCGCGCGGGCATGGGCTCCCGGCGGGCCTGCGAGGAGCTGATCGAGCAGGCGCGCGTCGAGGTCAACGGCGAGATCGTGCTCGAACAGGGCAAGCGGGTCGACCCGGAGAAGGACGAGATCAAGGTGGACGGCCTGACCGTCGCCACCCAGTCGTACCTCTTCTTCGCCCTGAACAAGCCGGCCGGCGTGGTCTCCTCCATGGAGGACCCCGAGGGCCGCCAGTGCCTCGGCGACTACGTGACCAACCGTGAGACGCGGCTCTTCCACGTCGGGCGGCTGGACACCGAGACCGAGGGCATCATCATGCTCACCAACCACGGCGAGCTGGCCCACCGGCTGACCCACCCCAAGTACGGCGTGAAGAAGACGTACCTGGCGGCCATCCAGGGCCCGCTCCCGCGCGACCTGGGCAAGCGGCTCAAGGACGGCATCCAGCTGGAGGACGGCTACGCCCGCGCCGACCACTTCCGGGTCGTCGAGAACACCGGCAAGAACTACCTGGTCGAGGTGACCCTCCACGAGGGCCGCAAGCACATCGTGCGCCGGATGCTGGCCGAGGCCGGCTTCCCGGTCGACCGGCTGGTGCGGACCTCCTTCGGCCCGATTCCGCTGGGCGACCAGAAGTCCGGCTGGCTGCGCCGGCTCACCAACACCGAGGTGGGCATGCTGATGCGCGAGGTCGGCTTGTAGGCGAAGGCCCCCGCGCCGCACCCGAGGCCCGCGGCCGGTTCCCGTTCGAAGAATTCCGAACGGGAACCGGCCGCGGGCCTTTCGCGGTCCCGCTCCACCCCTTATAGTCAGACTGACCATTAAGGAGGCGGGTGTGAGTCTCGCGGAGATCCTCGAACCCCTGCAGCGGCCGTTGTTCACGGTCCTGGACACCCCGGTCGCCTGGACCGAGGTGCTCGGATTCGGCAGCGGCGCGCTGTGCGTCTGGCTCGTCGCGCGCCAGCACCTGGCGAACTGGCCGATAGGGATCGCCAACAACCTGTTCTTCATCCTGCTGTTCGCCCAGTCCGGCCTGTACGCCGACGCCGGACTCCAGATCGTCTTCATCGCCCTCGCCGCGTACGGCTGGTGGACCTGGACCCACGGGGGTGGACCAGGGACGACCGACCTGCCGGTGCGCCGCACCACGCGCGCCGAGTGGGTATGGCTGCTCGCGGCGGGGGCGGTGGGGACCGCGGCGCTGGCCCTCCTGCTGTCCCGCGCCACCGACTCGACCGTCCCGTTCTGGGACGCCCTGACGACCGCGCTCTCGCTGACCGCGACGTACGGGCAGTGCCGCAAGCTCGTCGAGTCCTGGTGGCTGTGGATAGCCGCCGACCTCGTCTACGTCCCGCTCTACGCCCACAAGGACCTCTACCTCACCTCGCTGCTCTACGTCGGCTTCCTGGCGCTCTGCCTGGCCGGGCTGCGCAACTGGCGCCGGGACCTCGACGCCCCGGCCACAACCCCCGGCCGCCCGGCGGAGGTCGCGGCATGACCGGCACGGCGTACGGACACGGTCTGGTGCTCGGCAAGTTCTATCCGCCGCACGCCGGCCACCACCACCTCGTGCGCACCGCCCTGGAGCGGTGCGCACGGCTCACCGTGCTGGTCTGCGCCGCCACCGTGGAATCCGTCCCGCTCGCCGACCGGGTCGCCTGGATGCGGGAGGTCCACCCGGACGCCACCGTGGTGGGCGCCGTGGACGACATCCCCATGGACGTCCACGACCCCGCCGTCTGGGACGCGCACATGGCGGTCTTCACCGCCGCGGTGCCCGGCCCGGTCGACGCGGTCTTCACCTCGGAGTCGTACGGCGACGAACTCGCCCGCAGGTTCGGCGCGGAACCGGTCTGCGTCGATCCGGAACGGACCGCCTACCCGGTCTCCGGCACCGCGGTGCGCAAGGATCCGGTCGGATGCTGGGACTTCCTCGCGCCGCCGGTGCGGGCCGCCCTGGCCCGCCGGATCGTCGTCGTCGGCGCCGAGTCGACCGGGACCACCACCCTCGCGCTCGCGCTCGCCGACCACTACCGGCGGCGCGGCGGGGTATGGGCCGCCACCCGATACGTCCCCGAGTACGGCCGCGAGTACAGCGAACAGAAGCTCGCCGCCCTCCGCGCCGCCGATCCGCGCGCCCAGTGGGAGGACGTCGTCTTCTCCACCGACGACTTCCCGCTGATCGCCTCCGTCCAGAACGTCCGCGAGGAGGCCGCCGCCCGGTCCGGCTCCCCGGTCCTGATCTGCGACACCGACTCCTTCGCCACCACCGTCTGGCACGAGAGGTACGTCGGCGGACGCAACCCCCTGGTCGAGGAGACCGCCGACCGCACGGCCCACCACCTGTGGCTGCTCACCGACCACGACGGCGTGGCGTTCGAGGACGACGGCCTGCGCGACGGCGAGGAACTGCGACCCTGGATGACCGACCGCTTCCGCGCCGAACTCACCCGTACCGGACGCCGGTTCATCGAGATCACCGGCACCCGCGAACAGCGCCTCGCCACGGCCGTCGAGGCCGTCGACGCGGTGCTCGGCGCGGGATGGAACTTCAGTCCGCCCCTCCCGGAGAACCGATGAGCACCGCCGCCCCCGCGGGCTACGACCCGCACGCCTTCACCCCGTTCGCCGTCACCGTCGACCTCGCCGTCTTCACCGTCCGCGAGGAACGGCTGCACGTCCTGCTCGTGGAACGCGGCCAGGAGCCCTTCCTCGGCCACTGGGCGCTGCCCGGCGGGTTCGTCGCCCCCCGCGAGTGCGCCGAGGACGCCGCCCGCCGCGAACTCGCCGAGGAGACCGGCCTCGACGCGGACGCCGTCGGCGGCCTCCACCTCGAACAGCTCCGCACCTACACCGACCCGGACCGCGACCCGAGGATGCGGGTCGTCTCCGTCGCCTACGCCGCCCTCCTGCCCGACCTGCCCGAACCGCGCGGCGGCGGCGACGCGGCCGGCGCCGGATGGTGGGACGTGTCGGCCGTCGGCGACCTCGCCTTCGACCACGGCCTGATCCTCGCCGACGCCCGCGAACGGATCGGCGCCAAGCTCGAATACACCTGCCTGGCCACGGCGTTCTGCCCGCCCGAGTTCACCCTCGGCGAGCTCCAGCAGGTCTACGAGACCGTGTGGGGCGTCGAGCTCGACCGTCCCAACTTCCGGCGCAAGGTGCTCGCCACCCCCGGCTTCGTGGAAGCCGTCGAGGCGCCGCCGCGCCGCACCGGAGGCCGCGGGAAGCCGGCCGCCGTCCACCGGGCGGGCACCGCCACCACCTTGCACCCGCCGCTCCTGCGCCCGCCCCTGCTGCGCCCCGAAGGGAAGCAACCATGATCGCGACGAGGACCCTCACCAAACAGGCCGCCACCGGCGCGCTCACCGGGCTGGCGCTCGGCGACGCCCTGGGCTTCCCCACCGAGTTCAACGACGTGCCCGGCATCCTCACCAAGTGCGGGCCCTGGCGGGAGATGGAGCTGCCGCGCCCCGCGGTCGTCAGCGACGACACCCAGATGACGCTCGCCCTCGGCCGGGGCATCCGCACCGCGATGGACAGCGGACTGCTCACCCCGCTGCGCCTGGTGCGGCCGGTCCGCGAGGAGTTCGTCGACTGGTACCACTCGCCCGACAACAACCGCGCCCCCGGCCGCACCTGCCTGGTCGCCTGCAGGCTGCTGGACAGCGAGCGGCCCTGGCAGGAGGCCAGCCAGACCGGGTCCAAGGGGTGCGGCGCCAACATGCGGGTCGCCCCCGTCGGCCTGGTGCCCGGCCTCAGTGAGGAACAGCGGGCCGGCGCCGCCCAGCTCCAGGCCGCCCTCACCCACGGCCACCCCACGGCGCTCGCCGCCTCCGACCTGATGGCCCGCGCGGTGTTCCTGCTCGCCCAGGGCGCGGAACCCCTCGGACTCGTCGGCCAGCTCCGCAGCTACGCCTACGAGAACCGGGGCCGCTACCACGCGCGCTGGCTCGGCGACCTCTGGCGCCACACCCACGACGCCTCGGCCGAGGCCTTCATCACGCGCGGCTGGGACGAGTGTCTCGACGCGCTGACCCGGCTCCAGGACGCCCTGCGCCGCCCGTCGCCGGAGACCGACCCCTGCGAGACCACCGGCGACGGCTGGATCGCCGAGGAGGCCCTCGCCACCGCCCTGCAGTGCTTCCTGCTCTTCCCCGACGAACCGGTCACCGCCCTGCGCCGCGCCGCCTGCACCCGCGGCGACTCCGACTCCCTCGCCTGCCTCACCGGCGCCCTGTCCGGCGCCCACCTGGGCGCTGGGGTCTGGCCCAAGGAGTGGTCGGAGCGCATCGAGTACCGCAGCGACCTGCTGTCCCTGGGGGCGCTCTGGGATTCCTGAGGGTCCTTCCGTACGGGACGGCCCGTACGGGCTGAGTCGCACGGGCCGATTGGGCGGCGGCCCGGTCCGGGTCAGGCCGCCGACGCCCGGCGGACGCGTACGAGGAAGTCCTCCACCGCCGCCCGGTCCGGTTCCGGCGGCAGCGGGGAGCGGCGGGCCGCCTCGTCGTTCTCGTCGGCGAGCCGGTTCATCCGGCGCTCCACCTCCTCCCACGGCACCTCGCCCCGCTTCACCGCGAGCAGTTCCGCGCGGGAGTCGCCGGCCCCGATCCGCAGCTCGCCGGTCCGCAGCAGGTCGCGGCAGCTCGCCAGCAGGCGCAGCAGATGCATCGCGTGCTTCCACCGGGGCGCCCCGTGCGTCCGCGCATCGGCCTCCAGCTTGCGCCGCTGGCCCAGCGCGTAGCGGACGAAGGTGGTGTGGGCGTGCCGGGAGAGGAACGCGCCGCGCAGCGCGACGAGTTCGCGCCCGGTGTCGTCGATCCGCTCCACCAGCGGGGAGTGCAGACACTCCAGCACGTTCGGGTTGGCCCGCAGCGCCAGCTCGCAGAAGCGCTCCAGCTCCCAGGAGAACTGCTCGGGGGCCGGGCCGTCCACGTGCGACGGCGGCTTGTCGAACCGCCAGAACATCGGCGTGGGTGCGACGTACACCCCGCGCCGGTCGGTGTCGCTCTCCTCCGTCGCCAGCCCGAACGCCCGCGACCCCATCACGCACGCGTACACCGTCCGGTCCCGGACCAGGGCGTGCCCCTCGGCCCGGAGCCGGTCCCCGGTGCGGGCGTCGGAGTCGGCAGGGGTGTCGTCGGCCGCGCGGCTGCTCATCGGCCGACCGTACGCGAGGCGGGCGCGGGGACGCTTCCGCATTTCGGCGTGGCGAGGAGCCGAGGCGGCCGGGGCAGCCCGGAGCGGGTGAATTCCGTTGCCCCGTACACCACTTACTGCCATGATTTTCGCACCATACGACCGCGGGGGCGCCGGGGCGGGCGAAAGCCCCCGGCGCCCCCGCCGGCAGAAAAGAAGCCACGGTTCTGTTCTCCCGTCACGCGCACCCGCCCTTCCCCGCCCGCATGCGGGCCCTCGCCCTCCACGCCCGCTCCCTCGACGAAGCCGGCTACCGCGCCGCGAGGTCCGCCCTGGACACCGAGGACCCGGACGACCGCGCGACCGCCCTTTTCCTGGCCACCGTCCGCCGGGACGGGGAGGCGGTGGGCCTCGCGCTGCGCGACCCGCTGCTGCGCCGGCGGGCCATGTCCGCCGCGATCCGCGTCCCCGTCCCCGAACCGGCGTTGCTCGCCCAGGCGCTCAGCCCGGTCCGGGCGGTGCGGCACGACGTCCACAGCGTCCTGAGGCTGTCGCGGCGTCGCGCGCTCGCGGACCGCTTCCTGCCCCAGGTCCACGCACGGTACGGCGACGACGACGCCGCCCGGCTCCTGCCGGCGTGCTCCCCGGACACCGTCGACGCCTGGCTGCCGCGGCTGACCGCCGTCCCGTCGTCCGTGCTGCACCGGTTGGCCCGCACGGCGCCCCTCGCCCTCGCCGCCCACCTCGTGCGGACCCGCCCGGACGACAACGCCGATCCGATGCTCGTGTACGGGTTCGACCGGAGCCACGCCGGGACGGTGGACGTACTGGCCCGCGACCCCGCCGCCACCGCCCTGCTCCTGGAGCGGGCCCCCGGCCTGCTCACCCTCCGGGCCGCCCGGACGCTGCTCCGCCGTCCCGCCGAACTGGCGGCGGCGCTGCGCTCGTCGGCCCTCCGGGAGCTGTCGATCGCGCCGGGCCCCCTGTCCCGGAAGGCGCGGCGGGCTCTCGGCGCGTGCCCGCCCGAGGACGTCGTCCTGCTGGCCGAGGCCCTGCACGTCGTACACGACTGGGGTGTCTGGGGCGGCGAAGAACCCCTCCTCGCCCTGCTGCCCCCCGAGGAGCGCCGGCGCGCGGTCGAGCGGCGACTGGAGGACGAGGAGACCGGGGCGGCCGAAGTGGCCGGGCCGGTCGCCGCGCTCGCGCCCGCCGACCGTGCCGAGGCCGTCGGCCGGCTCCTGGACGGCCCCGGCCGCAGGGCCTCCCACCACCGGGCGGAGCTGCTCTCCTTGCTGCCCCCCGAAGGGGCCGAGGGACCACTCGGCGAACTGAGCTCCGCCGACCGCCCCCACGAACGGATGGAGGCCTGGGAGGGGCTGCTGCGCTGCGTCGTGCGGGAGGGCGACCCGCGGGGCTACGCGCGGATCCTCCTCTCCTGCGAACGCGCCTGGCACGATCAGGAGCCGGTGCGCCGCCGGGTGCTGGAAGCGGCGGGCGACGCCCCGGCCGGGCTGCTGAGGGCCGCTCCGTACGCCGCCCTGCGCGACGCGGTGATGACCACCACGCAGTCCCACGACACCACGCCCCACGCCCTGGACGCCGCCGCCCGGTGGCTGCGCGCGACCGTCGCCGCGCTGGCCCGGTGCGGCGGGACGGAGCGGGCCGCCGAGGTGGTGGACCTGCTGCTGCGCGTCCTCGGCGACCCGCGCCGGGAGGGACGGATCGCTCCGCTGGACCTGGACGAGGAGACCGCGCGGGCGGTGGCCGAACACTGCGGTACGCAGCCGGGGCCCGGCCTCGTCGTGCTCGGCGAACTCCTCGCCCGCCACCTCGCCGCCCTGCCCGCCCTGGACACCGCCCTCGGCCGCCTCGCCCTGGCCGAACCGCACGGCGCCCGCGGCCGCCGGGCCGCCGCGCTGCGGCTCGCCGACCCCGCCACCCGGGACGCACGCTGCGCCGAACTCCTCGCCGCCGCACCGGCCCTGGTCGCGGTACCGGAGGTCTGGAGCACGCTGGCCCGCCGCCGCACCGACCTGGTGGACGCGGTGCTCGGCTCCGGCGGCCTTCCGCCGCACTGGGCCCCCGTGGAGCGGCGCCTCACGCTGGGACGATGGCTGCCGCACCAGCGGACGCTGCTCGACGCCCGGCTCGCCCGGATCGCCGCGGACGACGGAGCGCCCCTGGACCGGCGTACGGACGCGACCGCGCTGCTGGGCGATCCGGCCGCACTGCGCGAGCTCGTGGCCACCGGCCCGCAGCCGGTGGCGGCCGCCGCCTGCCTCGCCCTGGGGGAGCGGGCCGCCGCCACCGGCGGGACCGCGGCGCACCCCGGCGTGCTGGACCTGCTGCTGGAACGCGCCGTGACCGGCGGGGTGCGTGGCCGGGCAGCCGCCCGCGGCGTCCAGGCCCTGCTCGCCGCGGGCGACGACCGGGACGCCGTCGTGTGCTTCGGCGCGCTGCTCGCGGACACCTCCGCCTCCGTCGGCGGCCGCAAGGCCGCCGCGCGGGAACTCGCGGCCCGCCCCTCGCCCGCCGCCCTCACCGCGCTGCTGGCCGGCTGGGACGCCCCCGACCAGCACCGGGACGTGCACGCGGCGCTGGTCGCACCGCTCGTCGAGGAGGTGGACCGGCCCGGCGTCGCGGACCGGCTCGCGGCCCGGCTCCACCACCGGGCGGTACGCGAGAGAGTCGTCGCGGCGACCCCCCGGCGGGCCGGGGCCGCGCAGGCGCTGCGGTTGTTCCTGGCGCGGACGGCCGCCGGAGCCGAGGCGGGGACGGCCGGGGCGGCGGCCGGAGCGCTGCGCGGGCCCGCACCGGAGAGCCGCGACCTCCGCGCCGTCCTGGTGGCGGCGGCCACGGATCCGGAACGGCCCGAGCCGGTCCGGATCCGGCTCGTGGAGCTCATGTGCGGATGGGCGCGTTCCGCTCCGCACCGTGCGGACCTGACGGCGGCGCTCGGCGCCCTGGCGGACCAGGCGCTCGGGGCCGAACCGGCCGGGCGGCGCGAGGCGTTGCGGGTCCTCACCACGGTGGGCGGCGCCTGGGGCGTACGGGCGACCGAGGCCCTGGACCCGCTCGTGTACGCGCTGGAACGGGCCGGGCTGCGGCACACCGCGTCCCGTACCGCGATGAAGGCGGCACTGGCGGCCCTCCAGGCGGGGGAGGCGTCCCCCGAACGCTGGGAGCGCTGGCTCGCCCTGGCGCAGGAGAGGCCGGGCTGTCTCGACCCCCTGCGCGGCCGGGTGGGCGGCAGGAGGGGCACCCGCACCGAGCCCGTCGCGGCCGTGGTGGCGATGCTGCGCGGGCACGGCTCGGTCACCGCAGGCCTCGCCGCCGTCCAGCTCGTCGTCCGGGCCGGCGACCGGGCCGGCTGGGCCGCCCCCTGGCCCGCCGAACTGGACCTGCTGCGCGCGAGCCCCCACCCCCCGGTCGCCGAGGCGGCGCTGCTGGCGGACCTGGCACGCCCGGCGTCCGCCTGACGTACGTTCCCGGGCCGGGACCCGCGGAGCCCCGGCCCGGAGCATCGTCCGGCATCGTCCCGGCACGGGGGACGCGCAGGAGGCAACCGGGCCGCGCGGCGACGGAACGGGTCCCGCGGGGCCGCCCGAGTGGCGCGGGCGGGTGGGACGTCGGAAATTGGCCGTGTACCCACTGCACTCCACGCTCCTCACACGAAGGACGGAACCATGGCGGGAAACGATCTCGGATCCCTGCTCGGCGGCCTGCTGGGCGGCGGACGGAGCGGCGGCGCCACGGGCGGCGCCACGGGCGGCGGCGCGGGCGCCATCCTCGGTTCGCTGCTGGGCGCGCTCGGCGGCACCCAGGGCGGCGGCGCGGGCAACGGGCTGGAGGGGCTGATCGGCATCCTGACCAAGTCGGGCCTCGCGGACCAGGCGCAGTCCTGGATCGGCACGGGTGGCAACGAGGCGGTCACCGGTCAGCAGATCGCCCGGGCACTGCCGGAGGAGACCCTGCGCAAGGTCGCCGACGAGTCCGGCGTCAGCCCGCAGGAGGCGGCGGACGAGATCGCCCAGCACCTGCCGGAGACGGTCGACAAGCTGACGCCCACCGGCCAGGTCCCGCAGGGCGGTTCGCTGGAGGACATCGTCCGCGAACAGGCTCTCTGAGACCCCGCTCCCGGACCGGGGGCCTTACCCGACCCGCGTCCCGCCCGGCCCCCGCGCCCCGTCCCGGCCCCCGACGGGTTCCGGTCCGCCGCCCCGCCGCCACCCCCGCGCCGAGACCGACGGGCACGGCTCCGGGGCGGCGGACCGTCCGCGGCCCACCCGTGGGGCGCGCGCACCCGTACACGGCACCGCCGGGCCCGTATCACCGTCCGGACCGCCCGGTCACCGTCCGCCGCCGCTGATTACTGTGAGGGACGCCGAGACATCCGGGCGGAAGCGGTTCCGCGAAGGCGAGGAGAACGACGTGGCGGTACGAGCGGTCCGTGGAGCGGTGCAACTGGACCGGGACGAGGCCGGGCACATGGACGAGCGGGTGGGCGAGCTGCTCACCACCGTGCTGGAGCGCAACGAACTGGTGCCGGACGACCTCATCAGCATCTGGTTCACCGCCACCCCCGACCTGCACAGCGACTTCCCCGCGGCCGCCGCCCGCGGGCTCGGCATCGTGGACGTGCCGCTGATCTGCGCCCAGGAGCTCGACATCGCGGGTGCGATGCCGCGGGTGGTCCGTATCCTCGCCCATGTCGAGACGTACCTGTCGCGGGCCGAGATCCAGCACGTGTACCTCGGCGCCACCACCGCTCTGCGCAAGGACATCGCCCAGTGAGAACCGCTCTCGTCATCGGCACCGGCCTGGTCGGCACCTCCGCCGCCCTCGCCCTGGCGGGCCGCGGCGTCCACGTCCACCTCGTGGACCACGACCCCGCCTCCGCCCGGACCGCCGCGTCGCTCGGCGCGGGCAGCGACGAGCCGCCCGAGGGCCCCGTCGACCTGGCGATCGTGGCCGTGCCGCCCGCCCACACCGCCTCCGTGCTGGCCGCAGCCATCCGCGACAAGGCGGCCCGCGCCTTCCTGGACGTCGCCAGCGTCAAGGGCGGTCCGCGCCGCGAGCTGGAGGCGCTCGGGGTGGACCTCGGCCCGTACATCGGCAGCCACCCGATGGCCGGCAAGGAGCGTTCCGGGCCGCTCGCCGCGACCGCGGACCTCTTCGAGGGCCGTCCCTGGGTGCTCACCCCGACCCGGGACACCGACACCGAGGTGCTGAACCTCGCCCTGGAACTGGTGGCGCTCTGCCGCGCCGTTCCCGTGGTGATGGACGCCGACGCCCACGACCGGGCCGTCGCCCTGGTCTCGCACACCCCGCAGCTGATCTCGTCCATGGTCGCGGCCCGGCTGGAGGAGGCCGACGAGACCGCGGTCCGCCTCTGCGGCCAGGGCATCCGGGACGTCACCCGCATCGCCGCCTCCGACCCCCGGATGTGGGTGGAGATCCTCTCCGCCAATCCGGGGCCGGTCGCCGACGTGCTGGCCGGGGTCGCCGCCGACCTCGACGAGACCGTACGGGCGCTGCGCGGCCTCCAGTCCGCCGACGAGGGCGAGCGCGCCACCGGCACCGGGGCCATCGAGGACGTGCTGCGCCGCGGCAACGCGGGCCGGGTGCGGGTCCCCGGCAAGCACGGCGCCGCCCCCGCCTCGTACGAGACCGTGGCGGTGCTGATCAGCGACCGGCCCGGCGAGCTGGCCGGCATCTTCGCGGACGCCGGACGGGCCCGGGTCAACATCGAGGACGTACGCATCGAACACGCGACCGGGCAGCAGGCGGGCCTGGTCCAGCTCATGGTCGAGCCCAGCGCGGCCCCCGCGCTGGCCGCCGCCCTGGAGGAGCGCGGCTGGTCGATCCGGCGCTGAGCGGGCCGCCCGGCCGCGGACCGGCTCCGGACCGCGGCCCGGCCGGGCGCGGGGCGCGGGCGGCGGCGGGGCGGCGGGAAAACGGCGCGCCGGGCGTGTCCCGGCGCTCTCCCTGCGCCGAACGGGGTACAGGTGCGGCCGCCGCACTCGGTAACCTGGTGCGAGGCCGTCGTCCGGCCCGTCCGCCCCCGCCCGTGTACCAGGAAGGTGTCCACCACCGTGGAAACCGCAAGCGCCCCCGTGATCGTCGCCATCGACGGCCCCTCGGGCACCGGCAAGTCGAGCACGTCCAAGGCCGTCGCGGCCGCACTCGGCCTCAGCTACCTGGACACCGGCGCGCAGTACCGGGCGATCACCTGGTGGATGCTGAACAACGGGATCGACGTCGCCGACCCGCAGGCCGTCGCCACCGCCGCCGGCAAGCCGGTCATCGTCTCCGGCACCGATCCGGCCGCTCCCACGATCACCGTCGACGGCGAGGACGCCGCCGGCCCGATCCGCACGCCCGAGGTCACCTCCAAGGTCAGCGCCGTCAGCGCCGTCCCCGAGGTCCGCACCCTGATCACCGCGCTCCAGCGCTCCATCGCCGCCGGGGCCGAGGGCGGCATCGTGGTCGAGGGCCGTGACATCGGCACCACCGTCCTGCCGGACGCCGACCTCAAGGTCTTCCTCACCGCCTCGCCGGAGGCCCGTGCCGCCCGCCGCAGCGGCGAGCTCAAGGGCTCCGACCTCGCCGCCACCCGGGAGGCCCTGGTCAAGCGGGACGCGGCCGACTCCGGCCGCAAGACGTCGCCGCTGGCCAAGGCCGACGACGCCGTCGAGGTGGACACCACCGAGCTGACCCTCGACCAGGTCATCGAGTGCGTCGTCACCCTCGTCGAGGAGAAGCGGGCCGCGAAGTGACCGACGCCACGACGGCGCCCTCGGCGCGGGGCGCGGCCGTGGGTCGCGGCATCGGGATCGGGCTGATGTACGGGCTGTGGAGGCCCCGGGTGCTCGGCGCCTGGCGCGTTCCGACCGCCGGACCCGTCATACTCGCGGTGAACCACTCCCACAACATCGACGGACCGATGCTGATGGGGACCGCACCGCGGCCCGTGCACTTCCTGATCAAGAAGGAGGCGTTCACCGGCCCCCTCGACCCGTTCCTGCGCGCAATCGGCCAGGTCGAGGTGGACCGCAGGAGCGCCGACCGGACGGCGATCACCAGGGCGCTCGGGGTGCTGGCGGGCGGCGGCGCGCTCGGGATCTTCCCCGAGGGCACCCGGGGCGAGGGAGACTTCGCCTCGCTGCGGTCCGGGCTCGCGTACTTCGCGGTGCGCGGCGGGGCGCCGATCGTCCCCGTGGCGGTCCTGGGAAGCACCGAGCGGCGCGGACGGTTGATATCCGCGCTGCCTCCGCTGCGGAGCCGGGTCGACGTCGTCTTCGGCGACCCCTTCGAGGCGGGCGACGGCAGCGGGCGGCGTACCCGCAGGGCGCTGGACGAGGCGACCGTGCGGATCCAGGCGGAACTGGCCGCGCACCTGGCACACGCCAGGCGCCTGACCGGGCGCCCGGACCAGACGTGAGTAGTGGGCCGCGCGAGAGCGGCCCATCGATGATGACGTACAGAGGAACGGACTTCATGAACGACCAGATTCACTCCGGCGGCTCGGACCACGAGCACGGAGCACTTGGCGACGCCGAGTACGCGGAGTTCATGGAGCTCGCCGCGCAGGAGGGCTTCGACCCCGAGGACGTCGAGGGCGCCCTGGACGAGGCCGGCCACGGGCCGCTGCCCGTCCTCGCCGTCGTCGGCCGCCCGAACGTCGGCAAGTCGACCCTGGTGAACCGGATCATCGGCCGCCGCGAGGCGGTCGTCCAGGACAAGCCCGGCGTCACCCGCGACCGCGTCACCTACGAGGCGGAGTGGGCGGGCCGCCGCTTCAAGGTCGTCGACACCGGCGGCTGGGAGCAGGACGTCCTCGGGCTCGACGCCTCCGTCGCCGCCCAGGCCGAGTACGCCATCGAGACCGCCGACGCCGTGGTGTTCGTGGTCGACTCCACGGTCGGCGCCACCGACACCGACGAGGCCGTGGTGAAGCTGCTGCGCCGGGCCGGCAAGCCCGTCGTGCTCTGCGCCAACAAGGTCGACGGCCAGAGCGGCGAGGCCGACGCCACCGCACTGTGGTCGCTGGGCCTCGGCGAGCCCTACCCGGTCTCCTCGCTGCACGGCCGCGGCACCGGCGACATGCTGGACGCCGTCCTGGAAGCGCTGCCCGAGGCCCCGGCCCAGCGTTTCGGCGCGGCCCTCGGCGGCCCCCGCCGCATCGCCCTCATCGGCCGCCCGAACGTCGGCAAGTCCTCGCTGCTGAACAAGGTCGCGGGCGAGGAGCGCGTCGTCGTCAACGCGCTCGCGGGCACCACCCGTGACCCGGTCGACGAGCTGATCGAGCTGGGCGGCGTCACCTGGAAGTTCGTGGACACCGCGGGCATCCGCCGCCGCGTCCACCTCCAGGAGGGCGCGGACTACTACGCCTCGCTCCGTACCGCCGCGGCCCTGGAGAAGGCCGAGGTCGCCGTCGTCCTGATCGACGCCACCGAATCCATCAGCGTGCAGGACCAGCGCATCCTCACGATGGCGGTGGAGGCCGGGCGCGCCCTGGTGCTCGCCTTCAACAAGTGGGACTCGCTCGACGAGGAGCGGCGCTACTACCTGGAGCGCGAGATCGAGACCGAGCTCGCGCAGGTCGCCTGGGCGCCGCGGGTCAACGTCTCCGCGGTCACCGGCCGGCACATGGAGAAGCTGGTACCGGCCATCGAGACCGCGATCGAGGGCTGGGAGACCCGCGTCCCCACAGGCCGCCTGAACGCCTTCCTCGGTGAGATCGTCGCCGCCCACCCGCACCCGGTGCGCGGCGGCAAGCAGCCCCGCATCCTCTTCGGCACCCAGGCCGGCACCAAGCCGCCGCGGTTCGTGCTGTTCTCCTCCGGCTTCCTGGAGCACGGCTACCGCCGGTTCATCGAGCGCCGGCTGCGTGAGGAGTTCGGGTTCGAGGGCACCCCGATCCACCTCTCGGTGCGCGTCCGCGAGAAGCGCGGCCGCAACAAGTAGCCCCGGCCCACGACGGAGCCCTCGCCCCCGCCTGCGCGGTGGGGACGAGGGCTCCGTCGTGCGTGTCCGCGGGCCGGGGAGCGCCGTCAGGAGTCCCGGGGCGCACCGGGCGGCAGCGCGGCGGGCTGCGGGCGTCCCGCGTGCCGGCCGACCCGCTGCCAGGAGCCGCCGGAGTGGCCGCTCTGGGCGCCGCGGGCGCTCTGGCCGCCCGTGGCTCCGTGGCCGGACGCGGCGGTGCTCTGGCCGCCCCCCGGGTGGGCGGCGCCCGGCCGCACGCCGGCCGGCGCCCGGCCGGCGTACATCCCGGTGCCGAAACTCAGGAACCCGAGGCTCTCCTCGCCGCTGCGATCCCCCGGCAACGCCCGGAACGAGCGCAGGTACTCGCTGTACAGCGCGTCGTAGATCGGGGTCGGTGACTTGCCCCCGGCGGGATCCCGTGAGGGGCGCATCGAGGGAATCGGGCTCTGCTGCTGGCGGGAGGGGTCGTATGAGTGCACATAGGTGCCAACGAACCGGTCGCCGGTCGGATGCGGGGCGGGCGGAGAATTCGCGGTGCCCCGCGGGTGGGCGGCGGCGGCCGTCATGATCAGGTCCCGGCCAGCGGCATGGCCGCGGCGACCAGGAGACCGTTGACCGCGGCCTTGTCGAGGGCGTCGCGGAGCAGGTCCTCGCGGGGCTGCTGCCCGATCGAGCCGGCGGGAGCGGCGAAGACCAGCACCGTCTGCGACTTGTTGGCGGCGGCCCGCCAGCCGTCGGTGACCTGGAGCGGCTGGTGCGCCTGCCACCAGGCGACGGGCGTACCGCCGCCGGAGCCGGGCTGAAGCACCGCGTGGAGCTGTCCCACGGCGAGCAGGACGGACCAGCCGGGCAGCACGCCCGGCAGGGTGTCCAGGCTGTGCGCCGTGCGGAACCCCTGCTCGGTCAGCAGCTGGAGGAACTCGTCGCCCCCGCTGCCGTCCGTGCCGGGTCGGGCGATGGCGCCGGTCGGTTCGACGACCAGGGCGGGGCGGAGATCGTCCTCGATGAGGACCAGTCCGCTGGTGATGCCGAGAACGGCCTGTTCGGGCATGAGACCTTCCGGATTCTGTGGCTCGCTGCCGGTGATGCTTCGCACCGCGCCCTGGAGCTGGTCCTCCGCCACCTGGACGACCTGCGACGGGATGCAGGTCGCGTGGGCGAACGCGAGGACCGCGGTCTCCTCGCCCACGAAGAGCACCGTGGAGGTGCGCTCCTGCTCCGAGTCGCCGGGGGTGCGGCAGGAGGTGCAGTCGTAGCTGCCTGGGGCGTTGTCGCCGACGAGCAGCCGGTCGGCTTCGGCGTCGCCGATCTCGGCGCGTACGTCCTCGCTGACGTCCAGCATGCGCGGCACGGGTGGCTCCTCGGACTCGGTGCGTGGCCGGGCGGGTCCCGGCTCATGCAAGGACAACGGAGGATCCGGGGCCCGGGTCACGCACCAGGAGGGACCGAAGTGCGCGCCGGACCGACACGGCGGCGGGTCCACCGCCGCGGGCACCCCGGAACGTAATATTCCGTTGCTGTCCGCGGACGTCCCGCCCGGCCGCCCCGCGGGCTCCGCGCGGGCGGAGCCTTCCGCCGTACGCCCCGGTGGCGGCGGGCGCCGGCCGTGTCACGGCCCGGTGCGCTCCGGGCCCGGCGGGTGCCGGTGGGCGGCGCGGGCCCGTAGCGTCCGATCGGCGGCGCTCGGACCGGGGAGACGACGACGCGATGCACCTTTCGTTTCTGATCCACAACGCGTACGGCATCGGCGGCACGATCCGTACGACGTTCAACCTGGCCCGCGCGCTCGCGGAGCACCACGACACGGAGATCGTCTCGGTCTTCCGCCACCGCGACGATCCGGCGTTCGGCCTGCCCGAGGGGGTGACCGTCCGTCCTCTCGTGGACCTGCGCCGGGGGAGCGCGGGGTACGAGGGAGACTCGGCCGCGCTCGCCGCGCCCTCGCGGGTCTTCCCGCGCGGAGAGAGCCGTTACCACCAGTACGGCCGGCTCACCGACGCCCGGATCGCCGCGCATCTGCGCACCCTGGAGGCCGATGTGGTGATCGGCACCCGGCCCGGCCTCAACGTGCACATCAGCAGGCAGACCCGGCGGGGGCCGGCCCGGGTCGGGCAGGAGCACCTGTCGCTGGAGAGCCACGGCTACCGCCTGCGCCGCGAGATCGGCCACCGCTACGCCCTGCTGGACGCCGTCACCACGGTCACCGAGGCGGACGCGCGGGCCTACCGGACCGGGCTGCGGCTGCCCGGAGTACGGATCGAGGCGATCCCCAACTCCGTACCCGAACCGCCCGGCCCGCCCGCCGACGGCGACCGCAAGTGGGTGGTCGCGGCCGGCCGGCTGCACCGCGCCAAGCGCTTCGACCTGCTGGTACGGGCGTTCGCCGACGTCGTCCGCGAGCGGCCCGACTGGGGGCTGCGGATCTACGGGGGCGGGGAGGAGAAGGGGGCGCTGACCGCGCTGATCGACACCCTCGGTCTGGCCGGGACGGTGGTGCTCATGGGCCCGGTGCACCCGATGGAGGCGCAGTGGCCCCTCGCCTCGATCGCGGTCGTCACCTCGGACCGGGAGGCGTTCGGGATGACGATCGTGGAGGCGATGCGGGCCGGGCTGCCGGTGGTCGCCACCGACTGCCCGCTGGGACCCGCCGAGATCATCGACGACGGCCGCGACGGCACGCTGGTCCCGGTGGGCGACGCGAAGGCCGTGGCGGACGCGCTGCTCGCGCTGATCGCGGACGACGGGCTGCGGCACCGGATGGGCCGGGCCGCCCTCGCCGCCTCGGCCCGGTTCGACCCGGCGCGCGTCGCAGAGCGCCACGAGCGGCTGTACGCCTCGTTGACGGGCCGGGAGCCGGGCCGCGGGCGGCGGTCCGCGCTGCGCTCGGGGGCGTACCTGGCCCGGAGCGCGGTCCTCGACGGGGCGTACGCCCTGCGCCACCGGGCCGCCGGAGTCCTGCGCGGGGACGCGGGCGGATAGCCGGTGGCGGGCGGGCTCCGGACCGGTGGCGACCGGCCGGAACCGGCCGGGACGGCCGAAACCGACCGGGGGGAGAGGCGGCGGGAGCGTGTGCGAATGGTGTGCACGGACACGCGCGGGAGACGGGAACATGAATTCCGGGAGCCACCGCCATTCGTCTTCCGGGCGTGGGGGGCCGTACCGCCCGTACCGCACCGGAAGAATGCCGGCGGCGGGAATTGTCCGGCGGCCGGGAACGCGTTTCCGAATGCCGTCACGCATTGCTCCGGCCCGCCCCGGAATATGTGTTCGACCGAATGGGGTGAGTCGAATGCACGTGGTGATCTTGTGACACAAGTGTGACCGGTATCGCTTCCGAGGTGGCCGCCGTGTGCCCGGACGGACCGCCTTCCGTCACGCGCGGCCCGGTCGTAGGGTGAGGGCATGACATCCCTGCCGACCCCTTCCGAACAGCCGGACGACGCTCCCGATTCCTACGTCGGACTCGACCGGGACACCGCGGAGCGACAGGCCAGGGGGCGTGGCTGGAGCACGGTCAGGTCCGTCCCGCCGGGCACCGTCCTCACCATGGAGTTCCGCTCCGGGCGCATCAACTTCCAGGTCGAGGACGCCACCGTCACCCGCTGCTGGGTGGGCTGACCCGGACCGCCCCCGCACACGCGTGAGGGAGGCCCCGGCATCGTGCCGGGGCCTCCCTCACGCGTGTGCGGCGGGCTCTCAGCCACCGGTCATCGGCCGGGCCGGCGCCGACGCGCCGCCCCGCGGCGGCCGCTCGTTGTACGGCGGACGCCGGGTGCCCGTGGGGGTCACCGGCGCCCGCTCGGCGCGCACCGGGTGGACGGGGCGCTCGGCGTGCGGCCGGGGCCGGGCGGCGCCGGAATGGCTCTGCAGCGGGGCGTGCGACGTCTCCGGCGCCTCACCGGCCAGCGCCCGCACCACCGCGACGTCGCCGCGGGCCGGCACCGGCACGGGCACCAGGGCGGCACGGCGGCGGCGCCACTGCTCCCGGACCGCCAGCAGCAGCGCCTCGGCGCGGGTGATCAGCGGTTCGATCCACGGCAGCGCCAGCAGCACCAGCAGTCCGGCGGCCCAGCCCAGCAGCACGTCGCTGAGCCAGTGGGTGCCGATGTACACGGTGGTCAGGCCCACGCCGAGGGAGACCGTGGCGGAGAGCGCCGACAGATACCGCCTGGCCCGCGGGGTGGTGGCCAGGTACGCCAGGATTCCCCAGGTCACCACGGCGTTGGCGGTGTGGCCGGAGGGAAATATATCGCCGCCCGCGAAGAGCTCGGCCGAGCCGATCCGGGTGGCGTAGTGCGGCCCGAGCCTGCCGAGGCCGATCTTCACCGCGCCCACCGTCACGTTGAGCAGCAGCAGGGCCGCGCCCAGGGTGAGCAGCGGGCGCAGGGTGTGCTGGCGCCAGGACCGCCAGCCGAGCCAGCTCGCGATCATCACGGCGGTCGGACCGCGCTGGCCGAGCACGACGTAGTAGTCGAGGAAGGCGTGCAGCTCGGGCCACTGCTGGTAGGGCCGGAAGAGCATGACCTTCCAGTCCAGGGCCACGAGCCAGGAGGAGATCAGCACGGCATGGACGATGGCGAGATAGAACGCCAACGTCCCGCCGAAGAGGGCCATGCGGTGACGACTCATCCGCGGGATCTCTATCTTCGGCGGTTCCGGCTCCCGGTCCAGCCGGGCAAAGATGTCGGTACGCACCCAATCGACGTTACAGCGAGTGAGTGTGTGGCTCGGTCGCTCCCACGGCTTTGTGATGACGATGTGATGTGGGACATGTCTCCGGACGTGCTCTTTTCCGTGGTGCCCGGCGAAAATTCCCCGACGCCTCTTCTCCTCCTTACGGGTTGCCCCGGCAATGCGGAACGGGGGCGCCCGCCGATTGCCCCGGAGGGTGCGAAAGGGAATTGCCTCGGCCGTTCGGGGGAGGCGCGGACGGGGCCGTCCGGGGCCGCCCCCGTGGGACCGCCGGGGGCGGCGGGGTGTGTGGTAGACCACAGCGGTGCCCGCCCGGCCGTATGAAGTGGGCCACGTGTGACCACGGCCGACTCGTGTACGTTGACGGCTCTCGCCCGTCGATGCCGGGCCCCGGGGGGTGCCGGAAGACGCGGACCCGAGCGGTCCGCCGAGCGCGAGGGACTCATGGGAGGTACGCAGATGTCCGGGACGAGCACGGCCGGAAACGGACCCCGCGCGACCGGGGACCGCAACCGCTGGACCGTCCTGGTGGTCCTCTGCCTGAGCCTGCTGCTCGTCGCCCTCGACTCGACCGTGCTGCACGTGGCGATCCCCGCGGTCACCGAGGACCTGCGTCCCGGCGCGGTCTCCCTGCTGTGGATCGTCGACGCCTACCCGCTGGTCTGCGCCTCGCTGCTGATCCTCTTCGGCACGCTGGGCGACCGGATCGGCAGACGGCGGGTGCTGCTCTGCGGCTACGCCCTGTTCGGCGCGGCCTCCGCGCTCGCCGCCTTCGCGGACGGCCCCGGCATCCTGATCGCCGCCCGCGCGCTGCTGGGCGTCGGTGGCGCGATGATCATGCCGGCCACCCTCTCCCTCCTGCGCACGGTCTTCCCCGACCGCCGCGAGCGCGCCACCGCCATCGGTGTCTGGACCGCGGTCGCCGCCGTGGGGGCGGCCGTCGGGCCGGTGGTCGGCGGATTCCTGGTGGCGCACTTCTGGTGGGGCTCGGTCTTCCTCATCAACATCCCGCTGATGGCGCTGGTGCTGCCGGTCGGCCGGTGGCTGCTGCCGGAGTCGCGCGGCGCCGGCGGCGGGCCGTGGGACGTGCTCGGCGCGCTGATGGCGGCGGCCGGGGTGCTCGGGCTCGTACTCGGGATCAAGCGGGCCGGCGGCGAGGGGGACCTCCTCTCCCCGGCCGGCCTCGTCCCGCCGGTGCTCGGCGCGCTGCTGCTCGTCCTGTTCGTGCGCCGCCAGCGGCGCCGGACCCACCCGCTGGTGGACATGGCCCTGTTCGCCCGGCCCGCCTTCTCGACATCCGTCGGCTGCGTCGTCGTCGCCATGCTGGCCCTGGTCGGCCTCGAACTGATCGCCGTCCAGTACCTTCAGCTCGTCCTCGGCCTGAGCCCGCTCGAAACCGGCCTCCGGCTGCTCCCGCTGACCTTCGCCGCCATGGCCGCGGGCGCGACCGGCTCGACGGTCCTGCGCCGCTTCGGCCCGCGCCGGATGGTCGCCCTGGGCTTCGTGCTGACCGCGGCGGCGGTGCTGCTGCTGACCCTGATGGGAGAGCACGACCGGCCCGTCCTGCTCACCGCCGGGTTCGTCGCTCTCGGCTTCGGCCTCCAGACCACGCTCTTCGGCGCGTACGAGTCGATGCTCAACGAGGCCCCCGCCGAGCGGGCGGGCGGCGCGGCCGCGATCGGCGAGACCTCGTACCAGCTCGGCGCGGGACTGGGCATCGCCCTGCTCGGCAGCGTGATGAACGCCGCCTACGCGCCCGGTCTGGCGCCGCTGCACTCCGCGGCGGTGCCGGCCGGCACCGCCGACGCGGCGGCGCGCTCCCTGGGCGAGGCCTACCAGGAGGCCGCCGCGCTCGGCGGACCGGCCGGGCGGCTGGTGCGCGCCACGGCGCAGCACGCCTTCGTCGACGGCCTCCACCTCACCCTCGTGGTCAGCGCCGGACTGCTGCTGCTCGGCGCGCTGGCCGCGCTCCGGCTGCCCCGCCACATGGAGGGCGCCGGTACCGACGCCGGTTCCCCGGCCGGTGACCCGGTTCCGGCCGATCCCCCCTCCGGCGCGCCCACCGCCCCCGGCTCCGGTCACGCGTCCGTGCCCGCCCAGGCCCCGCCGGCCGGATCCGGCGGTTCCGGCGCGCGTCGGCACCCCGCCGACCAGCGGGTGCCCGCGCCCGCGCGGCGCGCGACCGCCGAGGCCACCGGCTCTGGACGCACGGCACGGTGAGTCGTAACGTCAGCGGCACGCCTGACTACCACTGCTAGTTTCGAGGGCCGCCGACGGTCTTCCCCTCCGCCCCGCGCGGTGCGGAGGACCGCGTCTAGGCCCTCCGCACCGCGCGAGCCGCCCGGAGGCCCCTTCTTGTCCAGCACCGCATCCGCGAAGCAGTCCCAGCCGTCCACGCCCGGCGAACCGTCGCCGGCCCGCCCGAAGCGGGCCCCCCTCGACCCCGGCGACCTCCTGGGCCTGGACGACCTGCTCGACCCCGAGGACCTCGCGATCCGCGCCGCCGTGCGCGCCTGGACCACCGACCGGATCCTGCCCGACATCGCCGAGTGGTACGAGAAGGGGGAGCTGCCCCCGATCCGGGAGCTGGCCCGTGAGCTCGGCTCGCTCGGCGCCCTCGGCATGTCCCTCACGGGCTACGGCTGCGCCGGCGCCACCTGCGTCCAGTACGGCCTCGCCTGCCTCGAACTGGAGGCCGCCGACTCCGGCATCCGCTCCCTGGTCTCCGTACAGGGCTCCCTCGCCATGTACGCCATCCACGCCTACGGCTCCGAGGAGCAGAAGCAGCGCTGGCTGCCGGGGATGGCGGCGGGCGAGATCATCGGCTGCTTCGGGCTGACCGAGCCGGACCACGGCTCCGACCCGTCCGCGATGCGCACCCACGCCAGGCGCGACGGCGACGACTGGGTGCTCACCGGACGCAAGATGTGGATCACCAACGGCTCGGTCGCCGGTGTCGCCGTCGTCTGGGCGCAGACCGGCGAGGGCGGGGACGGGCGGGGCGTCCGCGGCTTCCTGGTGCCGGCCGGCACCCCCGGCTTCTCCGCGCCGGAGATCACCCACAAGTGGTCGCTGCGCGCCTCGGTCACCAGCGAACTGGTGCTGGACGGGGTCCGGCTGCCGGCCGACGCGGTCCTGCCCGGCGTCACCGGGCTGCGCGGTCCGCTCGGCTGCCTGAGCCACGCCCGCTACGGCATCGTCTGGGGTGCGATGGGCGCCGCCCGCACCTGCTTCGAGACGGCCCTGGAGTACTCCCGCACCCGCGAGCAGTTCGGCCGGCCGATCGGCGGCTTCCAGCTCACCCAGGCCAAGCTCGCGGACATGGCCGTCGAGCTGCACAAGGGAATCCTGCTCGCCCACCACCTGGGCCGGCGGATGGACGCGGGCGCGCTCCGCCCGGAGCAGATCAGTTTCGGCAAGCTGAACAACGTGCGGGAGGCGATCGAAATCTGCCGCACCGCGCGGACGGTCCTCGGGGCCAACGGGATTTCGCTGGAGTACCCGGTGATGCGGCACGCGACGAATCTGGAGTCGGTGCTCACCTACGAGGGCACCGTGGAGATGCACCAGCTCGTCCTGGGCAAGGCGCTCACCGGTCTGGATGCTTTCCGGTAGGGAACACCGCGCACGCGGGACGCCGGACGCGCTGGTCCGGCGAGCGCCTCGCTCAGCTCTGGTTGAAGAAGCCGTCGGCCCTGCGGCCGGCGGCTTCGCCGCTGACCACCTGGGTGTCGGAGGGGGAGAGCAGGAAGACCCGGGTGGCCACCCGCTCGATGGAACCGCGCAGTCCGAAGATCAGCCCGGCGGCGAAGTCCACGACCCGCTTGGCGTCGGCGGGGTCCATGGCCGTGAGGTTCACGATCACCGGGACGCCGTCCCGGAACAGCTCGCCGATGGTCCGCGCGTCCCGGAAGCTGTCCGGGGTGACGGTGGCGATGCGGCGCTCCTGCGCCTCGGCCGCCTCGGAGACCACCCGCACCCGCGGGTCGGTCACCCAGGACTGGCCGTTGGTGCCGGTCTCACCGCTCTCGGCGTACTCGTCGTCGTAGTACCGCTCGTCGCTGTCCTCGACCAGACCCAGCCAAGCGCTCGCCTTGCGCACCGATCCCATGGACGCCTCCTCTCACCGCGGTTCCCTGTCGTTCCGCATGTCTTTCGTATCCCTATGGTCGTCCATCATGCGGATCCCGCGCCAAGGGGATAGGCGGCGCGCAGGCGATTCGTGACGCTACTGGTGCAGATCATGTGGCGGTACGTCAGGGTTCCCCCGGTATAGGGGGGCTTGTCGAAAGAAAATATGATGCCCCGGCCCGTACGGGTGACATGGGGCACGTACGGGTGAACGGATCACTCGGTACGATGCACGGCGAGCAGACGCGCGGGCGCACCGGCACCGCCCCCGCGGACGTCGGGGGGAGAACCGTGTTCGGAATAGTCAGGCCCTGTACGCACCGGCTCGGCGAGCGCCTGAAGACCGAGTGGATGGCCCACCTCTGCGGCCTCTGCCTCGCCCTGCGCTCCGACCACGGGCAGTTCGCCCGGGTGGTGACCAACTACGACGGTCTGATCGTCTCGGTCCTGACGGAGGCTCAGGCCGGCCGCGCCCGGAGTGGCCGGCGCGCTGCCGGGCCCTGTCCGCTGCGCGGGATGCGCGGCGCCTCCGTGGCACAGGGCGAGGGGGCCAGGCTGGCCGCGGCCGTCTCGCTGGTGCTCGCCTCGGCCAAGGTGCGCGACCACGTGGCCGACCGCGACGGGCTGTTGGCGCGCCGGCCGGTCGCCGCCGCCGCCCGCAGAGTCGCGGCGGGCTGGGACAGGGCCGGAGCGCGCACCGGCTCGGCGCTCGGGTTCGACACCTCGGTCCTGGTCGACGCCGTCGACCGGCAGACCGGCATCGAGGCGCTGGCCGGCCCCGGCACCCCGCTGCTGACGGTCACCGAACCGACCGAGACGGCCACCGCGGCGGCCTTCGCCCACACCGCCGTGCTCGCGGGCCGGCCGCACAACGCGGAGCCGCTGGCCGAGGCCGGACGCCTCTTCGGGAGGCTCGCCCACCTGCTGGACGCCGTGGAGGACCGGCACGCCGACGCCGCCTCCGGCGCCTGGAACCCGCTCACCGCCACCGGCACCCCGCTCGACGAGGCGCGCCGGCTCTGCGACGACGCCCTGCACGGGGTGCGGCTGGCGCTGGCGGACGCCGAGTTCACCGACGGACGGCTCGCGCACGTGCTGCTCGTGCACGAACTCGGCCGCTCGGTGGACCGCGCCTTCGGCACCGGCGCCTGCGAGCACCAGGGGGCCCATGTGCCGCCGCCGGGCAACCCGTTCGCCCCGCCCGGCACCCCCGGCGCCCCGCCGCCGCAGCCGCCGCCCCCGCGGGACCGGCGCGGCCTGCTGGCCGGCTGCGCCACCTTCGTCGCCATGGCCTGCACCTGCCAGATGTGCTGCGACACCTACGAGGGACCGTGGTCGCGCAAGGAGCGCAACGGTCTGTGCGAATGGTGCGACTGCTGTTCCAACTGCTCGGACTGCTGCAGTTGCTGCGGCGACGGCGAGGGCGGCTGCTGCGACTGTGACTGCGGGTGCGACTGCTGAGCGGACCGGTCGCCGGGGCGGCCGGTCGCCCCGGCGACCGGCGGCTCACTTCAGCTCGGGCGGCGAGATCTGCGACTCGGCGATGCCGGACTGCGTGATCCCCCACTTCTTCAGGATGCGGTCGTAGGCGCCGTCCGCCTTGAGCTCGTTGACCGCGGCCTGGAACGCGGGCGCCAGCGGGGTGCCCTTGGCGAAGGCGAAGCCGACGTCCAGCCGCTTGAACTCGTTGAGGAAGCGGACGTTCTCCTGCTGCGTCACGGCGTAGCGCAGTCCGTTGATCGTCGACATCACCACGTCGGTACGGCCCTGCTGGAGCGAGATCCAGAGCGCCGACGGGTCGCCGTACGTCTTGACCCGGTACGGCTCGCGGCCCGTCGCGGCGCACCGGGACAGGTTCTTCTCCAGCGTCACCTCGAAGGTGGTGCCCGCCGCGGTCGCCACCGTCAGGCCGCAGAGCTGCGTGAGGTCGGTGACCTCCTTCAGGTCGCTGTCCTCGCGGACGGCGAAGCCCTGGCCGTCGTTGATGTAGGTGACGAAGTCGATGGTCTTGCGCCGGTCGTCGGTGACACCGAAGTTCCCGGTGCCGAGGTCGTACTTCCCGCTGCCGAGGGCGGGCAGGATCGCCTCGAACGACGCCACCTCGCGCTTCAGTTCCAGCCCGAGCACCCTGGCCGCGGCGTCGGCGAAGTCGATGTCCGCGCCGGCCAGGGTCGTGCCGTCCTCGCGGTAGAAGGCGCTGGGCGGGGCGCCGGCGTAGGCGGCGATCCTCAGGGTGCCCGCCTTGCGGACGTCCTCGGGCAGCAGGGCGGCGGCGGCATCGTCCTTCGGGATGTCCGACACCACGTCGGTGGCGGGGATCGCGGAACCGCCGGCCCCCGCGGGGGCCGCGGCGGGGTCGCCCGAGCCGCAGGCGGTGAGAGTGAGCGCCGCGACGGTGATCAGGGTGAAGACAGCGGTGTGCCGGGTGGCGGGCATGGCGGGATGCTCCAGGGTCGTCCGGGAAGTGGGCACGCCGGACGGGCTCCGGTGCGTGCGGGCGGCGCGGAGCCCGTGGGGGTGTAGGAACGCAGTCTGTGCGAGGGGAGGGTGGTGCCGTTGTGCCGTGCGGTCACGCGGGGAGGGTCGCTCGAACGCGGCGAAGGGCGTGAGCGGAGAAGAGGAAACGCAGGGGGATCAACAGGAAGAGGACCACACGCGACCGAAGTCGATGTGGGAGCGTGTGACCAGCCGCTGCTGCGAGTACATGGGCCAAGTGGAACAGGCATCCGGTTGCGCGTCAACCAGGCCCCGGACGCGGTGCCCACAGTGTGGACAGGCTTGACAACAGCCTTCTCCGGGGCTTTTCTTCGGGGACGGACCGGCGCTGAGGGGCCCGGTCCGCGTTGTGCGCCCTCGTGCAGGCACGCCCCGTGTTCGATCGCCGTATCCACGGAGCCCTCCCATGTCCACGCAGACGAAGATCCTCCCCTCCCCGCCGCCACCCGTGCCCGGCGACCCCTCCTGGACGCCCCGGATCGTCCCCGTCCGCCGAACGGGCCAGTGGGCGGCGGCCGTTGCCGTCATCGTCGGCCTCGGGCTGCTGCTCGTCTCGGTCGTCCGCAACAAGGCGTTCCAATGGGACGTCGTGGGCGACTACTTCACCACCGCCTCGGTCCTGCGCGGCCTCGGGCTGACGCTCTGGCTCACCGCCGTCGTCATGGTGCTCGGCTTCGCGCTCGGCACCCTGCTCGCCGTCATGCGGCTGTCCGGCAACCGGGTCCTCGGCGCCGTCGCCTGGGGTTACATCTGGCTGTTCCGCTCCACGCCGATCCTGGTCCAGCTCCTGTTCTGGTTCAACATAGGCGCCCTGTACCCGACGGTCCTCGGCGTCAGCACGGTGAACCTGCTCGGCCCGGTCGCCGTCGCCGTCCTCGGACTCACCCTGCACGAGGCGGCGTACGCGGCCGAGGTGGTCCGCGGCGGCATCCTCTCCGTGGAACGCGGCCAGTTGGAGGCCGCCCAGTCCCTCGGGCTCGGCCCCTGGCGCAGGCTCCGCCGGATCGTCCTGCCGCAGGCGATGCGCGCCATCGTGCCGCCCGCCGGCAACATGCTGATCGGCACCCTCAAGGGCACCTCCATCGTCAGCATCATCGCCGTGCAGGACCTGCTGTACTCCGTCCAGCTCGTCTACCACCGCACCTACCAGGTCATCCCGCTGCTGCTGGTCGCCACGCTCTGGTACGTGGCGGTCACCTCGCTGCTCAGCGTCGGCCAGTACTACGTCGAACGGCACTACGCGCGCGGCACGGGCGGTTCCCGATGACCGGCACGCCGGCGCTCGTCGTCGTGGGAGCCGGGCCGAGAGCCACCGGCCTGATCGAACGCATCGCCGCCAACGCCCCCGAGCTGTACGCCGACGGGCGTCTCGACGTGCACCTGGTGGACCCCTACCCGGCCGGCGGCGGCCGGATATGGCGCCGGGACCAGTCGCCGCTGCTGTGGATGAACTCCATGGCCGAGGACGTCACCATGTTCACCGACGAGACCGTCCGCCAGGACGGACCGGTACGCCCCGGCCCCTCCCTGGACGTCTGGGCCGAGGAGGCGCGGGCCGGGCGGGCCGCCGTCGACGCCGACCCCGTCGTGCGGGCGGAACTGGCCACGCTCACCGGGCAGGACTTCCCCAGCCGCCGCCTGCAGAGCGCCTACCTGCGCTGGGTCTACGAGCAGTCGGTCGCCGCCCTCCCGCCGGGCGTCACCGTGCACGAGCACCGGACCCGGGCGCTGCGCGTCACCGGACCCCGCGACGGCGCGCAGCAGGTGTGGCTGGAGGACCGCGCCGAGCCGCTGCACGCGGACCTGGTGGTGGTCGCCGTGGGTCACCTCGACGCCGAACCCGACGCGGAACAGGTCGAGTTGGCAAAGTTCGCGCGCCGCCACGATCTGGTGCACCTGCCGCCCGACTTCACCGCCGACACCGACCTGAGCGCCCTGCGCCCCGGCGAACCCGTCCTCGTCCGCGGCTTCGGCCTCGCCTTCGTGGACCTCATGGTGCTGCTCACCGAAGGCCGCGGCGGCCGGTACGAGGACGGCGCCTACCTGCCCTCCGGCCGGGAGCCCGTGCTGTACGTCGGATCGCGGCGCGGCGTCCCGTACCACTCCAAGATCGGATACGCCTGGGAGGGTGAACGGACTCCGCTTCCCCGGCACTTCGGCCCCGGAGAGGTCGACGCGCTGCGCTCGGGCGCCGTCCCGGCCGACTTCCGGGCCGACGTCTGGCCGCTGATCGTCCGGGAGCTGGGCCACGCCCACTACCACCGCCTCTTCAGCGCCCACCCCGAGCGCACGGCCGTCGACTGGGCGGACTTCGCCGAGAAGTACGCCGCCGCCGAAGCCGGCGCGCCCGAACTGGAGGCCCTGATCGCGGCCTCCGTGCCCGACCCCGCCGACCGGCTGGACCTGGACGCCCTGGACCGGCCCCTGGCCGGCGTGCGCCACGAGAGCCCCGAAGCGCTGCAGGAAGCCGTGCGCGACTACATCCGCGCCGACCTGGCACGCCGTCACGACCCGTCCCACAGCCCGGATCTGGCGGTCTTCTTCGGGCTGCTCTCCGTCTACGGGCAGCTGATACGGCTCGGCGCGAGCGACGACGGCTGGCACGGCTTCTTCAGCTACCTCGCCTCCGGGCCGCCCGGCCCCCGGCTGGAACAGCTCCTGGCACTCTCCCGGGCCGGCGTCGTCCGGTTCGTCGGCGCCGACATGACCGTGGCGGCCGACGAGGAGCGCGGCCTGTTCCGCGCCTCCGGATCGACCGTGCCCGGCGCGACCGTCGAGGCGCGGGCCCTGGTCGAGGCGAGGCTGCCGCCGCCCTCCCTGCGGCAGACCCGCAGCCCCGTCCTGCGCGCCCTGCACCGGGACGGCGCGGCCGTCACCGAGGAGGGCCTGCTCCAGGTGGACCCCGACGACGGACGCGTGGTGGACACCGAGGGCCGCCCGCACCCCCGCCGGTTCGCCCTCGGCCCCTTCACCACCGCACGGGCCTCCGGCGCCTTCACCCGCCCCCGCACCGGCGGCCCCGCCTTCGCGCAGAACGACGCCGTCGCCCGCGCCCTGCTGGTCCGGCTCCGCGACGCGGACCGCCGCCCCGCGCCGCGTACCGCCTGACTGCGCCGGCCGGCCGGGCCCGCGCCCCGTACCCACCGAACCCACCGACCCGAAGGGGCCGAGCGATGAGCAGCACCAGCGTCGCCACCACCGCAGACGTCCGACCCGACCACGCGACCCCGATGGTCGACATCCGTTCCGTGCACAAGCGGTTCGGTTCCCTCGACGTGCTGCGCGGCATCGACCTCGCCGTACGCACCGGCGAGGTCACCGTCATCATCGGCCCGTCCGGCTCCGGGAAGTCGACCCTGCTGCGCACCGTCAACCACCTGGAGAAGCCCGACCGGGGCTGGATCGACGTCGACGGCTCCCCGGTCGGCTACCGCAGGTCCGGCGACACGCTCCACGAACTGCGCGAGCGCGAGGTGCTGCGCCGCCGCACCCGGATCGGCTTCGTCTTCCAGAACTTCCACCTCTTCCCGCACCTCACCGTCCTGGAGAACATCGTCGAGGCCCCGGTCGCGGCCCTCGGCACGCCCCGCGCCGCCGCCGTCGCCTCGGCCCGCGCGCTGCTCGCACGGGTCGGCCTCGGCGACAAGGAGAAGGCGTACCCCGCCCAGCTCTCCGGCGGACAGCAGCAGCGCGTCGCGATAGCCCGCGCGCTCGCCCTCGAACCCAGCCTGCTGCTCTTCGACGAACCGACCTCCGCGCTCGACCCCGAACTGGTCGGTGAGGTCCTCGACGTCATCCGGGACGTCGTCCGCCAGGGCACCACGATGATCATCGTCACCCACGAGATCGGCTTCGCCCGCGAGGTCGCCGACACCGTCGTCTTCATGGACGAGGGCCGGATCGTGGAGCAGGGGCCGCCCGCGCAGGTGCTCGACCGCCCGGCCGAGGAACGCACCCGCGCCTTCCTCTCCACCGTCCTCCAGAACCCGTGACCAGACCCAGCTGAGGTAACCCCCATGAGCAGGCAGCTCCATCTGTCCGCCGAGATCGGCGGCCCGCCGAGCTTCGACCCCGGCCCCACCCTCCACCTGGCCCGGCTCGCCGAACGCGGTGTGCTCGACTACGTCACGCTCGACGACTCCTTCGCCCGGCCCGGACCCGACGCGCTCGCGGTGCTCGCGCACCTCGCGCCCGGCACCGACCGGATCGGCCTGGTGCCGACCGTCACCACCACCCACACCGAGCCCTTCCACGTCTCCTCCGCCGTGGCCACGCTCGACTGGGTGAGCCGGGGGAGGGCCGGCTGGCGCGCCGACGTCTCCGCCACCGGGGCCGAGGCCCGCCTCTTCGGCCGCCGGCCCGCCGCCGGCGCCGAGGACCTGTGGCGGGAGGCCGGCGAAGCGGCCGACGCCGCGGCACGGCTCTGGGACAGCTGGGAGGACGACGCCGAGATCCGGGACGCCACCACCGGACGGTTCATCGACCGGGACAAGGTGCACCACATCGACTTCGAGGGCGAGTACTTCTCGGTACGCGGCCCCGCCATCGTGCCCCGGCCCCCTCAGGGCAGGCCCGTCGTGGTGATCGACGGCACCACCCCCGCGGCCCGCGCCACGGCCGCCCGGCACGCCGACGTCGTCCACGTCCGCGCGGCCTCGCCCGAGGCCGCCGCCGCCCTCCGCGCCGACGTTCACCGCAGGGCGGCCGCCCACGGCCGGGACCCCGGCGCCCTGCGCGTGCTCGCCTCCCTCGCGGTCGACCTCGGCGACGCCGAGACGGCGGCCGAGCCCGGACTCACGGGCGGTCCCAAGGGCTCCGGCGGCGCCTACTTCATCGGCGGCCCCGTCGACCTCGCCGAACTCATCACCCGCTGGCACCGGGAGGGGGCCGTGGACGGGTTCCACCTCTACCCCGTCCTCCCGGCCCGCGACCTGGAAAGGATCGTCAACGGCACCGTGGCCCTCCTCCAGCACCGCAGTCTCTTCCGCACGTTCTACCCCGGCGGCACCCTGCGCGAGCACCTCGGCCTCGCCCGGCCCGCCGGCCGCTACACGGGTTCCGCCCGGCCGGTGCCGGTGCCGGTGCCGGTGCCGCGGGCGGCGGTGGGCGGCGTATGAGCGGCCCGCGCGCGATGCACCTCGCCGCACACTTCCCCGGCGTCAACAGCACCACCGTCTGGGACGACCCCCGCTCCGGCAGCCAGATCGACTTCTCCTCCTTCGTCCATCTGGCGAAGACCGCCGAACGCGGCACGTTCGACTTCCTCTTCCTGGCCGAAGGGCTGCGGCTGCGTGAGCACAAGGGCCGCATCCACGACCTGGACGTGGTCGGCCGGCCCGAGTCGCTGACGGTGCTGAACGCCCTCGCGGCCGTCACCGACCGCCTCGGACTCGCCGCGACGGTCAACGCCACCTTCAACGAGCCCTTCGAGCTGGCCCGCAGGCTCGCCACCCTCGACCACCTGAGCCGGGGACGCGCCGCCTGGAACGTGGTGACCACCTGCGACGCCTTCACCGGCGAGAACTTCCGCCGCGGCGGCTTCCTCGACCGCGCCGACCGCTACACCCGCGCCGCGGAGTTCGTCGCCACCGCCCGGGAACTCTGGGACTCCTGGACCCCGGAAGGCGTCCCGCGGCCCTTCGCCCACCACGGACGGCACTTCGACGTCTCCGGGGAGTTCACCGTCCCCCGCCCGCCGCAGGGACACCCGGTCGTCATCCAGGCCGGCGACTCCCCGGAGGGCCGCGCCTTCGCCGCCCGGTCCGCCGACGTCGTCTTCACCCGGCACGGCACCCTGGAGGCCGGCCGCGCGTTCTACGCCGACGTCAAGGGCCGGCTCGCCGCGCACGGCCGGAGACCCGAGGACCTGAAGATCATGCCGGGCGTCACCGTCGTGCTCGGCGACACCGACGCCGAGGCCCGGCGGAACGCCGCCGGGATCCGCCGCCGCCAGGTCTCCCCGCAGAACGCGCTGCTCGCCCTCGAACAGGTCTGGGGCCGGGACCTCTCCGGGTACGACCCCGACGGACCGCTGCCCGACGTCGACCCCGTCCCCGACTCCGGCCTGGCGCAGGGAAGGGTCCGGATCGGCGATCCGTTCGCGGTGGCCGCGCGGTGGCGCGCCCTCGCGGAGGAGAAGGGGCTGTCCATCCGGGAGACCGTCATCGAGACCTCCACCCGGCAGTCCTTCGTCGGCTCCCCGCAGACGGTCGCGGACGCGATGGTCTCCTTCGTGGAGCAGGACGCCGCCGACGGCTTCATCCTCGTACCGCACCTCACCCCGGGCGGGCTCGACGACTTCGTCGACCGGGTCGTCCCGCTGCTGCGCGAGCGCGGGGCCTTCCGCGACGCGTACACCGGGTCCACACTCCGGTCGCACCTCGGCCTGGCCGAGCCGGTGTGGAAGGGTTGATCCATGAGCACGCACGAGCAGGACTGGCAGAGCTGGCACCAGGGACGGATCGCCGCGGTCGCCGCGCCGTACGGACCGCTGTCGCTGAGCGGCACCCACTGGCTCTCCGGCTACCCGGAGGGTCGAATTCCGGCCGTCCCCGGCCAGTGGCGCGAAGAGGGCGACGCGGTGGTCCTCACGGCCGCCGCCGAGGACGGCCTCACGGTCGACGGGAAGCCGCTGACCGGCGAGATCCGCCTCACCGCGGACACCGGTCCGATCGACGACGCCCGGGTCGCGCACGGGGAGCGGCGGCTGTTCGTCCTGCGCCGCGAAGGGCTGTGGGCGGTACGGGACTTCGACCCCGCGTCCCCCGCCCGGCGGGCCTTCCGGACCATCGACGCCACCCCGTACGACCCCGCCTGGACGCTGCCCGGAACCTTCCGGCCGTACGCCGCCGACCGCACCGTGCGGGTCCAGAACGCCGACGGCGTGGAGCGCGGACTGGGGCTCGCCGGAGAGATCGCCTTCACCGTCGACGGCGCCGAGCACACCCTCCAGGTGGCGGTGGAGCCCGACGGTTCGCTGTGGGCGGTCTTCGCCGACGCCACCAGCGGTAACAGTAGCTACCGCTTCCGCTTCCTGCGCCCGGCCGCCCCGGCGCCGGACGGCACGGTGACGGTCGACTTCAACCGGACGCTGCTGCCGCCCTGCGCCTTCGCCGATCACTTCATCTGCCCCTTCCCGCCGCCGGGCAACACCCTGGCGGTCGCGGTCCCCGCCGGGGAGCGGAACCGGATCGACGCCTGAGCGACCGGGGACGGTGACGCCCCGGCAGTGCGACGCCCGCCGTCGCGCCGCCGGGGCGTCGTCGCGTCCGGGGCGGGGCCGGGGAGTCCGGCGGCCGAAAGGCGCCCTTGCGGGTGGAGGACGGCATTCCTGATACTCCGACCAGCGCTTGTCAGGGGCACGGCGTATCCGGAATGCGAACACCTCCGGACCGCAGGGCCGCTGACTGCGCCTCACGGGTCACACACCCCACGGGTGGCCCCCGATTCCCCTCTGGAGGAATGCAAAGTGAGGATCAAGCGCACCACCCCCCGCAGCACCGCCGCGAGACGCGGCGGATTCGTCGCCGTGGCGGCCGGTCTCGTCGCCGCGGCCACCCTCGCCGTGCCGACCGCCAACGCCACCTCGGCCGGCACCTACAGCGCGAGCCGGCTCGCCGCGGTCAGCGACGCGGTGCTCGACGCCGACATCGCCGGCACCGCCTGGAACGTCGACCCCGCCACCAAGCGCGTCGTGGTGACCGTGGACAGCACGGTCACCCAGTCGGAGATCGACGCGATCAAGGAGTCCGCCGGCGCCGACGCCGGGGCCCTGAAGATCGAGCGCACCGAAGGCAAGCTCTCCAAGCTGATCTCCGGCGGCGACGCGATCTACGCCTCCAGCTGGCGCTGCTCGCTGGGCTTCAACGTCCGCAGCGGCTCCACCTACTACTTCCTGACCGCCGGGCACTGCACCGACGGCGCCGGCACCTGGTGGTCCAACTCCGCCAAGACCACCGTGCTCGGCACCACCTCCGGCTCCAGCTTCCCGACCAACGACTACGGCCTGGTGACGTACACCAACAGCAGCGTCACCAAGAGCGGCACGGTCGGCAGCGTCGACATCACCGGCGCCGCCAACGCCACCGTCGGCATGTCCGTCACCCGTCGCGGCTCGACCACCGGCATCCACAGCGGATCGGTCACCGGCCTCAACGCCACCGTCAACTACGGCGGCGGCGACGTCGTCTACGGCATGATCCGCACCAACGTGTGCGCCGAGCCCGGCGACTCCGGCGGCCCGCTGTACTCGGGCACGCTGGCGATCGGTCTGACCTCCGGCGGCAGCGGCAACTGCTCCTCGGGCGGCACGACCTACTTCCAGCCGGTCACCGAGGCCCTGAGCGCCTACGGCGTCAGCGTCTTCTGATCCCGCGGCGGGTCCCGCCCCCGCACGACACCCCCAGTGGCGTCCCGTGCCTCGCGCGAGCCGCCCACGAGCCCCCGTCCGCTCCGGACGGGGGCTCCCGTGCGCCCCGCCCTTCTTGAGAGGATGTCGGGTACGGCCGGACGCGGAGGACAGACGGGGGCGGACGCCAGGTCCGTGACGGGGCTTGCCCTCGGCCCCGCACAGACCCAGGGGGTTCAGCTCGTGCGACGCATCGGAGTGACCGGTCACCGTTCCATCCCCCCGGAGGCATACGCCCACGTCCTGAGCGGGCTGGTCGACGCGCTGGGGGACACGGGCGGGGCCGACGGGCCCCTGGAGGCCCTGTCCAGCCTCGCGGTCGGCGCCGACCAGCTCTTCGCGGGCCTGGCACTGGACCGGGGGGCGAGACTGACCGTGGTGATCCCCAGCGGGGACTACGAGGACTGCTTCGACCGGGCCGACGACCTGGCCCGCTACCGCCGGCTGAAGTCCCGCGCCGCCCGGGAGGTGCGGCTCGCCTTCCCGCACTCCACGGACGAGGCGTACTACGCCGCCGGCGCGTACATCGCCGACCACTGCGACCACCTGGTGGCGGTCTGGGACGGCGCCCCGGCCCGCGGCCTCGGCGGCACCGGCGACATCGTCACCTACGCCCGCGCACGGGGCCGCCGGGTCACCGTCGTCTGGCGCGAGGGCGTACGCAGGGACTGACCCGGAGCTGAAGGCGCGTCACATGCGGTGCCGGGCAAGCCAGTCGGTGTGCTCGGGCGACACGATCCGCTCGGTCTCGAACACCGCGGCGGCCCACTGACGCTCGGTCAGGGTGGTCTCCATCGCCGCCTGCATCGACTCCAGGTCCGTTTCGATCAGCGAGTGGGCCGAGACCAGCGGGTGGTGCCTGCGCATCTCGTGCCACGCCAGGCACGCCGCCGCGACCGCCGAGAGAACGCCCGTCAGCCCGAAGGACAGCCCCGCGCCGAAGGTCTGCGCGAGACTCAGCCCGAGGGCGGGCACCGTCAGCGCGCCCACGACCGTCGACCAGACGAAGGCGCTGTGCCGCGAAGCCCGTTGCCGGCGGCTGTACCACCGCCGCTGCTCGATCAGCCGGTCACGGATGTACGTCTCCTTGCGCACGGTGAAGGCGCGCGCCCGGAGATCCCGCATCGACGGGGTGATGAGACCGGAGTCGGTACCGCTCAACTCCTCGCGGGGGTCCGCCCATCCGACCTTCCGCAGCTCCTGCAGCCCTTCTTCGAGACGGCTCGCGAAGACGGCCTCCGGGTGGACGACGGAGGAGTCGAACGGCGCCCCGTGCACCGCGTAGCGCCAGCAGTTCGACTTGATGAACTCCGCCGCGGAGCGGTTGAGTTGCCAATGCGACTTCGCTCTGCGGCGCGCGGCGACCACGGTGGCGACCAGGGCACCCAGGTACGCCAACGCCGCTAACGCGTGGGGCAGTTGGATGTCGGAGGCCACCGTCCACCGGTACGGCAGCGCGGCGGGGACCGCCCCGGCGACCAGCAGCGTGAGCTGCGCCCAGGTCGTCCGAGCGGCCTCCCGCTGACGGGCCACGGCGACGGCGTCGGTGTGATGGAAGAGTTCGGGCAGGTCCTGGTTCCTGAACACCATGGACTGGAGCGGTCCTGGTATCGCCGACATGTGGGCCCCCTGTCTGCAGGTTCCGCGCGCCGTGAGCCGGGCGTCCCGGCCCGGCCCGGCCCGGGACGCGCTGCGGGCCGCACGCGGGCACACGAGAGTAGGCGGCCAGAACGAGGCGCGGCAATGGCGCCTTGCTCCGCAGGGCGCTTTCCGGCCCGACGCCCTCTCGTCGTCCCCGTCCAGGTGTGCGACAGTGCGACAACTGCGCCTGTTTGAAAGGGCGTTGTATGAGTGGACGGTCGTGGCGGAGGGGGATGCGGGTGCGTCGCAGGAGAGCGGACGGAGCCGGCGCGCCGGAGGGGGTGCAGCGCCGGGTGCGCCGCAGCCGGCTGCTCTTCACCGCGCCGCTGACCGCCCTCGTCCTGCTGTGTGCCGTCCTGTTGTGGGAGGTGCTGCGCGCCAACGTCTCCGACGGGGCGCGCAGCGGGTTCCCCTGGCGGGTGGAGCTGCTCGGTCCCGAGGCGCTCGGCAGCCTGCTGGCGGTCGCGGCCGGAGCCGTCCTGGCCAGGGCGCAGTACGCGCGTACCGTGCGGCCCTACCTGGGGCTCCGCGGGGCGTGGACCGACGGAGCGCTCACCGGCGGGGGCAGCGCCTGGAGGGTGGGTGTCCTGAACGGCGGACACGTGGCCGTGGTGGAGTCCTGGGACTACTGCCTGGTGCCCGCGGGCCGGCCGCGCCGGGAATGCGGGTGGACGGGGGCGGCCGAACTGGGCGTGGCGCTGGCCTCGGCGGGGCTCGTGGTGGGCGAGGACTTCCAGGTGGTGTCCTTCGGCGCGGGGTTTCCGCTCGTGCGGAGCGACGGGTACGAGACGGTGCTGATCGGGACGTTCTCGCGGCGCTTCACGCGGGAGGTGGACGCGTTGCTGGTCCGGGTCCGCGTCGCGGACGTCGTCGGGGACGCCCACGAACGGGTGATGGACTGCCTGGCGGGCGTGCGCCACGGGACGAGCGTGCCACGCGACTGAGGGGCCGGAAGGTGCTCGCCGGCGTGTCGTCCGGGCGGGGCTTCGGCCGTCGGTGGACACGACGTGGGCCGGGCGGGGTTGCGGTGCGGCCACGGACGTGTAGGGGGAACCGGTCGTCCGGTCCGCGGCTTTTTCGGAACGCCGGGGCCGGGACCTGCGCCTACGCCACCCCGTGAGGAACTCCGGTTCATTCGGACGGTGCAATTCGCGCTGGTGTTTCGAGCCGGTAAATAGCTGGCGGCGAGAGCGCGGACGTGTAGGACGGGAGTAAAGTCATGCTGCCGGACCTGCGTGAACGCGGTGCGGTGCGCGACAGAATGTCCGGAATCGAACCATCAAGGATGGCCGTGAAGACCTACGCAATCTCCCCCTCCTTCGCTGATGCGAAGAAGAGCCGTTCGCTGCTCGTCGAGATCGACCCCCGGGGTGTCGAGGCCACCAGGAAGATCGATCGTGTATTCGGTTCCGTCACGGGCCGCCGTGGCCAGGCTTCGACCTTCAGTTCGGCTCTCTGAGGACCCTCGAAACGTGGCTAGACTGACGGAATGACTGGACCCCTGGTCCCCTTCCGCGAAATCGTGCTCAAGGTGCACAGTAGGTGCGATCTTGCCTGCGATCATTGTTATGTCTATGAACATGCTGATCAGAGTTGGCGCACAAGGCCTAAAACGATCTCTGACGAAGCCATTTCATGGACCGCCCGGCGCCTCGCCGAGCATGCCGAAAAGCATGGTCTCCCCTCCATCTCAGTGATCCTGCACGGAGGGGAGCCTCTCCTCGCCGGCCCCGCCCGCCTGCGACGGGTCTGCGAGGAACTCGGCTCGGCCCTGGACGGCGTCGCCGAACTGGATCTCCGGATCCACACCAACGGTGTCCAGCTCGGCCCCCGCTATCTGGACCTCTTCGACGAGTTCGGCGTCAAGGTGGGGATCTCCCTCGACGGGGACCGCGTGGCCAACGACCGCCACCGTCGCTATGCGGACGGGCGGACGAGCCACCCCCAGGTGCTCAAGGCCGTCGACCTGCTGCGGCAGGAACGCTACCGCCACCTCAATCTCGGTCTGCTCTGCACGGTCGACGTCCGCAACGATCCGGTCGCCGTCTTCGACGCGCTGGCGGAGCTCGAACCGCCCCTCGTGGACTTCCTGCTCCCGCACGCGACCTGGGACGACCCGCCGTTGCGGCCGGACCGTGCGGCCACCCCGTATGCCGACTGGCTCCTCGCGGTCTTCGACCGCTGGCAGGAGCGCGGGCGCCCCATCCCGGTCCGGTTCTTCTCCTCGATCCTCTCCAGCCTCACCGGCGGTCCCAGCCTCACCGAGTCGCTGGGGCTCGCCCCCACGGACCTCGTCGTGGTGGAGACGGACGGGAAACTCGAACAGGTCGACTCCCTCAAGAGCGCCTACGAGGGGGCGGCCGCGACCGGCTTCGACGTGTTCACCCACTCGTTCGACGACGTGGCCGCGCACCCCGGGGTGCGGGCGCGTCAGCTCGGGCTCGCGGGCGTCAGCGAGGAGTGCCGCGGCTGCCCCGTCGTACGCTCGTGCGGCGGGGGTCTCTACACCCATCGGTACCGCTCCGCCAACGACTTCGACAACCCCTCGGTCTACTGCGCCGACCTCGCGGCGCTCGTGCGGGGGGTGGAGGACCGGACGGCCCAGGCGTTGGGGTCGCCGGCGGTGTCGGACCCCGCGGCGCTCGACGCCGAACAGCGGGAGCTGACCAGGACCTTCCTGGCGCGGCTCAACGCGGAGCTGGCGGAGCCCGCCGGTGAGCCGTGGGCCTCGGCCTGGGCCTCGCTGGTGGAGCTGGAGGCCTCGGGGGCGGGGGCCGCGGAGCTGGAGCGCGTCCTGGCCCATCCGTACACGGCGTCGTGGGTGCGCGGCACTCTGGCGGACCTGTACGCGGGACGCGGAGTCGAGGTGTCCGCCGAGGTGGCCCGGCTGTCCGCGTCGGTGGCCGCCGCGGCGCTGAGGGCCGGCCTGGACGCGCCCGTCCCGGTGCCCTTCACGGACGGCCGTCTCCATCTGCCGACGCTCGGGACCCTGCGCGCCGCCGGCCCCGGCGAGCGCGGCGAGGCCCTGCTCCGCGCCCTTCCGGGAGGATGCGCGGCCCGATCCGGGGACGCCCCCGAGCGGCGCGTCGAACGGTTCGACGCGGACGGCGCCCACTGGGAAGCGGTGCGAACGGTGGGCGGCGGCGGTGCTCCGCTGCTCGCCCTCGACGATCTGGACCCCTACCGCGACTGCTTCGGGACGGCGCCCGCGCCGAGGCTCGCCGAGGACGACGTCCAGCGACACGCCCGGCGGTTCGCCGAGGCGTGGAAACTGCTCCACGAGGCGGCACCCTCCCTCGGCGCGGTCATGGCGCGCTCCCTCGCCGTCCTCACGCCGGTCCTCGGACCACCGGCCGACGACGCCGGTCCCGCCCACGGGGCGCTGGGCATCGACGGCACGGGCGAAGCGCGGGACGTGGCACTCGGCCTCCTGCGCGGTTTCCGGCGAGCCGCTCTGCGTGCGCGGGAAGACGTGGTGGACCTGTACGCACTGGACGGCGCCTGGGAACACCGGTCTCCTTGGCGGGCGGAGAAGGTTCCCTTCTCGGTGCTGCTGGCGGAGACTTTCGAACGCACGGCGACGGGCCTGCTCGATCCGCGACTGATGCGAGGGGTTCCGGAAGCCCTCGAAACGCTCGAATCGGCCGCCGAACTCACCGTGGACGGAAAACAACTGCTCCTCGCACTCCGGAAAGAGGCAGACGGCCAAGTGGCCACGGTTTCTGCGGGCAAAAGTGCGGCCCGGTAATCGATCAAGCGGATATGTGATCGGAACTGTGGGCGGATGACCGGAAAAAGTTGTTCATTGGCCGGATGGGACGGGGGTGGAGAGGACTCCATCCGGGAATGATGAATTCGCTCGCACTCACTCCCGGTTCTCCGGGGCGGGAGTGCTCACACAAGACGGGGGTCGTGTGCACGCATGACGCAGCAGCGAGCGGCGGACAATCGGCCGTACTTCTTCCTCAGCTACGCGCATACACCGGGGTACGGCGGTGGCACGGACCCCGATATGTGGGTCGAGCGCCTTTATCAGGACCTCTGCGGCCATGTGATGGCCCTGACGGATCTTCCCGCCGGTACCCCCGCCGGATTCATGGACCGGGAGATACGCTCCGGCGAGGGCTGGTCGGAGCGGCTCGGCGACGTGCTCGCCACCTGCCGGGTCTTCGTCCCCCTGTTCTCGCCGCGGTACTTCGCCAGCGAGATGTGCGGCAAGGAGTGGTACGCCTTCGAGCAGCGGGCCATCCACCACCGCGCCCGCCTCAACCGCCCGGCCGAGGCCATCGTCCCGGCCCTCTGGGTCCCCGTACCGCCCAGCCAGCTCCCCGGCTCCGCCGAGCGGCTGCAATTCAACCACCGTGATTTCGGCGAGCGTTACGTCACCGACGGGCTCTACGGGCTGATCAAACTCCGCATCTTCGCCCAGGAGTACGAACGCGCCGTCTACGAACTGGCCAAACGCATCGTCAGCGTCGCCGACACCGTGCGGATGGAGACCGGCCGCCCCGTGGACTACCGCCTGGCCCCCAGCGCGTTCGGCTCGCCCAACAGCGGCAGCGGCGCACCGAGGCCCATGCGGATCACCATCGCCGCCCCCACCCGGCACGACCTGCCCGACGGCCGGCTCACCGACTACTACGGCGACAACCCGCAGGACTGGAACCCCTACCACCCGGACTCCGCACGGCCGTTGGCCTACGTCGCGGAGGAACTGGTGCGGTCCCTCAACTACCAGGCGGTCATCGGCTCGTTCGACGAGGAACTGGGCAGGTCCGGCGGGAAACCGCCCCCCAGCGCCCCGGAGATCCTGCTCCTGGACCGCTGGGCGCTCCAGGACGAGGACCGGCGGCGCAGACTCGCGGCCTTCGACGCCGAGGACCGGCCCTGGGTGACCATGGTGGTCCCCTGGAACCGCGACGACCACCAGAGCCGGGCCGCCGAGGCCGAACTGATCGACAAGCTCGAAGCGACCCTGCCCAAGAAGCTCAGCCAGGGACGCACCCACTGCCGGGCCGCCGCCAGAGGCGTGCCGAGCATGGAGGCGTTCGGCCAGATCCTGCCGCAGGTGGTGGAGGTCGCCGCCCAGCAGTACCTGCGCCACGCCACCGCCTACCCGCCCGCGACCGGCGGCGGCCACGGCGAACGCACCCGGCTGACCGGGCCCATGGGCAGCACCCAGTTCATACCCGACACGCTCGACCGATCGACGGAAGCGGAGGACGTATGACAGCCGGCCGGGACGGGCGGATCATCACTTTCTACTCCTACAAGGGGGGCACGGGCCGCACCATGGCCCTGGCCAACACCGCGTGGATCCTCGCCGCGAACGGCAAACGCGTGCTGGCCGTCGACTGGGACCTCGAAGCCCCCGGTCTGCACCGGTTCTTCCACCCCTTCCTCGACCCCTCGACCCTGCGCGCCACCACAGGGGTGATCGACCTCATCACCGAGTTCGCGTGGGCCGCCACCGACCCCGTGCAGCGGGCCGACGACTGGCACCGCGACTACGCCCGCATCCAGCAGCACGCCGTCTCGCTCACCCCCGAGACGCTCGGCTGGGAGTTCCCGCGCGGCGGCACCCTCGACTTCGTCTCCGCCGGACGCCAGAACCGCGAGTACTCCGCCACCGTCGCCACGTTCGACTGGGACAACTTCTACGACCGGCTGGGCGGCGGCCTCTTCTTCGACGCCCTCCGCGACGACATGAAGGCCAACTACGACTACGTCCTCATCGACAGCCGTACCGGCCTCAGCGACATCGCCGACATCTGCACCGGGCACCTGCCCGACGCGCTCGTCGACTGCTTCACCCTCAGCGACCAGTCGATCGACGGGGCCGCCTCCGTGGCCCGGCAGATCGCCGACCGCTACACCGGCCGGTCCATCGCCGTCTTCCCCGTCCCGATGCGCATCGACGAGGGCGAGAAGGAGAAGGCGGACGCCGGACGGGCGCTCGCCCGGCTCAAGTTCGACCGGCTGCCGCGCCACCTCACCGGCGAAGAACTCACCGCCTACTGGGGCGCGGTGGAGATCCCCTACCGCCCCTACTACGCCTACGAGGAGACCCTGGCCACCTTCGGGGACGAATCCGGTCTCTCCAACTCCCTGCTCTCCGCCTTCGAACGGCTGGTCACGGTCGTCACGGAGGGCGAGGTCACCGCCATGCCCACCGTCGCCGAAGAGGTGCGGCTGCGGATCCGCGACGCGTTCACCCGGCGCAGGCCCTCCCTGCCCGCCGACATCTCGCTCAACTACGTCGCGGAGAACCGCATGTGGGCCGACTGGGTCGAGTCGGTGCTCACCCGGGCGGGCTTCCGTGTCCTCGCGCGGGACGTCTCGGCGGAGCGTGAGGACGAGGACAGCGAACCGGACGGCTCCGACGTCGCCTCCCGGGCCGTCGTCCTGCTCTCCAGCGCCTATCTGAAGTCGCAGCGCGCCACGGAGCTGTGGGGCCGGTCCGTCTCCGAGGACCCGGGCGGCGGCCGGCGGCAACTGCTGCCCTTCCGGGTCGGCGACGTCCGTCTGTCCGGCCCCTACATCGACCGCAACCCCGTCGACCTCTTCCGGCTCGACGAGGTGCACGCCACCGCCGCGCTCCTGCGGGCGCTGGACCGCCCGGTACAGCTCGCCGACGGATCCGCCGCACCCGGCCCCCGCTTCCCGGGGACCGTCCCGAAGATCTGGAACGCACCGCCGCGCAACGCGGGCTTCACCGGCCGCTCGCTGATGCTGGAGCGGATGCGCGACCAGCTCGGCGGCGGTATGGCCGTGGTCCTGCCGCAGCCGCAGACCCTGTACGGGCTCGGTGGCGTGGGCAAGACCCAGGTCGCCCTGGAGTACGTGCACCGCTTCATGGCCGACTACGACCTGGTGTGGTGGATATCCTCCGAGCAGACCGACGACGTGGTGGCCTCGCTCGCCGAGCTCGCCGTCCGGCTCGGCGCCCAGGGCGGCGACGACATGGCGGCCGCGTCGCAGGAGGCGGTCGACCTGCTGCGACGCGGGGTGCCCTCCGATCGCTGGCTGCTGGTCTTCGACAACGCCGACGACCCGGAACGGCTGCGCCGCTACTTCCCGCAGGGCGGATCGGGCCACATCGTGGTGACGTCGAGGAACCAGAGCTGGTCGCAGCACGGGGACGCGCTGCCGGTCGACGTGTTCCTGCGCGAGGAGTCGATCGAACACCTGCAACGGCGCGCTCCGGGCCTGAACGACGAGGACGCCGCGCGGGTGGCGACCGCCGTCGGCGATCTCCCGCTCGCCGTCGAGCAGGCCGCCGCCTGGATCGCCGAGACCGCCACCCCGGTCGAGACGTATCTGGAGCAGCTCGCCGACCAGGCACCCCAGGTGCTCTCCCTGAACCAGCCGGCCGGATACCCGGAGCCGGTGGCCGCCACCTGGAACGTCTCGATCCAGCGGCTCAGGGAGCGCTCGCCCGCCGCGGTGCGGCTGCTCCAGCTCTGCGCCTTCTTCGCGCCCGAGCCGATCAACGCCAATCTCCTCTACAGCAAGGAGATGATCGAGGCGCTCAAGCCCTACGACTCCTCGCTGCAGGAGAAGCTGGTCCTCGGCCGGGTCATCAGGGAGATCGGCAGGTTCGCCCTGGCCAAGGTCGACCAGGTGTCCAACTCCATCCAGGTGCACCGGCTCGTCCAGGCCATCATCAAGGCGCAGTTGACCGACGAGGAGCAGCGGGAGGCCCGGCACGTGGTGCACCGCATCCTCGCCGGCGCCCGCCCCGACGACGACGAGCCCATCGACAACCCGGACAACTGGCCGCGGTTCGCCACCATCTGGCCGCACCTCGGCCCGTCCGACGCCCGCAACTGCAAGGAGCCCGAGACGCGAAGGCTGCTCATCGACCGGGTGCGCTACCTCTGGAAGCGGGGCGACTTCCGTACGGCGGGCGCCCTCGGGGCCGAACTGCGCGAGATCTGGAAGGGGACGCTGGGCGAGGACGACATCCAGTACCTCTACCTGTGCTTCCACCTCTCCAACATCTACCGCTCGCGGGGACGTTACGTGGAGGCGCGGGAACTCGACGAGATCACGCTGGAGAGGCAGCGCACGGTCCTGGGACCCGAGCACCCGCACACCTACATGACCACCAGCAGCCTGGCGACCGACCTCGGCATGCTCGGCGACTACTCGAAGGCGATCGAGCTGGCCACCGAGGCCCACGAGGGGTTCGGCCAGATCTTCCACGACGGGCATCCCCGGACGCTCGCGGCGGCCAACAACCTGGCTCTGAACCTCCGGCTCATCGGCCAGTACTCCCGGGCACGGGAGATCGACCAGGAGGTGTACGACCGGCGCTCCGAGGTGCTCGGGCCGGAGCACCCCTACAGCCTGGCATCCGGCATGAACCTCGCCCGGGACTTGCGGGACGTGGGCCGCTACGAGGACTCCGTCACCCTGCTGAGCCGCACGTACGACAGCTACAAGAGGACGCTCGGGCCCTCCTTCCCGGGCACGCTCAGCGCGGCGAAGGGCCTGGCGGTCGCACTGCGCCGGGCCGGCCGGCTGGAGGACGCCCGCAGGCTGACGGTGGCGACCCGGGCCAGGTACCGGGCCAAGTACACCTCGGCGAACCCCGAGTCGCTGGCCTGTGAACTCAACCTGGCCGCCGACTACTTCGCGGCGGGCGAGGCCGACCAGGCGCGGGACACCGCGCAGCAGGTCGTCGACCAGTACATGACGGTGCCGGGGGAGAGGCACCCCTACACCCTCGCGGCGCAGAACAACCTGGCCGTGTACCTCCTGGGCTGCGGTGCGCCGGCGGAGGCCCAGGAGATCCTGCGCAAGGTGGTCGCGGCGATGCGCGACCTCTTCGGCCGGGAGCACCCGCACACGTTGTTCTGCGTGATGAACCTGGCCAACGCGACCGCCGAAACCGGTGATCCGGAGCTCGTGCTGGAGACGGAGCAGCGAGTGGCGACGCAGCTCAGGGCGGCCATCGGAGCCCAGCATCCGGAGACGCTGGCGATGTCGGCGAACATGGCGGTCACTCTGCACACCCTGGGGCGCGAGGAGGAGGCGCTGCATCTGCGGGCGACGGTGGTCGAGGAACTCGCCAGGCAGCTCGGCGACGATCACCCGATGACCCGGATCGCCCGCAACGAGGAGCGTTTCGAAAGGGAGCTGGAGCCGATCGCGGTCTGATCGGGCGCGGGGTCCGTCCGCCGGCCGGGCGGACCCCTGCGGACCCCTTCCGGGTGGGATCAGAGGCTCTGCCGCTGCCCCTGCGACGGCTCCCGGTCGTCGGTCAGCCAGTTGAGGACCTCCGGCAGCACCGAGAGCGCGTCGAAGTGGGCCGCCTGCGGGGCCAGCACCGTCGTCGCGCCGGGAATCCGGCCGGCGAGCCAGCGGGCGTGGCCCACCGGGGAGAAGACGTCCTTGACGCCGTGCCACAGCATCACCGGGCCGGTGATCTCCGCCGGGTCGAACCCCCACGGCCGGCTGAAGGCGATGGCGTCGTCGATCCACCCGTACGCGGAGGTGCGCAGCCCTTCGCTGTAGTTGCGCAGCAGCATCGCGCGGATGCCCGCGTCGTTGACCACCACCCGGTCGGACTCGGTCAGCTCCCGGCGCAGATCGTTCAGGAGCTGGACCGGGTTCCGCCGGATCTCCGCCGAGCGCATGATGAACGACTCCGTGAGCCCGTCCGGATCGTCGGCCGCCGTGGTGTACGCGAGCACGTTGGACGCCGCCATCCCCTCGAACCAGTCGAGGCCGGGGGCGTCCCACGGGGCCAGCGTCACCAGCGCGGCCGCCCTGGTGACCCGCTCGGGCATCAGCGCCGCGCAGGCCAGCGCGTGCGGCGCCCCGCCGGAACGGCCCACCACGGCGAACCGGTCCAGCCCGAGCGCGTCCGCGATGGCCCGCACGTCCTGCGCCACGTCGCTCACGGTCCGGCCCGGATGCCGGTCGGAGTCGCCGTAACCGGGGCGGTCGTAGGTGATCAACTGCGTCTTGCGCTGGTACAGCACCATTCCGCGCGGCGCCGGACCGAACCTGCTCCCCGGCGTTCCGTGCAGCAGGAAGACGGGTCTCCCGCGCGGGTCCCCCCGACGCTCCACCATCAGACGCCGGCCGTCCGCCACGCGCACCCGATTGCGCACCCGAGCCACCCCCCTCGTCTCCCGCCGGGCCCGGAACGGTCACCGGACCACTGGGCTCACACTGATGATGAGTCATCAACGTACTGATGTGCAGGGGGCGTTGACGTGTGCCGGGCGCATTCGCGCGGTGCGCCCCCGGCCCTCGCCGCCCTTCCGGCCCGAGCCGCTCGGCACTCAGGGGCCGGCGTGCACCTGGCACGCCCACAGGCTGGGGGTCGCCGGATACTCCGACCGCAGCGCGCGCACGGCGGCGTGCAGGACCCGCGCGGTCCGGCCCACGTCCAGGCCGCCGCCGTCCGCCCGCAGGTCCTCGTAGACGCGCCGCGCGACATCGGCTCCCAGGGCGTCGTCGACGTGCCACAGCGAGCCGACGACGTGCGGGAAACCCGCCATCTGGAAGGCGCTGACGATGTGCACCGACTCGTCGGCCAGTTCCGGGCTGGTGCGCAGGGTGTCGCAGGCGGAGAGGTAGGCCAGTCGCACCGAGGGCAGCCGGAGCCGGGCGAGGTCCCGCACGGTCAGCGGGTGTTCGGCGTGGTCGTGCAGGACGAGCGGACTGTCGGAGGGCCGGTCGGGGTGGGCCGACGCGTGACACGCGAAGTGCGCGTACGCGTGCCGGGGCAGGGCGGCGACCACGGCGGAGTGCGTCGCGGACGCCCCGACCAGCACGGTGGCGCCGGGCAGCAGTCCGGCCAGGTGCTCGGCCTCGCGCCGCGCGCCGGGCAGCGGCGCCTGCCCGCGCGCCTCCGGGACGGCGACGACGAGCGCGCCGGCGCCCCCCGGGCGGGCGAGCCGCTGACGGGAGTGGTGCAGGGTCCGCAGCGTCGGCGTGTACGAGGGGACCACGTGGTCCAGGGCGCCCGGAGAGCCGTCGGCGGGCGCCGCGGCGTGCAGCGGAAGGGTGCGCAGGGCGCCGCCGGGCGACCACCACAGACGCGGCGGCGTGCTCGTGGAGGCGTCGGCGGCCCCGGCGTCCGGACGGTCGAGACCCAGGCGGCCGAGGACGGGACCGGTCACCTCGCGCCAGAGCCAGTCGAGGGTGCCCCGGACGGTCCGCTGCGCGCGCAGGGACTGTCCGCGCGTGGTGCCGGGCGCTTCGATCCTGGCCAGCGCCTCCTCCAGGGCCTGTCCGCGGGCCGCGACCTCCCGCGGGACGAGGCCGGGGAGCGGTACGGCGTCGATCGCCCGCCCGGTGACGATCAGCGCGTCGCTGCCGTAGGGGGAGACGTTGACGAGGACGACCGGTCCCGCCGACGCCGTCGCGCACAGCTCGCCCTCGTCCCACTCCCGCACCGGTCGCAGCAGGCCGAGGCCGGGGTGCTCGGCCCGGATCCGCCCGGCGAGCCGGTCCCACTCGACGGCCAGTCGCTGGCGCAGATCGGTGCGGGCGGCCCCGGGCACGCGCGGCGCGACCGCGGACTCCTCCAGGAAGCCGCCCGGCGGGACCCCGTCCCCGGTCGCCGTGTCGAGGGCGTCGCGGAGCTCTTCGAACCGGTCGGCGAGGTCCGGGGCCGCCTCCCGGAGCCGGGTCAGATCACTGTCGGCGTCGAAGGCGTGGGAGAGCAGGACGCCCCTGGCCTGTTCGAGCAGGCCCACCGCGAGCCCGTACCGGCGGAGCCGGACCGCGCAGGCCGCGGCCGCGGCCCCGAGACCGGCGTGCCGGCCCAGCAGGAATTCCTGGTCGTCGCGGACGAGATGGCGCGGGGCGACGGCGTGCAGCAGATCGACGGCCACGACATACCCGTCCAACGCCCCCTCCCACTCACCGAGTTCCGCACGGCACCGTCCCCAGTTCGTGGCAGCGGTCAACCGGACCGAGGGTGCGCACTGCCGCTCCTCGGCCGCCTCCTGGAACAGGCGGGCCGCCTCGGCGCGCCCGGCGGCCGTGCCCCGCGTCCACAGGGCCTCTCCCAGGCGCATCAGCCGGGGAGCGCGCTCGGCGTGGCCGGGCGGGGTGCCCGCGACCGCCCGGCGGAGCAGCGCCGCCGCCTCCCCCCTGGCGGCCGGCGACCATACGGCTGAGGGCAGCGCGCTCCGGGTGCCGGCCGCCAGCGCCAGAGCGACCGGCAGTTCCGGCGAGTCCGGCGCCAGGGCCCGGACCGCCGCGTCGGCCAGCGTGCGCGCCTCCCTGGCGTCCTTCGTCCGCCCGGTCCGGTCGTGGCGGGTGAGCAGCGCGCTCGCCAGGTTGCTGAGCCGGCGGGCCAGCAGCGGGCTCCCGGCGGGGGTGAGGGCGAGTGCGTCCCGGAAACGGGCGACCGCTTCGTCGAGCCGCGCGACGGGGTGGCCGGCGCGGGCCGCGGCCGCCATCGCGCCGAGACCCGCCGAGCCCAGCAGGAGCGCCCGGTGTTCCGCGCCGAGACCGGGCAGCGTGGTGGCCCGGCGCCGGCATTCCAGGGAGTCGCGCAGATCCTCGCCGTCGTCGGTCTGCCGATGGCGTACGTCCAGCGCCATCGCGAGGTTGAGCAGCCGGACCCCGAGGATCTCGTGTCCCCGGGGGGTGAGTGCCACGGCTTCCCGGAAGGCGTTCACCGACCCGTTGAGGTCGGCGACGCTCCCCGACCGCTCGTAGCCGCTGAGCAGCACGAAGCCGAGATCGCTCAGGGCCACGGGCCGCACCGGGTGACCGGGCGGGAGGAGCGCCTCCGCCCGCCGCAGGAGTCTCAGCGCCTCGGCCAGGTCGGCCGCGTGCCGGAGCGGATCGAGCGTGAACCGGGCGTACAGGGCCATCGAGGGGGCGAGCAGACGGCCGGCGAAGCGCGCCGTCACCTCCCCGGACGCGGCGAGCACCTCGGTGAAGTACGTGATCGCCGTGTCCAGGTCGCGGCGGTCACCGGTCAGGAGGAAACGGGCGCGCAGCACGTTGCCCAGGGAGCCGAGGATGCCGGTGCGCCGCTCCGGGGCCCCCGGTGCTCCGAGCGCCGTCCCCAGCACGTCGACCGCCTCGTCCAGATCGCCGCGCCGGCCCGCCCGGCCGTACCTCGCCATCAGGGCGAGGCCCAGGTTGAGACCCGCCGCCGGATCCTGTGCGCCGAGGACCGCCCGGCGGGCCACGTCCACCACCTCGTCGTACTCCTCTGCCGTGCCGCCTTCGCGGTCGAGCAGCACCATCAGCGCGGCGGCCAGGTTGCCGAGGCAGCCGGCCGCATGGGGGTCCGCGTCCGGCAGCTGGGCCACCGTGTCCCGGAGCAGGCCGACCGCTTCGTGCAGGTCCTCCGGGTCGTGCGTCTGCTGGTAGCGCTCCAGCACCTGGGTGCCGAGGTCGTTGAGGGCGTGGATCCTGCCGGGAGATCCGGCCGGCATGCGCGTGAGGGTGCGGTAGGCGTGCAGGACCGCCGCGTCGACGCCGCCGGGAGGCTGGTCCCCCGTGGTGTCCGTGGTGTCCGTGGGCTCCGTGGTGTCCTGCCTCGGGAGGCCGGCCAGGGATGCGACGTGGTGCAGATCGGCGAGCCGGTCCCGGTAGGCGGGGTCGTCCTCGGGCGTCGCGGCCTCGGCGAGGGCGGCCAACCCGAGCGCCGTGTCGAGCAGCACCTCGCGCGAGGGGCTCATGGCCGCCGTCCGCGCGGCCAACTCGTATGTCCGGAGCACGTGTTCCGGTGCGTCCGGCGGCGGATCGTGCTCCTCCCCGGCGGCCGCGATCATGGTGGCGACGTACTCGGCCGACCACTGTTCGGGGCCGTCGGCACGGTCGGGATCGGGGCGCGTGCCGGGATCGGTGCGTGCGTAGGCGGCGGCCAGATCCGCCGGGACGAGCCGGGGGTCGCGCATCCACACCGGGAACAGGAGCGTGCCGACCATGGCGCGGTGGGCGCCGGCCCGCTCCCGGGGAAGGGCCGATGTGCGGGCCATGCAGAGCAGGCCCGCGACGTGCCGGGCCTCCATGTCGGTCGCCGTGTCGACGGCGCGGAGCAGGGACCGGAACTCGTGGTCGGCCTCGGGGGCGAACACCACGTCCGCGTCGGCCCGGCCGTCGGCCGTCCGCGCCCGGGTGAGGCGTTCGCGGACCATCCGCAGAAGCCGGTCCCGGTCCTCGTCCACGCTCCCGGCCCCCCTGTTCCCTGTTTCCGTACCGTGACGGCTCACCCTCGGGCGGCCCTCCTGAGGCATGATTGGACCATGACCGAACCAGCTGACTCCGGCGAACTGGCCGACAAGGCGGCACAGTTGTGCGTCCTGCTCGCGTCGCCGGGTGAGTCGCGGGGGATGCCGGAGGTGGAGGCGGCGGCCCGGCTGGCGTCGGACCTGCTGCGTTCGGGGGCGCCGGGCGCCGAGCTGGCGGCCGCCTACGACCACCTCGACCGGGCACTGCGCAGGGCCGGATACGCGGGTGGGCTGCTCCGCCAGGCCCGGCGCACCCGGCTTCCCGGCGTCCGGACGCACCTCAAGGTCGCCGTGTGCCCGGGGCCGGTGCGCTGCAGCCGGCTGGAGCGGGCCGGGGACATCCGGCCGGCCCCGCCGTGCGCCGTCAACGGCGAACGCATGCACAAGACCCGTCTGGACCCGGCGTCGTGACCGTCCCGGACCCCGCGGTCGCATGAACCCCCTTCTCGCCACCCTGGGCACCAAGCTCACCGAACGCTGGCTGAACCTGCTCGTCCTGCCCGGCGCCCTCTTCCTCGCCGTCGCGGCCGGGGGCGTGACGCTGGGACACCGCCGCTGGAACGACCTCGACCGCCTGCGCACCGTCCTGGACGGCCTCGCGGCCCGCCCCGCCATGGACAGGGCCGGCACCGTCGTGCTGCTCGTGGCGGGCTCCCTGCTCGCCGCATCGGCGGCTTCGCTCGTCGCGCAGTTCCTCGGCGGCCTGATCGAGCGGTACTGGCTCCGCTTCGCCCGCGACCCGCTCTCGCACGCCCTCGTGGAGTGGCGCAGGCGGCGGTGGCGGCGCCGGGACGACGCACTCCGGGCGGCCTTTCCCGCCGCCGGCCCGGTCACGGCCGCGGACGGCGACGCGGTCACCGTCCCGCCCCGGATCCACGCGCGCATCCACGTCCTCAGCGAGGCCCGTGACCGCGTCGCGTTGCGGGAACCCACCCGCCCGACCTGGTACGGGGACCGCATGCAGGCGACCGCGGACCGTGTGGAGGCCGCCTACGGCGTGGATCTCGCCGCCCTCTGGCCCCGTCTGTGGCTGATCCTCCCCGAACCGGCCGTCCGGCAGATCCAGTCGGCCCGCTCCTCCTTCGCCGCCGCCGCGCGACTCGCCGCGTGGGCCGCGGGCTACGCGGTGCTCGGCTGCTGGTGGTGGCCCGCCGCGCTGATCGCCGTCGGCTGCGCGGCCGTCGCCCGCTTCCGGGTCCGTGACGCCCTGGGCGCACTGGCCGAGCTGATCGAGGCGGCCGTCGACGTCCACGCCCTGGAACTGGCCGCGCGGGTCGGCCTGAGCGGGCCGGACGCGGAGGGACTGCTGCCCCGCCGGACCGGGGACCGGATGTCGGAGGTCTTCAGAAAGGCCGAGTGAGGGCGGGCAGGCGGGCGGTGGCCTGTGCCGTACGGCCGGGGAGGCCGGTGGTGGCCTGTGCCGTACGGCCGGGGAGGCCGGTGGCGGGCGGCCGGTCGGGGCCCTCGCGGTGCTGCCGGGGCGTCCGTCCGTCACCGCGGCCCGCGGGCACGGGGACCGGATGCGCCGGCCATGGGCCCCGGCGCCCCGCTCAGACCGCCGTCGACCCGCCCGCCGTCGATCCGTCCGCCCCCGTGCCCGTTGCCCCCGTGCCCGTTGCCCCCGTGCCCGGCGCTTCCGCGCCCCGGGCCGTGGCCGCTCCGGGAACGTCCCCGTCCGTGTCCCGGCGGCGCATCGACAGCAGCAGGGTGACGGCGGTGCCGACCAGTGCCCAGGCGGCGAGGATCAGCAGGGAGCCGGTGACCGCGTTGCCCCGGAAGTACGCGATCGAGCGGGCCACCCAGGTGCCCGCGCCCGGGGGCAGGGCCGGGCCGATGGCGCGCCAGAAGTCCGGGAGCATCGGCAGCGGGAAGGCGCCGCCCGCGCTCGGGTTGCCGGCGATCACGATGATCAGGACGGCGAGGCCGATGCCGACGATACCGGTGAGCGCCTGGAGGGCGAGGGTGATCATGCCGGTGGCGAAGACGACCAGCGCGCCGAGGCCCGCCAGCCCCCAGAAGCTGCCGGGCAGCGCGCCGAGGACCGGACCGATGATCAGTGCGCCGCCGATGCCGCCGAGGACCGAGTACAGCGCCATCACGCCGGTGCGGATCACCGCGCGCTGCCGGTTGGCGGGGCGGGAGCCCGCGCTGATCGCGAGGATCGAGGCGCAGAGGTAGCCGCCCACGCACCAGCCGACCACCAGGTAGAAGGACGACAGGCCGTCGAAGTCGTCGGGGGAGGCCGGGGCCACGTCCACGGCCCGGACCGTGCGCTGCTGGCCGGCCAGGACCTCGCGGGTGATCTTCTCCAGTGAGGTGGCGAGCGCGGAGCCGCCGCCGGAGGCGACCAGCACGGTGTCGGTGGTGCCCCTCGGGTCCACGACCAGGGCCCCGTCGATCTCGCGGTTCATGATCTGGTGCCGTGCCTCGGCCGCGCTGCTCACGGCCCGCGGGTCCAGCGGGCCGCCGGGCAGGCCGTCGAGCCGGCCGACCAGCTGCGCGGACACCTGCTGGGGCGCCACCACCCCGAACGGCACGTCCGTGGGCTTCGGTTTGTGCAGGGCGCCGACGTAGGACGCGATGAACAGCAGTTGCAGCGCGAGTACGCCGACGACCAGCAGTGCGGCCCTCGGAGTGACGGCGTTCTTCACCTCGTCGACGAAAGTCATGCTCTCACGCTCCGTGCGCGCGGGGTCGCCCGCAGGTGGACGGGGCCGAATGGGGGAGCGGACCGGCCCGTCGCGGGGGGTCGCCGGGGCCTTTGTGAGGCTGCCGGGGCGGCCGCTCGTTCGATATCGCACGAACGTTCGAAACTTGGTCTATGGTGGAGAGCCAGGGGGTGAGAGTGACGGAACGGTCAGGAGGTGCGGATGTCCGGCTTCACGCATCTGCACACCGCGTCGGGGTTCTCCCTGCGGTACGGGGCCTCGCACCCCGAACGGCTGGCCGCGCGCGCCGCCGAGCGGGGGCTGGACGCCCTCGCGCTGACCGACCGGGACACCCTCTCCGGGGCGGTCCGCTTCGCCAAGGCGTGTGTGAGCGCCCGGGTCCGGCCGCTCTTCGGGGTGGAACTCGCGGTCGAGCAGGAGGCCTCGGACGAGGAGCGCGTGTCCCGGCCGCGCACCCCGGTGCGCGGCGGAGCGTTCGTCGACGAGTCCGCACCCCGCGTCACCTTCCTCGCCCGTGACGGGGCGCGCGGCTGGGCGGAACTCTGCCGTCTGGTGACCGCGGCCCACGCCACTCCCGCAGGCCCCCCGGTGCTGCGGCGCGCCGACCTGCCCGCCGAAGGGCTCACCGTGCTGCTCGGACCCGCCTCCGACGTCGGACGGGCGCTGAGCGCCGGCCGCCCCGACCGGGCCGCCGCGCTGCTCGCCCCCTGGCGGCGGATCCACGGCGACGCGCTGCGCCTCGAAGCCGTCCACCACGGCCGCACCGGTACCGGCCCCGGCTCGCTGCGGCTGGCCGCCCGTACCGTCGGCTTCGCGGCCGAGCAGGGCGTCCGGGCGGTGCTGACCAACGCCGTCCGGTACGCCGACGCCGGGCAGGGGCCGGTCGCCGACGTGCTGGACGCGGCGCGCCGGCTGGTCCCCGTGGACCCGCGCCGCACCCCGCTGGACAGCGGGGAACGCTGGCTCAAGGACGCCGCCGCCATGGCGGAGACCGCCGAGCGGATCACCGCCGCCGCCGGTCTCGGCCCCGGTGCCGGGGCCCGGCTCCTCGCCGAGACCCGGCGCACCGCCGACGCCTGCCGGGTCGACCCCGCCGCCGACCTCGGCATCGGCTCCGTCCACTTCCCCGAACCGCACCTCGTCGGCGCGGACCGGCGCACCGCCCAGCGGGTGCTGGCCTCCCGCGCCGCCGCCGGCATGGTGCTGCGCGGCCACGACCGCAGCCGCGCGCACTGGGACCGGATGCACCGCGAGCTGGACATCATCGCCCACCACGGCTTCGCCTCGTACTTCCTGACGGTCGCCCAGGTCGTGGACGACGTGAAGGAGATGGGCATCCGGGTGGCCGCCCGCGGGTCCGGCGCCGGCTCCCTGGTCAACCACCTCCTCGGCATCGCGCAGGCCGACCCGGTCGAACACGGGCTGCTGATGGAGCGCTTCCTGTCCAAGCGGCGGTTCGTGCTGCCCGACATCGACATCGACGTCGAATCCGCCCGCCGGCTGGAGGTCTACCGCGCGATCATCGGCCGGTTCGGCTCCGAACGCGTCGCCACCGTCTCCATGCCCGAGACCTACCGGGTGCGCCACGCGGTCCGGGACGTCGGCGCCGCCCTGTCCATGGACCCCGCCGAGATCGACCGGCTCGCCAAGGCCTTCCCGCACGTCCGGGCCCGGGACGCCCGTGCGGCCATGGAGGAGCTGCCCGAACTGCGCGAGGTGGCGGCGTCCAAGGAGAGGTACGGCCGGATGTGGGAGTTGGTCGAGGCGCTGGACGCGCTGCCGCGCGGGATCGCCATGCACCCCTGCGGGGTGCTGCTCTCCGACGCCTCCCTGCTGCGCCGCACGCCCGTCGTGCCGACCAGCGGCGAAGGGCTGCCGATGGCGCAGTTCGACAAGGAGGACGTGGAGGACCTGGGGCTGCTCAAGCTCGACGTGCTGGGCGTACGGATGCAGTCGGCGATGGCGCACGCCGTCGCCGAGGTCGGGCGCGCCTCGGGGGAGCGGGTGGACCTGGACGCGGTCGGCCCCGGCGACCCGGAGACCTACCGGCTGATCCGGTCCACCGAGACGCTGGGCTGCTTCCAGATCGAGTCGCCGGGCCAGCGCGACCTGGTCGGCAGGCTCCAGCCCGCCACCTTCCACGATCTGGTCGTGGACATCTCGCTGTTCCGGCCGGGGCCGGTCGCCGCCGACATGGTGCGGCCGTTCATCGAGGCCCGGCACGGCCGCGCGCCGGTCCGCTACCCCCACCCCGACCTGGAGGAACCGCTGCGCGGCACCTACGGGGTGGTGGTCTTCCACGAGCAGATCATCGAGATGGTGGACATCATGACCGGCTGCGGCCGGGGCGAGGCCGACCGGGTGCGGCGCGGCCTCTCCGATCCGGAGAAGCGCGAGCTGATCAAGGTGTGGTTCGCGCGCCGGGCGCTGGAGCGCGGCTACCACATCGAGGTGGTCGCCCGCGCCTGGGAGATCATCGAGGCGTTCGGCTCGTACGGCTTCTGCAAGGCGCACGCCGTCGCCTTCGCGGTGCCGACGTACCAGTCCGCCTGGCTCAAGGCGCACCACCCGGCCGCCTTCTACGCCGGGCTGCTCACCCACGACCCGGGGATGTACCCCAAGCGGCTGCTGCTCGCGGATGCCCGGCGGCGGGGCGTGCCGGTGCTGCCGCTGGACGTCAACCGGTCGGCGGCGGTCCACCGAATCGAACTGGTGTCTGATGAGAAGACCGGACGGGAGGTCTGGGGGCTCCGGCTGGCGCTCGCCGACGTCCACGGCATCAGCGAGGCCGAGGTGGAGCGGATCGAGGCCGGGCAGCCGTACGCCTCGCTGCTGGACTTCTGGCAGCGCGCCCGCCCCGGAAAGCCCGCCGCCGAACGGCTCGCCCAGGTCGGCGCGCTGGACGCGTTCGGGGCCAACCGCCGCGACCTGCTGCTGCACCTGTCCGAGCTGCACCGCGCCCAGCGCGGTTCCGGACCGGGCGCCGGCGGCTCCCAACTCCCTCTGGGAGAAGGGCGGAAGACCGGGTCCATCGGGCTGCCCGACCTGAACGAGGCGGAACGCCTCAGCGCCGAACTCGGCGTGCTGAGCATGGACGTCTCCCGCCATCTGATGGGCGACCACCAGGCGTTCCTGGAGGAACTGGGCGTGTTCTCCGCCAAGCGGCTGCGGGACGCGCGGCACGGCGAGACCGTGCTGGTCGCCGGGGCCAAGGCGGCCACCCAGACGCCGCCGATCCGTTCGGGGCGGCGGGTCATCTTCACCACCCTGGACGACGGCACCGGCCTGGTCGACCTGGCGTTCTTCGACGACAGCCACGCCGCCTGCGCGCACACCGTCTTCCACTCCTGGCTGCTGCTGGTGCGCGGAGTCGTGCAGCGGCGCGGCCCCCGCAGCCTGAGCGTGGTGGGCTCCGCCGCCTGGAACCTGGCGGACCTCGTCGAACTGCGCCGCACCGGCGGACTCGACGCGGTGGCGGCCCGGCTCGCCGAGGAACCGGCGGGACCGGACGGCGAGGAGGAGCGGCCGGCGGCCGGACCTCCCGCCGACCCGGGCCGGCGCATCCGGATGTCCACCGGCTTCGAGATGAACCCCTGGGCGGACCTGCGCCCCGCGGGCGAAGGCCCGCCCACCGGAAGGAAGTTGTGGCACCGGAGTCCGGGGAGCGCGGGATGAGCGGACGGGAGGACGACAGGCGGGCCGACGTGCTGTGCCTGCGGTTCAGCAGGATCGGCGGCGGCCCGGTGGAGGGGGCGGCCTACGAGGGGATGCTCGCCCTGCTCGGCACCTTCACCCCGGTGGTCGAGGCCGCCCCGCCGGACACCGCGCTGGCCGACGTGCGCGGGGCGCTGCGCTACTTCGGGCAGGACGCCCGGGGCCTGGCCTCCCTGATCCGGGTCCGCGCACTCGCCCTGCACGGCGTGGACTGCGCGATCGGCGCCGCCGAGAACCCCCTGCTGGCACGGGCCGCCGCACGGCTCGCGGCACCGGGGGCGACCTTCGTGGTGCCCGGCGGCGAAGGGGCCGCCTTCCTCGCGCCCCGGCCGGTCGTCGCGCTGGAGGGCGTCGGGGCCGCCACCGCCCGCACCCTGTGCGGATACGGGCTCGACTCCGTCGGCAAGGTCGCCGCCGCCCCGCTCGCCACCCTCCAGCGGATCTCCGGGGTGCGGGCCGGACGCGAACTGTGGGAGCGCGCCAACGGCGTCGACCGGTCCTCCGTGGTGCCGAACGCCGCCGCCCGCTCGATCGCCTCCGAGCGCTCCTTCCCGCGCGACGAACTGGACCCGGAGCAGCACCGCCGGGCCCTGCTGTCGCTCACCGAGGAACTGGGCGTCCGGCTGCGGGGCGACGGACAGGTGTGCCGCTCGCTCGCGGTCTCCGTACGGTTCGCCGACCGCAAGGGCTACTCCACGCTCACCCGCAGCCGTACGCTCCCCGAGCCCACCGCCCACTCCGCCGCGCTCACCGCGCTCGCCTACCGGGTCCACGAGTCCTTCGGGCTGCAACGCGCGCGCGTGCGGGGCATCGGGCTGCGGGCCGAAGGGCTGACCGACGCCGAACGCGCCGCCCACCAGCTCACCTTCGACCCCGCGGACGAACGGGCGCGCCGCATCGAGGCGGTCTCCGACCGGCTGCGCGCCCGGTTCGGTCCGCAGGCGGTGAAACCGGGGCGGCTCGCCGCCTGACGTACGGACGGCAGGACGCCCCGGACCGCTCAGCCGGCCGACCGCCCCAACAGCGCTTCCACCAGGGTGGATTCGGCCAACCGGAGGCTGCGGCCGTCGGCGAACACCGCCTCGCCGTCCACCAGCACCGTGTCGACGGTGCGGGTGCTCGCACAGGTCAGCAGCGTCGCCCCCGGATCGCGTACCGGCAGGCAGGCGAAGTCCCTCTCGAACCGGTGGAGCACGAGATCCGCCCGGGCTCCCGCGACCACCCCGTCCGGCACCGGGTCGAGACCGAGCGCCGAGGACGCGCCGTCGGTGGCCATTGCCATCATCGCCCCGAACCCCAGCAGGTCGGCCTGCCGGTGCGCCGCGCGCTGGAGGTAGGAGCCGATCCGCAGGGCCTCCAGCATGTCCTGGGTGTCGTTGCTGGCCGCCCCGTCGACCCCCAGCCCGACGCGCAGCCCGGCCGCCAGCATCTCGGGGACGGGAGCGATGCCGCTGCCGAGCCGCATGTTGCTCAGCGGGTTGTACGAGACCGCCACCCCGTGGCGGGCGAGGACCTCTTGGCCCGCCGCGTCCAGTTCCACGCAGTGCACCGCGAGCAGCCGGTCCCAGAGGAACCCGGCGGCCTCCAGGAAGCCGACCGCGCCCGTCCCCGCGTGCTCACGGCACGCCAGCTCGTCCGTCGCCGTCTCCAGCAGGTGGAGGGAGACCGGGAGCCCGCGTTCCTCCGCGAAGGCGCGTACCTCGCGCATCCCGGCGGGCGTCAGCGAACGCGGATTGGGGACGGCCAGGCCCACCGAGATCCTGCTGCCCGCCGTCGCCGCCCGGATTCCGTCCGTGTGGGCCAGCACCTCGTCGAGCGGCTGCATCAGCCGGGGGTCGAACCCCCACTTGCGGGTCACGTCCGGCCGGTCCGCGACCCCGCGGCAGAACACCGCCCTGATGCCGGTGTCGTGGAGCGCGCGCAGCACCGCGTCGTGGACCTCGGGATCCGGGTGCGGCCACATGTGCTCGACCAGCGTCGTCGTCCCGCTGCGGAGCGCCTCGGTGCTCGCGGCGGCCGCCGCCGCGTACGCTTGGCCGGGCGTCAGCGCGACCGTCTCCTCTCCCACCAGCCGCAGCCACGACAGCAGCGGCCGGCCCTCGCCGATGCCCCGCATCCCGGCCTGGTGGAGATGGGTGTGGGTGTTGACGAAGCCGGGCACGAGATGGCCGCCCGACCCGTCCAGGACGACCGCGTCCGGGTCCGGGGGCACACTGCCGGCGGGGGTCAGCGAGACGACGCGCCCCCCGCCCAGCCGGACGTCCTGCCCGGTCAGCCAGCCTCCCGCGCTCCACACGGTGACGTCGGTGATCAGATCGACCGTACGCATCAGGACGCCTCCCCGTCCGTGACGCCCGCGCCCGCCGCGGCGCCGTCGCCCCGCCGTTCTCCGGCCGGGTCCGGGCCGGGACCGGGATCCGGGTCCGGCCGCCGGCCGCCGTGGAAGAGCAGGTTGAGGGCGAACGCGACCAGCCCGGTGGCGGCGATCCCGCTGTCCAGCACCGTACGCACGGAGTCGGGCAGCGGCGCGTAGAACTCCGGCGCGCCCACCGGGATCAGGCCCGCCCCGAACGCCAGGGCCACGGTCAGCAGATTGCGCCCGTCGGTCAGGTCGGCCCGCGCCAGGACGCGCAGCCCGACCGCGCCGACGGTGCCGAACATCACCAGCGACACCCCTCCCAGCACCGGCCCCGGAACGGCCGCCACGGCCGCCCCCAGCGCCGGCACGAACGCCAGGAGGACCATCAACGCACCGCTCAGCGCCACGACATGACGGCTCATCACCTTGGTGACGCTGACCAGGCCCACGCTCTGCCCGAACGTGACGATCGGGAACGACGACAGGCCGCCGGACAGCACGGTCGCCGCCCCGTCCGCGCGCAGCGCCCTGGTGACCGTGGGCCCGTCCTCGCCGCGCCCCACGATCTGCCCGACGGCCAGCGTGTCGCCCACCGACTCGACCATGTTCACCAACTGCACGACGAGCATGGCCACGATCGCCGGCACGACGAACACCGGAGCGCCGAACGCGACGGGGTCCGGCAGCGCCACCGCCGACGCCTCACCCACGCCGGAACCGTCGAACAGCCCCAGGGGGACGGCCAGCGCGGTCCCGGCCGCCAGCCCGATCAGCACGGCGAAGCGGCCGACGGTCGGCGGCGCCAGCCGTTCCACCAGGATCACCAGCACCACCGTCACGGCGGCCAGCGCCAGCCCCTTCGCGCCCGAACCGCCCTCGTCGTGGCCGGTGACGAGCCCGGCGGCGGACGGGACGAGCGAGAAGCCGATCACCGCGATCACGGTGCCGGTGACGAGCGGCGGGAAGAGGTGCAGGCACCGCCCGAACCAGGGGGCGACCGCCACCGTCACCACCCCCGCGACGATCGTCGCCCCGAACACGGCGGCCAGGCCGTGCTCCTTCCCGATCAGCACGGCGGGGGTGATCGCGGTGAAGGTGGAACCCATCACGATCGGCAGCCGCGCGCCGAGCGCGCGTACGCCCAGCGTCTGCAGCAGGGTGGCGATCCCGCTGACCAGCAGGTTGGCGCTGATCAGCAGTCGTATACGGTCCTCCGGCAGGCCGAGGGCCATGCCGACCAGCAACGGCATGGTGGCCATGCCGGAATAGGCGACCAGCAGATGCTGGAGGCTCAGCGGCACCATGCGGTGCAGCGGCGGCCGTACGTCGACGGGGTGCGGCTGGACGGGCTGCGGCGTGGACTCGGCGTCCGGCACGGCGGCATGCGTAGGGGCGGCCATCGTTCCTCCCGGTTGGTTCACGGTGGAAGACGGCTGGTTCGCGCGGCCCCGGAGCGCGCTCGCGCGCGGCCCCGGACGGTCCGGTCGCCCGTCGGCCGTTACAGCCATGACCGACGTGGAGCCGACCGTAGAAGGCCGGTGTTTCCGGCGCGTTGCCCCGGCGCAACGGGTCGCGCACGTCCCCGGCCGCCACCGGGAAGCCGGGCGGCACCGCCGCGCGGCGGGGAGACGCGGACGGGGGGACGGGGACGGGGGGACGCGGCCGGACGAATCCGGCGCCGGCCGCCGTGTCGCCGGACGGCGCGGGCCGCCCGGCCGGGGCAGCATGGGCCGATGGAATCCTCTGCGCAGCCGGAGCGGACGCCCGACGGCCGGTACATCGTGGTGCGCGGCCGGCGCTGGCGGGCGACCGACCCGGAGATCCCGGAGGACGTCGCCGCCGTTCTGCGCCGCCACCTCGCGGCGGCCCGGCGCGCGGTGGCCGCCTCGCACCGCGACCAGGACCCGGAGGCCGAGAAGACGGCCCGCGGCCGGGTGCGGACGGCGAAGGCGGCCCTCGGCGAACGCGGCACCCCCTGGTGGGAGCAGACCCCCGCCGAACGCCGCAGACGCTGGGAGACCGGCGCGGCGGAGCTGGACGCGGACCCTTCCTGAGCGTGCCCCGGCTCAAGCGGGCTCGCCCCAAGCGGAACCCGGCCCCTCCACCGGGACCTCTCCGTCGCACGGTCCCCGCCCCTGCCGCCGGCCTTCCACCGTAAGGCCGCCGGACGGGGGAACGTCGCGCCGTCGGGGCGTGCGGCCGCACCCCTTGCCGCGAAACCGGCCGGGGCGCCCGACTACCGGCCAAAGGGCCCTGACTGTCAGTGGGACCTGGGACGATGGAGGCCATGACGACGATCGACTACTGGGACGAGGCCGCCGGTTCCTTCGACGAGGAGCCCGACCACGGACTGCTCGACCCCCTGGTGCGCGACGCCTGGGCCCGGCGGTTGCAGAGCTGGCTCCCCGCCACCGGCTCGGACATCCTCGACCTCGGGTGCGGAACCGGCAGCCTCGCGCTGCTCGCCGCCGGGCAGGGGCACCGGCTCACCGCCGTCGACATGTCGCCGCGCATGGTCGAGCAGGCGCGGAAGAAGCTCGCGGGCACCGGCTCCGAGGTGCTGACCGGGGACGCGGCCCGGCCCCCGGTCGGCGACCGCAGGTTCGACGTGGTCCTGGTCCGGCACGTGCTCTGGGCCCTGCCCGATCCGGCGGCCGCCCTCGCCCACTGGTTCGGACTGCTGCGCCCCGGCGGCCGGCTGGTCATGATCGAAGGGGTCTGGGGCGCCACCGGCATCCCGGCATCCCGCCTCGCGGAACTCCTCGCCCCGCACACCGAACGCGTCCACCACGAGTCGCTGTCGGCCGACTCCCGGCTGTGGGGCAAGGAGGTGGACGACGAGAGGTACGCCGTCGTCGCCCGCGCCGAACCCCGTCACCGGCACCGCGAGGTGGTCGACGTCCACCTGGTCCTGCGGCGCGGCTCCGAGGTGCTGCTCGCCCGCCGTGCCGGCACGGGGTACGGCGACGGGCTGCTCAACCTCCCCTCCGGCCACGCCGAGGACGGCGAGGACGTCCGCGAGTCGATGATCCGGGAGGCCGCGGAGGAGATCGGGATCGCCCTGGAACCCGAGGAGTTGCGGGTCGCCCTCGTGATGCAGCACCGGGGGCCGGGCGGCGGGGCGCGGATGGGCTGGTTCTTCGAGGTCGCGTACGACCCCGAGCGTCCGCCGCGCAACGCGGAGCCGGAGAAGTGCTCCGGGATCGGCTGGTACCCGCTGGCGGCCCTGCCCCGGGACATGGTGGCGTACTGCCGGGCCGGGCTCGACGGATACCGTTCCGGGGAGCGGTTCCTGATCCACTGGCACGAGGACGGGGACACGATCGCGTATCGTCCCGGCGGCCCCCGGCGGGTGGTGTCGCTGCCCGCGTCCGGGGCCGGCACCGGACGGCTGCACCACATCGAGCTGTGGGTGCCGGACCTGCCGGCGGTGCTGCCCGGGTGGGAGTGGCTGCTCGGCCGGCTGGGCCACGAGCCCTACCAGCGCTGGGCCGCCGGACGCAGTTGGCGCCGCGGCGACAGCTATCTGGTGCTCGAACAGTCGTCGGCGCTCACCGACGACCGGCACGACCGTCTCCGGCCGGGCCTCAACCACCTGGCCTTCCACGTCGAGGACCGGGACGCGCTGGACGCCCTGGTCGCCGAGGCGCCCGCGCACGGCTGGCGGCTGCTGTTCCCGGACCGCCATCCCCACGCGGGCGGTGACGGCCACCGCGCGGCCTACCTGGAGGACGCGGCCGGCTTCGAGGTGGAGTTGGTGGCCTCCGGCCCGCCCCGGCCGGAGGCGTAGGGCAGACGGGCAACCGGGGTGGCGCACGGCGGGGGAGCGCGAGCCGCCCCGCGGGCCGCCGCCCGTCACCGGCACCCGTATCCCTGTCCCGTCACCCCAGCAGCGTCGCGAGCCCGTTCGTCCGGGCGATCCGCTCCAGTTCGTCCAGGGCCGCGACGGCCGCGGTGGCGGCGGCCGGATCGCGGGCGTCAAGGCCGCTCGCCGCGAACTCGTCCTCGTCCAGCCGGAGCACCCGTCTCCCGTCGGCCGACACCCACAGGTCCAGGTCCAGGTCCTCCACCCGCAGTTCCCCGTCCCCCACCACGCACGGGCGGGTGACGTCGCAGTACCAGCCCTTGAGCCCGCCGCCCGCGTCCCGTACCTCCTTCACCGCGAACCACCGGTCCCGCCAGTAGTGCTCGGTGAAGACGTCCCCCGGTTCGAAGCGCACGAACCCGAAGTCGCGCGCCCCCGGCGCCGCCCAGGGGGCGCGCACGGTGATCCGGGCGCCGTCGTCGCGCAGCCGCCGCGCCGGATACCGGATCTTGGTCCGTCCGGCCTTGGTCAGGACGACGGTCACCCCGTCGCCCCGGTCCTCCGGTTCAGCCGAGCGTGCGGACATGACGTACCTCCGTGGCGCAGATCTCGTATCCCAGTGCTTCGTTGACGGCGAGCATCGGCCCGTTGCCCGCGTCGTTCCCCGTGAAGGCCTCGGTGCAGCCGAGGGCGCGGGCCCGGCGCAGCGAGGCGGTCTTCGCCAGCTTCGCCAGCCCCCGGCCGCGGAAGGCCCGCCGGGTGCCGGTCATCCCCGAGCCGTACCGGGAGAGTCCGTCGGTGAAGCCGACGCTGAAGGCGGCGACCGTGCCGTCCACCGTCACCACGGAGGTCAGGTGGTGGTCGAACGCGGGATGGCGCCACGTGGTGTCGAGCCACTGCGCGTAGTCGTCCAACGAGGCCGGTACGTCGCTCGGTTCGTCCGCGGTGGTCTCGGCGTCCGCCTCGAACAGCGGACGCGGGTCCGCCGCGAAGTCCGCCGCCGACCGCACCTCCACGCCGTCCGGCGGGGGCCGTCGGGGCAGCGGCGGTCCGTCCACCAGGTCCCGGCGCAGGAAATGGGCCGTCCGGCTCGGGGTGTACCCCCGGCGGCGTGCGAACTCCAGGCTTCCCGGACCGTCCAGCACCCAGGCGTACACCGCCGACGCGCCGACTCCGGCAAGGTGTTCCTCGGCCGCCGCCGCCAGCAGGGAGCCCGCGCCCCGGCCGGTCCGCTCCGGGTGGGTGTGCACGTTGCAGTAGCCCTGGCCCGGTTCCGGACTGTCGTGGGCGATGCCGACCTCCGCGGTGGCGATCATCTCGCCGTCCTCCTCGGCGACCAAAAACCGCCGGTGCTCCTGCGGGAGGGAGTGTTCCAGGTCGTGCCGCACCTGCCCGGCGACCAGCGGCAGGAACGGGAGGGCGGCCCGCCTCACCCGCAGCCACCCCTCCTCGTCGGACGTCACGAGGTCTCTCACGATCACCATGGGCGCGACGCTACGGCCGGGACGGACCGGCCGCCTCCGAATTTCCCGGCGGTGGGGGACAATCGGGCCGTGACCCTGATGATCGACCTTGATCCGGACAGTGCGACCGCGCCCTACGAGCAACTGCGCGCCCAGGTGGCCGAGCAGGCCCGCTCGGGCGCCCTGCCCGTCGGCCACCGGCTGCCGACCGTGCGCGGCCTCGCCGTCGAACTCGGTCTGGCCGCCAACACGGTGGCGAAGGCGTACCGGGCGCTGGAGGCGGACGGGGTGATCGAGACGCGCGGACGCAACGGCACGTTCATCGCCGCCGCCGGGGACGCCGCCGTGCGGAAGGCGGCGGTCGCCGCACAGGAGTACGCGGAGCTGGCGGCCCGCCTCGGCCTCTCCCGGTCCGACGCCCTGGCCCTCGCCCGTGACGCGGTGCGGGCGGCGTACGAGGACTGACCGGGGCGGGCGCCCGAACGCGCCGGGCGCGGCGCCGAGCCCCGCGCCCTTCGCGGCGGTCGTCGCCTCAGAGGTACAGGCCCGCGTCCGCGCCCGACTCCTGCTTCGGCACCGAGGCCGGTCCGTTGCCCCGGCGCAGCGCGAACAGTTCGGCCAGCGTGTTGCCCTCCCGGCCGACGCCCTCCTCGGTGCCGAGCCACCGGGCCGACTCGCGCCGGGTGAGCGGTCCGACCTCGATCCGGGCCAGGCAGCGCCCCGGCCGGACCACGGCCGGGTGCAGCCGCTCCAGGTCCTCGTTGGTGGTGACCGCCACCAGGACGTTGCGTCCCTGGCCGAGCAGACCGTCGGTGAGGTTCAGCAGCCGGGACAGCGCCTGGCCCGCCGTGTGCTTGGCCTCGCCGCGGATCAGCTCGTCGCAGTCCTCCAGCAGCAGGAGCCGCCACCGCCCCTTCGCGGTGCCGTCGTCCTCCCCGATGGCGATGTCCATCAGATAGCCGACGTCGCTGAACAGGCGTTCCGGGTCCAGGACGCAGTCGACCTGGCACCAGTCGCGCCAGGACCGGGCCAGCGTCCGCAGCGCGGAGGTCTTGCCGGTGCCGGGCGGGCCGTGCAGCAGGAGCAGCCGCCCGGAGATGTCGTCCGGGGTGACCTTCATCAGCTGTTCCATCGCCTCCGCCACCGGGGCCGAGTAGTGCGGCCGGATCTCGTCCCAGGCGCCGGCGGAGATCTGGCGGGTGGTGCGGTGCGGGCCGCGCCGGGGCGAGACGTACCAGAAGCCCATGGTCACGTCGTCCGGCTGGGGTTCCGGTTCGTCCTGGGCGGCCTCCGTGGCCCGTTCGAGGACGTCCCGGGCCAGTTCCTCGGTGGTCGCCGTGACGGTCACGTCGGCGCCCCGGTTCCACCGGGAGACCAGCAGCGTCCAGCCGTCGCCCTCCGCCAGGGTCGCGCTCCGGTCGTCGTCGCGCGCGGTGCGCAGGACCGTCGCGCCCGGCGGCAGCAGGGTCGCCGCCTTCTTCACCCGGTCGAGGGAAGAGCTGTGCGCGTGGGGCTGCTCACCGGTGGCGAACCGGCCGAGGAAGAGGGCGTCCACGACATCGGCCGGGGAATCACTGTCGTCGACGTTGAGCCGGATCGGCAGGGCGGACTCGGGAGTGGCAGACATGGCGCCCATGATCCGGCACCGCTCCGGACCGCGCACCCGTGTTTCGACGGTCCGTCATCCGTACGGCTCCCGTCGCGTCCGGGGCCGCCCGCTGCCCCACGACACGCGGGCCCAATCCTCGGACGGGGGTGAGACCGGTGCACCGCGTCGCGCCCGAATCCGCTGGTGGTGCGGGCGAACTGTCCAACTCGCCCAGGAATCGCCGAGCTTGAGTGACTCGTCGTCAACCTCCGTACGCATGTGCACAATCCTGTGCCCGGGATACGTGTGTGTCAGTGTGGGGCGATAGGGTTAACCTGCCCGGGCCGGGTGCCCTCGTACGGGTGGGGAGTGACATGGAACAGATAACGGTGCGCAGCAGGCCGCGAGTGCCTGCCATCACCTGCGGGAGCAGTGCGACGAGTTCGCGCCTCGACCGCCACCTCGCTGTGCTCGGCGGCCCCGCCGTCCCGCAGCGTGAGACGGCCGAGGCGACGCTGCTGATGCGTGAGCTGACCTCGCGCGACGCCGGACACCGGGGCAGGAGCAAGAGCGCGCGCGTCTCGCTCTTCGCCCCGCTCAGGCTGCTGCGGCGCTCGCTCTTCGGCAGCCGCCGCTGACCGAAGGCCGGCCCCGCCCCGATCCGTCCCGCCGCTCGGGGCGGCTCACCGCACCACTCCGTCCTCGCGCAGCGCTGCTGCCTGCTCTCCCGTCATCCCCAGGGCCCGCAGCAGCGCATCGGTGTGCTCACCCAGGGCCGGCACGGCGCCCATGGGGGCCTCGGCCCCACCCGGCAGGGTGATCGGCGGCAGCAGCCCCCGCAGCGGTCCGACCGGCGTGTCCACTTCCCGCCACCGGTCGCGCGCCGCGAGCTGGGGGTGTGCCGCCACGTCGGCCACCGTGTTCAGCCGGGCGCAGGCGATCCCCGCCGCCTCCAGCACCGCCACCGCCCCGTCCCCGGTCATCCCCGCCAGCGCCGCCGCCACCGCGGTGTCGGTCCGCTCCCGGTGCGCGACCCGCGCCGCGTTGGTGGAGAAGGCCGGATCGTCCGCCAAATCGGGCCTTCCCAGCACCTGTTCCGCGAGGCGACGCCACTCCCGGTCGTTCTGCACGGAGAGCAGCACCTGCCCGCCGTCGGCGGTGGGGTAGGCGTCGTACGGGGCGATCACCGCATGCGCCACCCCGGTGCGCGCCGGGGCCGTGCCCCCGTGCATCCCGTGGTGCAACGGGTGCCCCATCCACTCCGCCAGTGAGTCCAGCATCGAGACCTCGACGGGCCCGCCGCGCCCGGTGACGCCCCGGCGCACCAGGGCGGCGAGGATCCCGGAGAACGCGTACATCGCGGCGGCGATGTCGGCGGCCGGCACCCCCGCCTTGACCGGCTGCTCCGGCGTTCCGGTCACCGAGACGAGCCCTGCCTCGCACTGCACCAGCATGTCGTAGGCCCGCTTGTGCGCGTACGGTCCGTCGGGGCCGTACCCGGAGACGTCCACCGCCACCAGGCGCGGGTGCGCGGCGCAGAGCGTCGCCGCGTCGAGCCCCAGCCGGGCCGCCGCCCCCTGGGCCAGGTTCTGCACGAACACGTCGGCGTCCGCCACCAGCCGGCGCACCACCGCCAGACCGCGCGGGTCCTTGAGATCGACCGCCAGCGACTCCTTGCCCCGGTTGCACCACACGAAGTGCGAGGCGAGCCCGCCCGCGGCGGTGTCGTACCCGCGCGCGAAGTCCCCGCCGTCGGGGCGCTCCACCTTGATCACCCTCGCCCCGAGATCGGCGAGCTGACGGGTGGCGAACGGCGCGGCCACGGCCTGTTCGACCGCGACCACGGTGATGCCGTCGAGCGGCAGGGGCTGAGTGTTCATGGAGACGGTACTTATCGTGCCGACGCCGGTGCTGTCACCCCCCGGAGGCGGACCGGACCCCGGCGGGCGGGGGCCCGGCGCGGATCGCACGGCCCCGACGGCCCCCAAGGCGCCCGTGGCCCGACCCCGTCCGCCGGGGTCCGGGGCCCCGGACGCCTCACAGCAACGCGAACTGCCCCTCCGGGCCCTCCTCCTGGTGGCCGAGGACCGAGGCCGGGCGGCGGGAGGACGCGGGAGCGGGGAGGACGCCGGCCGCACGCAGCCGGGCGGGGCCGAGCGTCGGGGAGGCGTCGATCCGGGCATGGAGGGCCGCCTGGGCGGGACGGGCCGCGTCCAGCAGCGCCAGTACGGTGATCAGCTCCAGCAGCTCCGAGGTCCACTCCTGCGGCCAGGCGCGCGGCACCACGGCGTCCAGGCCGTCCGGCGTCCGCGGAGCGGGGGCCGGTTCCCCGCCGTCGGCCGTCACCCCGCGCCGCCGCAGCCACAGTTCCAGCACGCGCACCCCGGCCGCCTCGAACGTCCACGCCCCCTCCGGGACCGGGGAGACGCGTCCCGCACCGACGGACAGGGTCTGCGACGCGGCGTCGTAGGCCACCCCCGTGGGCCGGGGAGGCAGCGCGGCGCGGACATAGGGCCGCCGGCCGCCCGGCAGCCGGGGCCGGTCGCCGCCGCGTGCCCCGCGCAGCCGCAGGCGCAGCAGCTCCCGGCCCAGGTCCACCCCGCGGAGCCACAGGTCCGGGACGGCGGGCAGCGGCACCACGCAGCCGCCGGGGGACGGGCGGACGGCGGCCACCGTCCAGGCGAGGAACGTCTCCGGGGTGACCGCGTATCCGTCCGGCGGGGCGAGCACACCGTCGAGCAGGGCGAGCAGGCCCGGCGCGAGGTTGGGCTCCGTGCCGCCGGGCCGGCGGTACAGCGGGCGGATGCGGCCGGGGCGACCGGCGGGGGAGTGGCCGTCCGGCAGCAGAGGGGTCACCGACAACGCGGACATCGGGTCGGGGACGGCTCCGGGGCCGCCGCTCCCGTGCTCGACGGTGAAGAGCTGACGGGCGTCCGCCACCCGCCACAGCTCCGGGCGGGCGGCGTCGATCAGCCGGTGGTCGGGCAGCAGCCACTGCTCGTCGAACGGCCCGTGCAGCACCCGGACCGGTGCCGGGCAGGCCCCCGGTTCCCTGGCGAACCCGCTGGTGCCGGAGGACTGTCCGGGCAGCGCCGCGACGGGGGTGCGCGGCGTCCGCGACCGGCTGGGCCGGAACAGCCGGTCCCGCTCCTCGTCGTCCCCGGCCGCCGCCAGCCGTTCCCACCGCGCCCGCAGCGTGGCGGGGTCGGGGCCCAGCACCCAGGAGCGGCCGGTGCGCAGCGGGCGCACGGACCACGGCATCAGCTCTCCGAGCGCGGTGAACCCCCGCTCGCCGTCCGCCCCGGACGCCTTCCGCGCCACCACCCGTGCCGCCCTCCCGTGTCCGCCGGCCGTGCCGTCGCCGGAGCCGTCGGCCCCGCTCCCGGCGTCGCTCCGGCCATCGATCGTAACGGCGGCCGGCGGAAGACGGCGGGGCCCCGGCGGAGACCGCCCGCCCCCACGGGCCGACGGCCGGCCTCAGCTCCGGTGCGTGTCGACGGTGACGGAGAAGGAGAACCGGTCCCCCCGGTACCGGATCAGCGCCACGTCCACCACCCGGTCGTCGGTGTCGTAGGTGACGCCGGTGACGTGCAGCACGGGGCTCAGCAGCGGTACGCCGAGCAGTCCGGCGGTCTCCGGGTCGGCGAGCCGGGCGTCCACGGTGTCGGTGATGCGGGATATCGGCACCCCGACGGCGTCCCGCAGCACCTTCGTCATCGGCCACCGTCCGAGGTCGGCCGCGTCCAGCCGGGCCGCGACGTCCGGGCGCACGTAGTTCTCCGCCCAGTCGGTGGGCTCGCCCGTCACCGCGTCCCGGCGGAGCCTGCGGTACGCCGTCACCTCCGCGCAGTCCGGGAAGTGGGCGGCGAGGTCGGCGGGCACGGCCGCCGGGCCGTGACCGAGCACGGTGGTGCGCTCGCCGGACTGCTGCGCCACGATCGTGTCGACCGAGCCCAGCAGCCGGACCGGGCGGACCCGCCGGGCGTGCGGTTCGATGAAGGTGCCACGCCGCCGGTGCCGGCTGATCAGGCCCTCCGTCTCCAGCTCCTTGAGCGCCTGGCGCATGGTGAGCACGCTGACGCCGTAGTGCGCGGCGAGACGTTCCTCGGTGGGCAGCCGCGCCGAGGCGTCCTGCGGGCGGCCGAGTATCGACGCCCGCAGCGACTGCGAGACCTGGTACCAGAGCGGCAGCTTCCGGTTGAGGGCGAGCGAGTCAGGCGCGAACACCCCCTCCGCCGGGGCGGGGCCGCGCCCCGGCTCCGGGCCGGCCGGCCCGGCGACCCGCTCCGGTGCGCCGCCGGCAGGGCCGTCGCAGCCGACCGCCGCGGCCCCGGACCCTGTCGGCCCCTGTCGCGGCACGCTCACGCCCCGAACTCCCGCCGCAGTCCCCGCCACACGTCGTCGTAGCCCTGCTGGAGGTGGCCGGCGGTGGCGGCGGCCCCGGTGAGCGTCACCGGCCAGCGCGTCTCGAACATGAAGGCCAGTCCGTCGTCGACCTTCTGGGGCTTCAGCTCGGCCGCGCTCGCCCGGTCGAACGTCTCCCGGTCGGGGCCGTGCGCCGACATCATGTTGTGCAGCGAACCGCCGCCCGGCACGAACCCCCCTTCGCCGGCCGTCTTCGCGTCGTAGGCGCCCTCGATCAGCCCCATGTACTCGCTCATCACGTTGCGGTGGAAGTACGGCGGCCGGAAGGTGTCCTCGCCCACCAGCCAGCGCGGCGCGAAGACCACGAAGTCCACCCCGGCCAGCCCCGGCGTCTCCGACGGCGAGGTCAGCACGGTGAAGATCGACGGATCGGGGTGGTCGTAGCTGATGGACCCCAGCACGTTGAAGCGGCGCAGGTCGTAGACGTACGGGGTGTGGTTGCCGTGCCAGGCGACCACGTCCAGGGGCGAGTGGTCGTAGACGGCGGTCCAGAGGTTGCCGCAGAACTTGTTGACCACCTCCACCGGGCCCTCCCGGTCCTCGTACGCGGCGACCGGGGCGAGGAAGTCACGCGCGTTGGCGAGGCCGTTGGCGCCGATCGGCCCCAGGTCCGGCAGGACGAAGGGGCGGCCGTAGTTCTCGCAGACGTACCCCCGGGCGGTGGCGTCCAGCAGCTCCACCCGGAAACGGACGCCGCGCGGGATCAGCGCCACGTGGCCCGGATCGGCGCGCAGCAGGCCCAACTCGGTGCGCAGCAGCAGCCGGCCGCGCTCCGGGACGATCAGCAGCTCACCGTCGGAGTCGCCGAACACCCGCTCCGTCATCGAGGAGTTGGCGTGGTAGAGGTGCACCGCCATGCCGGACCGGGTCGCCGCGTCACCGTTGCCGCCCAGGGTCCAGAGCCCGGCCAGGAAGTCGGTGCCGGGGGCCGGCTCGGGCAGCGGGCTCCAGCGCAGCCGGTTCGGGTCGGTCACCGTCTCGGTGAACGGCCCGGTGCGCAGCGCCCCGTTGTCCGTGCGGACGAACGGCGGGTGGGCGGCGGACGGGCGGATCCGGTAGAGCCAGGAGCGGCGGTTGTGCGCCCGCGGCTCGGTGAAGGCGGAGCCGCTGAGCTGCTCCGCGTACAACCCCAGCGGCGCCCGCTGGGGGGAGTTGCGGCCGTGCGGCAGCGCTCCGGCCACCGCCTCCGAACTGTGCTCGTTGCCGAACCCGGCGCGGTACGCGGGGACCGGCGCGCCGTCCCCCGTACCGGTGTCGTCGGTACCGCTCGTGCCGCCCATGCCGTGCTCCCGTCACCGGAGGGGTCCCTGACGGCCCCTCGCGCCTCGCCCGGCCGGGGCCGCCGTCGCGGTCCCGCCCGTTGCTCCATTCCTATGGTGAACCGTAGGAATGGGAACGGGCCACGTCAACGGTCCGTGCCGTGCGAGGTCCGTCCGGGTGGGGGCGGGGGGTGCCGCGCACCGCCGCCCACGGGCCGCGACGGCTTCCCGCGCCCCGTCCGGCGGGGGTGAAGGAGCCGTCTCGCGCGGCATGATGGACGACGTGCCCCACACGTCTGCGAACCTCCGCCGCGCCCCCGTCCAGCAGCGCAGCGCCGAGCGGCTGGCCCGGATCCTCGACGCCTGCGCGGCGTTGCTCGACGAGATCGGCTACGAGGCGCTGTCCACCCGCGCCGTCGCCGAACGCGCCTGCGTGCCCATCGGATCCGTCTACCGGTTCTTCACCGACAAGCGGGCCCTGGCCGAGGCGCTGGCCCTGCGCAATCTGCGCGCCTACGAGGAGCGCCTCGCGGTCCGGCTCGCCGCGGTGCCGGCCTCCGACTGGCGGGCCGCCATCGACGCGCTGCTGGACGAGTACCTGGCGATGCGGCGGTCCGTGCCGGGCTTCGCCCAGGTGGACTTCGGCGCGGGCGCCCCGGCCGACGATCCCCGGCGCGCCGCCAACCAGCGGCTCGCGGACCGGTTGGCGGACCGCCTCGCCGAACACGTCGGGCGCGACCCGGACGCCGGGCTGCGGCGGGCCATCCTGGTGGGGGTGGAGGCCGCCGACGCCCTGCTGCAACTCGCCTTCCGCTGCGACCCGTCGGGCGATCCGGAGATCGTCGCCGAGACCCGGGTGCTGCTGCGCGCCTATCTGGCGCGGGTGCTGGACTGAGCCCGCGGGGCCCGGCTTCCGCGCGCCCGCCGCCGAAGTGCCCGCCGCCGACGTACGGGCGGACCCGGGCGCCCGGCACCCGCGTTCCCGCCGTCAGACACGGCCCGGCACCCGCCCGCCGCCGCTGAGGCACGCGCAGACGCCCGCCCCGCATCCGTGTACCCGCCGCCGACGTACGCCCAGGCACCGGCCCCCGCTTCCGCGCACCCGCGGCCGAACGTGCCCGCAGAGACCTCCCGGACATGCGTACCGGTCGGTATGCTCGCGGTGTCCGAGCGACGCCGCCGTCACCGGGGAGAAACCCGTGCCCGTCAACTCCCGTACCGCCCTGCGCATCTGCCCGCTCTGCGAGGCCACCTGCGGCCTGACCCTGACGATCGGGGGATCCGCGGTCACCGCGGTGCGCGGCGACCGCGAGGACGTCTTCAGCCAGGGCTTCATCTGCCCCAAGGGCGCCGCGTTCGGCGGGCTCGACGCCGACCCCGACCGGCTGCGCGCGCCGCTGGTGCGCCGCGACGGCGAACTGCGCGAGGCGACCTGGAGCGAGGCCTTCGACGAGATCGCCGTCCGGTTCACCGCGGTGACCCGCGAGCACGGGCCGCAGAGCGCCGGCGTCGTCCTCGGCAACCCCAACGTCCACACGATGGCCGGCGGCCTCTACCCGCCGCTGCTGCTCGCCGCCCTGCGCACCCGCAACGTCTTCAGCGCCAGCACCCTCGACCAGATGCCCAAGCACGTCTCCAGCGGGCTGCTGTTCGGCGACGCCAACGCCATCCCGGTGCCCGACCTCGACCGCACCGACCACCTGCTGCTGATCGGCGCCAACCCCTACGAGTCCAACGGCAGCCTCTGCACCGCCCCCGACTTCCCCGGCCGCCTCAAGGCGCTGCGCCGCAGGGGCGGCACGCTCACCGTGATCGACCCCCGCCGCACCCGTACCGCGCGTGCCGCCGACCGCCATCTCGCGGTCCGCCCCGGCTCCGACGCGCTGCTCCTCGCGTCGCTCGCCCAGGTGCTGCTCGCGGAGAAACTCGCCGACCCCGGACCGCTCACCGACCTGGTCGACGGACTCGACCTGCTCGGGGACGCGCTGGCCGCCTTCACCCCCGAAGCGGTCGCGCCCGCCTGCGGGGTGGACGCGGGCACCCTGCGCACCGTCGCCCGCGAGCTGGCCGCCGCCCCGACCGCCGCCGTCTACGGGCGCATCGGCAGCTGCACCGTCCCGCACGGCACCCTGGCGAGCTGGCTGGTCGACGTACTCAACATCCTCACCGGCAACCTCGACCGGCCCGGCGGCGCGCTCTTCCCGCTCGCCGCCACCGCCCGCGCCCCGCGCACCCCCGGACCGGGCAAGGGATTCGCGCTCGGGCGCTGGCGCAGCCGGGTCTCCGGGCACCCCGAGGCCAAGGGGGAACTCCCCGTCGCCGCGCTGGCCGAGGAGATCGACACGCCGGGCGAGGGGCGGCTGCGCGCGCTGGTGGTGATCGCCGCCAACCCGGTGCTCTCCGCCCCCGACGGCGACCGGCTCGACCGCGCCCTCGCGGACCACCTCGACTTCATGGTCAGCGTCGACCCCTACCTCAACGAGACCTCCCGCCACGCCGACGTCGTCCTCCCGCCGCCCCCGCCGTCCCGCAGCGCCCATTTCGACTTCGCCCTCGCCACCCTCGCCGTACGCAACCAGGTCCGCTACAGCCCCGCCGCGCTGCCGCTCGACGAGGGCGCCATGGACGAGTGCGAGATCCACGCCCGGCTCGTCCTCGCCGTCTCCGGCGCCCACGGCGCGCCCTGGGAGACCGTGGACGAGCAGGCCGTCGCGGCCGCGCTGGACCGGGCCGGCGCCCCGCGCGAGCTGGCCGCCCGGCTCGGCGGGACCACCGGCCCGGAACGCCGGCTGGACCTGGCGCTGCGGCTCGGCCCGTACGACCTCACCCTCGACGACGTGCTCGCCGCGCCGCACGGCATCGACCTCGGGCCGCTGCGGCCCCGGCTGCCCGAGGTGCTGAAGACCCGCAGCGGACGCGTCGAACTCCTCCCCGGGCCGATCGCCGCCGACCTGCCCCGGTTGCGGGCGGCGCTCGGCCGGGACCACGCCCCGCTGGTCCTGGTGGGCCGCCGCCACCTCAGGTCCAACAACAGCTGGATGCACAACGTGCCCGCGCTGAAAGGCGGTTCGAACGTGTGCACCCTCCAGGTGCACCCCGACGACGCCGCCCGGCTCGGCCTCGTCCACGGCGAGCCCGCCCGGGTGCAGGCGGCCGGCGGACGGGTCGAGGCCCCCGTGGAGATCACCGACTCGGTGCGCGACGGCGTGGTCAGCCTCCCGCACGGCTGGGGTCACGGCCGCCCCGGCACCCGGCTTTCGGTCGCCGCCGCCGATCCGGGCGTCAACGTCAACCAACTGCTCGACGGCACCCTCCTCGACCCGCTCTCCGGTACCGCCGTACTGAACGGCATTCCGGTCGAGGTCACCCCCGCCCACTGAACACCGGGTGGCGGCGGCCCGCCGACCGGGCCGCCCCGACCGCCCGCTGCCGGGCTGCGTGCTCCGGAGCCCGAGTGACGCGCGTCTCCGGCCCCGGTCCGGCGCGGCCCTGGCGCCCAAAAACTAACAGCGCTAGTTTGGGTGGCGGACGACCAGGCCGCGCGAGGGGTGTCCGGTTCGGCGGACGGCATCGGGCGGTACGCACCGCAAGCCCGGGAGGAAAAGCCATGAAGGCGCATGACGGCATGTACATCGGCGGCGAATGGCGGCCCGCCGAGGGCCGGGACACCATCGCGGTCGTGAACCCGGCGGACGAGCGGATCATCGCGCACGTACCCGCCGGCACGGCGGCTGACGTGGACGCGGCGGTACGCGCCGCCCGCGCCGCGTTCCCCGGCTGGGCGGCCACCCCGCCCGCCGAGCGGGCCGCCCTGATCGGCGCCCTCCGCGACGCGCTCGCCGCCCGCAAGGACGAGATCGCCGAGACCGTCACCGCCGAACTGGGCTCGCCGCTCGCCCTGTCGCAGGCGGTGCACGCCCGGGTGCCCGTGCTGGTCGCCGGCTCGTACGCCGAACTGGCCGCCAGCCACGCCTTCGAGGAGAAGATCGGCAACTCCACCGTCCACCACGAGCCGGTCGGCGTGGTCGGCGCGATCACCCCGTGGAACTACCCGCTGCACCAGATCGTCGCCAAGGTCGCCCCGGCCCTCGCGGCCGGCTGCACCGTCGTCCTCAAGCCCGCCGAGGACACCCCGCTCACCGCCCAGCTCTTCGCCGAGGCCACCGCCGACGCGGGTCTCCCGGCCGGCGTGTTCAACCTGGTCACCGGCCTCGGCCCGGTCGCCGGGCAGGCGCTCGCCGAGCACGGGGGCGTCGACCTGGTCTCCTTCACCGGCTCGACCGCCGTCGGCAGGCAGATCGGCGCCACCGCCGGCGCCGCCGTCAAGCGGGTCGCGCTGGAACTCGGCGGCAAGTCCGCCAACGTCATCCTGCCCGGCGCCGACCTCGCCAAGGCCGTCAACGTCGGCGTCGCCAACGTGATGTCCAACTCCGGCCAGACGTGCAGCGCGTGGACCCGGATGCTGGTCGACGCCGACCGCTACGAGGAAGCGGTGTCGCTCGCGGTCACCGCCGTCGCCAAGTACGTGCCCGGCGAGCGGGTCGGCCCCCTCGTCAACGCCAAGCAGCAGGCCAGGGTGCGCGGTTACATCGAGAAGGGCGTCGCCGAAGGCGCCCGCCTGGTCGCCGGAGGGCCCGAAGCACCGCGCGAGCAGGGCTACTTCGTCAGCCCGACCGTCTTCGCCGACGTCACGCCGGAGATGACGATCGCGCAGGAGGAGATCTTCGGCCCGGTCCTGTCGATCCTCAAGTACGAGGACGAGGAGGACGCCCTGCGCATCGCCAACGGCACCGTCTACGGGCTGGCCGGCGCGGTCTGGGCGGCCGACGAGGAGCAGGCCGTCGCCTTCGCCCGCCGGATGGAGACCGGCCAGGTCGACATCAACGGCGGCCGGTTCAACCCGCAGGCGCCCTTCGGCGGTTACAAGCAGTCCGGCGTCGGGCGCGAACTGGGGCCGCACGGCCTCTCCGAGTACCTGCAGACCAAGTCCTTCCAGTTCTGAGCCCGGTCTCCGGGCGGCAGCGGGCCGCCCGGAGCCGGACGGGGCCGGGCCGCCGCACCCCGGGCCCGGTTCCGTCCTCCCGCCGACGATCACCGCCGATCAGCTAGGAGTCTGTTCGTGGTTCGCGCCGCCGTACTGTCCGCCGTCGGAGCTCCGCTGGAGATCACCGACATCGAACTCCCCGCCACCGGCCCCGGCCGGGTGCGGATCAAGCTCGCCGCAGCCGGGGTGTGCCACTCCGACCTGTCGCTGTCCAACGGCACCATGAACCTCCCCGCCCCCTGCGTCCTCGGCCACGAGGGCGCGGGCACCGTCCTGGAGGTCGGCGAGGGCGTCACCCATGTCGCCCCGGGCGACGAGGTCGTCCTCAACTGGGCCCCCTCGTGCGGTGCCTGCTACCAGTGCGGCATCGGCGAGGTGTGGCTCTGCGCCGACGCGCTGAAGGGCGCGGCCGACATCCACGCCCGGCTGGCCGACGGCACCGAACTGCACCCCGGCCTCAACGTCGCCGCGTTCGCCGAGGAGACCGTCGTCGCCGCGAAGTGCGTCCTGCCCGCGCCGTCCGGCATCGCCCTCGCGGACGCCGCCCTGCTCGGCTGCGCGGTCCTCACCGGATACGGCGCGGTCCACCACTCGGCGCAGGTGCGGCCCGGCGAGAAGGTCGCGGTCTTCGGCGTCGGAGGGGTCGGCCTGGCCGTCATCCAGTCCGCCCGGATCGCCGGGGCGTCGCAGATCGTCGCGGTCGACGTCTCTCCGGAGAAGGAGGAACTGGCCCGGCTGGCGGGCGCCACCGACTACGTCGTCGCCTCCCCGACCACCCCGCGCGAGATCCGCAAGCTCACCGGCGGCCAGGGCGTGGACGTCTCGGTGGAGTGCGTCGGGCGCGCCACCACCATCCGTACCGCCTGGGAGTCCAGCCGGCGCGGCGGCCGCACCACCGTCGTGGGCATCGGGGGCAAGGACCAGCAGGTCACCTTCAACGCCCTGGAGATCTTCCACTGGGGCCGCTCGCTCACCGGCTGCGTCTACGGCAACAGCGTGCCCGAGCGGGACCTCCCGGTGCTCGCCGAGCACATCCGGGCGGGCCGCTTCGACGTCTCCTCCATGGTCACCGAGCGGATCGGCCTGGACGGCATCCCGGCCGCCTTCGAACAGATGGTGGCGGGCAAGGGCGGGCGCGCCCTGGTGACCTTCTAGGCCCTCGGGGGCCGTTCCCGGACGGGCCCGCGGGGGCCCGTCCCGGACGCGGGAGGAGGCCGGGCCCGTCGCACCCGGGCCCGGCCTCCTCCCGGTGGTGCGCCCTACGGCCGGCCGCGCTCGCCGACCGGCGCCCCGGCGTCCGCTGTCCCGGACTCCCCGACGCCGGAGGGTTGTGCAACCGCCTCCACCACCGGCACCGCCCCCGTGCTCCCGGACCGCCCCGTGCTCCCGGTCCGCCGCCGGGCGCGGGAGACGGCCACCCCGGCGAGGCAGAGCATCCCGCCCACCACGGCGAGCGGTGCCGGAACCTCGTCCAGCAGCACCCACGCCATCAGCACCACCAGGGCCGGCACGGCGTAGGTGGTGGCCCCCATCCGGCCCGCCGTGGTGCGCGCCAGCGCGTACGCCCAGGTGGTGAAGGCCAGAGCGGTCGGGAACACGCCCAGATAGACCATGTTCAGCGTCGCGGACAGCGGGGCGTCGGCGGCGTCCGCGATCAGCGCCCCGGTGAACGGCAGGCAGGCCGCCGTGCCGATCAGACAGCCGAAGGTCGTGATCTGGAGCGCCGACCCGTGCCGCAGCGCGGGCTTCTGGCTCACCACCCCGGCCGCGTACACCACCGCCGCCAGCAGGCAGAGCAGCACGCCGAGGACCGACGAGCTCCCGTGCCCGGACATGGCCAGTCCCACCACCGCCGCGCCCGCGAACGACACCGCCATGCCGACGACCAGCCTGCGCGGCAGCCCCTCGCCGAGCAGCCGGGCCCCCAGCAGCGCGATCAGGATCGGTCCGATGTTCACCACCATCGCCGCCGTGCCCGCGTCGACCTCCTGCTCGCCCCAGTTCAGCGCCACCATGTACAGCCCGAACCACAGCAGCCCCGACGCGACGATCCCCGGCCAGGCGCCCCGCCCCGGCAGGCCTTCGCGGCGTATCAGCAGGAACGTGCCCAGCACCAGCGACCCCGACAGCAGCCGTCCCAGTGCCAGCGCGCCGGGGGAGTACGCCTCACCGGCGCTGCGGATCGCCACGAAGGCGGAGGCCCAGAGGACCACGGTGGTGCCGGCGGCCGCGAGGGCCCGCCAGTCGCGGACCGGAGGGTGCCCGGCGTCGGGCACCGGGGTGGGTGTCGTCGTCATGACCACGACGGTACGGCCGCGACGCTTCGGTACCTACCGAATAGTTTCGGCGCGAACGCCCAGCAGATCCCGCAGCGCCGACTCCCCGTCCGGGGTCGCCCGCACCGCCCGCCCGGAGCCGATCCGGACGCACCAGCCCTGCTCCAGGGCGTGGCCGCAGAGCGCGGCGCCCGCGACCCCGGCCAGGTGTGGGCGCCGCTCCGTCCAGTCCAGGCAGCCCCGCGCCAGGGGCCGCCGCCCTCCCGCCGGCAGGGCGGCGCCGAGCGCCGCGAACCAGCCGATCCCGTGGTCGGTGAGGGCGAAACCCGTCTCCTGCCGCAGCAGCCCCCGCGCGGTCATGGCGTCGGTGATCGCGATCCCCAGCCGCCCGGCGAGGTGGTCGTAGCAGGTGCGCCCCCTGGCCAGCGCGTCGGCCACGGTGGCGGCGCGGAGGCTCCGCGGCGGTTCCTGCGGGCCGCCCGCGAGGGCCTGCCCGGTCAGCTCCTCGATCAGCCGGGCAGCGCGCTCGTCGGCGAGCCGGACGTACCGGTGCCGCCCCTGCTTCTCCCCGGTCAGCAGGCCGCCCGCAACCAGCTTCGCCAGGTGCTCGCTGGCGGTGGAGGGCGCCACCCCGGCGTGCCGGGCCAGTTCGCCGGCGGTCCAGGCGCGGCCGTCGAGCAGCGCCAGGCAGAACGCGGCCCGGGTTTCGTCGGCCAGCAGCGAGGCCAGGGCGGCGAGGCGGGCGGCGGCCGGACCGTACGGTGTCGTGGGTGCCATGCCGTCCAGGGTGCCTCAGCCGGTCTTCGGCGACCGCCGAACCGTCCCGGCGAGCACCGTCCGCTCGTACTGAAGGGCCAGTCCGTCCAGCAGGGCCCGCAGCCCCGTGGTGAACGCGCCCTCGTCGACCTGCTGCCGGTGCTCGGCGAGCCGGTGGGCCTGGCCGAGGTGCGGATAGTCGGCGGGGTCGTACGCCGTCTCGTCGTCCACGAACCCCCGGGCGAACGAGCCGAGCGCCGAGCCGGTCACGAAGTACCGCATCAGCGCCCCGATGTGGGTGGCCTGCGCGGGCGGCCAGCCCGCCTCCACCATGGCGCCGAACACCGCGTCGGCGACCCGAAGACCGGCCGGCCGGCGCCCCGGGCCCTGCGCCAGTACGGGAACGATGTGCGGGTGCGCGGAGAGCGCGGCGCGGTAGGAGACGGCCCAGTCCCGCAGCGCTTCCCGCCAGTCGCGCGGGTCGGCGGCGTCGAACATGGAGAGATCGACCTGTGCGGAGACGGCGTCGGCCACCGCGTCGAGGATCTCGTCCTTGTTGCGGAAGTGGTTGTAGAGCGAGGGACCGCTCACTCCGAGTTCGGCGGCCAGACGCCGGGTCGAGACGGCGTCGAGCCCTTCCGCGTCCACGAGCGCGCTCGCCGTGACGACGATGCGTTCTCTGCTGAGGAGGGGCTTGCGCGGTCGGGCCATGCGGCACATAGTAGGCCCTGCGACCAAGAAACTAGCAGTGCTAATTAAAAGGAGTGCGGCGCGATGGACCTGGCGTTGACCGAGGAGCAGGAGGCCGTACGGGAGCTCGCCCGGGACTTCGTGGCCCGCGAGATCACCCCGCACGTCGTGGAGTGGGACCGCGCCGAGAACGTCGACCGGTCGATCGTGAAGAAGCTGGGCGGCCTCGGCTTCCTCGGCCTCACCGTCCCCGAGGAGTACGGCGGCTCCGGCGGTGACCACCTCGCGTACTGCCTGGTGACCGAGGAGCTCGGGCGCGGCGACTCGTCCGTGCGCGGCATCGTCTCCGTCTCCCTCGGCCTCGTCGCGAAGACGATCGCCGCCTGGGGCGACGAGGAGCAGAAGCGCCGCTGGCTGCCCGGCCTCACCGGCGGCGACGCCATCGGCTGCTTCGGCCTCACCGAGCCCGGCACCGGCTCCGACGCGGGGAACCTGACCACGCGGGCCGTGCGGGACGGCGACGACTACGTCATCAACGGCGCCAAGATGTTCATCACCAACGGCACCTGGGCCGACGTGGTGCTGCTCTTCGCCCGCACCAACGACACCCCCGGCCACAAGGGCGTCTCCGCCTTCCTGGTCCCCACCGACACCCCCGGCCTCTCCCGCACCACCGTCCACGGCAAGCTGGGCCTGCGCGGCCAGGCCACCGCCGAACTCGTCCTGGAGGACGTCCGGGTCCCCGCCTCCGCGCTCATGGGCCCCGAGGGCAAGGGCTTCTCGATCGCCATGTCCGCGCTGGCCAAGGGCCGGATGTCGGTCGCGGCCGGCTGTGTCGGCATCGGCCAGGCCGCGCTCGACGCCGCCGTCGGCTACGCGGGCGAGCGCGAGCAGTTCGGCAAGCCGATCGCGAGCTACCAGCTCGTCCAGGAGCTGATCAGTGACATCGCCGTGGACGTGGACGCCGCCCGCCTGCTGACCTGGCGGGTCGCCGACCTCGTCGACCGCGGCCTGCCCTTCGCCACCGCCGCCTCCCAGGCCAAGCTGTTCGCCTCCGAGGCCGCCGTCCGCGCCGCCAACAACGCCCTCCAGGTCTTCGGCGGCTACGGCTACATCGACGAGTACCCGGTCGGCAAACTCGTCCGCGACGCCCGCGTGATGACCCTCTACGAGGGCACCAGCCAGATCCAGAAACTGATCATCGGCCGGGCGCTGACGGGGGTCTCGGCGTTCTGACGGGGTGAGGCCCAAGGTGCTGCTCACCCGCTGAGTACGCAACTGAGTACCCACGCGGATGCCCCGCACCCCGCACCGGCGGATGCTGTGCGGCATGAGTGATTCGACATCGGTCAAGCAGCAGAGCACCGCGGCCTTCTACGGTCAGGCGGTGGCCTCCTTCGGAGTGGCCATGGGCGCCGTCGCGCTCGGGATCTACTCCCTCGACGCGGACGGCTGGGTGCGCGGCTTCCTCGCCATCGGCGTCCTGTACCTCGTGACCTCCGCCTTCACCCTCGCCAAGGTCATCCGGGACCGGCAGGAGGCGGGACAGATCGTCAGCCGGGTCGACCAGGCGCGGCTGGAGAAGATCCTCGCCGAGCACGACCCCTTCCAGAAGCTCTGAGTCCGGACCGCACCGGAACCGACTCGTCCGACCCCAGCCCGTCCGGGACCCGTCCGTCCGGCCCCCGCCCGCACCGGAACCCACCCCTCCGGCCCCCGCCCCGCCTCGTCCACCGGTACAGGACGACATGCGGCGGGGGCCTCGGTATGCGTCGCGATCTTCCCGCCGTCACCCCTAAGCGCTTGCTCAGGTTCGGGGTATGGTGTTCGTCCTGCAGGTGTTCGTCCTGCGCGCGGACGGTCCGCGGACGGAGAGGGGCACGTGAGATGAGTACGGCGGAGGAGACCGAGGGCGAGGGTCAGGCCGAGGACACGCCCTGGGCCGAGGTGACCCCCGAGGCCGCCCGGCGGCTGCTGGTCGCGGCCGTCGAAGCCTTCGCCGAGCGCGGTTACCACGCCACCACCACGCGGGACATCGCCGGCCGGGCCGGTATGAGCCCCGCGGCGCTCTACATCCACTACAAGACCAAGGAAGAGCTGCTCCACCGGATCAGCCGCATCGGCCACGACCGGGCGCTCTCCCTGCTGGACTCTGCGGCCGAGGGTGACGGGACCGCCTCCGAGCGGCTGGCGCTCGCCGTGCGGTCCTTCGTCCGCTGGCACGCCGACCGGCACGCCACCGCCCGCGTCGTGCAGTACGAACTCGACGCCCTCGGTGACGAGCACCGCACCGAGATCATCGAACTGCGGCGCAAGAGCGACGCGGTGGTGCGGCGGATCATCCAGGAGGGCGTGGATGCCGGGGAGTTCGACGTCCCCGACGTCCCCGGCACCGCCCTCGCCGTGCTGTCGCTCTGCATCGACGTGTCCCGCTGGTTCAACGCCCAGGGCAGCCGTACCCCGGACGAGGTCGGCGCGCTCTATGTGGACCTGGTGCTGCGCATGGTCGGGGCGCCCAAGACCTCGGGCGCGGCCGGCGCCTGAAGTCGGCCGGTGGCGGCCGGTGGCGGCACGGGCGAACGTCCGGGCGGGAGTGCCGTCCGGACGTTCGCAGACGCGTACGGTGCGCCCCGGTGGCGTCCGGTCGGCGCGGACTCCGGGGCCTCCGAGTGGCTAGAAGTAGTACCGCGACACGGCCTCGGCGACGCAGACCGGCTTGTCGGAACCCTCGCGCTCGACGGTGACGGTCGTCGTCACCTGCACCCCGCCGCCCGCCTCCTCGACCGCCGTGAGGACCCCGGTGGCGCGGACCCGCGACCCCACGGGCACGGTGGCGGGGAAGCGGACCTTGTTGGAGCCGTAGTTGATGCCCATCTTGACCCCCTCCACCCGCAGGATCTGCGGGACCAGTGCGGGCAGCAGCGACAGCGTCAGGTAGCCGTGCGCGATGGTCGTGCCGAACGGGCCGGCCGCCGCGCGCTCGGGATCGACGTGGATCCACTGGTGGTCGCCGGTGGCCTCGGCGAACAGGTCGATCCGCTTCTGGTCGATCTCCAGCCAGTCGCTCTGCCCGAGCTGTTCGCCCACGCCCTCGCGCAGCTCCTGTGCGGACGTGAAGATCTTCGGCTCTGCCATGGTGCTGGTCCCTGCCTTCCGGCTCGCTGCTAGGTGTCCAAGTAGGTATCTAAGCGCTTGCTCAGCATGCGGGGGAGGGGGGTTCCTGTCAACGATCGTGCGTCCTCCCGCCCGTCGTCCCGTGGGCCGGACGCCGGTCGGGCGGCGACGGGACGACGGCCGGGCGGTGCGGGAGTGCGCGGGCGCAGTAGGTTCGGGGGCGTGCCGCAGATCCCGCAGTCACTTCACGAACTCACCGTCGGACAGCTCTCGGCCCGCAGCGGCGCCGCTGTGTCGGCCCTGCACTTCTACGAGTCCAAGGGCCTCATCCACAGCCGCCGCACCAGCGGCAACCAGCGCCGGTACACGCGCGACGCGCTCCGCCGGGTCGCGTTCGTACGCGCCGCCCAGCGGGTGGGCATCCCGCTGGCCACGATCCGGGAGGCGCTGGCGGAACTCCCGGAGGAGCGCACGCCGACCCGCGAGGACTGGGCCCGGCTGTCCGCCGCGTGGCGGGCCGAACTGGACGAACGGATCGCCCAGCTCGGCCGGTTGCGCGACCACCTCACCGACTGCATCGGCTGCGGCTGCCTCTCGTTGGAGACGTGCGTGCTCTCCAACCCGGACGACGTGAGCGGCGACCGCATCAGCGGCTCCCGCCTGATGCCGGAACGCAGGCACGGGGGAGCGGCCCTCCGCTCCGACGTCCCAGGCTCCGACGCCCCGCGCCACACGGACGGCCCGGCCGCCGGCTGACCCGCACGGCGAGGAGCGGGCCGTACGCAGGAGGCCGTCGGCCGCGAGCCCACGGGCGGGCGGCCCGGCCGGGTCCGTACGAGCCCCGCTGCCCGGAGCCCGTACGGGGGGTGTGCGCCCGCGCGCGGCCCCGGTCAGGCGGCCGAGGCCAGACTCCGGTGCAGGGCACGGGACTTCGCCAGTGCCCCGGTGGTCAGCACCGGCGGCGGGACGACCACGCCGCAGCCCGTGCAGACCGGGCCGGCGGACGGTTCGTGGTCCAGGCCCTGGCGCCAGACGATGCCGGTCTCCGCGCAGACCGGGCAGGAGGTGCCGGGCTCCCGGCCCAGCGCCTTGATCAGCCGCCGCAGTACCACCGGCAGCGGCGCGGACGGGTGGTTCTCCGGATCCTCGCAACGCGCCACCCCGTTGCCGCCCCAGGTCCGCCGGTGCCAGTCGTCGAACGCGGCCGGGCGCCGGAGCCCGTCGTGCTTCTCACGCCGCCGGCGCTCCGCGAAACCCGCCTCGTACGCGAGCCAGACGGCCCGCGCCTCCTCCAGTTCGGCCAGCGCGCCGAGCAGTCGCGCCGGTTCGGGGGCCCGGTCCTCGGGTTCGATCCCGTGCCGGGCGCACAGATGGTCCCAGGTCGCCCGGTGCCCGTACGGGGCGAACCGTTCCAGACATTTGCGCAGTGAGTACCGTCGCAGGGCCAGATCTGCCCTCGGGTCGCGGACTTGTCTCGCAAGACTTCGGAAACCGGCCATGACACTGCCACCTCCGTCATTCGTGCTTCGGCGTCATGGGATGGACGTACGCCTGCCCGTTTCGGATCCATCGAAAGGTGTTTTCGTCCACGGATCGGGACGCCGCACGACAAACCGGTGGCCGAAGGGGCGGCCCGGCCCGCCGCAGGCGCTCCGGGCGAGCGGAAAGCGGCCGGTCCGACCCGCCCGGACCTCTGGCCCCGGCCGCCCGGACCTCTGCCCCGGCCGCCCGCACCCTTGGTCCCGACGCGGCCCGCCCGGACCTCTGGCCCCGGCCCCGGCCGCCCGGACCCTTGGTCCCGACGCGGCCCGCCCGGACCTCTGGTCCCGACGCGGCCCGCGTCGGAACCGGCCGCCGGGGTCCGGTGGCCCCGCCCCGCCGGGAGGGCCGCCCCCGCCCCCGCCCGTCAGCCGCCGTAGCGCAGGTACTTCTTCCGCTTCTTGCGGAACGCGGCGAGCTCCGCCGACCAGGCCGCCACCACCTCGTCCGTCGTGGCGCCCGCGTCGATCATGGTGCGCACCAGGGTGCCGCCGGTGAGCCGGTCGATCGCGAGGTCCGGACGCCAGCCGAAGCCGCTCCAGGTGGCCTTCGCGGTGACCAGCAGCCCGATGCCGGTGCGGACCGGGTCGAAGATCTCGCGGTCCTGGACGTGCACCTGCACCCCGCCGACCGTCACACCCTGGAACTTCGAGAAGGTCGGCGCGAAGTACGCCTCGCGGAAGGCGACTCCGGGCAGTTCCAGCGCGTTGGCGGCGGCGGCCCAGCGGTGGTCGACGCCGTCCGCGCCCAGCAGTTCGAAGGGCCGGGTGGTGCCCCGCCCCTCGGAGAGCAGGGTGCCCTCGAACATGCAGGTGCCGGAGTAGACCAGGGCGGTGTCGGCGGTCGGCATGTTGGGGCTCGGCGGCACCCACGGCAGCCCCGTGGTGTCGAAGAAGTCCGAGCGCCGCCACCCCGACATCGTGACGACGTCCAGCTCGACCGGCCGCTCGGCGAAGAACTCCGCGTTGAAGAACAGCGCCAGCTCCGCCACCGTCATCCCGTGCGCCTGCGCGATCTCCCGCCGACCCACGAACGACCCGAACTTCGGGTCGAGCACCGGACCGAGCGCCGCCCGTCCCGTCACCGGGTTCGGCCGGTCCAGCACCACGAACCGCTTTCCGGCGAGCGCGGCCGCCTCCATGCAGTCGTAGAGCGTCCAGATGTACGTGTAGAAGCGCGCGCCGACGTCCTGGATGTCGAAGACGACCGTGTCGACGCCGGACGCGGTGAAGACGTCCGCGAGCGGCTGACCGCTCTTCAGATACGTGTCGTAGACCGGGAGCCCGGTCGCCGGGTCGTCGTAGCGGCCCTCGGAACCGCCCGCCTGCGCGGTGCCCCGGAAGCCGTGCTCGGGGCCGAAGACTGCGGTCAGGTCCACCCGGTCGTCCGGGTGCATCACGTCCACGATGTGCCGCACGTCGGCGGTCACCCCGGTGGGGTTGGTGACGACACCGACCCGCTGCCCGTCGAGCAGCCGGTACCCGTCGGCGGCCAGCCGGTCGAATCCGGTACGCACGCGGGGGCGGGTACGGCCCCGTGCGGCGGCGCTCGCCGTGCCGCTCGCCGCGGTCGCGGCGAGCGCGCCCAGGCCGCCGCCGGCCGCCAGCACACCACGTCGGGTCAGGCTCATCGGGCTACCTCCATGATCGCGCTGCATGTCATGGTCATGCACGCTAGCGCGGGCCCCGCCCCGACGGAACGACCCCGCACCGGCGGGTTCCCGGCCGTACGCCCGCGTGAGCCGTACGCCGCGAAACCGGGACGCCCCCCGCCGGCGGCGCCGTCCCGACCCTCTCGTACCCCTTCCCGGATCACATACCGACTGGTTAGTCTGCCGGTGAAGTCGCTGAGAAAGGGCGGGACCCCGATGAGTACGGTGCAGGGCGCTGGCGTAGTGGTGACGGGGGCGGGAGGCGGCATCGGAGCCGCTCTGGCCCGGAAGTTCGCGGCGGGAGGGGCCCGGGTCGTCGTCAACGACCTGGATCTCGCGCGCATCGCGCCACTCGCGCAGGAGATCGGGGGGACGGCGGTCGCCGGGGACGCCTCCGGCATCGTGGACGAGGCCCGCGACGCCCTCGGCGGCACCGTCGACGTCTACTGCGCCAACGCCGGGCTGTCGTCCCCCGGCGACGCCTTCGCCGACGAGGAGGTGTGGGCCGCCGCCTGGGACGTCAACGTGATGGCCCACGTCCGCGCGGCCCGCGCCCTGCTGCCCGAGTGGCTGGAGCGCGGCAGCGGCCGGTTCGTCTCGACGGCGTCCGCCGCCGGACTGCTGACGATGATCGGCGCGGCCCCGTACAGCGTCAGCAAGCACGGTGCGGTCGCCTTCGCCGAGTGGCTCTCGCTGACCTACCGGCACCGCGGGATCAAGGTCCACGCCATCTGCCCGCAGGGGGTCCGCACGGACATGCTCACCTCCGCCGGCTCGGCGGGCGAACTCGTCCTCGCGCCCGGCGCCATCGAGCCGGAAGCCGTCGCCGACGCGCTGTTCGAGGCCATCGACGAGGACCGCTTCCTGGTCCTGCCGCACCCCGAGGTCGCCGACTACTACCGCACCCGCGCCGAGGAACCCGACCGCTGGCTGGGAGGCATGAACCGCTTGCAGCGCACTTGGGAGAAGGGGGGCCGCGCATGACCGGCTCGATCTACGCGGCCCAGCCGTGGCTCGGACTGCTCACCGAGGCGCAGCGCGCCCCGCTCCATCCTGCCGAGACGATGGTGCACGCCCTCCGCGAGGCCGTCGACCGCGCCCCGGACCACCCGGCGCTCGCCTACTTCGACGGCGCGCTGACCTACCGCGAGACCGACGCGCTCTCCGACTCGGTCGCCGGCCACCTGGCAGCCCGCGGCGTCCGGCGCGGCGACCGCGTCGCGATCATGCTGCAGAACACCCCGCACTTCGTCCTCGCCCTGTTCGGCGCGTGGAAGGCCGGGGCCACCGTCGTCCCGCTCAACCCGATGTACAAGTCGGGCGAGGTCGCGCACGTCCTCGACGACGCCGCCGTGACCGCGCTGGTCTGCTCGGACCGGGCCTGGGAGTCCTATCTGCGGGAGACCGCCGCGGGCGCCCCGAGCGTCACCGTCGCCCTCACCGCCTGCGAGCTCGACCTGCAGACCGCGAACGACCCGCGGGTGCTCGGCTTCGAGCGGCTGCCCGTCCCCGCGGACGCCGACGACCTGGTCGCGGCGGCCAGGGCCGGCCATGCCGCCCCGGCGGGCCGGGTGCCCGCCGCCGCGGACACCGCCCTCATCAGCTACACCTCGGGGACCAGCGGAGCCCCCAAGGGAGCCATGAACTCCCAGGGCAACATCATGGTCAACGCCGAACGCCAGCGGGCCGGGCACCCGATCGCCGAGGGCTCCGCCTACTTCGCGCTGGCTCCGCTCTTCCACATCACCGGGATGGTCTGCCAGCTCGCGGCGTGCGTCGCCAACGCCGGCACCCTCGTGCTGACCTACCGGTTCGAGGCGAGCGTCGTCCTGGAGGCGTTCGCGGCCCACCGCCCCGCCTACACCGTCGGCCCGTCGACCGCCTTCATGGCGCTCGCCGCCCACCCCGACGCCACCCCCGACCACTTCTCCTCCTTCCAGGTCATCTCCTCGGGCGGGGCCCCGCTGCCGCCCGCGCTGGTGGAGAAGTTCCGGTCCGGCTTCGGCCCGTACCTGCGCAACGGCTACGGGCTCACCGAGTGCACCGCCCCCTGTGCCGCCGTCCCCGCCGAGCGTGAGGCGCCCGTGGACCCGGTCTCCGGCACGCTGTCGGTGGGCGCCCCCGGCCCCGACACGGTGGTCCGCATCCTCGACGAGAACGGCGCGGAGGTGCCGTTCGGGGAGACCGGCGAGATCGCGGTGCGCGGCCCGCAGGTCGTCTCCGGCTACTGGAACCTCCCCGAGGCCACCGCCGCCGCCTTCCCCGACGGCGAACTGCGCACCGGCGACATCGGCTTCATGGACGCCGAGGGCTGGCTGTACGTCGTGGACCGCAAGAAGGACATGATCAACGCGTCCGGCTTCAAGGTCTGGCCCCGCGAGGTCGAGGACGTGCTCTACACGCACCCGGCGGTGCGCGAGGCCGCGGTCGTCGGCGTCCCCGACCCGTACCGCGGCGAGACGGTCCGGGCCTACGTCAGCCTCCGCCCCGGCGCGTCCGCGGCGCCCGAGGAACTGGGCGCGTACTGCAAGGAGCGGCTCGCCGCGTACAAGTACCCGCGGCAGGTCGAGATCCTGGCCGAGCTGCCGAAAACCGCGAGTGGGAAGATCCTCAGGCGGGAACTGCGCACCCCCGCCCGCAACGGCTGACGCGCGAGACGAAGGGAAGGTGGCGGCGATGGCCAAGGCGACGGAGGGGACTGGGGCCCCCGTCCCCCAACGGCTGCTGGCCGCCGCCACCCGCCTCTTCGCGGAGCAGGGGTACGACCGCACCTCCGTCCAGGAGATCGTCGAGGCGGCCGGCGTCACCAAGGGCGCGCTCTACCACTACTTCGGCTCCAAGGAAGACCTCCTGCACGAGGTCTACGCCCGGGTGCTGCGGCTCCAGCAGGAGCGGCTGGACGCGGTCGCCGACCTGGCGGCCCCGGTCGAGGAGCGACTGCGCAGGGCCGCCGCCGACGTGGTGGTCACCACCATCGAGAACCTCGACGACGCCTCGATCTTCTTCCGATCGATGCACCAGCTCAGCCCGGAGAAGAACAAGCAGGTCCGCCAGGAGCGCCGCCGCTACCACGAGCGGTTCCGCGCGCTGATCGAGGAGGGCCGGCGGGCCGGTGTCTTCTCCGACGCCAGCCCGGCCGACCTGGTGGTGGACTACCACTTCGGCTCGATCCACCACCTCTCCACCTGGTACCGCCCCGACGGCCCGCTGACCAAGCAGGAGGTCGCCGACCACCTGGCCGACCTGCTGCTACGGTCCCTCCGGCCGTAGCGGCCCGCCCGGCACGGCTGCTGCCCGCTCCACCCACGGGTGGAGCGGGCAGCAGCCGTTTCCCGGTCCGGACAGGCGCGGCGGGCAGGCGCGTCCCCACACGCCTGCCCGCCGCACCCCCGGGGCCGGGTCCGAGCACGTCCGAGCACGCCCGGACGCGTCGGACCGTCAGAGGTAGCGCTTGATCTCCCGGCGGGCCAGCGAGCGCTGGTGCACCTCGTCCGGGCCGTCCGCGAGCCGCAGCGTCCGCGCCGCCGCCCAGAGCTCGGCCAGCGGGTAGTCCTGGCTGACGCCGCCGGCGCCGTAGAGCTGGACGGCGGTGTCGAGGATGTCCACCACCGCGCGCGGCGTCGCGATCTTGATGGACTGGATCTCGGTGTGCGCCCCCTTGTTGCCCACCGTGTCCATCAGCCACGCGGTCTTGAGCACCAGCAGCCGCAGCTGCTCCACCGTCACCCGGGCGTCCGCGATCCAGTTCTGCACCACGCCCTGCTGGGCGAGCGGCTTGCCGAAGGCGTTGCGCGCCACCGCACGCTCGCACATGAGCTGGATGGCCCGCTCGGCCATGCCGATCAGCCGCATGCAGTGGTGGATGCGGCCCGGACCCAGCCGCGCCTGGGCGATGGCGAAGCCGCCGCCCTCCTCGCCGACCAGGTTCGACGCCGGTACCCGCACGTCGTCGAAGACCACCTCGGCGTGCCCGCCGTGGTAGTGGTCCTCGTAGCCGTACACCCGCATGGCGCGCTTCACTTCGAGGCCCGGGGTGTCGCGCGGGACCAGGATCATCGACTGCTGGCGGCGGACGTCCTCGCCGTCCGGGTCCGTCTTGCCCATCACGATGAAGATCTGGCAGTGCGGGTTCATCGCCCCGGAGATGTACCACTTGCGCCCGTTGATGACGTAGTCGTCGCCGTCGCGCGTGATGCGGGTCTCGATGTTGGTGGCGTCGGACGAGGCGACGTCCGGCTCCGTCATGGCGAACGCGGAACGGATCTCACCGGCCAGCAGCGGCTCCAGCCACTGCTTCTTCTGCGCGTCGGAGCCGAACTGCGTCAGCACCTCCATGTTCCCCGTGTCGGGCGCGGCGCAGTTGACCGCCGTCGGCGCCAACTGCGGGGAGCGGCCGGTGATCTCGGCGAGCGGCGCGTACTGGAGGTTGGTGAGCCCGGCCCCGTACTCCGCGTCCGGGTGGAACAGGTTCCACAGCCCCTGCCGGCGCGCCTCGGCCTTCAGCTCCTCCACCACCGGCGGGTTGTCCCACGGCGAGGCGAGCGCCGCGCGCTGCTCGTCGGCGACCTTCTCGGCCGGGTACACGTGCTCGTCCATGAACGTGAGCAGCTTGGCGCGAAGCTCCTCGGTACGGGCGTCGAATGCGAAGTCCATGCGGGTGTTCAGCCTTCCTGGAGGGTGGTGAGGCCGTGCTCGATGAAGACGGGGACGAGGTCGCCGATGCGGTCGAAGCCGGCTCCGACGGTCTGGCCCAGGGTGAAGCGGTAGTGGATGCCCTCCAGGATCACGGCGAGCTTGAACCACGCGAACGCCGTGTACCAGGAGAGGGCGGAGGTGTCCCGGCCGGAACGGGCCGCGTAGCGCTCGATCAGCTCGGCGGGCGAGGGGTGGCCCGGCGCGCCGCTGCTGGTGGAGACGGGGGAGTCCGGCAGACCGATGTCGGAGCTGTACATGATCAGCAGTCCGAGGTCGGTGAGCGGGTCGCCGAGGGTGGACATCTCCCAGTCCAGCACGGCCTTGACCGTGTCGTCGGCGCCGACGAGGGCGTTGTCCAGCCGGTAGTCGCCGTGGACGACGGTGGGTGCGGGGGAGTGCGGCAGCGAGCGCCCGAGCGCCGCGTGCAGTTCGTCGATGCCGGGCAGCTCGCGGTTGCGCGAGGCGTCCAGCTGCTTGCCCCAGCGCCGGAGCTGACGGTCGAGGAAGCCCTCCGGCCGCCCGAAGTCGCCCAGGCCGACCTCCGCCGGGTCCACCGCGTGCAGGTCGACGAGGGTGTCGACGAGGCCCAGCACGATCTTCCGGGTGCGCTCGGGGCCCAGCGGCACCAGCTGCTCGGCGGTCCGGAAAGGGGTGCCCTCCACGAACTCCATGACGTAGAAGGGCGAACCGATCACCGAGTCGTCCTCGCACAGCAGCAGCGGCTCCGGCACCGGCACGGCCGTCGGGTGCAGCCCGCTGATCACCCGGTGCTCACGCTTCATGTCGTGGGCGGTGGCCAGTACGTGCCCCAGCGGCGGCCGCCGCACCACCCACCGGCCGACCCCGTCGGTCACGGTGTACGTGAGGTTGGAGCGCCCGCCCTCGATGAGCCGCACGTCGAGCGGCCCGCCGACCAGGCCCGGCAACTCGCGGTCGAGATGACCGCGCAGCCGATCGGGGTCGAGACCTGGCGGGGAGACTGGACTCATGGTGTGCGCACCTCCGGGGCGGGGATCGGTGTGCCCATGATGCCGACCAGTCGGTATGTCGTCCAGAGAGTGACCCGAATCCAGTGGTGTGATCTTGCGCCCCACGCCCTGCGGGAACGGTGGCGCGCCGCCGCGCGGGCGGCTCCACGCCGGGGGAAGGCGCGACGACCTGGTTTCCAGTCACCGTCTCGTCGTCAGTCCCCACAACTCCCGATGATCAACGGTGGTCGTCCTGGACGAGACAGAACGGGTGCCCCGCCGGATCCGCGAAGATGCGCCAACTCCGCTTACCGTCCCCCTCGTCAAGCAGTGTGGCGCCGCGCTCGAGGACGTCTCTCTGGGCTTGTTCCAGATCCTCGACCCCCAGGTCGAGGTGGAACTGCTGGGGGCGGGCGGGATCCCGCCACCGCGGTGGTCGATGGTCCTCGACGCGTTGGAAGGCCAGCACGGGCCCACCGTCGGTGTGGAGCGTCGCCCAGCCGTCGCCGAGCGACCACCGCGCATCCGGCTGGTTCACCACGCCGCCGAGCAGCGACTGGTAGAACCGGGACAGCTCCACGACATCGGCACAGTCCAACACCACACACTGCAGCTTCGCGATCACGAAAGGCAGCGTCCCACGACGCTTGATCACGGTCTACGGTGGGAGTGTCAAAGCCCTTGGAGCACTTGTGCGCCGTGCCACTGCGCGGGCTCCCCGGCCGGGTTCACGGCCGTCCGTCAGAACAGCATGGCCGCCGCGAACACCGCCAGCGCGACCGTGCACGCGGTCACCGCCAACGCCCGGCGTGGCGTGAGCGCCGGCGGCCGGGCGGCGTCCGTCTCGGTCACCCGGCGGTGGGCGGTCAGCAGGAACCCCAGCCAGGCCAGCGCGGAGAGGGCGAGCGCGACCACGGCCGCCGGGCCGGTACCGCCGTGCAGCGCCTGCCGCCCCGCGAGCAGCGCCACCACCGTGCAGGACAGCGTGGTGCGCCGCCAGGCCAGCCGGGTTCGCTCCGGCTGCAGTCCGGGATCGCGGACCGGCAAAGTACCGGGATCGGTCACCGGCCCTCCCAGCCGAACAGGACCACCACCACCATCGCCAGCGCGACGACCGCGACGACCAGGCTCAGCAGGGTCGGGAACCGGGAGACCGGCAGATCCTCGCCGCGCCGTATCGCACGTTCGCACCGCACCCAGTGGTTGACCGCCCGCAGCGCGCAGAGCACCCCGGCCGCCAGCAGCCCGAGTGCCAGTCCCGCCCGCACGCCCCACGCCAGCTCCGGCAGGAACTGGTCGACCGCGAACCCGCCGCCGATGAGAGCGAGCGCCGTCCGGATCCAGGCGAGGAAGGTCCGCTCGTTGGCCAGCGAGAAACGGTAGTCCGGCGTCTCGCCCTCGTCCCGGATCCGCTGCGGGGCCCACCACAGCCGCAGACTTCGTACCAAAGCGTTCACGGGCGAACCCTAGCCGCAGGCCACGGCGCACACGGGCCCGGTCCGCGGCGCAGACCGGGCCGGTCCGATCCGCGCGCCGGGCCGGCCGGTTCCGGTGCGCGGACCCGTTCAGCGGCCCCGGAACTCCCGCAGCCGCCGGTACGCCTCCAGCCCGTCCGGCACCCACCGCCACCCGTCGATCCGCGCCGCCACCTCGGCGTCGGTGAGGAAGGCGTGCCACGCGACCTCCTCGGGCTGCGGCTCCACCGGCAGCTCGCACCGCACCTGGTAGACGGACGACCACCAGGAGTGGGCGCCGTCCTCGTAGAGGAACCTGAAGAGCGGCTCGGGCCGGGGCAGCCCCGACACGCCCAGCTCCTCCTCCGCCTCGCGCAGCGCCGCGTCGTCGTAGGACTCGCCTGCGCCGACCACCCCGCCGACGAACATGTCGTAGTGCGAGGGGAAGACCATCTTGGTGTCGGTCCGCCGGTGCACGAAGACCCGGTTCCGGGCGTCCCTGGCCTCGATGAACACGCAGCGGTGGCGCAGGCCCTTCGCGGTCGCCTCGCCGCGCGGGGCCCGCCCCACCACCACGTCCGTCTCGTCGACGATGTCCAGCATCTCGTCCGCAGGGTTCATGGCCACATCCAACAACACGCCCGCCGCACCGCCCCGCCGCCTCCTCAGGGACGGTCCTCGGGCAGCGGCCGGATCACCTCGTCCTCGCGCACGCCCCTGGAGCCCTCGGGCATCGCCGGGTGCAGGCCCAGCAGCACGATGCCGCCGACGATCGCCGCCAGCCCCGCCGCCTGTACCGCCAGCGCCAACGGACCGGTCCGCACCTGGTCGCCCAGGAAGCCGATCCCGCAGGCGATCCCCGCCAGCGGCTGGGCGGCGGTCAGCGCCGGCAGCGACAGCCGCAGCGGGGCCATCTCGAACGCGCTCTGCACCAGCACCAGCCCGGTCACGCCGAGCACCAGCACCGCGTACGGCTGCCAGCTCGTCAGCGCCGCCGCCCAGCCGTCGTCCGACAACCGCTGCCCGCTGACCCGGGTCAGCGCGTCCTGCAGTCCGTAGAGCAGGCCCGCCGCGACCGCCAGCAGCGCGGGTGTGAGGCCGGGGCTCGCGTGCCGGGCGCCGACCGTCAGCAGCAGCGCCAGCCCGGCCACCACCCCGATCACCAGCCAGTACCGCAGCGGTTCCTGCACCTCGTCGCCGCCCTTCGGCCGGCCAGCGAGCAGGAAGGCGGCGACCCCGCCCGCCAGCAGCCAGAGGCCCGCCCAGCCCTGCCGGCCCAGCCGCCGTTTGGTGCGGTGCCGGGTGAGCGCCATGGCGAAGAGCAGATTGGTGGCGAGCAGCGGCTCCACGACGGACACCTCGCCCCCGCCGAGCGCCAGCGCTCCCAGGATCATGCCGCAGGCCATCAGCCCGATCCCGACCAGCCAGCTCCGCACCTTCATCAGGTCGAGCAGCAGCCGGGGGGAGAGGAAGTCGCTCATCGGGGCGTGACGGGCCGCGTCCTGCTGGAGGACGAAGCCGGCGCCCAGACACGCTGCCGCGCCCAACGCGAGTACGACGACCAGCAACGACACGGTCTCTACCTCGGATCGGGCCGGGTGGACGGGACTGTCCGTCCGACGATAGCCCGCAGCAGGCGGCGGAGCCGGAGAAGTGCCGCCGACCGGGCGGTTGACGCGGCGGCGGGCGGTGCCCAAGATCTGACGCAGCACCCGACGCGCGAGTAACTTCGCGGCCCGCACCACCGGGCGCGTCCCGTGTGCCGTCCCCCGCACACCGCTCCCGGCCCCGCGCGGGCCCGACGGGGCCCGTACGGGCCCGGCAAGGATGGAACCATGGCGTACGACGCCGACGTGATCGTGATCGGGGCGGGCCTCGCCGGGCTGGCCGCCACCGCCGAACTGGTCGACGCGGGCCGCTCGGTGATCCTGCTGGACCAGGAACCCGAGCAGTCGATCGGCGGCCAGGCGCACTGGTCCTTCGGCGGACTGTTCCTGGTGGACTCGCCGGAGCAGCGCCGGTTCCGGATCAAGGACAGCCGGGAGCTGGCCCTGCAGGACTGGTTCGGCACCGCGGGCTTCGACCGGGCGGAGGACCACTGGCCCCGGCGCTGGGCGGAGGCGTACGTCGACTTCGCCGCGGGCGAGAAGCGGTCCTGGCTGCACGCCCAGGGGCTGCGGCTGTTCCCCGTCGTCGGCTGGGCCGAGCGCGGCGGGTACGACGCCGGCGGGCACGGCAACTCCGTCCCCCGCTTCCACATCACCTGGGGCACCGGCCCCGGCGTCGTCGCCCCGTTCGAGCGGCGGGTGCGCGAAGGCGTGGCCCGCGGCCTCGTACGGTTCGCGTTCCGCCACCGGGTCACCGGCCTCGCGGGCACCGCCGGGGCGATCGACACCGTGACCGGCGAGGTGCTGGAGCCGAGCGCCGCCGGGCGCGGCACCGCGAGCAGCCGCGTCGCCACCGGCGCGTTCGAACTGAAGGCGCAGGCGGTGATCGTGACCTCCGGCGGCATCGGCGGCAACCACGACCTGGTCCGCGCCCAGTGGCCGGCGCGGCTCGGCACCCCGCCGCGGACCATGCTCTCCGGAGTGCCGGCCCACGTCGACGGGCTGATGCTCGGCGTCGCGGAGAAGGCGGGCGCCCACCACATCAACCGCGACCGCATGTGGCACTACACCGAGGGCATCGAGAACTGGGACCCGATCTGGGCGCGGCACGGCATCCGCATCCTGCCCGGCCCCTCCTCGCTCTGGTTCGACGCGCGCGGCAAGCGCCTCCCGGTGCCGCTCTTCCCCGGCTTCGACACGCTCGGGACGCTGGACCACATCATGAAGTCCGGCCACGACTACACCTGGTTCGTGCTGGACCAGCGGATCATCGGCAAGGAGTTCGCCCTCTCCGGATCCGAACAGAACCCCGACCTGACGGGGAAGTCCGTACGGGACGTGTTCGTCCGGGCCCGCGCGGACGTCCCCGGACCGGTCAAGGCGTTCATGGACCGGGGGGTCGACTTCGTGGTGGAGGACGACCTCGGGGCCCTGGTCCGCGGCATGAACGCGCTGACCGGCGAGGACCTGATCGACGAGGAGGACCTGCGGCGCGAGATCACCGCCCGGGACCGGGAGATCGCCAACCCGTTCACCAAGGACCTCCAGATCACCGCGGTACGGGGAGCCCGCAGCTACCTCGGCGACAAGCTGATCCGCACCGCGAAGCCGCACCGCATCCTCGACCCGAAGGCCGGACCGCTGATCGCCGTGCGGCTGCGCATCCTCACCCGCAAGTCCCTCGGCGGTCTGGAGACCGATCTGTCGTCCCGCGTCCTGACCGGCGACGGCACCCCGCTGGCGGGGGTGTACGCGGCGGGCGAGGCGGCGGGCTTCGGCGGCGGCGGGGTGCACGGCTACCGCTCGCTGGAGGGCACCTTCCTGGGCGGCTGCATCTTCTCCGGCCGCACCGCGGGCCGCGCGGCGGCTCGGGCCACCGGCTGAGGGCGCGGGCCGGGGGGCCCGGTGGGCCGGGAAAGCGGGCCCGCCGGGCGGCGGGGCGGCGACGGGAATCCGCCCGCCGTCCCCCGTACCGCCGCCGGCCCGCCCCTCACGCCCGCCGGACCACCCGGAACCGTTCCGCGACGACCAGTGTGTCGTCGTCCACCGTGAACTGCGGGTCGCCCAGCGCCTCCCGCATCTCCTCGCCGTGCCAGAAGCTCTCGTGCCCGGCCCGCCACTCGGCCACCGACGTGTACCCCTCGCCCTCGTCCAGGGCGTGCTGGAGTCCGATGTCGCCGAGCCGTACGACGCGTACCTCCGTCACCTCGACCACCGCGACCTCCCGGCCGTCGGAGTCGATGAGCGCCGAGCGTTCGCCCACCGGCGGCAGTTCCTCGCCCTCCGCCTCGTACTCCGCGAGCAGCCCCGAGGTGGACACCTTCTCGCCGGACAGGACCGCCGCGACCAGCTGGTCGCGCAACGGGCCGGGGAACGCCAGCAGGAAGGGTTTCAGCGGTTCGTGATCATCCATCGGGTCAGTCTCGCAGGCGGCGGTGCCCGCGCGGCACGGACCCCGCACCCGCCCCTGGTGGTCCCGGTCCGCCGAGTGGTGCAATGTCCCGGTGAACTCCCCTCCGCCCGACGCCGAACGGCCGCCCGACGCCGAACGGCCGCCCGACGCCGAACGGCCGCCCGACACCGAACGGCCACCCGGCTCCGGACGCTCGCCCGCGCCCGCACGGGCTCCCCGCGCCGAGGGTGCTCCCGTCGGCCGCCGGCTCGTGCTCGGGATGCTCGGGCTCGGCGTCGCCGGGGTGGCCGCCGCCCCCGCGCTCCAGCGGGCCGTGGAATCCGGGCTCGGTGCGCTGGCCGCCGAGGACCCCACCGGCCTGACCGGCCTCCTGCCCAACGGCGGCGGCTTCCGGTACTACTCCGTGGCCTCGTCCGTCCCCCGACGCGGCCCGGAGGACTACCGCCTCACCGTCGACGGCCTGGTGGACCGGCCCGCCACGTACACGCTGGACCGGCTCGCCGGACTGCCGCAGACCCGCACGGTCCGCGACGTGCAGTGCGTGACCGGGTGGCGGGTGCCCGCGACGCCCTTCGAGGGCGTCCGGCTGTCGGAGCTGCTCGACGCGGCAGGCGTCCGCCCCGGCGCGAAGGCCGTCCGCTTCACCTGCTTCGACGGGACGTACAGCGAGAGCCTGACGCTGTCCCAGGCCCGCCGGCCCGACGTCCTGGTCGCCACCCGGATGAAGGACGCGCCGCTCTCCCACGCGCACGGCGGCCCGGTCCGGCTCTACGTGGCTCCCATGTACTTCTACAAGTCGGCGAAATGGCTCTCCGGGATCACCGTCACCGACGCGGTGCGCCCCGGCTACTGGGAGGAACTCGGCTATGACGTCGACGCCTGGGTCGGACGGTCCAACGGCCGCGACGACGCCCCCACCGTCTGAGCCGCGCCCCGGCCGGGACACCGGGAGCGGACCGGAACCCGTACGGACCCCCGGTCACGACGTCGGCCACGACGGTGACCGTGTCCACGCCCCCGGCTCCCGCACGTCCGGCCCTCGCACGTCCGGCTCCCGCAGCTCCGGCTCCCGCACCCCCGGCCGGGTCCTCCGGTTCAGCCGCGCCGAGCGCTTCGTGCACCGCGCCACCGCCGGGCTGACGCTGCTCTGCGTGGTGACCGCCGCGTTCCTCTACGTCCCCGGCCTCGCCCAGCTCGTCGGCCGCCGCCACCTCGTGGTCACCGTGCACGAGTGGTCCGGGCTGCTGATCCCCGTACCCCTGCTCGCCGGACTGGTGTCGCGGGCGCTGCGGGCCGACCTGTCCCGGCTCAACCGGTTCGGGCCGCACGACCGGCAGTGGCTGAGGGCCGCGCTGCGCCGGGACCGGAGGTACGCGTCCCGGCCGGCGGGCAAGTTCAACGCCGGGCAGAAGCTGTACGCGGGCTGGATCGCCGGAGCGGTCCTCGTGATGCTCGGTACCGGGCTCGCGATGTGGTTCACCGGCCTCGCCCCCCTCGTGGTGCGGACCGGCGCCACCTTCGTGCACGACTGGCTGGCGCTCGCCGTCGGCGTGGTGATCGCCGGGCACATGGCGAAGGCGCTCGCCGACCCGGAGGCACGCCGTGGCATGCGCACCGGGTCGGTCGAGCGCCTCTGGGCCCGCCGGGAGCACCCGCTGTGGCGGGACTCCGAGGAGTGACGGGCCCTACAACACCAGCGAGAGCAGCAGGATGAACACCAGGGAGGCCACCGAGATGATGGTCTCCATCACCGACCAGGTCTTCACGGTCTGCCCGACGTCCATGCCGAAGTACTCCTTCACCAGCCAGAAGCCGGCGTCGTTGACATGGCTGAAGAAGAGCGAACCGGCGCCCACGGCGAGGACCAGCAGGGCCACGTGCGCCGTCGACATGTCGGCGGCGAGCGGGGCGACGAGGCCGGCCGCGGAGATGGTGGCGACGGTGGCCGAACCGGTGGCCAGGCGGATCGCGACCGCGATCAGCCAGCCCAGCAGCAGCGCCGGGATCGACCAGTCCTCGGAGAAGTCGAGGATCATCTGGCCGACGCCCGCGTCGATCAGGGTCTGCTTGAAGCCGCCGCCCGCGCCGACGATGAGCAGCACGCCCGCGATCGGGGCGAGCGACTTCTCGACGGTGGAGGCGAGCCGGTCCTTGGTGAACCCGGCCGCCCGGCCCAGCGTGAACATGCCGACGATCACGGCGGCCAGCAGGGCGATCAGCGGCGAGCCGACGACGTCGGTGACGCGCTGGAGGTGGTTGTCCGGGTTGTCCACCACGATGTCGACCAGGGCCTTGGCGAGCATCAGGACGACCGGGAGCAGCACGGTCGCCAGCGTGGCGCCGAAGCTCGGGCGCCGGTCCAGGTCCTCGGAGGCGCGCTGCGGGACCATGCCCTCCGGCGCCTTGATGTCCACCCAGCGGGCGGCGAACCGGGAGAAGACGGGGCCGGCCAGGATCACCGTCGGGATGGCGACGACGACACCGAGGGCGAGGGTCACGCCGAGGTTGGCGTCGAGGGAGTCGATCGCGGCCAGCGGGCCGGGGTGCGGCGGGATCAGCCCGTGCATCACGGACAGGCCGGCGAGCGCCGGGATGCCGATCCGCATCAGGGAGTAGTTGCCGCGCTTGGCGACCAGCAGCACCACCGGGATCAGCAGCACGATGCCGACCTCGAAGAAGAGCGGCAGGCCGATGATGGAGGCGATCAGCACCATCGCCCAGGGCATCGCCCGTCCACTGGCCTTGGCGAGGATCGTGTCGACGATCTGGTCGGCGCCGCCGGAGTCCGCGAGCAGCTTGCCGAGGATCGCACCGAGCGCGATCAGGACGCCGACACCCGCGACGGTGGAGCCCAGACCGGCGGTGAAGCTGGTGATGGTCTTGTCCAGCGGGGCGCCCGCGAAGGCGCCGAGCGCCAGCGAGCCGATGGTCAGCGCCAGGAAGGCGTGCATCCGGAACTTGGTGATGAGCAGGACGATGACGGCGATGCCCGCCAGGACGGCTATGCCCAGTTGGGCGTTTCCGGCCGAGGTGATGGGCTCGACGGCGTCCGCTGCCAGCGTCTCGACGCTGAGACTGGTCACGGTGATGATCCTTATATTTCGAGCCGGCGCAGCGCGGCGACGGCTCGCTCGGTGATTTCTTCGGGTGTGCCGGACACGTCGACCGAGACGCCGGCCTCGTCCGCCTGGAGCGGTTCGAGGGTGGCGAACTGCGAGTCGAGCAGAGCGGTCGGCATGAAGTGGCCCTTGCGCTCGGTCATGCGCCGCTCGATGAGGGCGCGGTCACCGGTCAGGTGCAGGAAGAGCGCGTCCGGGGCCTCGCCGCGGAGCCGGTCGCGGTAGGCGCGCTTCAGCGCGGAGCTGCTGACGACACCTCCGAGCCCGGCCCTGCCGTGTGCCCAGCGGCCGATGGCTTCCAGCCACGGCCAGCGGTCCGCGTCGTCCAGCGGGGTGCCCGCCGACATCTTGGCGATGTTCGCCGCGGGGTGGAAGTCGTCGCCCTCGGCGTACGGAACGCCGAGGGCGGCGGCGAGCAGGGGACCGATCGTGGTCTTGCCGGTGCCCGCTACGCCCATCACCACGACGACGTGGGGGGTGCTCATGGATGGTGCCTCGCTGTCTTCTTCGACATCGGTCCGTCGCGCTACTGAAACTCATTACGTACGACTTATTCAAGTCACTGTGACATATACGTCGTACTTATAGCCGTCCAGGGGGCGCCCGCGACCGTCACGACGCCTCCGGCCGGGAACGGGAAGCCGCCCGGCCTCCCCGTACGCTGGGGCCATGACCACACAGAGCCAGGGGCTGCATACCCATGTGCTGGACGCCCTCGGCCTGGAAATCACGTCCGGCGAGTGCCCGCCCGGCAGCGTTCTACGCGCCGACGAGATGGCCCGTCGCTTCGCCGTCTCCCGCACCGTCGTCCGCGAGGTCGTCCGTGTCCTGGAATCGATGCATCTGGTCGAGTCCCGGCGCCGGGTCGGCGTGACCGTCCGCCCCACCGAGTCGTGGAACGTCTACGACCCCCGTGTCATCCGCTGGCGGCTGGCCGGCGCCGACCGGCCGAGGCAGCTGCGGTCGCTCACCGTGCTGAGGTCGGCCGTCGAACCCGTCGCCGCCTCCCTCGCGGCCCGCCACGCCACCGCCGCCCAGTGCGCCGCCCTCACCGAGTGCGCCCTCGGCATGGTCGCCACCTCGCGCGGCGGGCAACTGGAGGGCTATCTGCGGCACGACGTCGCCTTCCACCGGATCGTGCTCGACGCCTCCGGGAACGAGATGTTCGCCCGGCTCGGCGACGTCGTCGCCGAGGTGCTGTCCGGCCGCACCCACCACCAGGTGATGTACGAGGACCCCGACCCCGCCGCCGTCACCCTGCACGTCAGGGTCGCCGAGGCCGTACGGGAACGGGACGCCGAGGCCGCCGAGCGCCTCACCCGCCAGATCACCGTCGGCGCCCTCCAGGAACTCGACGTACTCGCGCCCTGACCGGCGCGCCCGGGGGCGTAGCGTTCGACCAGGTAAGCACGCACAACAGGGAGACCACGCAATGGCGCAGCACGTGCAAGGGGTCGTCGCACCCGGCAAGAACCAGCCGGTACGGGTCGAGACCATCGTCATCCCCGACCCCGGCCCCGGCGAGGCCGTGGTGAAGATCCAGGCCTGCGGCGTCTGCCACACGGACCTGCACTACAAGCAGGGCGGCATCAACGACGACTTCCCGTTCCTGCTCGGCCACGAGGCGGCGGGCGTCGTGGAGAGCGTCGGCGACGGCGTCACCGACGTCGCCCCCGGCGACTTCGTCATCCTCAACTGGCGCGCGGTGTGCGGCCAGTGCCGGGCGTGTCTGCGCGGCCGCCCGTGGTACTGCTTCAACACCCACAACGCCACCCAGAAGATGACGCTGCTGGACGGCACCGAACTCTCGCCCGCCCTCGGCATCGGCGCGTTCGCGGAGAAGACCCTCGTCGCCGCCGGGCAGTGCACCAAGGTCGACCCCGAGGTCTCCCCGGCCGTCGCCGGTCTCCTCGGCTGCGGCGTGATGGCCGGCATCGGCGCCGCCATCAACACCGGCCAGGTCGGCCGCGGCGACTCCGTCGCGGTCATCGGCTGCGGAGGCGTCGGTGACGCCGCCGTGATGGGCGCGCGGCTCGCGGGCGCGGCGAAGATCATCGCCGTCGACATCGACGACCGCAAGCTGGAGACGGCGAAGAAGATGGGCGCCACCCACACCGTCAACTCCCGCTCCACCGAACCCGTCGAGGCGATCCGCGCACTCACCGACGGCAACGGCGCGGACGTCGTCATCGAGGCGGTCGGCCGCCCCGAGACGTACAAGCAGGCGTTCTACGCCCGTGACCTGGCCGGCACCGTCGTCCTCGTCGGCGTACCCACCCCGGACATGGAACTCGAACTCCCGCTCGCCGACGTCTTCGGCCGCGGCGGCTCGCTCAAGTCGTCCTGGTACGGCGACTGCCTGCCGTCCCGCGACTTCCCGATGCTCGTCGACCTGCACCAGCAGGGCCGGATCGACCTCGGCGCCTTCGTCACCGAGACCGTGGGCCTCGGAGACGTCGAGCGCGCCTTCGAGCGCATGCACGACGGCGACGTCCTGCGTTCCGTGGTGGTGTTCTGATGACCGCTCGCGTCGACCACCTCGTCACCTCCGGCACCTTCGCCCTCGACGGCGGCGAGTGGGACGTGGACAACAACGTCTGGATCGTCGGCGACGACCGGGAGGCGATCGTCATCGACGCCGCCCACGACGCCGACGCCATCCGGGCCGCGCTCGGCGGCCGTACGCTCCGGGCGATCGTCTGCACCCACGCGCACAACGACCACGTCGACGCCGCCCCCGCGCTGGCGGACGCGACCGGCGCGCCGATCCTGCTCCACCCGGACGACCTGCCGCTGTGGAAGCTGACCCACCCGGACCGCGCGCCCGACGGCGAACTGGCCGACGGCCAGGAGCTGGAGGTCGCCGGGACCCGTCTGACCGTCCTGCACACCCCCGGCCACGCCCCCGGCGCGGTCTGCCTGTACGTCCCGGAGCTGGGCACCGTCTTCACCGGCGACACCCTCTTCCAGGGCGGACCCGGGGCGACCGGGAGGTCGTTCTCCGACTTCCCGACCATCGTCGGCTCGATCCGCGACCGGCTGCTCGCCCTGCCGGCGGACACCACCGTCCGCACCGGTCACGGCGACTCCACCACGATCGGCGCCGAGGCCCCGCACCTCGACGAATGGATCAGCCGAGGCCACTGAGCCCCAGCCCCGCCGGACCGGAACCTGCCGGTCCGGCGGGGCGGTTCGCTTCGGTCCGGCGGGGCGCTTCGCTTCGGCCGGCGGGGGCCCTGAGCCGGACCTTCACCGTCCTCCCGCCGTCAGGTGCCGCCCGGCCACTCGGAAAGGCGCAGCCGGCTCTCGAACCGGTGCGGGACACCGGTGACCGGATCGGTGAACTCCAGCACCCGCGCCAGCAGTTGCAGCGGCCGCGTCCAGTCCTCGGCCGCATCCTGCGGCCGTATGACCGGGTACAGCGGGTCGTGCAGCAGGGGCAGCCCCAGCGCGTTCATGTGGACCCGCAGCTGGTGGGTGCGCCCGGTGGCGGGCAGCAACCGGTAGCGGCCCCGCCCGGCCCGGTGGTCCAGCAGCTCGATCCGGCTCTCGCTGTTCGGCTCGCCCGCCTCCTCGCGCGCCGCGAGCACCCCGCGCTCCTTCACGATCCGGCTGCGCACCGTACGGGGGAAACCCAGCGCCGGATCGTGGGCGGCGACCGCCTCGTACTCCTTGCGCACCGCCCGGTCCCGGAACAGCGTCTGGTACGCCCCCCGGTCCTCGGGCCGGACCACGAACAGCACCAGGCCCGCCGTCAGCCGGTCCAGGCGGTGCGCGGGCTGGAGCGCCGGAATCCCCAGCTCCCGGCGGAGCCGCGCCACCGCGGTCTCGGTGACGTGGCCGCCGCGCGGAGTGGTGGCCAGGAAGTGCGGCTTGTCCGCGACGATCAACCGCTCGTCCCGGTGCACGATCCCGACCGGGAACGGAACCGGCTCCTCCGGGGCGAAGTCGCGGTGGAACCAGAGCGAGAGCCCCGCCGCGTACGGCTCGTCCCCGTCCACCGCCCTGCCGTCCGCCGCCACGAACCGCCCACCGTCCAGCATCGCGTCCACCTCCGCGACCCCCACCGCGCCCCCGAACCGCTCCCGCAGATGGTCCCGCACGGTCGCCCACGCGCCGCCCGGATCCTCCGGCAACCGCACCCGGGCCGCGTCCACCCCGTCCCGCTGCGGCAGCGGCCCCGCCCCCACCCGGCCCCGCCCCCTCACCCGAAGGTCCCTGGGCGGTACGACGAGCGGTCGGGGATCATCGGCCGGGCCTTCCGTGGTCGCGTTTTCCGGGGTTGTCGTCACCGGCACTGTCACTGTTGCTGTTGCTGTCGTTGGCTCTGTCGCGGACGCGGCGCCCGGGATGTGCCGGTGCCGGCGGCCGCCGGGCTCCGTCACGCGGGGCGCAGTGAGATGATCCCTCATACGGCCGGTGTGCTCGCGACCACCGGCGACGCCCACGACGGCCCGGCACCACCCGACGGGGCCGTGCCGAGCCGGGCGCCGTCGCCCGGTGCGCGGGAGCGTGGAGGTCCTGCCTTCGACCTCCTTCGCCGCCGCCGGCCCCCGCCGACGCATCCGCAGACCGCCGCACCTCACCACCTGGAGAACCCGTGACCGTCAGCAAGAACATCAACAACCCCGTGGGCATGGGCGGCGGCCAGCGCAAGCGGCTGTCCCGCGCGGAGCGCCAGAACAACGGGCCGCACCGCAACCTGGACCGCCGGGGCGCGGCCGACCAGAAGGCCGAACTGGTCCGCAAGATGCGCGAGAAGACCGGCACGGCCGAGAGCGACGGACAGGCGGACGACGGCACCCCGACGAGCTGACCCGCCTGCCGCCGCCCGGAAGCGGGGCCCCGACCGCGTCCTCGACGACCCGGTCCGGGCCCCGTTTCCGTACCGGCGGGAGCGGGGATCCGGCGCCGCCCGCACAGGACGGCGCGCGGGCGGTGACCCGGTCGCTCAGCCGGTTCGCGCGGCACCGGATCGCGCGGCACCCGGACACGGACGTGACGTTCGGGGCGGAATGCCTCGGCTCCACGTGCGGGGCGAAGCCCTCGACGGACGGTGCGGCAGTCGACGTGGAGTGCATGAGCCACGCGGGGCGCGGCAACCACCGTGGCTTCCGCCGCGTCTGCACCTGGTTCGCGGCGGTCGCACACGGGCCTCGCGGTCGGCGGCGGGCCGGGCAGGGCCCGGGGTGGCCCCCATGCGTTCGGCCGGCGGCCGTGCCACGGCCCGGAAAACAGAAAAACCCCACGTGAAGTGGGGTCTCTGCTGGTGTCCGAGGGGGGACTTGAACCCCCACGCCCGATAAAGGGCACTAGCACCTCAAGCTAGCGCGTCTGCCATTCCGCCACCCGGACAAGGTGTCTGTCTCGCGGGCCCGTGCCCGTTCCGACGTGGAAAACAATAGCAAACATCCGGGGGTGCTCGATCACGCCCCCGACGTGTGAACGGTGCGTGACGGGGGGTGGGCGGCCTTGGGTGTGCGGCGGGACCGCGCGAGGATGAGGGGGAGCAGCACAGTGACAGTGAAAGGAAGCAGCGTGAGCGATACCAGCACGGCACGGACCGGTTCGGGCCGGAACGCCGAGAGCGAGGTCGTCGACCTCTGTCGTGACCTGATCCGGATCGACACCAGCAACTACGGGGACCACTCGGGCCCCGGAGAGCGGCTCGCCGCCGAGTACGTCGCGGAGAAGCTCGCCGAGGTCGGCCTGGAGCCGAAGATCTTCGAGTCCCACAAGGGACGCGCCTCCACGGTGGCGCGGATCGAGGGCGAGGACCCCTCCCGGCCCGCGCTGCTCATCCACGGCCACACCGACGTCGTGCCCGCCAACGCGGCGGACTGGACCCACGACCCCTTCTCCGGTGAGATCGCGGACGGCTGCGTCTGGGGCCGGGGCGCGGTCGACATGAAGGACATGGACGCGATGACGCTCGCGGTGGTCCGCGAGCGCATGCGGACCGGCCGCAAGCCCCCGCGCGACATCGTGCTCGCGTTCGTGGCCGACGAGGAGGCGGGCGGCACCTATGGCGCCCGTTACCTGGTCGACCACCACCCCGAGCTGTTCGAAGGCGTCACCGAGGCGATCAGCGAGGTCGGCGGCTTCTCCTTCACCGTCAACGAGAAGCTCCGGCTCTACCTCGTGGAAACGGCCCAGAAGGGCATGCACTGGATGAAGCTGACCGTGGACGGCACCGCCGGACACGGGTCGATGATCCACAAGGACAACGCGATCACCGAGTTGTCCGAGGCGGTCGGGCGGCTGGGCCGGCACAAGTTCCCGGTCCGGGTCACCAAGACCCTGCGCCACTTCCTGGACGAGCTGTCCGACGCCCTCGGCACCGAGCTCGACCCCGAGAACATGGACGAGACGCTGGCCAAGCTGGGCGGCATCTCCAAGCTCATCGGCGCCTCCCTGCAGAACACCGCCAACCCCACCCAGCTCGGCGCCGGCTACAAGGTCAACGTCATCCCCGGCCAGGCCACCGCCCACGTGGACGGCCGCTACCTGCCGGGCTACGAGGAGGAGTTCCTGGCGGACCTGGACCGCATCCTCGGCCCGAACGTGAAGCGGGAGGACGTGCACGCCGACAAGGCGCTGGAGACCACCTTCGACGGCGCGCTCGTGGACGCGATGCAGAAGGCGCTGGTGGCCGAGGACCCGATCGCCCGCGCCGTGCCGTACATGCTGTCGGCCGGAACCGACGCGAAGTCCTTCGACGACCTCGGGATCCGCGGCTTCGGCTTCGCGCCGCTGAAGCTGCCGCCGGAACTCGACTTCGCCGGGATGTTCCACGGCGTGGACGAGCGGGTCCCGGTGGACGGACTGCAGTTCGGCGTCCGGGTGCTGGACCGGTTCATCGATCACAGCTGATGTGTTGACGGTGGGATTTTCGTTCCGGCCGGCCCTCGTCGGCGCGCTCCGGGAGAATCCCTCTGCCGCCGGGATTGCCCCGGAGAGGCGGCCGGCGCCGTGCCCGCGGCCCGGCCGGTGCCGTCTCCCCGCGGCCGACCGCGGCACGTGCCTGGCACACGAAAATATGGGCCGATATTCGCCCGCCCGTACGACTCTCACCGGAAAGAGTGAAAGGGGGCGGGTGCTCGTAGCCCCCCTCGCGCCTCCTCGTTACAAGGGGTGCGGTCCGCGGCTGGGACCGCACTTTCCAACTAGGAGGAAACATGATCAAGAAGGTCGTCGCTGCTGCGGCTGCTACCGGTGGTCTCGTTCTCGCGGGTGCCGGCATGGCCGTCGCCGACTCGGGTGCGCAGGGTGCCGCCATCGGCAGCCCCGGTGTCATCTCGGGCAACGTCATCCAGGTCCCGGTCCACGTCCCGGTGAACGTGTGCGGTAACACGATCTCCGTGATCGGCCTGCTGAACCCCGCCTTCGGCAACGTCTGCGTCAACGACTGACGTGTGGGTCAACCCGTAAGGGTTTGAGCCGGCGGCCCCGGAGTGCGCCACGCGCTCCGGGGCCGTTCGGCATTCGGCCCTCGCACGGTCGTGTCCGGGGGTTTTTCGGAAGGCAGAAGGCAGGAAACAACCTATGCGACAGGTCACTCGTAAGGGCCTGATCACCATGGCGGCCGCGGGCGGAGTGCTCGCGCTCGGAGGCGGCTACGCGCACGCCGACTCGGGGGCGGCGAGCTCCGCGACGAATTCCCCGGGGGTGCTGTCAGGGAATTCGGTCCAGATCCCGGTCGAGATTCCGGTGAACGTCTGCGGGAATTCCGTGGACGTCGTCGGACTGCTCAACCCGTCCTTCGGCAACGACTGCGAGAACGGCACGCAGGAAGCCGCCGCGCCGGACACCGGCTACGACCACGCGTCGTCCGGTACCTCCCGGCCTGGACGCGGCTCCACGGCGGGCGACACCACGGCCCGGCACGACGGGGAGGGCACCGGCCGCCACCGCGGCGGCGCGGGCGGCGCCACGGCGGAGTCGGTCACCGCGGGCTCGCCGGGCATCCTGTCCGGCAACAGCGTGCAGGCGCCGATCAGCGTCCCGGTCAACGTGTGCGGCAACTCCGTGGACGTCATCGGTCTGCTGAACCCGACCTTCGGCAACGAATGCGCCAACGACGTGGAGGTGACTCCGCCGACCGAGGTGCCGGAGAAGCCGCCGGTCACGCCGGAGGAGCCGCCGGTTCTTCCGCCGGCGAACGAGCCGACCGAGCCGAACGCCCCCGAGCCGCACGAGGCGCCGGGTGAGCAGCTCGCGCAGACCGGAGCGGGCGGGCTCGACCTGCTGATCCCGGCCGGTGCGGGGCTGATGCTCGCCGGTGCGGGGACCGTGCTCTACCGGCGCTCGCGCAGCGCCGCCTGAGGGTCCTGCGTCCGCGCAGGCACGCATGACGGTCCGGTGCCGTGGGCGCCGGACCGGTGGGGAAGACCGAGCGGGTCCCGTCGTGACGGGGCCCGCTTCTCCGCGTCCGTCGGGGCGGAACGGTGGCCGGGTCGCGGCCCGGCCACCGCTCTCTACCCGGTCACCAGGTGGCCCGGAGCTGGCGGATGATCCGCCGCCTCAGCCGCACCCGGCGACTGCCGTCGCGGCGCAGCGTCAGGCGGTCCAGCTCCCAGTGCCCGTACTCGGCGTGGTCGGTCAGCAGTCGGGCCGCATCCTTGCGGGACACCCCGCGCGGCACGTACACGTCGACAAATTCGTATTCCGGCATCGAATCTATTGTGCGGGCACAGGCCCGGTACGGATAGCGTCTGCTTCATGTCTGATGCTGCGCAGCCCACCGCTGCCGAGGTACGTGCCGCCGCCGAAGCGGTGAAGGCCGCGCTCGACCGTCACCTCGACGCGGTCGAACGCCGTAGCGGGGACGAGGATCCCGCTGTCTACGAGGCGTTCAACGCCCTGGCCGCCGCCGCCGAGGTCTACGACGAACTTCTCTACGAACGCCATGACGAGGTCACCCCCTTCGAGATCCCGGCGGCGGACGATTCCATGCCGCCGTACGCCGGCCCGACGGAACCCCACGCGCTCAGCGTGCTGATCCGGCGGGACTACGCGGTCGCGGAGCCGCCGCGACTGTTCGCGCAGGCCCAGCGCATCGTGGACGGCGACCCCGGCGAACACGACGAGGGGGCCGCCGCCGAGGTCGCCGGCAGCGTCCACGCCGCCCTGGGCGTGCTGTTCGGGGAGTACGAGCCGGACGAGATCGCCTCCCGGCACGAGGAGTTCGGGCTGGAGGAAGGCGACTCCACGCTCTGGGTGTCGGCGGCCGAGGAACTGCCCGAACCGGGGGAGTGGCTGGCCGCGCCCTTCGACGACGCCGATCCCGAACTGGTGGTGTGCCGGTTCGACGTCAGCGCGGTCTTCGACGAGGACGAGGACGACGCGGAGGAGGACCACGACGTTCTCCCGGCGGGCGGCATCTGACCGGCCGGGCCGCGTCCGGCAGGCAGGGCGGGGCGGCCCGCCGGGGTACCGAGCAGGGCCCCGCAGGGCGGCCCGCCGGGGCACGAACGGGCTCAGCGAGGTGGCCCAGCGGGGCACGAACGGGCCCCGCACGACGGCCGCCGGGGTACGGAAAGGGGCGGGGTCCGGCATGCGTGCCGGACCCCGCCCCTCGTCGTTGCGGGTCCGGGGGCCCTGCGGCACCCGGACACCGGTCTCAGGAAGCCGCGTCGGGCGTCGGCAACGCTTCGAGCAGCGCACGGAGCCGCGTCGTCCGCTCCTGTGCCGGGACACCGGCGACGGCTCGGGGCAGCGCCTGGTCCACACCGTGCACCACGGACAGGTGGCGCTCCGCCCGGCCGAAGGCGGTGTACACCCACGGCCTGCTCAGTCCGGCCGCGGCGTCGCCGGGCAGCACGACCACCGCGGCCGGCCAGCGCATCCCGGCCGCCTGGTGGGCGCTCAGCGCCCAGCCGTGCCGGACCGCCGACGCGACCAGCGCCTGCGGCACCACGACGGGCTCCCCGGAACAGTCCAGCCGCAGCCCTTCGGCGTCCGCGGACACGACGACGCCCGGCACCGCCCGCCCCGGCGCCGGTACGTGCACCACGCGGTCGCCCGGGTCGAAGCCGCCGAAGCGGCCCGGCCCCGGATTCAGCCGCTCCTTCAGCGCCGCGTTGAGCGCGACGGTGCCCGCCGCGCCCCCGTGGCCGACCGTGACGACCTGGGTGTCGGCGGACGGGATGGAGAACGCGCGCGGCACCGAGTCGGCCACCAGCTGCACGGTGCGGTGGATCGCCTCGCCGGCGTCGCGCACCGGCACGATCACCACCTCCTTGCCCGGCGCCGCCACGGCGTTCAGCTCCCCGATGCCGATCCCGGAGACCAGCTCGCCGACCGGGCCGGGGTCCGGCGTGCGGGAGACGACCTGCGGACACGCCCGGGAGGCGAGCACGTCGCCGAAGACCCGGCCGGCGCCCGCCGAACCGAGCACCCCCGGGTCGCCGCTCAGCACCAGGCGAGATCCGTCGGCCAGCGACTCCACCAGCATCGCGGCGCCCTCCACGTCCAGTTGCGGTGCGTCGAGCACCACCAGCAGGTCCAGGGCGAGCGCGCCCTCCGCGTCCCGTCCGGGGCCCTCCGCGCCGGACAGCAGACCGGCCAGGGTGACCGCGGCCTCCGGTGCGCCGACGGCCTCGGCCAGCCGGCGCCTGCCGTCCGGGCTGTGCGCCGTGCCGAGGGCGCGCAGCCCCAGCCCGCGGGCGGCGGCGATCAGCGCGGCGGGCTCGGCGCGCGCCGCCTCCCCGCCGCAGTGCGCGACGAGCCCGGCTCCGCCCACCGCGCGGATCAGCTCGGCGGCCGAGGCGGAGGGGGCCGCCGACGCGGCCTCCGCCCAGTCGGCGCCCTTGCCGCACGCGTTGATCAGCCGGGAGAGGCCGTCGGCGAGGCTCTCCTCCGCCAGCGCGTACCGGTCCAGGCCCAGCAGCACCGGGGCCGGCTCGACGGCCTGGCCGTCGGCCGCGCCGCCGTCCTCGTGCCCTTCCGCCTCGTCCGCCCCGTGGTCCGCCGTGTCGTCCGCCACCTCGTGCGGTCCGGTGTCGCCCTCGCCGGCCGGGTCGAAGCCCTCCTGGAAGACCAGCACGACCCCCTCGGCGACCGCGTGCTCCACTGCGGCCCGGGGATCGCTCACCCCGCGCTCCGCGAGACCCGCCGCCACCGTGTCCAGCTCCTGGGCGGTGTGGCCGAGCAGCGCCGCCCGCTCCAGCAGCCAGCCGGTCAGAGCGGCGGTCCTGCGCCCGTCGTCGGGCCCGCAGGCGTCGCCCAGCAGAGCACGGGCGAAACCGTCGGCCTGCTCGGGGCGTACGCCGGGCACCGACAGCAGCTGCCACGGGTCGTCCCGCAGGACGCCTGCCGCCTGACCGCCCAGCGCCGCGACGGCGGGCCGGGCCAGAGCCTCGGGCGCGCCGCCGGCGGCCAGCACCTGCGCGACGTCGGCCAGCGCCTCGGGGGCGGCCTCCGGGGCCGCCGACGCGGGCGCGGGCGCCCTCGGGCGCGCGGGGGCCGGGGTGCTCTCGGGGGCCGCGCGACGCGGTGCGGGCGCGGCGGCGGGGGAGTCGAAGAAGGTGGTGTCCGGCTCGGCGCCGCTCTCCACGGCGCGGACCGCCGCGAGGAGTTCGGCGGCGGTGCCGCTCAGCTTCGCCCCGGCCTCGACCGCGCCGGCCCTGGCGGCCTTGCGCTCCTCGATGCGTTTGCGCAGTTCGCGCTGGGCGGCGAGCTCGGCCTGCGCCTCGGAGAGCTGCGTCTCGGAGCCCTGGGCGTCCGGCGTGCCCCCGGCGACGGTCTGGCTCCCGTCATCGTCACCGTCACCGCCCTCCTCCGCGCCGCCACCGGAGGCGCCGCCGGCCTCCGTCGTGCCGTCCTCGGCCGCCGCACCGTCCCCGCCGGTCTCCGGGGTCCCACCGGCCGGTTCCGCGGCCTCGGGCGCCCCGTGGGAGCCGTCGTCGGGGGCCGGGGCCCGGCCGTCCGCCGGGAGGGCGGGGTCGGGCGGGGCGCCGGCGTCCGCGCCGGGCGTCGGGTCCTCGTCCGAGGGGCCGGGGGTTTCCCCTCGGGGAAGCGCAGTCACAGCGTGCTCCAGTCCTGGTCGGGATAGCGGTGCACGGGCGCCGACACGTCGTCGAGCGCCTGGCAGATCTCGTCAGGAAGACTAAGCGCCTCCACCGACAATGCCTCCGAGAGCTGCCGCGCGTTGCGCGCGCCGACGATCGGGGCCACCACGCCCGGACGGTCCCGCACCCACGCGAGCGCCACCTGGAGCGGGGTGGTGGCGAGCCCCTCGGCGGCCGTGGCGACCGCGTCCACGATGCGCCGCGCCGACTCGTCGAGGTACGGCTCCACGAACGGGGCCAGCTGCTCCGACGCGGCCCGTGAGTCGGCGGGCATGCCCGTGCGGTACTTCCCGGTCAGCACCCCGCGCCCCAGGGGGGACGACGGCAGCAGCCCCACCCCGAGGTCGAGGGCGGCCGGCAGCACCTCCCGCTCGACGCCCCGCTGCACCAGCGAGTACTCCATCTGCGTCCCGGCCAGCCGGGTCCGGGTGCCGGGCGCGGCGAGCTGCCAGGTGGCGGCCTTGGCGAGCTGCCAGCCGGAGAACTGGCACACCCCGGCGTACCGGACGCGGCCGGAGGAGACCGCGAGGTCCAGCACCTGGAGCGTCTCCTCCAGCGGGGTCACCGGGTCGAAGGCGTGCACCTGCCACAGGTCCACGTAGTCGGTTCCCAGCCGCTCCAGGGAGGCGTCCAGGGCGGACAGCAGATGGCCGCGCGAGCCGTTGAACCTGCGGTACGGGTCGCGGACGCTGCCCGCCTTGGTGGCGACCACCAGGTCCTCGCGCGGCACCAGCCCGCCCAGCAGCTTGCCGAGGAGGTACTCCGCCTCGCCGCCGCCGTAGACGTCGGCGGTGTCCACGAGGGTGCCGCCCGCGTCCCAGAAGACCTTCAACTGGTCGGCGGCGTCGTGCTCGTCCGTGTCCCGGCCCCAGGTGAGCGTGCCGAGCCCGATCCGGGACACACGAAGGCCGGTGCGGCCGAGATGCCTCTGCTCCATGTGCGCCGAGATTACTGGCCGGGGCCCCGGCGGACACCGGCCTGTGGACAACCTCTGCCCACCGGTTCACGTGGACGGCGTGTCGTCCACAGGCCGGACCCGGGGCCTGCCGATTCGGGGCGGGGCGCGCTAGAGTCCGGCGCACAGGGACGTTACTGATCAGTAAGGGGAGCGGCTATGCGGCTCGGCATCAATCTCGGTTACTGGGGCGCGGGGATGGACGGCGACAACCTCGCCGTCGCGCAGGAGGCCGACCGGCTCGGATACGACGTCTGCTGGGCCGCCGAGGCGTACGGCTCCGACGCGCCCACCGTGCTCACCTGGGTCGCCGCGCAGACCGAGTCCATCGACGTCGGCTCCGCGATCATGCAGATCCCGGCCCGTCAGCCCGCGATGACGGCCATGACGGCCGCCACCCTCGACTCGCTCTCCGGCGGCCGCTTCCGCCTCGGCCTCGGCGTCTCCGGCCCCCAGGTCTCCGAGGGCTGGTACGGCGTCACCTTCGACAAGCCGCTGGCCCGCACCCGCGAGTACGTCGAGATCGTCCGCAAGGCCATGTCCCGCGAGCGCCTCACGTACGACGGACAGCACTGGACGCTGCCGCTGCCCGGCGGTCCCGGCAAGCCGATCAAGCTCACCGTGCACCCGCAGCGCGAGCACATCCCGCTCTACATCGCCGCGATCGGCCCGAAGAACCTGGAGCAGACCGGCGAGATCGCCGACGGCGCCCTGCTGATCTTCCCCTCCGCCGACCACCTGGAGGAGACGGCGGTCCGGCACCTGCGCGCGGGCCGCGAGAAGGCCGGCAAGACCATGGAGGGCTTCGACGTCTGCCCGACCGTGCCGCTCGCCGTCGGCGACGACGTGCCCGGCCTCGCCGACATGTTCCGCCCCTACACCGCCCTGTACGTCGGCGGCATGGGCAGCCGGAAGCAGAACTTCTACAACCAGCTCGCCCAGCGGATGGGCTACGAGAAGGAAGCCGCCGAGATCCAGGACAAGTACCTCTCCGGCGACAAGACGGGCGCCGGCGCCGCCGTCCCGCACCGGCTCATCGACCAGACCACGCTGCTCGGGCCGGTGCAGCGGATCGCGGAGCGCATGCAGGCGTACGCCGCCGCGGGCGTCACCACGCTCACCCTGGCGCCGGCCGGCTTCACGCGGGAGGAGCGGATCGCCGCCGTCCGCGCCGGCACCGAGGCATTGGAGCTGTCCGGCCTGGCCGAGTAGCCGCAAGCCACCGCGGCGGGCGGGGACCGGTACGGCGGGCCCCGCCCCCGCTCCGGTTGCCTACCGTCCCGTACCGCCTTGTACTGGCCCAGCGGAACTGGCGACGGAACCGGTACATCCGCACGGAGGTGGCAACGATGCTTTCGGCGAAGAGTCTCTTCGAGGAGATCCTCGACCACGACGCGTCCTTCCGGCTGTTCTGCTCCATCGCCGCGGGCGGCGAGGCCCAGGGCGGCTGGGAGAACGCCCGGATCGCCGCGCTCGTCCCGGAGAGCCAGCGCGAGCTCGGCCCCAAGATCGCCCGGCACGGCGCGGACGAGGACAAGCACGGCAGGATCTTCCACGCGCTGCTGAAGAAGCGGAACCTGCCGCCCGCGGAGGTCCCGCACGACACCGATTACACGATGCTCCTGGAGGAGAACGGCATCGGGCTCTCGCACGCCCGGCTGCAGAGCGGCACCCCGCTCTCCGAACGCGACATCATCACCTATCTGGCCCACAGCCGCGTCACCGAGCAGCGCGCCTCCGAGCAGATGCGGATGCTGCGCCACTACTTCGGCGACCACCCCGACGTCGGCCGCGCCGTGAAGATGATCTCGAACGACGAGGACAACCACCTCGCCTACTGCCACGAGGAACTGCTGCGCCTCGCCCGCGAGGGCCACGGCCGGCTGATCCAGCGCACGCTGCGCGAGTGCGCGCTCGCCGAGATCGTCGTCTACCGCGACGTCAGCCTCGCCGTCATGGCGCACATGGGCGCACTGCTCGGCTGGCCCCGGCCCAAGTCCGCCGCCCTCGCGGCCGGCATCCGCGCGATGTACGCCTGGGAGCGGCTGGCCGGGTGGCACCGCATGGTCAGCCTGAAGACACCCGAACGGCGCAACGCGCTGGGCGGTGCCCCGGCGCCCGCCCCCGGGTTCGCCTGACCGTCTTCCCGCGCGCCCCCGCCCCGGCGGGGGCGCGCACGCGTCGTTGCGGCGGCGCGTGCGCGGCTCAGAGCCAGCCGCGCCGCTTGAACATCCGGTACAGGAAGAACACCAGCCCGCCCATCAGCGCGATCACCGCCGGATAGGTCCAGACCCAGTGCAGCTCCGGCATGTGGTCGAAGTTCATGCCGTAGATCCCCGCCACCATCGTCGGCACGGCGGCCATCGCGGCCCACGCCGAGATCTTGCGCATGTCGTCGTTCTGCCGCACGCCCATCTGCGCGAGATGGGCGGACAGGATGTCCGACAGCAGCCGGTCGAGTCCCTCCACCTGCTCGGTGGCGCGCGTCAGGTGGTCGCTGACGTCACGGAAGAACGGCTGCGACTCGTCGTGCACGAACGGCACGCCCGCACCGGCCAGCCGGGCCATCGGGGCCGCCAGCGGGTTCGCCGCCCGGCGGAACTCCAGCACCTGCCGCTTGAAGGTGTAGATGCGGCCGGCCGTCGTCTGTGAATTCCCCGAACCCCCGGAGCCGCTCGGCGCGAACACCTCGGTCTCCAGTTCCTCCAGGTCCACCTGCAGCTCGCCCGCCACATCGATGTAATGGTCCACGATCGCGTCGCTCACCGCGTACAGCACCGCCGTCGGGCCCTGCCGCAGCACCTGAGGCTCGGCTTCCAGCCGCCGCCGCACGGCAGCCAGCGGGGCGCCCTCGCCGTGCCGGACGGTCACCACGAACGAGTCGCCTATGAACACCATCAGCTCGTCGGCGCTGACCGTGTCGCTCTCCGGCTCGTACACCACCGGCTTCAGCACGACGAAGAGCGAGTCGTCGTACACCTCCAGCTTCGGGCGCTGGTGGGCGCTGAGGGCGTCCTCCACCGCGAGGGGATGCAGGCCGAACTCCGAGCTGACGAGATCGAACTCCTTCTCCGTCGGCTCGTGCAGCCCGATCCACAGGAACGCCTCCCCGCCCCTGCGCGCCTCGGCGAGCGCGTCGGAGAAGTCCTCGGGGCCGTCGGTCCGGCGCCCGTCCCGGTAAATGGCACAGTCCACGATCACGGCGGGCATTCTTCCCCCCGCCTCGCCCCCTACGCACCTCGGCGCTCGAATTACGCTGGCCCGCATGCCCACGCTGATCCTCGTACGACACGGCCGCTCCACCGCCAACACCTCCGGTGTGCTCGCGGGCCGCACCCCCGGAGTCTCCCTCGACGAACGCGGCGCCGAACAGGCCGCCGCCCTGCCCGGCCGCCTCGCCCGGATCCCCCTCGCCGCCGCCGTCAGCAGCCCGCTGGAACGCTGCCGCCAGACGCTCCAGCCCCTGCTCGACGCCCGCCCGGACCTCCCGCTGCACGTCGAGGACGGCCTCAGCGAGTGCGACTACGGGGACTGGTCGGGCCGCAAACTCGCCGAGCTCTCCGACGAGCCGCTGATGTCCCTCGTCCAGCAGCACCCGTCCGCGGCGGCCTTCCCCGGCGGCGAGTCCATGCGCGCGATGCAGGCCCGCGCGGTCGAAGCCGTCCGGACCTGGAACGCCCGCGTTGCCGACGAGCACGGCGAGGACGCCGCGTACGTCATGTGCTCGCACGGCGACATCATCAAGTCGGTCGTCGCCGACGCTCTCGGCATGCACCTGGACCTGTTCCAGCGCCTGCACGCCGATCCCTGCTCGGTCACCGCTATCCGCTACACCCGGCTGCGCCCCTTCCTGCTGCGGCTCGGCGACACCGGAGACCTCGCGGGGCTGGCGCCCGCCGCGCACGGCGCCGGGGCGGACGCGGCGGCCGACGGCGGATCGGACGCCGCCGTCGGGGGCGGCGCTGGGGCACCGTGATCTCTCCGGGCAGTAGGGTGGACGCGCCGTAGGCACCCTCCGGGCGACCTCCGCAACGGCGCGCCCGGGAGACCGGGCGCCGCCACCGTCCGCCGTCGATCTTCTAGGGAGACAAAACGTGTCCCGTCAGGTGTTCCTCTACGACCCGCCGGACCGGTTCGTGGCCGGCACGGTCGGGCTGCCTGGCCGCCGTACGTTTTTCCTCCAGGCGTCGTCCCAGGGCCGGGTCACCAGCGTGGCCCTGGAGAAGACCCAGGTCTCCGCGCTGGCCGAGCGGATCGACGAACTGCTTGACGAGGTCGTCCGCCGCACCGGGGGCAACTCGCCGGTGCCGGCCGTCGCGCCCACGGACGTGCACGACACCGCCCCCCTCGACACCCCCGTCGAGGAGGAGTTCCGCGTCGGCACCATGGCGCTCGCCTGGGACGGCGACGAACAGCGCATGATCGTCGAGGCCCAGGCGCTGGTCGAGCTCGACGCCGGCTCGGAGGACGACCTCGCGGCGGCCGAGGAGAAGATGCTCCAGGACGACGAGAACGGCCCGCCCATGCTCCGGGTCCGCCTCACGGGGGCCCAGGCACGGGCGTTCGCCAAGCGTGCGCTGGACGTCGTCAACGCCGGCCGCCCGCCCTGCCCGCTGTGCAGCCTGCCGCTCGACCCGGAGGGACACGTATGCCCGCGCCAGAACGGATACCGTCGCGGAGCATGACGGACACCGGCACCGCCGCCGTCCTCGGCGAAGGGCGGCTCACGGTCCTCGGACGCATCGAGGGCGCCTCCAACGCGGTGCTCCACTGCACCGTGGAGCACGAGGGCGTCGAGCTCACCTGCGTCTACAAGCCCGTCGCGGGCGAGCGGCCGCTGTGGGACTTCCCCGACGGCACGCTGGCCGAACGGGAGGTCGCCGCCTACGAGATCTCCGCCGCGACCGGCTGGGACCTCGTGCCGCCGACCGTCCTGCGGGACGGCCCGTACGGCGAGGGCATGTGCCAGCTCTGGATCGACACCGCCGCCGACGCGCCGCCGCTGCTCGCCCTCGTCGAGGGGGAGGAGCCCGGCGACGGCTGGAAGGCGGTCGGACAGGCCGAGGTGGGGGAGGGCAGGACCGCGCTGCTGGTGCACGCGGACGACGCCCGGCTGCGCCGCCTCGCCGTGCTCGACGCCGTGATCAACAACAGCGACCGCAAGGGCGGCCACCTGCTGCCCGCCGCCGACGGATCGCTGTACGGCATCGACCACGGGGTCACCTTCCACACCGACGACAAGCTCCGCACCCTGCTCTGGGGGTGGGCGGGCGAGCCGCTGACCGAGGAGGCCGTGGCGGTCCTGGAGGAGCTCACGGGGGTGCTGAAGGACGGCGGACCGCTCGCCGGCCGGCTGGCCGCGCTGATCACTCCCGCCGAGGTGACCGCGGTGCGCGACCGGGTGGCGGCGCTGCTCGCCGCCCGCCTCCACCCGGTGCCGAGCGGGCAGTGGCCGGCCATCCCCTGGCCGCCGGTCTGAGCCGACCGGCCCGCGGACCGCGCCCGGCGCCGCTGTCAAGAGTGTGTCTCCGGACATGATTGGCCATCCGGTTCGTATCCGGAAGCGTCGTCCGGTTACGCTCATGACATGCATGCCTGGCCCGCTTCTGAGGTCCCCGCCCTGCCTGGCAAGGGCCGCGACCTTCGGATCCACGACACCGCGACCGGCGGACGGATCACCCTTGACCCCGGTCCCGTCGCCCGCATCTACGTCTGCGGCATCACGCCGTACGACGCGACCCACATGGGTCATGCGGCGACCTACAACGCGTTCGACCTCGTTCAGCGCGTGTGGCTCGACACCAAGCGGCAGGTTCACTACGTCCAGAACGTGACCGACGTGGATGATCCGCTGCTGGAGCGGGCCGTACGCGACGGCGAGGACTGGACCGCGCTCGCCGAGCGCGAGACCGCACTCTTCCGGGAGGACATGACCGCCCTGCGCATGCTCCCCCCGCAGCACTACATCGGCGCGGTCGAGGCCATACCCGGCATCGTGCCCCTCGTCGAGCGGCTGCTCGCCGCCGGTGCCGCGTACGAGCTCGAAGGGGACGTGTACTTCTCCGTCGACACCGACCCGCACTTCGGCGGGGTCTCCGGCCTCGACGCCGAGGCGATGCGGATCCTGTCCGCCGAGCGCGGCGGCGACCCGGACCGCGCCGGCAAGAAGAACCCCCTCGACCCCATGCTCTGGATGGCCGCCCGTCCGGGTGAGCCGAGCTGGGACGGCGCCTCCCTCGGCGCCGGACGGCCCGGCTGGCACATCGAGTGCGTCGCCATCGCCCTCGACCACCTCGGGATGGGGTTCGACGTCCAGGGCGGCGGCTCCGACCTCGCCTTCCCGCACCACGAGATGGGCGCCTCGCACGCCCAGGTGCTGACCGGCGAGCACCCGTTCGCCCAGGCGTACGTCCACGCCGGCATGGTCGGGCTGGACGGCGAGAAGATGTCGAAGTCCCGCGGCAACCTGGTCTTCGTCTCCACGCTCCGCCGCGAGGGCGTCGACCCGGCGGCGATCCGGCTGGCCCTGCTCGCCCACCACTACCGCTCCGACTGGGAGTGGACCGACCAGGTGCTCGCCGACGCGGTCGCCCGGCTCGGCCGCTGGCGCGCCGCGGTCTCCCGCCCCGACGGGCCGTCCGCCGACGCGCTCGTCGAGGAGGTTCGCGCCGCGCTCTCCGACGACCTCGACACCGCGACGGCGCTTGCCGCGGTGGACCACTGGGCCGCCCTCCAGAGCGAGAGCGGCGGCACCGACGAGGGTGCGCCCGGCCTGGTGTCGCGCACCGTCGACGCCCTGCTGGGCGTGGCCCTGTGACACCGGAGCCCCGCTGACACCGGCGTCCCGTGTACGACGGCGGCCCCGGACCTCCCTGCGGAGGTCCGGGGCCGTCCCGGTGGGTCTGCGGTCCGGGTCTCTGCCGTCCCGGTGTCCGCGCGGGGTCAGTCGTCCGGGTCGCCGGTCGACTCGTCCGGCTTCTCGTCGTCCTGGTCCTGCCCGGAAGAGGCGTCCCGGCCGCCGCGCGAGCCGCCGGGGTCCTCGCCCGCCTCGGGACGCTGCGGCTTCGGCGGGCGGGTGCGGCCACCTGCCGGATCGCGCAGATACGGTACATCGCCGTCCGTCGCGTGGCCGCCGGGAGCCTGACCGGCGGCGGGGTCGCGGCGCCGCAGATAGCGCTCGAACTCCCGCGCGATGGCCTCGCCCGACGCCTCGGGCAGCTCGGCGGTGTCCCGCGCCTCCTCCAGCGTCTGGACGTACTCCGCGACCTCGCTGTCCTCCGCGGCGAGCTGGTCCACGCCGACCTGCCAGGCGCGGGCGTCCTCGGGCAGCTCGCCGAGCGGGATGCGCAGGCTCAGCAGGTCCTCCAGCCGGTTCAGCAGCGCCAGCGTGGCCTTGGGGTTCGGCGGCTGCGACACGTAGTGCGGCACCGCCGCCCAGAGGCTGACGGTCGGGATGCCGGCGTGGGTGGCCGCCTCCTGGAGGATGCCGACGATGCCGGTCGGCCCCTCGTACCGGGTCTCCTCCAGGTCCATGGTCCGCGCGAGGTCGGGATCGGACGTGACGCCGCTGACCGGCACCGGCCTGGTGTGCGGGGTGTCGCCCAGCAGCGCGCCGAGGATCACCACCATCTCGACGCCGAGTTCATGCGCGAAGCCCAGCAGCTCGTTGCAGAACGAGCGCCAGCGCATGGACGGCTCGATGCCGCGGACCAGGACGAGGTCGCGCGGCGTGTCGCCGCCGACCCGGATCACGGACAGCCGGGTCGTGGGCCACGTGACCTTGCGGACCCCGCCGTCCAGCCACACCGTGGGGCGGTTGACCTGGAAGTCGTAGTAGTCCTCGGCGTCGAGCGCCGCGAACACCTCGCCCTTCCATTCCCGGTCCAGATGTCCGACCGCTGTGGAGGCGGCGTCACCGGCGTCGTTCCAGCCCTCGAACGCGGCCACCATGACCGGGTCGACCAGCTCGGGTACCCCCTCGAGCTCGATCACCCAGGCCTCCTTCCGAAGTTCCCTTGCGTACGCACCAACCTTACGGCGTGGAGCATGCCCAACCGTCAGCGCTTTGCACGGGCGGGTGAAGCCGGACCCATCAGGCGCGACACCGGTCACACGGTGATCCGGTAGCGGTCGAATCCGGGCATCACGGAACAGATTCATCCGAGCTGTGGCGTAAATCTTTGGCCAGTGCGCTGCTCGTGACTGGACTGTCGGGGGTTCGGGAAGCTATACATCGGATGACCGATGAAAGGTCCGATGTTCCACTACCTTGGGGGCCCCATGAGACAGACCATCACGGACGTCGAGGTCCGGGACATCCGCTTCCCCACCTCGGAGGAGCTCGACGGCTCGGACGCCATGAACCCCGACCCCGACTACTCCGCGGCCTACGTCGTCCTGCGTGCCGGTGACGCCGGCGCCGGTGCCGCGGCCGGCGACGAGGGCCACGGCTTCTGCTTCACCATCGGCCGCGGCAACGACGTGATGGCCGCGGCGATCCAGGCGCTCGCGCCGCACGTGGTGGGCCGCCCCGCCCCCCGTACCGCCGCGGATCTCGCCGCCCTGTACCGCGATCTGACGCACGATTCGCAGCTGCGCTGGCTCGGGCCCGAGAAGGGCGTGATGCACATGGCGGCCGGCGCGGTCGTCAACGCCGCCTGGGACATGGCCGCGAAAGCCGCCGGCCTGCCGGTGTGGCAGTTCCTCGCCTCCATGACGCCCGAGGAGATCGTCTCCCTGGTCGACTTCCGCTACCTCACCGACGCGCTGACCCCCGAGGAGGCGCTCGGCATCCTGCGCGCCGCCGAACCCGGCCGCGCCGCGCGCACCGCGGAACTGCTCGAACGGGGCTACCCCGCCTACACCACCTCGCCCGGCTGGCTCGGCTACGACGACGAGAAGCTGGTACGGCTCGCCAAGGAGGCCGTCGAGGACGGCTTCACCCAGATCAAGCTGAAGGTCGGCGCCGACCGCGACGCGGACGTGCACCGCCTGGCGCTGGCCCGTGAGGCCGTCGGCCCGGACATCAGGATCGCCGTCGACGCCAACCAGCGCTGGGACGTCGCCGGGGCCCTGGAGTGGATGAAGACCCTGGCCCCCTTCGACCCGTACTGGATCGAGGAGCCCACCAGTCCCGACGACGTCCTCGCCCACGCCGCCATCCGGGCCGGCCAGCCCGTGAAGGTCGCCACCGGCGAACACGTCGCCAACCGCGTCGTGTTCAAGCAGCTCCTGCAGGCCGGCGCCGTCGACTTCGTCCAGATCGACTCGGCGCGGGTCGCCGGCGTCAACGAGAACCTGGCGATCCTGCTGCTCGCCGCCAAGTTCGACGTGCCCGTCTGCCCGCACGCCGGCGGCGTCGGCCTGTGCGAACTGGTCCAGCACCTCTCCATGTTCGACTTCGTCGCCGTCTCCGGCACCTGGCAGGACCGCGTCATCGAGTACGTGGACCACCTGCACGAGCACTTCGTGGACCCGGCCGTCATCGACCACGGCCGCTACGTCACCCCCCGCGCCCCGGGCTTCTCCGCCCGCATGCACCCCGCGTCGATCGCCGAACACACCTACCCGGAGGGCCCCGTCTGGCAGGCTCGCCGCACCCACGAGGAGGCCGGCCGATGACCGGCACCGCAGACTTCGAAGGACTCTCCGCACTCGTCACCGGCGGCGCGTCCGGCATCGGGGCCGCCGTCGCGACCCACCTGATGGCGCGCGGCGCCCGGGTCGCGGTCCTCGACCGGGAGACCGGGGGAGCGCCCGAAGGCGCCTTCGCCGTCAAGGCCGACGTGACCGACGACGCCGCCGTCAAGAAGGCCGTCGAACGCGCCGCCGCCGAACTGGGCGGACTGACCACCCTGGTATCCAACGCCGGGATCGGCTCCATCGGCACCGTCGAGGACAACGACGACGCCGAGTGGACCCGCGTCCTGGACATCAACGTCCTCGGCATGGTCCGCGCCGCCCGGCACGCGCTGCCGCACCTGCGGACCGCCGCCGCCGAGCGTCCCGGCGCCGTCTCCATCACCCACACCTGCTCCATCGCCGCCACCGCGGGGCTGCCCGCCCGCGCGCTGTACAGCGCCAGCAAGGGCGCCGTGCAGTCGCTGACCCTGGCCATGGCCGCCGACCACGTGCGCGAGGGCATCCGCGTCAACTGCGTCAACCCCGGCACCGCGGACACCCCGTGGATCGGCCGGCTGCTCGGCCAAGCGGACGACCCGGAGGCCGAACGCGCCGCGCTCAACGCCCGCCAGCCGCTCGGCCGGCTGGTCTCCGCCGACGAGGTCGCCGCGGCCGTCGCCTACCTGGCCAGCCCCGCCGCCGGCTCCGTCACCGGCATCGCCCTCGCCGTCGACGGCGGGATGCAGGGGCTGCGCCTGCGCCCCGCCGACAGCTGACGCACCCGGTCGCTGCGGCCGGTGCGGGGAGCCGCGCGGGTCCCGCGCCGCCCGGCCGCCGGGCGACCGGGTGCGGGTCAGCCGCGGCCCGGTGCGGAGGGCTCAGAGCGTCGAGCGCAGCCACTGCTCCACGCTCGCCACGTGCGCCGTCGCCCAGGCGCGGGCCGCGTCCGCGTCCCGGTCGCGCAGCGCCGCCACGATCGCCCGGTGCTCCATCAGGGTCCGGCTCACCGCGTCCCGCTGCGTGAGCCCCCGCCACACCCGCGCCCTGGTCGTCGGGCCGGCCAGGCCGTCCAGCAGGGAGCAGAGCACCATGTTCCCGGAGGCGCCGACGATCCGCCGGTGGAACTCCAGGTCGGAGACGACCAGTTCCTCCACCGAGGGCTCGTCGCCCAGGGCGTCGAGGTGCGCGTCGAGGGCGTCCAGCGACGCCTCGTCGATCAGGCTGGCGGCCATCGCCGTCGCCGCCGGTTCCAGGATGCGGCGGACGGCCAGGAACTCCAGCACCGTGTCGTCGCGGTGGAAGTCGACGACGAAGCTCAGCGCCTCCAGCAGGAGTTGGGGGTCCAGACTGGTCACGTAGGTGCCGTCGCCCTGGCGCACGTCGAGCACCCTGATCAGCGACAGTGCCCGCACCGCCTCGCGCAGCGAGTTGCGCGACAGGCCCAGCTCGCTCGCGAGTTCGCTCTCCTTCGGGAGGCGGTCGCCCGGCCGGAGGGCACCCGAGACGATCATCCCCTTGATCTTCTCGATCGCCTCGTCGGTGACGGCCATGACGGTCCTCCAGGAAGGTGCGGGGTAGAGAGATCCGATGTCTCGTCCCATTATGGGGGACAGAGCTCCCCGGAAGAGCCGCGCGGGCGGAGCGCCCGAAGAATACCCGCAACCGGTCGTCCCGCACCTGCCGAACGTCCCGCTCCTCCCCACCCGTAGTGACGGCTGCTCGCGACGCGGAGTGAATGCGGCGCCGGGCTTCGGATCGTCCGGGGGGAACGCCCCGGTGGGCGGCTCCCCACGGGGAACCGCCCACCGGAAACCGCCCCTCGGGGGCCACGCGCCGCGGCCGGTCAGCGGCGGTCCGCCAGCATGGCCTCGACCCTGCTCCGGATGCCGTCCGTGGCGAGCCCCCGGATGGTGAGCGTGGTGCGGCGGCGCAGCACGTCGTCGGCGGTCTCGGCCCACTCCTGGTCCCGCGCGTACGCGACCTGCGCCCAGATCTCCGGCGCGTCCGGGTGGACGCGCTCGGCCAGCGCGGGGTCCTCGTCGGCCAGCCGCACGATGTCGAAGGCGAGCGAACCGTAGTGCGTCGCGAGGTGGCGTGCGGTGTCCGCGGTCAGCGGGACGTCCGTGCCGCCGCCGGCCAGCAGCCGGTGGGTCACCGCGTCGGGGCTGGCGATGCCGGGCAGCGGCACCTTCTTCGGCAGCCGCGACATCGGCTCCATGTCGTGCTCCAGCGGGTGCCCGGGGAGTGCGGCCAGCTTCTCCATGATCGTGCGGCCGATGTGGCGGAAGGTCGTCCACTTCCCGCCCGCCACCGAGAGCATCCCGCCCGGCCCCTCCGTCACGACCGTCTCGCGCTTCGCCTTCGAGGTGTCGCCCGGTCCGCCGGGCAGCACCCGCAGCCCGGCGAAGGAGTAGGTGATCAGGTCGCGGGAGAGCTGCCGGTCCCGGACGGAGAACGCCGCCTCCTCCAGGATCTGGGCGGTGTCCGCCTCGGTCACCGCCACGTCGGCCGGGTCGCCCTCGTACTCCTCGTCGGTCGTGCCGAGCAGCAGCATGTCCTCCCACGGCAGGGCGAAGGTGATGCGGTACTTGTCGATCGGGGTGGCCAGGGCGGCGTTCCACGGTGCGGTGCGCTTCAGTACCAGGTGCGCGCCCTTGGAGAGCCGCACGGAGGGCGCCGCGGCCGGGTTCTCCAGCCTCCGCAGGTGGTCGACCCACGGGCCGGTGGCGTTGAGCACCAGGCGGGCCGACACGCCGAACTCCGTGCCGTCGGTCCGGTCCTCCAGCTCCGCGCCGGTCACCCGGCCGCGTGTGAACCGCAGGCCGGAGACGGCGGCGTGGTTCAGCACCACGGCGCCGGCCGCGACCGCCGCGCGGACCGTCATCAGCGCCATCCGGGCGTCGTTCATCTGGTCGTCGCCGTAGACGGCGACCGCCTTCAGCCCGTCCGTACGCAGTTCGGGCACGTCGCGCCGGGCCCGCTGCGGGCTGATCACATGGCCGACGCCGTCGCCGAAGGCGGACAGCGCCGAGTAGGCGAAGACGCCCGCGCCCAGCTTGGCGGCCCCGTGCGGGCCGCCCTTGTAGACGGGCAGGTAGAAGGTGAGCGGACTCGCCAGGTGCGGCGCCACGTCCCGGGATACGGCCCGCCGCTCGAAGTGGTTCTCCGCCACCAGCTTCACGGCGCCGGTCTGCAGGTAGCGCAGACCGCCGTGCAGCAGCTTGGAGGAGGCCGAGGAGGTGGCGCCGGCGAAGTCGCCGGCGTCCACCAGGGCCACCCGCAGCCCGGACTGGGCGGCGTGCCAGGCGGTGGAGATGCCGAGGATGCCGCCGCCGACCACCAGGAGGTCGTACGTCTCCCGGGACAGCCGGTCCCTGGTCTCGGCGCGGCCCGGGAGGGAGCCGCCGGCCGGGTGTGCCCCGTGCACGGGGGCGGTCTGCGGGGTGGTCATGTCGCTTACCCTTCGGCAGTGTTCTCGTCGACCCAGCTCATGGACCGCTGTACGGCCTTGAGCCAGTTCTTGTACTCGCGCTCACGCGTGGCCGCGTCCATGCGGGGTGTCCACTCCGCGGCCCGGCGCCAGTTGGCGCGCAGCGTGTCGGTGTCCGGCCAGAAGCCGACCGCCAGGCCGGCGGCGTAGGCCGCGCCGAGGCAGGTGGTCTCGGCGACCATGGGGCGCACCACGGGGGCGTCCAGGAAGTCCGTGAGCATCTGCATCAGCAGGTTGTTGGAGGTCATCCCGCCGTCGACCTTGAGCGTGGTCAGTTCGACCCCGGAGTCCTTGGTCATGGCGTCGCTGATCTCGCGGGTCTGCCAGGCGGTCGCCTCCAGGACGGCCCGCGCGATGTGCGCCTTGGTGACGTAGCGGGTGAGCCCGGCGATGATGCCGCGGGCGTCGGGACGCCAGTACGGGGCGAAGAGGCCGGAGAACGCGGGCACGAAGTAGGCGCCGCCGTTGTCGTCCACGGACGAGGCGAGCGTCTCGACCTCGGCGGCCGACTTGATCAGCCCCATCTGGTCGCGCATCCACTGGACGAGCGAGCCGGTGACCGCGATGGACCCTTCCAGCGCGTACACCGTCGGCTGGTCGCCGATCCGGTAGCCGACCGTCGTCAGCAGCCCGTTGTACGAGTTCACCGGCCGGTTGCCGGTGTTCATCAGCATGAAGGTGCCGGTGCCGTAGGTGGACTTCGCCTCGCCCTCGGAGAAGCAGGTCTGGCCGAACAGCGCCGCCTGCTGGTCACCGAGCGCCGAGGCGACCGGCACGCCGGCCAGCACCCCGCTGCTCGCGGTGCCGTAGACCTCGGCCGAGGACCGGATCTCGGGCAGCACGGCCGCCGGGATGTCCATGGAGCGCACGATCCCCTGGTCCCACTGCATGTCGTGCAGGTTCATCAACAGGGTGCGCGAGGCGTTGGTGACGTCGGTGACGTGGACGCCGCCCTCGGTGCCGCCGGTCAGGTTCCAGATGACCCAGGAGTCCATGGTGCCGAAGAGGATGTCGCCCCGCTCGGCGCGCTCGCGGAGCCCGTCGACGTGGTCGAGCAGCCAGCGGATCTTGGGACCGGCGAAGTAGGAGGCGAGCGGCAGACCGGTCTGGCGGCGGAAGCGGTCCTGTCCGACGTTGCGGCCGAGCTCCTTGCAGAGCGCGTCGGTGCGGGTGTCCTGCCAGACGATGGCGTTGTGCACCGGCTCGCCGGTGTGCTTGTCCCACAGCAGGGTGGTCTCGCGCTGATTGGTGATGCCGATCGCCTTGACGTCCTCGGCGGTGATGCCGGCCTTCACGACGGCGGCGGCCACCACCTCCTGCACGTTCTCCCAGATCTCGGTGGCGTCGTGCTCGACCCAGCCGGGCTTGGGGAAGATCTGCTCGTGCTCCTTCTGGTCGACGGAGACGATGCGTCCGTCCTTGTCGAAGACGATGCACCGGGTCGAGGTGGTGCCCTGGTCGATGGCCGCGATGAACGGTCCGGCGGTGTGCGCGTCGGTCACGGTGTGCTCCGGGGGTCGGGGGTGGCGGGTGCGGGGGCGGCTCGGGACCGGCGGTCAGGCGAAGGCGACGTTGTAGAGGCCGCCGGCGGCGAGGCCGCCGATCAGCGGTCCCACGACGGGTACCCACGCGTACCCCCAGTCCGAACCGCCCTTGTTCGGCAGCGGCAGCAGCGCGTGCACGATGCGCGGACCGAGGTCGCGGACCGGGTTGATGGCGTACCCGGTGGGCCCGCCCAGGGAGAGGCCGATGCCGACCACGACCAGGGCGGTGATCAGGGCGCCGAGGGTGCCGAGACCGTTGCCGTCGTCGTTGAGCCCCTGCGTCAGGATCGCCAGCACCAGCACCACGGTGGCGATGATCTCGGTGGCGACGTTCTGTGCGAAGTTGCGGATCTCGGGGCCCGTGGAGAAGACGCCGAGCACCGGTCCGGCCTTCGGGGCGCCCTGGGGATCGACCATCCCCTCGTCCTCGTCGGCCCCGGCCGCCGCCGCGGCGACGATCTCCGGGTCGGTGAGGTGGGCGCGGAACTGGCCGTAGTAGGTGACCCAGGTCAGTACGGCCCCGATCATGGCTCCCAGCAGCTGGGAGCCGATGTAGAGCGGTACGTCGCTCCACGGGGTGCCACCCGTCGCCGCGAGGCCGAGGGTGACCGCCGGGTTGAGATGGGCTCCCGACACGCCGCCGGCGAGGTAGGCGCCGGTGAGGACCGCGAAGCCCCACCCGAAGGTGATGGCGACCCATCCGGCCCCCTCGGCCTTGGACTTCTTGAGCGTGACGGCGGCGCAGACGCCCGCGCCGAGCAGGATGAGTACGGCGGTACCGATCGTCTCGCCGATGAAGATGTCGGAGCTGGACACGTGACTCCTTCGTCCTTCGTCCAGGGGAAACGCCCCACCGGTCGTCCCCGGTGGCGCGCGCCCCCGGGGCGGACCACCACTCGTGTGGGTGTGCCGCCCGCAGGGGCTGGACCGGCCCTGGCACTGGCACATACTAACGCGTATTGCCGAGAGCCGTTCGGCAATGCCGACCGATCGACGGCAATGTTTCCCTTGAGTGACCACGGAGTCAAGGGGTGCGGCCCCGACCCGATGCCCTCAGACTGACCCGGCGTCCCGGGTTCGGCATCCGGGCGGCGGGCGCAAGGGCTCGCGGGACGGCCGCGCCGGCCGTCCGGACGCCCGGTTGTGCGGACCCGGCGGCGCGCGGACCAGCGGCAGCGGCCGACCGCGACGCCGACGGGCCCGGTGCACGCCGAAGGGCCCTGCGGAGCGCGTGGTACGCGCTCCGCAGGGCCCTTCTGCCTCGCACCGTCCCCCGGTGCCGCCCCGCCCGCGGGGCCCGCCCCGTCCTCAGAACCGCCCCGCGCCCAGGTCCCGCGAGACCGCCCGCGCGCAGTCCCGTACCGCCGCGACCAACTCCGTGCGCAGCTCGCCGCCCGGCGCCAGCCGCTCCACGGCGCCGGTGACCGCCACCGCGCCCACCGGCATCCTGCGCCCGTCGTGCACCGGGGCGGCCACCGCGGCCACCCCCTCCCAGGTCTCCTCCACGTCGCACGCCCAGCCGCGCGCCCGGGTCAGGTCGAGGATCTCCTCGAAACCCGCCGCGTCCGTCGTGGTGCGGGCGGTGAAGGCCCGCCGCTCGGACTCCACCGCCTCCGTGTGCGCGACCGGGTCGTACGCCGTGATCACCTTGCCCAGCGCCGTGGAGTGCAGCGGCTGCATCGCGCCGACCTCCAGCACCTGCCGGCTGTCGTCGGGGCGGAAGACGTGGTGCACGATGAGCACCCCGTGCTGGTGCAGCACACCCAGGTGCACGCTCTCGCCGCTCGACCGGGCCAGGTCGTCCGTCCACACCAGCGCGCGGGCCCGCAGCTCGTGGACGTCCAGGTAGCTGTTGCCCAGCCGCAACAGCTCGGCGCCGAGCTGGTACCGGCCGGACGCCGGATCCTGCTCGACGAACCCCTCGTGCTGGAGGGTGCGGAGGATGCCGTGCGCGGTGCCCTTGGCCAGCCCCACCGACGAGGCGATGTCGGACAGCCCCAGCCGGCGCTCGCCGCCCGCCAGCAGGCGGAGCATCGCCGCGGCCCGCTCCAGCGACTGGATGTTCTTGGCCATCGCGCCGTATTCCTCCACTCGGTTCGACCATGCAGAACACTATCGGCCGTTGCCGACAGCTGCTCGTGCATGCCGGGAACACGCCGTACGGCCCGTTCCCCGCACAGCATGCAGTCCGCCCCGTGGGACGGCGTGTCGGGGTGCGGCACCGCCCGGCTAGGCTGGCCCGGTGCGCCCTCCTGCCGGACGGGCGTGAAGCCGACAGCCGTCGCATCCCCGGGAGATCATCCATGGCCTCGTTGCCGACCCCTACCGCCGACAGCCGCAGCCGGGCCGCCGCCCTCCGCGAGGCGCTCGCCACCCGAGTGGTGGTGGCCGACGGTGCCATGGGCACCATGCTCCAGGCCCAGGACCCCACCCTCGAGGACTTCCAGGACCTCGAAGGCTGCAACGAGATCCTCAACGTCACGCGCCCCGACATCGTCCGCTCGGTCCACCGGGAGTACTTCGCGGTCGGCGTGGACTGCGTCGAGACCAACACCTTCGGCGCGAACCTCGCCGCGCTCGGCGAGTACGGCATCCCCGAGCGGGTGTACGAGCTCTCCGAGGCCGGCGCCCGGATCGCCCGCGAGGTCGCCGACGAGTTCACCCTCTCCACCGGGCAGCAGCGCTGGGTGCTCGGCTCCATGGGCCCCGGCACCAAGCTCCCGACCCTCGGCCACACCACCTACGACAAGCTCCGCGACGCCTACCAGCGCAACGCCGAGGGCATGATCGCGGGAGGCGCCGACGCGCTCCTGGTGGAGACCACCCAGGACCTGCTCCAGACCAAGGCCTCGATCGTCGGAGCCCGCCGCGCCCTCGCCGCCACCGGCGCCGACCTGCCGCTCATCTGCTCCGTGACCGTCGAGACCACCGGCACCATGCTGCTCGGCTCCGAGATCGGCGCCGCGCTCACCGCGCTGGAGCCGCTCGGCATCGACATGATCGGGCTGAACTGCGCCACCGGCCCCGCCGAGATGAGCGAGCACCTGCGCTACCTGGCCCGCCACTCCCGCATCCCGCTCTCCTGCATGCCCAACGCCGGCCTGCCCGTCCTCGGCAAGGACGGCGCCCACTACCCCCTGTCGCCGGGCGAACTGGCCGACGCCCAGGAGACCTTCGTCCGCGAGTACGGCATCTCGCTGGCCGGCGGCTGCTGCGGCACCACCCCCGAGCACCTGCGCCAGGTCGTCGAGCGGGTCCGCGGCCTCGCCCCCACCGCCCGCGAACCCCGCCCCGAGCCCGGCGCCGCCTCGCTCTACCAGACGGTCCCGTTCCGCCAGGACACCTCCTACCTCGCGATCGGCGAGCGCACCAACGCGAACGGGTCCAAGAAGTTCCGCGACGCGATGCTCGAAGCCCGCTGGGACGACTGCGTGGAGATGGCGCGCGAGCAGATCCGCGAGGGCGCCCACATGCTCGACCTCTGCGTCGACTACGTCGGACGCGACGGCGCCGCCGACATGGCCGAACTGGCCGGCCGCTTCGCCACCGCCTCCACGCTGCCGATCGTCCTCGACTCCACCGAACTGCCGGTGCTGCGGGCCGGACTGGAGAAGCTCGGCGGCCGTGCGGTCCTGAACTCGGTCAACTACGAGGACGGCGACGGCCCCGAATCCCGCTTCGCCCAGGTCAGCGCACTGGCCGCCGAGCACGGCGCGGCCCTGATCGCCCTGACCATCGACGAGGAGGGCCAGGCGCGCACCGTCGAGCACAAGGTCGCCATCGCCGAGCGGCTCATCGAAGACCTCACCACCAACTGGGGCATCCACGAGTCGGACATCCTCATCGACTGCCTCACCTTCACCATCTGCACCGGCCAGGAGGAGTCCCGCAAGGACGGCATCGCCACCATCGGCGCCATCCGCGAGCTCAAGAAGCGCCACCCCGACGTGCAGACCACTCTCGGCCTGTCCAACATCTCCTTCGGCCTCAACCCGGCCGCCCGCGTGGTGCTGAACTCCGTCTTCCTCGACGAGTGCGTCAAGGCCGGCCTGGACTCCGCGATCGTGCACGCCTCCAAGATCCTGCCGATCGCCCGGCTGGAGGAGGAGCAGGTCAAGGTCGCCCTCGACCTCATCCACGACCGCCGCTCCGAGGGCTACGACCCGCTGCAGAGGCTCATGGAGCTGTTCGAGGGCGTCTCCACCAAGTCGATGAAGGCCGGCAAGGCCGAGGAACTCCTCGCCCTCCCGCTGGACGAGCGCCTCCAGCGCCGCATCATCGACGGCGAGCGCAACGGCCTGGAGGCCGACCTCGACGAGGCACTCCTGACCCGGCCCGCCCTGGACATCGTCAACGACACCCTGCTGGAAGGGATGAAGGTCGTCGGCGAGCTCTTCGGCTCCGGCCAGATGCAGCTCCCCTTCGTGCTCCAGTCCGCCGAGGTCATGAAGACCGCGGTGGCCCACCTGGAGCCGCACATGGAGAAGTCCGACGACGAGGGCAAGGGCACCATCGTGCTCGCCACCGTCCGCGGCGACGTCCACGACATCGGCAAGAACCTCGTCGACATCATCCTGTCCAACAACGGCTACACCGTCGTCAACCTCGGCATCAAGCAGCCCGTCTCCGCGATCCTGGAGGCGGCCGAGGAACACCGCGCCGACGTCATCGGCATGTCCGGCCTGCTGGTGAAGTCCACCGTGATCATGAAGGAGAACCTGGAGGAGCTGAACCAGCGCAAGCTGGCCGCCGACTTCCCGGTGATCCTCGGCGGAGCCGCCCTCACCCGCGCCTACGTCGAGCAGGACCTGCACGAGATCTACGAGGGCGAGGTCCGCTACGCCCGCGACGCCTTCGAGGGCCTGCGGCTGATGGACGCGCTGATCTCCGTGAAGCGCGGCGTCCCCGGCGCCAAGCTCCCCGAGCTCAAGCAGCGCCGGGTTCCCAAGCGGGAGACCGCCGTCCTGGAGGTGGACGAGCCGGAGACGGGCGTCCGCTCCGACGTCGCCGTCGACAACCCGGTCCCCGAACCGCCGTTCTGGGGCACCCGCGTCGTCAAGGGCATCCAGCTCAAGGAGTACGCGTCCTGGCTGGACGAGGGCGCCCTCTTCAAGGGCCAGTGGGGCCTGAAGCAGGCCCGCACCGGCGACGGCCCGACGTACGAGGAACTGGTCGAGACCGAGGGCCGGCCCCGGCTGCGCGGCTGGCTCGACAAGCTGCACACCGAGAACCTGCTGGAAGCCGCCGTCGTGCACGGCTACTTCCCCTGCGTCTCCAAGGGCGACGACCTGATCCTGCTCCACGAGGACGGCTCGGAGCGCACCCGCTTCACCTTCCCGCGCCAGCGCCGCGGCCGCCGCCTCTGCCTCGCCGACTTCTTCCGCCCGGAGGACTCGGGCGAGAGGGACGTCGTCGGCCTCCAGGTCGTCACCGTCGGCTCCCGGATCGGCGAGGCCACCGCCGAACTGTTCGCCTCCGACTCCTACCGCGACTACCTGGAGCTGCACGGCCTGTCCGTCCAGCTCGCCGAGGCGCTCGCCGAGTACTGGCACGCCCGGGTCCGCAGCGAACTCGGCTTCGCCGGCGAGGACCCCTCGGACGTCGAGGACATGTTCGCGCTGAAGTACCGGGGCGCCCGCTTCTCGCTCGGCTACGGCGCCTGCCCGGACCTGGAGGACCGCGCGAAGATCGCCGAGCTGCTGCAGCCGGAGCGGATCGGCGTGAAGCTCTCCGAGGAGTTCCAGCTCCACCCCGAGCAGTCCACCGACGCCATCATCATCCACCACCCCGAAGCGAAGTACTTCAACGCCCGGTAACCGGTTCTCCCACGCGCGGTGACCCCCGGTTCGGCGCGCGTTCGCCGGACGAGTCGTAGACTGGTCGGTCCAGTGCAGGCCGGTCGCCCCTCCCACCGGGAGGGCGGCCGGCCTTCTCGTCCCTCATGGAGGTGTGCCGGATGACCAGTACGGTCCCCGTGTCCCAGACCCGCACGGCGGAAGACGCGACGCTGCAAGCCGTCTTCCTCGACATGGACGGCACCCTGGTGGACACGGAGGGCTTCTGGTGGGACACCGAGGTGGAAGTCTTCGCCGACCTCGGCCACCGGCTGAAGGAATCCTGGCGCGAGGTGGTCGTGGGCGGACCCATGACCCGCAGCGCGGGCTACCTCATCGAGGTGACCGGCGCCGACGTCTCCCTCGACGAACTGACGGTGCTGCTCAACGACCGCTTCGAGAAGCGCATCGGCCGCGGGGTGCCGCTGATGCCCGGCGCGCAGCGCCTGCTGGCCGAGCTCGGGGCGCACGACGTGCCGACCGCCCTCGTCTCCGCCTCGCACCGCAGAATCATCGACCGGGTCCTCGACTCGGTCGGCCGGCACCACTTCACCCTCACCGTCGCCGGTGACGAGGTCGCCCGCACCAAGCCGCACCCGGAGCCCTACCTCGCCGCCGCCGCCGGCGTGGGCGCGGACCCGTGGCGCTGCGCGGTCGTCGAGGACACCGCCACCGGCGTCGCCTCCGCCGAAGCGGCCGGCTGCCGGGTGGTGGCCGTGCCCTCGGTCGCCCCCATCCTGCCCGCGCCCGGCCGGGCCGTGGTCGGCTCCCTCGAAGAGATCGACCTGCCCTTCCTGCGCAACCTCGTCACCCGCCCCGTCTGACCCGCGCCCGCCCATGTGCGCACACCGGCCGAAGAGGCTCACGCATTCCCCACGTATTTCTCCGCCGTTTCCCCACATGAAGGAAGCCGCGGGAATGGCGTAGGCCATCGGAATGCGTGAGCCTTCTCACCCGTAAAGAGCCGACCGGCCGGACGGCGAAACGCATGCGGGCGACCCGAGTGTCCCGATTCATCAATACTCGGGAGGTAATTTCCCGCCCCTCGGGAGCATTTCCGGTCACGCGCCGTGATCCCCCGGAAACGCACCCGCCGGGCCGCGCGTCGTGAAAGGGGATCACGAGCCGCTTACCCTCGATTTCTCACACGCCGGGACGAGGGAGACACGACCAGATGCACCGCAAGACCCTGGTGCCGACCACGGTGGCCGCACTGCTCGCCGCCGCGCCGGCGGGCTGCGGAACCCCGCAGGACGCGGCCGACGGCGCGGCCACCGTGGTCGTCGGCACCACCGACCACGTCGCCGCCACCAAAGACGCCCCCGCCCCCCTCGACCCGGCGGTCGCCTACGAGGCCGGGGTCTGGAACGTACTGCGGCAGACCCAGCAGACCCTGCTGCACATCCCGCGCGGCGGCGGCGAACCGGTGCCCGAAGCGGCCTCGGGCTGCCGCTTCACCGACCACCAGAACGAGAGCTACCGCTGCACCCTGCGCACGGGGCTCACCTTCTCCGACGGCACCCCGCTCACCCCCGAGGACGTCGCGTACTCCCTCCGGCGCGTCCTCGCCGTGAAGTCACCGGCCGGCCCCGCCGCCCTCCTCGACAACATCGACACGATCGAGACCAGGGGCGAGCACGAGATCGTCTTCCACCTCCGCGCCCCCGACGCCACCTTCCCGTACAAGCTGGCCACCCCGGCCGCGGGCATCGTCCCCAGGGACAGCTACCCGGCCGCCTCCGTGCGCGAAGGCCTCCAGGTCGACGGCTCGGGGCCGTACACGATGAAGGCCGAGGCGCGGGGCGGCGAGGTCAGCAGAATCGTCTTCACCCGCAACCCCCGGTACAAGGGCGACCTGGAGGTCCGCAACGAGAAGGTCGCACTCGACTTCTTCCGCGACGCCCGGCAGATGGGCGCCGCGCTCGACGACGAGAAGATCGACGTCATGGGCCGCACCCTCTCGCCCGAGCAGTCCGAGAAGCTGACCGAGCAGCCGGAGGAAGGTGTCGAACTGACCGAGATCCCCGGACTCGCCATCAGCTACCTCGCCTTCGACACCGACGACCCCGCGGTGAAGAACAAGGCCGTCCGGCAGGCCGTCGCCCAGCTCGTCGACCGCGACGACATCTCCGCCGAGGTCTACGGCTCGACGACCGAACCGCTGTACTCGCTCATTCCGTCCGGCATCACCGGCCACACCAACGCGTTCTTCAACACCTACGGCGAACCCAGCGTCACCAAGGCCGCGGACATTCTGCGTTCCGCCGGGATATCCACCCCGGTCCGCTTCACCCTGCACTACGCCAAAGACCATTACGGGGCCGCCACCGCAACCGAATTCAAGGCCCTGGCAAAGCAGTTGAACGATTCCGGACTGTTCGACGTCACCGCCCGGGGAACCGACTGGTCCACCTACCGCCCCGCCCAGATGCGCGGCGAATACGCCGTCTACGGCATGGGATGGTTCCCCGACTATCCCGACCCGGACAATTACACGACGCCGTTCCTCGACGCCGGCAATTTCCTCAACTCCCCCTACACGTCCACCGAGACCCGCACGGTGCTGCTCCCGCAGACCCGGCGCGAGGCGGACCGCTCCGCCACCACCGCCGCCTTCGGCCGCATCCAGCAGATCGTCGCCACCGACGTCCCCGTCCTCCCGATCTGGCAGGGCAAGAGCTACCTGGCCGCCCGCGACGGCGTCACCGGCGTCGAATGGGCCTTCACCGCCTCCGCCGACCTCCGCCTCTGGGAACTCGGCGCCGCCCCGCGGTGACCCGCCCCCGGCCGGACGGCACCGGCCCCTACGACGCCGTGCCGCCCGGCCGCACCAGCCCGCTCTCGTACGCGTAGACCGCCGCCTGCACCCGGTCGCGCAGACTCAGCTTCGTCAGCACATGCCCCACATGCGTCTTCACCGTCGTCTCGCTGACGAACAGATCCGCCGCGATCTCCGCGTTCGACAGCCCGCGCGCCACCAGCTTCAGCACCTCCACCTCCCGGTCCGTCAGCGTGTGCAGCACGTTCGGCGCGGGCTCCTCGCCCGACGGGAGATGGTCCGCGTACTTGTCCAGCAGCCGGCGCGTGATGCTGGGCGCCAGCATCGCCTCACCTGCCGCCACCACCCGGATCGCCTGCACCAGCTCGTCGGCCGGAGCGTCCTTCAGCAGGAAACCGCTCGCCCCGGCCCGCAGCGCCTCCACCACGTACTCGTCGAGATCGAACGTCGTCAGCACCAGCACCTTCGCCGGACCGTCCCGGCCGGGTCCGGTGATCTGCCGGGTCGCCTCCACACCGTCCATCCGCGGCATCCGGATGTCCATCAGCACCACGTCCGGCTGCAGCGCCCGCACCTGGTCGATCGCCTGCAGACCGTCACCGGCCTCGCCGACCACCACCAGATCGCCCTCCGCCTCCAGAATCATCCGGAAGCCCGTGCGCAACAGCGGCTGATCATCGACCAGCAGGACACGGATAGCCACGAAACCTCCTCAAGGGCCCCCCAGGGCCGCCGTCCGGCCCGAGTCGACCGGCACCGGGCCCATTGTGCCCGCCCCACCGTCCCCCGCCCCGGCCGGGCGCACCGGCAGCGGATACACCGGGGGAGTCCCACCGAATTCCGGACACAGCGCCCGGTGGTCGCACCACCCGCACAGCTTCGTCGGCCGGGGCCGCCACTCACCCGTCTCCGTCGCCCGCGAGATCGCCTCCCACAACGCGTGCAGCTTCCGCTCCACCCGCTCCAGATCCGCCACCACCGGGTCGTACGTGATCACATCGCCACTGCCCAGATAGACCAATTGCAGACGGCGCGGCACCACGCCCTTCAGCCGCCACACCACCAGCGCGTAGAACGTCATCTGGAACCGCGCACCCTCGGCGTACTCCGGCCGCGGCGCCTTCCCCGTCTTGTAGTCGACGATCCGCACCTCACCCGTGGGCGCCACGTCGACCCGGTCGATCACCCCGCGCAACCGCAGCCCCGACGCCAGCTCCGTCTCCACCATCAGCTCACGCTCGGCCGGCTCCAGCCGCGTCGGATCCTCCAGCGAGAACCACCTCTCCACCAGCCGCTCCGCCTCACCGAGCCAGCGCGACAACCGCTCGCCCTCCGCGTCGTCCGCGAACAGCTCCGTCAGCTCCGGCCTCGACTCCAGCAACCGGTCCCACTGCCCGGGCACCAGCGACCGCGCGTGCGGCGCGGTCCGCTCGACGGCAGGCCGGTCGAACAGACGCTCCAGCACCGCATGGACCAGCGTGCCGCGGGTAGCGGCCTCACTGGGCTTCTCGGGCAGCCTGTCGATCACCCGGAAGCGGTACAGCAAGGGACACTGCATGAAGTCACTCGCCCTCGACGGCGACAGTGACGACGGAGGCCGCGGCGGCCGGGGTACGGAGGTCATGCCCACGACCCTACGGCCCCCCACCGACAACGAGCCGCATACCATCGACGGCAGAGCCCCCCGCACTGCATGATCGTGCCGAAGACGCCCCCCGACCGAAGGGAACCCGTGGACGACAGCGGCGACAACGGGCGCCCGCAGCCCGGCCCCGGCGGACCCGACCCCGCCACGGGAGCGGACAAGGACAAGCGCCCCCGCCCGCCCGGACCCGGCGGCGGCCTGCTGATGGGCCGCCCCTTCGGGGTGCCCGTCTACGTGGCCCCCAGCTGGTTCGTCGTCGCCGCCCTCATCACCTGGGTCTTCGGCGGCCAGCTCGACCGCGTCCTGCCCGACCTCGGCGGCACCCGCTACCTCGTCGCCCTCTTCTTCGCGGTCGCCTTCTACGCCTCCGTCCTCGTCCACGAACTCGCCCACACCGTCGTCGCCCTGCGCTACCGCCTCCCGGTCCGCCGCATCCAGCTCCAGTTCTTCGGCGGCGTCTCCGAGATCGAGAAGGAGACCGAGACCCCCGGCCGCGAATTCGTCCTCGCCTTCGTCGGCCCCCTGCTCTCCCTCGTCCTCGGCGGCGTCTTCTACCTCGCCCTGCAACTCGTCGAAGCCGGCACCGTCCCCGGCGTCCTGCTCGCCGGCCTCATGATCTCCAACCTCATCGTCGCCGCCTTCAACCTGCTCCCCGGCCTCCCCCTCGACGGCGGCCGGATGCTGCGCGCCGTCGTCTGGAAGATCACCGGCAAACCGATGAGCGGCACCGTCGCCGCCGCCTGGGTCGGCCGCGCCCTCGCCGTCGCCGTCCTCGTCGGACTCCCGCTGCTCACCCACACCGGCAGCTCCGCCGAGGGCATCAGCGGCTTCGAGACCGTCACCGACGCCCTGCTCGCCGCGATCCTCGCCGGCATCATCTGGACCGGCGCCGGCAACAGCCTGCGCATGGCCCGCCTGCGCGAACACCTCCCCGACCTCAGGGCCCGCGTCCTCACCCGGCGCGCGGTCCCCGTCGAATCCGCCACCCCCCTCTCCGAGGCCCTCCGCCGCGCCAACGAGGCCGGCGCCCGCGCCCTCGTCGTCGTCGACGGACAGGGCGCACCCAAGGCCCTCGTCCGCGAGACCGCCATCGTCGGCGTCCCCGAACACCGCCGCCCCTGGGTCGCCGTCGGCGGCCTCGCCCAGGACATCACCGACGGCATGCGCGTCTCCGCCGAACTGGCCGGCGAAGAACTCCTCGACCGCCTCCGCGCCACCCCCGCCACCGAGTACCTGGTCGTCGAGGACACCGGCGAGATCTACGGCGTCCTGTCCACGGCCGACGTCGAACGGGCATTCGTCGCCGCCATGGCCCGCCCCGGCACCTGACCCCGGGCCCGCGCAAGCCCTCCACCGGGCCGGACGTCCGCAAAACCCCGGTACCCTGGCCACATGTCTGAACCGACCGGTGCCGCCCGCCGACGCGGGCCCTTCAAGGTCGGGGACCAGGTCCAGCTCACCGATCCCAAGGGACGCCACCACACCTTCACGCTCGAAGCCGGAAAGAACTTCCACACCCACAAGGGTTCTTTCCAGCACGACGAGCTGATCGGTGCCCCCGAGGGAAGTGTTGTCCGTACCACGGGAAACGTCGCCTACCTCGCGCTGCGCCCCCTGCTCCCCGACTACGTCCTCTCCATGCCCCGCGGCGCCGCCGTGGTCTACCCCAAGGACGCGGGGCAGATCCTGGCCTTCGCCGACATCTTCCCCGGCGCCCGCGTCGTGGAGGCCGGGGTCGGCTCCGGTGCGCTGTCCACGTTCCTGCTGCGGGCCATCGGCGAACAGGGCATGCTCCACTCCTACGAGCGCCGCGAGGACTTCGCCGAGATCGCCAAGGGCAACGTCGAACGCTACTTCGGCAGCCCCCACCCCGCGTGGGAGCTCACCGTCGGCGACCTCCAGGACAACCTCTCCGACACCGACGTCGACCGCGTCGTACTGGACATGCTCGCCCCCTGGGAATGCCTGGAAGCCGTCTCCAAGGCCCTCGTCCCCGGCGGCATCCTCTGCGCCTACGTCGCCACCACCACCCAGCTCTCCCGCACGGTGGAGTCGATCCGCGAGATCGGCTGCTTCGCCGAGCCGCAGCCCTGGGAATCGATGATCCGCAACTGGCACGTCGAAGGCCTCGCCGTCCGCCCGGACCACCGGATGATCGGCCACACCGGCTTCCTCGTCACCGCCCGCCGCCTCGCCGACGGCGTCGAGCCCCCGGCACGCCGCCGCCGCCCCTCCAAGGGCGCGTACGGCGACGACTACACCGGCCCCGGCTCGAAGAGCGGCGCCAAGACGGCCGCCGACAGCGCTCCCGCCGACACCGCCCGGGAAGAGACCGGCTCCACCGAACTCGGCTGAGCCGCGCCACGACCCGACGACGCCGTCCCGCCCCCGACCGACCGGGGACGAGGCGGCGTCGTCGCGTCCCACGGCCCGCCCGCGGCCTCCTCGGCCCCGCATGACAAGATCACCGACGACGGCCCCGGGGAAATCCCCGGCACCCCGCCGTTCCGCGGCCGTGTGAGGTGTGGCACGATGCTGGCCACCCCCGCCCGCCCCCCGGGCCGGTACCGGTACCCAGCTCCCCGGAAACATCAGGAGACAGACCGCGTGCAGCACTCCGCTCTCCCGGACCTCGCGCACACCGACTCCAGGGCGGTGCACTGGCTCGCCACCGCCGCGGCCATGGCCGCCGTCGTCGCGCTGGCGGGCCTCCTCCAGCCCGGCAGCGCCACCGCGACCGCGACCCCGGCCCCGGGTGCCGCCGCGGCCCCCCGCCCGGCCGTGAGCGGCCCCGCACCGGCCGCCCCCGACCCCGCAGCGGCCGACTTCCCGCTCGCCTGCGGCCCCGTCGGCCACACCGTCGCCGACCACGTCGCCGGCGACCTCGACGGCGACGGCGCCCCCGAGACCGTCGCCCTGGTCCACTGCGACGCCGGCTCCGGCACCCCGCCCGGCGGCGTCTACGTCCTGACGGGGAGCGGGACCGCGCCGAGGGTCGTGGCGACCCTGGTCGACCCCGCCCGGAAGATGACCGTGACCGGCCTAGCCGTCCAGGACGGCGTCGTCTCGGCGACCCTGCTCGGCTACTCCTCGCTGGACGTGCCGCGCTGCTGCCCCGACCTCACCGAGGCCTCCGACTGGCGGTGGAGCAACGGCGCCTTCGTCCGGTCCACCCGGTCCGACGCCGGCACCACGGCACCTGCCGCCTGAGACACGCGCCGCCCCGACATCCGCCCGCCCGGCCGGAATCACGCCTTCCGGCCGGAGAGCACGACGTCCCGGCCGCGGAACCCGCGGCCGGGACGTCGTGGAACGACAGCGTCCGCCTCAGTCCGCGTCCGGCCCGTAGACCTCCACGGTGTCCGAGACCCGCCGCACATGGATGCAGTCGCCCGGACACTCCTTCGCCGAATCGACCACGTCCTGGAGCAGCGGCAGCGGCACGGGCGTCGTCGCCCCCTTGTCCTGGAGAAGCTCGTCGTCCGCGCTCTTGACGTACGCCAGACCGTCGATGTCCAGCTCGAAGACCTCCGGCGCGTACTGCACACAGATGCCGTCGCCCGTGCAGAGGTCCTGGTCGATCCAGACCTCCAGATCCTCGGTGTCGCTCGCGCCCGGCGCGTCCTGCTGCACGGTCATGTGTCCTGCCGATCCCTGCGTATCTGAATCAATTGGAGCCAGCCCTGACGGGTGTTGAACGCTTCGACGATACAACCGGCTGCTTTCCCTCGCCCAAGGGTGGGTATTCCCCTGACACGAGGGGGAGGACAAGGGGGAAGATCGGACACGCCCCGCAGTCTTTGTGATCTAGGGGTTTCAATCACCACCCACGCAGGTAGGGTCAGGAAGCGTCCAGCTCCCCTTGGAGGAGGTGAGGACCGTGGCAGCCCACGACGACGACATCAACCGCGGCACCCGGCCCGCGCGAGGGTCGGAAGACCCAGCCGGCCAGGTCGCCTATCTCGAGCAGGAAATCGCCGTCCTGCGACGTAAGCTCGCCGACTCCCCGCGCCATTCGAGACTTCTCGAAGAGCGGGTCGTCGAGCTGCAGACCAATCTGGCAGGCGTGTCCGCCCAGAACGAGCGGCTCGCCAACACGCTCCGCGAGGCCCGCGACCAGATCGTGGCCCTCAAGGAAGAAGTCGACAGGCTCGCACAGCCGCCCGCCGGCTTCGGGGTCTTCCTGCAGTCCAACGAGGACGGCACCTGCGACATCTTCACCGGGGGCCGCAAGCTCCGGGTGAACGTCAGCCCCAGCGTGGAAACCGACGACCTCCGGCGAGGCCAGGAGGTCATGCTCAACGAAGCGCTCAACGTGGTCGAGGCCATGGAATTCGAGCGGGCCGGGGACATCGTCACCCTCAAGGAGATCCTCGAGGACGGCGAACGCGCCCTGGTCGTCGGGCACACCGACGAGGAACGGGTGGTGCGGCTCGCCGAGCCGCTGCTCGACATCACCATCCGCCCCGGCGACGCCCTCCTGCTCGAACCCAGGTCCGGCTACGTCTACGAAGTGGTGCCCAAGAGCGAGGTCGAGGAACTCGTCCTCGAAGAGGTGCCGGACATCGACTACGAGAAGATCGGCGGCCTCGGCGACCAGATCGAACTGATCCGGGACGCGGTCGAGCTTCCGTACCTGCACCCCGACCTCTTCAAGGAGCACGAACTCCGGCCCCCGAAGGGCATCCTGCTCTACGGCCCGCCCGGCTGCGGCAAGACGCTCATCGCCAAGGCCGTCGCCAACTCCCTGGCCAAGAAGGTCGCCGAGGTCACCGGCCAGCCCGCGGGGAAGAGCTACTTCCTCAACATCAAGGGCCCCGAACTCCTCAACAAGTACGTCGGCGAGACCGAGCGGCACATCCGCCTCGTCTTCCAGCGTGCGAGGGAGAAGGCGAGCGAGGGCACCCCCGTCATCGTCTTCTTCGACGAGATGGAATCCCTCTTCCGCACCCGCGGCAGCGGCGTCAGCTCGGACGTGGAGAACACCATCGTCCCCCAGCTGCTCGCCGAGATCGACGGTGTGGAAGGCCTGGAGAACGTCATCGTCATCGGCGCCTCCAACCGCGAGGACATGATCGACCCCGCCATCCTGCGGCCCGGACGACTCGACGTGAAGATCAAGATCGAGCGCCCGGACGCGGAAGCGGCCAAGGACATCTTCGCCAAGTACCTGACCCCGTCGCTCCCGCTGCACGCGGACGATCTGGGCGAGCACGCCGGCTCCAGCGAAGCCGCCGCGCATGCCATGATCCAGTCCGTCGTGGAACGGATGTACACGGAATCCGAGGAGAACCGCTTCCTCGAGGTCACGTACGCCAACGGCGACAAGGAAGTCCTGTACTTCAAGGACTTCAACTCCGGCGCGATGATCCAGAACATCGTCGACCGGGCCAAGAAGATGGCCATCAAGGCCTTCCTCGAAGAGAAGCAGAAGGGAATTCGCGTCTCCCACCTCCTCCAGGCGTGCGTGGACGAGTTCAAGGAGAACGAGGACCTGCCGAACACCACCAACCCGGACGACTGGGCCAGGATCTCCGGCAAGAAGGGCGAGCGGATCGTCTTCATCCGCACGCTCGTCACCGGAAAGCAAGGCGCGGACACCGGGCGGTCCATCGACACGGTGGCCAACACCGGGCAGTACCTGTAAAGCGAGGACCGGCTGCGGACGCCCGGACCGGGCGTCCGCAGCCGCCTTTTTCCCCGCCCACGCGGATACACCCGAACAATGACGTAATTGATCTCCCCACCGGCGCAGAGGCGCTCTAGGCTCTGACGTACCGCCGAGCCGCACCGTGCGGGGACGGGCGACCGCGCACGCAACCCGGACAACCAGCGGTACGTGAGCGTCGCCTCCGGAGGGAGACGACGCCGGGCAAGGAGGGCCGCATGACCGTACGGCGAGTAATGGGCATCGAGACCGAGTACGGGATCTCCGTTCCCGGCCACCCCAGCGCCAATGCCATGCTCACCTCGTCCCAGATCGTCAACGCCTACGCGGCGGCGATGCACCGGGCTCGCCGGGCCCGCTGGGACTTCGAGGAGGAGAACCCCCTCAGGGACGCGCGAGGCTTCGACCTCGCCCGCGAGACCGCGGACTCCAGCCAGCTCACCGACGAGGACATCGGGCTGGCCAACGTCATCCTGACCAACGGCGCCCGGCTCTACGTCGACCACGCCCACCCCGAGTACAGCTCGCCCGAGATCACCAACCCGCTGGACGCGGTGCTCTGGGACAAGGCGGGCGAACGCGTGATGGCCGAGGCGGCCGAGCGGGCCGCCGCGATCCCCGGCGCGCAGCCGATCCACCTCTACAAGAACAACACCGACAACAAGGGCGCGTCCTACGGCACGCACGAGAACTACCTGATGAAGCGGGAGACCCCCTTCTCGGACATCGTGCGCCACCTCACCCCGTTCTTCGTCAGCCGCCAGGTCGTCACCGGCGCCGGCCGGGTCGGCATCGGCCAGGACGGCAGCGAGCACGGCTTCCAGATCAGCCAGCGCGCCGACTACTTCGAGGTCGAGGTGGGGCTGGAGACCACCCTCAAGCGCCCCATCATCAACACCCGCGACGAGCCCCACTCCGACGCCGAGAAGTACCGCCGCCTCCACGTGATCATCGGGGACGCCAACCTCTCCGAGATCTCCACCTACCTCAAGCTCGGCACCACCGCGCTGGTGCTGTCGATGATCGAGGACGGCTTCATCAACGTCGACCTCGCCGTCGACCAGCCGGTGCGCACCCTCCACCAGGTCTCGCACGACCCCTCCCTCCAGCGGCTGATCACACTGCGCAGCGGCCGGAAGCTCACCGCGGTACAGCTCCAGATGGAGTACTTCGAGCTGGGCCGCAAGTACGTCGAGGAGCGCTACGGCGCCGACGCCGACGACCAGACCAAGGACGTGCTGGCGCGCTGGGAGGACACGCTCAACCGGCTGGAGAACGACCCCATGAGCCTCGCCGGCGAGCTGGACTGGATCGCCAAGAAGGAGCTCATGGAGGGCTACCGCCGCCGGGACGGCCTGGGCTGGGACGCCCCGCGGCTGCACCTGGTGGACCTCCAGTACGCCGACGTGCGGCCCGACAAGGGGCTGTACAACCGGCTGGCGGCCCGGGGCAGGATCAAGCGGCTGCTGGACGAGGCGGACGTCGAGCGGGCCCGTACCAGCCCGCCGGAGGACACCCGGGCCTATTTCCGGGGCCGGTGCCTGGAGCAGTACGCCGACGACGTGGCCGCGGCCTCCTGGGACTCGGTGATCTTCGACCTGCCGGACCGTGACTCTCTGCAACGTGTGCCGACCATGGAACCGCTGCGCGGGACACGCGCCCATGTGAAGGAGCTGCTCGACCGCTGCCGCACGGCGGAAGAGCTGGTCCGGGTGCTCTCCGGCGGCTGAAAGGCACGTGGGAGGGGAATGATCGGGACAGGGCCCGGACGTTGTCACAACTGCCGGGCCGATGTCGGACCCCGTGGGTAGGGTCTGATCAAGTGCTTCGAATGCTTCGAACCGAGCGGGGTGAGCTAGATGGCGACCAAGGACACCGGCGGCGGACAGCAGAAGGCGACGCGTTCCACCGAGGAAACCGAGGAGCAGACGCAGGAGGCGCAGGGCTCCGAGGACCTCAAGGAGCGCCAGGAGAAGCTCAGCGACGACGTCGACTCCGTCCTGGACGAAATCGACGATGTCCTCGAGGAGAACGCTGAGGACTTCGTTCGAAGTTTCGTACAAAAAGGCGGACAGTAAGGTCACGTGTCCGAATTGAGCGGAGAGAAGTGGTGCTCCGGTTGCAAGAGGGATCTGCCACTTCCCTCCTTCGCATCGGACAGGAACCGTCGCGACGGCCTGCAACCGAGGTGCCGGGAGTGCGTGGCCGCCTACGGCGCCGCGCACTACCGGCGCCGCCGGGAGGCTCAGGGCAAGTCGGTGAGGCGCGCGGACGTCCCGGCCGGACACAAGGAGTGCCGGACGTGCGGCGAGGTGAAACCGCACAGCGAATGGCACCGCAACTCGACCGCCACCGACGGTCTGGCGACGCGCTGCAAGGCGTGCAAGGCGATTCAGGGGCGGGCAGGTCATCTGAAGCGCCAGTACGGCATGACCGAGGCCCAACGCGACGCCATGATCGCGTCACAGTTCGGCGTCTGCACGATCTGCCTAGCCGCTCCCGCCATTCATGTGGATCACTGTCACACGACCGGTAGGGTCCGAGGCGTACTGTGCTTCAACTGTAATTCGGCCATCGGCAAGTTGGGGGATGATCCTGACTCGTTGCGCAGGGCCATCGCTTACCTGGAGGGAAACGCGTGGAAGCCAACACTCGTAGCACCGGGCGTCTACCAGCTGCCTTCCTGACGCCGGGGTCGTCCTCGTTCATGGACTTCCTGTCGGACCAGGCGCCCGGGATGCTGCCGGGCAATCGCAGCCTGCCGCCCCTGAAGGGGGCCGTCGAGGCGCCGCACGGCACCACCATCGTGGCCGCCTCCTTCCCCGGCGGCGTCGTGCTCGCCGGCGACCGGCGGGCCACCATGGGCAACATGATCGCCCAGCGCGACATCGAGAAGGTCTTCCCGGCCGACGAGTACTCCGCGGTGGGCATCGCGGGCACCGCCGGACTCGCGGTGGAGATGGTCAAGCTGTTCCAGCTCGAACTGGAGCACTTCGAGAAGGTCGAGGGCGCCCAGCTTTCCCTTGAGGGCAAGGCCAACCGCCTCTCCACCATGATCCGGGGCAACCTGGCCATGGCGATGCAGGGCCTCGCCGTCGTCCCGCTGTTCGCCGGGTACGACGTCGACCGGGGCAAGGGCCGCATCTTCTCCTACGACGTCACCGGCGGCCGGTCCGAGGAACACGGGTACGCCGCCACCGGTTCCGGCTCCGTCTTCGCGCGGGGCTCGATGAAGAAGCTGTACCGCCAGGACCTGACGGAGCAGCAGGCACTCACCCTGGTCGTGCAGGCGCTCTACGACGCGGCGGACGACGACTCCGCGACGGGCGGGCCCGACGTGGCGCGCCGCATCTACCCGATCGTCACGGTCATCACCGAGGAGGGCTTCCGGCGGCTGACCGACGGCGAGTCCGCCGAGGTGGCGCGCGCGATCCTGGAGCGCCGTCTGGACGAGCCCGACGGCCCGCGCGCCGCGCTGCTCTGACTCTCCATCCCTCCCGTGGCTTTCCCGATGCACTCGTCACTGACAGAAAGGGACGGATAGCCGGTGTCGACGCCGTTCTATGTCTCACCCCAGCAAGCCATGGCCGACCGGGCGGAGTACGCCCGCAAGGGCATCGCCCGCGGTCGCAGCCTGGTCGTGCTGCAGTACGCCGACGGCATTGTGTTCGTCGGCGAGAACCCGTCCCGTGCGCTGCACAAGTTCAGCGAGATCTACGACCGGATCGGCTTCGCGGCCGCCGGCAAGTACAACGAGTACGAGAACCTCCGGATCGGCGGTGTGCGCTACGCCGACCTGCGGGGTTACACCTACGACCGTGAGGACGTGACGGCCCGCGGTCTGGCCAACGTCTACGCGCAGACGCTCGGCACGATCTTCTCCAGCGCCGGGGAGAAGCCGTACGAGGTGGAGCTGGTGGTCGCGGAGGTCGGCGTCGAGCCGGACGGCGACCAGATCTACCGGCTGCCGCACGACGGTTCGATCGTGGACGAGCACGGCTCGGTCGCGGTCGGCGGCAACGCCGAGCAGATCAGCGGGTTCCTGGACCAGCGGCACCGGGACGGGATGACGCTCGCGGAGGCGTTGAAGCTGGCCGTGCAGGCGCTGTCGCGGGACACCAACGGCACCGAGCGGGACATCCCCGCCGATCGGCTGGAGGTGGCCGTGCTGGACCGTACGCGGCCCCAGCAGCGGAAGTTCAAGCGGATCGTGGGCCGGCAGCTCGCCCGGCTGCTGGAGGCGGAGGCGGGTGCCGCCACTCCGACGGACGCGCCGTCGGACGCGGACGACGCGGAGCAGACCCCCGGTACGTCGGCCGCCCCGGAGGCCACGGGCGAGGAGCCCACGGAGAAGTAGCCCGGTCCGCCCCCGACGCCCCGTCGGCCGCCTCGCGGCGCCCGGCGGGGCGTCGGTGTGTCCGGGGCGGGGCGGGGTTCAGGCGGGGGGAGCGGTGGAGCCGCGTACGACGAGGCGGACCGGGAGCCGGTGGTGGGGGGTGGGCCGGCCCTCCAGGACGGTCAGGAGGGCCGCCATGCCGCGTTCGCCCACCTGTTCGGCGGGCAGGGTCACCGTGGTGAGTTCGGGCTCGACGGCGGTGGCGAGGGCGAGGTCGTCGAAGCCGGTCACGGAGACGTCGTCCGGCACCCGCAGTCCGAGGCGGCGGACCGCCTTGCAGGCTCCGGCCGCGAGGACGTCGTCGTCGCAGACGATCGCGGTGGGTCGCGGTCCGGGGGCGGCCAGGGCGGCTTCGGCGGCGTGCAGTCCGGCGCGTACGTCGAGGGCGGCGGTGGCGGTCCGCAAGGTCGTCCCGGTCCCTCGCAGGGCCTCGTGGAGGGCGCGGGCGCGCACGCCGAAGGTCCAGGTGTCCACGGCGGAGGCGAGGTGCAGGACGTGGCGGTGGCCGAGGGCGAGCAGGTGTTCGGTCACCTGGCGCATGCCGTCGGCGATGTCGAGGTTGACGTGGGCGGCGGCGCCGGGCTCGGCGGGGTCGCTGTCGAGCATCACGAGCGGGAGGTCCGTGCCGTGCAGCGCGCCGAGCGCCTCGGTGGCCATCGAGGAGGCGATGACGCCGTCGAGCGCGGCGCGTGCCGACGCGAAGGGGTCCTTCGCGGGACCGGTGCCGTCGGGGGAGGGGTAGAGGACCACGCCGAAGTCGTGCTCGGCGGCGACGCCCGCGGCGCCGGCGTACACGCGGGCGAAGAACTCGTTGGTGAGGGCGGGGACGACCAGGAGGGCGGTGCGGGTGCGGCCGAGGCGGAGGGAGCGGGCGGCGAGATTGGGCCGGTAGCCGAGGGCGCGGGCGCTCTCCCTGACCCGTTCGGCGGTGGTCTGCGAGACGCGTCCGGGCGCCTTGCCGCCGAGGACGAGCGAGACGGTGGCCTGGGAGACCCCGGCGGCGCGGGCCACGTCCCGGCTGGTGGGGCGCGCCGGGGCGGGCTGGTGCGCGCTGGTCACGGGGGGCCTCCGGGGCGGGTGGGTGCGGCTGGAAGGGGGTGGTCGGGGCCGGGCGCGGTGGACCGGGGCTTGTGGTCATGGTACGTATGGGGCCGCACGTTATACGTAAAACTTCGTCGGTGGGTCCGGCGGGGGAGAGGGGCGGGACCATGGCCGCGGGATATCTGGACATCCTCCGCGCACGGCACGCGACCAGGCTGCTCGCGGGCACGCTGGTGGGGCGGCTGCCGAACGGCACCGCGCCGATCGCGATCGTCCTGTTCACCCGGGCGGAGGGCGGCGGCTACACCCTGGCGGGCGCGCTGGCCGCCGCGTACGGGCTGGCCACCGCGGTCGGGCAGCCGCTGCTCGGCCGGGCCGTGGACCTGTACGGGCAGCCGCGTGTCCAGCTCCCCTCGGCCGTCGTCTCGGGGCTCGCCATGGCGCTGCTGGCGCTGACCGGCATCGGATCGCTGCCGCTGGCCTGCGCGGCCGTGATCGCGGCGGGCCTGTTCACCCCGCCGCTGGAGGGCGGCCTGCGGGCGCTGTGGCCGAGCGTGCTGGGGCGGGAGGACCGGGTGCACCGGGCCTACGCCCTGGACGCGGTCGCGCAGGAGGTCATGTTCACCGCCGGGCCGCTGCTGGTGACGCTGCTCGTGGCCGTGCACTCGCCGGCCGCCGCCCTGCTGGTCATCAACGCCCTCGGGGTGCTCGGCGCGCTCTCCGTCGTGCTGTCGGAGCCGTCCCGCACCTGGCGTTCGGCGCCCCGCGAGGCCCACTGGCTGGGCGCGCTGCGCTCGCCGGGTCTGCTGGCGCTGCTCGGCGCGTTCTTCTTCGTCGGTGTGGCTCTCGGCTCGATCACGGTGGCCGCGGTCGCCTACGCGGACGACCACGGGCGGGAGTCGGTGTACGGCTGGCTGATGGCGGCGCTCGGGCTGGGCGCGCTGGCGGGCGGTGTCGTCTACGGGGCCCGGCAGTGGCCGGGGGCGCCGGAGCGGCGGCTGCGGGTGCTGGTGGCGCTGCTGGCCCTCGGCTATCTGCCGCTCACACTGACTCCGGGGGTCGGCGCGATGACCGCGCTCTGCGCGGTCGCCGGGGTGTTCCTCGCGCCCGCCCTCGCGTGCGCCTTCCTGGTGGTCGACCGGCACGCGCCGCGGGGCACGGTGACGGAGGCGTTCTCGTGGCTGGTGACGACCTTCGGGGTCGGGGCGGCGGCCGGTACGGCGGCGGCCGGGCCCGCCGTGGAACTGGGCGGCACGGCATGGAGCTTCGCGGTCGCGGGGGCGGCGGGAGCGGCCGCGCTGGCCGTGCTGCTGGCCACCGGGAAGGTACTCGCAGCTCCCGGCCGCGCGCCCGAGGTCGTGGCCGGTTCCGAAAATGATCGAAACGGAGCTGTCGAACCCGGTTTCAGCTCCGGCCGTAAGGCGTAATGTTCAGTCATGGACCGCCGCATTTTCGGGCTGGAGAACGAGTACGGCGTCACGTGCACGTTCAGGGGACAGCGCCGACTGTCACCTGACGAAGTGGCGCGCTACCTCTTCCGCCGTGTTGTGTCATGGGGCCGCAGCAGCAATGTCTTTCTGCGGAACGGCGCCCGCCTCTACCTCGACGTGGGTTCGCATCCGGAATACGCAACTCCCGAATGCGACAACCTGACCGAACTGGTCACCCACGACAAGGCCGGCGAGCGCATTCTCGAAGGTCTGCTCGTCGACGCCGAACGCCGCCTGCACGAGGAAGGAATCGCGGGCGACGTCTATCTCTTCAAGAACAACACCGACTCGGCGGGCAACTCCTACGGCTGCCACGAGAACTATCTCGTCGCGCGGCACGGGGAATTCTCCCGCCTCGCGGACATCCTCATTCCGTTCCTCGTCACGCGGCAGCTGATCTGCGGCGCGGGCAAGGTGCTGCAGACCCCGCGCGGAGCGGTCTTCTGCGTCAGCCAGCGGGCCGAGCACATCTGGGAGGGCGTCAGCTCCGCCACGACCAGGTCCCGTCCGATCATCAACACCCGTGACGAGCCGCACGCCGACGCGGAGCGGTACCGCCGGCTCCACGTCATCGTCGGCGACTCGAACATGTCCGAGACGACCATGCTGCTCAAGGTCGGCGCCACCGATCTGGTGCTGCGCATGATCGAGGCGGGCACGGTGATGCGCGACCTCACCCTGGAGAACCCGATCCGGGCCATCCGCGAGGTCAGCCACGACACGACCGGCCGGCGCAAGGTGCGTCTGGCCAGCGGGCGCGAGGCGTCGGCGATCGAGATCCAGCGCGAGTACTACGACAAGGCCGTCGACTTCGTCGAGCGCCGGGGCATCCGGACCGGCACGACCGACCAGGTCCTCGAACTGTGGGGGCGCACCCTCGACGCGATCGAGGCCGAGGATCTCGGCAAGATCGAGACCGAGATCGACTGGGTCATGAAGTACAAGCTCATCGAGCGGTACCGGGCCAAGCACAACATGACCATGTCGCACCCCCGGGTCGCGCAGATAGACCTCGCCTACCACGACATCCACCGCCGGCGGGGGCTGTACTACCTCCTGGAGCGCAAGGGGCAGGCCGCCCGGATCTGCAACGACCTGAAGATCTTCGAGGGCAAGTCCGTGCCCCCGCAGACCACCAGGGCGAGGCTCCGCGGCGACTTCATCAAGCGGGCCCAGGAGCAGCGCCGGGACTTCACCGTCGACTGGGTCCACCTCAAGCTCAACGACCAGGCGCAGCGCACCGTGCTCTGCAAGGACCCGTTCCGGTCGGTGGACGAGCGAGTGGAGAAACTGATCGCGGGCATGTGAGCGGAGGGCGAACGCCCTTTCCCCACGCGCCACCCGGGCCCCGTACGTTCCTCGTACGGGGCCCGTTGGTGCGCTTAGAGTGTCGGGGACCCATGCCGTCCAAGATCTGAGGAATCCGTGCGCCGACTTGCCGGCCTTCTCGTCGTTCCCGCCCTGCTGCTGTCCGCAGCGGCGTGCGGTTCCGACAAGGCCTCCGACACCGACTCGCCCAAGAACGCCGTGCCCACGATCACCGCGGGTGAGAAGTTCGGGGAGAAGCCCACCCTCTCCAAGGGCGGGGGGACCCCGCCCAAGGAGCTGAAGACCGAGGTCATCAGTGAGGGGGACGGCGCCGCGGTGGAGAACGGCGACGCGGTCCAGGTCAACTACCTCGGTCAGTCGTGGGATTCCGCGAAGCCCTTCGACAACAGCTTCGACCGCAAGAGCACCTTCGACCTGACGCTCGGCGCCGGCATGGTCATCCAGGGCTGGGACAAGGGTCTGGTCGGCCAGAAGGTCGGCAGCCGCGTCAAGCTCACCATCCCGCCGGACCTCGGCTACGGCGAGCAGGGCCAGGGCGACATCAAGCCCAACGCCACCCTCGTCTTCGTCGTCGACCTGGTGAAGGCCACCAAGATCCCGGCCTCCGCCGAGGGCGCCAAGGTGGCGCAGAGCGACGCGGCGCTCCCGAAGGTCGGCACCAACACCGACGGCAAGGCCCCGTCGGTCACCGTGCCCAAGAGCGACCCGCCCGCCAAGCTCTCCTCCACCTACGTGCTGGAGTCCGACGGCGAGGTCGTCAAGGACACCGACAGCGTGGTGGTGAACTACGTGGGGCTGCTGTGGAAGGACGGAAAGACGTTCGACAGCACCTACGCCCAGGGCAAGACCCAGACCTTCCCGCTGGAGCAGGTCACCCTCAAGGGACTGAAGAACGGGCTGGTCGGCAAGAAGGTCGGCAGCCGCGTCCTCATCGTGGTCCCGCCGGACCAGGCCTTCGGCGACCAGGCGCAGCAGTCCATCCCCGCCAAGTCGACGCTGGTGTTCGCCGTGGACCTGCTGGCGAAGATGTAAGACTGTCCCGGTTGACCAGTTCATTTCGTTGAGGAGCAGTTCAGTGAGCATCGACAAGCCCGAGATCGACTTCCCGGGTGGCGAGCCGCCGGCCGACCTTGAGATCAAGGACATCTGGGAGGGTGACGGCCCGGTCGCCAAGGCCGGGGACAACGTCTCCGTCCACTACGTGGGCGTGGCCTTCTCCACCGGCGAGGAGTTCGACTCCTCCTGGAACCGCGGCACCCCGCTGCAGTTCCCGCTCGGCGCCGGCCGCGTCATCAAGGGCTGGGACCAGGGCGTCCAGGGGATGAAGGTCGGTGGCCGCCGCCAGCTCACCATCCCCGCGCACCTCGCCTACGGCGAGCAGGGCGCCGGCGCCCGCATCGCGCCCGGCGAGACGCTGATCTTCGTCTGCGACCTCGTCGCCGTCTGATCCGCCGCCGCGTGCGAACCGGAGGGCCCGTGCCGTACGGCACGGGCCCTCCGGCGCGTTTTTGTCCGGACACCCCGGGGCGGTACGGTCGAGCGTCGTAGAGCATGAGGAGAAGGGGCGTCGATGGCGATTGCCAAGGCCGAGCGGTTGATGAACCTCGCGCTGTGCCTGCTGGGCACCCGGCGCCCGCTCAGCAAGCGGGAGCTGCGCGGTTCCATCGAGGCGTACCTCGAGGCGGGCACCGACGAGTCCTTCAACCGGATGTTCGAGCGCGACAAGGACGATCTGCGCGAGCTCGGCCTGGTCATCGAGACGGTGGAGAACCTCGACGGCGACACCGGCTACCTCGCCCGCCGCGACAGCAACCGGCTGCCCCCCATCACCCTCGACGCCGAGGAGGCGGCGGCGCTGGAGATCGCCGCCAAGGTCTGGCAGCAGGCGCGGCTGGCCGGCGCCGCCAGTGGGGCGCTGCAGAAGCTGCGCGCCGCCGGGATGCCGCAGAGCGACGACGCGTACGAGGTGCAGAGCGCCCTCGAACCCCGCATTCCGGTCCACGAGGCCGCCTTCGAGCCGCTGATGCTCGCCTGCCGCGACCGGCGTCCGGTCACCTTCGAGTACCGCAAGGGCAACTCCGCGCGCTCGGAGCAGCGTCAGGTCGAGCCGTGGACGCTGGAGTGCTGGCGCGGCCACTGGTACCTGGCGGGCTGGGACCGCGAGCGCCGGGCCGAGCGGGTCTTCCGGCTCTCCCGGATCGCCGGCCGGGTCCGCTCCCGGGCCGGGGCCTTCACCGCGCCGGTGCCCGACGTCGTCACCGTCCGGGAGACCGTGGAGAGCTGGGCCGGCGAGACCGCCACCCGGACCGCCCGGATCAGGCTCCGGGCCGGCTGCGGCTATCCGCTGCGTTCCCGCGCCCTGTCGGTGCGCGACCGCGGGGACGGCTGGGAGGAACTGGAGATCCCTTACGGCCACGGGCTGGACGCCTGGCTGGTCGAGTTCGGGCCGGACGTGGTCGTGGAGGAGCCCGCGGACCTGCGGGCCGACGTCGTGGACCGGCTGCGCGCCGTGGCCAAGGACTAGGGGGAGCACGAGCGATGGCCACCAACGCGATCGACCAGACCCGGCGGATGCTGTCGCTGGTGACGTATCTGCGCGAACGCCCCGGCGCGCACGTCCAGGACGTCGCACGGGCCTTCGGCATCACCGAGGACGAGCTGATCTCGGACCTCGACGTGCTGCCGATGTGCGGCACCAGTTTCCGGGGCGGCGACCTCCTCGACATCGACACCGACGGCGACCGGATCTGGTGGCACAACCCGGACGACGTCGCCGAGCCGCTGCGGCTGGCCGCCGACGAGGCGACCGCCCTGCTGGTCGCCGCGCGGGCCGTCGCCACCCTGCCCGGCCTGCGGGAGAGCGACCGGCAGGCGCTGGTGCGGGCGACCGCGAAGCTGGAGGCGGCCGCGGGGGAGACCGGGGCGGCCAGTTCCCGGCTGTCGGTGACGTTCGAGTCGGAGGGCGGTGTCTTCGCCGACGTCGACCGGGCGATCTCGGAGCGGCGCCGGCTCTGGCTGCGCTACTACTCGCCGGCCCGTGACGAGCTGACCGAGCGCGAGGTGGACCCGATCCGGCTGTTCGCCGTCGGGCACACCTATCTGGAGGGGTGGTGCCGGCTCTCCGAGGCGCGCCGTACCTTCCGCCTGGACCGGGTGGCGGAGATCAAGCTGCTCGACGCCCCGTCGGCGCCGCCCGAGCTGGAGCTGCGCGACCTGTCCGCCGGGCTGGTCCAGCCGTCGGCCGAGGACCCCGAGGTGGTCGTCGAGGTCGGGCCCGGCGGGCGGTGGGTCGCCGAGTACTACCCGCACGACAGCGCGGAGGAACTGCCCGACGGGGGTCTGCGGATCACACTGCGCACCCCGGACCCGGCCTCGCTGCGCCGGCTGGCGCTGCGGCTGGGCGGCGAGGGGCGGATCGTGGCGCCGCCGGAGCTGACCGAGAGTGCCAGAAGGGTGGCGCGCGAGGCGCTCACCGCGTACGAGGGGACGGTCTGATCCGGATGTTCTGGCCCATGCTCGCCATCGCTCTGGGGTTCGCCGGGACCGCCGTGCTGGGCGTCCTCGCGATCAAGGTCTTCATGGAGGCCCGGCGGCTCGGCCGCCAGGTCGCGGCCACCGCGGAGCGGATCGACCGGGCCGCCGAGGACCTCGAACGCGCCGCGACCCGCCTGGCCGGGGCGGCGGAGGCCGCCCGATAAGCGTGGTAGCGCCCTCCAGTTTCCCGGTTCCGGGAGGTACGCTGCTGAGGACCGCCCAGCAGGGGGTACGGGCCGCGACGTGAACGACGCACGGGGATTGCCTCGTGTTCACCCCCGAGGGTTACGATCGCTGCCGGCGTACAGACCGGATCCATGCCGGTCCTGTGCGAAGGGGAAGCCCGTCCTCCAGCCGCCTCAGTTGAGAAGGAAGTCGCACATGATCGGCAATCTGAAGCCCCTAGAGATCGTTCTGATCATCGCTGTCATCCTGCTGCTCTTCGGTGCCAAGAAGCTTCCCGACATGGCGCGTTCGCTCGGCAAGTCGGCCCGCATCCTCAAGAGCGAGGCCAAGGCCATGAAGAAGGACGACGAGCCCGCGGCGCCGACGACGGAGACCGTCGCCGAGCCGGCCCCGCAGCCGACGGCCACGCGCACGATCCAGGCCGCTCCGGGCGACGTCACCAGCGCCCGCCCGGTCAGCGACGCGAAGCCCACCACCCACAGCTGACGGCCGGGCCGCACACCGGCCGACCGTCGCACGAGACGAGGGAAGTGGGTTGCTCAAGCCCGCCCGCAAGCAGGAGAAGAACGACGAGGGGCGGATGCCGCTCCTCGATCACCTGCGTGAGCTGCGTAACCGGCTGCTGAAGGCCGTGCTGGCGATCGTCGCGGTGACGATAGTGGCCGCCTTCTTCCAGAAGGAGATCTACGACTTCCTGCTGCGCCCGCTCCTCACCTCGGTGGGCTGCCGGGACGGCGTGGTCACCGCGGTCAACGGCAGGCCGTGCGCCCTGCTGAAGACCGACACCCTGATGGCGCCCTTCACCAACGCGCTGAAGGTCGCCCTCATGTCCGGCGTGCTCCTCGCGACGCCGGTGTGGCTGTACCAGCTCTGGGCGTTCGTGGCCCCCGGACTCCACAAGGGGGAGAAGAAGTACGCGTACGCCTTCGTGGTCGTCGGCGTCCCGCTCTTCCTCGCCGGGAGCTACCTGGCCTACTCGATCCTGCCGCAGACCGCGGAGATCATGCTCGGGTTCAGCCCGGACAACGTGCAGAACCAGATCGGCCTCGACAGCTACCTGGACCTGCTCACCCGCATGGTGATCGTCTTCGGTCTCGCCTTCGAACTGCCGCTGCTGCTCGTCGCCCTCAACATGACCGGGGTCGTCAGCGGCAAGCGGATGCTCGGCTGGTGGCGCGGGATGATCGTCGGCCTCACGGCCTTCGCCGCGATCGCCACCCCCGGCGGCGAGCCGGTCTCGATGCTGCTGCTCGCCGGTCCCCTCGCGGTGCTGTACTTCATCGCCACCGGGTTCTCCCTCCTCAACGACAAGCGGAAGAAGCGCCGCGACCCCGACGCCGAACTCGACGACGACGAGGCCTCCGTACTCGACCTGACCCCCGAGCCCGTCGGGGCCGTCGAGAGCGTCGCGCGGCCCGCCCTGCCGGGGCAGTCCACCGGAAGCGCGGACGCCTCCCATCCGCAACGTCTCAACGGTTACGACGACATCACCTGACCTTGTAAGGTCCGGCGGGTGACCAGCGAGATCACCCTTGTCGTCAATCCCACCGCGGGAAGCGGCCGGGGCGCGCACGCCGCGCAGCCGGCCGCTTCCGCGTTGCGGGAGGCCGGTTTCTCCGTCCGCACCGTCCTCGGCGAGGACGCGGCCGACGCGCTGCGCCGGGCCCGGGAGGCCGTGGCCGGCGGGACCGGCGCCCTGATCGCCGTGGGCGGGGACGGGGTGGTCTCCCTCGCGCTCAGCGCCCTGGCCCGGACCGCCACCCCGCTCGGCGTCGTCGCCGTCGGCAGCGGCAACGACTTCGCCCGCGCCCTGGGGCTGCCGGTGCGCGACCCCGCAGCCGCGGGACGGCTCGCGGCCCGCGCCCTGAAGGAGGGGACGGTCCGCACCCTCGACCTCGGCCGGGTCGGCGACCGCTGGTTCGGCACGGTCCTGGCCTCCGGCTTCGACTCCCGGGTCAACGACCGCGCCAACCGGATGCCGCCGGGCGCCGGCCGTTTCCGGTACGACCTGGCGATCCTCGCCGAGCTGGCCTCCTTCGCGCCGGTGCCCTACCGCGTCCGGTTCGACGACGGCGAGGAGCGGGAGATCCGGGCCACCCTAGTCGCGGTCGGCAACACGACCTCGTACGGCGGCGGCATGCGCATATGCGCCGGGGCGGTCGTGGACGACGGCCTGTTCGACGTGACCGTGGTGGGGGAGTGCTCGCGCTCCACCCTGCTGAGGGTCTTCCCGAAGGTCTACCGCGGCACGCACCTGTCCCACCCCGCCGTCACCGTGTACCGGGCCCGGTCCGTGGAGCTGCGGGCCGCGGGGGTCACCGCCTACGCCGACGGCGAGTCGCTGGGCGCGCTGCCCGTCCGGGCCGTCTGCGTGCCGGGCGCGGTGCGGGTCCTGGCGCGCGGTGATCGAAAAAGCCACGGCTGACTGTCGGACCCGCCGGGTAGGCTCGTGGGCAAGATGACAGAGGACCTCTCACCAGCTGAGCGCTATCACGCGTCCCGTGTCCGTGCGGCCGAGCGGGCCACGGCCTTCGGCGCCTTCCGCGAGATGTACGAGTTCGAACTCGACCCCTTCCAGATCGAGGCCTGCAAGGCCCTGGAAGCGGGCAAGGGCGTCCTGGTCGCGGCCCCCACCGGGTCCGGCAAGACCATCGTGGGCGAGTTCGCCGTGCACCTCGCGCTGGCCCAGGGCCGCAAGTGCTTCTACACCACCCCGATCAAGGCGCTCTCCAACCAGAAGTTCGCCGACCTGGCCAAACGCTACGGCGCGGACAAGGTCGGACTGCTCACCGGTGACAACAGCGTCAACGCGGACGCGCCCGTGGTCGTCATGACCACCGAGGTGCTGCGCAACATGCTGTACGCCGGGTCGCAGGCGCTGAACGGCCTCGGCCACGTGGTCATGGACGAGGTGCACTACCTCTCCGACCGCTTCCGGGGCGCGGTGTGGGAGGAAGTGATCATCCACCTCCCGCCGTCGGTCACGCTCGTCTCCCTCTCCGCGACCGTCTCCAACGCCGAGGAGTTCGGCGACTGGCTGGACACCGTCCGCGGCGACACCGAGGTCATCGTCTCCGAGCACCGCCCGGTGCCGCTGTGGCAGCACGTGCTGGCCGGCCGCCGGATGTACGACCTGTTCGAAGAGGAGACCGACCACGGCGGCCGGGGCTCCACCCGGCGGGAGGTCAACCCCGATCTCGTCCGGCTCGGCCGCATGGAGAGCGAGCGCGGCTACAACCCGCGCGACCGGCGGCGAGGCAAGATGGTCCGCGAGGCGGACCGCGAGCGTGAGCGGCGTCAGCGCAGCAGGATCTGGACCCCGTCCCGCCCCGAGGTCATCGACCGGCTGGACAACGAGGGCCTGCTGCCGGCCATCACCTTCATCTTCAGCCGGGCCGGCTGCCAGGCCGCGGTACAGCAGTGCCTCCAGGCCGGGCTGCGCCTCAACGACGAGGACAAGCGCCGGCTGGTGCGCGAGATCGTCGAGGAGCGCACGGCCTCCATCCCCCCCGAGGACCTGCACGTCCTCGGCTACTACGAGTTCCTGGAAGGGCTGGAGCGGGGCATCGCCGCCCACCACGCCGGGATGCTCCCCACGTTCAAGGAAGTCGTCGAGGAACTGTTCGTCCGCGGCCTGGTGAAGGCCGTGTTCGCGACCGAGACGCTCGCGCTGGGCATCAACATGCCCGCCCGTTCCGTGGTCCTGGAGAAGCTCGTCAAGTGGAACGGTGAGCAGCACGCCGACATCACCCCCGGCGAGTACACCCAGCTCACCGGCCGGGCCGGCCGGCGCGGCATCGACGTCGAGGGCCACGCCGTGGTGCTCTGGCAGCGCGGCCTTGACCCGGGCGCCCTCGCCGGCCTCGCGGGCACCCGCACCTACCCGCTCCGCTCCAGCTTCCGGCCCTCGTACAACATGGCCGTGAACCTGGTGCAGCAGTTCGGGCGGCACCGTTCGCGCGAACTGCTGGAGACCTCCTTCGCGCAGTTCCAGGCCGACCGTTCCGTCGTCGGCATCTCGCGCCAGGTCCAGCGCAACGAAGAAGGCCTGGCAGGCTACCGCGAGGGCATGACCTGCCACCTCGGGGACTTCGAGGAGTACGCGCGGCTGCGCCGCGACCTCAAGGACCGCGAGACGGAGCTGGCCAAGCAGGGCGCCTCGCAGCGCCGCGCCGCGGCCGCCGCGTCGCTGGAGAAGCTGAAGCCGGGCGACATCATCCACGTGCCGACCGGGAAGTTCGCCGGGCTCGCCCTGGTCCTCGACCCGGGCCTGCCGGCCGGCCGGGCCAACGGCCACCGCGGGTTCGACCAGCACGACGGCCCCCGGCCGATGGTGCTGACCGCCGAACGGCAGGTCAAGCGGCTCGGGTCGATCGACTTCCCGGTGCCGGTCGAGGCCCTGGAGCGGATGCGGGTCCCGAAGACCTTCAACCCCCGCTCCCCGCAGTCGCGCCGCGACCTGGCGTCCGCGCTGCGCAGCAAGGCCGGGCACATCGTGCCGGACCGGCACCGCAAGCAGCGGGCGGCGGCGGCCGACGACCGGGAGATCGCCCGGCTGCGGACCGAGCTGCGCGCCCACCCCTGCCACGGGTGCGACGAGCGCGAGGACCACGCCCGCTGGGCGGAGCGGTACCACCGGCTGAAGCGGGACACCCGCCAGCTGGAGAACCGCATCGAGGGGCGCACCAACACCATCGCCCGCACCTTCGACCGCATCGTGGCCCTGCTGACCGAGCTTGACTACCTGCGGGCCAACGAGGTCACCGAGCACGGGCGGCGGCTGGCCCGGCTCTACGGCGAACTCGACCTGCTGGCCAGCGAGTGCCTGCGCGAGCGGGTCTGGGAAGGGCTCAACCCGGCCGAACTCGCCGCCTGCGTCTCGGCGCTGGTCTTCGAGGCGCGGCAGGCGGACGACGCGGTCGCGCCCAAGCTGCCGTCCGGCCCGGCGAAGACCGCGATGGGTGAGATGGTCCGCATCTGGGGCCGTCTCGACGCCCTGGAGGAGGACTTCAAGATCAACCAGGCGGAGGGGGTCGGCCAGCGCGAGCCCGATCTCGGGTTCGCCTGGTCGGTCTACATGTGGGCCTCCGGCCGGACCCTGGACGAGGTGCTGCGCGACGCCGACATGCCGGCGGGCGACTTCGTGCGCTGGTGCAAGCAGGTCATCGACGTGCTGGGCCAGATCGCGGCCGCCGCGCCCCACGAGGACAGCACGGTCGCGAAGAACGCGCGCAAGGCGGTGGACGCCGTCCGGCGCGGAGTGGTGGCGTACAGCTCGGTGGGCTGACGGGCTCCGCCCGTGCGGGGGGCCGCCCGCGGGGGAGCGGGCGGCCGGAGACGTCAGGTGCGGCCGTCAAGCGCGGTGGGCCCGGCCGCCGGCGTCCAGCCGGTGGGCCAGGTCCACCAGGTCGCTCGTGCGCAGCACCCGGGGCGCGTATCCCGGCAGCGGTACGTGCAGCACCGCGGTCCAGCGCGCCGGGATCGCGCCGAGGCCGTACACCGCTCCCGCGAGGCCACCGGTGACGGCCGCGACCGTGTCGGTGTCGCCGCCCACGTCGACGGCCGCGGCGACCGCGGACTCGAAGGTGTCCGTCGTGCGCAGGGCCCAGAGCGCGGTGCCCAGGCACGGCCACACCGCCCCGTTGAACTCGGTCGCGTCCTGCGGCCGCCATCGCGGTGCCAGCACCGCGGCCCACCGCGCGCGGTGGTCGGGATGGACGGCACCGAGCGCGCCGGTCACCGCGTCGAGCGGGTCGCCGCCGTCGAGCGCGACCCGCACCAGGTCGTGGAAGACGGCGGTGCCCTCCCACGCGGCCCGGTCGCCGTGGGTCAGCGCCGCGATCCGGCGCGCGGCGTCCATCGTCGCCTCCCGGCCCGCGGCGGCGAACCGGACCGCCGAAGTGGTCGCCCGCATCAGCGAACCGTTGCCCGCCGCCCGCGCTTCGGTCTGGAAGTGCACGGCCGCGGCGAGGTCCCACGGGTCGCCGCCCGTCAGGACCGCCTCGGTCTGCAGACCGATGTCCTTCGGATCGCCGGCCGCCCAGCGGCGGAACCTCGCGAACACGTCCGGCAGGTCGAGACCTCCGCGCTCCAGCAGCGACTCGGCCACCAGCACCGCCATCTGGGTGTCGTCGGTCGCCTCCCCCGGATCCCAGCCGCCGCCCCCGCACAGCTCGCCGACGCCGTCCGGGAAACGGGCCGTGAGGCAACCGGGCGGCCCGAACTCGAAGGGCGCGCCGAGCGCGTCGCCGGCCGCCGAACCCACGACCGCGCCGGCCGCCCGGTCCGCCCGCGAGAGCCCTCCGCCGCCGGCCGGAAGCCCCGCGGCGGGCCGTCCTCCACCCTGTCGGTCCATGCGCAGGAGTGTAGGAGTGCCCCGGACGCGGCGGGACCGCAGGGTGGGAGGGAGCCCGCCGTCGTCGTACGGTGGCGCACGGCCGGGGTTCCGACCGGGTCCGGCCGTCCCACGACCCCAGGGAGACCCCCATGCCCCCCACGGACAACCGGGCACCACGCGTCGCCGTCCTCGGCACCGGGGCCATCGGCGCGCCGGTGGCGCGCCATCTCGCCGCGGCGGGTTTCGCGCCGAGGGTGTGGAACCGGACGGCCGCCAAGGCGGAGGCGCTGCGGGGCGGCGGGATCGAGCCGGTGGCGACGCCGGCCGACGCCGTGGCGGGCGCGGACGTCGTGGTCACCGTCCTCAAGGACGGACCGACGGTGCTGGAGACCCTGCGGGCCGCCGCCCCTGCGCTGCGGCCGGGCACGGTGTGGGTGCAGCACTCCACCGTCGGCGACCGGATCGAGGACCTGGCGGGGTTCGCCCGCGAGCACGGCCTGGTCCTGGTGGACGCCCCCGTGCAGGGCACCCGCGAACCGGCGGAGCGGGGCGAGCTGGTGGTGCTGGCGGCAGGCCCCGAGGACGTACGGCCGCTGGTGCAGCCGCTCTTCGACGCGATCGGGCAGCGCACGGTCTGGGTCGGCGCCGACGGGGAGTCCGGGGAGGCGAGCCGGCTGAAGCTGGTCCTCAACACCTGGGTGCTGGCCCTCACCCAGGGGGTAGGCGAGGCGCTGGCGCTGGCCCGCGGCCTCGGCGTCGACCCGGCGGTGTTCCGGGACGTGGTCGCCGGCGGCCCGATGGACAGCGGGTACTTCCGGGCGAAGTCGGCCGCGATCGTCTCCGGCGACTTCACCCCGAGCTTCACCGTCGACAACGCCCGCAAGGACGCCCTGCTGGTGCTGGAGGCGGCGGGCCGGTCCGGGGTCCGGATGGACACGGTGGAGGCCGCCGCGGAACGCTTCCGCCGCGCCTCGGCCCAGGGGCACGGCGGCCAGGACATGGCGGCGGGGTACTTCGCGAGCTTCGAGGGCTGAGCGCGCGGCGGGGGCGGTACGCCGCAGCGCACCGCCCCCGCCGGCCCCCGTCGCGCGCGTCACCCCGTCGCGCGCGGTCCGGTGGGACTACTTCGGCGGCATCAGGACCGTGTCGACGATGTAGACCGTCGCGTTGGCGGTCGGCACATTGCCGCAGACGACCTTCGAGGAGTCGTTGACGGTGTACGCCATGTCCGAGCCCGCCGTGGTGACCTCGCTCTTCTCCAGGGTGTCGAACGAGCCCTTCTCCAGCTGCTTCGGCGTCAGCTTCTCACCCACCACGTGGTAGGTGAGGACCTTGGTGAGCTGGGCCTTGTCGGCGAGCAGGGCGTCCAGGTCGGCCTTCGGGACCTTGGCGAACGCCTCGTTGGTCGGCGCGAACACCGTGATGTTCTCCGCGTTGTTGAGCGTGTCGACCAGCCCGGCCGCCTTGACCGCGGTGACCAGCGTGGACAGCTCCGGGTTGTTCGAAGCGGCGGTCGCCACCGGGTCCTTGGCCATCCCCGCGAAGGAACCCGCGCCGTCCTGCGGCACGGAGGAACAGGCCGGGCCGAACGGCTCGTCCATCGCCATGGAGTCGCCGGCCGGGGAGCTCGCCGAGGCGGCGGCGCTGGGGGTCGAGCCGGACGCGGCGTCCTTGGTGTCGTCGGAGGACGAGCAGGCCGTCAGGGACAGCGGCAGGACGGCGGCCGCGGAGACGGCTACGGCGACGCGGCGGAGGGTGAGGGTGTTCATGGAGTTCTCCTGGTTCGGACGGTTCGTCGTATGAAGACGGGGTTGTCGTGGTGCTTGCGGGATGCGGAGCGGCGGGCCCGCTGCCCGTACCGCTCCGGTGGTCGGGGGAGTTCAGGACACGTCGACCACCACCGAGTGCCATCCGGTGGCGCCGTCGGGCACGGTGCCGACGCGGGCGTCGGTCTGGGTGGCGCCGGTGCCGTCGGTGGCCCGGACTTCGAGGGTGTGACTGCCGGAGGTGGCGGGCCACTCCCACACCCACTGCCGCCAGGTGTCCCGGCCGGCCGGGGCGCCCAGCCGGGCGGTGTGCCAGTCGCCGCCGTCCACCCGGACCTCGACCCGGGAGACGCCCCGGTGCTGGGCCCAGGCGACACCGGCCACCGGCACGGTCCCGGCGGACGGGGAGGCGAAGGGGCGCGGGGTGTCGATCCGTGACTGCGTCTTGATCGGCGCCCGGCGGGCCCAGGTGCGTTTGACCCAGTAGGCGTCGTACGCGTCGAACGTGGTCAGCTCGATGTCCTGGATCCACTTGCACGCCGACACGTAGCCGTACAGGCCGGGGACGACCATGCGGACCGGGAACCCGTGGTCGAACGGCAGGGGTTCGCCGTTCATGCCGAGGGCCAGCATCGCGTCGCGGCCGTCCATGACGTCCTCCACCGGGGTGCCGATCGTCATGCCGTCGACCGAACGCGAGACCAACTGGTCGGCGGGACCGCCGTCGGACGGCGGCCTCACCCCGGCCTCGCGCAGCAGGTCGGACAGTCGCACGCCGATCCACCGGGCGTTGCCCACGTAGGGGCCGCCGACCTCGTTGGAGACGCACGTCAGGGTGATGTCGCGCTCGACGATCTCCCGGCGCAGCAGGTCCCGGTAGCTCAGCGTCAGCGGGCGGGTCACGCCCTTGCCGTGGATGCGCAGCCGCCAGCTCCCGGCGTCCACCCGCGGCACCACCAGGGCGGTGTCGACCCGGTAGAAGGACCTGTTCGGGGTGACGAAGGAGCTGACGCCCCGGACACCGAGGTCGGCGCCGCGGGGCACCGCGGGGGCCGCCGAGCCGGGGGCCGGCAGGACGATGTCGCGCCGCGACTCGGCGGCCCCGGCCTGGACGGAGGCGGTGACCTTGCGGCCGACCGCCCCCGCGCCGGCCGACGCGGCGGCCACCGCGGTCGCCGCGATCACGAACCCGCGGCGGTCGAAGACCGCGGGCGACCGGTCCGCCGTCCCCCCAGCCGCGGGGGACGGCGCACCGGCCGGTCCGGTGAGCCGGCCGATGAGGACGTACAACGCTCCCGCCGCCACCAGCCCGCCCACCAGCGAAGGCAGGGCGTCCAGCGGCTGCCCCTCCGGCCTGCCCGCCGCCGCTACCGCGCCGAGCACACCGAAGACCGGAACGACCGCCGAGCCGATGCGCCGGTGACGCAGCGCCAGCAACCCGACCGCCATGGCGAACACCGCCAGCAGCAGCAGGATGCCGAGTTGCAGCACCAGCTTGTCGTTCGTGCCGAACTCCCGCACCGCGAAGTCCTTGACGGCCGGGGGAGTGCGGTCGATGACCGCACCGCCCACCGCCGTGACCGGACCCGCCTCGGGGCGTACGGCCGCCGCGACCAGTTCGGCGACGCCCAGGGCGCTGAACGCCGCGACCAGACCGCTGAGCGCGGCCAGTGCGCGGCGCGCCCAGCGCGACCGCCGGGAGCCCGAACTCCCGTGCGTCTGCGAATCGTTCCGTTCTGCCTTCACACGGAGGATTCGGTCCCCGGCGGCCGGCGGATTGGTCCTTCACCTGATCGGGTCAACATTCCGTCAGAACCCATCCGCGGGGCTCCCGGCCACGAAGTAGTACCGACCCTCTTTCCGTCCGCGAACGCGAACACGTCCCACCGGTACCGAAAAGCCCGGTGGCGGGCGACACGGGGGTCGCCCGCCACCGGGCGGGGATACGTGGGAAGGACGGCGGGCGTCAGGCGGTGGGCAGCGCCATCAGGGCCAGCGGGTCGGAGGTGGGCCGGTCGGAACCGCCGGCCGGCTCGACCGTGATGCCCATCGCGGACGCCCGGTCGACGGCACCGTCCAGCAGCACCGCGTCGTCGGACGCGGACGGGTCCATCAGCCCGGCCGACCGCATGGTCCCGTCGACGTCGAACCAGAGCTGGTAGACCTTGCCGCCCGGCGGACGCTCCATCCCCGAGGCGAGGAACACCGCGCGGTCCACGCTCCGCGACACCACCACCGTGCCCCGCGCGCCGTCCGGCAGCCGGGCCGACGCCGTCTTGGCGTCGGGGGCGGAGAGCACCCGCGCCAGCCGCGCGTTCTGCTGCTGGGCCAGGTCCGCCTCCTGCCGGGCGTCCTGGGCGGCCCGCCCCTGCCAGACGGCCACGCCGCCCAGCGCGGCCGCCGCCGCCAGGCACGCGGCCAGCGCGTACCGCGACCAGCGCCCGGCCCGCCCGGCGGGCGGTGCGGACCGGTCCGGCGCGCCCTGCCCCGGGCTCTCCTGACGGACCGTCGTGATCTCGGTCAGCACCCTCTCGCGCATCGCGCGCGGTGCCCGCTCCGAGACGGCCAAGCCCAGCCGGGCCGCCGTCGCGGACAGTTCGCGTACCTCCAGGGCGCACGCCTCGCAGGCGTGCAGATGCTGTTCGAAGGCCCGCCGTTCGTCCTCCGGCAGCGCGTGCAGGGCGTAGGCCCCGGTCAGAGTGTGCAGTTCGACGGTGCTCACGCGTTCACCCCCAGGCAGTCGCGCAGCCGGATCAGTCCGTCGCGCAGGCGGGTCTTGATGGTTCCGAGCGGTACCGAGAGCAGCTCCCCGACCTCGCGGTAGGTGAGGCCCTGGTAGTAGGCGAGGGTCACGGACTGGCGCTGGAGCTCGGAGAGGGTGCGCAGGCACCGCCGCACCTGCTCGCGCTCCAGCCGGGTCTCCACCTGTTCGGTCACCTCGTCGAACGCGGGGGTCCGCTCCAGCAATGCGGCCTTGTGCTCACGGGCCGCCGACGCCTCGGCGGACCTGACCCGGTCGACCGCCCGGTGGTGGGCGAGCGTCAGGATCCAGTTCATCGCGGCTCCGCGCGAGGGCTGGTAGCGCGGCGCGGTCCGCCAGACCTCGACCAGCACCTCCTGCGCCACCTCCTCGGACTGGGCCGGGTCGCGCAGGACGCGGCGGATCAGGCCGAGCACCGGCCCGCTCACCGCGTCGTAGACCGCGGCGAAGGCGTCCTGGTCGCCCCGCGCCACCCGGACCAGCAGCTCCTGCAGATCCGGTCCGGGCGCGGGCACCCCGCTGATGTGTACTGCTTCCTTCACGCGGGTGTCCTCCCGGAGCGGTCGTCTGGTTCCGCAGGTGATCCGAGGCCGGGGGCCGTTCGGATTGGTCGAGCGGACATGCGATCTTTCCACCCCGCGCCGGACGCGGCAGGGGAAACGGCTCTGGCGGGTGCGGACACGACGACGCCCCGGCCGCCGCCCGGGGAAGGGCGGCGACCGGGGCGTCCGGTGCGGCGGCTTACGCGGCGCTCTCCTGCTCGCGCTCCACCTGCTCGTTCCACTCGCGCTTGACCGCGCGCCAGGCGTCGTCGTTCTGACCGAGCCGCCAGTAGCCCGAGATCGACAGCCGGTCGGCGGGGATCTTCCGCTCCAGCCGCAGGTGCCGGCGGATCTCCTTGACGAAGGCCGCCTCGCCGTGGACGAAGGCCTGCACGTCGTCGGACGGGAATTCCAGCCCGGCGACGGCCGCCGTCAGCAGCTCGCCGACGGGACGCCCGTCACGGCGCAGCCAGCGCACCGCGATACCGGCGGGCGCGGTCAGCTTCTGCTCCTCGGCGGCGTCCGCCACCTCGATGTACGCGAGGCCCGTGGCGTCCTGCGGCATCTGCTCCAGCGCGGCGGCGATCGCGGGCAGCGCGCTCTCGTCGCCCACCAGCAGGTGCCAGCCGGCCGTCTCCCGCGGGGCGTAACCGCCACCGGGGCCGAGCAGGGTCATCCGGTCGCCGGCCGAAGCGGCGGCGGCCCATGGTCCGGCCAGCCCTTCGTCGCCGTGCACCACGAAGTCGATCGCCAGCTCGCCGGTGGCCGGGTCCCAGGAGCGGACCGTGTAGGTGCGGGTGGTCGGCCAGAGCTCACGCGGGTGCGTCTCGCGGATCGCCGCCATGTCGAAGGGGTGGGCGTAGTCGGCGCCCTCCGGCGCGAAGCACAGCTTCACGTAGGCGTCGGCCTGGCCGGCGACGTCGAAGCCCCGGAGATCGTCGCCGCCCAGGACCACGCGCACCATGTGCGGGGTGATCCGCTCGGTGCGCAGGACCTGCGCCCCCCGGGCCTTGGGTGCCTTCCGTGCCGGACGTTCTGCCACGCGGTTCTCCCTGGAACGAGGTGCGGAGCCGCGGAGGCCCCTAGTTAGGTGTACCTAACCTAGCACTTCGGGAATCGTTCAGGAATGGAGCGCGGAGAGCAGCCGCTGCAGCGCGCCCCGCAGTCCCCACCGCTCGGCCAGCTCCGAGAGCGCCACCGGATCGCGCGCCTCGCGCGGCAGCACCGGGTCGAACTCCGGCAGCGGCACGTCGTCCGCGACCCGCACCACCTTCGGGGCGAGGGCGACGTACGGCCGGGCCTCGTCCAGCCGCTTGCGCTGCGACGGGGTCAGCCGCGACGCCGGATCGTCCACCGCCGCCATGATCCCGGCCAGGTCGCCGTACGCGTCCAGCAGCTTGGCCGCCGTCTTCTCGCCGATGCCCGGCACCCCCGGCAGCCCGTCGCTCGGGTCGCCGCGCAGCAGCGCCAGGTCGATGTAACCCCGCCCGTCGACGCCGTACTTCTCCCGCAGCCACGCCTCGTCCGTGATCTGCAGCGTCCCCACCCCCTTGAGGGGGTACAGCACCCGCACGCCGCGCGCGTCGTCCACCAGTTGGTAGAGGTCGCGGTCGCCGGTGACGATGTCCACCGGGCCGTCCGCCCGCCCTGCCAGCGTGCCGATCACGTCGTCCGCCTCGTACGGGGAGACGCCGACCCGGGCGATCCCCAGCGCGTCGAGCACCGCCTCGATCACCGGCACCTGCGGCGAGAGGGTGTCCGGGACCTCCTCCTCGTCGGCCTGGCCGGCGGGCGTCTCCACCGCCACGCGGTGCGCCTTGTACGTGGGGATCAGGTCCACCCGCCACTGCGGGCGCCAGTCCGCGTCCATGCACGCCACCAGATCGTCCGGGTGGTGGTCCTGCACCAGCCGGCCGATGAAGTCGAGCAGCCCGCGCACGGCGTTGACCGGCGTGCCGTCCGGCGCGCGCACCGAATCGGGCACCCCGAAATAGGCGCGGAAGTACAGGGAGGCGGTGTCGAGGAGCATCAGGCGTCGCGTCACACCCCGATGATGCCGTACCCCACCGACAGTCACACGGCGTGACCTGAGTCACGGAAGCGTTTGCTCCGGATAAACCCGGGAAGGCGCGCCACCGGAGCGAACCATGTGCATTGTCCATCGATGTGCGCCGGTCGCGGGCCGATCCCGCTGCTCCACGGTCCGCCGCGGGGGGCGGACCGCTTTTCGTTCTACCCGCGAGGTGTATGTGTCAAGGCTGCAGGCCGAACACTTGTACAAAGTCTTCGGCAGACGACCCGATCAAGCCGTGCGGAAGCTCGAAGGCGGCGCGAGCCGCGACGAGCTGCGCGCCGACGGAACCACGGCAGCGGTGATCGACGCCTCCTTCACCGTGGAGCCCGGACAGATCTTCGTCGTCATGGGGCTCTCGGGCTCCGGCAAATCCACCTTGCTCCGCATGCTCAACGGCCTGCTCGACCCGACCGCCGGGCGGGTCCTGTTCGACGGCCAGGACCTGACGGCCCTCTCGCCGCGCGAGCTGCGCCACGTGCGCTCGTCCAAGATCTCCATGGTCTTCCAGCACTTCGCGCTCTTCCCGCACCGCAGCGTGCTGGAGAACGCCGCGTACGGCCTGGAGGTCCAGGGCGTGCCGCGCGCCGAGCGCGAGAAGCGCGCCGCCGAGGCACTGGAGCTGACCGGCCTCGCCGGCTGGGAGAAGTCCTGGCCCGACGAGCTGTCCGGCGGCATGCAGCAGCGCGTCGGCCTGGCCCGCGCGCTGGCCACCGACGCCGACCTGCTGCTGATGGACGAGTCCTTCAGCGCCCTGGACCCGCTGATCCGCCGCGACATGCAGGACCAGCTGCTGGAACTCCAGAAGCGCCTGAAGAAGACCATCGTCTTCATCACCCACGACCTCAACGAGGCCATGCGCCTCGGCGACCACATCGCCGTCATGCGCGACGGCGAGATAGTCCAGCTCGGGACCGCCGAGGACATCCTCGTCACCCCCGCCAACGACTACGTCGCCTCCTTCACCCAGGACGTCGACCGCTCGCGGGTGCTGACCGCGAGCGCCATCATGGCGGAGCCGCACCACACCATCGGCACCACGTCCGAGGCCGGCAGGGAACTGCGCACCCCGCAGGACGTCCTGGACGCCGCCCCGGCCACCGTCGGCGAATCGACGCCGATCATCGACCTGTTCACCCCCTGCTCCCGCAGCGCCGACGCGGTCGCCGTGACGGACGGCAGGGGCAAGCTCGTGGGCGTCGTGCCCCGGTCGCGGCTGCTGGCCGTGCTCGGCGACCCGATGAACCCGACCGACGCACCGCGGCACGCCGACGACGCCGTGACCACGAAGAAGGTGGCCAGTGTTTAGGCTCCCCCTCGGCGAATGGGTCGACTCCGCGGTCGACTGGCTGCAGACCCACCTCGCCTGGCTCTTCGACGCCATCAGTTCGCTCGTCAGCGGCATGTTCGACGGCATAGCCGCCGTCCTGTCCGCCCCCGCTCCACTGCTCTTCGCGGGCATCGTCGCCGTCATCGCCTGGTGGCTGCGCGGCCTGATCGCGGGCCTGCTCGCCTTCGTGGGCTTCGCGCTCATCGACAGCGTCGAGCTGTGGGACGAGGCGATGGACACCCTCACCCTGGTCCTGGTCGCGACCATCGTGACCCTGGTCCTCGCGGTGCCGCTCGGCATCTGGGCCTCCCGCTCCAAGACCGTCAGCGCGGTGACCCGGCCGGTCCTCGACTTCATGCAGACCATGCCCGCCATGGTCTACCTGATCCCCGGCGTCATCTTCTTCGGCGTCGGCGTCGTCCCCGGCATCATCGCCACCATCATCTTCGCGCTGCCCCCGGGCGTCCGGATGACCGAGCTCGGCATCCGCCAGGTCGACGGCGAACTGGTCGAGGCGGCCGAGGCGTTCGGCACCACCTCGCGCAACACCCTGCTGCGGGTGCAGCTGCCGCTCGCCCTGCCCACGATCATGGCCGGCATCAACCAGGTCATCATGCTGGGCCTGTCCATGGTGGTCATCGCCGGCATGGTCGGCGGCGGCGGCCTCGGCGGCTCGGTCTACCGTGCCATCGGCAACGTCGACGTCGGTCTCGGCTTCGAGGCGGGCATCTCCATCGTCATCCTCGCCATGTACCTGGACCGCATGACGAGCGCGCTCGGCCGCGAGGTCTCCCCCCTCGGCCGCCGCGCGATCGCCAAGGCCCAGTCCATGGCGGGCGGGCTGAGGATCTGGAACTACCGCCCCCAGGGCGTCGTCGCCCTGGCCGGCGTGGTCGTCCTCGCCCTCGTCGCGGGCGGCATGGGCGTCTTCGGCGGGTCGGACCCCGCCGACAGCGACTCCGCCTCCGGCGGCGTGGGCAAGGGAAAGAAGATCAGCATCGGCTACATCCCCTGGGACGAGGGCATCGCCTCCACGTTCCTGTGGAAGGAGCTGCTGGAGCGCCAGGGCTTCGAGGTCGACGTCAAGCAGTACGAGGCAGGCGCCCTGTACACCGGCATGGCCAACGGCCAGATCGACTTCGAGACCGACTCCTGGCTGCCCGTCACCCACGCCAACTACTGGAACAAGTACAAGGACAAGCTGGAGGACATGGGGTCCTGGTACGGCCCCACCTCCCTCGAACTCGCCGTCCCCGCGTACATGAAGGACGTCAAGACCCTCGACGACCTCAAGGGCAGGGGCAAGGAGTTCGACGGCCGCATCGTCGGCATCGAGCCCAGCGCCGGCGAGTCCGCGCTGCTCAAGGAGAAGATCCTGCCGGGCTACGGCCTGGACGAGGAGTACAAGGTCGTCGACGGCTCCACGCCGTCCATGCTGGCCGAGCTCAAGCGCGCGTACGCCAAGAAGGAACCGATCGTCGTCCCGCTGTGGTCGCCGCACTGGGCGTACAACGAGTTCGACCTCACCAAGCTCGAGGACACCAAGAAGCTGTGGGGCCAGGGCGACGGCATTCACACCCTGACCCGTAAGGGCTTCGCCGCACAGAACCCCGAGGTCGGCTCCTGGCTCAAGAACTTCAAGATGACCGAGAAGCAGCTCACCAGCCTTGAGGCCGAGATCCAGAAGTCGGGCTCGGGCAAGGAGCAGGACGCCGTCCGCACCTGGCTGGACGCCAACGAGGGTGTCGCCGACCGGTGGACCCCGGCCGAAGGGGGCGGCTCCAAGACCGCCGCGGCCAAGCCGGTCAACGGCCGGGACGAGCGCGAGCGCACCCTGAACGTCGCCTGGTTCCCCTGGGAGGAGGACATCGCCGCCACGTACCTGTGGAAGGCCGTCCTGGAGGACCGCGGCTACAAGATCAACCTCAAGCAGTTCGAGGTGGGCCCGATGTACGCCGCGATGTCCCGCGGCCAGATCGACGTCCAGTTCGACGGCTGGCTGCCGTACACCCAGAAGAACTACTGGGCGAAGTACCGGAACCAGCTCACCGACCTCGGCTCGTGGTACGGCCCCACCTCGATCGAGCTCGCCGTCCCCGACTACGTGAAGGACGTCACGTCCCTCGCCGACCTCAAGGGCAAGGGCAAGGAGTTCGACGGCCGGATCGTCGGCATCGAGCCCGGCACCGCCACCATGGAGAACCTGAAGAACCAGGTCCTCCCGGCGTACGGCCTCAGCGACGAGTACGAGGTCGTCGACTCCTCCACGCCCGGCATGCTCGCCGAGCTGAAGCGGGCCTACGCGAAGAAGGAGCCGATCGCGGTCGTGCTCTGGACCCCGCACTGGGCGTACAACGAGTACAAGCTCACCAAGCTCGCCGACCCGAAGAAGGGCTTCGGCACCGGCGACGAGCTGCACACCATCGCCAACAAGGCCTTCCCGAAGACCTACCCCCAGCTCACCGAGTGGTTCAAGAACTTCAAGCTCAGTGAGGAACAGCTCGCCGGCCTGGAGAACGAGATCCAGCGGCTGGGCACGGGCCACGAGGAGGAAGCGGTCCGGTCCTGGATGGACGACCATCCCGCGATAGCGGACCAGATGGCTCCGGTGTAACCTCCCCGGACAGCATCACCGCAGGTCAGAGGTGGCCCCCGCCGAACGGCGAGGGCCACCTGCCCGTGTCCGCGTCCGTGTCCGGGGGTGTCGCCGGCCGACCGTCCCGCGCAATCATGTGCGGAACGCGCCGCCAACCGGGAGGATGGCCGGGCGGGAGGGAGTCGAACATGGACGAGAAGGAAGCACTACGGGTGGGCGCCGCGGTCCGCCGCCGCCGCCGCACCCTCGGGCTGACGCTGGCCGCCGTCGCCGCGCGCAGCGGCCTGTCCGTGCCCTTCCTCAGCCAGATCGAGAACGAACGGGCCCGGCCCAGCTCCCGCTCCCTGGACCGGGTGGCCGACGCCCTGGAGACCACCACAGCCCGCCTCCGCGAGGCCGCGGACTCCGCCCGCGCCGTGGACGTGGTGCGGGCCGGCACCGGCGACGGCGTCCGCCGTGTCGTCCAGGGGCGCCACCAGCTCAGCGCCCTGGAGTTCTCCGGCGAGCCCGACCTCGGCCAGGAGTTCCAGCACCGCAACGACGAACTGATGTACGTCGTCGCGGGCGCCGTCGACGTCGAGGCGGAGGGCCAGGCCTACCGCCTCGGCGCGGGCGACACCCTCTTCCTCTCCGGCGGCGTCCGGCACCGCTGGCGGGCCACCGTGCCCGCCACCCGGCTCCTGGTCGTCCAGGTCTCCGAGCACATCGACGCCACCAACGACCCACGGCGCTGAACGGCGGCCGGCCGACCGCCTACGCGGACGCGCAGAACTCGTTGCCCTCCGGGTCCCGCATGACCCACCAGTGGCCGGCCGGACCCTGATCGACCTCCCGGAGCCTGGTGGCGCCGATGCCCTCCAGCCGCGACACCAGGGCTTCCAGCCCCTCGGGGCCGCCGTGCACGTCGACGTGCAGGCGGTTCTTGACGGTCTTGGCCTCCGGCACCTGCTGGAAGAGCAGGCGGCGGCCCGCGCCGACGCCACTGACCTCGTCGTACGGGTCGTCGGGGTGCCGGATCGCCGCCAGCCCGCGGAAGTGCTTGCGGCCCCGGTGTTCGGCGACCGCCTCCTCGGGGAGCTGCCCGGCGGCCAACAGCCGCGCGACGAGGGCGCCCGGGTCCTCCACCTCGTAGCCGAGGGCCTCGGCCCAGAAGTCGGCGAGGGCGGCCGCGTCCGTGCTGTCGATGACGAGTTTCCAGTGCAGAGCCATGGCACCACTGTCCCCCGGCACGGCCCGGCACGAACCCTCCCGCGCTCCCTGCACGTACCGGCCCGTTCAGCCGGCCGCCGCGACCGGCGCCGGCGGAGCCGGCAGCGTCCCGGCCAGCAGGCCGCGTACCGTACGCGCACCGGTCACCGCCCACGCGGCGAGCAGCAGCGCGTACAGCGCGACCGCGACCCAGGTGAAGGCGTCCAGACCCGTGTGGCGGGCCAGGCCCGAGGCGCCCGTGACGCACGTGCCGACCGGAAAGGTGAACCCCCACCACGTCATCGAGAACGGCATCCCGTCGACGGCCGCCCGCACCACCAGCGCCGTCGCCAGCGCCAGCCACAGCAGCGCGAAGCCCGTCACCGGCACCCCGTACAGCACCGCCGCCGCCCCGAAGGCGGAGGCGTACGGCGGGCCCACCGCGCCCGGCGCCACGTCGGCCAGCGCGTTCACCGCCGTCACGGACTGGCCCAGCGGGCCGAGCACCAGGAAGAGCGTCGGAGTGAGGGCGAGCGGCAGCGGCCCGGTGTGCACCAGCCGGGCGAAGACCAGCGGCAGCACCAGCGCCGTCGCCAGCAGCGACAAGCCGAACATGCCGTAGCAGGCCAGCAGCAGGGCCCCGCGCCCCTGCCCGGCGGGCAGCTCCGCCACCAGGAGCGGCCCGAGCGCCGCCGCCACCATGGGCGCGACCAGCGGCAGCAGCCACACCGGGGTGGCGGTGCCCGGCGCGGGACGGTGACGGACGATCATCAGATACGGCACCACGACCGCCACCACCAGGCCGGTGAGGGCCCCGGCCGAGTACAGCACCGCGTCCGTCACCAGCGCCGCCCGCCGGCCCACCAGCGGAGCCCCGGCCGTCATCGAGGCGCCCCCCACGGCGAGCAGCGCCATCGACAGGCAGCCGTAGAACGGCGCGATCCCCGGATTCAGCAGATCGGCCCGCGCCTGCTCGCGGTGGTGGACCCAGTGCGCGCCCCGCGCCGTCAGCAGCACCAGCAGCAGGACCGCCGACAGCAGCCAGACGACGGCGCAGAAGGTGTCCAGACCCGGCACCCGGACCGGCAGCGCCGCCCCGGCGCCCGCCACGATCGCGGTGCCCATCACACTCGCGTACCACTGGGGCCCGAGGTGCCGCACGGCGGGGAACCGGGCTCCGGGGACACCGGGGGGAGCGTGCGGGGCGGGAATCGGCGGCGTGAGCAGGGTGGTCATGAGCCGATCCTCGGACCATCGGCCCGCCCCGGCCAGGAGCATCCGGCCTATGAGGTCATAAGCTGACGTTATGACCGGCGCTTCCCGCGTTCCGCTCGCCCACCGGGTCCCCGACCTCGGCTCCCTGGAACTGCTGCTGTCCGTCGCCCGGCACGGCAGCCTCGGCCGGGCCGCCCGCGACCTCGGCATCAGCCAGCCCGCCGCCTCCGGACGCATCCGTTCCATGGAACGGCACCTCGGAGTGGCCCTGCTGGACCGCTCGCCCCGCGGCTCCCGGCTCACCGACGCCGGCGCCCTCGTCACCGACTGGGCACGCCGCGTCGTCGAGGCGGCCGAGGTCTTCGACGCGGGGGCCCAGGCACTGCGGGACCGGCGGGACTCCCGACTGCGGGTCGCCGCCAGCATGACCATCGCCGAATACCTGCTGCCCGGCTGGCTCATCGCCCTGCGCACCGCCCGGCCCGACACCGCCGTCTCCCTGTTCGCCGGCAACTCCGCCGAGGTGGCCCGCCGGCTGCTCGCCCACGAGGCCGACCTCGGCTTCGTGGAAGGACTCCGCACCCCGGACGGCCTGGACGGCGCCGTCGTCGGCCACGACCGGCTGGTGGTGGCGGTCGCCCCCGTCCACCCGTGGGCCCGCCGCTCCGCACTGACCCTGCCCGAACTGGCCATGACCCCGCTCATCCTGCGCGAACGCGGCTCCGGCACCCGCCAGGTGCTGGACGCCGCCCTCGCCGCCCACGGCGGCCTCGCCCCGCCCCTGCTGGAACTCTCCTCCACCACCGCGGTGAAGGGCGCCGCCGGGAGCGGAGCCGGACCCTGCGTCCTCAGCGAACTGGCGCTCGGCGAGGAACTCTCCGCCCGCCGCCTGGTCGCCGTCCCGGTGGCCGGCGTACGGCTGCGCCGCCACCTGCGCGCCGTCTGGCCCGCCGGCCGGCGCCCCACCGGCCCCGCGCGCGACCTGCTGGGACTCACCGGCGGCGGGGTGTAGCCGGGGTCAGCGCCCGCCCGCCGGCAACTCCCCGCCGGCCGGACCCCCGGCCACCCCCGGCTCCCCCTCCGGCGTCCCGCCCTCCAGCGCCACCCCCGACACCCCCAGCCGCAACGACCGCTCCAGCAGCGAGGCCAGGACACGCGCCGCCGCCCCATGACCCAGCCCGGCCGGCGGATGGATGTTGGAGACGCAGTTGCGCTCGGCGTCGCTCCGCCCCGGCCGCGGCCCGTACGTCAGATAGGCGCCCAGGCTGTCCGCCGCGCTCAGCCCCGGCCGCTCGCCGATCAGCACCAGCACCAGCCGCGCCCCGAGCAACGCGCCGATCTCGTCGCCGAGGGCCACCCGCGCCTGCGACGCCAGCACCACCGGCACCCCCGGCCCACCGTCCCCGAGCGACGGATCCACCGCGCCCAGCAGCGGCCACAGCTCCTCCAGCAGCGGCAGCGCGTGCCGGTGCACCGCCGTCGCCGACAGCCCGTCCGCCACGACGATCACCAGCGCGCCGCCCTCCGGCCCGTCCAGGCCCTCACGCCCTTCCAGCCGCTCCGCGTCCCGCGGATCCAGCCGCCGCCCCAGGTCCGGGCGGCGCAGATACACCCCGCGGTCGGCCGCCGCACTGCGCACCTCCACCACCGGACGCCCCGCCAGCCCCGCCCGGAGCGCGGCGAAGTCCACCGGCTGATGCACCGCGTCCCGCGCCTGCGCGTGCGCCAGCTGGAAGTCCAGCACGTGCCGCAGCGGCAGCGCGTGCCCCGTCCGCCCGAGCCCCACCCGCGCCGGGGTGTGCCGGCGCAACGGCCCCCACGGGTCCGGCGCCGCCCCGGACCCCTCCGCCACGGCGCCGTCGTCCCCGGCCATCAGCGCCCCTCCGTCAAGGCGGCCAGCCCCGCCATCAGCGGACTCCGGGGCAGTGGCGCCACCGTGCGGCCCTCGGCGTCGAACATGCCCATCCGCGCCATCCACTCCTCGAACTCCGGCGCCGGCCGCAGCCCCAGCGCCGACCGTACGTACAACGCGTCGTGGAACGAGGTCGACTGGTAGTTCAGCATCACGTCGTCCGACCCCGGCACCCCCATCACGAAGGTGCAGCCCGCCACGCCCAGCAGCGTCAGCAGACTGTCCATGTCGTCCTGGTCGGCCTCGGCGTGGTTGGTGTAACAGACGTCCACCCCCATCGGCAGACCGAGCAGCTTCCCGCAGAAATGGTCCTCCAGCCCGGCCCGCACGATCTGCTTGCCGTCGTAGAGGTACTCCGGACCGATGAACCCCACCACCGAGTTCACCAGCAACGGGCGGAACCGGCGCGCCACCGCGTAGGCACGCGCCTCCAGCGTCTGCTGGTCCACACCGTGATGGGCGCCGGAGGACAGCGCGCTGCCCTGACCCGTCTCGAAGTACATGACGTTGTCGCCCAGTTCGCCCCGGCCCAGCGACAGACCCGCCTCGTGCGCCTCGCCGAGCAGCGCCAGATCGACGCCGAACGCCCGGTTCGCCGCCTCGGTGCCCGCCACCGACTGGAAGACGAGATCGACCGGCGCGCCCCGCCCGATCGCCCGCAGCGTCTGGGTGACGTGCGTGAGCACGCAGGTCTGCGTCGGGATCGCGTACCGCTGCCGGACCTCGTCGGTCAGCCGCAGCAGGTCCGCCACGGCGGCCGGCGAGTCGGAGGCCGGATTGATGCCGATCACCGCGTCCCCGCAGCCGTACAGCAGCCCGTCCAGGATCGAGGCGGCCACCCCGCGCGGATCGTCCGTCGGATGGTTCGGCTGGAGCCGCACCGACAGCCGGCCCGGCAGCCCGATCGTGTTGCGGAACCTGGTCACCACCGTGCACGCGCGGGCCACCTGGATCAGGTCCTGGTTCCGCATCAGCTTGCTGACCGCCGCCGCCATCTCCGGCGTGACCCCCGGAGCCAGCGCGGCGAGCGCCTCGGTCGTCGCCGCGTACGACAGCAGCCAGTCGCGGAACCCGCCCACCGTCAGCGACGCCACCGGGGCGAACGCCTCCCGGTCGTGCGTGTCGACGATGAGCCGGGTCACCTCGTCGTCCTCGTACGGCACCACGGGCTCTTCCAGGAACGCCCGCAGCGGCACGTCCGCCAGCACCCGGCGGGCCGCCACCCGCTCCGCGTCGCTGTCGGCCGCCACCCCCGCCAGTTCGTCGCCGGACCGCGCCGGGCCCGCCTTGGCCAGCACGGACCGCAGACCGTCGAACCGGAACCCGGCGGGCCCCACCGAGGCCGTGTAACGCGTCATCGAACCCGCCCCTCACCTCGTCGGCGCGACGTCGGCCCGTGCCTGCCGGACGCCGGAACCCGAGCCTGCCACACGGGCCGCGTACGCAGCGAGGGCGCGGCGACGGTGTCGTGTACGTACCGCAGGCACGGCGACGGGTGTCCGGCCACGACACCGCACGGCACCGCGCGGCACCGCGCGGCACCGCGCGGCACGGCGACGGGGGACGCGTACGCACGGCCGGCGGACACCGGCCGCACCGTCGGCGGACACCGGCCGGACCGCCGCGTCCGGTCACCGGAACCCGCGGCCCGTCACAGGAAGGTGCGGCCCTCACCCCGGTACGTCGGCACGGTCGCCGTCACCCGGTCGCCCTCGATCAGCCGCAACTCGTCGAACCGCTCGCACAGTTCCCCGGCCTTCGCGTGCCGGAACCACACCTTGTCGCCGATCAGCAGATCGTCCGCCGCCGAGCCGAGCAGCGGCGTCTGCACCTCTCCCGGACCCTCCTGCGGGTCGTAGCGCAACCCTTCCGGCAGATACGGGACCGGCAGCCGGTCCGGCCCGGCCGCACCCGAGGCCGGGTAGCCGCCGCCGAGCACCGTCACCACACCCACGCCCGGCCTGCGGACGACGGGCTGCGCGAACAGCGCCGCCGGACGCCCGCTGAACGAGGTGTAGTTGTCGAACAGCCGGGGGACGTACAGCCCCGAACCGGCCGCGATCTCCGTCACCGCGTTCTCGGCCGCGGTGTGCTGCACACTGCCGGTGCCGCCACCGTTCACGAACTCCAGGTCCGGGACCACCGCGCGCACCGCGCGCACCACCTCGGCCCGGCGCACCGCGAGTTCCCTGCGGGCCGCCGCCTGCATCAGCCGCACCGCGCGCGACCGCAACGGCCGGCCCGCGACCGAGTCGCCGACACCCGCGATGTGCCCCTCGTACGCCATCAGCCCCACCAGCCGGAACCCCGGCCTGCGGGTCACCGACCGTGCCAGGTCCGCCAGTTGGGCGGGGGAGCGGAGCGGGGAACGCAGCGCCCCGATCCGGACCCGGCCGCCCAGCATCCGCAGCGAGGTGTCCAGCTCCAGGCAGACCCGGATCTCCTCCCGGCCGCCGTCGCGGGCCGCGTCGATCAGCTCCAACTGGGAGACGTCGTCCACCATCACCGTCACCGCGGCGGCCAGCTTCGGGTCGCCCGCCAGCTCCGCGTACGCCGCCCGGTCGGCGGACGGGTACGCCAGCAGCACGTCCTCGAAACCGGACCGGGCCAGCCACAGCGACTCCGCCAGCGTGAACGACATGATCCCGGCGAACCCGGGCCGGGCCAGCACCCGTTCGAGCAGGGCGCGGCAGCGCACCGACTTGCTGGCCACCCGGATCGGCTTGCCGCCGGCGCGGGCGACCAGGGAGTCGGCATTGGCGTCGAACGCCTCCAGGTCGACCACGGCGACCGGGGCGTCGAGGGAGGCGGTGGCCCGGTCGTACCGGGCCCGGTCGGCGGCGCGGGCAGTCATGCCGGCAGCTTGCCAGAGAGTCGTACCGATGGGTAAGGGGCTACGGCGGGCGACGAAGGTCAATTCTTGGCCGGGCCGCTGCTTGGGCGGGCACACGGGGTGACATGGGGCGGCGACGGAGGCATACCGGGGGTGGGAGCGGTGACGGCGGCGGAGGCATACCGGGGGTGGGAGCGGTGACGGCGGCGGGGGCGGGGACGCCGGAGGCATTGCCCGCGGCTGCCGCCGGAGGCCTTCCCCGCACGGCTGCCGCCGGGGTGTCGCCCGGCGTGTCGTCCGGGGGTCGGGGGAGTTTCCGGATGCGCCGGGAACGATCGGGGCAGATGACCCGGCGGGGCCGACCTGTTCCCCTCCGCCCCGTCGCAGCCCGTAGAGTGACCGGCACGGAGTGACCGGCACGCGGGGACCAACGGGCCTGCCCGTGACGTGGATCCGTGAGCGGCAGGACGGACCAGGGGGACCGATGAGTACCGAAGCGCGGCGCGCGTCCGTGCCGCCCCGCCCCGGCCGGACGTCCCCGACCGAGGCTTCCGTACCCGCGGCTCCCGTGCCCGATACGTCCGCGTTCGCGGCTTCCGTGCCCGCGGCGTCCGTACCCGTGGGTTCCGTGTTCGAGCGGGACGGGGGAGTGGGGGCGGGCGTGGGCACCGGTTCGGACGCGGGTACGGGTGTGTCCGGGCGCGGTCACGTCGACACGTCCGGTTCTCCTGGTGGCTCCAGTGCCCCCGGTGCTTCGGGTGCTTCGGGTGCTTCCGGTGCCCCCGATGCTTCGGGTGTTTCGGGTGTTTCGGGTGTTTCGGGTGTTTCGGGTGCTTCCGGCCAGGATGCGGCGAGGGCCGGGTCTTCGTCCCCGGAGGACGGAACACCGGGCGGTGAGGCGCCGCCCAGGCGGTCCGTCCTCTCCACGTACTCCGCTCCGCCGGCCGACGATGGCGCATCAGCCGTGTCCGGTGACCGTTCCGAGCCTTCCGTGCCCGTTGGCGGCTCCGCGTCCGGTGGGCGTTCCGGTGCCGGCACCGCCGGGTCCGGACACCGTCCTGTGTCCGGTGACCGCTCTCCGTCGGGTGACCGCCCCGTGCCCGGTAGCGGATCCGGCGCGTCGGCCGGCGTGCCCGCGGCCGGCGGGAGCGCGCCGGTGCGGACCTCACCGGCCACGTCTCCGGGGCCGGCTCCGGACCCGTCGCCGAGGCCGATTCCCACGACGCCGACTGTCCCCGGCGTTCCGCCCCGTCCCGCCGGGCCGCCCGCGCCGACCGCTGCGGAGACGACGGCCCGGCTGCGTCCCGTGCCGCCCGCGCCCCCACCGTCGGCTCCCCGGCCTCCGGCCGCGCCCCGTTCCGGCGGAGTCCCCTACGGGACCGACCCACAGGGCAGCGGCGCGTACGGCACCCCGCTGTACCGCTCCGGGCCCCCCGCTCCCGCCTACCGTCCGCCGCACCGCACCGGCTTCCCCGAGACGCCGATGGAGACGACCACCCGACTGCGGCCCATCCGGCCCGAACCCCGGCGCAGGCTCAGGACGGCGGCGGTGGTCGCGTGCGTGGTGCTCGGCCTCGGGCTGGTCGGAGGCGCGGCCGCCGGTACCTGGCTGACCGGCGACCCGGCCCCCGCCCGGACCGGCGACGCCTACGCCACCGGCCGTACTCTCTGGCACCAGGTGCCCGTCGACACCCTCTTCCCGCGCACCCTCACGGGCGACGGCGCGGGCCCCGGCAACTCCGACCGCGTCTGGAGCCGGCTCGGCGTCGCGGCCGACACCGGCTGCGCCGACGCGCTGGACCCGCTGCTCGTCCGCGCCCTCGACTCCGTCGGCTGCGCCCGTCTCGTACGGGCCACGTACGCCGACGCCACCCGCAGCGCCGTGACCACCGTGGGCATGGTCTTCACCGAGGCCGACGCCGCCGGGATGAAGGCATGGGCAGCCCGGTTCGCCGAGCAGAAACTCGGCGAGCGCCAAGACCTGATGCCCCGCCCCTTCGCCGTGCCGGGCACCGCCGCGGCCTCGTTCCAGGACGAGCAACGGGCCAGTTGGACGGTGCACGTGCTGACCGAGACGCCCGTGGTGGTCTTCGCCGTCACAGGCTTCGCCGACGGCCGTGCCGTCCCCGATCCCCAGGCCGCGGCGCGCGCCATGGAGGCCGGGGCCACCGGCCCCGCCGCCCAGGCGGGGCTCGGCCACGAGGCGGAAGGCGTGGCGGACCGGATCGAACGGGCCCTGCGCAGGACCGTAGCCGACCTCGTGGAGAAGGCGGAGTGACCCGTACCCCCGGCCCGTTCCGGCCCGATCCCGCGCGTCCCGCCCCGCCCCGGCCCGTGCTCGACCGGCCTGACGCCCTGCCCTCCTGCCCCGGTGCTTCCGCGCCGCCCCGTCGTTCCGCGCGTCCCGGCCCGCCGGCGCATTCCGACGAGCTCACGCGGCCCGACCAGCTCGCGCATCCCGGCCCGCCCGCGCGTTCGGGCCCGGCCCGCAGGGCGCAGCGGCTCCGGGCGGTCTCCGCGTTCTGTGCCGGCGCCCTGCTCGTCGTGGTCTCCGCCGCGCCCGCGGAGGCCGACGCCATCCGCGATCAGCAGTGGGCGCTCCAGGCCCTGCACACGGACCGGGCCTGGCAGACGACCGACGGCGACGGCGTCACGGTGGCCGTCCTCGACACCGGCGTCGACGCCACCCACCCGGACCTCGCCGGATCGGTCCTCACCGGCAAGGACCTCATAGGGTTCGGTGCGGGCCGGGGCGATTCCGCCTGGGCCCTGCACGGCACGGCCATGGCCGGGATCATCGCCGGCCACGGCTCGGGCCCCGCCCGCGGCGACGGGGTGCTGGGCGTGGCGCCGGGGGTCAAGATCCTCCCCGTACGGGTGATCCTGGAGTCCGCCGACCCGTCCCGCGCCAAGGCCCGTTCGTCGCGCGGGGACGCGCTCGCCGACGGCATCCGCTGGGCGGCCGACCACGGGGCTGACGTCATCAACCTCTCGCTCGGCGACGACAGCAAGTCCGCCCACCCCGACGCGGAGGAGGACGCCGCCGTGCAGTACGCCCTCGGCAAGGGCGTCTCCGTCGTCGCCTCGGCGGGCAACAGCGGGGAGAAGGGCGACCGCACCTCCTACCCGGCGGCCTATCCGGGGGTCATCGCCGTCGCGGCCGTCGACCAGCACGGCACCCACGCGTCCTTCTCCACCCGTCGCTGGTACGCCACCGTCAGCGCGCCGGGCGTCGACATCGTCGTCGCCAACCCGGACCGCAAGTACTACATAGAGTGGGGAACCTCCGCGGCCGCCGCGTTCGTCTCGGGGGCCGTCGCCCTCGTACGGGCCGCGCATCCCGGGCTGAGCCCGGCGGAAGTGAAGCAACTGCTCGCCGACACCGCCCGCGACGCCCCGGCCGGAGGCCGTGACGACGCCCGCGGCCACGGTCTGGTCGATCCTGCCGCCGCCATCGACGCGGCGAAGAAGGGAACCGCCGACCTCGAAACCGCCTCCGACACCGGTTACCGCGAAAAGTACTTCGGTTCCGGCCCCGCCCCCGCGGGCTCGGCCGACGGTGACGACGGCTGGGCTGCCTGGGCGGCAGCCGTGGCAGGGGTCCTGCTCCTGGTGGCGGCGGTTCTGCTGGGCCGCGCGGGCCGTCGGACGACCTGAGGAACGGGCTGCCTCCTCTGCCGGGGACGCCGGTTCGCCTGGTGGGACACCGGGCCTGTCCCGGGAGGGCCGCTTTCGTTCGTGGGGACCGGCCTGTCCGGTTCGTGGAGACGGTGGGTCCTGGGTTCTGGGTCCTGGGTTCCGGGTTCTGGGCGCGGGGAGGGTGGGTCCTGCGGGGCGTGGCGATCGGGCGGCTCGATCCGTTGTATTGTTTCCCGGTCCGGGCCCGAGGCCACGGACGACCTCCTTGAAGCAGACGCCGGCTCCCGGACGGGCCGGCGACCGTTTCCGTGAGGGCCCGAGCGGGGCGGTAAATCCGATGCGGATTCTCTGCTAAAGTCGGGTCCGCCGAAAGGCAAAAGGCCTGATCCATGGGTCGCTGGATTCGCGTACGAGCCGGAAACGGCACGCAGACGGTCTGGTAAAGTGGATATCGCCGGAAAGGGAAACGCGAAAGCGGAGAACTGGAAAGCGGAAAGTGCTTGACCCGCTTCGGCCGGGAATCGGACAGGAAAGTGTCTGATAGAGTCGGAAACG
>NZ_CANLBS010000015.1 GCF_947488945.1 uncultured Streptomyces sp.
ATCGACAGGGGGCAACAGTCATGCCGGGCCCGGAGGCCAGCGGCCCCATTGCAGGACCGCGAAAAAGATAACGGGGGGGGGAGCGGGTGCGCGGGGGCGTACGGGCGCGGGGGCGGGTGCGCGGTTCCGGGGCGTGCGGGAGCGGGGTTCGCGGTTCCGGGGTGCACAGGATCGGGGTGCACAGGATCGGGGTGCGCGGGCACGGGGCCCGCGGGTTCGGTGTGCGGGGATCATCCGGTGCGCAGGACCCGAGCCGGGCGCGCGAAAAGGGCGCACCCGGTGTCGCGGGTGCGCCCCTCGTGGCGCTCGGACCGCCGGAGGGCGGCCGGCCCGGAGGCCGGTCCGCCGCTCAGATGCGGGCCGTCAACGGTCGAAGCGGTCCCGCGCCTGGTCCGTCGCGTCCTCGGCCCGGTCGCGCAGACCCGACCGGTCCTGGTCCTGAGCGTCCGAGGCGCGGTCCTGGGCGGTGTCCTTGCCCTCGCCGCCCTTCTTCTTCGCCTGGTCGGCGAGCTCCTGCGCCTTGTCCTTGAACTGGTCTGCGATACCCATGCTGTTCACTCCTGTGGGATGTGTGAGGCAGTGCGGGAAGACCGCCCGCGAGGGCGGCCCCGCCCAGCCTTGCACGACCCGACATAGTGCGCATTTCGATCATCGGACGGTGCCGGAAGAGCCGTCGGCGCCCTCACTCACGGACGGCGCGCGCCGCCTGGTCCGCCGCTCCGCCGGCCCCGACCAGCCGGGTGGGGACGCCCTCCAGCCGCGGTCCGAACCGCTTCATCTCGCGCTGTCCCACCACCCCGATGACGGCCGGCAGGTAACCCCTTATCGACTGCATGCCGCGCAGCCACCACTGGGCGTACACATGGGCCGAGCGGCGCTCGATGCCGGTGACGATCCGGTCGACGGCCGGGCCCAGCGGGTAGGTGCGGTTGGTCGGCCAGGGGAGGCGGGAGCGCAGTTCCCGCATCACCTCGTCCTCGTCGGCGCCGCGCACCATGTCGGTGTCGGTCCAGGAGAGGTAGCCGACGCCGACCTTCACGCCCCGGTAGCCGACCTCGGCGCGCAGGCTGTGCGCGAACGCCTCCACCCCGGACTTGGAGGCGCAGTAGGCGCTCATCATCGGCGCGGGGGTGAGCGCCGCGAGCGAGGCGATCTGGAGGAAGTAGCCGCGGCTCTCCATCAGCACCGGGAGGAACGCCCGGCCGGTCACCGCGCCGCCGATGAGGTTGACCTCGATGACCCGGCGCCAGGCGTCCGGGTCGGAGTCGACGAACGGGCCGCCGGAGGCGACGCCGGCGTTGGCGACGACCACGTCGACCTTGCCGAAGTGCGCCTTGACCTCCTCGGCCACCGCGGCCATCGCCACGTGGTCGGTGACGTCGGCGAACCAGTGCGCGCTCTCGCCGTGCAGCCGCTCGGACACGTTCTTCAGCTCGTCCGGCTCCAGGCCGACCAGGGCGAGCTTCGCGCCCCGCGCGGAGAGCTTGCGGGCGAGCAGTTCGCCCACGCCGCGGGCCGCGCCGGTGACGACGACGACCTGACCTTCGAGACTCCGACTGCCGCTCATCCGACATCCTCCTTCTCGGCCGCGACGGCCCCCGCGACATATTTCACAACAAGCTCCCGGATCTTTCCGGTCACCGCCTCCGGCGCTTCCACCGGTGTCATGTGGCCCATGCCCGCCAGTTCGGTCAGACCGAGGCTCTTGGGCAGCGCCGAGGCGATGGCGCGGGCGTGCACGGGCGGCGTCAACCGGTCCTCGCTGCCCACGATCACGGCGGTGGGCACGTTCAACTCCCGTACGCCGGTTTCCAGATCGAGGGCCCCCAGCACATGGCCCCAGGACACCCGGGCGCGGCGGGGACAGGCGTGCACGATCCGCGCGACGGTGTCGATCCGGTCCGGCGGCGAGCCGGGCCCCATCGTGACGTAGCGCAGGAGGCGTTTCGACACGGGCGTGACCGGTCCGAGCGGGGCCGGGGCCGCGATGACGGCGCCGGTGATCCGGGTCCGCAGCGCGCCGGCGCGTCCCGGCACCACCAGCGACTCGGCGGTCAGCCGGGAACTGCCGGTGCTGCACAGCAGGATCGCGGCGGCGTGCTCGCGCAGCCGGGGCCGGCGCGCGGCGGCCATCAGCGTCATCCCGCCCATGGAGTGCCCGGCCAGCACCGCCTTGCGGCCGGGGGCGAGGGTGGCGCCGAGGACCGCTTCGAGGTCGTCGGCCAGCGCGTCGGTGCTGTGCCCGCCGGGCCCGACGTCCGGGGTGCGGCCGTGGCCGCGCTGGTCGTACGCGATGACGTGGTGGTCGACCGCGAGGTCCCGGATCTGGGCGTCCCAGAAGCGGGTGTTGCAGGTCCAGCCATGCGCCAGCACCACGGCGGGCCGGTCGGCGTCGCCGTACAGCTCGACGTTGATCCGCGAACCGTCGGCCGAGGTGACGACCTGCTCGCTGCCGGCCACCGGCATGGGGGTGTGCCCCCCGATGGGCGCGCTCATCCCGCGACCTCCTCGGCGACGGCGCGCCCCGACGCCTCGCGCTGCGCCGGGACCGCGTCCGCGGCGGCCCGGACCACCTCGTACTCGCCGAGGTCCACCGACCGGGTGGCGCGCCGGAAGTCGGCCGTGGTGCCGGGCCAGACGGTGGTGTTGCGGCCCTGCTCGTCCAGGTACCAGCTGGTGCAGCCGCCGGTGTTCCACACGGTGCGCTCCATGCGCTTCTGCACCCGCTCGTTCCAGCCGTCCACCGCCGAGGCGCGCGCGTCGAGCGCGACCCGGCCGCCGAGGACGTCGAGCTGGCGCAGGTAGTCCGCCATGTAGTTCAGCTGGGACTCGATCATGAGGATCATGGAGGAGTTCCCGAGGCCGGTGTTGGGGCCGATGATCGTCATCCAGTTGGGGAAGCCCTCGGCGGTGGCGCCGCGCAGCGACCGCATCCCGCCCTTCCAGTGCTCGGCCAGGGTGAAGCCGCCGGCGCCGACCACCCGGTCCGCGATCGGCATGTCCGTGACGTGGAACCCGGTGCCGAAGATGATCGCGTCGACCTCGGTCTCCGTGCCGTCGGAGGCCACCAGCGTCGATCCGCGCACCTCGGCCAGCCCGGAGGCGATCACCTCGGTGTTGGGCTGCGCGAGCGCCGGATAGTAGGTGCTGGAGAGCAGGATGCGCTTGCAGCCGATCCGGTACGAGGGGGTCAGCTTGGCGCGCAGCGCCGGGTCCTTGATCGCCCGCGCCATGCCCGCCTTGGCTATGGACTCGATGAGGCCGAGCCCGTCCGGGTACTTCGTGAAGGCGCTGACCTGCAGTTCCCGGATGCCCCACAGCAGTCCGCGGCGGGCCTTGCCGGTAACCGGGACGGTGCGGTGCAGCCAGCGCTCGGCCTTGCTGACCGGCCGGTCCATGCGCGGCATGACCCAGGCCGGGGTGCGCTGGAAGAGGGTGAGCCGGCCGACCTCGGGCTGGATCGCCGGGACGATCTGGATCGCGGAGGCGCCGGTGCCGATAACGGCGACCCGCTTGCCGGCGAGGTCGGCGTCGTGGTCCCAGCGCGCCGAGTGGAAGACCTCGCCGGGGAAGTCCGCGAGGCCCGGGATGTCGGGCGTCTTGGGGTCGGAGAGCGGTCCGGACGCGGAGACGACGACGTCGGCCACCACGGTGGTGCCGTTGCCGCACCCGATGACCCAGTTCAGCGCCTCGGTGTCCCAGGTCATCCGGGTGACCTCGTGGTTCAGCCGGATGTGCGGCCGCAGACCGAAGGTGTCGGCGACCCTCTCCAGGTAGGCGCGGATGTGCTCCTGGCCCGAGAAGGTGCGCGGCCACTCGGAGTTGGGCGCGAAGGAGAAGGAGTACAGGTGCGAGGGCACGTCGCAGGCGCAGCCCGGATAGGTGTTGTCCCGCCATGTGCCGCCGACCGAACCGGCCCGCTCCAGCACGACGAAATCGGTGATCCCTTCGCGGCGCAGCCGGACCGCCGCCCCGAGGCCCCCGAATCCGGATCCGATCACCGCCACACGTACATGTTCGTGCTGGGCCATGCTCCCGCCTCCCGCGCTACGTCCACCGACTCTGCCAGCAATCACTGGCACTGTTCGGAGGGTAGAGCAGTGCCGTACTGATGGGTAGGGGGCGGGACGAGGAAAGTTACCTGCGGTACGACATAGGCTGCGGCTGTGGCCGGAGGAAGCGAGCACCGCGAATACCGCATGGAGGAACTGGCGAAGGAGGCCGGGATCTCCGTGCGGACCCTGCGCTTCTACCGGGAGCGCGGGCTGATCCAGCCACCCCGCCGGGAAGGCCGTATCGCCTGGTACGACGACCATCACCTGGCCCGGCTGCGGACCATCACCGGACTGCTGGAGCGCGGCCACACCCTCAACGGGATCGCCGACCTCGCCGCCACCTTCGACAGCGGACGGGACGTCGCGGAGGCCTTCGGCCTGGGCGAGCCCACCGAGGAGACCCCGGTCCGGCTCACCCCCGAACAGCTCGCCGACTACTTCGAGGGCGAGGTCACCCCGGAGAACCTGGCGGGCGCCCTCGACCTCGGCTATGTCGCCACGGACGGCGACGAGATCGTGCACATCAGCCGTCGGCTGCTGGAGGTCTCGGCCCAACTGGTACGCGCCGGGGTACCGCTCGCGACGGTACTGGACAGCGGCCGGCGGGTCCGCGAGCACGCGGAATCGCTCGCGGACCTCTTCGTCGAGGTGCTGCTCATCCACGCTTCCGGCGCGGAACCCGACCAACTGCGGCCGCTGGCCCGCGCGGTGGTCGACGCGGAACTCTCGATGGCACTCGACCGGAAACTGCGTGCGCCGGACGGGGAGACGCCCGCCGGCGACTGAGGACCGGCGGGGCAGCGCCGCGGTCGGCCCGGCGCGAGGGGCGCACCCGGCCGACCTCGTGCGCCCCCGCGGGCGCTACGCCCTGTGCGCCCCCACGGCCGCTACCGCTCGTACACCACCGTCACCGGCGCGTGGTCGCTCCACCGCTCGCCGTGCGTGGCGGCCCGCTCGACCCAGCCCTTCACCGCGCGGGCGGCCAGCCCGGGGGTCGCCACCTGGTAGTCGATCCGCCACCCCGCGTCGTTGTCGAAGGCGCGGCCCCGGTAGGACCACCACGAGTACGGACCGGCCTGGTCCGGGTGCAGGGCGCGCACCACGTCCACGTACTCCGCCTCGGCGAAGACACGGGTCAGCCACGCCCTCTCCTCCGGCAGGAAGCCCGAGTTCTTCGTGTTGGACTTCCAGTTCTTGAGGTCGGCCTCCTGGTGCGCGATGTTCCAGTCGCCGCACACCACGACCTCCCGCCCCCCGGCCTCCGACCGCTTCCTCAGACCCTGGAGGTACGGCAGGAAGGCGGCCATGAACCGCTCCTTCTCGTCCTGGCGTCCGGTGCCCACCTCGCCCGAGGGCAGGTACAGGCTGGCGACCGTCACGCCGGGCAGATCGATCTCGACGTACCGGCCGCTCGCGTCGAACTCCTCCGCGCCCTCGACCCCGAATCCGCCGAACCCGATCTGCACGCGCTCCGGCGCACGCCGGGAGTACAGCGAGACCCCGGCCCGCCCCTTGGCGGCGGCCGGCGCGTGCACCACGTGCCAGCCCTCGGGGTCGCGCACCTCCTCGGGAAGCTGCTGGGGCTCGGCCCGCACCTCCTGCAGGCAGACGACGTCGGCCCCGGTCTCCGCCAGCCAGGGGACGAAGCCCTTCTTCGCGGCGGCCCGGAGCCCATTCACGTTGACGGAGGTCACGGTAAGCATGCGGGAACCATACCTACTTCGGTGCATGGCACATATGTACCCTTACCCGTATGAACATCCAGCGCCGGTCGTACGACCACCCCGACGCCGTCAAGCTCAACGACCAGGTGCAGCTCGAATACGCCGCCCGGTACGGCGACGAGGGCGACATCACCCCGCTCGACCCGACCATGTTCGCCCCGCCCAGGGGCGTCTACCTCGTGGCGTACGACGACCGGGACCGCCCGGTGGCGACCGGCGCCTGGCGGGCCCAGGAGACCAACGACGAGGGGTACTCGGACGGTGACGCCGAGATCAAGCGGATGTTCGTGATACCCGAGGGCCGCGGCCAGGGCCTCGCCCGCCGCATCCTCGGCATGTTGGAGGACGACGCCCGCGCGGCGGGCCGCACCCGCATGGTGCTGGAGACCGGCGACAAGCAGCCGGAGGCCATCGCGCTCTACCGGTCGAGCGGATACGAGCCCTGCGAGAAGTTCGGCCACTACCGCACGTACGACAGCTCCCTCTGCATGGCGAAGCCGCTGCAGGGCTGACGGGCGTCGCGGGACCGACGGCGGGCGGCTGCCGCCGGCCGTCTCACCCGAGCGCCCACGGCACCCGGCACACGTGCGCGGCCCCGTCCGCCGGGCAGAGCGCGTCGGGCACCGCCCTCCGCAGCCGCCGGGCCACCCTCGGCGTGCAGACGACGCCGACCCGCAGCTCCACCGCCCCCCGCGCCCCGGGCTCCTGCCCGGGGTGTTCGGCCGCCCACTGCACCGGCAGTTCCTCGTACTGCTCCGCCGTCGCCGCGCCGGTCCGCAGTTCCTCCCGCACCAGCCGCACCGGCTGCCCCGCCACCGCCGCCCGCACGGTCTCCCGGGCCCACGCGATCTCCGCCGGGTCCCCGTAGAGCCCGAGCACCAGTCTCCGTACGCGCAACGAAGCGCACCTCCTCCCGTCCTGGCCGCCCGCCGCCCCGAGGGCGCGGTGGTTCGCACCGGAGCCACCGCCCGGCCCCGGAGGCGGGTGTCCCCTTCATTTCATCGCGGAGGTTCCGAAGCGGCCCCGCCGAACGCCGTTCCCGGCGCTCCGGTGTGAAACGTCAGCCCGTGGAACGTCCGCCCCTGGACGACCGGACCATGGACGTCGCCGGTGATCGTGTTGTGCACCTCGCGCCCGGGTACCGTACCCGTATCCCGCTCCAACTCGGCCAGCAGGGACCTCAGTTCGTCGGCGGCGGCAGGGTCGGCCCGCAAGGTGCGCCGCATGCGGGCACGCCACTGGGCCTCGACGTCCGCGGCGGCCTCGACGTCCTCGGCGTCCCGGGCGGCCAGCAGGTCCTCCCGCGACTCGTCCAACTCCCCTTCGAGCGGCGGCTCCGCTCCCCCTCTCCGCGCGAAGAAGCGGGCGACCCTCCCGCGCGCCTGCGTCCAGCTCTCCTCCACCATGTGTCCGACCAGTGCGGTCGCCCCCGAGGCCGCGAGCGCGGCCAGTTCTGCCTCCACGGAACCACTCCCCCTGCCGCCCGCACCGGCGTGCGGGCGTGCTCCCTACCGTAGGGAGCACGCCGACGGGCCGGTAGTGCGCACACCGGCCCGCCGAAGTGCGCCGCGCGCCCGGCCGTCGTAGACAAGAGGGGCGGGGCACACCGCGCGTCCCGCACCACAGCCGTCCCGCACCGCAACCGTCCCACCACAGCCGTCCCGGACCCCGCGGGTCCCGGCCCCGTCACGGAAGAACCGAGGACCATGGCGACCCCTCACCCGGCCGGCGACCCGGCGGCGCTGGCCCGCTGGGCGCTGGGCAGGATGGCCGCCTCGGCGGCCGAGGACACCCGCTTCGACGCGGTGGCGGAGAGCACGGAGCACCGCCCCGCCCCGCTCGAACCGGCCGGCCACTACGGCTGGCGGGACGCCGCCCGTTGGAGCGGACACGGTCCCGACGCCCCCGGCCCCGCCGGACGCCCCGCACCGGTCCGCCGCCGGCTCACCGGCCTCTCCACCGCCGCCCTCCGCCGGGACGCCGGGGCGGCCCGCGATCCGCTGCTCGCGCTCGCCGACCCGGCCCGGCTCATCGCCGGCACCGCGAGCGCCGCCTCCGGCCGGGCCGCGTGGAGCGACGGCCGGCCCTGCGTCGACGTCCTGCTCACCCCCCACCCGTGGAACGCCGCGCCCGAGGACCCCTGGCTCCCGCCGACCGCGACCGTCTTGGCGGTCAGCGTGGACCTGGCCACCGGGCTGCTGCTGCGCGCCCGCGCCCACGACGCCCACGGCTGCTTCCGCTCCGGCGCCCTGCGCGGCCTGCGGACGGACCGGCCGGGGACGCGGCCGGAGGAGAGGGAGGCGCACGTCCTCGCCCGGATGGCGACCGGCCTCCTCGACCCCGTACGCCTGCGCGCCCATGTCACCACCGGCCCGGACGGGACACCGCCCCTCGGCACCGGCCGGGACACCGCCGGCCCGCCGCCGCGGACCTGGCGGGTCACCACCCCCGGCCCGCCGCCCCGTACGACCACGGTGTCCGGCGACTACGTCCCCGACCTCACGGACCCGGCCACCGCCCGCCTCGCCGAACTCCTCACCCCGGCCCGGCTCGTGTCCCGCCTCACCGACGTCACCGCCACCGGCCCCCACGCGATCCGCGCGACGACACGTCCCTCGTCCCCCACCCCTCGCAGCGCCTGGCTTCCGGAAGACGCCCTGACCTGCCACCTCACCCTCGACCCGGCCACCGGCATCCTGCTCTCCGCCCGCACCGAGACCCCGAGCGGCACCGTCCGGCACCACTACGAGGTCACGGCGCACGAGACGTGGTGAACGCCCGGCCCGGCAGGGCGGGGCGCCCCCACCCCGAACGCCGGGTCATCCGCGGGGTCGGAAGAACGTCTCGCCGCGGAACGGAAGCTCCGCTTCGGCGGACGCCCCGCTCGACGTCTTCCGTCCGCGCTCCCCCGTCCGATCCTGTGCACGTGGCGGGGATGACGGCGCCGTGACACACATCAGTGACGACCATGTGAAGGTCCACTTCAGGATGGACGTTGACGAAGGCGGCTGGCCGCCGACGAGCGTCGAGAGCCTGTGGGCCGTAAACCTCGGCGATGGCACCGTGCGGCTGGACAACACCCCGTGGTTCGTCCGTGGCGTCGCCTGCGACGACGTCATCCGGGCGGAGGCCGACGATGAGGGCATCCGCTGGGCCGGAGAGACAGTCCGATCTTCGGAGCACTGCACGATCCGGTTGATCATGCTCAAGGACGGCGGCTCAGCCGCAGCCCGGCAGAGCGTCCTGAAGGTATGCCACAAGCTCGGCACGACGGGCGAAGGCATCGAGGGATTCCGGATGGTCGCACTGGATGTCCCACCGGGGGCGGACCTGCCGCGGATCCGGAAGCTCCTGGAACACGGCGCGGCGGAGGGCTGGTGGCGCCGGGAGGAAGGGTGCGTCACCGCTGCTTGGAGATCCACGGCCACGGACTGAGCTGCCGGGTGCGCGGCCGGGGAGGCCGCCGAGGTCCCTGTCCGCGGCACCGTGGATGATCAGGTCCATGGCACATGGTTCCCGAGAAGCCCTTCGCTCCCTCGCCCTGCGGCATCTGTCGTCCGAGGATGCCGAGAAGTGGCTCGGACTGCTTCGCCCTGGCATGCGTCTTGAGACGGCAACCGACACTGACGACGCTGCGGCTCGCCTCGGTGGTCTTCCCGCCTTGCCTGTCGGCGCGGAGTGGCCGGTGTGGGAGGGGCACGGTCCGCTCTCCTTCGTCGCCTCGATCGACTGCGCACGCCTGCCGACGGCCGCGCTGGACATCGATCTGCCCGCGGCAGGAACGCTGTTGTTCTTCTACTTCGACGGACAGTCGGACGACGGCGATGCTCTCGTTCTGGCTGAGGACCGGGAGAGCTGGGCGGGTGCCCGCGTGCTCCACGTGGCGGCTGACGCGGAGGCGGCGGAGCGTGGGGCGCCCGCGGAGCTCAAGCCGTATCCGGTGGTGCCGCTCACCGCTCGGGTGGAGATGACGGCGACCGAACCCTGGCATCCGTCCGTGCGGGCCGCCTTCGCCCCGGGCGCCCCGCTGGGGAACCGGTACGACCATCCCGTCTGCTCGCAGGAGTTCCTCGACGCGCTGTGGGAGTTCGACGGCGAGGTGGGGCACCAGATCGGCGGCCACGCCCACTCCGTCCAGAACCCGGTGGAGATCGAGATCGCGGAGGCGGTCCTGGGCGGCGGGGTGCCCCGGGACGACCCCCGGCTGTCCGAGGAAGCCGCCGGCTGGGTGCTGTTGGCGCAGTTCGACAGCGAGGACGCCGCTGACATGATGTGGGGCGACGCCGGAGCCCTGTACTGGCTGATCCGCCCGGAGGATCTGGCCGCGCGGCGCTTCGAGCGGGCGATGTTCACCTGGCAGTGCAGCTGATGACCACGACGCCTCCGACGGGGTCCCGTACGCACTGAGTCTGCCGAGCGAGGACGCTGCCCGCGCCGCGGCGGCTGAGCCGTCCGGGATCCACTCCTCGGTCCGGGAGGAGGCCGTCGGCCGTATGCCCCGGCGGCGGCCAGGCACCCGCCCAACCGCCTGCGGACCCGACACGCCACGCTCCACCACCACGAACAGGCAGCGAACGACCGTTGAACGACAAGATCCCGCCCGGTCTTCCGACCGGACGGGATCTTGTGACGCTCACGAGTGCTACTCGCGAACTGTCGTGTGTGGACCTGTGGGGATTTGAACCCCAGACCCCCTCGATGCGAACGAGGTGCGCTACCAGACTGCGCCACAGGCCCTTGCGACGAGTGAAACTCTAGCACCCTCCAGGGGGTGCTTGGAAATCCGTTCCCGCGCTGGTCAGCAGGTGTCGGACCACCGGGGTCACTCGTTGGCCGCGCGGGGCCTGTCCTCGTCGTCGTACTGGTCGAAGAGAGGGGTGCGGCCCCGGTCCCGGTTGCGGCGGGACTGGCCGGTGCGCTGGCGCGGGGCCGGGTCCACGGCCGGGGGCGCCTCGTCCTGGTGGGCGGGCTCGGCGGTGCTGGAGCGGGCCGCGCTCCAGGTCTCCGGGTCGTTGACCTCGACCCCGCCGGTGGCCCGCGGGGCGACCGGGGCGGTGACGTAGGTCGGCAGCGGGACCGGCACCGGCTCCCAGCTGTCGCCCTGCACCCGGCCGCGCTCGCGCTGCTGGTCCACCCACTCCGCGTGGTCCGTCTGCTCGACGAGGGCGCGGCGTCCGGCCTCCTGCGGGGAGACCGTCGGCACGGGCGCCGGCTCGTCGTGGTGGCGCGCCTCGGACTCCTCGTCGCCCTCGGCCGGGGCGGACGACGACGGCTGGTGCCGGCGGGGCCGGTTCTCCCGGAGCCGCTGCGCGGCCGCCTCGGCGCGACGGCGGTCCATGGTGAAGGCGAACCGGCGTCGCTCCTGTCCGCGCAGATGCACGATGTACGTGCTCAGCAGCAGAGCGGGTGCGGCGGGCGCCCACAGGAAGCCGAGGCCGCCGACCGCCGCGACGACCGCACCGGCGGTGAACATGACGAAGAGCACGGTGGTGGTGCGGCGCCGGCGGGCGAGCACCTGCGTGCGCTGGGCACGTCGGGCGCGCTCGGCGTCCGCCCCCGCCGTGCGCGGACCCGCCGGGGCCGAACGCTGCTGGGGCGGACCGGAGTGGACCGGTTCACGCGGCCCGCGCTCGGGCGCGTGCCGGTCGCGGGGCTCCGGCCGGCCGGCCGCCGGACGCTCCGGGGCGTGCGGCCCGGGGCGCGCGGGATCCTGGAGCCGGACCTCGGTGTGTGACGGAGGCGCGGCGAAGGCCCGGACGTCGACGGAATCCCATTGATCCGTCTCCGCTTCCGGGTCCACGTCGGGCCCCGCCTCCTCGGCGGCGCGCTCGCGCAACTCCTTGGCGTACCGGCGCTCCATCGCCGCCCGTCCCGACAGCAGACGGATGGCGGTGCTGAAGCGTTCCGTCGGACGGGCCTCGTTGAGCTCGTCCTGCCTGCGGAGCCACATCGGCACCAAGTAGGCGGCCCAGGCCCCGACGATGACTGCGTAGATCAGGCCGCTGCTGCTCACGCTCACACCGTAGAGGGGTTTGCACGCGGGGATCCGCCAATTGCCACGGTGTGTCGCACGATCCGGCTGATATCACGGACTTTTTTTGTGATTGTTCGGATCAACTGGCGTTCCTTACGGCGTCGATAACGGTCATTCATCGATCAAATTCGAACGCTTATTCTAATAACGAGTGCATCTGTATTCCGGAGAGCCCCTCGGCCGTCACACCGCTGCCCAGCCCCTCAGCCGGGCCCGCCCTCACCCGGCTCCCGTCCGGGACGGGAGAGCTGCCACCGCCGGAGCAGACCGTCCCGCGCCTCCTCCGCGGTGAGCGCGAAGATCAGGTGATCCCGCCAGGCTCCGTCGATGTGGAGATAACGGGGCCTCAGCCCCTCCTCGCGGAATCCGAGTTTCTCCACGACGCGGCGGCTCGGCGCGTTCTCGGGACGAATGCAGACCTCGATGCGGTGCAGCCCGACCCGGTGGAAACAGTGGTCGGCGGCGAGCGCGACGGCGGTCGGCATGACCCCGCGGCCCGCCACGCTCCGGTCGACCCAGTAGCCGATGTGCGCGGAGCACATGGAACCCCAGGTGATGCCGGCGACGGTCAACTGCCCGACCAGCCTGCCCTCGTACTCGATGGCGAACGGCAGCATCCGGCCGGCCCGTGCCTCGGCGCGCAGGTGGCGGACCATCTGGCGGTAGGTGGGGCGCTGGGCGGGCGGCGCGCCGGGGCCGGGCGGCGGCACCGTGGCCTCCCAGGGTCTGAGCCAGTCCCGGTTGCGGCGGTTGACCTCGCGCCACGCGGCCTGGTCGCGCAGCCGTATCGGCCGCAGCACGACCTCCCCGTCCGTCAGGACCACCGGCCAGTACGCGGCGTTCAGCTCGTGCTCCCCGGCCGGGGGTGGTCGCCGCCGCGGATCTGGTCGACGGCGTGCACCAGGATCCGGCCCAGGACCGCGAGCCCGTCCCGCACTCCGCCCGTCGAACCCGGCAGGTTGACGATCAGGGTGGAGCCGGCGACACCCGCGAGCCCTCGGGAGAGCGCGGCGGTCGGGACCTGCTCGCGGCTCTCGGCGCGGATCGACTCCGGGATGCCTGGCACCTCGCGGTCCAGGACGCGGCGGGTCATCTCGGGGGTCAGATCGGTGGGTGAGATGCCGGTGCCGCCGGTGGTGACGACGACGTCGTAGCCGGCCTCCACTCCGCCGCGGAGCGCCTCGGCGACCGGTTCGCCGTCCGGCACCACCACCGGTCCGTCGACCGAGAAGCCGAGTGCGGTGAGCCCTGCGGCCAGCACCGGGCCGCCCTTGTCGGCGTAGACACCGGCGGCGGCACGGTTGGACGCGGTGATCACGAGGGCCCGGTACGGCGCGCCGGGCGCCGCCGCGGAGCCCTGCCGCTCCGTCCCGCTCACGCCGGGGCCCCTTCCGTGCCGGGCCGTTCCCAGTCGCCGGACCTGCCGCCTGACTTGGACTCGACCCGTACGTCGGTGATGACCGCGGCCTTGTCGACCGCCTTCACCATGTCGATCACGGTGAGCGCGGCGACCGAGACGGCGGTCAGCGCCTCCATCTCCACCCCCGTGCGGTCGGTGGTCTTCACCCGCGCACGGATCTCGACCGCGTCGTCGGTCACCTCCAGGTCGACCTTCACGCCGGAGACGGCGAGGGGGTGGCAGAGCGGGATCAGGTCCGGCGTCCGCTTGGCGCCCATGATCCCGGCGATCCGGGCCGTGGCGAGGGCGTCGCCCTTGGGCACGCCCTCCCCCCGGAGCAGTTCGACCACCCGGGGCGAGACGAGGACCCGGCCGCTCGCGCGGGCTACGCGCGCGGTGACGTCCTTGTCCGACACGTCGACCATGCGGGCGGCACCCGCCTCGTCGATGTGCGTCAGCCTGTTCTCCGTACTCAACTCACTCCGCCTAGCGGTAGGGCGCCGGTCGCCCGCGGCGTCCGCGCCCGGTTCGGGCGCGGGCCGGGGCCCGGGGTGGTCCCCCGGTGAGGCAGCGGCAGATACCGTACCGCCACCGGACGCCGGTCAGCCGAGCAGGACCACTTCGGTCTCCGTGCCGGGCTCCACCGCGGTGACGTCCTCGGGCACCACGATCAGCGCGTCGGCCTGGGCGAGCGCGGCGACGAGGTGGGAGCCGGAGCCGCCCACCGGGGTCACCGTGCCGGCCGCGGCGTCGTACGAACCGCGCAGGAACTGGCGGCGGCCGGCGGGCGAGGAGAGCGCCTTCTCCGCGTGGAGCACCGCCCGGACGGTGGGCCGGTGCACGTCGTCGAGCCCCATCATGGTGCGGATGGCGGGCCGTACGAAAAGCTCGAAGGAGACGTAGCTGGAGACCGGGTTGCCGGGCAGGGCCAGCAACGGGGTGTGCTCCGGGCCGATCATGCCGAACCCCTGCGGTTTGCCGGGCTGCATCGCCACCTTGCGGAAGTCGATGCCGCCGCCGGTCCCGTCCTCCTCCCCGGCGGGGGAGAGCGCCTCCTTGACGACGTCGTACGCCCCGACGCTGACGCCACCGGTGGTGACGACGAGGTCGGCCCGGATCAGCTGGTCCTCGATCGTGGCGCGCAGCGTCTCGGCGTCGTCGGCGACCGCCCCGACACGGTAGGCGATGGCTCCGGCGTCACGGGCGGCGGCCGTCAGGGCGAAGCTGTTGGAGTCGTGGATCTGGCCGCCGCCCAACTGCTCTCCGGGCTGCACGAGTTCACTGCCGGTGGAGACGACGACGACCCTGGCGCGGGGCCGCACCTTCACCGTCGCCCGGCCGATGGCGGCGAGCAGGCCGATCTGGGGCGGGCCGAGCACCGACCCGGCGCGCAGGGCGGTCTCGCCCGGCCGGACGTCGCTGCCGCGGGCCCGGACGTGCGCGCGGGCCGGGGCGGAGCGGTGGACGCGGACGTGGCCGGCGGCGCCCTCGGGGGCGTCGCTGTGGGCGCGCATCCCCTCGGCCGGGCCCTCGCCCGAACCGCCGTCGGTCCACTCGACCGGGACGACCGCCTCGGCGCCCGCGGGCAGCGGTGCGCCGGTCATGATGCGGGCGGCCTCGCCCGGTCCGACGCTCCGGCCGTCGGGGAGTCCGTCGCTGCCGGCGGCGACGTCCCCGATCACCGTGAGCACCGCGGGGAACTCCTCGCTCGCGCCCTCGACGTCGGCGACCCGGACCGCGTAACCGTCCATGGAACTGTTGTCGAAGGGTGGCAGGGCGATCTCCACCACCACGTCCTCGACGAGGACACACCCCTGGGCGTCGAGCAGTTGGAGCTCGATGGGTTCGAGCGGCGACACCGCGCCGAGGATGTCGCCGAGGTGCTCGTCCACCGTCCAGGTCGTGCCGCTCACGTACTACATCTCCTCGGTGACGTAACTGCGCAGCCAGGTCCGGAAGTCCGGCCCCAGGTCCTCACGTTCGCACGCGAGTCTGACAATGGCCCGCAGATAGTCGCCGCGGTCCCCGGTGTCGTAGCGCCGGCCCTTGAAGACGATCCCGTGGACCGGGCCGCCGATGCTCTCGTCGGAGGCGAGCAGCTGGAGGGCGTCGGTCAGCTGGATCTCGTCGCCCCGGCCGGGCTCGGTGTGCTGGAGCACGCCGAAGACGGCGGGGTCGAGGACGTACCGGCCGATGACGGCGAGATTGCTGGGCGCCTCGGACGGCGAGGGCTTCTCCACCAGGCCGGTGACGCGCACGACGTCGGTCTCACCGGTGGGCTTCACCGCGGCGCAGCCGTAGAGGTGGATCTGCGCGGGGTCGACCTCCATCAGCGCGACGACGCTGCCGCCCTCGCGCGCCTGGATGTCCACCATCCGCGACAGCAGCGGGTCGCGCGGGTCGATCAGGTCGTCGCCGAGGAGGACCGCGAACGGCTGGTCGCCCACGTGCGGGGCGGCGCACAGCACGGCGTGACCGAGCCCGCGGGGGTCGCCCTGGCGCACGTAGTGCATGGTGGCGAGGTCGCTCGACTCCTGGACGCGCTGGAGGCGTTCCGCGTCGCCCTTCCGGGTGAGCGCGGACTCCAGCTCGTAGTTCCGGTCGAAGTGGTCCTCCAGCGGACGCTTGTTCCGCCCGGTGATCATCAGGATGTCCGCGAGTCCCGCCGCGACGGCTTCCTCGACGACGTACTGGATCGCGGGCTTGTCGACGACCGGCAGCATCTCCTTGGGAGTGGCCTTCGTCGCCGGAAGGAACCGGGTGCCCAGACCGGCGGCCGGGATGATGGCCTTGCTGATCCGGGGGCGAGACTGAGTCATGGGACGAACCATAACGGCTTGATCTTGGTGGAAGGTGACCGTCCGGTTAACTTTGTACTCCTATACCACCATACGAGAACCTTGTGAGGTCCCGGTGGACGATCCACAGCGTCAGAAGCCCGTGCTGCGCCGGTCGTTGCTCGCCGCACGGCGCCTGCTGACCCCGCGGGACCTCGCCGCGGCCGACACGCTGCTCGGGCGCAACGCCCTCGCCCTCCCCGAGCTGGCCGGTGCGGGCACCGTGGCCGCCTACGTCTCCGTGGGCGCGGAACCGGGCACCCGCGCCCTGGTCGACGGACTGCGGGCGCACGGCACCCGGGTGCTGCTGCCGGTGCTGATGGCCGACGACGACCTGGACTGGGCCGTGTACCGGGGGCCGGACGGCCTCCGTCCGGCGGGCCGCGGCCTGCTCGAACCCGACGGCCCCCGGCTGGGTCCCGGCGCCGTGCTCGACGCGGACGCGGTACTGCTGCCCGGCCTCGCGGTGGACGGCCGGGGGATGCGGCTGGGACGCGGCGGCGGCAGCTACGACCGGGTGCTGGCGCGGCTGGCGGCCGCCGGGGCGCACCCGGCACTGATCGTGCTGCTCCACGAGAACGAGGTGGTCGCGCGGGTCCCGGAGGAACCGCACGACCACCCCGTGGACGCGGTCGTCACCCCCGCCGGCCCGCGGCGGTTCGGCCGCTGAGCGCGACGGGCGGGCCGGGAGCGGCGGCTCCCGGCCCCGTGCTCACGGCTTGAGCGTGAGCGTGTCGGTGGTCGACGCTCCGACAGCCCGGTCACCGAACGACCAGTCGAGCAGCTCGCCGTCGATCCACTTCTCCGTCTGGTCGGTGTAGTGCGCGCTGAAGGCGTGACCGGAAGCGCCGGTGAGGTTGATCCACCGGGACTTGTCCCAGTCCCCCACGTTGACCACCATCCGCATCGAGGGCACCCAGACGACCTCGTAACCGCCGGCCGCGTTCCAGCCGGTCGCGTCGACGGCCGCCTCGCCGCCGCCGAGGTTGTACGGCCCCCGGTTCAGCACCCGCTTCAGCAGGTCCGGGCCCGCCGTGCCCAGCGTCTGGTTCTCCAGCGTGAGCTGGTGCAGCCGGCCCCAGCTCCAGCTGGACAGGTCCTTGCCGAGCTTGGCCGTCAGTTCCCAGCGGGCGTCGTCCATGGCGCGGGCGAAGAGCTGGTCACGGTTGTCGACGGCCTTCTCGCGGCCCTTGGCCGGGACCTTCCACCACGCGTTGTCCTCGTCGTCGAGGATGTCGCGGACGACCTGGTTCCAGCGGTCGCCGCCGTCGGGCTGCGCGGTGTCCGCGTCCCTCCGGCCGCACTCCCGCACCAGGGTGTTCTGCTCGTCGACCGGGCCGGTGGAGTCGGCACGGGGAACGGCGATGCAGTCGCCCTCGACGCGCAGCTCCTTGGGGAGCTTGTCGCCGAACGCCAGCTTGAGGATGTTGCGCCAGACGCCGTTGAAGTAGGCGGCGGCCGCCGAGTCGGAGTCCTGGGTGTAGTCCCAGCCCTCCAGCAGCTTCTGCGCCTCGCGGACGTCCTTGTCGGCGATGTTGATCTTCAGCAGCCTGGGCACCAGCAGCGCGGCGATCTCGCTGGTGTTGTCCATCTGCATCTTCTGCATGTCGTCGGTCGAGATCTTCTCGCCGCCCTTGAGCTTCGACGCGATGAGGTCGTTGATCCGCTGGCTGCGGGTCCCGTAGCCCCAGTCCTCGGTGAGGAGGTGGGGGTAGCTCTTGTCGACGACCGCCTGGTTCGCGGTGACGATGTAGCCGCGCGCGGGGTCGTACTCGTAGGGCAGCTCGTCGAACGGGATCGGGTCCTTCTCCCAGCCGTACTTCGAGGACCAGCCCGGACTGGGCAGGGTGCCGTCGCCCGCCTTGCGGACCGGGATGGTGCCGGGGGCCTGGTAGCCGATGTGGCCCTCGGTGTCCGCGTAGACGAGGTTCTGCGAGGGGACCTCGAAGTGCGCGGCGGCGGCCCGGAAGGACGTGAAGTCCTTGGCCCGGTTGATCTCGAAGACCGAGTCCATCGTCTTGCCGGGCTGGAGCGCGGTCCACTTCAGCGCGACCGCGTAGCCGTCGCCGCGGTCGGGGGCGGAGTTGCCCACCGGGGCCTTCTGGCCGACCTTCTCCAGTTCGCCGTCCCGGTCGGAGACGAGCGGACCGTTGTTGGTCTCCCGGACGGTGATCTTCCGGTCCTTCCCGCCGGCGACCTTGATGGTCTCCTCACGGGTGGTGAACGGCACGGTCCTGCCGTCGTACTGGTAACCGTCCGCGTCCACCTTCTCCAGGAAGAGGTCGGTGACGTCGGCGCCCAGGTTGGTGAGGCCCCAGGCGATGTCCTGGTTGTGGCCGATGACCACACCGGGCATCCCGGAGAACGTGTACCCGGCGGTGTCGTACTGGCAGGACCCCGAGACCGTCCGGCAGTGCAGCCCCATCTGGTACCAGAGCGACGGCAGCATCGGCGCCAGGTGCGGGTCGTTCGCCAGCAGCGGCTTGCCGGTGGTGGTGTGCTCGCCGGAGACGACCCAGGAGTTCGACCCGATGCCGTTGCCGTTCGGGCCGAGCAGCGCGGGGATCTCGTCCAGCGTGTCGGAGAGCGCGGAGAGCTGGGTGTTGAGGCCCTCGGTGGCGTCCGCCAGGCTCTGCCCGGTGACCCCGTCGGCGGGCTGCGCGTCCGGGTCGTACTTTCCGGTGGCGGAGGAGACCGCACCCTCGGAGACGATCGGCTGGTGGCTGTCGTACGGGTACTCCGGGTAGAGGTCCGCGATCTGCGCCGTGGAGAGCCTGCTGGTCATCAGCGAACGGTCGATCTCGTCCTGCATGTTGCCGCGCAGGTCCCAGGCCATCGCCTTCAGCCACGCGACCGAGTCGACCGGGGTCCACTCGGTGGGCGCGTAGTCGTTGGTCAGCCCGAGCGCCGCGTACTCGACCGAGATGTCCTTGCCGCTCTTGCCCTTGAGGTACGCGTTGACGCCCTCGGCGTACGACTGGAGGTTCTTCTTGGTCTCCGCGGTGAGGACGGTGTCGTACTCCTTCTGCGCGACCTGGCGCCAGCCGAGCGTGCGCAGGAAGGCGTCGGTCTTGACCTGCCCCGCCCCGAACATCTCGGAGAGCCGTCCGGACGTCATGTGCCGCCGGACGTCCATCTCGTAGAAGCGGTCCTGCGCCTGGACGAATCCCTGGGCGCGGAAGAGGTCGGCGTCGCTGTCCGCGTAGATCTGCGGGATCCCGTAGTCGTCGCGCCGGACCTCGACGTCGGCGGAGAGCCCGTCGAGCGTCGTCGAACCCGTGGTCTGCGGATACGAGGCACGGACCGTGGACACGGACCAGTAAGCGCCGTAGCCGATACCCGCGACGAGGGCCAGGACCAGGACGAGGACGATCAGGCGGGCGCGTCGCCCCTTCTTCTTCCTGCCGGGCTTCTTCACGTCGGAAGAACCGGAGGAGACGGTTGTGTTGGCGGGCATCGCTGTCCTTCGAGGGGCAGGGTGGTCCTGGAAGTGCAAGGGCAACCATAGGCGCAGCGCCGAACCCGCTCGGACGCGGTATGGAGATACATCCATATGCGCGGGGCCCACCCGAATGCCCGAACGCGTCAAGGAAGCGTTAAAGATTAGGTAAGGTAACGAAGTAACTGGCCGCCGGAGGACGATCCGGCAGGCGCACGCAGGGAAGGAACGGACCCTGACTGTCCACGCGCTCAACGAACTCCTGCTGGTCTGCTCACTCGTCCTGCTCGTCGCGGTGGCGGCGGTGCGGATCTCGTCGCGCAGCGGGCTTCCCAGCCTGCTCCTGTACCTCGGCATCGGCATCGCGCTCGGCCAGGACGGCATCTTCGACGTCCAGTTCGACAACGCCGAGCTGACCCAGGTGATCGGCTACGCCGCCCTGGTCGTGATCCTCGCCGAGGGCGGACTCGGCACCAAGTGGAAGGAAGTCCGGCCCGCGTTGCCGGCCGCCGCGGTGCTCTCCACCGTCGGCGTGGGCATCAGCGTGGGCGTCACCGCGGCGGGGGCCCACTACCTCGTCGGGCTGGACTGGCGGCAGTCGCTGATCATCGGCGCGGTCGTCTCCTCCACCGACGCCGCCGCGGTCTTCTCGGTGCTGCGGCGCGTCCCGCTGCCGTCCCGGATCACCGGCGTGCTGGAGGCCGAGTCGGGCTTCAACGACGCCCCCGTGGTCATCCTCGTCGTCGCGTTCTCGGTCGCCGGTCCGGTCGAGCACTGGTACGTCCTGATCGGCGAGATAGCGCTGGAACTCGCCATCGGCGCCGCCATCGGCCTCGCGGTCGGCTGGCTCGGCGCCTACGGCCTGCGCCACGTCGCGCTGCCCGCCTCCGGCCTCTACCCGATCGCCGTGATGGCCATCGCGGTCGCCTCCTACGCGGCCGGCGCGATGGCGCACGGCAGCGGGTTCCTCGCCGTCTACCTGGCCGCCATGGTGCTCGGCAACTCCAAGCTGCCGCACTGGCCGGCCACCCGCGGCTTCGCCGACGGACTGGGCTGGCTGGCCCAGATCGGGATGTTCGTCCTGCTCGGCCTGCTGGTCACCCCGCACGACCTGGTCGGCGACTTCTGGCCCGCGGTCGTGGTGGGGCTGGTGCTGACGGTGGTGGCGCGGCCCCTGTCGGTCTTCGTCAGCCTCGCGCCGTTCCGGCTGCCGCGGCGCGAGAAGGCGCTGATGTCCTGGGCCGGGCTGCGCGGCGCGGTCCCCATCATCCTCGCCACCATCCCCATGGTGTCCGACATGGACGGCAGCACCCGCGTCTTCAACATCGTCTTCGTCCTCGTCATCGTCTACACCCTCATCCAGGGGCCGACCCTGCCCTGGCTCGCGAAGGCGCTGCACATCCGCGACGACCCGGCCGACGCCGCCGACCTCGGCATCGAGTCGGCGCCGCTGGAACGGCTGCGGGGACACCTGCTGTCCGTGGCGATCCCCGCCAAGTCAAAGATGCACGGCGTCGAGGTCGGCGAGCTGCGGCTGCCCGCCGGGGCAGCCGTCACCCTGGTGGTGCGGGGCGGCAACAGCTTCGTACCGGGCCCGTCGACCGTGCTCCGGCGCGGCGACGAACTGCTGGTGGTGGCCACCGACCCGGTGCGCGACGCGACCGAGGCCCGGCTGCACGCGGTCGGCGAGGGCGGCAAGCTGGCCGGCTGGCTCGGCACCGGCAAGCCCCCGGCCCGCAAGCCCGCTTCGAAGCCCGCCCGGCTGGTCCGCCGTGTCCACCTGGCCCAGCTGGCGCGCCTCGCCCAGCTCGCCGGCCTGGTGAAGCGGCTGGCCGGCGGCGGCCGGAACACCGGCCCCCACGGCCCCGGCGGTTCCGGACGCGGCCCCGGCGGCGGGCGCGGACCGGACGGAAGCGGCAGCGGAAGCGGCAGCGGTACGGGCGGTCGCGGCGGGAACTCCAGGCCGGCGGGGTGGGCCGAGAGCCCGCGCGGCACCGACCGGAAGCCCGGCGGACGCAACGGCACCGGCCCCGCCGACGGCAGCGGCTCCGGCGACGGCGGCGACCGGCGGGGGCGGGCGCGCGGCCCGGAGTCCGCCACGGTGTCCGGCGGGGTCGAGCCGGCCGAGGGACCGGACAACGCCAAGGCGCACTCCTGACGCACGGCCGCCGGACGCACGCGCGTCCGGTGCCCACGCACCCTTACGTGGCCCGGCCCCTTCCCCGGGGGCCGGGCCACGGCGTCCGGTGCGACCCGCACGGACCCGGAGGCGTCGCGTCCGGTCCCTGTACGATCGGAACCATCTGATCGACCAACTCTGCCTGACGCAGGGCTGGCGCGACCGTATGGCGGTCGAGGCGCACCCCCCTCCGGGGCGGGACCGCCCGGCATCTACCGCAGTTCCGCGCGAAGAGGACAGCTCTCGGCAACTCCCGCACGCCGCACGGCGACGGACGACGGTGCCACCAGGCGGCAGAAAGGCAAGGCCGTGGCGACCACGGTCTCCGGACGCCCCGGTTACGGGTCGTTGCTGCGCACCCCCGGTGCGTGGACCTTCTATCTTCCGGGCTTCGCCGCACGTCAGCCCTTCGCGATGCTGACCATCGGCATCGTCCTGCTCGTCGAGCACACCACCGGTTCCTACGGCAGCGCGGGTGCGGTCGCCGCCGTGTCCGGCGTTTCGATGGCCGTCTGCGCGCCGCAGAGCGGCAAGCTCGCCGACCGGTTCGGGCAGCGCCGGGTGCTGCTGCCCGGCGTGGTGGCGCACGCCCTGTCCGTGGCCGCCCTCGTCACACTCGCGCTGGCCGGGGCGCCGCTCTGGGCCCTGTTCCTGGCCGCCGTGCCGACCGGGGCCACGATCCCGCAGGTCGGCCCCATGGTCCGGGCCCGCTGGGCCGCGGTACTGGCGCCGGGGCCCGGTCGGCCCGCCTCGCCGCTGGCACCGACGGCGGCCGCCTTCGAGTCGGTGACGGACGAGTTCACCTTCGTCATCGGTCCGGTGCTCGCCACGGCGCTGTGCACCGGCGTGCACCCGGCGGCCGGCCTGATCGCCGAGGCGGTGCTGACCCTGGCCGGGGGCATCCTGTTCGCGGCGCAGCGCGCCACCGAACCCGCGCCGCACCCCGTGACGAAGGACGGCCGGCGCCGCGCGTCGGCGCTCCCGGCGCCGGGCGTGCGCGTCCTCGCGGTCGCCTTCCTCGGCATCGGGGCGGTGTTCGGCGGGATGCAGGTCTCCCTCACCGCGTTCGCGGAGGAGATCGGCCGCCCCGGCGTCAACGGCGTCCTCTACGGGGTCTTCGCCGCGGGCAACATGCTGGCCGGCATCGCCTGCGGCGCGATCGCCTGGAAGAGCGGGCCGCGCCGCCGCCTGCTGGTCGGGTACACGGCGCTCACCCTGACCGCCTCCGCCCTCTGGACGGTGCACTCCCCCTTCCTGCTGGCCGGACTCGGACTGCTGGTCGGGCTCTCCATCGCGCCCGCGCTGATCAGCGGGTACACGCTGGTCGACGCTCTGGTGCCCGGTTCGGCACGGACCGAGGCGTTCACCTGGCTGACGGGGGCGGTGGCGCTGGGGCAGGCCGCGGCGGTCACGATCGCCGGGCGGCTCGCCGACGCGCGTGGCGCGGAGGCCGGTTTCCTGGTCCCGCTCGGCGGCACCGTGCTGGCCCTGGCGACCCTGTTCGCCCTGCGTTCCCGGCTCCGTCCCGCTTCGGCCGGGCGGACCGTGGCACGTGGTGTGGGTCACCGCGAGCCGGTCACGGTGGACTGATCCGGCGGAATACGTCAGTATGGAGCGTCGTTAGCACTCATTGAGTGAGAGTGCCAGGAGGATACGTGCCGACCTACCAGTACCAGTGCACCGAATGCGGCGAGGGCCTCGAGGCGGTGCAGAAGTTCACCGACGACGCCCTGACCGTCTGCCCGAACTGCAACGGACGCCTGAAGAAGGTGTTCTCCGCGGTCGGCATCGTCTTCAAGGGTTCCGGTTTCTACCGGAACGACAGCCGCGGCTCGTCGTCGAGCAGCACCCCGGCGTCGACGACCGCCAAGTCGTCCGACTCCGGTTCCAGCAGTTCGTCGAGCTCGGACGCGAAGTCGTCCTCCTCGTCCAGTTCGTCGGCCTCGTCCTCGTCGTCCACGACGACGGCGTCGTCGAGCGGTTCCGCGGCCTGAGCCGTCCCGCACCCGCTCCGCCGGGCCCCGCCGATCACTCGGCGGGGCCTTTCGGCGCTCCCGCTACTGTGACCGCATGGCGAACGCAGACATGAATCCGGGCAGGGACACGGGGCCCGCCGCTCCGCACGACGGCGCCGGGATCGGGGTGATCGGCGGATCCGGGTTCTACTCCTTCCTGGACGACGTCACCGAGGTCGAGGTGGACACCCCCTACGGCGCACCCAGCGACTCGGTCTTCCTCGGCGAGGTCGCGGGCCGCCGGGTCGCCTTCCTCCCCCGCCACGGGCGTGGCCACCACCTGCCGCCGCACCGGATCAACTACCGCGCCAACCTCTGGGCGCTCCGCTCCGTGGGCGTGCGCCAGGTGCTCGGCCCCTGCGCGGTCGGCGGCCTGCGCCCGGAGTTCGGGCCGGGGACGCTGATCGTGCCGGACCAGTTGGTGGACCGCACCAAGACCCGCGTCCAGACCTTCTACGACGGCGAGCCGCTCGCCGACGGCTCGGTCCCGAACGTGGTGCACCTCGGATTCGCCGACCCGTACTGCCCGACCGGCCGCCGGGCGGCCCTGGCGGCGGCGCGCGGACAGGACTGGGACGCCGTCGACGGCGGCACCCTGGTGGTCGTCGAGGGCCCGCGCTTCTCCACCCGCGCCGAATCGCGCTGGCACGCCGCGATGGGCTGGTCGGTCGTCGGCATGACGGGACATCCGGAGGCCGTGCTCGCCCGCGAACTGGGCCTCTGCTACACCACGACGACCCTGGTCACTGACCTGGACGCGGGCGCCGAGGCGGGCGAGGGGGTCTCCCACGAGGAGGTCCTCGCCGTCTTCGCCGAGAACGTGGACCGGCTGCGCAAGGTCCTGTTCGACGCGGTGGCGGCGCTCCCGCCGAACGACGCCCGCACCTGCGGGTGCGCGAGCGCGGTCGAGGGGATCGACACGGGGATCACGCTGCCCTGATCCCTCCCGACCGCGGTACGCGTGTCCCGTGGGGTTCGTGCGGGGTGCCCGGGGAGGTGCCCGGGGACCTTCGGGTGACTGGCCAATGGGGCCGGCACGGGTTCCGGGGCTCCTGCGGGTTCTTGGGCTCCGTGAGTGACGGGTCTCGCGCGGCTGACGGGTCTCGTGCGGCTGACGGGGCTCCTGTGGGTGACGCCGTTGTCCACAGAGGAAGGGCTGTCCACAGGCTCCGACGGGATTCCGGCGGAGAGGGGATCGTGAGGGGGTCCGACCGGCTCCCCGGCCGGATTCCCCTCCCCCACCTGGAGCTTCGGTGTACCCGTACCCTTCCGCGCCCGCCTCGGCCGCCCCCTCCATGCCGGCCTTCGACGCCGACCCGCCGGTCCCGCCGCCCTCTCCCCCGTACGACTGGCCCCCGGGGCCCGCCCGCGGCGGTCCCGCCCCCGGCACGGGCGGGCCCCGGTCGCCCGGAGGCGGCTCGCCGCCCCGTGCGGGCGCGTCCCGGACGCTCCCCTTTCCCGCGCCGCCGGACGATCAGGGACCGCCGCGGTGCGCGGTCCCGCCCTTCGCCCCCCTGCGGGTGCGCGGCCACAGCACGCTCCGCCTGCGCCGGGCGCTGCGCCGGCAGCGGCGCGCCGTGGCGGCCGGGCTCGCCCTGTCCGCGGCGACGCTCGCCGCCCCCGGTTTCGCCGCCGACGCGGGGCGACCCGACACTCCCACCGCCCGCGAGAGTCCCGGTCCGCGTCCCGTGCACCTGGTGTCCGCGCCGGTCCGCATCGCCGACGCCGCCACCGTCCGCCTGCTGCGCCCCGGCGACCGGGTGGACGTCATCGACGGCGGCCACCGGGACGGCCCGGCGCGGGTGCTGGCGAGGGACGTCCGGGTGGCGCGAGTGCCCCGGCCGCTCCTCCCCGGCCAGGGGTTCCCGGCGGCGGGGGTGCCGGGCGAGGGTCCGGGCGAGGGTGCTCTGGTGGTGCTGTCCGTGGACCGTTCCGCCGCGGCCGCGCTGGTCGGCGCGGGGACCTCGGGCAGGCTGGCCGTGGCGGTGACCGATGCGCACTGACGTTCCGTCGTACGACGCGTGGTCACCTCAGCCGACGGAGTCACGGAAAAGCCGGGAGCGGGCGTGCGCTGCCGTAGGTCGCGGGGAGATCGTCTCCGGGGCCTGCCGACGGCACGGGCACGGCCTCCGGCGACGGACCCTCCCCCGGGGGCCGGAGCGTCCCGGACCCGGTGTGACGCCCGGCCGTGCGCTCTCCTGGACCGTCCGGCGGTCAAATGTGGTGGGGCGGCTTCTCGTCGAGGAAGCGGGCCAGATCCGCGGCGCTCCCGGCGCCCGGAGCCCGCTCGCCCCATCCCTGGTCCGTATCGTCCGCGGACTGCTGGTCGAACGGATCATCGAAGTGCAGTGCGGGCTTCGGGGCGGGCTGCGGCCGTTCCGACGGCCGGTCCTGCGACGACTGCCGCACCGGCTTCGAATCGCGCGGTCCGGGGGCGGGGGCGGTGCTCATACCTCAAGGGTACGGCTGCCCCCGCCCGGCACCGGGCGGTCAGCGGTCCTTGGGGTCGAGCCACCACAGTCCGAGGACCACGAGGAAGGACAGGCAGAGGAACCCGGCGCCCCACCACGCGGTGCCGGTGTGCCCTTCCATCCATTCGTTGACGATGATGGTCAGCCCCCAGAGCTGGCCGACGACCACCGACATGGCGAGCACCAGGCGGGCCGTGAGCTTGGCGGAGCGCTCCGGCTCCTGGTCCACGCCGGCGCCAGGACCGGGACCCGTGTGCCGCACCCGCGGGTCGCCGTAGCCGCTGGTGGGGCGGATCTGCGGGTAGCGCTCCCTGACCGGCCGGTTGAGTTCGGCGCGGGCGCTGCCCGGGTGGAACTCGGGATAGCGGTGCGGAGGCTGCTGGGGCTCGCTCATGATCGCCCTCCCGCGGGAGCGGCTCCGGCCCGCGGGGCGGCGGCCTTCGCGGCGGGGCCTTCCGCGCCGGGGGCGTCGGCGCAGCCGATCCGGGAGGCGAGGGCCCGGTCGTCGTCACCCAGCCGGCGGCAGAGCCCTTCCTGGACGCTCTCGCCGGACCGGGTGGTGCCGAGGGCCCAGATGCTGCCGTCCGCCTGTTCCACCACGACCACCTTGGGCAGTCCGCGCGGCGGGGGCCCCGCCGTCACCTCACCCGTGCGGGCGTCGAAGACGCCTTCGTGGCACGGGCAGTACAGCTCCCCCTCGGTGCCCCGGTCCTTGCGCCAGAGCACCCCGCAGGCGAGGTGCGTGCAGACGGCGGAGTACCCGACGAGGGTGCCGTCGTCGAGGCGTACGGCCACCGCACGGTCGTCGTCTCCGGGATACCGGAACGCAAGAGACTCGCCGGGCGGCAGCCGGTCGGCGATCCGCTTGGGCTCGATGCCCTTGCCGTCCTCCTGGTCGCCGTGGCGGTGCAGGATGCCGCCGGCGACGCCCAGCCCGCCGACGGCCAGGCCCCCGGAGACGGTGGTGACGATGCGCAGGTAGTCCCGGCGGGTGGTGAGCGCGTCGGCCGCGATGCGCTCGTGCAGCGCCTCCCTGGGGTCCCCGGTCACGTTCCGGTCCCCGGGCGGCTGTTCGGTGACGCTCATCGGCGGACGTCCTTCCCGTTGATCTCGACGACCGGAAGTCCGCCCGGAACCGGCCACTGAACCTTCTCGGCAGGCACCACCATGGCCACCCCGGTGCGCACCTCGGTCTCGCCGAACACGAACGTGTCGGCGACCTGCACTCCGGGACGCTCCGCCTGGAGTTCCTCGAGCGTGCCGTAGAACAGTGCGCCCGTCGGGCAGACGGTGGCGCACATCGGGGCGAGGCCGTAGGCGGTGCGGTCGTAGCAGAGGTTGCACTTCATCTGCAGCTTCGCCCCGAGGTCGATCTTGGGGACGCCGAAGGGGCAGGCGTTGACGCAGTTGGCGCACCCGATGCAGCGGGTGGTGTCCGCCTGTTGCACCACGCCGTCCGCGGTGATCAGAATCGCGTCGGCGGGGCAGACCTCGGCACACGGGGCGACGGGGTCCTCGCAGTGCATGCAGACCGTGGGAAGGGAGGCGACGGACTGGCCCTCGTCGGTGTAGTCGAGGTGGATCATCGACTTGCCGCGGTGCGAGTCGCACTCGCGGCAGGCCGAGACGCAGGCCTGGCATCCGATGCACCGGCCGGGATCAATGAAGATCGTTCTGCCCATCATGGGGCGTCAGCTCCTCTCCGAGGTGCCACGGCCCTGAGGAGACGTGGGTGGCAGCGGGTCGGTCCGTGAGACCTGGGTCTCGGGGTACGCCACCTGTCCGGGCGCGACGGGTGGCGAGGGGACGACGTCGAGGGTCACGGCGCGCTCGATCCGGCAGGCGCACACCTTGTACTCGGGGATCTTCGAGCGGGGGTCCAGCGCGTCGATGGTGAGCGCGTTGGCGGCGGTGGGCACCGGCCAGTGGTAGGGCACGAAGACGGTGTCCGGGCGGATCGCGTCGGTGACCAGGGCCGGGAAGACCTGGCTGCCGCGGCGGGTGACCACCCGGACCGGGTCGCCGTTGCGGAATCCGTGGGAGGGGTGGACCTCGACCCACGGCCGCGGGGTCTGCTCGACGAGGGCGCCGAGGCGGCGGGTCTGGTTGCCGGAGAGGAAGTGGGCGACGGTCCGTCCGGTGGTGAGCGACATCGGGTGGTCGTCGTCGTAGGGGTCCATCGGGGGGTGCCACTCGACGACCTGCAGGTGGATCTTGCCGTCGGCGTGGTACGTCTTCCCGTCCTCGAACAGCCGGGGAGTGCCGGGGTGGTCGGTCTCGGGGCACGGCCACGCGATGCCGCCGGTCTCCTCCAGCCGTTCGTAGGTGATGCCGTAGTAGTCGTTCACGGTGCCGCGCGAGGCGACCCGCAGCTCCTCGAAGACCGAGCGGGAGTCGGGGAAGTCGAACTTGTCGCCGGCTCCGAGTCGCCGGGCGAGCTCGCACATCACCCAGGTGTCGGTCCGGACGCCGGCCGGTGGGTCCTGCGCCTTGTTGTGCTTGACCACCCGGGCTTCGGCGTTGGCCATCACCCCGTCGTCCTCGGCCCAGACGGTGACCGGGAAGACGACGTGCGCGTTGGCCGCGGTCTCGGAGAGGAAGAAGTCGAACTGCGCGTGGAACTCGGTCGCGTCGTAACCCTCCTTGACCACCTTGTAGTGGGGCAGCGAGACGAAGGGGTTGTTGCAGATGCCGATCAGTCCGCGGATCTCGCGGCGCTGCATCTGCCAGACCATCTCCATCATCGACGTCCCCGCGAGCGGGAGGTCCGCCTCGTCGATGCCCCAGATCTCGCAGATCTGCCGCCGGTGCTCGTCGTTCATGATGGAACGGCCGCCGGGGAGCAGGTCCGACTTCTGGCCGTGTTCGCGGCCGCCCTGGCCGTTGCCCTGGCCGGTGAGCGTGCCGTATCCGGCGCCGGGCTTGCCGATGTTGCCGGTGGCCGCGCAGAGGTTGATCACGGTGAGGCAGTTCTCGACGCCCTGCGAGTGGTGCTCGATGCCGCGGGCGTGCCAGGCCATGGCCCGGGGCGCGCGGCCGAAGGCGCGGGCCACCTGCACGATCTGCTCCTCGGGAACGCCGCAGATCTCGGCGGCCCGCGACGGCGGGTAGCCGGCGACGGTGGCCTTGACCTCGTCCCAGCCGGTGCAGTGCGCGGCGAGGAACGCCTCGTCGGTGAGCCCTTCCTCGACGATCACCTGGAGCACCGCGCTGAAGAACGCCGAATCGGTGCCGGGCTTCAGTGCGACGTGGATGTCGGCGGTACGGGCCACCGCGGTCTCCCGCGGGTCGATCACGATCAGGGTCGCGCCCCGGTCGCGGGCGCCCCACACGTACTGGGTCAGCACGGGGAAGCACTCGCCGACGTTGGATCCGGCGATGAGCAGGCAGTCGGTCTGCAGGATGTCGGCGAAGGGGTTGCCCGCCCGGTCGATGTTGAAGGCGAGCTTGTTGGCGCCCGCGGCGCTGACCATGCAGAGCCGACCGTTGTAGTCGACGTGCCGGGTCCTGAGGGCGACGCGGGCGAACTTGCCGACCAGGTAGGTCTTCTCGGAGTAGAGGCTGGCGCCGCCGAGCAGGCCGAAGGCGTCCTTGCCGTAGGTCTCCTGGATGCGCTTGATCTCGGAGACCGTGAAGTCGAGGGCCTCCTCCCAGGAGACCTCCTGGAACTCCTCGTCCCGCGAGCGGCGCATCAGCGGGGCGGTGAGCCGGTCGGGGTGGTTGACCTGCTGGTAGGCGTTGATGCCCTTCGGGCAGAGCCGCATCCGGTTGATGTCGTGGTTGCGGGGTTCGACGCCGAACACCTTGCCGCCGCGGTCGACGCGCAGATACATCCCGCACTGCACCCCGCAGAAGCAGCAGTGGGTGGGGACGAGGGTTTCGCCGTCCTGGTCGGCGTGCCACTTGTCGGCCGGGATGCCGCCCGCGTCGCGGAAGGCGCGGGTGCCCGGCGGGGCGAGCGACGGGTCGAGGGGAACGACCGGGCGGGTGTCGGCGGCTCGCGGATCCGCGGTCACTTGAATCCCTTCTTCACGTGGGAGAGGTAGGCGCTTCCCCGCAGGACCCGCTTGCAGCGCGGGCAGTACTCGGCCCACTCGTCGAAGTCGAGCCGGAGGTCGCGCATGGTCCCGCGCAGGTTCTCGACGTACGGCGCGGTGTCGATGGGCTCTCCGCAGCGGCGGCAGGTGAAGACCTCGTCCTCCTGCCGGCCGGTGTACTTGAACAGCTGCATGCCGACGGCGGCCGGCCGCTGGATGATGTGGAAGAACTTGCCGAACGGGATGTAGATGAGGGTGAAGACCACCGCCACCATGTGCAGCACGGCCAGGAACTCGTAGCCTCCGCCGTGCAGGAAGATCGAGGAGAAGGTGAGCAGCAGGCCGGTCACCGAGATGACGATGAGCGCGATCAGCGGGACCAGGTCGTAGCCGAAGCGCTGGCCGGTGACGGCGCCGCGGTCCTTCATCCGCCGCCAGAGGAAGTACGACGCGCCGGGGATGACCAGTACGGCGGCGACGTCCAGGCCGTGGAACATCAGCCAGCCGATGAAGTTCAGCGAGTCGAACCCGAGGATCTTCACGCCCCACAGGCGCATCTCGTAGCCGGGGCCCGCACCGGTGGAGCTGGTGAAGGTGAACCAGCCCCAGGTCAGCGGGAAGGTGATGAGCGCGGCCAGGATGCAGCCCCAGAAGATCAGCTGGTGCGCGGCCCACCGGGCGTGGGACCGGGCGCCGAGGAACTTCTGGAAGCCGAGGTACGTGGCGATCATCTTCGGCAGCGCGGTGGGGGTCCGGCGGAAGTTCTCCTTGGAGAACAGACTGCGCCAGCCCTGCTTGAAGAGGCGCTTGGCGCCGGGGGCGGACACCCAGACCGTGTAGCGGTAGGCGACGCCGAAGGCGAGGAAGACCGTCGCCACCGCATACGGGAGGAGCGCCGAGTCGAAGTCCCGGAGCAGCCTGCTGCCGAGCACGATCGCGAGGATCAGCAGGACGGAGACGACGACGCCGGCCAGCGTCGCACGGCCGGTGGCGGATCGGGGGAGGGCCGCGGCGGCGGATCCCAGGCGGCTCCTGCCGGGGTCGGGCGGTGCGACGGCCACGGCCCCGGCGGCGTTGGCGGCTACGGGTCGCTCGTCACCCGGCGTGGGCGGTTCGGCGTCTGAGGAAGCGTCTGACGGCTCGGTCACGCACCCACGTTAGGACCGAACTGGGCGATTCGCTGCTTTTGTGCCCTTTGGGAAGCAAAGAGTCGCATGGACTTTTTTCGCTGACCGGGCGCTCTCCCGCGAGGGCGGTGTCCGGTCGCGCCGGGCCCCGCCCCACCCTCTCGCCGGACCGATGCCGGACCTTGGCCGGACCCTGGCCGGGCCGATGGTCGGACCGATGGCCGGACCCTGGCCGGGCCGATGGTCGGACCCTGGCCGGACCTGTCGCGCCGCACCTCCGCCGCCCGGGTCGGACGGTGTGCACGGCCGCCGGGATCAGACGGCGTACAGACCGTGCGCCTCGAAGCGGGCCCGTGCGGCGGCGACCTGCTCGGGGGAGGGCGAGGGCGTGTCGTGGAGGGCGAACGGCATGCCCAGCTCCTCCCACTTGGACGCGCCGAGCTTGTGGAACGGCAGCACGTCGACGCGTGACACGTTGCCGAGGCCGCCGGCGAAGGCCGCCACGCCCTCGACGTTGTCCGGGGCGTCCGTCAGGCCGGGCACCAGCACGAACCGGACGTGGACCTCCTTGCCGAGGTCCGCCAGGCGGCGGGCGAAGTCGAGGGTGGGCTCCAGCGGCCGGCCGGTCACCTTCCGGTACGTCTCGCGGTCCCAGGACTTGATGTCGAGCAGCACGAGATCGACGTCGCGCAGCATCGCCTCGTTGGCGCGGGCGCCGAGGAAGCCGGAGGTGTCGAGCGCGGTGTGCAGGCCGAGCTCGTGCTTGAAGCGGTGGAACAGCTCGCCGGTGAAGACGGGCTGGAGGAGCGGTTCGCCGCCGCTGACGGTGGCCCCGCCGCCGGCCGCCCTGATGAAGGCCGTGTACTTCGCGGCCTCGGCGACCATGTCGTCCGCCGCGACCCGGGTGCCGCTGCGCATCCGCATGGTGTCGGGGTTGTGGCAGTACAGGCAGGACAGCGGGCAGCCCGCCAGGAAGGTGACGAAACGGGTTCCGGGACCGTCGACGCCCGTGGAGAGGTCCCAGGAGTGGACCGAGCCGGAGATCGGGCGGCGCGAGGCCGCGCCCGCCGGGGTGGCGGGGGCGGGGCTGTGGGCGAGGAGCGGAGCCATGGCAAGGGCCTCCAGGGCGGCCGGCGGAGCGGAAGCCGTCGGAACGGGACGGGGATCGGACCGGGAATCGGGGAGAAGAGGGAGGCGCGGCGCCGGGGCCTTACGGGGGGGGGTGGCACCCGGCGCCGCGCCGGCCGGTGGGGCGCGGTGCGGGCCCGGACCGGAGAGGGTCCGGGCCCACGTCTCAGAGCGCGCCGTGGAAGGTGCGGTTGATGACGTCGAGCTGCTGCTCGCGGGTCAGCCGCACGAAGTTGACCGCGTAGCCGGAGACCCGGATGGTCAGCTGCGGGTAGTTCTCGGGGTGCTCCATGGCGTCTTCGAGGGTGGCCCGGTCCAGCACGTTGACGTTCATGTGGAAGCCGTTGCCGGCCATGAAGCCGTCCAGGACGCCCGAGAGGTTGCGGACGCGGTCCTCGGGGGTCCGGCCCAGCGCGTCGGGCGTGATGGTGTTGGTCAGCGAGATGCCGTCCTCGGCGTCGTCGTACGGCAGCTTCGCCACCGAGAGGGCGGAGGCGATGTAGCCGTGCTCGTCGCGGCCGTTCATCGGGTTGGCGCCGGGCGCGAAGGGTTCGCCGGAGCGGCGGCCGTCGGGGGTGTTGCCCGTCTTCTTGCCGTAGACGACGTTGGAGGTGATGGTCAGCACCGACTGGGTGTGCACCGCGTCCCGGTAGGTCGGGTGCTTGCGGATCTTGTCCATGAAGCCGTGGACGAGGTCGCGGGCGAGCGTGTCGGCGCGGTCGTCGTTGTTGCCGTACGCCGGGTAGTCGCCCTCGATCTCGTAGTCGACCGCGAGCCCGGTCTCGTCGCGGACCACCCGGACCCTGGCGTGCTTGACGGCCGAGAGCGAGTCGGCGGCCACCGACAGACCCGCGATGCCGCACGCCATGGTGCGCAGGACGTGCCGGTCGTGCAGCGCCATCTCCAGGCGCTCGTACGCGTACTTGTCGTGCATGTAGTGGATGACGTTCAGCGCGTGCACGTACGTCTGGGCCAGCCAGTCGAGCATCGCGTCGTAGCGGGGCGCCAGGGTCTCGATGTCGAGGTACTCGTCGGTGATCGGCTCGAAGCCCTCGACGACGAGCTTGCCGGACTTCTCGTCCCGGCCGCCGTTGATCGCGTACAGCAGGGCCTTGGCGACGTTGACGCGGGCGCCGAAGAACTGCATCTGCTTGCCCATGGCCATCGCGGAGACGCAGCAGGCGATGGCGGTGTCGTCGCCGTACTTCGGGCGCATCAGCTCGTCCGACTCGAACTGGGGCGCCGAGGTGTCGATGGCGACCTGCGAGGCGAACGCCTTGAACCCCTCGGGGAGGCGCGGCGACCAGAGGACGGTGAGGTTGGGCTCGGGGGCCGGGCCGAGGTTGTAGAGGGTCTGGAGGGCGCGGAAGGTCGTCCGCGAGACCAGCGGGCGGCCGTCCTCGCCCATGCCCGCCATGGACCAGGTCACCCAGGTCGGGTCGCCGGAGTACAGCTCGTCGTACTCCGGGGTGCGCAGGAACCGGACGATCCTGAGCTTGATCACGAAGTCGTCGACGAACTCCTGCGCCTGCGCCTCGGTGATCAGGCCGGCGTCGATGTCGCGCTGGAGGTAGACGTCGAGGAAGCTGTCGATGCGGCCGATCGACATCGCCGCGCCGTTCTGCTCCTTCACCGCGCCGAGGTAGCCGAAGTACAGCCACTGGACGGCCTCGCGGCCGGTGCGGGCCGGGCCGGAGATGTCGTAGCCGTACGACATCGCCATGGCCTTCAGCTCACGCAGCGCCTTGATCTGCTCGGACGTCTCCTCACGGTCGCGGATGACGTTCTCGGTCGCCCACTGACCCGCCAGTTCGGCCTTGTCGAGCTCCTTGTCGGCGATCAGGCGGTCGACGCCGTAGAGGGCGATCCGGCGGTAGTCGCCGATGATGCGGCCGCGGCCGTAGGCGTCCGGCAGGCCAGTGATGATCCCGGAGGAGCGGCAGGCGCGGATCTCGGGGGTGTAGGCGTCGAAGACGCCCTCGTTGTGGGTCTTGCGGAGGTGGGTGTAGATCTCCCGGACCTCGGGGTCGGCCTCGTAGCCGTAGGCGTTGAGGGCCCCCTCGACCATGCGCCAGCCGCCGTTGGGCATGATGGCGCGCTTCAGGGGCGCGTCGGTCTGGAGGCCGACGATCAGGTCGCGGTCGGCGTCGATGTAGCCGGGCCGGAAGGCGTCGATGCGGGACGGCGTCCTCACGTCCACGTCGTGCACGCCCCTGGCCATCTCCTCCGGGAACATCCCGAGGAGCTTCTCCCACACGGCGGTGGTGCGCGCGGTGGGCCCCGCGAGGAACGAACCGTCCCCCTCGTACGGGGTGTAGTTCTGCTGGACGAAGTCGCGGACGTCGATGGCGTCGCGCCACAGTCCGCCCTTGAAGCCGTCCCACGCTTCGCCGTTCGTCGTCGCTTCCGCGGCGGCAGCCGTCATGGCGCACACCTTCCGTTTCCGTCCGTGCGTTCTTCCCTGAGTTCATTGCACTCCCGCGAGCGCCCTCCGGGGCGCGGCGATGGTCACGCGAGGAAGGACGAAGGTCCCTTCGGAACAGCCACCACTACCTGCCCCGCCCCCTCCCACCTGCGGCGATGCTGATGACTTTTGACCCGGAACGGCTTGTGAAGTCATTCACAAGAAAAGTGGGCGGCCCTCCCGCGGCACCGGGACCGCTCTTTTCCCGTCTAACGTGGTGAGTGCCGAGACAGCGATCGAGGAGGCCCGCCCATGACCGGCGAGGACGCGACCGACGCGCAAGCAGCCGACGGCGGGCACGCCGCCCACGGCGGCCCGGCCCGAAGGGAGCGGCTACCGACCGGCCCCCTGGACGCGCTGACCGACGTGGCCGGGCTGCGCGTCGGCCACGCGGAGGCGCCCGGCGAGGGCGCCCTGAGCGGTACCACCGTGGTCCTGGCGCCCGAGGGCGGCGCGGTCGCGGCGGTGGACGTACGCGGCGGCGGGCCGGGCACCCGCGAGACGGACGCCCTGGACCCCCGGAACCTCGTGCAGCGGGTGGACGCGATCGTCCTCACCGGCGGCAGCGCCTTCGGCCTGGACGCCGCCTCGGGCGTGATGGCGTGGCTGGAGGAGCGGGGACGCGGCGTCCGGGTCGGCCCGGACGCCGCGCACGTCGTGCCGGTCGTCCCGGCCGCCTGCCTCTTCGATCTCGGCCGCGGCGGCGACTGGACCGCCCGCCCCGACGCCGCCACCGGACGGGCCGCGGTGGAGGCCGCCGCCGCGTCCGGGCCCGGCGCCCCGGTCCCGGAGGGCGGCGTGGGGGCCGGACGCGGCGCGGTGGCGGGTGACCTCAAGGGCGGCATCGGGACCGCGAGCGTGCGGCTCGGCTCCGGGGTCACGGTCGCCGCACTGGTCGCGCTGAACGCCTCCGGCTCCGTCGTCGACCCGCACAACGGCGCGCTCTACGGCGAGTACGGCACGGCGGACCGGCCGCCCGAGCCGTTGCCCGCGGTGCACGCCGCCGCCGCGCGTCAGCTCGCCGAGCTGATCCGGGCCAGGGGGTCCGGCGCCTCGCCCTTCAACACCACGATCGCCGTGGTGGCCACGGACGCCGCGCTGGCGCGCGCCCGGGGACAGAAGCTCGCGGGGACCGCGCACGACGGCCTCGCGCGCGCCGTGCGCCCGGTGCACCTGCTGACCGACGGGGACACCGTCTTCGCCCTGTCCACCGGACGTATCCCCCTGCCGGACGAGGACACAGGGGCGTTGAACGAGATCCTGGCGGCCGGCGCCGACGTACTGGCCCGCGCCATCGTGAAGGCGGTGCGCGCAGCCGTGGGCGTGGAGTGCCCCGGCGGCACCTATCCCGCCTACGGGGACCTCTACGGCGGCCCGTACGGGCCCGATCCCGGCGGGGCGCTCGCCTTCCCGGCCCCGCCCGGCGACGACGCCGCCCCCGGCGCGGGGGGACCGTGACGGCGGGGGAACTTTCCGCGCGCGCCCCACGTTTTTCCGAACCCCGGTCACGATGTCCGACCCAGGGACTACGTTGAGCACGCACCGAGTAACACGCGGCGACGGCCTGGAGACAGCACCTTGAGCGATCCGTACGAGACAACCGAGCAGCACCTCGACCGACTCCTGCGATGCGCCCTCAACTCCTTCGACCTTTCCGACAGCACGGTCGACCGGCTGGGGACGGCACTGGCGCACAGCAGCACGCTGCACTCGTCGCTGCACAGTGCGGACTTCCACCGCGAGACGTACCGCCACACCTATCTGCTGGCCGACGGGTCGGCGCTGACGCTCTGGGAGCTGATGCACGGCGCCGGCCGGCACGGCACCGCCGAGGGGCGCGTCCACGAGCTGTACGACGACGAGACGGAGGTCCAGGTCGCCACCGCGCGGCTGCCCGGCGGCCTGCCCGAGGGCCCCGCGCCCGCCGACGGGGACGCCAGGCCGGTGTGGGACACCGGACTCGACCTGGACTCGGCGGCGCTCATGGCCGCTCCCCCGGTTCCGACCCCGCGGACGTACGCGCCGGACAACTCCGCGGACCACGCACGCCGGGTGCTGCGCCGCGCGGAGAACGCCGACCGTCCGGGGGAGGCCACCGCCCGCCGGCTGCGCGCGTCGTTCGCCCACCACATCACCCAGGTCTTCGGCCGGCAGTACCGCGTCGGCACGCGGGAGGCGGGCTTCACCCTCTACGAGCACGCGTTCCTGCTGCTGGACGGCAGCGAGACCAGCCTGTGGGAGGTCGAGCACACCGCCACCCCGGACGGCCGCCACATGTGCGAGGTCTACGACGACGAGGACACCGCGCGGGCCGCCATGGAGAGCCGCACCGGCATCTGCTGACGTCCGGACGGGCCCCGACCTGGTTCTGCCCGCCGGAGAGCGGGCACGGGCCTGCGACACGCTCTTCGGGTCCGGACACGAGTGAGCCCCGGCGCCGGGGGGGGTGGGCGCCGGGACTCAGTTTCGGGGACCGGTGCGTGACCGGTCGTCGGCCGGTGCGAACCGGCTTGATGGCGAGGTTACGGGTTAATGGCTCACGCCGCAGCGTCAAAGCCCGTGTCGTGAGCCATTCGCTTCAATTCGACCAACGCGTGCTTCTCGATCTGGCGGATGCGCTCACGCGTCAGACCGTGTTCCTTGCCCACTTCGGTCAGGGTGCGCTCGCGGCCGTCCTCGATGCCGTACCGCATCTTGATGATGGAGGCGGTGCGGTTGTCGAGCTTGCCGATGAGCTCTTCGAGCTCCTCGCTGCGCAGCAGGGACATCACCGACTGCTCGGGCGACACCGCGGAGGTGTCCTCCAGCAGGTCACCGAACTGCGTGTCGCCGTCGTCGTCCACCGACATGTTGAGGCTGACCGGGTCGCGGGCCCAGTCCAGGACGTTGCTCACGCGCTCGGTGGTGGACCCCAGCTCGGTGGCGATCTCCGCGTGCTCCGGGTCGCGCCCGTGCTCGCGGTTGAACTCGCGCTGCACCCGTCGGATGCGCCCCAGCTCCTCCACCAGGTGGACGGGGAGCCGGATCGTGCGGGACTGGTCCGCTATGGAACGGGTGATGGCCTGCCGGATCCACCAGGTGGCGTAGGTGGAGAACTTGAAGCCCTTGGCGTAGTCGAACTTCTCGACCGCGCGCACCAGGCCGGCGTTGCCCTCCTGGATGAGGTCGAGCAGGGGCAGCCCCGCCCGCGGGTAGCGTCGTGCCACGGCGACGACGAGACGGAGGTTGGACCGGATGAATACGTCCTTGGCGCGCTCGCCCTCGGCGACCAGCGCCTCCAGTTCCTCACGCTTCGCACCGCCGCCGTCGCTCTCCACTTCGCCGTCGAGGATCTGCTGGGCGTAGACGCCCGCCTCGATGGTCTGCGAGAGGTCGACTTCCTTGGCGGCGTCGAGAAGCGGTGTACGTGCGATCTCGTCGAGGTACATGCCGACCAGGTCGCGGTCGGCGATCTCTCCGCCCCCGGCGCGAACACTGCTTGCCCGGGTGGTCCCACCGGAAGCGGCGGACGAACGTCGGGCGACGGCACGGGTTGCCATGCGTGCTCCCTTGCTGAGTAGGTCGCGACACCCTTCCGGGTGCCCTGCATCCGATGGAAACAACGACTGGAATCCGGACAGAATTCCCATGCACCGCATCATTTTCGCGATCATGCAGTACCCTGTCGCCCGCCGAGAGGAGTGCAGATGTCGCGCATACCCCGGGATCCGCAGGTCAGACCGGGTACGGAGGCCGATCTTCAGGCACTTACGGACATCTACAACCATTACGTCGGTGAGACCGCGATCACATTCGACACGGAGCCGTTCACCCTCACGGAGCGCCTGCCCTGGCTTCTCGCCCATGACACCTCCGGCCCGCACCGCTTGCTGATCGCCGAGGAGTGTGCCGGTGACGGCGCCGCCCGGCTCCTGGGGTACGCCACGAGCGGCCCGTTCCGGCCCAAGGCCGCCTACGGCACCTCCGTCGAGCTGAGCGTGTACTGCGCGCCGGACGCGACCGACCGGGGGGTCGGCCGGTTGCTCTACACGGCCCTCTTCGACGCCCTGGCGGGGCAGGACGTGCACCGCGCCTACGCGGGCATCGCCCAGCCCAACGCCGCCTCCGTGCGGCTGCACGAGCCCTTCGGCTTCCGGCACGTGGGGACCTACCACGAGGTCGGCCGGAAGTTCGGCCGGTTCTGGGACGTGGCCTGGTACGAGAAACCGCTGCCCGCCGGCCCATGAGGGCCGGCGGGCAGTCAGGCCGGGCGCCGGGCGGACAGGGCGCCGGGCGGACGGACCGGCGGGCGGGCGGGCGCAGCGGGCGCGGCGGGCTCAGCCGAACTGCACGGAGCGCTTCGCCATGCCGAGCCAGAAGCCGTCGATCACGCTGCGGCCACTGCCCAGCTCGCCCTCGGCCGCGCCGAGCGTGACGAAGAGCGGAGCGAAGTGTTCCGTACGGGGATGGGCGAGCCTGCCCACCGGCGACTTCGCCTCGAAGTCCAGCAGGGCGTCGACGTCCTGGGCGCGCAGGGCCCGGTCGCCCCAGTCGTCGAACTCGGAGGACCAGCTCGGCACCCCTCCGCCGGTGTGCCGCAGGGCCGCCAGGTTGTGGGTGAAGAAGCCGCTGCCGACGATCAGCACGCCCTCGTCGCGCAGCGGGGCCAGCTTGCGGCCGATCTCCATCAGCTTGCGCGGGTCGAGCGTCGGCATCGAGATCTGGAGCACCGGGATGTCGGCCCCGGGGAACATCTCGACCAGCGGCACGTACGCGCCGTGGTCGAGACCCCGGTCCGGGATGTCCTGCACGGGGGTGCCGGGGGCGCGCAGCAGCTTGCGGACGCTCTCCGCCAGCGCGGGCGCTCCGGGGGCGTCGTAGCGGACCTGGTAGTAGTGCTCGGGGAAGCCCCAGAAGTCGTAGACCAGCGGCACCGGTTGGACGGCGCCCAGAGCGAGCGGCGCCTCCTCCCAGTGGGCGGAGACGACCAGGATCGCGCGGGGGCGGGGCAGGTCGGCGGACCAGGCGGCCAACTCGCCGGGCCAGACCGGATCGTCGGCGAGCGGCGGAGCGCCGTGCGAGAGATAGAGGGCGGGCATGCGCTCCGCGGTGACTGTCATGACACTCCTCGTCCACTGCCGTACCCCGAAAACCTCCGGACACCCGGCCCCCGCCGGCCCTCCGGAAGCGAACCTTCTTGAAGGTTCAAGTTCTAATCCGACCCTAACCCCATCTAGTTCAAACTTCAAGAAAAGGTCGTACAGTGGAGCGCATGACCACGGCACCGACCGGCACGCGATGGCTGACCGAAGAAGAGCAGAGCGTCTGGCAGGCATACCTGCACGCCACCACGCTGCTGGAGGACCACCTCGACCGTCAGTTGCAGCGCGACGCCGGTATGCCCCACGTGTATTACGGGCTCCTCGTCCAGCTCTCCCAGGCACCCGGCCGCAAGCTGCGGATGACGGAGCTGGCCCGGGACGCGAAGATCACCCGGTCCCGGCTCTCGCACGCCGTCGCACGCCTGGAGAAGAACGGCTGGGTGCGCCGCGAGAACTGCCCCTCGGACAAGCGCGGACAGAACGCGGTCCTCACCGAGGAGGGGTACGAGATGCTCCGCCGCTCGGCGCCCGGCCATGTGAACGCGGTGCGCCAGGCCCTGTTCGACCGGCTCACCCCGGAACAGGTGCGCGGCCTCGGCGAGATCATGAGCACCCTCGCCGCCGGACTCCAGCCGGAGGGCCCCGACGCGGACCTGCCCTGGCTCCGCTGACCCGCACGCACACACACGTCCGCCCCGACGGCCGCGCGGAGCGGCTGTCGGGGCGGACGTGTGACGGGACGCGCGGTGCGCGCCCCCGGTGCGCGCCCCCGGTGCGCGATCCCTGGGCGCGCGATCCCTGGGCGCGCGATCCCTGGGCGCGCGATTCTCAGTGCGCGATTCTCAGTGCGCGATGACGGGGATGTGGACCTCGTCCTCGACACCCTCGGCGCCCTTGGCACCGCCACCGCCGCCGACCGGCCCGCCGGAGCCCGGCCGTCCGGTGTTGATCAGCGTCACCGCGATACCGGCCGCCACCACGAGGATGCCGACCGCCCACCAGATGGCGCTGGTGAAGCCGGCCACCATGCCCTGGAGCGCCAGCGTCTTCGGGTTCGCCCCGTCGGCCGCGTGGTCGGTCAGGTACGCGGTGGTGGCTCCGGCCGCGATGGTGTTCAGCAGAGCGGTGCCGATGGCCCCGCCGACCTGCTGCGAGGTGTTGACCATGGCCGAGGCCACGCCCGCGTCACGCGGCTCGATGCCGTGCGTGGACAGGGACATCGCCGGCATGAACGAGGTACCCATGCCGAGGCCGAGCAGCACCATGCCGGGCAGGATGACCGCCGCGTACGACGTGTCGAGGTCCAGCTGGGTCAGCAGCAGCATGCCGGTCGCAGCGACCAGGAAGCCGGGACCCATCAGCAGGCGCGGGGGAACGCGGGTCATGAGCCGCGCACCGATCTGCGTGGATCCGGTGATCATGCCGACCACCATCGGGAGGAAGGCGAAGCCGGTCTTGAGCGGGGAGTACCCCTTCACGACCTGGAGGTAGTACGTCAGGAAGAGGAAGAGCCCGAACATCGCGATGATCGCGAGACCGAGGGAGAGGTAGACCCCGCCCCGGTTGCGGTCGGCCAGCACGCGCAGCGGCAGCAGCGGCGAGGCGACCTTGGACTCGGTGACGACGAACGCCAGCAGCAGCACCACGGCGGCGACGAACGAGCCGACCGTCAGCGCGTCCGACCAGCCGGAGGACTCGGCGCGGGTGAAACCGTAGACGAGCGAGACCAGCCCGAGGGTGGAGAGCACGACGCCGGGGATGTCGAGCGGGGACCGGTTGCGCGAGCCGGACGGCTCACGGATCACGAAGTACGCGCCCGCGGCGGCGATCACGGCGAACGGGATGTTGACGAAGAAGGTCCAGCGCCAGTTGAGCGAGTCGGTCAGGAACCCACCGAGCAGCAGACCGACCGCGCCGCCACCGCCGGCGATGGCGCCGTAGATGCCGAACGCCTTGGCGCGCTCCTTGGCATCGGTGAACATGACGGCGAGCAGCGAGAGGGCGGCAGGCGCGAGGAGCGCGCCGAACACGCCCTGCAGGGCGCGCGAGCCGAACATCATGGCCTGGCCGGTGGCCGCGCCGCCGAGGGCGGAGGCCAGGGCGAAACCGGCCAGTCCGACCACGAAGGTGCGCTTGCGGCCCCAGAGGTCGGCGATGCGTCCGCCGAACAGGAGCAGCCCGCCGAACGCCAGCGCGTAGGCGGTGATGACCCACTGCTTGTTGCCCTCGGAGATACCGAGATCGGCCTGGGCGGACGGCAGGGCGATGTTCACGATCGTCGCGTCGAGCACGACCATCAGCTGTGCCAGCGCGATGAAGGCGAGGGCCTTCCACCGCCCCGGATCGGGCACGGGACTGTCGGTGCCGACAGTCTGGGAGAGGGTTTTCGACATGGGAACAGCCGCCTAGGGACATGCGCGGGGCCGAGATGCCCGGACCGAGATGCTCGGTCCGGGGTACTGCGACCCCGCGAAGGATCGGGTGAATCGGGTGAATCGGTTGGTCAGGTTGATCGGGTGGATCAGGCGTACGGGGGTCGGACGGGTCCGGCCCGTGGGACCGGGTCGGACCGGGGACGCGGGACTGCGTCGTCCGGCCCCGTGAGGCAGGTGGGAGCGCGGCGGCACGGGGCCGGGCGCGGCACGTCGTAGGTCGTACGGAGTCGTCGGTCGTACGGAATCGGGGTCGTTTGGCCGAGGGCGCGGCCCCGGGTGGCGGACCGGCCCTCGTCCCGGCGGCGGTGCCGGGAAGGGCGTCGATGGAAGGAACGTGCCGGATCGGTGGTCGACGATCGGCAGGCGGATCAGAGGATCGGCGGATCAGCGGAAGTGGAGTCGGCAGGCGGGTCCGCGGGCTCCGGGGAGGAACGACGCGGTCGGGTCCGACGTCCGCCCCCGGGCTGTCCGGAAGGCCGACTCCCCGAGCGCCGCACGGCGCGGGCCGCGGCGCGCGTCCCCCCGGAAGCGCGCCCGACGGCCGGTCTCCCCCGGATGTCGGTCCCCGGACGCGGCCGCGGGGCCGGTCGGGTCAGGTGGTCATGAGCAGGGAGCGGTCGTCATGAGCGCGACCGCAGGTCCTCCAAGGTGGCTGCCGATCCGGGCAGTTGCGAACGGGCCGGCGCTTCCAGACCGTCCAGGAACAACTGCAGGTGGCGGTGGGTGAACCGGTCGATGCCCGGGCACACGGTGCCCGGCAGCGGCCGGGTGAGCTGAGAGAGGGCGACGAGTACGTCACCGACGTCGATGTCGGTGCGCAGCCGCCCCGCGGACCTCGCCCGTCCGACCAGCCCCTCGACGGCCTCTTCGAGGTTCCTGAGTTCGGCGAGCAGCTCCGGGTGCGCCTGGTCGAAGGCCCCGGAGAGCATCGGGCAGAGAGCGCCGATCCGTTCGTCGGCGGCCGCGTGCACGAAGCGGCTGAGCGCGGCGAACGGGTCGGATTCCGCCGCGGCGGCCTCCTCGGCACGGTCGGTGGTGCGGGACGTGACGGCGAGGACGACCTCGTGCGTCAGCGCCGCGCGGTCGGGGAAGTTCCGGTAGAGCGTGGCGTTGCCGACCCCGGCCCGCCGCGCCACGTCGTCGAGCGGCACGTCCGGCCCGGACTCGACGAACAGCTCGCGGGCGGCCGTCACGATCCGCTCCCGGTTGCGCAGCGCGTCGGCCCGCGGACGGGGCAGGCGGCGCCGGGCTCCCGGAGCGGTCTCTTCGACGGTCTCCACGACGGTCCTTCCACGGTGCGGGCCACCCCCGACGGCGAACCGGGGACGGCATCCCCGTTTCACGGGAACACAGATGCAAACGGGGACGAGGACCCCGGTTATTTCACGCACCCCTGTGACCTGCGCCACACGCATGCGCTCCGGGAAACCATCCGATCGGCGCACCCGACGGGCGGCCCCGGACCCCCCGCACGAGGCTGATCGACAGAGCGCAGTCAGGGGTCGGCCGACTGCCGCGGACCCGAAGGCGGCCGTATGCAGAAGCCACGCCGGGAGATACGCAGAAACCGCCGCCGGGTCGCCCTCGGCGGGACGGCCGCCCTGGCCCTCGCCGTGCTGGCGTCGGCCAGCACCGCGCTCCCCGTCTTCAGCCGCGCCTCGTCCGGGCCGGTCGCCCTCCCCCACGAGCCGGGCGGGCTGGGGCCGTGCCGCATCTCCTCGGCGATGGGGGTGCAGATGTCCGAGGGGATGCCGACCTCCATCGGCTACGCCCGCTCCACCGGCGAGGTCCGGGCACTGAACCTCATGATCGACTTCCCCGACGCGAAGGGCTCCGGGAAGGCCGCGGACCGCCTCGCGGAATTCTTCCCGCAGACCTCGGACTGGTTCCGCACCAGCTCGTACGGCCGCCTCGTCTACCGCCCCGAGGCACCCCTGAAGTCCTGGCTCCGGATGCCGCTGCCCTTCGCGGACTACGGCATCGAGCGGGGCTCCCCGTACGAACCGGGCTACCGCAAGCTGGTCAAGGACATGGTCACGGCCGCCGACCCGAAGGTCGACTTCTCCGCGTACGACCTGGTCAACGTCCTGGTCACGCCCAACGCCGGACCCTCCGCCCTGGACACCGTCCTCTCGGTCACCTTCTCCGGCAACGAGGACGCCCCCTACGCGGACGGGGTGCCGCTGTCCAACACGTCCTTCGTCTACAGCCGCCAGGACGACGGCTCGGGCTCGTACGCCGAGACCGGCTACCGTGTGCTGCCCCACGAGAACGGCCACGTGTTCGGGCTCCCCGACCTCTACACCATGGAGGGCGGCGGCTCCGTCGGGCACTGGGACATCATGTCCGAGGACTGGGGGGCCAACAACGACTTCCTCGGCTGGCACAAGTGGAAGCTGGGCTGGCTCGACGACGACCAGGTGCACTGCGCCACCGAGTCCGGCACCAGCGACCACACCCTCGGCCCGCTGGCCGCGTCCGGCGGACCCAAACTGGCCGTGATCCCGCTGAGCGAGCAGTCCGGCTACGCCGTCGAGGTACGGACCGCCGCCGGCAACGACGAGGCCGTGTGCCGCCCCGGTGTCCTCATATACAAGGTCAGCTCCGACGTCGACACCGGCCAGGGCCCGGTCTCCGTCGCCGACAGCACCGGCGACAGCGGCGGCTGCACCCGCCGCCCCAACGTCCACGCCGAACTCTCCGACGCCCCCTTCCGGCCCGGCGAGACCTTCACCGACCGCGCCAACGGGATACGCGTATCGGTGGTCGACGAGGACACGGACGGCAACTACCGGATCCGGGTGACCCGTTCGTGAGCCGGTGCCGCCCCGCGCGTGGGGGCGGCACCGGTGCGGAGGGCCGCTCCCGGTCGGGCGGGCCCGCGGGCCGCGGTCACACGGGATGCCAGTCGGCGCCCCCGTCCCTCCCGTGCGGGACGACGCGTCCGAAGACGACGTCCGCGAAGTGGATGCCGAAGCCCAGGGTGCCCGGCTGCCCCAATTCGGCGATCAGGCGGCGCCGTTGGACTTCCGAGCGGGACGGGTCGCTGTCGGGCGCCGTGAACCACTCCGGGTGCCTGACCTGGAACGGGGAGTGCAGCGCGTCCCCGAACGCCAGCAGTCTCTCGCCCCGTGAGGTGATGGTGAAGCCGGTGTGGCCCGCCGTGTGACCGGGCAGGGCCAGAGCCCGCACCCCGGGGAAGACCTCTTCCCCGGGAACGACCAGCCGTATCCGGGCTTCCACGGCCGCCACCGCGACACTGGAGAGCCCTGCCACCAGGTGACGGTTCTCCCACTCGCTCTCGGGCACCGCGAAGGTGGCGCGGGTGAACCGCGGCGGCACGACGCACGCCCAGCCGATGTGGTCCGCGTGCAGATGGGTGAGGGCCACCACCTCGATCTGCTCGGGCGCCGTGCCGAGCAGGACCAGGTTGTCGAGCAGCGAGCCGCCGTGGACGGTTCCCAGATAGGGGTGGCCGGGGTCCTCCGGCGCGGAGTGGGGGCCGAATCCCGCGTCGATCAGCAGCGACCGGGAGCCGTTCTGGACGAGCAGGCCGCCGGTGTTGGCGACCAGCCGTGCGGTGTCGTTGAGGTACGGACCGTGGGCGGACGGCGTGCCGTCCGCGGTCCGCGGCCCGGGCCCGGGCGGCCTGAGCAGCATGGCACCGTCGGGCACGTAGCTGACCCTCAGGTCGCCGATCCGCACCGAGCGCACGGCGGACGGCCTGCGCAGTCTCCTGTCGTTCACGGGTCGATCTCCTGCCGAAGGGCCCCGGCACCGGGTGCGGTGCCACGACGGGCCGGGACGAGGCGCGGATTCCGGTCGGAGCCGGTACCGGAGGGGCGCGCCCGTCCGCCCGGGCGGGGGCGGAAGGACGCGCCGTGCCCCCGTCGGCCCCCCGCCGCGGCGCCGGTGGGCGCCGTACCGCGTGCGGGCCGACGGGGGAGCCCGCTAGGCAGCGGTCCGCTTGCGCAGGACGGTCGCCGCCAGCGCCGCGCCGGCCAGGGCGACGGCGCCCGCGGTGACCATGCCCGCGTGCAGTCCGCCCAGGGTCGCCGCGGCGTCCGGCGCGGAGCCACCGGCGAGCGAGGTGGTGCGTGCCGCCGCGATGGCGCTCAGGCCCGCGACTCCGATGGCTGCCACGTACTGGGGGAGCTGGGACAGGCCGCCGACGACCCCCTGGTCCTCCTCGACGACACCGGTGGTCATGACGGTGATGAAGGAGACGACGCTGAAGACGTGGCCGAGGCCCATCACCGAGGACGTGACGATGAGGACCGGAAGGTTCACCGTCTCCGGCAGCAGGAACATCGCCACCGTGCCGATGCCCTGGATCAGGAGGCCCGCGGCCAGCACCCGGGCCCCGCCGAAGCGACCGAGGAGGCGGGCGACGTACATGCCGCCGAGCATGGCGGCCGCGCCCTCGCCCAGGTAGCTCAGACCGGCCTGCAGGGGGGTGAAACCGAGGACGTTCTGCATGTAGAGGCTGAGCAGGACGGTGGTGCCCGCGCACATGCCGAAGGTGATGACGCCGAACAGACCCGACCACTTGACGGTGGGCCGGTTCAGGACGGTGAGCGGGATCAGGGGCTCCGGGTGGCGCCGCTCGACGAGCAGGAAGGCGCCCAGCAGCACGGCGCCCGCGACGACGGAGCCCAGCGAGTCCAGCCGCACCCAGCCCTTGTCGCCGCCGGTGGAGATGCCGTAGACGAGTCCGAACAGACCCAGGGTGGCCAGAACGGCACCGGGGACGTCCATCCTCTTGGCGGCGGACGACTCGCGCATCTTCGGCAGGGCGAGGGCGCCCGCCAGCGCGAGGGCGCCCATGACGCACAGGACGACCATGGTCCAGCGCCAGCTGAAGCCGCTGGTGATGACTCCGCCGCCCAGCGCGCCGAGCACGAACCCGAGCGACATGACGGCGCCGTTGAGCCCGAGGGCGCGGGCCCGCTGCGGCCCCTCCGGGAAGTAGCCCGTCATCAGGGCGATGGCCGCCGGGGCGATCATCGCCGCGGCAGTGCCCTGCCCGACACGGGTGGCGATCAGGACGCCGGGGTTGCCGGCGAGCGCGGCTCCCAGCGAGAACAGCGTGAACAGGGCGACCCCGAAGGTGAACAGCTTCTTGCGGCCCACCAGATCGGCGACGCGTGCGAACAGCGGCAGCAGGCTCGCGGAGGGCAGCAGGCTCGCGGTCGCCACCCACTGGAGGGTGCCCGGCGAGGAGAAGCCCAGGCTGCTGCCGATGTCGGGCAGGGCCACGGTGACGATGGAGAAGTCCAGGCCGCACATGAAGGTCGCGCAGCATAGCGTGATCAGAACCAGCCAGCCGCGGGTGCTGAACGCGCCGTCTCCGGCGGCGGTGGGCGGCTCCGGCAGCAGGAGATCGGGGGCGGCCCCCGCGGGGGGCGAGGATTCTGTGACGGTCATCAGGAAGATCCCTTCGAAGAACGGTCGGCCTGACGAGCATCGATCCGTGGATCGTGCGCAACAAGGACGTTCTGTGCAACGATCGATTCGCCGGGTTCATCGTTCGAGGTGGCCGGGCGACGAGGGGCGGTAACCCGACGACGGGGGAGACATGGAACGCCAGGAGATCGAGATCTTTCTGACGCTGGCGGAAGAGCTGCACTTCGGACGGACCGCCGAACGCGTGGGTGTCTCGCAGAGCCGGGTCAGCCAGACCATCGCCAAGCTGGAGCGCCGCATCGGCGCCAAACTGTTCGAGCGCAGCAGCCGGCACGTGACCACGACGGCCATCGGCGAGCAGCTCAGGGGCGGCATCGGCCCCGCCCAGCGCCGTATCGAGGAGGCGATAGCCGCGGCCATGGCTGCCGGGCGGGGCATCACCGGGACGCTGCGCATCGGCTTCTCCGGTGCGTTCACGGGACACGTGCTGCACAGCGTCGCGGCGGTGTTCGGGCGCGAGCACCCGGGCGTGGACGTGCAGATCCGACAGGTTCAGATCTCCGACCCCTACGGGCCGCTGCGCGCGGGGGACATCGACCTCCAGGTCACCGAACTCCCCGTGTCGGAGCCGGACCTGACGACAGGTCAGGTGCTCCTCTCCCAGCCCCGGGTGCTGCTGATGCCGTCCACGCATCCGTTCGCGCGGCGCCAGGCGCTGAGCGTGGAGGATCTGGCGGAGGCCACCCTGCTGACGGTGACCAGTCCCGTGCCGGCGCACTGGCTGGACCATCACTTCCCGCGGCGGACCCCGTCGGGGCGGCCCATCCCGCACGGCCAGGCGATCACGCACTGGGAGGACGCGCTCTCGCTGGTCCTGGCGGGCAAGGGGGTGACGCCGGTGGCGGCCGCGGGGGCCCGCTACTACGCGCGGCCCGGCCTGGTGTTCCGGCCGTTCACCGACGCACCCCGCATCGAATACGCCCTCCTGTGGCCCGCCGACCACGAGACGGGCCGGCTGCGCGCCTTCGTCGGAGCGGCCGTGGAGCACGTGCGTGCACTGGGCGGCCCGGAACGGGCGCTGGAGACCCTGTGGGAGTCCGAGGGCGCGGGTTGAACGTCCCGGGCGCACCCCGGACACGAGTCAGCGCACCACTCCCGCGACCGACAGATAGCGCTGGTCGGGACGGTCCTGAAGCATCACGTGGTGCAGCGACCTGGTGGGCGGCCATCCGCGGCGCAGCGACTGGTAGACGTCGAGGGCCGCCGCTCCGCGCCCCGGCGCGTACAGGGCGCGCGGCAACTGGGCGTGTGCGTTCCCGTGGTACGGATACTCCTCGACCAGCCCGACGGCCTCGCCGACCCCCTCCTGGAACCGGCCGCTCGACAGCAGCGCGTCCACCCGCACGTCGCGCGCCGCGAGGCGGGCTTCCTGCAACACCCGGGAGTGCGCGGAGAGCTGACTGCCGGGGGGACGTTGCAGAACGGAGTGCCGCGCCACATCACGAGCGCCCGCCCACCCGCCCGCCCGCCCGAGGACATCGGTGGCCGCCTGCGCGTCACGCTCCGCCATCGGGCCGCGCGCAGCCAGGACCGGACGCTCGAACCGCGAGTCGTCGTGGGGTGCCGGGCGGCGAAGCGAGTGAAGCCACGAGCGGCAGCCGCCTGACAGCCACACCCAACACCCCTGGGCGCTCCAACCCTACGAATGGCTTGATCAATCCGATCAAGACGGTGGAGCCGCCGCCTGAGAAAGTGTTGGGTAACTGGTTGATTACTCGTGGTCGAGGTCGTCGGTGAGGCGTCGGGCCGCTTCGGTTTCGATGGGGCCGTGGGGTTCGATGGTCTCGCCGGCGAGGCGGGCGGCCATGAGCCGGATCATCGCAACCTTGATCATGGCTTCGGCGTGCGCCGTCTTGCGCTCGTAGTCGCGGGCCAACCGTCTGCACCGTCCCAGCCAGGAGAATGTTCGTTCCACCACCCACCTGCGGGGCAGCACCTGGAAGCCTTTCACGTCCGCGTTGCGTGGTAGTGCGACGATTTCGACGTTCTCGTTGTCCGCCGCCCAGCGGATCAGTCCGGAATCGACGCGATTGACGTAGCCGCCGTCGACCCAGACCAGGCCGACCTGCGGAAACAGCTCCCGGATGCCGGTGAGGACCAGTTTCGCTCCGGCCCGGTCCTGGACCGAAGCGGGAGTGCACCACGGCGCGCAGTACGAGCCCGCAGGTGTCCACCAGCAGATGGCGCTTCCGCCCGCGCACCCGTTTTCCCGCGTCGTAACCGATGCTCTCGCCACCCTGATGGGACTTCGCCGACTGCGAGTCCAGCACCGCGGCCGACGGCTCCGGATCACGACCGTCGGCCACCCGGATGCGGTCCCTCAACGCGTCATGGACCCGGTCCCAGGTCCCGTCTGCCGCCCATGACCTGAACCACCGGTAGGCGACGTCCCAGGGCGCAAGATCATGCGGAACCAGCCGCCAGGCACACCCAGTGCCCAGCACATACAGCACCGTGTCCAGGACCAGCCGGCGCGAGAACTTCAGCGGACGGCCACCGCGCCGCAGGTCACGCACGGGCAGAAGCGGCTCGATCACCGCCCACTGAGCGTCCGTCAACGACGTCTCGTAGCAAGGCTTACAGGAGCAGACGCACATGTAGATGATCTTCGCTGGCGCCCGACCCGCGAAGATCACCACCCGTCGGCAACAGAACGCAAGCGATCAGTTACCCAACACTTTCTGAGGCCCCGTGGCGGCGGGGCTGGTGCGGAAGACGCACGGGTGCCCCGGATCCGGAGCACGGCCCCGGACGCGCCTCCGCGGCCGAGCCGTCCGGAACCACATCTCCGTATGGCGAGTGAGCCCACCCGCTACACTGTCGGCGGTGGCCCGGCCTCACGGACGGACCACGACCTGGCGACAGACAGACCACAAGCGTCGCAGCCCTCTGCGGCGGCTTCGGACCTGGTTGTCGGCAGAACCCCGCCTTCGTAGGATGTGTCGAAAACTCTCGAAACGCAGGTCACCGGCTTGGCTCTCTGGGAGTGAAAACGACCTCCCCCGGAATTCAAAACGCCGCCAGCGTGCACACCCCTCCCACCGGCCGCCGTGGCTGGGGATGGTCAGCGACAACTGGACCAGGCACGGCATCCCTCACACCGTCTCTGCCGCGCTCTTGGCGTGAGCGAGCCATGGTTCCACAAATAACGCAACCGCAGGCTCACCGAGCGTGAACTGCGCAGACAGCGGCTGGCCAACGAGATCAAGGAAATCTTCATTCTGCTGGTCCGCAAGGGCTGGCGGGTCTCGATGAACAACGTCGCGAAGCTGATGCTGATGGCCAAACTCGGCCTCGTCGGCCGAGACGCCGAAGCGGGTTGGCCAGGCCGGGGAAACTGCCGGCTGCACCGGACTTCGCCCAGCGGGCCTTCACCGCCGAGGAACCCGATCTCGCCTGGGCGGGCGACATGACGGAGATCGCCACGGAGGAGCGCAAACTCTACCTCGCCACGGTGATCGACCCGTTCTCCCGGGCGCCTGCTCGGCTACGCGATGAGTGCCCACCACGACACGGACCTGGTCGTGGCCGCGCTGAACAGTGCAGCGGCCACCCGCAGCGGTGACGTCCGTGGCGTGATCTTCCATTCCGATCGCGGCAGCGAGGGTGGATTCAACGGGTCGTCGCAACACCTGATCGTGGAGGCGTTGCATGGCAAGACCAGTGGGATAGGTGACGACGTTGACGAGGCATCAGGCGATGTGTTCGCCGGGGCGGCCTCCGGTCCGTCGGGATGTGGAGCGGGCGTTTTGGGTGAAGATCGCCGAGGTCTGACCAGCGATGACGCGGCGATCGCGTGTGGCGTGTCGGGGCCGGTCGGTTCACGGTGGTTCCGCGGGCGTGGCCGCATGCCGTCGATCCAACTCAGCCCGCCTCGGGCAGGCACCACTGTCGTTCGCAGAGCATGAGGAGATCGCGCTACTCATCACCCAGGGCGAGGGGGTGCGCGAGATCGCGCGTCGGCCGGGCAGGTCACCCTCGACCGTCTCGCGGGAGTTGCGGCGCAACGCAGGCGCACGCGGCGGCCAGCTCAACTACCTGGCCCGGAGCGCACAATTGACACAGGTCAATGCGGAAGTACGGCCGACTCCATGCCGAATTTCTGCGAGGCCCGCGAGCAGCACCACCGCCCCAGAGGCGATCCGACCTGCATTCTCCACGACGGCATGGAGCAGAGCCGCGTGGCCCACAGAGCTACACCACTCAGCGGGACGCAACCAGGAGCCATACTCAGCCGTTGTCAGTGGCATGCGGTAGACGTTGTGCCGTTAACGTGTTGGGGAGATGACGCGAACGACCGCCAGTTACCGTCCCGTCGGCGCCCCCAAGTCATGGAGGGCGGTGCGCCTGCGCCGTTCAAGAGTCCACCGGAGGACGCAATACGTGGGTCGCGAAGCCGGGCAGCGTCGTCCATTGAGGCGGAAAACTTGAGACTTTAGGGGGACGTGACCTCTCGACACAGGGCAGGCACAGTCGACGCAGTGACGTTGGCTACGCCCGAGCCTTCCCGTCCGACCGAATGCATGGAGTGTCGCCCCTTGTGGCGTCCAACCTGCAGGAACAGCGACGAGGGGAGACCTCCGCCCTCTATCGTCCGTTGCGCGCTACACCTTTAAGGATGCAATCGCGTCTCCACGCCGAAGTAGATGCACCCTCAAGGGTTCAACAACCCGTAGATCATGTGGTCAAATAGTGAAGGATATGTGGCCATGGCGCCTTGGGGAGGGGCAGGCCGCACAGCAGGTGGGGGCAAGATCATGAAGTACGGTCACGCGAGCGACATCACGCGCGGTGCTTTTGTTCGGGTACCGGGCGGTCCAGGGATCGGCAAGATTGGGGAGGTAGACGGGGAACGCGTCCGCGTCGACTACTTCGAGTCGCCGGTTACGGTCATCGCACAGTCGCAGTGGGTTGCGAATCAACTGATCCATCGGGTGCTCCTGGAGCGCGAGGAGCGCATCTGGTGGAGGAGCCCGAACGGGTCGTGGAACGCGGGACGGATAGTTCACGCCAGCGAGCGTGAGTACATCGTGCGGTTTCCTAACGCGGACTACGATCTCCCGGTTACCGTGGGCGATCTTTATGTCCGCTGGGATCGTCCGGTGCAGGACCCCGTGGCCAATCTTGCAGTGCGCGGAGGCAGTACAGCCCCCTTCCGGGAGGGCCGACTGCCGATGTTGCGCAGCCTGGTGCAGCAGCGTGGCGCGTGCGCGGGTATGGGCGCTTTTTTGTCCTCTTCGGTGGAGATTTATCCGCATCAGGTCGAGACCGCTTTGACGGTGTTGTCTGACCCCGTACAGCGTTATCTGCTGGCCGACGAGGTAGGCCTGGGCAAGACGATCGAGGCGGGATACGTGATCCGGCAGATCCTGTTGGATGATCCGGCTGCGCGGGTGTTGATCGTTTCTCCCGCGGCGCTGCGCCGGCAGTGGCTGCGGGAACTTCAGGAGAAGTTCCACATCGGGGACTTCTCGCTGGAGCGACTGGTCGTCACCTCGCATGAGACACCGTATAAATGGCAAGCTTACGAGGGATTTGCGCTCGTTGTCGTGGATGAGGCGCACGCTCTGGTGCAGTCGGGCCCGCAACAGTCGCCGTATCGGGAACTTTGTGCCCTTGCGCACTCCGCGGAGCGGTTGCTGCTGCTGTCTGCGACGCCCGTCACCTCGCACTACCTGACCAACCTGGGCCTGCTGCACTTGCTGGATCCCGAACTGTACCGGTGGGATCGGCAGAAAGAGTTCGAGCAGCGTTATGTGATGCGCTCGGCCCTAGCTGACAGTGTCCAGTCGCTCGATCCGGAATTGAACTACGTGATCCGCGACAGCCTCGAGGACATCGCCAAGCTGCTCCCAGACAGCGACACTCGTTTTCACCAACTTGCGCAGGATGTCCTGGCGTTGCTGGACGGCGAAGACGAGTTGGTTGATGACGCGCTGCGGGGCGAGTTCAGCTACCGGGTCGCGCAGGTGCGCGCGCATCTCAGCGAGACATACCGCATTCACCGGCGGGTGATCCGGCATCGCCGCGAGGCGGTACTGCGGGAGAGCACCGACCCGGACGCAGTGGGATTGGCGTATGCGGTGCGAGGCCGGAAGCCGCCCACGCTCATCCACGCTCCCCCAGGCACCGGCGAAGCAGGGGAAGAGTTGGTCCTGCGCTGGTGGAGTCAGGTGCGCGACCATCTGGACAACGAGGAATCCACCGACCACCACAGCGCTGCATATGGCATGGTCCTGGCGGTCCTTGCGGCACGGGCGACGGTGTGGCCGGGGGACGTCGTAGACGTACTACGGTGGCGCGTGCACACCGATCAGGCCGCTGCGCAGCGAGCCGGCTTGAGTACGCGGGAAGTGGCTCTGCTGGCCGTGGTCCCGGTGCTGGCTGAGGAGCGCAGCCTGCTGAGCAGCGTGGAAGAACAAGGCCACTCCCCTGCCCAACAGGACCTACAGGCGATCGTCGATGCCCTGCTGCCGCACCTGCGTCGGCTGAAAAGGTCGGTCATCTTCTGCGGACCGGGGTCGTTGGCCGGTCACCTGGCCGAACATCTACGCAACTCCTTTCACCGTCTGACGGTGGCCGAACACACGCACCGCCAAGGGCCAGGACCTTCCGCGGATGCGCTTACCGCGTGGTCGAAAGCCACGGGACAGGCACTGCTCCTTGCAGACGACTCCGCCGAGGACGGTCTGAACCTGCAGGTAGCCGATGGCGTCTTCCATCTGCGGCTGCCTTGGTCCGCCAACCAGCTGGAACAGCGAATGGGACGGGTCGACCGCTACCCCGGTGCACAAGGGGCAGGAGCGGACGTGCCCGCCGCGCAGTTCCGTCTGGCAGACGAGAGCGGCAGCGACGGCTCTTTCACCGAGGCGTGGGCGACGTTGTTGACCGAGGGCTACCAGATCTTTGATGTCTCCACCTCGACTTTGCAGGATGCCATTGCCCAGTCCCTTGAAAGGGTGTGGGCGCATGCCTTTGTCTCCGGCCCGGAAGGGCTGCTGGCGCAGCGGGAAAGGGTGCGGGGACGACTACGTGAGGAGCAGCAAGAGATCGCCAAGATGGACCTTCTGGAGTCCATCTATGCAGCGAGCCAGGGGCTGCGCAGCGTGCCGGCATCCTTGATCGAAGCGGAAACGGACTGGGGTCAGATCCAGTCGGCGCTGTTGGGCTACACCGCTGCGGACGGCGGAGGGATCAAGCTGCCGCACGTGACGCGCTCGGTGGACGGCGCAGCGGCGGTGCAGTTCAGCGTGCGGACGGCGCACCCCATGCTGGCGCCTCGGCACTGGCAGCAGGTACAGCAGCGGATCAGTGATGACGCGTTGGCACTCGGCTTGTTCAACCGTTCACCGGCACTGCGGCTTCCTGGCACACGGCTGTTCCGGCTGGGCAACCCGCTGGTAGACCTGCTCAGTGAAGCGGTCCTCAACGACGACCTGGGCCAAAGCGCCGTCTTTCGCCGGATCGACCGAGCGATGCCTTGTGGTGAGGAGCCCCAGCCGTACTACGGCTTCGACTTTCTCGTTGAAGCCGATGTCACGGGCGCCCTATCGTGTGTGGAAGACAGCCCGGATGCCGCGCGTGCCCTGCACCGGCAGGCGGACCGCATCCTAGCTCCCTTCGTGCGTCGGGTATGGGTGGAAGGGGGAACCAACCGGGCGGTAACCCATCCAGCGCAGCGCGACTGGCTGGATCGGCCCTACGACAAGAACAAGGGCGACCGCAACTACAACAGCACACGCGCCGATGAGTACTTCGCTCTGTTTGGCGGCCAGGAGGCTGCCGCCTCCATGGCCCGCGAGGCTGCCGAGACTGCGCTGGCGTTCCTGCGCCAGCACACAGATCTGGCGGCCACCTGCGAAGAAGCCCAACAGCAGGCCCTGGAGGTAGCAGCGGTCCTCAATGCTCAGTGCGGGGCGCGGCGCGCCGCCGGACACCTGGTGGGAGACACCGAAGGTCTGGTGACCGATGCGGCCATTTTGCAGACCTTGGCCACTGGTTTGTCCCGTCCTGTGATCCGCATCGTCGCTGCGGCGTGTGTCGTGCGGCGTGGTTTGGAGTATGTACAGAAATGAGCAAAGACGAATGGGGGCAGGCCCGGTACCTGTTTGCCGCGTGGCCGACCATCACCTTGGGTCTTACGCAGGAAGGGACAGTGCGCCGGTTGGGCGACGCGCTGGCCGGCCTGCACAGCGGCGACAGCGGATGGCGCGACGTCATCACACTGACGCATCAGATTCTGTTGCGGGCACAAGCACTGGGCAACACCGACCGATTGCCAGTCCCGCTGCGGGCCGGGTTGCCGACGCTCGAGCAGTGGCGGGAGGGCGGCTGTGATGCGCTCTTCGACGACGAAAGAGTCTTGCTGCGGGGCGTGACGTGGGCACCGGCCGAAGAATCCGCCACGGCACAGGAAGCAGGGCTTGACCAGGTCCGGCATGCCGTCTTGGGAACCGACTCCCCGATGCGGCGCGCGTTGGACCACACGCCGGCCGACCCCTTCTGGACCCACGTGTGGGACTACCACCATTATTTGTCACGGGGCCAGCAGCAGGCTGCTCGTTCACTCGCCATGATGCCACCGGGGGAAACCGCGATCGTGTGCCTGCCCACCGGGCACGGCAAGACACCGGTGGCTCTGGCAGCGTGCATGCTGGCCGGCGCCCATGGCGGCGTGTCGGTGCTTGTGGTCCCCACGGTGGTGCTGGCCATCGACATGGAACGCAGAATCCGTAGCCTGCTGGGCCGCAACGATCCCCGGGCTGCCCAGCGCCGGTATGCCTATGTCGGCTCGCTCGATGCTGCCGCCAAGCAAGAAATGCGCGACAGCATCGTCTCCGGACGCCAACCCCTCGTGGTGGCCTCCCCCGAGGCCGTGACCATGGGGCTGCAGGCAGCCTTGCTGGAGGCCGCCAAAGCAGGCCATCTCAACTACCTCGTTTTGGACGAGGCCCATCTGGTCGAGCAGTGGGGCAACGACTTCCGCACAGCGTTCCAATCCCTGGCCGCGCAGCGCCGCTCCTGGATGACGGCGGCACTGCCGGGGCGGGCGCCGCGCACCGTTGCCATGAGCGCCACCCTCACGCAGCAGCAGGTGCGAACCCTGGAGAACCTCTTCGCCCGCCCTCGGCGGGCAAAAATGGTGTGGGCCTCGGAATTGCGACAGGAGCCGGCCTACTTCTTGGATTCGTTCCCCTCCGAGGAGGAGCGCACTGAGGCCGTGCTGGAGGCTGTCACCCGCCTACCCAAACCCATGGCGCTGTATGTGGCGCGGCGCGACGACGCCAAACTGTGGCTGCAGCGACTACGCGACGCCGGGTTGCACCGGGTGGCCACGGTGCATGGTGCTTCGACCGAAGACGAGCGGCGGGCTGCTTTGTCCGGGTGGGCGGGACGCCACGATGACACGCCGGTCTCGACACGGTTCGACGTCATCGTGGGTACCTCCGCCTTCGGACTCGGAGTCGATCTGGGTGATGTGCGCACGGTAATCCACACGTGCCTGCCGGAAACGGTGGATCGCTACTACCAAGAAGTCGGGCGCGGCGGCCGTGACGGCAGCCCCTCTTTGGCCTATCTCGCCACATGCCCCTCAGACCGCCAGATCGCGCACAGCCTCAACCGCCAAAAGCTCATCTCCGCCCCCACCGCCTGGGAGCGCTGGTATGAAGGCATGTTCCTGAAGCGCCCTCCCACAGAGGGCACCTTGTATCGGCTGAACCTGACGGACCGGCCGGCACGCCTTGCCGAGGGATACAAGCGCCATCGCAGCTGGAACGAACAGATCCTCAACTTCATGGTTCGTGCCGGGCTGATCGAGATCTCCCCGCCCCAGGCCCCACAACGCGCACACGGCGAGGACGACCGTGCATGGGAGCAACGGCTGACGTCGTTCTACGAGCAGGCTCCCGACCTGGTCGATGTCGACCTCAGGGACGGACAGACAAATAATCCCGAGTACTTCGCTGCCGCCATCGACCGTGTGCGCGTAGACATCAAGGCGGCCCAGGACCGTGCCCTGATGCGGATGGAGCAACTGCTACTGCGTGAGCGTTGCCTGGCCGATGACCTGGCGCCGTACTACACCGTCAACGGTTACTACACGATGCCGGCATGCCGCGGATGTCCTGCCTGCCGTCGGCACGGCCTGCCGCCCGCCGGCCCCGGAACGCTGTATCGCACTCCTTTGTCCCCGGACCCGGACATTGCCGAATGGCCACGCGACACCGCGCCGCTCACCCCTTTTCACCCCCACAGCCCCAGTCTGTGCCTGTACTGGCGCAGCAGCGAAGAACGCCGCACGGAGTTGATGCCCCTATTGATACGCCTGGCACGGGCCGGGGTGTCCTATTTCGGCGGCCCTGGTCTGGACGCCACCCAGGCGTTCCAGATTCAGGAAGAGGCCGGCTCGACTGCTGTGGTATTCGACTACGACGACAGTCTTGTCCACGAGGTTCATGGACTGATGGTGTGGGTGGAGAAGGAAGACGCATCCGTCGTGGATGCCGACGTATGGTCGCGCATGTCGGACGACGAACCTGTGTATCTGCTGCATCCGGAGAAGGCGGAAGATCCTGACAGACTCGGCCGCCTCCTCCTCGACACCCATGCGGCCACGCTTCCCCTTCCGCATGCGAGAAAAGGTCTCTGACTATGCAGTTGCTGAACGTCCCCACCCCCCCGGGAATCGTTTGGGCCTTGGTGCGTTTCATGGCGGCAGAGGGAAAACCCACGCCCAAAAAGACGATCACCATGTACCTGGAGCCCGGGGAAGCAGAAGCAAAAAACACCGGCCCCGTGCATCACTCCTTGAGCACGCTCAAAGATCTGGGCCTGGCGGTCCGGTCCGAAGATGACGACTGGTCGCTCGCCGGTGGGCTGGAAGCCATGGAAGTGGATGACTATGCGCGGTTCCAAAGGGTGGCACGCACGGCTGTTTTGGGCGTTAAGGGGGAAGTGCCGGATCCGCCCGATGACATCCGCCGCGCCCTTGTCTGGATCTTGACGAGAGATCCGTTTACAGAGTCTTTCAACTGGGCGTCAATCGATCAGTTGTACAACCGCTCAGCACCCGATGGTCAACTGGTGCTGGCGAACGACACTCGGTGGCCCTCCTTGGCCGCTTGGGGCACCGCACTGGGCCTGCTTGCGCCTGCATCTCACACGGCCAGCCGGCATGTGCCGGATTGCACGCGTGCCGTGCGTCAGGTGCTTAGCGATGGACTGGAACTTGGCCGCCCCTCCGATTCCATGAGCGCCTTGCAGTTGCTGCGCAGCCAACTGCCAGTGCTGCCAGGGGGTGCACTGGCTACGTCACTGGGTTATGCACTTGATGCTCCGAAGGTCGCAGGTGCCGCCCTTTCCTTTGCCCTGGCGCGCGGCGAACACGAAGGTTGGCTGCTCTTGGGCCAGGACTCGGACGCGTCCGTGGTCATCAACCTCCACGACCCGGAACGGACTTCTGTCCGCATTTGTTCATCCATCACCCTGCTGGAGGGCGACGATGCCTAAGCTGCGCGACTACGTCTGCTGGGACATCGAACGGGTCGTCTCGACGATCCAGACCGAGGCAGTGGTGGCCTCCTCCGCCGTGTTCTTGGCGACCCATACTCCCCTCCAGATCCAACGCGCCGAGATCAGCGGAAGGACGTTCAACAACACCGGCCAGATGGTCAGCGAGAAGGATGTCCTGAAGGATTTCCTGGGACGTAAGACGGCAACGGGGACCGTGCTCCTACCCATCGTCGGCGAGTCCGGGTCCGGAAAGTCACATCTGGTCCGCTGGGTGCGAGAGAACCTCCCGGCGTCGAGCAAACGCAAGGTGATCTACCTCGAGAAGTCCAAGACCAGCCTGCGGCACGTGATCGAGTCACTGCTGGAGGGTGTCGAAGACGAGGAGATCTCGAAGATCCGCGCGGATGTACGCAGCTCCACCAGCAGCATGGATGCACCCGCGTTGACTCTGCGACTCATCAATGAGTTGATGCTCGCACTTGCGGGGACCACTTCTGCCGGGCTGCGGGGCCGGCAGCGGCAACTGGCCGGCCCGAAGGGCCTGGCGCTGGTCCTGCAGGACCCGGTCCTCCAGGAGCAGATGTTGGAGAAAGGGAAGTTCGTTCCACGCTTCGCCGAGCACATGCTCAGCGACCGCGGTTCGGATGCTGAGCGCCCTCCTCACTTCAGCGTTGACGACCTGCCACTCAGCGTCGCCTCGTCCATGGACGGGGTTGCCGCACCCACCAGGGTCATGCTCAGACTGCTGCTGTCGAAGCCCGAGATGCGCGACGCGGCCGTGGACCTGCTCAACGAATATTGGGAGAAGTCGGTCCAGGCCACTTCTTCCCTCGGCGGCGGTCGCGTCCTGGATGCGATGAAGAAGGTACGTGAAATTTACGCACAGCAGGGCAAGGAGATCGTCCTGCTGGTCGAGGACTTTGCTTTGATTCAGGGGGTCCAGGGCGATCTGCTGGATGCGATCACCGAGACGTCGCAGCGCGAGGGCCGCACCGTGCTCGCCCCGATGCGCACACTCATGGCCATCACCAGCGGTTACTTCCACGATCTACCGGAGACAGCCGGCACCCGCATAGAGGCATCCACAGGCGGCCACGTCTATAACCTGGACCTCGTCCTGAACGAGCACGACAGCGAGGAAGCAATCGCTTCCTTCGCCGGCCGCTACCTCAACGCAGCTCGGGTGGGGCGCAAGGAGTTGGAGGCGCATGCCGGGGAGTCGGTACCCAACCGGTGCGCAAGCTGCCCAGTCCAGACGGCGTGTCATGACGCGTTCGGCAAGTCAACCGAAGGTTACGGGCTATATCCGTTCAACCCTTCTGCCCTGCGGCGGACCGTTCACGCAATCGCTCCGACCGGGCAGCCGCTCGCCTTTGTGCCGCGGAGGGTTCTCAGTCGGGCCCTGATTCCTGTCCTGACCGAAGGTTACGACAGCATCCAAGCGGGCTCGTTCCCCGACGAACAGTTCCGCAGTCGCTTCAAGAGCAACCGCGACGCCAACGACCTTCCATTGGCCAGCCGAGTGCGGGAACAGATCGAGGATCTCGACCAGGTTGATGGCGCACGCCGTGAGAAACTTCTGGAGTTTTGGGCCGACAGCCCCACCGAACTCGCCAATCTCGACTCGGGTGTCGCTACCGCCTTCTCTCTGCCTGACCTTCCCGTCGACTCCAGTCGCGCGAAGCCACTCGCGCCGGCATCTCGATCGACGTCCGTGAAGCGTCCTGGGGTCGACCCGCCAGTCGACGGTGACTCGCTTCTGCCACGGGGCCTGCAAAAGCGTCTGGAACTGGTGGAGAGTTGGAGCACCGGTGATGCCGGCCTGCCGACGACGGAAGCCTCCGCCGTGCGTTCGATGATCTCGCGAGCTGCTTTCTACCGTCAGGATTGGCTGCACCCGCCGGTGAAGCCGCTTGGCGTGAATGATGCTGAAAAGGCAGGCTGGACCAACAAGGCGAACACCGTCTCCATCGAGCAAGCCGCGGCTGAAGCGCTGTCCCGAGGTGACTCGCCGGTCATCTTCAAGCGCACCCCCACCAATGCAGAATTCTTCAAAAGCCTGATCTCCCTGAGTGCTGAGTCCGCAGTTGGGGTGCGGCCTCAGGACGTAGTGCGCCTGTCGAGCATGGCTGACCGCTACGCCCGCGTCTTGCGTGAACGCGTCACTGAGCAGTCCCAGGTCGGCGATGATGACCTGGTAGCGGGTCTACGTGTGTCGCTGATGGGCGCCGCGCTCGCCGGCCACGCCCATCCTGGCGCGCCTCTGGCGCAGTTGTATGCCGCCGCCTTCCATCCCGGCCAATCTTGGTCGCGATCCGATGCTTCGTCCCGTACACCGCTGTGGCAGACGAGTCTGGCTAGTCATCTGGGCAAGCGAGGCACTCTGGTGGACAGGTTGCGCGGAGCGCTCGGTGTGGGGCAGGGAACGGGCGCAGTGCAGGTCATCGACGCGGCCCGGGCACGGCCCCTGCTGCGGCGTGCCGCCGAGCAATGGGTGTTGGATGAACTCGAGTTGCCCAGGTGGGCGCAGGAGGCTGCGCAGCCGCTGACAGGGTGGCGCGTACTGGTGCCCGCTCAGCATGCTCAGTTGGTTTCTCTCTTGCAGGAAGTACGACAGTGGTTCCCGCGGGGAGAGCGCTCGACTGACCTGCTGAGCCAACTGGATGCCTCGCTGCGAGTGGCAGCAGAGTTGGGCCTGGAAGGCGGCAACCAGGTTCCAGCAATTCGCCAACTGTCTAAGACGATCGAGGACGCTGATTGGGCCAGTTTGACGGCCCTGGAACGGGACCTGGCCAAGCTCACCCTCGACCTTGAGGTGCCTGCCACGATAACCGCCGCGCTGCAAGGCGTCGTCCCGATCAGGGATCCCCACCTGGCAGACATGCATCAACTGCTTCAGCAGGCGGATGCGTTCCTTAGTGATGCGTTGCAGGCGGCCAAAGCGCGCGGGCAGACAGCCGCTAGCACCGCCAGTCAGCAAATGGGAGGGTTGATGGACGCCTGGCAGCAAATCGCTCAGGACGCCCAGATGGCTTCGGAGGGCGAGGCATGAGCACATCGGTTCTGGACAAGGCGCGCGCTCTTCAAAATCAGGCGCGGCACATTGCCGAAGCGCAGAAGGACGCCGCCCAGCAGGAGCGCGTGGTGCGGCGCATCGAAGAGGTACGCAGCGCACTGGAGAAGGCCACCGGGCAGATGGAGGTTGCTGCGCTCCTCAAGGAGCGCACGGGGCAGTCGGTAAACCTGGCGTCCCTGGTTAGCGCGTATGAGCGTTTTGAGAACAAATCTCGTGGTGGCCTTCCGGCCGACCGGGTGTTCACGGAAGCCCAAAAAGCGCTCGAGGCCTGCGCCAAGGAGTTCGCTTCCGCGATTTGGGAGGCCTGGGTGGTATGGGCGCGGGCACGTGTGAGCGAGGTGTCATCGGTGCGTTTCGCGGCCCTGGCTCCGGCGGAACGCCGTGAGGCGGAGACATTGCTACAGGACATGCGCCGGCATGCCGAGCGCAAGACCGTCGACGGCACTGTGATCCGCGCCTTTTGTACCGCTTACGCGGATTTGGCGCGTCTTTTGGAGCACGCGCCCAGCGATGTGCCGGCGAAACTCGCCCAGTTGATTGAGCGGATCGATGCAGGTGGGCTGACGCTACGCGACCTGAGTACGGGTGACATTGCGTTGCTGCGTGAATACGATCAGGATGCTTGGATCTCTGTCACTCGGAAGGCGGATTGACGGTCGGTGGCTTCGCAAACGGTTCCCAGTCGCGCTCTGCTTGGACGTGCACTCACGGTGCTTGAAGATCTTGAGTTGCCGTTGCTGTCCTGGGGGGTGACGGAGGGAGCCTTGACGCACGATGAGGTGGTGCGCGCGCTGTGGAGGCTGGCTGAACAGGACCCCGAGGCTGCTCATATGGGGGGCGAGGGACTGCTGGAAAGCCTGGTGCAGCGGCATCTGCTATTCCGTTTGCCCAACGGTCCCGAACGCTACCGCACACGTCTGGCAGAGGGTGTGCGGCTGACCGCGACCTTGCGCCAGTCTTTTGCCCCGCGGGGTTTTCGGCCCGGGTCGTCGCAACTCCCGGAGCGGTGGTGGGAGCAGGGCCGGCGTTTGGTGGCGGACTACCGCCTGCACGTAGCCGAACGCCGTTATCCGAAGCGGAACATACACGCCGCCGACGCGATAGCCGAGATGGCCCAGGTGACCGGGTGGACGAACCTGCACGCTGAGGTGGCGCGCAGCCAGATCGGCAACTACTCCCTGTCCCGGTTTCAAGTCGACGCCACCAAAGCGGTGCTGCAGGGCCTGCAAGCGGCCGACTCACGCGGCATCGTGGTCAGCGCCGGCACCGGCAGTGGCAAAACGCTGGCGTTTTATCTGCCCGACTTTGCGGCCCTGGCGCACGATCAGCGCCGCAACGCGGTGCATACCCTGGCGTTGTATCCGCGGGTGGAGTTGCTGCGGGACCAGTTGCAAGACGCAGTGGCAGGAAATCTTCGGCTGATGCAGCAGGGCTTGAGCGCGCCGCGAATCGGCGTGCTGTATGCCAAGACCCCGTGGGAGGCAGCAAATCTTACTCAGCCTGACGCCAAACGCGGGGGTGCAGCCTGGCCGGTGTTGGGGAATGGTTTCGTCTGCCCCTACCTGGGGTGCCCCTCGTGTGATGGCGGCCAGTTGGTGTGGTCGCGTCGCGACATCGAGCAGCAGCGGGAAGTGCTGCAGTGCGCGAAGTGTCGCCGCCAGTTGCCGGCGGGGATGGTGGCACTGACGCGGCAGTCGCTGCGCCAGGACGCTCCCAAGTTGCTCTTCACCACCACCGAGATGCTCAACCGGGCTAGTTCGGGGTCGGCGCTGGGGCGGGTACTGGGCTGGGTGCCGGGGGCGGGGCCGCGGGTGGTGCTGCTGGACGAGGTACACACGCACTCCGGCTCGACCGGCGCGCAGACCGCCTTGTTGTTGCGGCGATGGCGCTATGCCCGGCGCACCCCGGTGACGTTTGTGGGGCTGAGTGCCACGCTGCGCCATGCCGATCAGTTCATGGCCCAACTGACCGGTCTGGCGCCGGAGAAGGTCACCTTGATCCAGCCGCATCCGGCCGATATGGAGAGCGAGGGACGCGAGTACGCGCTGGCGCTGCGGGGCGATCCCGTCTCGGGCGTGAGTTTGCTGTCGGTGGCGATCCAGACCGCCATGCTGCAGGGTCGACTCCTTGACCACAACACCCCTTTGCAGCAGTCCCTTCACGGCAGCCGGGGCTTTCTGTTCACCGATGACCTGGACGTCACCAATCGGTTGTACGACGACTTGCGGGATGCCGAAGGCGGCCAGAGAGGTCGGCAAGCGCAGCGCAAGCCCCTCAAGCCGGTGTTGGCGGCGCTACGCAGTCCGGACCTGCCCGCACAAGATATCCGGTATGCGTTGGGCCAGTCGTGGAACCTTCCCGAACGGATCGGGCACCACCTCAGCCAAGACCTGACTCAGAGGCCGCTAACGATCGGGCGGACCTCATCGCAGGATGCCGGTGTGGATGCAGAGGCCCATCTGGTCGTGGCGACGGCGTCACTCGAGGTGGGCTTCAACGATCCCCGCGTCGGATTGGTACTGCAGCACAAGGCCCCCCATGACGCTGCCTCCTTCCTTCAACGACGTGGGCGTGCCGGGCGTGAGCGTGGCACGCGGCCGTTGACGGTGGTGACGCTGACCGACTTCGGGCGGGACCGGTTGGCCTACCAGGGCTACGACGCGCTGTTCTCCCCCGAGGTTGCCGCGCGGTCTCTGCCGTTGGGTAACCGCCACATCGTCAAAATTCAGGGCGCCCAAGCACTGGTGGACTGGCTGGGCATCCGGTTGCGTCAGCGCAGGATCGAGGCGGACGCGCGCCATCTTCTGACCGGGATGGCTACTCCGACGCCAGGTGAGAAGTATTCGCGGGCACGGCACCAGATGCGGGTTGATCTTGCTGCTTTGCTGGACGGCGACGATCGGTTGCTAGCCGATCTGACCGTGCACCTGCAGCGGTCTTTTGCACTGGATGACGACGGTGTGCTGGCGCTGCTGTGGGAACAGCCGCGGTCGCTGATGCTCGCGGTCGCGCCGACCATCCTGCGGCGCCTTCAGGTGGGCGACAATGCTGTGCACAACGATGCCGGAGCAGCTTCGTCCGCATTCTTGCCGGAGTTCATCACCCGCTCGCTGTTCGATCCGTTGAATCTGCCCGAGGTGGAGCTCGAACTTCCGTTCCACGCTGACGGCGAGGAACGGTTGCCGGTGGGGCGGGCGCTGGCGGAAGCAGTCCCCGGCCGGGTCAGCCGCCGCTACGGCTACCAAAGCGACCGTCACCGCACCTGGCTGCCGGTCCCAGTTGGCACGAGTGACGTCACCATCGATTTGAAGAAGATCGTCAAGCTGGGATTTCCGCAAGGCCGGTGGAACAGCGGCCGCGGAGATGTGGGGACGCTGCTAGTCACGCGTCCCCAAACATTGATCCTTGCCGCACCTGATGAAGATGTGGCCAGCCATTCCCAAGGGCGTCCAGTGTGGGCGAGCGAGTTTGTACGCAACTGGTCGGGCGGCCCCATCGAGGCCGCCGTGCCGGAGTTGGCGGCCTGGCAAGGCCGCATTGCGCGGGTTGGCTTTGCCACGCACGCGGCGGGCAACCCCATCGAAGTGCGGCGCATGACCTACGGCGCCGAATGCGATGTCGCGCGTGGCACGCCGGTGAAACGGGAACGGGTGTCGGTCCGTTACACCCTGGACGGCGAAGCCGCCGCTATGGGGTTTGCCTCCATTGTCGATGCGCTCCAGGTCGGGGTTTCGGCTTTGGATGTCACCGCGCCACGGATCGTGGAGCATCTTCACTCACGACAGTGGCGTACGAAGGCGTTCACCCGCATCGTCGCTGAGGATCCGCGTATCAGCGCGCACGCCAATGTGTTCCAGCGGGGCTGGCTGGCGCTGGTCTACCTGGCCGCATTCGCTGTACGGGGGCTACACAAGGAGACACCAGAGGCAATCCACGCGGCTTTGACCGGTGGGGCGTGGCGCGAGCAGGTGGAGCAGATCATCCAGATGCTGTACCGGCAAGACCCGATAGCCGGTGGTCCACAAGCAACGGGTGGCGGAGCTGCCGACAGGGTGACAGCAGATCTGGAAGCGCTCAGCCAGCAGCCAGATGTGACGCAGGCCATGGATGAGGCGGGTGCACTGCTGTTTTCTGCGGAGATTGCGTCGGTCACCGCCGATCTGGCCCGTCGCACCTACCGTGACACGCTGGCCGCGGCCATTCTGGAGGCTGTGTTGCGTATATGTCCCGATGCCCAGGACGGTGACGTGACCCTCGATGTGGTGACCGGCAGTGACGAGATCGACACGATCTGGATCAGTGAGACGTCGGAAGGTGGCCTGGGCATCATTGAGGCTCTGGCCTACCGCTACGGCGAAGATCCGGCCCGCTTTTGGGCACTGGTTGCGTCTGCGTTGCGGCCCAACGCCTATGAGTGCACCGATCGGCGGCTGACGGACCTGCTGCGGCATGTCATGGATGAGGAGCCGGGCGGGGAGTTGGCCCACGCAATGGGACAGGTGCGGGCTGCGCAGTCGGCAGGCAAAGCGACGAAGGCCCTAGAGCAGGTCCGCGCGGCATGGTCGGGGTTGGATGGCGCGCCTCGGCATGCTGATGTGGCGGCGTTGGCGACGCGGTTGCTGCGTCCAGGCTCGGATCGGATGACGGATGCCTCCGCATGGGCGCTGATTCAAGCCTGGGATGGTCTGGAAGAGGCCCTCGGTATCGAGGTCGATGCCCGGGTGGTGGCGTATGCGGCTGGGGCCGGTGGGTTGCCGCTGCCTCGGCCTTTGACGTCGGATCAGGCGTTCAGCATGCTGTGGCCGCGTGGTGATCAGGCCCGCAACCATCACCTGGAGTCGTATCAGCCCTACCGGGACGGTGAGCGGCCGACCGTACTGGATCGGCTGCTGGTTGCGGCGGTGCATGCGCAGGATGTGCCGCGGATCGACGGCACGGCCAAGGACTGGGTTGAGCAGTATCAGAAGATGCTGGCCCAGGTCAGGGAAGTAGATGTGGTGCTGCCTCTGAACCGGCCGGAGGCGCTGCGTACGGTGATGCTGCAGGTGCCGCTCGTAAAGGTGGACCGCGACGTGATGAGCCTGTTTGGAGAAGTAACTCAAGTGAGCCGCGATCCCGAGCACGTGCTAGTGCGATGCGTCATCAAGGAATCGGAGCAGTGATCACGCCGCGCACTCTGCGCACCAACGCACGCAGCGCGTTGCGCGCGGACTCGCTGATCCGCACGGCGCTGTTGGCGCAGTTGGCCGGTGGGCAGGGCGAGTTGTGGCTGGTGTCGGCGTGGATCAGCGATGTGGAGTTGGTAGACAACTCCGATGGCTCCTTCGACTATGTGCTCGGCGAGGACCCACCGGAGCGCTGCCGTTTGTCGGATCTGCTGGTGCTGCTGGCACGGGCCGGAATGACCGTGCGTGTAGTGACTCGGCCGACCGTGGCCAATGAGGCCTTCGTGCAACGCTTGCACGCGGGTGCAGACTCGACCTGTGACCTGCGAGTGGTCGAAGACGACGACGTTCATGAAAAGTGTTTGGTGGGTCCGGGATGGATCTTCCAGGGCTCGATGAACTTCACTCGCAACGGCCTGGCCCGTAACAAGGAACAGATCACATATGCCGTGGACGAGCGCGCCGCTGCGCAGGCTCTGGTCGAGTTTCAGCACGAGTGGGAGCGGGCGTGAAGAGCGCTGAGGAGACCCAGACAGGCCAGGACGGGACGCTGAAGGCGTTCGTCGATCTGTTTCTCAATCCGGTGCACAACGCCGCAGGCAAGCATCCGGAATGGTGCGCAGTGTTCCGGGACAGTGCCCTCCAAGCCCAGCGGGCACCCCTGGTGCTGCCGCGCCTGTGGGATGCGACAACTGAGTCCGCCTATTACGTGATCGCCCGACGGCCGAACGAGGCGGCCGTGGTACGTGATCTTCTGGTGGCTTTCGCCGGCCCGTCCATTGTGAAGGTCGGCTATGACGTTCCCGTAGACCTGGATGACGCTGATGTGATCGAGGCGGCTATTGCCGCCCGTTACGGGCTTGCCAGCACGTTCAAGCTGCGGGCTCCGCGCGACAAGCGCAAGGAGTTGCACGGGGCGCTGACGCGGATGCTGGCGTTGGTGGAGCACAGTCCGCAGCGCGCGTGGTCGGCGCCCAAGCCGTTGGGCCGGTTGCTGACGGATTTTGAATCAGCGCTGGTGGGCGGTGCTCCACAGGTGGTCGCGGAGATTTTGGAACAGATAGGCCGGCAGGGCGGCCTATCTGTGGCCAACCTCAAACATCTTCAGATCAAGCGGCTGGCGGTGCTGGGCCGGGCTCAGGAGTTGCTTAACCTGCCGGGGTTGCGAGAGATCCTTTTGCAGGACCCTCCCCGGGCTGTGAAGGACATGGTCCTCAGCGCTATCTATTCCACCTGCATCGAGCCTGCGTTGGCCGAGGGATCTTTGGAGGATGCCTGCGCGGCGCTGGCGCAACCGCAGGTGCCGATAGCGTTGCTGGCCGAAGAAAATCCGGTGCACTTCAGTGATGCAGCCGCAGCGGCCCTACTGGTCGGTTTGCTGGCGCGCGGGCAGGTAACAGAGTTGGCCCGTGCCACTTCGGCCTTGGATGCGGTGCAGCGGTCGTCGGCAGTGCCAGCCGGCATGGACTCCTATCGCGCGACTGCTTCTGGCACCACTGCAGAAGAGGCAGACTCGGCAGCGGATGTCAGCGCCGCACGCTCCGCCCGCACAGCAGAAGCACCCCACGCCGGTGGCGCGGCGTGTCTGCCGGCATCGTGGGAAGAACTGCTCGCAGCTGTTGCCGACGCAGACAAGGCTGCGCTGCAGGTCTGCCGGGACATGGAGGCCGGCGGCAGCACCCAGTTGCCCTTGGCTACAGATGCCAGCGTGGATGCGACTTTGGCCGACCTGCTGTCCGGTTTGAGTGATGCGGGCTACGAGAACGTGTGGCGGTGCGCCCTGTCCCCGTTCTTGCAGGAGGTCGCCCGCAGCGCTACGTCCCTACCGTTGACTCTGTCGCAGATCACCGCCAGCAGTATCGGCCAGCGGCGCGATCCAGCGAATTTGGCTGTGCTTGATCTGCTGCTGGAATTGTTCTTGCGTACGTCGCCGTCCGCGGACGACTACGACGAGTTCCTTGAGTATCTGACCATGCGGGTGCAGGAGTGGGTTGCCTCGGAGACCGCCAGCCAGACACTGGACTTCGTCGACCGGTTGGCCGCCTTCGCCACCCCGGATCCGCAAATCCGCGCGCAGGCCGCACTGGAGTTGCTTGCCCCGCTGAATCGGCACGCCCAGCGACTCGACGAAGCGTGCCTGGCCTCGGCGCATTCCCTGTCCGACGAGTTGGAGTTGGGCCTTGTCTGGCCCGCCTGGCAGGCGGAGTCCAGCAGCGAGAGCGCCGTCACCATCTTGCCGGCTCATGTGCTGGTGTACGGCATGGATGCAGGCGTGCTGGAGCGCGTGCAGCAGTGGATGGCGGATCACTACCCTCAAGTAAAGATGTCGCTGTCCGGGGACAAGGTGGGCTCCAGCCGACTGCGGGAGGTGGCGCGCCATGCGGACTTCAGCGTACTGATCACACAGTGCGCCACCCATGCCGCCACCAATTTCATCAGCCAGCATGCGCAGGCGGTGGTGTATCCGAGGGGGGCCGGGTCGGTGTCGGTGGTTCGTGCCATCGTGGATGCGCTGCAGGATCGCTCTGCCCAACTGGCAGCCGCCGAGGATGGGCGTAAGCGCGGCAGATGAGGGGCATTCACCGTGTCCGATCCAGGAACGGTGAACCCAGTCGGCCGGTCAGCCCCGCACGGTGCGCACCAGCAGGTCGGTGAGCAGGCGGATGTCGTTGGGGGTGTTTTGCAGGCCGTTCCAGCGGCGCTGTTCGCCGTCAGGGAAGCGCCACATGCCGGAGGTCCAGGCGGTGACCGGCATCAGGCTCAGGATGGCGTTGCGGACTCGGTCGCAGTCGACGTCTTCGGCAGCCATGCCGTCGGTGAGGCTATCCATGACGAAGCCCATGGCTTGGATGCCTGCTCCGTGGCTGAGGCGGGACTGGCGGGGCGGGAGCTTCCAGGCGTCGCTGAAGGTTTCCTGCACGATGGCCCAAAAGGAGCGCAGGTGCAGCAGCATACGTTCGACGTCGCCGGAGCCGTCTTCGGGGTTGCGGTACTGGTAGAGGGCCCCTTCGAAGAGGCTGTGCTCCAGCATGCGCAGCAGACTGGTGTCTTTGATGTTGCCGTGGGGGGAGGTGGGGCTGGCGACGCGGCCGTAGAAGGGGCCCTTGCCGTCGGTGTTGAGGCGGGTCATCAACTGCGCTGGCAGGCGCTTGCGGGCGTAAGAGGGAGGGAGGTGTCCGCTGGTTTCGGGCAGCAGTTCGTGGATGAGGCCCTTGGGTAGCGGCTTGGTGGAGTTGACCAGGATGAACTGGGAGCGCTGGTCTTGTTGATCGTCGGCGATGAAGCCGACGGCAGCTACGGGGAATTCGGCCAGGTCCGCGTCGCGGATGGCGGCGCTGCGCTGCTGTCCGTCCACGATCAGGGCGGGCTTTTCCTCATCGGGAAGGGATTCGTCGACGGGGATGACCAATTCTCCCGGGACGGAGTAGTCGACGCCGGCAGCCCGGCGTGCTCCGGTCTCGAACCTGACGGACTCGTCGAACGCCAGGACCAGGGCGTTGGGGAGCATGGCGTTGTCGGACTCGAGGTAGCGGCGGATGCCCCGGACGTGGCTGAGGACTTCGGGCCGCTGATAGCCCTGCAGGCTGCTGCTGTCGTCCCGCCGGACGCGGGAGACGGCGGCGAAGCTGTGGATCTTCTTGCCGTCGACAGCGAAGCAGTAGATTTTTCGCTCTCCCTGACGCACTTCAAGTGCAGGGAGCCTGAGTTCATAGCGGTCGGCCATCGCATCTCCTGACATGGGTAAAAAGTAGAGGGCGGATCTTACCCGAAGGTGAGTGATCGCATTTTCGCTTCGAGTACGGTCAAATTATGAAATCCGCGACGCTTGTTTCGCTCACTCCCCCGGAATATCACGATCTCAATTCCGTGTTTCTCGCACAGGGCGCAGGGGCAGATGCGCCAGGGCGCATCGCTCAGGGTGCGCTCGTACACTTCGAGGTAGCTTTTCTTTTTCGGCCCGAGTACCAGGGATTCGTAGGTTCCGAGGGCAATCAGGACCTCCTCTATGGATGTTTCCTCGCGATCAAATTCGCGTAGGGCGCGCAGGCTGGCTCGCTCGGCAGTGATTGCTTCTGCCTGCGACACGTTCCCGGACAGGATGAGCCGCTTGAGTGCGGGGTTTCCGTCGACTTGGGGGACCCTGATGGCCGTGTAGGAGTCGGTGGCCGAGTGGTAGTTATTGCGGTCATCCATGAAGGCCTGACGGAAAACGGAGGTACTGTCGAAACTGGTCACGCCGTGGTGGGCGAACTGTTCCATGCTGTCCACCCGGTTGATGCCGAGGAGATGCAGTCCTGTTCCCGGGGAGCGAATGTCGTCGATGGCGCGCAGACAGGAGAGGATTTCGTGCGATTTGAGGGGTACCATGCCACCCAGTGCGATGCGCCGGTAACCCATCTTCTGCAATTGGTTCACACTGTGCGCGTAGCTTTGCGGGCCCCAGCCCTGTGCTGCACCGACCGGTTCGAAGCGCGCGCCTGATTTTCGTGTTGCGGTAATGAATTCTTCGGCAAGTTCCAGGGAGATTTGCTGCCGGGCGATCCAGGCATCTTCGGGCTGCTTATCAGACTCTTCGGGAATATATCCGAAGATAATGTGGTCGATACTAATTCCCGCATCGAATCCACAACGGCCGTAGAAGTCCATGACTTCATCCACCTCGTAAGGCGGACGCTCTTCGTCTATATAGTTGAAGGCACCACAGTCACCGATCGTGGCACAGACTTCGGGGAGACGGAAAAAATTTCTCACGCCCAGCCGGTAGAAACGCTCGCGCTGCGGGGAGGAGTATTTCCCCGAGCCTTTCACGGATCCGTCGACAACCGCCTTGCTGACGAGGATCCCGTCGTATGGGATCGGCGTCACAACCTGGTGAGCGTAGACGTCGTCCCGTTGGCGCACTCGATAGGGGGAGTACTCGTCGTTGACGAAGTCGTAGGTGGGGCTCACCAGGTCCTGACTGTCAGGAAAATAGAATTTCACGCGGCTTTTGCCTTTTCCTGCACATAGATACGGAGGAGGTAGTTCGACAGGGTACTGATGTGGCGCGGGTTGTTCTGGAGTTCGTTCCAAGGAATGTTCAGATCCGGCCAGCGCCCGTCGGTCCAACGGCAGTGCGGTGCGACTAGTGCGAGTTCTGCCCGTGCCTGCTCAAGCGCATGGGGGGATGCAGGGGGGATGGCCATCATTACGCGGTCCATGAGACGCCCCATGGACCGGATGCCCACTCCGTGCATCAGCCGACTCCGAGTCGCCGGCAGGCCCCACGCTTCCGGGAAGGTGTCGCGGACAGCATTCCAATAGATGACAAGAATCTGCCGGATGGTGGCAGTGTCGACGGTGCCATTGGACAGATTTTTGTAGGGGAAGAAAACACCCGAAGGGGAGTTGAGGGATTCTTGTATGGCCGTGGTGAGGCTGTTGTCGGTGACAACAGCCTCCGCTTTCTGCTCGGCAGTGGTGGAAGGGCGGCGCACCAACCCATGGAAGGGCGAATCCTTGTCCTGATTGAGGGCTTCGACCAGGACCGAAGGAAGTTTCCTGGCGGACAGTTTGGTCGGCAGTACCGTGCCGACTTCGGGAAGCAGTTCGGTGACGAGGTTGGTCGGCAGCGGAGAGACCGTGTTCACGCGCAGGAACTGGTCTCGTTGGGTTTCCAGGTCTTCGGCGACGAACCCGGCAATGGTCACGGCCAGGCGGGTGTTGCGGGTACGTGCCAGAGCGAGGCTGCGCTGCTGGCCGTCGACGATCCAGGCCGGCCGGGGGGCATCGGCGGAATCGGGGAGAGGGATCTCCAGCGTCCCGGAGGTACACAGGCCGTCGCTGCTGCTGGGGCCGGGGCTGGACTTGAACCGCACACTGGAGGGCAAGGCGAGGATCAGTCCGTTGGGAAAGAGGACCTCGTCACTGTCGAGATACTCCAGGATCTGCTTGACGTGCTGCTTTTTCTCGGGGCGCTGGTAGCCGATGAGCCTGCCGGCCTCGTCCCGGGAGATCCGCGCGACGTCGGCGACCTGGTGCACCTCTTCTGCCGCCAACGTGAACACATAAAGCGGGATCGTGGGGTGCTGCTCGATCCGCAGGGCCCGACGCTTAAGCACAGTGAAAGTCATCCGCGGCCAATCGTTGATGTGTACAGGTCTGCGAAGCGCTTCTGTTCACAGGCCATCCCCTTGTCTCTGAAGAGACGCAGCAGTCGAGTGCGGGAGGAGTCGGGGTGGAGGGCCTTCATCTCTTTGATGAAGGCGGTCACCAGCTCGTCCGACATAGGCGTGCGGGCGTAACGTTCGGGCCGGGCCGCCTGAGAGGCCCAGGCATCCCAACGCGCCTGTGCCTCAGGGCTGATAAGGCGGCCCGGCGTGCAGTGCTCGAGCCAGGCGGCCGCCATGCGGGCGTTCAAGCTGGTGAGGGTTCCGCCGAGGGCCTGCCGCAGGGCGGCATTGGCCGGCACACGCAGCACCCCGTCCAGATCGCAGGCGCCCCCGATCAGCACCACCTCGGCGTCGGCGGCCGCGAGCCCACGCAAGTCCCGCTGCATGGCCCGGGCGTAGGTCTCCGACAGCACCACCAGTGCCCGTCCGGTGGCCGTGGCGATCTTAGACAGATCGCTGGTGCCGTCCAGGTGCTGCAGGTGATCCCACCACCGGGATGCTTCAGGACTGGAGAAAGCCACGGAATCTGCGTGTCGTGGTACGAAAGTCGCTGCATACGACGGCGCCAGGCTGGAGACTTGCCGGAGGCCCAGGCCGGCCGAGGCTACATAGAGGCGAGGGACAAACCCTGCTCGAACTGCGGCGTCGGTGAGAGCGAGCGCACGCCGCCACTGATCCCCCTGGTAGAGGTCCTGCAGTTTCGCCCGCCGGCCCTGGACTACCTGCAGGCGACGTGCCCATTCCGCGGCTCGCTGCGGCAAATCGCCGGTGGGCAGGGTGCGGGCTTGCAGGTCCGCGGGGGGTGGTGAGGCCTTCCGGTCCGTGCACGTGACGACGATGGGCAACTCGTTCACTGCGGCTCGACCCCTGGCTTCCGTAACTCGATTCTTGTTGTGATTACTGTAGCCGGTAGTTAGGGGGGTAGGCTGCACCTGCCTCAACTGAGGAAACTGGACTGCAGATAGGGGAGTGACAGCATGGACCGTCCCGCGATCGTGTTGCTGAGCGGCGGCCTGGACTCGACCACGGTGCTGGCCATCGCCAAGGACCAGGGATTCACTCCCTACGCGCTCAGCTTCCGCTACGGCCAGCGGCACAGCATCGAGTTGGAGGCGGCTCAGCGCGTGGCGCAGACCCAGGGCGTGGCCCGGCACGTCATTGCCGACATCGATCTGCGGGTCTTCGGCGGCTCTGCCCTGACATCTGACATTGAGGTGCCCAAGCACGAGACCCTGGAGGACGTCGAGGAGGGTGGGGTGCCGATCACGTATGTGCCGGCCCGCAACACGATTTTCCTCTCATTTGCGCTGGCGTTCGCCGAGACGGTCGGTGCCAGCGACATCTTCACCGGGGTCACAGCCGTGGACTACAGCGGCTACCCTGACTGCCGCCCCGAGTACATGGAGGCCTTCGCCACCATGGCCAACCTGGCCACCCGAGCCGGTGTGGAAGGAACCTCCAAGATCACCCTGCATTCCCCCCTGATCGCGCTGTCCAAGGCCGACATCGTGCGCGAGGGCCTGCGACTGGGCGTGGACTACTCCCTGACTTCCTCCTGCTACGACCCCGACGAGCAGGGGCGCGCCTGCGGTAAGTGCGACACCTGCCTGCTGCGCCTGAAGGGCTTCGCTGAAGCCGGCGTGAAGGACCCCGTCCGGTATCAGAGCGCCTGAGCATGACCTACCTGATCAAGGAAATCTTCTACACCCTGCAGGGAGAAGGCAGCCACGCAGGGCGTCCGGCGGTCTTCTGCCGCTTCTCCCGCTGCAACCTCTGGACGGGCCGGGAACAGGACAGGACCCGCGCCATCTGCCAGTTCTGCGACACCGACTTCGTCGGCACCGACGGTGAAGGTGGCGGCCGCTTTCGCACCCCGCAGGAACTGGCCGATGCCGTGGAGGCCGCCTGGCCCACGACCGATCGAGCCCAACGGTTCGTGGTCTGCACCGGCGGAGAGCCTCTGCTGCAACTGGATGAAGAAGCCATCGATGCTCTGCACGAGCGCGGCTTCGAAATCGCAGTGGAAACAAACGGCACTCGCCCGGCCCCACGAGGAATCGACTGGTTGTGCGTTAGCCCCAAGATCGGCTCCACCCTGGCCCTCACCCAGGGTGACGAGCTGAAACTGGTCTACCCGCAGGCCGGCGGCGACCCCGCCCAGTTCGAAGAACTGGACTTCCGGCACTTCAGGCTGCAACCGCTGGATGACGCTCACCGTGAAGCCCATACCCGTGCCACCGTCGAATACTGCATGAAGAACCCGCGCTGGACTCTCTCCCTCCAGACGCACAAGTATCTGGGAATTCAGTAATGGAAATCTTTCGCGAGTTCACCTTCGAAGCAGCGCACCGCCTGCCGCGCGTACCTGAGGGCCACAAGTGTGCCCGCCTCCACGGCCACTCCTACAAGGTGATCGTGCACGTCGAAGCCCCCGTCGATGCAGAACTGGGCTGGGTGATGGACTTCGGCGACATCAAGCGGGCCTTCAAACCCATCGATGCTCAACTCGACCACTACTACCTGAACGACATCGAAGGCCTGGACAACCCCACCAGCGAGAACCTGGCCCGCTGGATCTGGGACCGGCTGATCGGCGAACTTCCCGCACTGTCCGAGATCACCGTGCGGGAAACCTGCACCTCCGGATGCACCTATCGAGGCGTGTAAGGCATGCACGACATCCAAAACGAACACGACCGCCGCGGCATTGCCATCGACGAGGTGGGCATCAGCGGCCTGCGTTACCCCCTCACCTTCGACGACGGCTACACACGACAGCAGGGCATTGCTGAGATCAGCGCCACCGTCGGCCTTCAAGCCGACCGGCGCGGCACCCACATGAGCCGCATGGTCGCGCTCGTGCACGAGGAAGTCGCCACGTTGACCCCGCAGGAGTTCCCCATCGCCCTCAAGCGTGGCCTCGCCCTGCTCGATACACCGGCTCTCACCCTCACTCTGAGCCTGCCCATCGCCACGACGGTCACCGCCCCCGCCAGCCAGCGAGAATCCTGGCAGGCCCACGACGTCACCGTCACCGGACGCATCACCGCTTCTGGATGCACTGTCACCACCTCGGTGACCACGCACGTCACCAGCCTGTGCCCCTGCTCCAAAGCCATCTCGGATTACGGCGCCCACAACCAGCGCAGCGAGATCACTTTGGAGATCACCGGCACCGACGACACCCCTTATCCCCTGCCCGTCCACGAGATCATCCACTTGTTGCGCGCCAGTGGCTCCGCTCCCGTCATCCCGCTTATCAAGCGGCCTGACGAACGCGTAGTCACCATGCAGGCCTACGACCACCCCGTCTTTGTCGAAGACATCATCCGGGACATAAGCCTCACCTGCCGGGACAGAGGACTCACCCACACCGTCACGGCGAAGAACCTGGAAAGCATCCACAGCCACGACGCCATCGCAACCCTCACCTACAACCACTCCTGACCCACCAAGGGCGACTCCGGCCACCATCACGGAACGATCAGTGGGCGATTCCTAGCCGAGTGACGCCGACCAACGGTCACGCCTGCCACCAGGGCCAACCACCGTGCACGACTCCGGTCGGGACTGCAGCGCCCGTAGCGCACCCGGCCCTCGTCGCCGTCTCGCGGCGTGGCCCCGAGAGGCCGCGAGTACTTGCGCTATATAAATCGCTCCGACTAGGAAGTCATCTCATTTGGCTAGCCTGCGGTAGCAGATGAGGGTGCAGGCGATGCTGGTGAACGCCAGGAAGTGGTCGGCCTTGCGTTCGTAGCGGCGGTGGAGTCTTCGGCTGAGCTTGCTCCGCTTTGACGGACACCATTGGTGTGGTGGTCAGGCTGCGAGTGCGGTCTCGTACTCGGCGGGGCTGAGGTAGCCGAGGCTGCTGTGCAGTCGGTGCAAGTTGTACCAGCCTTCGATGAAGTCGAAGATCGCGGTGCGGGCTGCGGCTCGGCTTGGCCAGGCGGAGGTGCCGAGCAGTTCGCGTTTGATGGTTGAGAAGAACGACTCTGCGAGCGCGTTGTCCCAGCACTGGCCGGTGCGGCCGACCGACAGCCGGGCCCCGAACCGGGCTGCCAGGGCGGCGAATTGCTGGCTGGTGTATTGGCAGCCGCGATCCGAATGGAAGATCACGGGATGGGTGGGCGACGCTGCCGGCAGGCGGCTGTCAGCGCCTCAACAACCAGCTCGGTCCGCAGGTGATCGGCGGTTGCCCAGCCGACTACGCGCCGGGAGGCGATGTCGATGACCGTGGCCAGATAGAGCCAGCCCTCCTCCGTCGGGACATACGTGATGTCGCCGCACCAGCGGGCATCGAGCGCGGTGCGGTCGGGCTGGAAGGCGCGGACGATGAGGTCGGGACGGAAGGCAGCCCTGGGATCGGGGTCGTGGTCACGTGCCGTCGTCGGCGGTGCCGGCCTTGCAGCCCGACGGCCCGCATCAGTCGAGCGACACGACGACGGCCGCACCCGGCACCCTCGCGCATGAGCATGCACGCGTGGGGCCCCGTAGGTTCCGCGTGATCTCGCATGAACCTGGCTGATCTGCTTGGTCAGCTCGGCATCACGCACCGCGCGAGGGCCGGGCAGACCGGAGCGACGGGCATAGAAGGCGGTCCGGGAGACCTTCATCAGCTCACACGCCCGCTTGACGCTGTGACCTGCACACTTCTCCGCCTCGATGAACGGGTGCACCGTCACCGGGTCTCCTTCGCGAAGAAAGCTGTGGCCCGTTTGAGGACGTCGACATCCTCACGCAGCCGGCGGTTCTGCCGCCGCAACGCGACCAGTTCCTCGCGCTCACTGCTGGTCAGCCCGCCGTTGCGCTCGCCCGCGTCGACCTCGGCCTGCTTCACCCAGTGGCGCACCCCGGTCTCGGTCAGTTCGAAGTCTCTAGCGACCTGCCCGACCGAGCGGTCACCTCGTCGGCACAGATCGACGATCTCGGCCTTGAACTCCGGCGTGAACGAACGACAAGGGCGGCGAGGCTTCTTCTTCCCCATGCTCTCCATGATGGACATCCTCCCGGGGCTGAACCCCAGATCTCGAATGTCCGTCAAAGCGGATCAAGCCCACTCCACTCCTGACACCCTCCGCAGGCCACCCCACCCCAGCACCCAGCCCCAGGACAAGATCCCCAGCCCGCCACACGCCCCGTACATCGAGCACGCCACCCGCTACAATGGCGGCGGCGAGCAGACCCTCACAGGTCGATCACCAACCTGTCCAAAACATGTCAAGAATCGGCTCCGTGCATTGCGCCGTTTTAGACACATTTTTGTACAGATCCCCGCCTTCGCCTTCGTAGCTCAGGGGATAGAGCACCGCTCTCCTAAAGCGGGTGTCGCAGGTTCGAATCCTGCCGGGGGCACAACAGGCATCGCCTTGACCTGGGGTTTAACCCCCAGGGAGGGTCTCACTCGGCCTCGGACGTCCCGTCCGGGGCCGTTTGCGTGCGCGCTGCGTGAGCGGACGGGGTGGCAGCCCCCGAAATTTCCCCCAACCGATCAGCACCATCCGGCACGTCGCGAGGGGCGCATGCACGCGGTATGAGACGGGCCGCAGCCTCGGTGATCGCAAGATCCGCCTCGGGGAGCAGGCTCGTGTACGTGTCCGCCGTGATGTGATCGGGGAGTGGCCGAGTATCTCCTGGATGCCCCTTCAAGGCGGCACCGGCCGCGTAGGCCCCAGCGGCCCCAGTTGAAACTGTCCTTCTACCGGCAGATCCCAGGCAAGCGCATCGCCACCACCACTGGGCAGCCCAGCTCCGCGTCTTGTGGTGCGTCTACCCGCATCCAGCGGATACCTCGTCGGGGGCCGTTCGCGTACGCGGTGCGTTAGCCTCGATCTTTCGTGACGGTCCGCCGATGGTGTCGGCAGACCGTTTCGCGCTCTGTGCCCGATGGCGGACAGGCCGACGGCTCGTCTGTCGCGTCGGGGTGCGCCGGGTTCCACAGCTCCGGCTTGGTATTGCTGTTCGCGGGGGTGGGGAGGTGCCCGTCAGGCGGGGTTCGGGAGAACGTGGAGCCGGTCCAGGGCATTCGTGATCACGTCGGTCCAGGGCCAGTGCTCCGAGAGGCGGAGATAGCGGCGGCGGCCGGTGGTCACCAGCTGCGCGGCGATGGAGAACAACCGAGGCAGGCGGCGGGGCTCCCAGAGCCGGGCCCTGCCCGTCAGAGCGAGCAGGGGCATCCAGGCAAGCAGGTCGAGCGCGAGCTGGACGATCTCCAGCCAGATCTGGTTCTGTGCGGTCTCGTGGAGGGGGAGGTTGCGCAGACCGGTGGCGCGGGCGGCGCGGATACGGTCCTCGGCCCGTGCCCGCTGGCGGTGGCGCAGTTCCAGTTCGGCGATCGGCGCGTGGGGGGGTGTTGGTGGCGAAGCAGGTCAAGCGCATTCCGTCGGCGACGGTGAAGCGCAAGTGGGCTCCGGGGTGCGGCCGTTCCTTCCGCACGATCAGCCGCAGCCCCTTCGGCCAGCCGGTCAGGCAGTCGCCGGCGAGTTCGGCGATCCAGGCGCCGTCGCGGACGTCGCCGTCGGGTTCGACGGCTGGTGTCCAGGCCGAGGCCGGCACCTTGAGAACGCCCTGGTGGATGGCGTCGGTGATGGTCATGCCGACCGAGTACGACAGCCACCGCCCGCGCCGGGCGAGCCAGGCGACGAACTCGTGGGTGCCGCCGCCGGAGTCGGTACGGATCAGCGTCTGTCGTCCCCGCCGCAACCGTTTCGGCAGCTGCGCCAGGGCCAGCGTCGTGGCTTCGATGTGGTCGGCGGCGGTGTTGGAGCCCGCGTTTCCGGGCCGCAGCAGACCCACGACCGGCTCGCGGGACCCGCCACGGCCATGGTCGACGAACCCCATCAGGGGGTGGTGCCCGAACATCTTCTTCCAGGTCGCGGCAGCGTCCTGCTTCTCGGAGTGCGCCAGAACGAGGACCCCGTCGATGTCCACGATCACCTGCCCGCCCGCGTCCGGCGCCGCGTCACCGGCCAACTTCCGTATATGTGCGCATACTTCGGCCCGGGCCATGCGAAGCGCGGCCAGGGCCTGCTTCCTCCTGCGGCCAGTCGGCCGATCAGGCGGGAGACCGTCGGATCGGAGACCACCGGCCCGAACACGGACGGCTCCGCCCGCAGCATTCCCACATCGGCGAGGCAGTCCCCGTCCAGGGCGACCGCGAGAGCGACGTCCAGGAGAACCTTCCCCGGGTCGTGGACGGTCCGGTGCTTACGCCACGGGGCGAGCGCGGCTGACATCGCCTGGTCAAGGCCGGTCTTGTGGATCGTCTCCACCAGCAGCACGGCCCCTGCCTGGGAGACCATCCCGCGGCCGCCGGCCTCGCACGGACATGCGGGTACGACCCGATACGCTTCTTCACCTGGGAAGTGCTTGTTTCCTCGCAGCCAACAGGACCCTCAGCAAGTCCTATCGTTGCAGGTCAGGAGCACTTCCCGTCTATTTGATCAAGCCTCGGACAAGCCGCTACGTGAAAGCGCGAGGTTAGTCGCCTCAATCACGCGGCAGGTCCTGCCGACTCGGCGGCCTGTCCTCTGCCCGCAGGCTCTGCTGAATTTCACGCCAGGCATGGATGACCTCTGCCGTCTTCGCCAAGACATCGCGGGCCTGCGACAGCAGCAGGCTCAAGGCACCCGACAGGGCCAGGATCAACAGGGCAAGGCTGTCCCAGTTCATCGGGCTCCGCCCTTCCGGACAGCCGAGCCACTAGCCCGATCGGTTCGGCGGGGCAGCACTCTGTCGAGCCAGTCTCGATTGGCGTTGAGGTCTTCCAGCCTCTGCCGAACATCGTCGCCGTAGGCAGTGTCCCCCCACCTGAAGCGGATCTGCATCACCCCTCGCACGTCGGGGCTCTGGTGCTCCAGATAGAACGTGCACTGATAGCCCCGCGCCGTCCCCTGCAGACTGCAGTCGCAGTAGCAGCGTCCGATCCTCAGTGGCAGCCCCCAGACATCGTCCATAAGGCGGTCGAGAAACGCGTCATGTTTGAGGGGTGCGTCGCGATGCGTATCCAGCTCGAAGATCCACTCCTCCCCGGTGATCCAAGCTCGAGTCGAGTAAGCAGTGCTGAAGTTCTGGAAGATCGCGATGCGGCGAAGGAGTCCTGAGCCGAGCCACGCCAGATCCCGACCCGTTTGCATGAGTGAGGCGAACTGACGCTCGTCCTCCAGCTCGTAGGGCGACGGCCCGGTCACACCCCACAAGGGCACGAAGCCATCCTCTTCCAGGTCGCGCCTTCGTTGTGCGAGCAAGAGATGCCAGCGGGTACCCGGGGCTCCCCTCAGGACCAACCGACTTTCGGTGCCAGCCAATTCGAGATGAAGATCTGCGTCGCGTACTGCAACGACACGCAGCCGCATCACACCACTGACCTGGACGCCGGGTTCTGCAGACGGAAGCAGATGCGCCAGCGCATAGTCGGCCATCGGGAACTTCCGGCCAGGAAAGGACCAACTGTGACTGTCGAGGACCACCACGGATTGTCCAGGCGTCAGACGCATGCCAGCGATTCCGACCGGATGTGCCCACCACTCCCCTCCGCGGCCAAGCTCCTTCATCACCTGAGCTTCGAGGAGTGCTTGTCCGCCGTGAGCGTCCGGGAGCAATGGAGCACGGCGATGGACCCGAAGAGCTTCCGAGGCATATTGGAACGGCTCCCCGGAGTAGCAGCTTCGGGTGCGGGCAAGGCGGGTGAGGCGACCACCAGCGGCCACAGTGCGATCCGTCCTCGAGCGCTGCCGCCCCTGAACACTCGAAAACTGATCGGTACGCCCGAGTTTGGGCGCGCAAGAGCAGGTTTCAACCACAACAGGTGCAGCGCTGGCTTCTTCGTCCCTCTGTTGGCACTGCAGATGGGGCAGCGCAGTGCCGGAACAGGCCGCCTATCCGACCCGGCTAGCGATGTTGCCGTAAATCTCTGTACGTTGCAACCTGCTCAACAGGCTCGGGATGGCGATAACGACCAGTTCCTCGAAGGTGGCCCAGGGAGCCGAGCGGAGGCGGCGCACTGGCCACTGACGAGCTTGCCGAGCAGTGTCGGTGACGCGCCGCGGGGCCTCGCAACGGGGCTATGCGCTCCATGGCCTCCACGCGTCGACGCGTTCGGAGCCCCAGCGGAAAGCAGCTGTCATCGAGGTGACGACTGGGAGTCGCCCGGCCGTGCCGGGCTGCCATCCGCTCCAATGACGGGTGTTGCTACGAGCGAGTCCGCAGCGGCAAGCCTCAGCTGTTCGATGCATGGCCGAGCTCTCGGCGACTGGATTCCCGACCGGCCTAGCGTGCGTGCGCGATGCGTGAGCAGACGGGCCAGCACAGGGCGCCACAAGCCGGATGGAGCGCGACGCCGCAGGGCGTTGATCAGGCAGAACAGTGCCCTGCGGCAAGGCGTAGCACTACCCGGCACGGATTCGATCCCACTCCGGAAGTGGGTGTCGCAGGCTCGAATCCTGCCGGGGGAACTGAGAGAAGGGCACCTACGGATCTTCGTAGGCGCCCTTCGGGATCCGTGGCCGACGGCCCGCTTGTCAGAGACTCAGGCGGCGTGCGGGGTGAAGGTGACATGCGAGTCGCCTTCGTCGATGGTCAGGTTCAGCGTGCCGTCCAGGGCCTTGGCCAAGCGCCGCAGCAGCGGGAGAGTCGGTACGGTGTCGCCGCCCTCCATCCGGGAGACCTGGGGCTGAGTCATCCCGGCCCGCCCAGCCAGCTCCGCCTGGGACAGGCTGAGTTCGACCCGCCGGCTGTAGACCGCCTGTCCAAGATCGCGGGCCAGCCGCGCCTCGACGTACTCCGCAAGTCCGTCACGGCGCTCGGAGCTGCACCGCTCCAGGCCGTGCTGCCACCTCAACCCCGAAAAACCGCTGCCTCCAGTCGGTCCGGAACGGATAGGGCACACACCAGGCCGGGAAGCCTCGCGAACACGCGAGAACTACCGAGCCGCCTTTCCCCGGGGGGCGGTGCCGCTTCGGCCCCGCACTCCTCGTCCGGGGCCGTCTACAGGTCGCGGACCGGCCGCGCAGCCGGGGCTCGACGGGGCGGCGAGATCGTCCGTTCGTTCGAGACCCGGTACGACGGTGTCTCGATGACCGGGCGTGCGCGTCGCCGACGCCGAGCGGCCCCGTCGCCCGCCAACCCTCACGAGGTGAACGGCACCGCGGCTTGCGGGTCGGTGTGCCAGTTGGTGACGATGGGGGCGTCGACGAGGACGCTGCCGACCTTCAGCGAGAGGGGGTTGGGGTCCTCGTCGGTGACGGAGACGATGACGGTGCTGTACTCGGTGCCGCCGTCGTCGGGGGTGGTCTTCGGGCTCACTCCGGCGTACGCGGTGGTGGTGCCGGACAGAGTGATCTCGTCGCCCGCCACCTGCTCCGCCGGGCCGGCCTGGGTGCCGCCCGAGCCGAAGGCGATGACGGGCAGGCCGCCGGGCAGGGCGCAGGTGATGCCGGCCTTGGCCTTGACGCTGATCCGGTAGTAGCCACCGGCCTGGCTCATCTCCTTGGCCCCCCACACGAGGTCGTTGGTGCCGCAGGACTGGCCGTAGCCGGTCTTGTCCGCGGCCTCCGAGGTGTCCGAGCCGGTACCGGACCGCGAACCGCCGCCCGAGCCGGAACCGGAACCCGAGCCCGATCCCGATGCTGCGGCGGGGGCCGTGTCCTCGGAGGCGGCGGGCTTCGCGGCTCCGTCGGCCTCGGCCCCGGCGGACGTCTTCGGGGAGCCGCTCGGCGAGGGGGTGGGGGCGTCCGGGGTGGGGGTGCCCGCGTCGGAGGCGGCGGTGGAGTCCGCTCCGGTCGAGCCCTCCCCGCAGGCGGTGGCCAGGAAGCCGGCCGTGACGGCGGCGGCGACGAGGAGAGCGGTGCGCAGGCGACGGTTCAGCATGGTGAGGGTTCCTTCTACGTACGTGGACGGGTGGATACGTGGGTGCGCGGAGACGTGTACGGGTCGGGAAGGCTGGGGCGCCGCGGAGGCGGTGCCGGGCCGGCCGGTCAGGGGCGGACGACGGGGTCGGCGATCGGGGCGGGCGGGGGTGGGTCCCCGGCCGTGGTCCGGCGGTGCTCCTCCCGCAGCGCGGCCGAGCCGGGCCGCGCCGCGGCCAGCAGCGGGGCGCGCAGGCTCGGCGCCCTCAGGGCGAGCCGGGCGAGGGCGTAACCCGCCAGCCCTCCGAGCGTGTTGGCGAGGACGTCGTTGACGTCCACCGACCGGCCGTTGTTGAGGACGATGTAGGAGAGCAACTGCGCGGCTTCGAGGGTCAGGCTCACCGTGGCTGTGATCAGGGCCGCCCGCCCCGGTGAGGTGGCGTGCCGGAACAGCAGCGGCAGCAGGAAACCCGCGGGCACCAGCATCAGGACGTTGGGGACGAAGGTGAGGTCCGCGGTGAGCAGCGGGATGAAGTTGATCTGGCCGACCCAGGGCGCCTGGTTGGCGTACACGCCCCAGGTCACGTTCAACGGGAAGATCGTCAGGGACAGCACGGCCGAGAGGTAGACACCCGCGGCCAGTTGCAGCAGCGCGTGGTACTTGCGCCACCGGCCTCGCCACACCTGCACGACGGTGACGGCGGCGAACAGGACGAGGAGCGGGCCGAGAACGGGCGCGGAGTCCACCTGGAAGCGGATGTCCATGGGGAGGGGGTCCTTCGGTCGGGACAGGTGGTTCTGACAGCACTCAGCCTCCGTGCCGGCACCGGTGCCGCGGATCTGCCGAAGGGCCCATTCCCGGACGGCGGCCTATGACTTTCGGCGGAGTGGGCCCGGTTCCCGGCGCGGCTAAGGTGCTGACCATGCCCAGACCACTTCGTGCCGTCGCCTTCGGTGGGCCCGCCGAAGGCACCCGCGCCGCCGGAGCACGCGCTCTCGGCAGGTTCGCCGTCGGCGCCTTGGTCCTCTGCTTCCTCGGGGCGGTCCTGCTGCTCGACATCGACGCCGGCACCCTCATCCACCAGGGCACCGGGATCCTGCTGTTCCTGTCGACCTGCGCGGCGGCGGTCGCCTTCCCCGCCGTGGGGATCCGGCTGCCGCCACCGGTGCTGGCCTGGGGGGCGTGCGCGGTCTCCGTGGTCTCGCTGGCCTGCTCCACGGCGCTGGGGGTGATGGCCGGCGGCGCCTCGGGGCCGGACGACGCGTCCGACACCTACACCCTGTTCGAGCCGGTCGCCCTGACGGTGCTGCTGCACCTCACGGCACGCCGGGGGTCGCCCAAGGGGACGGCCGTCGCGTTGCCGCTGCTGCTGTCCGCCCTCGTACTGCGTCCGCTGGTGGTCGAGGTGGACGAGGGCAGCAGCATCGTGGCGCTCATCCTGACCCTGGTGGGCAGTGGCGCCCTCGCCTCCGGTCTCACCGTCCGCCTGGTGGTCGCGTCGCGCCGGCAGCACGCGGAGCAGATCCGGCTCGAACAGCGTCTGGCCTTCGCCCGCGACCTGCACGACTTCGTCGCCCACCACATCTCCGGCATCGTGGTGCAGGCCCAGGGGGCTCGTGCCGTGGCCGCGAAGAAGCCCGAAGCGGTCGGTGACGCACTGGAGTTGATCGAGTCCACCGGCGCGGAGGCGCTGGGCGCCATGCGCAAGATGGTGGGCGCGCTGCGGCAGGACGCGGCACCCGACCCCCGCACGCCGGGTGCGGACGGCGTACGCGCGCTCGTGGCGGAGTGCCGGATCCCCGGCGTACAGGTCGATCTCGTCGAGGCGGGCCCGGTGGACGCCCTTCCCGCCGACGCCGTCCGGCTGGTGGAACGCGTCGTCATGGAGGCGCTGACGAACATCCGCAAACACGCCCGGTCCTGCACCGTCGTACGGGTCAGCCTGGACGTCTCCCGCCGACGGGTGATCGCCCGGATAGCGGACGACGGCCGGCCCGGAACGTCGGACGGCGCCGGTTACGGGCTGCGCGGCCTGCGTGAGGTCACCGGTGCCGCCGGCGGCACCCTGACCGCGGGCCCCGGCACCGCCGACGAGACCGCCTCCGGTACGGATGTCGGCTCCGGCGCCGGCACCGGCTGGGTCGTCAGACTCGAACTCCCCCGCCCCCTACGACAGGCCACCAGATGACCATCCGTGTCCTTCTCGCGGACGACCAGGCGATCGTGCGCACCGGAATGGCCATGATCCTCGCGGCCGAGGACGACATCGAGGTGGTCGCCCAGGCCGCCGACGGGGTCGACGCCATCCAGCAGGCCGAGCGGCACCGTCCGGACGTCGTGCTCATGGACATCAGGATGCCGCGCCTGAACGGCATCGAGGCCCTACGGCACCTGCACCGGCCGGGTGTCGCGCACACCCCGAAGGTGGTCATGGTGACGACGTTCGACGACGACGAGTACGTCCACCAGGCCCTGCGCCACGGCGCCTGCGGCTTCCTGCTCAAGGACGCGGGGCCCCGGCTGCTGGCCGAGGCGGTACGCTCCGCCGCTTCCGGCGAGGCGCTGATCAGCCCGTCGATCACGGTCCGGCTGCTCCATCAGTTCGCCCGTCCCGCCGTCGCCGCGCCCCGCCCCTCACCGCTGTCGCAGCGCGAGACCGAGGTGGCGGCCCTCGTCTCGCGCGGTCACACCAACACCGAGATCGGGGCCGCCCTACACATCGGCACGGGGACAGTGAAGACCCATCTGACCAATATTCAGGCGAAGTTGGGGGTACGGAACCGGGTCGAGATAGCCGCCTGGACCTGGGAGTCCGGCCTCGCCCGCTGACCCGCCCGGGGGACCGGGGGCCCGAGCCCCACAGCCCCGCAGACCCGCAGACCCACAGCCCCGTAACCCCGTAGCCCCACAGACCCGCAGACCCGCAGACCCACGGCCCCGTAACCCCACAGTCCCGCAGACCCGCAGACGCAGCGCGGCGACCCGCGGCCGGCGGAACCCGGACGGGCTCCGGAGCCCCGGGCCCCGGTGCCCCCGGGCCCCGAAGCCCGTCACAGCCGAACCCCGGGGCGCGTGTCAGCCGGTGCGGGCCCGTGCCGGCCGGTGACAGGAGGTGACAGCCCGCGTCAGCCCCGCTCCCGCAGCCGCCCCCGCAACTCCCGGTTCTCCGCCTCCAGTTCGGCGATCCGGTCGGCGACCTTTTCCAGCGAGTCCGCGAGTTCCGCCTGCGAGAAGCGCGGGGTGATGTGCTTGGCGCAGTTCCACGCCAGCCCTTCGACCCGGACGAGCATCAGCCGTTCCCGAAGGCCGTCGGTGGCTAGCCTGCCGATCTCCTCCGCGATCCGTTGCGGGAGCCCGGTGTAGTCCTCGGCGTTCCTGGTCTCCGCGCGGCCGAGCACCTTCAGCCGTGCCTGGTGGGCGTAGTCCATGAAGAAGAGCGAGACCCGGTCGTCCCCCCGGAGGTTGCCGGCGGTGATGTACTGCCGGTTGCCCCGTACCTCGGCGAACGCCAGCGTTCCCTCGTCCACGACGTGCACGAAGCCGGCCGGACCGCCCCGGTGCTGGATGTACGGCCAACCGTCCTCGCCCACCGTCCCCAGGTAGAAGCCGTCCCGCGCCCCGATGAACTCCGCCTCGCGGGGACCGAGCCGGTCGGGTTGGGCCGGCCCGTCCCGCAGCCGGTCCATGGCGCGGGCGCTTCCCCTCTCCTCCTGCACGCGCCGGACGTTCCCGGTGAAGGCCACTTGTGCGTACCGGCTCATGCGGGTGCCCGTCCCGCCGCTGCCGCCAGCCGGTCCGCGGCCAGGCCCGCGAGGAGGCGGGCGCCGTCGCCGAGGACCTCATTGCCGAAGACGGCGTCCGGGCTGTGGTTGAAGCTCGCCTTCGCGGGGTCGCGGTCCGGTGGGCAGGCGCCGAGGAAGAGCATGGCGCCGGGCACCTGGTCCAGCACGAAGGAGAAGTCCTCCGACGGGCTGAGCGGGGTCGGGGACCAGACGAGCCGGCCCGGACCCAGCGTCCGGTCGACGACCGCCGCGGCGAAGTCCGCCTCGGCCGGGTCGACGACGGTGACCGGGTAGTCCATGACGTGGTCCACCTCCACCGTCACCCCGTGGGCCGCCGCGACCCCCTCCAGCACGCGGGTCACCCCGGACAGCACCTGCGCCTTGGCGCCCGGCCCGAAGGTCCGTACGCCGATCTTCAGCTCGGCCTCGTCGGGGACGATGTTGGCGGCCGTGCCCGCGTGGATGCTGCCGACGGAGAGCAGCACCGGGTCGAAGGGGTCGAAGCCCCGGCTCGCGTACGTCTGTAGCGCCAGGACCATCTCGCAGGCCGCCGGGACCGGGTCCCGGAGCAGATGCGGCTGGGAGTCGTGGCCGCCCCGGCCCCGTACGGTCACCCGCAGCGCGTCGCCGCCGGCCAGCAGCGGGCCCTTGCGGGTGAGGACCACGCCGGCCGGGAGCATCGAGGACGCCACGTGCAGGGCGTAGGCGGCGACGGGGCGGCGGCCGGGGCCCGCCGCGTCCAGGACCCCTTCCTCGATCATCAGCCGTGCGCCGTGGTGTCCCTCCTCCCCCGGCTGGAACATGAGGATCACGTCACCGGCCAGCTCGTCCCGTTGCCCGGCGAGCTGCCGGGCGGCGCCGACCAACATGGCGGTGTGCAGGTCGTGCCCGCAGGCGTGCATCCGGCCCTCGTACGCGGAGGCGTACGGGACGCCGGTCGTCTCCGTCAGGGGCAGCGCGTCCATGTCGGCGCGCAGCAGCACCACGGGCGGGGGGCCGTCCGCCGTGCCGCCGCCACGGCCGCGGAGCACGGCCGTGACGGACGACAGGGCGCTGCCCGTCGTGATCTCCAAAGGCAGTCCGTCGAGCGCGGCCAGCACCTTCGCCCTGGTCCGCGGCAGGTCGAGACCGACTTCCGGCTCGCGGTGGAGGTCCTCGCGCAGGCGTACGAGGTCCTCCACCGGGCCGTACGCGGGCAGCGGGGCGGTCACTTGGTCGCCGTGATGATGCCGTGCGGGGTGATGGCGTCGGTGCAGCGGGTGCGCAGCACCGAGTCGAACCCGACCTCCTTCAGGGACTCCTCGTACTTCTCCCAGGCGTAGAGCATCCCGCCCTCGCCGGCGACCGCCGCGAAGAAGGGGCTGGCGAGGGCGGCCATCAGGGGGCCGTCGTAACCGTCCTCGGACATGGAGTTGAGGATCATGACCCGGCCACCGTCCGGCAGCACCGCGTGCGCGTGGCCCAGCAGCACCCGGATGCGGTCCTGCGGCCAGATCTGGAGCTGGTGCACGAACATCACCGTGTCGTACCCCTCGGGGTAGGCGTCCTCGAAGATGTCCCCCTCGACGACCTTGACGCGGTCGCTGAGACCGGCCTCCTCGACCCGCTTGCGGGCCAGTTCGACCACCTTCGGGATCTCCAGCACGGTGACCTCGACCTCGGGGTTCGCCTTGGCCACCGCGATGGCCATGGTGGCGTCGCCGCCGCCGACGTCGAGGATGCGGCGGGAGGTGCTGAAGTCCCCGTAGTTGATGAGGTGCTTGGAGGCGACCGCCGACCAGGTGCCCATGAAGTGGTAGAAGACCTGGAGGAGTTCGGGGTCCTCGCTCAGCCGGTGGTAGACGGTGGCGCCGTCTCCGGGGTAGCGGCGCAGGCCGACGTTGGAGTTGTCCCGCAGCGACTCGGTGAAGTCGACCAGGCCGGGGTAGGTCACGTACGCCTCGAACCCGACGACCGCCTTGACCAGCTCCCAGTGGCCGCCGGTGAACAGGTCGGAGACGGACTGGGTGTTGAAGTAGCCCTCGTCCCTGCGCTCCACCAGCTTCAGCGAGCTGACGCCCAGCACCAGGATGTCCAGGGCCCGCTCCTGGAGGCCGAGCTCTTCGAGGAGCTGCTGCCGGCCTGCTCCGGGGCTGCGCTCCAGCAGGTCGAAGAGGCCGAGTTCGACCCCGGCACGCATGAACTGGAAGGCGTTGTGTCCGAGCAGCACCGTGGTCAGGGCGTCGGGGATGACGCTCTCGTGCGGGGTGAACGGCTTCTGTACCTCGGTCATGATGTGTCTCCCTGGTCTGAGGGGGTGTCGATCGGTTCGTCGGGGCCGGGCGACCGCAGCGACCGCATGCCGGAGGCGGCGGGGGAACAGGGGCGGTACGGAACATCGGGTACGGCGACCGCGACCGCGCCGACCACGCCGGGCGGTACATCGGTCAGGTCGGTCAGATCGTGGGGTCCGGGGCTGCCGGGCACGCGGATCCGGTACGGCCGGCCGGGGGCCGAGGGGCCGCACGGCACGTCCGAGAGGTCCAGGCCCGCCATCGCGGGCAGGCCGTCGCCGGTCGCCTTGACCAGCGCCTCCTTGCGGACCCAGGTGCGCAGCAGGGCGTCCGCGGGGGCGGGGGACCCGCGGATCCGCCCGGCCTCGCCGGGGGTCAGGAAGCGGCGCAGTGCGCGGATGTCGCGGCCGGGCACGCCCCGGCGCGGCAGCCGTTCGACGTCGATGCCGACGGGGTGGTCCGCGGCCGCGGCGGCCACCACCCCGCCGGCGTACGAGAGGCTGATCTCCGGCGCCGGTCCCCCGCCGCGCACGGCGACGCGGGGGCGGCCGTGCGGGCCGTCGCAGTCCGGGCAGCGCTGGTGGAGGACGACGTCGAGCGGCGAGCCCCCCGTCCGGCGGGCGGTGCAGAGGCGGGCCAGGAAGTGCGCCGCGACGAAGTCCGCGCGGGCGGCTTCGGTACGGGCGTCCGCGAGGCGGAGCGTCTCGGCCGGGGTGAGGGCGAACGCCTGGGCGCCGGGCAGCGCCAGTACGGTCCGGGTGTCCGCGACCGCGACGGTCGGGGCGCCGGCCCCGGCCACCGGGCGCGGGGCAGGGACCCGTACGCCCAACACCGCGTCCGGGCGCTCTCCTGCGCCCTCGTGCGGCTCCGCCGCCCTGTCGCGCACCGCGGTCACTTCTTGCGCTGGCTGAAGACGACGCCGCCGAGGGAGAGCGCGCCGCCGACGATCGCCAGCCACGGCGGGGTCTCGGCGAGGATCAGCCAGGCGAGGGTGACGGCGATCGGCGGCGAGAGGTAGGTGAGCGCGCCCATCTTCCCGGCGGTGGAGCGGGCCAGCGCGTAGCCCCAGGTGGTGAAGGCGACCGAGGTCGGGAAGACGCCGAGGTAGATCGTCCAGGCGATCGACTCGCCGCTCGCGTGCGAGAGGTTGTCGATGAGCTGCGGGAGGAACGGCAGGCACAGCACCGCTCCCACCACGCAGGCGAGCCAGGTGACCACGAGGGCCGAGCTGTTGGCGAGCAGCGGCTTTTCCGTGACGACGCCGCCCGCGTACGCGACGGCGGCCAGCAGGGCGAGCAGACTGCCGGTCCCGGCGTCCAGTCCCTTGCTGGAGGTGGCCAGGCCGATCAGCAGGACCCCGGCCAGCGCCACGCTGCCGCCGACGACCAGCGAGCGGGGGAAGCCCTCCTTCAGCAGCAGCCCGGCCAGTACGGCGATGAGCACCGGGCCGAGACTGATGATCATCGAGGTGGTGCCGGCGTCGATGCGCTGCTCGGCGGCGTTGAGCGCGACGTTGTAGACGCCGAACCAGAGGAACCCGCAGAGGATCAGGCGCGGTGCGTCCGAGCGGGGCGGCAGCGGCACCCGGCGGATCAGGACCACGGCGCCCAGGAGTACGGCTCCGATGAACAGCCGGGCGAGGGTGAGGGCGCCCGGGTCGATGTCGTCGCCGGCCGCCCGGATGCCGATGAACGCGGAAGCCCACAGGACGACCGTGACCACCCCCGCCGCCACCGCCAGCGGGGGCGTGCCCGCGGCGGGCGCGGGGTTCTCCGGCGGCGGGGTGGTCCCCTGATTGGCTTGCGCAGAGGTCACAGCTGTTCACTTCCTTCTCGGGCTGGCTCGTTACCGGTGGAGGGTTCGTGGGATTCCTGCGGGGGTGTGTCCCGGCCCGGCGGTCCGGGGCGCCGGTCCGGGTCCAGGGCCGCGGCCAGCCGCCTCGCCACCTCGGTGACGTACGGCGGGCGCAGCAGGGTGAAGTGGTCGCCGGGGAGGATGGCCTCCTCGCGGATGCCGCCGCGCGTCAAAGAAGCCCAGTCGGTGCGGGGTTCGCGCAGCCGGTCGCGGGCCCACCACACGGTGAGCGGGGCGTCGACGGCGGTGGGCCGGTGGCTGAGGACCACCTGCTCGTGGTGTTCGGCCAGTTCCGCCTGGTGCAGCAGGGCCTCGGTGGGGGCGGCCGGCCGGCCGCGCTCCTCGGCGCGGGCGACCAGCAGCTTCAGCCGTTCCTGCAACGGGAGTCCGCGCAGCCGCTCGCGGAGTCCGGCGGCCTCCTGCGGGGTCACGGCGAGGTCGGGGAGGGTGTCGGCGAGGGCGACGGCGGGAGCCAGCAGCGGGTCGGGTTCGCCCGCGCCGGGGACGGACGAGTCGAGCAGCGCGACCAGGGCGACCTGCTCGCCCGCCGCCTCCAGCAGCGCCGCCACCTCGACGGCGAGGGCGCCGCCCATCGACCAGCCGGCCAGGTGGTAGGGGCCGGTGGGCCGGTGGCCGCGGACCAGTTCGGCGTACTGGGCGGCCATCGCGGCGAAGCTCTCCGCCTCGGGTTCGCCGGACAGGGCGCGGGACCGGATGCCGAGCACCTCCCGGCCCCCCGGCAGCAGGTTGACCAGTTCCCGGTAGGCCATGACGTCGCCGCCCGCGGGGTGGAACAGGAACAGCGGCGCGGGGGTGACCGGCGCCCGTAGCGGCAGGACTTGGGCGTGCGCGGATCCGGCGGACAGCAGCGCGGCGAACCGGGCCACGGTCGGCGCCTCGAAGAGGGAGGTGAGCGGCAGCCGCACCCCGAAGCGGCGGCCGACGGCGGCGACGAGGCGGGCCGCGAGCAGCGAGTGGCCGCCGAGTTCGAAGAAGTCCTCGTCGGTGCCGATCGCGTCCGGGTCGCGTCCGAGCAGTTCCCCCCACAGCTCCGCCACGGCACGCTGGACCGGCGTCCGCGCGGACGCGTCGGCCGAGGGACCGGCGGCGGCCGGGTGCGGGGCGGGTTCGGGGAGGGCGGAGCGGTCGAGTTTGCCGTTGACGGTGACGGGGAGCGCGTCGAGCGGCACGTAGGCGGCCGGCACCATGTGGTCGGGCACCGAGCGGGCCAGGAAGGTCCGCAGCTCGTCCCGGCCGGGTGCCGCTCCGGCTCCGGCGGCCGGCACCACGTAGGCCACCAGGCGGTCCTGCCAGGTGCGGACCGCGGCGGCGCGGACGGCGGGGTGGGCGGCCAGGCGGGTCTCGATCTCGCCGAGTTCGATCCGGAACCCGCGCAGTTTGACCTGCCCGTCGGCGCGGCCGAGGAACTCGAGCGCGCCGTCGGGACGTTGGCGTACGAGGTCACCGGTGCGGTAGAGCCGTCCGCCCGGCCGGCGGGGGTCTGGGACGAACCGTTCGGCGGTGAGCTCCTCCCGGTTGCGGTAGCCGGTGGCGAGCTGCACCCCGCCGATGTGGAGTTCGCCGACGATGCCGAGGGGCACCGGGACCAACCGGTCGTCCAGCACGTCGAGGGTGGTGTTGGCGACCGGGCGGCCGATGGGCACCGGCCCGTCGGCGTCCTCGGGCGCGCACCGCCACGCCGACACGTCCACGGCCGCCTCGGTGGGGCCGTAGAGGTTGTGCAGCTCGACCTCCGGGTGCGGGTACCGCTGGAAGAACGCGCGCACCAGATCCGGGGGCAGCGCCTCCCCGCTGGCGAAGACGCGGCGCAGGCTCCCGCCGCCGGCGGTCGCCGGGTCGTCGAGGTGGACGCGCAGCATGGACGGCACGAAGTGGACGGTCGTCACCGCCTCGCGGCGGATCAGCCCGGCCAGGTAAGCCGGGTCGCGGTGCCCTTCGGGCCGGGCCACCACGAGCCGGGCGCCGGTCGTCAGCGGCCAGAAGAACTCCCACACGGACACGTCGAAGGTGAACGGGGTCTTCTGCAGCACCCCGTCGGCGGGGCCGAGTCCGTACGTCTCCTGCATCCACAGCAGCCGGTTGCAGATGGCCCGGTGCGTGATCTCGACGCACTTGGGGACGCCGGTGGAGCCGGAGGTGTAGATGAGGTAGGCGGGCCGGTCGGGATCGGCAAGGACCGCCGGGTCCGCCGGGTCCCCGGGCCGGCCGGGTGCGTCCGCGCCCGCCGGTCCGGCCTCGTCCACCCGCAGGACGGGGACGCCGTCGGGGAGGCCGCCGTGCGGCAGCGGACGGGCGGTGAGGACGAGGGCCGCTCCGGCGTCGGACAGCATGAACGCCATCCGCTCGGCCGGGGTCGCCGGGTCCACGGGGAGGTACGCGCCGCCCGCCTTGAGGACCGCGAGCAGGGCGACGACCAGGTGCGCGGACCGGTCCAGGTGGACCGCCACCGCGGTGCCGGGCTCGAACCGCCCGCCGCCGGTCAGCCGCACGGCCTGCCGGATGCGCCGGGCCAGCCGGTCGGCGGCCGCGTCCAGCGCGGCGTACGTGAGGGTGCTGCCCTCGAAGACCACCGCCGGGGCGTCGGGGGTGCGCCGCGCCTGCTCCTCCGCCCGTGCGTGCAGCGGGACGGAGAGGTCGTAGGGGCGCGCGGTGTCGTTGTAGCCGTCGAGCACGGCCAGCTCCGCGTCCGACAGCATCGCCGGGGCGGACACCGGCGCCTCGGGAGAGGTGGTCAGGGCGTCCAGCAGGGCGAGGTAGTGGCCGGTGGCGCGCTCGCGTTCGGCCTCGTCGAAGCAGGCGGTGCGGAAGTCGAAGTCCAGCACGAACCGGGGTTCCGCGCCGGCCTCCGGGCGCGACTCGCGCACCTGGAGGGTGAGCCGGTCCGGGGAGTGGCCGGTGTCGACGAGGTCGAATCCGGCCGGGGACCCGAACCCCTCGAAGACGGCGTTCTGGTAGTTGAGGTAGACGTCGTAGAGACGGGTGCCGCCGCGGTGCCGGGGGACGTGGTCCTGGTGGCGGGCCGCGTCGAGGAAGGCGCGCTGGACCTCGCGGGCGAGCGTGCGCAGCGTGGTGTCCCCGTCGATCCGCACCTGGAGCGGCAGCACGTTCATGAAGAGGCCGATGGTGGTGCGGAATTCGGCGGGACGGCTGGCGAACGGCGTCCCGATGCGAAGGAGTTCGCCGCCGCCGACCCGGTGGAGGTAGGCGAAGAGCGCCGCGCCGAAGACGGTGGCGGGCGAGGCGTACCCCTCCGCGCGGGCGAACCCGGTGATCCGGGCACTGCGTGCGGGGCCGAGGTCGAGGCTGATCCGGGCGGTCCGGGTCTGCCCGGCGAGGTCCTCCTCGCGGCCGTGGAAGGCGAGCCGCTCGACGGGCCGGGCCGCGAGCGCCTCCCAGTGGCGCTGGGCCCGCCTGCGGCGCTCGCTGCCGCGGGCCGCCCGCTCGTGGTCGGCGTACGCCTGGAACGGCGGCAGCGGTTCGGCCTCGCCGAGCCGCCCCTCCCGGTCCAGGTCGTAGTAGTCGGACAGGGTGCGCAGGATCAGGGCCATGGACCAGGCGTCGCAGACCAGGTGGTCGACGTCGAGGTACCAGGCCCAGGCGTCCGGGCCGAGCCGGAGCAGGGCGGAGTCGAACACCGCGCGGGAGGGGTCGAGGCCGGTCGCCGTGCGCCGGCGGGCCCAGGCCAGGGCCGCCGTCCGCGGGTCGGCCGCGCCGGACAGGTCCACCAGGTCCACCGGGGCGGGCACGGTCTCGCTCACCCGCCGCACCGGGACGCCCTCCACCTCGTGGAAGGTGGAGCGCAGGGCGTCGCTGTGGTCCACCAGCTTCTGGAACGCCCGCTGGAAGCGCGGGTGGTCGAGCGCCCCGGTGAGGGTGAAGAGAGCGGTGACGTTCTCGTAGTAGAGCCGCACGTCGCCGGAGGTCTTCTTGCCGAAGTACAGGGCGAGTTGGCTGTCGGTGAGGTTGGTGTCCGGAGCCGGCGGGGCAGCACCGTCCGACGGGCTGACGGTGGTGGCGGCCTGGGCGGGGGCGGGCTCGCGCGTGGGCGGTGCGAGCAGGGCCCGGGGGGAGCGGACGGCCCGGCGGACGGTCTCCCGGAACTCCTCGGCCCACCCGGCGACGGTGCCCGCGTCGAAGAGGTCGGTGCGGTATTCGAGGCAGCCGAGCAGTTCGCCGTCCTGCTCGCGCAGGTGGAGGGCGAGTTCGAGGGGCGAGACGCCGAGGTCGAAGGCGTCCGGGGCGACCGGGGCGAGGGTGATCCCGCCCGCCCGCAGGACGCCGGCGACGGCGGGCTGGAGGGAGAAGGCCGTCTGCCGCAGCACCGGACGGCCGGGCGGCCTCGGCGGGTTGACCTCCCTGACGATGTCCCCGAAGGGCAGGTCGTGGGCCAGCGCCCCGGAGAGCACCTCGCCCGCGTGCCGGGCCGCGGCGGCGTGCGTCCGGTCCGGCCGCAGCCGCACCCGCAGCGGAAGCGTGTTGACGTGGAAGCCGATGAGCCGCTCCTCGGCGGCGCCCCGGCGCTGGTCCACGGGCGCGCCGATCACCAGGTCCGGCCCGCCGGTGACGCGGTACAGGGTCTCGGCGTACGCGGCGAGCAGGAAGGCGAAGACGGTGGAGCGGTCCCGGCCGGCCGCCGCGCGCACCTCGTCCAGCAGTGCGGCCGGGAGGCGGAGGCCGTGCCGGGCACCCCGTACCGTCTCCCGGACCGGGCGCGGCCGGTCGGCGGGCAGGTCGAGGACCGGCAGGTCGCCGTCGAGCGCGGCGCGCCAGTACGCCACCGAGCGGGCGTGCTCCGCGTCGCCCGGCCGACGCTCCGTGGCCGGGGTGGCCGCAGGGGGCGGCAGCGGGGACGGGCGGCCCTCGGCGAACGCCCCGTACAGCGCCGCCAGTTCCTCCGCGAAGACGGTGACCGACCAGCCGTCGCAGACCAGGTGGTGGGCGACGACGGTCAGTACGTGGTGGTCGTCGGCGTAGCGGTAGAGGGTGAACCGGACGAGCGGCGGGCGCTCCAGGTCGAAGGGGCGGGTGCCGTGTTCCCGGTGCAGCGCGTGCGCCCGCGCTTCCCGGTCCTGAGGCGGCAGTGCGCCGAGGTCGACGGTCCGCGGCAGGACGGCGGCGGGCTCCAGGACGTGCGGCACCGGCTGCCCGTCGTGCTCGCGGAACCCCGTGCGCAGGGCGGGGTGCCGTGCGCTGATCTCGGTCAGCGCCGCGCCCAGCGCCCCGGTGTCGAGCGGTCCGGCCAGCCGGAACGCGGCCGACAGGTGGTGGGCCGGGCTCGCGGGGTCGAGCCGCTGCAGCAGCCACAGCCGCCGCTGCGCGTCGGAGGCGACGGGACCGGCGGGACCCGCGGCTTCCGCGGAACCGGCGCCTTCCGCGTCGGGGCCGGTGGCGACCTGGGCGGCGGCCCCGGCGTCGGACCCGGTACCCCCCTGCCGCAGCCGGGCCATCAGCCGGGCCCGTTCCGCTGCGGGCAGCGCCGCCAGCCGACCCAGGAGATCGCTCACGAAGTGGCCTCCGCGACCCGTACGAGGAGGTCGTCGAGGTCCGAGTGGGTCTCCAGCAGGGCCGCGATCCACCGTTCCAGGCCGAAGGCGACGCAGCCCGTGTAGGCGGGACCTCCGTCGGCCAGCGAGATGTCGCAGCGCTCGCCGAAGAAGTTGCGGTGGAAGTTGAGCGAGCCGATGGCCAGGGTGGAGCCGTGCACGAACTCCTCCTTCACCGGGAAGAGCTGGGCCAGCAGCGCCCGTCCGCCGTCCTTCTCGAAGAAGGGGTCCGAGGCCGCCTCGACCGTCAGCCCCAGCCCGAGCCGGGACGCGAACTCGACCACCTTCGGGCGGAACGCGGCGAGGTGGTCCAGCACCGCCTCCCGGGGGCCGAGGCAGACGATCTCCCGCATGGTGAAGCCGCGCAGCCGGCGCAGCCCGTCGTAGTGGTCCTCGTTGCGGAAGCACTTGGCGACCGTGGTCACGAACGTGGGCCCCGTGAGGCTGCCGGAACGGTGGTGCAGATAGACGTTGTAGCAGGCCGCGGAGACCAGCCCGTACTCGCTCGGTCCGAGCCGGTCCGCGGCGATCGCCGAGCCGTCCACCGGGCCGGAGCCGTCCGCGCCGCCCTCGGCGGGCAGCCTCAAGGGGGCCGTCATGAGCGCCAGTTGCGGGAAGTTGGCGAAGTAGTCGATGGAGGCCAGGTCGGCGGCGGGGATCACGGTCGGGAAGAGCATCGGGGCGGCGCCGGTCTCGGCCGCCCACCGCCGGAACTGCCCGTCCAGCAGCTCCATGAGGTGGACCAGCTCCGGCCCCAGGGTGACGAGTCCGCCGCGCGCGGTGTAAAGGTCACTCATGGCCCACCCCACCGGTGACGCCGGCCAGCACCTTGTCGCGGATGCCGCGCAGGGTCCGGAAGCCGGTGACGTTTTCCGCGGTCAGCTCCAGCTCCTGTCCGGCCAGGTCCTCCAGCAGGAACAGCAGTTGGGGGAAGTCGAGGGAGTCGATGAGCCGGCTGTCGATGAGGTCCTCGTCCCAGCCGATCGCGGACACCTCGGGGTTGCGTGCCAGCAACCAGGCGCGCACCCGCTCGATCGCGTCGTCCGCCATCAGACCCCCGCCCCCTCGAACGGGGAACCGCTGATGATCTCCTGGCTGGTGAGGAAGCGGGTGATGCGCTTGAAGAAGGTCTCGTGGTACGCGGTCCGCGCCGGGTCCTTCAGCAGTCCCTCGCGGAAGGCGAAGGGCTCGGGGATGCCCGCGTCGCGGTAGACCGACGGGTTGTAGAGCGACTGGACGCTCGCGGTGACGTAGCGCCGCAGATACAGGTCGAGGCGGTCGCGCAGCTCCTGGTCGCCGCGCTCGCGCAGCGGCTCGTAGAGGAGTCCGACGAGCTTGCGGCCCATGATGATGTGGCGCCACTCGTCGTCGTGGTGGACCTGGTTCACCTCCCTGATCAGGGGGTGGAGGGTGGTGTCGCGCCCCATCCGGAGGTTGAAGTGGTCGACCAGCTCCTCGAAGATCAGGATGCGGGCGAAGACCAGGAAGTGGGCGACGTCGGTGTCCTCCTCCGCCGTCGTGACGGGGAGCGACTTGTCCGGGTAGATCTTGCCGCCGTAGCGCAGGCAGAACTGGGCGAAGAACCACATGTGCCCGTTCTCCTCGCCCAGGAAGCGGTGGAAGAACTCCGAGGGCAGCTCGAACCCGGGGGTGTGGATGCGCCGGGTCACCTCGATGAGCAGTTCACGGATCCCGTGGATGTTCAGGCTGAAGAAGTTGACGCTCTCCCACTTGCTGAGCCGCATCAGCTGCTTCTCGTCCAGCTCGTGCGCGTACCGGGTACCGGCCACGCTGAGCAGGTCGGGCGTCATCCACCACTGCTGCTCGGCGAGTTCGTCGACCCAGTCGAACCGCGTGTACGGGCTGTAGTGGTGATCGGTCGCGTCGGCGACCAGGTGGTCGAGCGTCTCCACCACGTCTGACGTATCCATGGTCTCCCCTGCCGGTTCGGCGGTCGGCGTGCGTACGAGAGGTGCGGGGCGGGCGGCCGGACCGCGGTGCGGCCGGATTCGGGGCGGGGACGGGCCGGCTCAGCCGTCGTCGCTCCGGGCGAGGAGACCGGCGGCGTGCTCCTCGTCCACGGCGAGCGGCCGGCTCTCCAGGAGCGCGGCCAGCTTGGCCACGGTGGAGGCCTGGAAGAGGTCGCCGACGGTGACGCGCACCGGCAGCTCGGCCTCGATCCGCACGGCCAGCCGGGCGAGCAGCAGCGACTGCGCCCCCGAGGCGAAGAAGTCTTCGTGGACCCCGACGTCGGGCCGCCCCAGCAGTTCGGCCCAGACCGTGGCGATCAGGGATTCCAGGGGGGTGCCCGGGGGCGTGCGGTCGGGCCCTCCGGGCGTCGCCGCGGCGTCGGGCCGCAGTCCCCCGATCCGGGGCAGTTCCCCGGCGAGGTACGCCTCGCGCGTCGCGCGCCGCTGGATCTTCCCGCTGGAGGTCTTGGGGATGGTGCGGGGCGGCAGGAGCACCAGTTCGTGGAGTTCCGCCTCGCACTCCTCCCACACCGCGCGGCGGCCGTGCAGAGCGACGTCGTCGAGGTCCGCGCCGTCCGCCGTCTCCACCACCAGGACGAGCCGTTCCTCGCCGTCGACGGGCACGGTGAACGCCGCGCCGCAGCCGGGACGCACCGCGGGGTGCCCCAGCTCGGCGGCGTTCTCCACATCGTGTGGATAGAGGTTGCGGCCGCGCAGCACGATGAGGTCCTTGAGCCGCCCGGTGACGGCCAGGGCGCCGTGCTCGTCCAGCGCCCCGAGGTCGCCGGTGCGCAGGTAGGGGCCCCGGCCGTCGGGCAGGGTGGCGCCGAACAGCGCCTCGTTCTCGGTGGGGCGGCCCCAGTAGCCGGTGGCGACGCTGGGGCCCGCCACCCAGATCTCGCCGACCCGGCCCGGTGCCGCGGGGGCGAGGGTGGCGGTGTCCACGACGACGACCGACTGGCCGCCCCGCGCGGTCCCGCAGGCGATCCGCTCCACCCCCTCCACCGGGAAGCGCCGGACCTCCTCGCCCAGCGGATCACCCGTCACCAGCAGGGTCGCCTCGGCGAGGCCGTAACTGGGGCGGCAGGCGGCGGGGTCGAAGCCCGCCGGGGCGAACCGCCGCGCGAACCGCTCGACCGTCTCCACCCGCACCGGCTCGGCCCCGTTCACCGCCGCGCGCCAGGAGGACAGGTCGAGCGACGCCAGCCGCTCGTCGTCGATCTTGCGGATACACAATTCGTAACCGAAATTGGGGGCCGGGCTGATGGTGCCGCGGTGCACGGATATAGCCCGGAGCCACCGGTAAGGATTCTGAAGGAAATGCAGTGGCGCCATCAGGACGGCGGGAAATCCGCCGTGCAGCGGCGCGAGAATGGCGCCGATGAGACCCATGTCGTGATAAGGAGGGAGCCAGCTCACCATCACGTCGCGCGGTGTTCCGGCGAATGCCCGGTAAATGCTCTCCGCGTTGTGCGTGAGGTTCGCGTGGGTGAGAACCACCCCGCGCGGCAGCCGGGTGGAGCCCGACGTGTACTGGAGGAAGGCGACCTGTCCGGGCTCGGGTCCGGCGGGCTCCGCGGCGGCGGGCGCTTCGGCGGTCTCCTCCGGCGGGGCGTCCGTGGCGATCCAGGCCAGCGGCGCCCGGAGCGCGGTGCGGGCGACCGGCAGCAGGTCCTTCGTGGTCAGCGCGATGCTCGCGCCCGCATCGGCCACGATGGCGTCCAGCCGCCCGAGGCCGCGGGCGTCCTGGGGCGGATAGGCGGGGACGGCGACGATACCGGCCAGCAGGCAGCCGTAGAACGCGACGACGTAGTCCGGCCCCGGCGGGAAGAGGAGCAGCGCCCGTTCGCCGGGCCGGTGCCGGGCGGCCAGCGTGCCGGCCACCCCTGAGGCGGCGCGCAGGAGATCGCCGTACCCGATGCGCAGTTCGTCGTCCTCGCCGTCGAGGAGGAACACGTAAGCGGTGTCGTCCGGCTGCTTTTCCGCCCGGTGCCGGAGCACGTGGACGAGTGTGGGGAATTCCCGAGCCGACAACGCTGATATCTGTTCTGCAGCAGACATGCTCACCGCTCCTCAGGGACGCGATAAGACCAGGATTTCAGCCACCGGCTGGTCGCACGAGGCGCAACGCTAAAACACTCCCCACAAGGCGTCAACGGGGCTAATGCGTTCATCGATCAATGGCCGTTGAAATCCTGCCACCGTGGCGCTTTCCTCGATCGTTTCGGCAGTATTGCCGCCCGGTGTCGCCGGCACCGGGCGAGCGGCGACCGCATTCCGGATGCCCCGTCGGCGCACCCCACGCACGCCCGGCCGTCCGTCGTTTCCGCAGGCCGCGGGCCCGCCGCCGGGACCGCACGGAAGAGCGCCCGCCACCTCCGCCGAGCATCCGGGCCGACGGCCCGGCCGGGCGGGTCCGCCCCGCGGGACGGCTCCGGCGCGGACTCGGACCGGACGTTGTCCGAAACATGACAGAGGCGTGCGCGGGACGACCGGAACCGGCCGGGGTCTCCGGGGGCGTTCCGGCGCACCCGACGGGGGGCGCGTGCCCCGGAACGTCGCGCGCGGGGGCCGGAAAACCCAGGTGGCCTTGTCAGCGATCGCTGTTAGCCTCCAGCCGCCCGTGCGCTGCGGCACGGGCTCACCAGGGAGGGGACCCATGAACGGAGCACGGACCAGGGCGAGTCGGAGGGTACTGCTCCGCCTCGCCGCGGCAGGGGCGGCCACGGCCGTGGTGCTGGGTACGGCTGGAACCGCCCATGCCGCCGAGAACCTGCCGCCGAGCCGGCCACTCGTCCAGGACCTGCTGACGGACACGTCGGCGTGCGGGGCGGGCGACCTGCGGACGTACGTGGGCGGGGCACCGACCCTGCGCGCCACCTTGTACGACCCGGCCGAGGACGACCAGGAAGCCGAGGGCAATTGGGTCGGGGGCGAATTCGAGCTCCGGTGGACCGACGCGGACGGTGTGGAGCAGCGCCGTTCGCGGTCGGTGCCCGCGACGCTGTCGGGACACGCCGGCCAGTGGGCCACTCCGGCCGACGTACCCGCGGACACGGTGGTGTCCTGGCACGTGCGGGCCGACGACGGCACCGCCGTCTCCGCCTGGAGCTCGGAGGACGGCGGATCTGCCTGTGAATTCGTGATCGACGACGAGATCCCGGCCGCCCCGGCCGTCGGCTCGCCGGACTATCCGACGACCGGCTGGAGCGACGGCGTGGGGGTGTACGGCGAGTTCACCGTGGACTCCGCGTCGGACGACGTCGTGGGATACAGCTACTCCTTCAAGGGCGGCACTCCGGTGACCGTCCGCCCCGAGGTGCCGGGCGGTCCCGTGACCGTCCGCCACCTGCCTCTGAAGGCGGGACCGGAGACCCTGAGCGTGCGGGCGGTCGACCGGGCGGGCTGGTCCAGCCCGACGACGACGTACGACTTCGCGGTCGCCGAGGGCCGTGGTCCGGTCGCCGCCTGGGCCCTGGCCGACCCCGCCGGCGCCGGCACCGCAGTCCCGCAGACCGGTCCGGCGGCGCGCGCCGGCGCGGGCGTGACGTTCGGCGCCGCCGCACCGGCAGGGCGCCCGAACGCCACCGCGGCCGCGTTCGACGGCGGACCGGGGGCGTTCCTCACCCCGGACACCCCCGTCGCCGACCCGGACAGAACCTTCGCCGTGAGCGCCTGGGCACGTCCCGGCCGGACGGACCGGACCATGACCGTCGCGAGCCAGGGCGGCTCCGCCGGACTCGTCCTCGGCCAGCTGAAGCAGGACGGCGTCGCGGTCTGGTCGTTCACGGTCGGCGGCGCGCGGGTCTTCGGCGGGACCCCCGAGACCGGCAAATGGGCGCACCTGGTCGGTCTCTACGACGCCACCACCGGCCGGGCACGGCTCTACGTCGACGGACACGAGGTCGGCACTCCCGTCGATGCGGTGCCCGCCGGCGGTGCGGGCGACTTCCAGATCGGCCGGATACGGCAGGGCGCCCTTTCCGGGGCGCCCTGGAGCGGCGGCCTGAGCGAGATCCACGTGTACGACCGGGTCGTGGTCGCCCCGGAGGCCGCCGCGCTCGCCCGCCGCGAGCCGACCCTGCTCGGAAGCTGGTCGCTGGACACCGCGGCGGACGGCGTCAGCCCCGACCGGACCGGCAGGGCGCCCTTCACCCTCGCACCGGGCGCCACCCTGTACACGGGGAGCGACGGCTCCTGCGACCCGTGGCTCGACCCGGAGTGCCCCTACGTGCCCGAACCGCTCACCGGCGCCGGGCATCTCCAACTGGACGGCGTCACCGGCCACGCGACGACCCGGGAGGCGGTCGTGGACACCGCCGACAGCTTCACCCTGGGCGTCACCGTGCGCCTGACCGGCACCCCGGACCGGCCCATGACCGTCCTTTCCCAGCGCGGGGCCCACGGGGACGCCTTCAAGGTGAGGTACGACCCCGCCTCGCACGCCTGGCAGTTGGTGATGGCCGGGAACGGCGCCACGGGCACCCCGGAGACCGTGGTCTCCCACGTCGTCGCGGACGCCGGCCGGTCCCACCGGCTGGCTGTGGTCCACGACGACGCGAGCGACCTGATCACCCTCCACGTGGACGGGAACACCGCCGCCTCCGCCCCGTTGCGGAACGGGTCCGCCAGTACGGGCGCCCTGCAGATCGGCCGCGGGACGGTCGGGGGCGGGTGGGGCGAGCAGCTGCGCGGCGACGTGGACGAGGTCCGGGCCTACGCCGGTGTCCTGTCGGACCAGCAGATCGCCGTGCTGGGAAGGAGCAGCGACACCTGACGGACGGGACCGGGCGGTCCTCGGTCCGGGAAGGGCGCCGTCGCGCACTCCCGGACCGCGGGCCGCCCGGCCGGGGGCCGGAGCCTGCCGGCCGTTACTTCAGCTCCTCCGGGCAGGGCGTGCCCGGCTGGAGCTGGTAGGGAGCGGCGAGGCGGTAGACGCCGGGGGCCGGGGCGAGGAGTTCGGTCCACTCGTCGCCGTCCGGGTCCTCCTCGACCTTCATCAGACAGCCGTAGGTGTTGGTGAAGGACTTCGGGGCGTCGCCGTCCTGCTCGGCGCGCTTCTTCGACTCCTCGGTCTCCTGGGGCCGCTCCAGGCTCTTGCCCTCCTCGTCGACCAGGGCGAGCCAGCGGGAGTACGGGATCCGGATCAGGACCCGGCCCGACTGCCGCACCCGGATGGTCAGCTCGTCCGCGCCCGCCTTCTCGACGGTCGCCGGCGGATCGGCCAGCGGCACCGGGTCGGCGACCCGGTAGAGCTTCCAGTTGGCGTCGGCCCAGATCTGTTCGAGGTACGGCTGCCCCTGCTCGACCAGGGCCGCCTCCTGGGCGGCGCCGGTGTCCGGCTCGCCCTTCGGCAGCACCACGTAGTGCACGGCCCAGCGGTCCAGCCACTCGCGGTAGTTGGCGCCGTTCAGGGTGTCGTCGTAGAAGAGCGGGTTCCGCTTCATGTCGGCCTGGCGGTTCCAGCCGCGCGCGAGGTTGACGTACGGCGCCAGGGCGGACGCCTCGCGGTGGCTGCTGGCGGGCACCACTTCGACCCGGCCGCGTTCGGCGCCGACGACCTGGAGCTGGTTGACGAGCGGGGCGAGCTCGCGGGCCCAGGAGGCGGTGGGGGCGGTGCGGACGATGTCGTCCACGCTCTTGAAGCCGATCCAGAAGTTCAGCGCGGCGAAGGCCAGCACCAGCGCGTACCAGCGGCGGGTGCGCGGGGCGGTGTAGGGCAGCGCGGCGAGCAGCGTGACCCCGGCGAAGAGCATCGCCATCCGGGTCACGTTGGACCCGATCTGCGAGTCGACGAAGTACGTCAGGACCGTGCCCGCGGCGTAGACGGCCGCCGCGGTGCGGACGGTCTTCCAGTCGGCCGGGACGAGGACGAAGACCAGCACGGAGAAGGCGAACGGCAGCGACACCGTGCCGAGCGACATGGGCTGCGTCCCGGAGAACGGGAACAGCCACGAGGACAGCCCGACCACGGCGACCGGGGCGAGCCCGATCGCGTACGCGCCGGGGCGCCGCTTGTTCAGGAACAGCGCGGCGGCGACCACGCCGAGGAAGAGTCCGGCGACGGGGCTGGCGGCGGTGGCGAGGCCGGCCAGCGGCGCGGCGACGGCCGCCTTCGCCCACCGCTTGTAGCGCCAGCGGTACGGCCAGCAGAAGACGGCCGCGACCGCCCCGACCGCGAACATCATGCCGAGGCCGAAGGTCACCCGCCCCGACAGCGCGTTGCAGAGGAAGGCGAACACACCCGCGAGCGCGCACGCCATCGGATTGCGCACGGCCCGCACCCGGACCAGGATCATCGCCGTCAGCCCCGCCGAGACGGTGCCGGCCAGCATCATCGTGGTGCGCACGCCGATCAGCGACATCAGGTACGGAGAGACCACGCTGTACGACACGGGGTGCATCCCGCCGTACCAGGCGAGGTTGTACGCGGTGCCGGGGTGGCGGCCGACGAACTCCGCCCAGGCGTCCTGGGCCGCGATGTCGCCGCCGCTGTTCGCGAAGAAGAAGAACCACAGCACGTGGGTGACGGCGGCGACCAGCGTGGCCACCGTGACCGGGTGCCGGAGCAGGCGCCGCAGGACCGATTCGCCCGGTGCGGGAGAAGGCTTCGCGGGAGTGGTGGCGGGGTCGCCCGCGGTCCGGGGGCGGGGCAGCGGCACCCGCACCGGCCCGCCCCCGGCGGGTCCGCCGCTGTCCGCCTCACGGCCGGGTCTCGGCTCCGCGGTGGTCACTACGGCACTCCCCGTCGTCGGCCGGCCCCGTCAGCGTTTCGGCCGGTACTGCTTCAGGACGCGTTCCGGCGTCCCGCGGTTGTCCGGTCGCCGTGTCGGTCCGTGGCCCGGCCTCCGGGGACGCTAACACGTCACACATGTACGCAAGAGGGACGGGGCACCCCGTTCCGGGTGCCCCGTCCCCCTCAGCGCGTACCCGTCAGCCGAGCCGCTTCAGCTTCGCCCCGAAGCCCGGCTCGCCCAGGTCGTCGGCCAGCGCGACCGCCACCTGCACCTGGCTGGCGCCCTCACCGACCGTCAGCGTGCCGACGTGGGTCCCGGCCGCCGCCTCGTGCGGGACGGTCCTGCCGTCGTCGGTGATCTCCAGCCTGACCGTGAGGCCGCCCCAGCCGACCGCCTTCACGTCCTTGGTGGCGACGACCTCGGTGGTGGACCCCAGCCCGTCGTCGACCACGCCGACGACCTGGCCCTTCTTGACGATGGTGGCGCCCTTGAGCTCGTCCTGGGTGGCCAGCATGACGTCCTTGGAGACCCGGTTGACCTCGTCGATGATCGACTGGCTGTCGTACTGACCGAGGATCGCGCCGACGATCAGCTGGTCCGTCCCGTCGACCATCTTGTGGGCGGCGAAGAGCAGGTTGCCGCCCGCCTTGGTGGTCGAGCCGGTTTTGATGCCCAGCGCGCCGTCATACGGCACCAGACGGTTGTAGTTGGTCCACACCTTGCCCGAGGGGTCGGTCCAGGACGGCAGCTTGGTGATGTCCATCAGCGCGGGGATCTCGACCAGCTTCTCCCCCAGCTTCACCAGGTCCTCCGCGGTGCTCACCGTCGTGGCGTTGAGCCCTGAGGGGTCGGTGTACGTGGTGTTCTTCATGCCGAGTTCCTCGGCGGTGGTGTTCATCTTCTCGACGAACGCCTTCTCCGAGCCCGCGTCCCAGCGCGCGAGGAGCCGCGCGATGTTATTGGCCGACGGGATCATGATCGCGGAGAGCGCGTCCTTCTGGGAGAGCTTGTCGCCCTCCTCGACGGTGTCCAGCGTGGACTCGCCCTCGGAGTTCAGCTTCCCGTCGGACTCGCCCTTCGCGTCGACCGGGATCGACGCACCGTCCTCGCCTCGCTTGAGCGGGTGGTCCTTGAGGACGATGTAGGCGGTCATGGCCTTGGCCACGCTCGCGATCGGCACCGGCTTCTGCTCACCGAACCCGCCCACCTTGCCGAGCCCGGTGGCCGCCATGTAGCCCTGGCCCTGGCTCGGCCACGGCAGCTCCGGCGTGCTGCCGTCGAAGCGGTACGAGGACTGCGCGGTCAGCCGGAGTTCCGGATCGGGCAGCGGACGGAATGTCTGTACGAGTGCAAAGACGATCAGCAGGAGCAGGACCAGCGGGGTCCAGATCTTGACCCGGCGCACGGCGGTGCGGACCGGGGTCTCCGGCGGCGGCGGGGTGTTGGTCAGCTCGGCCAGCAGGTCGAGCGGGGGCTTGGGCGGCAGCGGCTGCTGCCGGGTCCGCTCGGCCTCGGCGGGCGGCGTCGGGGCGCCGCTCGCGGCCGGCCGGTCCAGCGAGGGGGTGACCGTGGGGCCGATGGCCGCGACCCCCTCCGGAGCGGCGCGGCGCGGCGGGCCCGCCGGGCGCACGTCGTCGGACCGCAGCGGCACGAAGGTGCTGGTCCGCTCGGAAGGGCTCTCGGGCGCGGCCGAACCGCCGGCCCCCGGGTCGCTGCGGGGCAGCTTCAGCGCGGTGGTCGGCTGGTCGATCCGCGGCGGGCGGACGGCCTTGAAGGCGGTGGTGGGCCGGTCCGGCCGGTCGGCGTCGTCCGGACCCGCCCCGGCCCGGTCGGCGTCGGCAAGATCGGCACGGTCGGCGTCGGCACGGTCGGCGTCGGGCGTGCCGGGGGCGGTGGTGGGCTCGGAGTCACCGCCGGTCGCGGTCGCGGCGACGGCCGCGCCGCCCGCGGCCCCCTTCGGGGCCTTGGCGCCCCGACCGACCGCGGCGAAGACGGCGGTCGGCGGATCGACGGACGCGTCGTCCTCGCCGGGGGCGCCGTCCTCGCCGGAGGCGTTGTGCTCGTCGGGTGCGTCGGAACCGTCCGGACCGCCCGAGTCGCGCGCCCCATCGTCCGCCGGTGCGGTCTCCTCGCGTGTGCGGGGGACCTTGGCGGGGTTGGGGGTGGCGGCGGGCTGCTCGCCGGCCGGTGCGTCGGCGTCGGCCGTGGCAGCGGCGTCCTCGCCGGCCTGTTCGTCGTCGGCAGGGGCACCGCCCGCAGGCGCGTCGTCCGCAGGTGCGTCGTCCGCCTGCGCGTCACCGGCCGGCTTGTCGTCGGCGGTGGCCACCCAGGCGGCGACGGCGGCGCGCAACCGGCCGTCGTTGCCCGAGCCGGTGCCGTCGCCGTCACCCGCATCGGCTCCGGCCGGCTTCCCACCGTCCGTGGCCGGGGAACCCGCCCCGGCGGCCTCCTCCGGGGCGGCGGACCGCGCCGGGGCTCCGGAGGCCTCCGCCGGGGTCTCCCCGGCCCGCGTGCCCTCCGGGCCCCCGGCAGCGGCCTCGGACGGCTCTCCGGCGGTCGCGGGCGCCTCGGCGGCGTCCGAGGCCCCCTCGGAGGCCGCACCACGGCCCACGGAAGCCCCGGACGCCTCCCCGTCGCTCGCGTCGCCCTCGGACGTCGCCAGGGGCGCGCGGAAGACGGCGGTGGCGGTGTCGGCGCCCGAACCGGCGGCCGGGCCGCCGGCCTCCCCGCTGCCGGGAGTCTCCGGTGCCTCCGTCCCGGCGGGGGTTTCCGGAGCACCGGACGCGGCGGACGCATCAGACGCTTCCGCGGCATCGACCGCGGCGGACGCGTCGGATGCATCGGGCGCGTCGGATCCCTCGGACGCGTCCGGCCGGCCGGCCGTCCCGGCGGCGGCCGTCTCCGTGGCGTTCGCGTCGCTCTCCGGCCCCTCGTCGCCGTCCGTGCCGGAAGCCTCGTCCCGCGCGGTCTGCGGTCGGTCCGGTTCCCTGAACACGGCGAGCCTCGGGTCGCGTTCCTCCGGAGCCGTCCCCGACGACTTCCGCTGCTCCGACTTGCCGGGGGACTCGCCCGCCACCGATGCCTCCTTCCGCGCCGGGGCATCCCCCGACGCTCGCCGCGGGTCGTTCCCCGCTGTCCGAACCGTGTACCAGTGTCCTGTGTGAACCATGGGCCCGACTGCTAGACGAGAACGACATAGTTTCCGGTTCCCGTACAAAGCGGTCAGGCACTCTCGACAGACCATTGTGAGAGGGGTCACCCTGTCACTCATCCACGCGGGGAGGCATGGATGGGCAGGAGCCGCAGAACAATTCCGGAAGAGCTTCTGTTGCTCGCTCTGGACCCGGCCACGGGTACCACGGCGCAGCCACAGTCGCTCGACCTCGGCCTGGCCGGAGCACAGCTAGTGGAGCTGGCTCTGGCAGGACGGATAGCCCCTGACGGGGATCGTATCGCCGTGGTGATGCCACGGCCGACCGGAGATCCGACCTTGGACTCCGCACTGGAACTGCTGCGCAGACGTGGCAGTCCGGTACGGGCGGTCCACTGGATCGGCGGACCCCGACTGGGGCTCCGCCAGATGTATCTCGCTCATCTGGAGCGGTGCGGCATGGTGCATGCCGTGGCGGGCCAGATGTGCGGAGTGCTGCCGACGACTCGCTACCAGGCGACGGACACGGCGGTCAGCCGGGACATCAAGACCCGGCTGGACAGTGCGATCCGCACCGGCGTACCGCCGGACCCGCGGACCGCGGCGCTCGCCGCCCTGGCCCACGCGGTCGGACTCGGCAAGCACCTGTACCCGGGGAACGAAGGGCGTTCATCGCGCTCCCGCCTCCGGGACCTGATCAGACACGACCCCATGGGCGGTCTCGTGGCGCACGCCGTCATGGACGTCCAGAACGGCGCGGGAGCACAGCCGCGCCGGGGTCAGCAGTCGGCGGGAGTTCCGTTGCAGCCGCAAGCACGCGGCGGCATGGCGCACTCCGCCGCCGGCTGACCCGGCAGGTGTGCCGCACGGCCGCGAGGCCGTGCGGTGCGCCCACGCCCCGGAGCACGGCCGGTCGGTCCGGCCGCCCGCGGGCGCGCCGTACGGGAGACCGGGCGGCACCACCCGCACGGGATACCGCGCGGGCCCCTTCAGACCGCCGTGCCGAAGTCACCAGGACCCGGTTCGGGAGCCGCACCACACGCGGGGCAGCCGGACGTTCCGGCTGCCCCGCCTGCGTGCGTGTGGCCGTTTCCCAGCGCGCCGGTGCCCGCGGGTGGCAATCTGCTGAACAGTAGATACGCACAGCTACCCAGCCGGAGGTGCCGTTTCCGTGCCGTCGAACGTCAATCCCACCGTCAGGCGACGGCGGTTGGGCCAGGAATTGCGCCGCCTGCGCGAGCAGAAGAACATGACCGCCGAGGAGGTGGCCGACCGCCTGCTGGTCTCGCAGTCGAAGATCAGCCGCCTGGAGAACGGTCGCCGCTCCATCAGCCAGCGCGACGTACGCGATCTCTGCAACGTCTACGAGGTCGAGGACGAGCGGATCGTCGAGTCCCTCATGCAGATGGCCAAGGACTCGCGCCAGCAGGGCTGGTGGCACGCGTTCGGGGACATCCCGTACAGCGTCTACATCGGCCTGGAGACCGACGCGGAGTCGCTGCGGGGTTACGAGCCCCAGCTCATCCCCGGCCTGCTGCAGACCAGGGCCTACGCGGAGGCGCTGATCACGGGCGCCCTGCCGGAGGCGCCGCCCACGGACATCGAGAAGCGGGTGAACGTCCGGGCCCGGCGGCAGGACCGGATCAGCGACGCCGAACGGCCGCTGCGCCTGTGGGTGGTCATCGACGAGGCGGCGCTGCACCGGGTGGTGGGCGGCCGGCAGATCATGATCGAGCAGTTGGAGCACCTGGTCGAGCAGTCGAAGCTGCCGCACGTGACCGTGCAGGTGCTGCCGTTCGACATGGGGGCGCACCCCGGCGTGAACGGCCAGTACGCGATTCTGGAGTTCCCCGACGCGGCCGACTCCAGCGTGGTCTACATCGAGGGAGTGACGAGCGACCTCTACCTGGAGAAGGCGAACGACGTACAGCGCTACAGCGTCATGTACGAGCACCTCCGGGCGCAGGCCCTCAACGTGGAGCAGTCCCGGCAGTTCATCATCGACCACGCGAAGAAGTACACCGGCTGAGCGGGGCGGACGTCCCGGTTCTCCCACCGGAGACCGGGATATCCGCAACGCCCGCTTCACCGGAATTGCGATCGCTTTGCGCGGAGGCGGCGGCACAATACACCGCGGCCGCGTCACCGCGTAACCCTTGAAGGTCATTTGCCATCCGGTCGAGTGAACGGCCCCGACGTGCAGGTGAGTTGACGAGTAGCTTCGATCACGCCAGCCGGAACACAGGCTGGTGCGGGTCCAGTCGATCAACTCATCGAACCGGAGTGAACATGGCTATTCTTCAGGGCGCTACGGACACGTGGACGAAGTCGTCGTACTCCGGCGGCAACGGCGCGTGCGTCGAGGTCAAGTCCCCCGTGGCCCAGTCCATCGCGGTACGCGACTCGAAGGCCCCCGAGGGTCCCTCGATCGCCTTCGTCCCCGGCGCGTGGAACGCCTTCGTGCGCGACGTCGCGGAGACCGCGCTCGCGCTCTGACGCCCGATGTCCGCAGGCCGCCACCGCGGCCCGAGGTAGCCCTCTCGACCGGCTCGCCGTCCTGGCCGAGAGGGTTCGGCAGTGCCGCCGCGCACGCGCGGACCGCCGGACGTCCGCCGGGGCCGGCGCCCCAGGGAGCCGCCCCGGCTCACCCCTTTCCAGGCCGCACGGGACCCGCATCCCGGGCGGCCTTCTCGTTTCCGCGTCCGGGCGGGACGCGGTCGCGCGCCGGTGGACGGATCCACCGGCGCTCCACCGCGACACCGCCCGTCATGACGCTGTCCGTCGTGGTGCCGCGCGCCACGACGCGGCTCACCGTTCTTCTCTGCACAGCCTGACGAAGTGCCCGCCCATCGTGTGGGCGCGGTCACGTTCACGACAACGCCCCACAAGGTCAAGAACAAGTAAAATCGTTCGCCGTACTGACCTGTGTTCACATCCATGACCGATTCAACCTTGACCGCCCCGGCGTGAAGGCGGTTCAATCCCCCAAGTCCCCTCTCCCGCACGGGGATACCGCTGAACGGCCGTACTGACGAAGCGCGTTCCCGTTCACAAGGCGGACCCCTGGAGGGGGCACATGAACAGTCTCGACTGGACCGTGCTCATCGGATACTTCGGTGTGATGGTCGCGATCGGACTCTGGTCGCACAAGCGCGTGGACAACGTCAGCGACTTCTTCACGGCCGGCGGCAAGATGCCGTGGTGGCTGTCGGGCATCTCGCACCACATGTCCGGTTACAGCGCGGTGATGTTCACCGGCTACGCGGGCATCGCCTACACCTACGGGGTCACGTCCTTCGTCACGTGGTCCCTGCCGATCGCCATCGGCATCTTCATCGGCGCCAAGCTCTTCGCGCCCCGGCTCAACCGGCTGCGCTCCCGGCTGCACGTCGCCTCGCCGCTGGAATACCTGAAGAACCGCTACAACCTGCAGACCCAGCAGGCCCTCGCCTGGTCCGGGCTGCTGCTGAAGATCGTGGACGTGGGCGCCAAGTGGGCCGCCATCGCCACCCTGCTCTCCGTCTTCACCGGGCTCTCGCTCACCCAGGGCATCATCATCACCGGCGTCATCACGGGCATCTACTGCACGGTCGGCGGGCTGTGGGCCGACGCGCTCACCGAACTCGGTCAGTTCATCATCCAGCTCTTCGCCGGCATCGCGATGCTGATCGCCGTGATGGGCAAACTGGACGGCTTCTCCACCCTGTGGACGGTCTGGGACAAGCTGCCCGAGGGCCACGCGGACCCGACCGCCGGCCCGTACACGGTGACCTTCCTGCTGGCGTTCCTCTTCATCAAGACGTTCGAGTACAACGGCGGCATGTGGAACCAGGCCCAGCGGTACATGGCGACCGACTCCGCACGCTCCGCGACCCGGTCGGCCCGCCTCTCGGCGATCCTGTGGTTCGTCTGGCCGCTGGTGCTGTTCTTCCCGATGTGGTGCGCGCCGCTGCTGGTGAAGGCGCAGAAGCCGGACGCCTCCGACAGCTACGCGCTGATGACCGAGCAGCTGCTGCCGCACGGTCTGCTGGGCCTGGTCATCGTCGGGTTCTTCTCGCACACGATGGCCATGTGCTCCTCCGACGCCAACGCCATCGCCGCCGTCTTCACCCGGGACATCGCTCCCACCCTGTCGAAGGCGGCCCGCGGCTGGAACGAGCGCGCCGGACTGCTCGCGGCCCGCTGGACCACGATCACCTTCCTGGCGCTCTCCATGGCCATCGCCACCCAGGTCAACTCCCCCACCTTCAAGGACATCATCACCGTCGTCATCAAGTGGGTGGCGGGACTGATGGGCCCGATCGCCATCCCGTTCATGCTCGGCATGCTGCGCACGTTCCGGAAGTCCGGACCCACCGCGGCACTCGTCAGCTGGGCCGCGGGCCTGCTGGCCTTCTGGCTGGTCAACTACCCGATCAACTGGGCCGTGGAGGGCGGGGTCCCGCTCCAGTACCAGGTGTCGGTGCCGCTCGCCGTCTCGTTGGTGCTCTACGTCCTGATCGGCTTCGTGAAGCCCGAGGCCACGCCGGAACGCGACGCGGTGCTCTCCCGCATCAACGACGGGGACGACGACGACCGCGCAGCGATGGCGGCGGCAGCGGTGCCCGCCCAGTCGGGCCCGGTGGACGGCGCGCCCGCCGACCGGGCGGGCAAGGACTGACGGCCGGCGTACGGACTCCGCGCGTACGTACGGGGCGGGCGGGACGCGGTGGACGGGATCTCGACTCTCGGCGCACCGCGCCCCGCCCGCCCTTCGTCGCACCCGCGGGGCCGGGGGCGGTGGGACGGCGCTTCAGTTCCGGGAACGGCAGGGGTTGTTTCAGCTCCGGGGGTAGCGGGCGAGCCAGCCGGGCGACGCGGCGGTCGGGTTGTGCAGGGCGGGGCCCTGTGTCATCTCCATGGCGAAGTCGTCGGCGAGCTCCAAAAGGGTGGCCCGCCCCTCCAGTTCGGCCAGCCAGGCGGGCGGCAGCGCCGTCTCGCCGTGCAGAGCGCCCAGCAGGGCTCCGCACAGGGCGGCGGCCGGCGAGGAGGGCCCGCCGTGGTTCACCGCCAGCCGGAGCCCGTGGCGTACGTCCTCTCCGACCAGCGCGCAGTACAGACCGACGGCCAGCACCTCTTCGGCCCGGTCGGACGTCCCGAGCGCCTCGATCAGCGCCGGCCCCGGTATGCCCTGCCGCACGGAGCCCAGTGCCTGGCGCATGGCCTCGGACACCGGCTCGTGCCCCGGCCGCCCGTCGAGCAGCCCGAGCGCCCGCTGCACCGCGCCGTCCAGGGTCTCCCGCCGGGCCAGCCCGTGCACGACCACCGCGAAGGCCCCGGCCGCCAGTTGGGCGCTCGCGTGCCCGTGGGTCTGGGCGGCGCACTCCACCGCGAGTTGCAGCACCAGTTCCGGCTCCCACCCCACCAGCAGACCGAACGGCGCGGACCGGGTCAGCGCGGCGGAGTCCCGGGCGGCGGGGTTCTTGGGCCGGTCGAGGGTGCCCATGACCGTGTCCCCCAAGCCGCCGAGACACTCGCGGGCCGGTGCACGGCGCGCGTACAGCCACTCCTCGCGAGCGAGCCAGCCGTCGCCCTCCCGGCGCTCGTCGGGCCCCCAGTCGTGCTGGGTGGCGGCCCAGCGCAGATGGGCCCGGTGCACGTCGGTCGGCGGGTGCCAGGCGCCCGTGTCCCGGCGGACCTGGGCGCGTATCAGGCCGTCCACGGTGAAGAGGGTGAGCTGGGTGATCGCGGTGACCGCGCCCCGTCTGCCGTACGCCGGAAGGAAGTCCGTCACCCCGTCGACGCCGTGCGCGGCACGTATCTCCTCCAGGCCCAGCGGCGTGACCGCCGCCCCGAGGGCGTCGCCCATCGCCCCGCCGAGCAGGGCGCCGCGTACCCGGCTCCGGAAGTCCTGTTGCTCCGCGCGACCCCAGACAGCCGTGGTCCCTGCGCTCACCCGACACCTCCCCCTACCGCCGGTACGGCTCCCGAAGCACTGTAATGGAACGGGAACGACGGGTTCAGGGTCGGATCGTTATGTAGCGGAGTGGCTCTGAGATCACTTTTGAACGACATTCACCGGGATTTCCGGTGGGCGGGACGCGGTCGGCCGGAGTGCTCCGCGGGCGGGATGCGCGCGGCCGGAGGGTTGTGGATGCGCGGCGGGAGCCACCGGCGGTAATCACCGCGCCACGTCGCCGGCCCGCTCCCGGCACTCCGCGACCCGCAGCACGTCCCGCAGCGACTCGGTGGTCCGGGTCAGCGCGAAGCGCAGCGCGGTCTCCCCCGCACCCGCGTCGGCGAGCACCGCACGGGCGCCGGAGAGCACCGCCTCGCCGCACTCGACCAACTCCGCCTCCACCTCGTCCGCGAGCCGTGACAGACGGCCGCCGGGGTGGTCGGTGGACAGGTAGCACGGCTTGCCCTCGGGGGAGGTCCAGGGCAGCAGGCGGAGGGAGATGTCGCTCACGGGGGTGCCTCTCGGTCGTACGGATCAGATATCCGGCCGGCGACCTCCATCGGGTGACGGTCACCGTTCGTACTCCGATGATCACTGCCCGGCCCTACGCTCGGAAGAGGCGCGCGATTGCCTGCCGGAGGGACAACGAAAGGGAGCCCGGAATGACCGAACTCGCCGACGAGGACGACGAGTCGGCCCGTGCCGCCCTCGGCCGGACCCTCCGCTGGCTGCGCGAGCGCGCCGGGAAGTCGTTGAGCCAGGTCGCCGAGGAGACCCGCTACGACAAGAGCTACCTCTCCCGGATGGAGACCGGGAAGCGGCTGTCCAAGCTGGCGGTGATGGAGGACCTGGACCGCTACTACGACTGCGGCAAGCTGCTCTGCGGCCTGTGGCGGGTGGCCCGCAAGGAGGTCTTCAAGGACCGCTACAAGGAGTTCATGCGGCTGGAGCAAACGGCGCGCATCATGCACGTCTTCACGCTCGGCATTCCTGGCCTGCTCCAGACGGAAGAGGTGGCGCGGGCGCTGTTGTCGGGGGACCAGGAAACGGAAGCAGAAGCGGACCAGGTGGAGGAGCAGGTCATAGCCCGATCGGGCCGCCAGCAGCTCCTGCACCGCACTCCTGCGCCGTCTGCCCGCTTCATCATCGATGAGTACGCGCTGTGCCGACCCGTACGCGACGGCACTTCCTGGCAGGAGCAGTTGGGGCACCTACTAGACGTGGCCGAGCTGCCGATGGTGACCCTGCAAATCCTGCCCTTCGCCGCAGGAGCCCACCACCTGATGGACGGATCACTCACGTTGCTGTGGCAGGACGACGGAAGCGCGGTTGCCTACACCGAAGGCAACCACTGCGCCGAGCTGAAGGAGGACGTGGACGACGTCACCCGCGCCCGGCTGTCCTACGATCGGCTTCGAGACCTGGCCCTGCCCCCGGCCGACTCCGCCGCGTTCGTCCGGGGCGTCCTGAAGGAGCACAGAGAATGAACCGTACGACGGATCTGTCCACCGTCACTTGGCGTAAGTCCACCTACAGCGACGGCGGCGCGAACAACTGCGTCGAGGTCGCGGACGGACACCCCGGCATCGTCCCCGTACGCGACAGCAAAACCCCCACCGGCCCCGTCCTCATCCTCGGCACACCCGCCTGGACCGCGTTCATCGACACCGTACGGGGGAACGGCTGATGACCCCTACGGCCCTGCTTGCCACCTCTTGGCGCAAGTCCACCTACAGCGACGGCGGTGACAACAACTGCCTCGAAGTCGCCGACGGGCACCCCGGCATCGTCCCCGTACGCGACAGCAAAACCCCCACCGGCCCCGTCCTCATCCTCGGCACACCCGCCTGGACCGCGTTCATCGACACCGTACGGGCCTGAGTGGGAAGTCCGTAGGGCCGCGCGGCTCGGTGGTGCGGCCGTGCGGCTCTCAGGCCGGATCGGCCGCCTCCGGGCCCGCGTGCCGCGCACGGACCTCGGTCTCCAGTTCCCGCAGGCGGGCCGGCTCGTGGTGCGCCGTGCGCCGGTGGCCCAGGTCGAGGGCCATGCTGATGCGGCCGTGCAGATAGTCGAGGTCGGCACGCGCATAGGCGTCAAGCGCTGCGCACCGGCGGAGGCTGCGGGCGATCACGTCGGTGAACAGCCGGACCGTGAACCGCCATTCCGTGCGCGCGCTCGTCAGCCCGGACCAGCAGTCGGAACACCGCCCGGCGCGGCTGCCGATGACAGCGTCGGGTAGTCCGTGTAGCCCACCTCGCCGCCCACGTACATCAGGTACGCGTCCCTGACCTGGTTCACCGGGGCGCCGGTGCGCAGGCGGGCGGTGAGGTCGGGGTTGGCGAGGAACGGGCGGCCGAGAGCGATCAGGTCGGCGCCGGCGGCGAGGAGGCGTTCGGCCCGGTGCCGGCCGCCGTCGGCCGGGATGCGGTCGGGCGGCAGCACCGGGTTGGCGATCAGGGTGGTCGGCCAGAGCGCCCGGAGCTTCTGGAAGAGGGGCGCGTCCGGGTCGGCGTGGACGACGTGCAGGTAGACCGGCCGGATCTCCGCCAGTGCCGTCACCAGGGCGGGCTGGACCTCCGCCGCGTCGACCGGGTCGATGCCGTTGTAGGTGGCGGTGGGCGAGACCCGGACGCCGACGCGTTCCGGGCCGATCGCCTCGGCCACCGCACCGGTCACCTCGACCGCGAAGCGGACGCGACCGGCGACGGACCCCCCGTAGCCGTCGGTACGGCGGTTGGTGCCGGCCGAGAGGAACTGGTGGAGCAGATGCCCGTTGGCGGCGTGCACCTCGACGCCCTCGAAGCCGGCGTCGAGCGCGAGGCGGGCGGCCCGTGCGAAGTCGGCGACGGTGGTGCGGATGTCCTCGGCGGTCATCTCGCGCGGCACCACGGACGGTGTGCGGCCGGCGGGTGTGTGGATGGTCTCCGGCAGCGCGATCGGCGAGGGTGCGACGGGCCTCAGACCACTGGTGTCAGGGTGCCCGACCCGGCCGCCGTGCTGGAGCTGGAGGTACATCCGGCCGCCCGCCGCCCGCACCGCGTCCGTCACGGTCCGCCAGCCGGCGACATGGGCGGGGGTGTGGATCGCGGTGATGTTCGGGTACGTCTGCCCCACGGCGTTCGGCGTGGACGCCTCGGCGACGATCAGGCCCGCCGTGGCGCGCTGGGCGTAGTAGGTCGCCATCATCGCAGTGGGCACCCCGTCGGCGGTCGCCCGGTTGCGGGTCAGCGGTGCCATCACCAGCCGGTTGGGCAGGTGCAGCGGGCCGAGGGCGGCGGGGTCGAAGAGGCCGGGGCGTTCCGGTGTGTCCGTCATGCGGCGACGGTAAAATCTGACACCGGTGTCAGCTTCAAGTCCCTTGAGGGGTGGGCCGGATGCGTATCGGCGAACTGGCCAGACGCACGGGCGTGAGCGAGCGGTCGCTGCGCTACTACGAGGAGCAGGGCCTGCTCACCGCCGGACGCACCCCCGGCGGACAGCGGGACTATCCCGCGGGGGCGGTGGACCGGGTGATCCGCATCCAGGAGTTCTTCGCCGCCGGGTTGCACAGCCCGAGGATCGCCCGACTGCTGCCCTGTGTACGGGATGTGGACGGCGGGCCGTCCGCGGTCGCCACCCCGCGACTGGTCGAGGACCTCACTGCCGAACGGGCACGCATCGACCGGATGATCGACGAGCTGCGGCGGTCCCGCGAGGTGCTGGACGAGGTGATCGTCACGGCGTCCGAGGAAGTTCCTGGGGCCGGAGGCCCAGACGGTCCGCGACCCGGCCCGGAGCGCGTGGGCAAGGCCACGTCCGGCCCGGATCGCCCCGGCGGGACCCCGCCCGGCCCGGTCTGACCTCTCCGGTTCCGGGCACGGGCCCCGGCCGGGCCCGCTCGGCTCCGGGCGCGGACCCCGCCGTGCCGGGTCAGCTCCAGGTCGGCATGTGCTCGGCCGGGTACCGGTCGCCGTAGCCGCCGTGCGGAAGGATCTCCGCGACGCGGGCGAGGTCCTCGGGGGTGAGGGTGAGGGCGGCCGCGCCGGCGTTCTCCTCCAGGCGGGCGGCGCTGCGGGTGCCGGGGATGGGGACGATGTCGTCGCCCCGGGCCAGCAGCCAGGCCAGCGCGAGCTGGGCCACCGTCGCGCCCTTCGTGGCGGCGAGCTCTCCCAGCAGGCGGGTGGCCTCCTGGTTCTTCTCGAAGTTGCCGGGCTGGTACCGCTGGTCCCACTGGCGCATGTCGCCGTCGGGGTACTCCGCGCCCGGCTTGGCCTGTCCGGTGAGGAAGCCGCGGCCCAGCGGGGAGTACGGCACGAAGCCGATGCCCAGTTCGCGCAGGACCGGGAAGAGATCCTCGACGTCGCGTTCGAAGAGCGAGTACTCCGTCTGCAGGACGGACACGGGCTGGACCGCGTGGGCCGCGCGGATGGTGCGCTCGCCCGCTTCGCTCAGGCCGAAGTACCGGACCTTGCCCGCGTCGATGAGTTCCCCGACGGTGCCCGCGACCTCCTCGATCGGCACGTCCGGGTCGACGCGGTGCTGGTAGAGCACCTCGACGTGGTCCGTGCCGAGGTGGCGCAGGCTGTTGTCGAGGACCTCGCGGATGTGGTCCGGGCGGCTGTCGAGGCCGCTCGCACGGGTGCCGGTGAAGTCGAAGCCGAACTTGGTGGCGATGACCACGTCGTCGCGGAACGGGGCGAGCGCCCGGCCCACCACGCGCTCGTTGGCGCCCTGGCCGTACAGCTCCGCGGTGTCGAAGAAGGTGACGCCCAGCTCGTACGCCCGGCGGAGGGTGCCGATCCCCTCCTGCTCGTCGGACGGGCCGTAGGCGAGGCTGATGCCCATCGCGCCGTAGCCGAGCGCGGAGACCGTCAGCCCCTGCCCGCCGAGGTGTCGCTGCTGCATGAGTGTGCCCTTTCCGGGCCGGCGGGCGGCGTCGGGAGCGTGTACGCGGGAGACCTGCCGGACCTGATGTAAGAGTACGCTTACATCGCCCTAGAATGTAAGTGCACTCTCACATCGGGGCGCGGGAGGCGGGCGAGGAGGGAGAATCACCCCCGTGAGCGACTCGACGACCGCGCGACGCGGCTACCACCACGGCGACCTCCGCGCCCGGCTCGTCCACGAGGGGCTGGAACTGCTGGCCGAAGCGGGCGTCTCCGGATTCTCGGTCGCCAAGGTCGCCGCACGGGCCCACGTCTCCTCGGCCGCCCCCTACCGGCACTTCCCGGACCGGGAGAGCCTGCTCGCCGCCTGCGCCACCGTGGTCGTGGGCCGGCTGGCGGACCGGATGGCCGAGGCGGCGGACGCGGCGGGCGACGACCCGGTGGAGCGTCTCGCCGCGACCGCCGGCGCCTACGCCCGGTACGTGGCGGAGGGCCGGGTCGGCATGGAGCTGCTGTTCGCCCCCGGATTCCACGAGCCCCGCTTCCGCGACCTGCACGAGGGGACCCGCAAGTTCTTCGACACCCTGCTGCCGCTGGTGGTGGCCGCGTCGGGGTCCGACGAATTCGCCGGCGCCATGGATCTGCTCGAAGCGCACGTCTCCCTCGCCCACGGGTACGCGACCGTGCTCATCCAGGGCAGCTACCCGACGGCCGGACGACGGCCCGAGGACCTGACCGCACCGGCCACGGAGGCCGCCCGCAACCTCATCACCGGCGAACGGCTGCGCCACGCGGCACCCCCTGCCGCCCTCTGAGTCGGCGTGCTCCGACGGGGGTCGGCCGCCGCGAGGTGCCGGACGAGGCGATCGTCACGACGTCCGACGAGACCTCCGCGGGGGACCGAGGGACCGCAGGCCCTGCCGCGAGCGGGCGGTGGCGGGGGACCCGGCCGCGTGCTCGCCGGGACGGCGGGTCAGACCACGGCGAGCCGGTCCACCAGCAGCGCCGTCCTGCGCTCGGCGTCCTCCGGAGGCAGCCTTCCCGCCCGGGTCAGGGTCGCGAGGCCGTGCAGGGCACCCCAGAACGTCTCGGTGAACAGCCCCGGGTGGACGCCGTCCCCGGCAACCTCGCCGAGGCTCTCCAGCAGCGCGGCGAAGGCGTCCTTCAGCGGCTCCGGGGTGTCCTCCCGTGCGTACGCCAGGCCGCCGTCGAGCCGGAACAAGGCGTCGTAGACCGCCGGATTGTGTGCGGCGAAGTCGAGATAGGCGCGGGCGAGCGCGGTGACCCGCTCGCGCGGGCCGTCCGCGGCGGAGGTCGCGGCACGCACCGCCGCGGCCAGCTCGGCGGCGCCCTCCAGGGCGACGGCGCCGATGATCTCCCTTTTACCGCGGAAGTGGCTGTAGAGGACGGGCTGGCTGTACTCGATGCGCTCGGCGAGCCGGCGGGTGGTGACCGCGTCCCAGCCCTGTTGCTCGGCGAGTTCGCGGGCCGTCGCCACGATCAGGCGCTCACGTTCCGCCCGTTCGCGCCGCTTGCGTTCCTGTACCGACATGATTCGCATCCTAGCACCGCTAGACAACAGAGCTGTGACAGACCTAGCCTTGCATCAACAGCTAGCAACGCTAGATCGATCTCCCTGGAGGGGTCATCATGCTCCACGCGCTCGAGGTGTTCACCACCGTGATCGTCGGCCTGATGGTGGGGGTGGAGTTCTCCGTCGCCTTCGTCATGAACCGGATCTTCCACGCCCTTCCCGAGGACAGCGACCAGCTCGCCCGCTCCCACGGGGGCCGGATGCTCGGCACCCTGATGCCGTTCTGGTACATCGGCTCACTCGTCCTCAGCGCGGTCTGGGCGATCGCCGGATGGAATCGTCCCGGCACCGGCCTCGTCGTCGTCGCCGCCGCGCTCCTGATCGTGAGCGTGGTCATGTCGCTCCTGCTGCTCGTCCCGATCAACAACCGGGGCAAGACGTGGACGCCCGAGAACCGGCCCGCGGACTGGAAGGAGCAGATGAACCGGTGGGACCGCTACCACTACGTCCGCGTGGCCGTCATCGTCGCCGCCTTCACCCTCCTGGTCACCGCACTCGTCTGAGGCCGGTCCGGTTCGGACCGGAGGCCGTCCCGCGGCGCGGGGGCCGGGCCCGGCCCCCGCGCCGCTCGCACTCCGGCCGGCACACGGTCCGGCCGCCGTCCCCCGACGGCCGGACCCGCTCCATTCCGTCGCCTCCCGGAGACAGGCCCCGCCGTCAGCTCGGCAGCACCGGCAGCAGCTCCGGGAGGTGGCCGTCGGAGGCGGTCGCCGCCGCGACCCGCTCCTCGGGGACCTCGCCGTACAGCGTCGTACGCGGCTTCGCCGGGCGGCCGGCCAGCTCCGCGATGGCGATCAGGTCCTGGATGGAGCGGTAGGAACCGTAACTGGAGCCCGCCATGCGGGAGATGGTCTCCTCCATGAGGGTCCCGCCGAGGTCGTTGGCGCCCGAGCGCAGCATCTCGGCGGCGCCCTCGGTGCCGAGCTTCACCCAGCTCGTCTGGATGTTGGTGATGTGCGGGTGCAGCAGCAGCCGGGCCATCGCGGTGACGGCGCGGTTGTCCCGATCGGTGGGGCCGGGGCGGGCGATGCCCGCGAGGTAGACCGGCGCGTTGGTGTGGATGAACGGCAGCGTCACGAACTCCGTGAACCCGCCGGTCTCCTGCTGGAGCCGGGCCAGCGTGCGCAGGTGGCCGAGCCAGTGGCGGGGCTGGTCGACGTGGCCGTACATCATCGTGGACGAGGAGCGCAGGCCCACCTCGTGGGCGGTCTTCACCACCTCCAGCCAGGTGGCGGTCGGCAGCTTGCCCTTGGTGAGGACCCAGCGGACCTCGTCGTCGAGGATCTCCGCCGCCGTGCCGGGGATCGAGCCGAGACCGGCCTCCTTCGCCGCCAGCAGCCACTCGCGGATCGACAGGCCCGTGCGGGTCGCGCCGTTGACGACCTCCATCGGCGAGAAGGCGTGCACGTGCATGTCCGGCACACGCTCCTTCACCGCGCGGGCGATGTCGAAGTACGCGGTCCCCGGCAGGTCCGGGTGGATGCCGCCCTGCATGCAGACCTCCACCGCGCCGACGTCCCACGCCTGCGCCGCCCGGTCCGCGACCTGGTCGAGCGAGAGGGTGTACGCGTCGGCGTCGGTGCGGCGCTGCGCGAAGGCGCAGAACCGGCAGCCGGTGTAGCAGACGTTGGTGAAGTTGATGTTCCTGGTGACGATGTAGGTGACCTCGTCGCCGACCACGTCCCGGCGCAGGGCGTCCGCGATCCGGCACAGCTCGTCCAGCGCGGGCCCGTCCGCGTGCAGCAGGGTGAGCGCCTGGTCGTCGGTGAGCCGGGTGGGGTCGTCGGCGGCCTGGCTCAGCGCCTCGCGCACGTCGCCGTCGATGCGGGACGGGACCATGCCGGGGGCCGCCGCCTCGCGGAGCGCCTCCCAGTCCCCGTACACCTCGTCGAAGTCGTCCCGGCAGTCGCCCGTGCGGCCCTCGGTGTCGATGGTGACGTGCAGGTCGGTGCGTCCGCTCGCGCCGAACTCCTCGTCGGGCTCCTGCCAGGGCAGGCCGACCGGGACCGCGCCCTCCTTGGCGAGACCCGTCTCCGGGTCGGCGAGGGCCCGGACGTGCGGAAGGACCCGCGGGTCGATCCACGGCTCGCCGCGCTTGATGAACTCCGGGTAGATGGTGAGGCGTTCGCGCAGCTCGAAGCCGGACTCCGCGGTCTTCGCGGCCAGTTCCTCGATGTGCGGCCAGGGGCGCTCGGGGTTCACATGGTCGGGGGTGAGCGGCGAGACGCCGCCCCAGTCGTCGATGCCGGCGCCGATGAGCAGCGCGTACTCGGAGTCGACCAGGTTCGGCGGGGCCTGGATGCGGGCGGACGGGCCGAGGATGTGCCGGGCCACCGCGACGGCCGCGGCCAGTTCCTCCAGCTCCGCGTCCGGCATCCCGCGCATCGCGGTGTCCGGCTTGGCGCGGAAGTTCTGCACGATGACTTCCTGCAGGCCGTGGTAGGCGCGGGCGGTCTTGCGCAGCTCGAACAGGGAGTCGGCGCGCTCCTCGTAGTCCTCGCCGATGCCGATCAGGATGCCGGTGGTGAAGGGGACGTTGGAACGGCCCGCGTCCTCCAGCACCCGCAGCCGGACGGCCGGTTCCTTGTCGGGGGAGCCGTGGTGCGGGCCGCCCTTCTCCGACCAGAGGCGGGTGGCTGTGGTCTCCAGCATCATGCCCATGGACGGGGCGACCGGCTTGAGGCGCTGGAGGTCGGTCCAGCTCAGCACGCCCGGATTGAGGTGCGGCAGCAGGCCGGTCTCCTCCAGGACCCGGATCGCCATGGCCCGGACGTACGCGAGGGTGTCGTCGTACCCCTCGGCCTCCAGCCACTCGCGCGCCTCGGGCCAGCGGTCCTCGGGGCGGTCGCCCAGCGTGAACAGCGCTTCCTTGCAGCCCATCGCCGCGCCGTCGCGGGCGATCTTCAGCACCTCGTCGGGCGAGAGGAACATCCCGTGGCCCTCGCGGCGCAGCTTGCCGGGGACGGTGACGAAGGTGCAGTAGTGGCACGTGTCCCGGCAGAGCCGGGTGAGCGGGACGAAGACCTTGCGGGAGTACGTGATCACGCCCGGCCGGCCCGCCGCCTCCAGGCCGGCGTCGCGCACCCGGGCCGCCGAAGCGGCGAGGTCCGTCAGATCGTCGCCGCGCGCCCGGAGGAGGACCGCGGCCTCCGTCACGTCGAGGGCGACACCGTCCCGGGCCCGCCGCAGGGCGCGCCGCATGGCATTGGTGGTAGGGCGTCCGCTCTGAGCATCGGTCATGTTCCGAGCATACGAGCGCCCTCGGACGGCCGGTCCGGAGGCAGGGAAGGTGAGGGGGAGATCTGTGACACCCCCGGTGACCGGCGGCGAATGAGAGCCGCCGCGTCGTGCCCGCCCCGTAGGGTCGGGACGGTGATGGAAACGATCGTGTTCGACATCGGCGAGACCCTGCTGCGCGACGACCGTTACTGGACGTCGTGGGCCGGCTGGCTCGGCGTCCCCCCGCACACCGTGAGCGCCCTGGTGGGCGCGGCGGTCGTGCAGGGCGGGGACGACGGGGACGCGTTGCGTCTGCTGCGCCCGGAGATGGAAGTCGCCGAAGCGGTCCGCGCGAGGGAGAGCGCCGGGCGCGGCGAGCACGTCGGCGAACGCGACCTCTATCCCGACGTGCGGCCCGCGCTGGCCGAACTGCGCGCGCTGGGAGTGCGGGTGATCGTGGCGGGCAACCGCACCGCGCGGGCGGGCGAGCAGTTGCGGGCGCTGGACCTGCCGGCCGACCTGGTGGCGACCTCGCAGGAGTGGGGCGTCGCCAAGCCCGATCCCGCGTTCTTCGCCCGGGTCCTGGAGGCGTCCGGCGCCGACCCCCAGGACACTCTCTACGTGGGCGACCACCCGGCGGACGACCTGTTCCCCGCGAAGGCGGCGGGACTGCGCACCGCCCATCTGCGGCGCGGCCCCTACGGCTACTGGTGGGCCGACCACCCGGACGTGGTGGAGAACGCCGACTGGCGGATCGACGCGTTGACGGACCTGGCCGCGCTGACCGGCCGGACCAGGACCACCGACGTGCCCCCGCCGGGCCGGGCGCTGCGCGCGGTGCGCTGAGAGCCGTGCGCTGAGAGCCGTGCGCTGATAGCCGTGCGCTGATAGCCGTGCGCCGAGGGGGATGCGCCGAGGGCGTGCCGGGGCCCGCTGTGGCGCCCGCCCCGCCTCACCGGGCGCCCGCCCCGCCCCTCACCCCTCCCTCCGCCGCGAGAAGGCCGCGCACGCCACCGCGACCAGGGCGCACGCGGCGGAGACCAGCCAGACCGCCGTGTAGCCGCCGTCGCCGGGCTCGTCGGCGCCGGCGGAGGTGAACGCGCCGAGCAGGGAGGCGAAGACGCCGCCCGCGACGGCTCCGCCGAGCGTCTTCACGTTGTTGTAGAGGGCCGCCGAGATACCGGTGCGGGTCGGGTCGGACGCCTCCACGATCACCGTGGGCATCGCGCCCAGCGCCAGCCCGATGCCGAGGCCGAGGAAGGTGGATCCGGCCGCCATCTGCCACAACGCGCCGTGCGCGAGGGCGAACTGGAGGAAGGTGAGCGCCACCAGGCCGAAGGCGGTCATCAGGGTCGCCCGGTAGCCGATCCGCCGCGCCACCGCCGCCGTGGCCAGCGAGCCGACGACGCTGCCTACGGCGCCGGGCAGCGAGGCGAGGGAGATGGCCAGGGCGCTGAGACCGAAGCCGTAGCCGGTGGCCTCCGGGTCGGCCGCGTAGAAGGTGGCGTTGGGCGTCTGGCTGCCGAAGTAGAAGACGCCGAACAGGAACGCCGCCAGGTAGAAGGGCGCGGTGGTGCGCGCCGCCAGCGCCCGTACGTCCACCAGGGGTTCGGCGCTCCGCAGCTCGACCACCGTCCAGCAGGCGAGCAGCGCGAGGCCGAGCAGCAGCGGGCCGAGCACCCGCGCCGAGCCCCACGAGCCGTCCGCGGCGCCGGACACCCCGCCCAGCAGGGCGATCATGGCGGTGCTCAGCAGCGCCACCCCCGCCCAGTCGACCCGCCCGGCGGCCCTGCTGCGTGATTCCGGTACCGCCACGAAGGAGATCGGGACGCACACCGCCGCGAGCAGCGCGGGCACCAGCAGCGTCAGCCGCAGGGAGCCGGAGGCGGAGTCGACCAGCCCCATGACGAGGCCGCCCGCCAGTGCCCCGACGGTCAGCGCGCCGACGAGCCGGGCGATGGCCCGGCGGGCGTCGGCCACCGGCAGCCGGTCGCGCACCAGGGCGATCTCCAGTGGCAGCAGCGCGGCGATCGGCCCCTGGAGGACCCGACCGGCGAGCAGCACCCCGTAGTCCGGCGCGAGGGCGACGACCAGGGTGCCGGCGGCGATCATCGCGAGGGCGATCCGCAGCAGCCTGCGGTGGCCGTAGAGGTCGCCGAGCCGGCCGAACAGCGGGACGCAGACGGCGGCGGCCAGCAACTGCACGGAGACGACCCAGTTCAGCGCGGCGGAGCCGATGCCCAGGTGGTCGGCGAGGTCCGGCAGCAGCGGGGCCAGCCCGACCTGGAGGAAGCCGCTGGTCACCTCGAAGAAGACAAGCAGTCCGACGACGGCGGTGACGGACGCGGCAGGCGTCTTCGGCCCGGCGGTGTCCGGCGGCGGGGTGGCGGTGGCGGTCACGGGATCACTCCTGACGGGCGGGCGCGGGGACGGTCCGGAGGTCCGGGACGGCGTCCGGGGCGGTGAGCGGGGCGCCGAGGCGGCGCAGCGCGAGCCCGGCGAGCAGGGCGGCGGCGTGCGGCAGGGCTCCGTCGTCGTAGACCGCCCGGGCCGAGTGGTTCATCGGGGCGGTGGCCGGGTCCGTGCCGGGCGGGCAGGCGCCGAGGCCCACGAACGCGCCGGGCACCTCCGCCAGGACGAAGGAGAAGTCCTCGGCCCCGGCCATGGGGTGCGGGGCCTCGAAGGCGTGGTCCCCGCCGAGCACGGCGCGGGCGGTCTCCAGCGCGAACGCGGCCTCCCCCGCGTGGTTGACGGTGGCCGGGTACTGCTCGACGTAGTCGATCTCGGCGGTGACGCCGTGCGCCCGCGCCACCCCGTGCACGGTCCGTTCGAAGGCCGAGCGGACGGTGGCCCGCGCGGTGGCGGAGAAGGTGCGCACGGTCGCGTCGAACCGGGCGGTCTCCGCGATGACGTTGGCGGCGGTGCCCGCCTCGATCCTGCCGACGGTGATCACGGCCGGGTCGAAGACGTCGATCTCACGGGTCACCGCCGTCTGGAGGGCGGTGACCGCCGCGCACAGCGCGGGGACCGGGTCGGTGGCGGAGTGCGGGGAGGAACCGTGGCCGCCCCGGCCGCGCACCGTGACGTGCACGGCGTCGGAGGCGGCGAGCATCGGGCCGGGGCGGGTGGCGGCGTAGCCGGTGGGCGCGCCGGTGGACACGACGTGCAGGGCGTACGCGGCGACCACCCGCTCCCCGGCGGCGTGCAGCACCCCCTCGTCGATCATGATCCGGGCGCCGCCCATGCCCTCCTCCCCCGGCTGGAACATGAAGACCACGTCCCCCGCCAGTTCCCCGCGCCGCGCCGCGAGCAGCCGCGCGGCCCCGACCAGCCCGGTGACGTGCAGGTCGTGGCCGCAGGCGTGCATCCGGCCGTCGAGCACGGAGGCGTAGGGCAGGCCGGTGTCCTCCGTGACGGGCAGGGCGTCCATGTCGGCGCGCAGCAGCACGGCGGGTCCGGGGCGGCCGCCGCGCAGGACGGCGGTGACGGAGGTCAGCGCGCGGCCCCGCCGGATCTCCAGGCCGAGGCCGTCCAGCGCGTCGAGGATCCGGGCCTGGGTCAGCGGCAGGTCCAGTCCGAGTTCGGGTTCCCGGTGCAGGGCGTGCCGCAGGGCGGTGAGCGAGGGGGCGAGTGCGTGGGCATCGTGGAGCAGAGACATGGGCGTATCGTGCGGAGCGAACCCCTCCGCGCCGGAACATCCGCAGGAAAGCGCCTCCGATGCCACCCTCGACGCACGAATCCACCGGGTGGTCCGAGCCGCCGGACCCGGCCGGTCCCGGCGCCCTGCTGCGCGCCGCGCACCCGCCGCTGCTGGACGAGCAGGACTACCTCCTGATCACCGCCCTGCAGACCTCGCCGCGCGCCGAGTGGGCCCAGATCGGCAAGGCGCTCGGGGTGGACGCCTCCACGGCGGCCCGCCGCTGGAACCGGCTCACCGAGGCCGGTCACGCCTGGCTGAGCTGCTACACGGTGGCCGTGGGACCGGCGGTGCCGATCATCGCCTTCATCGAGGTGGACTGCGCGGCGGGTTCGCTGCACGCGGTGGCGGCGGAGATCGCGGACGATCCCCACCTCATCACCATCGAGCACATGAGCGGCTCCCGGGACCTGATCCTGAACGCGGCCTTCCCCGACCAGGCGGCACTGACCCGGTACGTCGGCTTCCGCCTCGGCCGACTGCCCGGCGTGTCCGCGACCCGGACGCAGCTCGCCACCGCCGTGCACACCGAGGGCAGCCGCTGGCGGCTGGACCGGCTGGGCCCCGACAGCAAGGACGTGCTGGCGGCGGACCGGCCCCCGGTGGCCACGCCCCGCCGGGGGCTGGCCGCCCCCGACGCGCTCGACACCCGGCTGTATCTGCTGCTCAGCGAGGACTTCCGACAGCCCGCCGCCCGGCTCGCGCAGCGGCTCGGCGTCAGCCCCACCACGGTCCGCCGACGGCTGGACCGCATGCACCGGCAGGACGCCCTGGTCTACCGCTGCGAGGTGGCGCGCTACCTCTCCGGCTGGCCGGTCTCCGTCACCCTCTGGGGCGCCGCACCGGCGGCCGAGACCTCCCGGATCGCCGCCCAGTTGATCCGGATGCGCGAGACCCGGCTCTGCGCCTCGCTCTCCGGGCCGCACAACCTGATGCTCACGGTGTGGCTGCGGTCCCCCGAGGACATCGCCGCCTTCGAGGCCCGGCTCACCACCCGATTCCCCGAACTCGTCGTCGCCGACCGGGCGGTGGCGCTCTGGCAGCTGAAGCTGGCGGGACATCTGCTCGATCCGCGCGGTCGCCACATCAGGGGCGTGCCGGTCACCTTCTGGGAGGACGGCGACGCGGGACGGGCGGAGGACGCCCTGCTGGAACGGCTGCGCGCGGGCCGCTGACCCATCCGCCGGCCCAGAAGCGGCACGCCCGGTCGGCCGCGGAGGCACGTTCCTCACCGGCGGTCTGCCGGCCCTCACGGCGCTCACCGTCCTGGCGGGCGCGGAGCCGGCCCTGCCGCCGACGGGCCGGCGCGGGCCCGCCGCACCGGCCCGCGGCGCGGCGGGCGACTGACGCCGCTCAGAGGAACGCGGCGAACGCGTCCAGCGCGCGCAGCACCTCCGTCTCACCGGCCGGCGGGAGCTGGAGCACCACTTCCTCGACGCCGAGGTCCGCGAAGTGCCGGAACTTGCCCGCGTCGGGACGTACCGCGTACGGGACCACCTGGAGGTGGCCCGGGTCCCGGCCGGCCTCCGCCCAGGCGGCGCGCAGCGTCGGGACGGCCTCGGTCAGGCCCCGGCCGCCGATCGGGAGCCAGCCGTCGGCGTCCCGCGCGATGTTCTCGAACAGCTTCGGGCCCGCCGCGCCGCCGATCAGGGTGCGCGGCCCGGTCAGCGGTCCGCGCGGCTTCTGCACCGGCTTGGGGTGCGCGAGGCTGGCCGGTACGGAGCCGAACTCGCCGGCGTACGCGGTGGGTTCCGGCGCCCACAGGGCGCGCATCAGCGCCAGTCGGTCGCGGCCGAGGTCGCGCCGCCGTCCCCACGGCACCCCGTGGTCGGCGGCCTCCTCCTTGTTCCAGCCGTAGCCGATACCGAGGGTGAAGCGACCGCCGGAGAGGTGGTCGAGGGTGGCGATCTGCTTGGCCAGGTCGATCGGGTCGTGCTGGGCGATCAGCGTGATGCCGGTGCCCAGCGCCAGCCGTTCGGTCACCGCCGCGGCCTGGCCGAGGGCGACGAACGGGTCCAGGGTCCGGCCGTATTCGCGGGGCAGGTCGCCGCCCGGCGGGTAGGGCGACGCGCGGACCGCGGGAATGTGGGTGTGCTCGGGCAGGTAGAGCCCGGCGAAGCCGCGCTCCTCCAGGGCGCGGGCGAGCGGGACCGGGGCGATCGTCTCGTCGGTCAGGAAGATGGTGGTGGCGATCCGCATCGTCGGGAGACCTCCGTCGTCGTGGGTGACGGGTCCAACGTAGGGCGCGCACCTGGGAAAACGTAGAGCTGTGCGGTACCGGAACGCGCACCCGGCCGCCGCGGTCGCCCCGGCCGCTCACGCCCCGCTTCCCCGGTCTCACCGGGACGCCTCCCGCCGTTCACCGGCGCGGGCCAGAGTGCGGGAGGCCGATGACACCCCCCACGCCCCGGAGGCACACCCTGATGACCACGCCGCCCACGTCGCCCACGCCGCCCGCGTCCCCGGCGGACCCCGCCCCGTCGCCCGCCCCGCACGCCCCCGGCACCGCCGGGTCCCGCTCCGCCCTCGCCCGCCGCGGGCTGCTCGCCGGGGCCGCCGCGGCGGTCGTCACCCTGGCCCCGGTGGACTTCGCCGCCGCCGCGCCGCGTACGGACGCCGGCGCCGGGCCGGGCGCCGCGAGAGGCACCGCCGACCGGACGAGGACCGTGCGGGGCGTTCTGCCCCCCGGCTCCCCGGACTTCGTCTACCTGCCGGTCGAAGTGCCCCGCGGGGTACGGGAGCTGGCGGTGTCCTACACCTACACCAAGGCCACCGTGCCGGCCGGGACCCAGAACAACGCCCTGGACATCGGCCTCTTCGACGAGCGCGGCACCGCGCTCGGCGGGCGCGGTTTCCGGGGCTGGTCGGGCGGGGCCCGCAGCAGCTTCTTCGTCCGCGCCGACGAGGCGACCCCCGGCTACCTCGCGGGCCCCGTGCGGCCCGGCACCTGGCACGTCGCGCTGGGGCCGTACACCGTGGCGCCCGAGGGGCTGCCGTACGAGGTGACGATCACCCTGCGGTTCGGCGAGCCGGGCGCCACCCCCGCGCCGGTGTACCCGCCCGAGCGCGCGAAGGGGCGGGGCCGGGCCTGGTACCGGGGCGACTGCCACCTGCACTCCGTGCACTCGGACGGCAGGCGCACTCCGGCGCAGATCGCCGCCGCCGCGCGGGCGGCCGGGCTCGACTTCATCAACAGCAGCGAGCACAACACCACCTCCGCGCACGGCGCCTGGGGCGGCCTGTGGGGCGACGACCTGCTCATCCTGACCGGCGAGGAGGTCACCACCCGCAACGGGCACGTGATCGCGCTGGGCACCGACCCCGGCACCCTTGTGGACTGGCGCTACCGGGCCCGCGACAACCGGTTCGGCCACTTCGCCAAGGCGGTGCGCGGGGCGGGCGGCCTCGTCGTGCCCGCGCACCCGCACTCCACCTGCATCGGCTGCCACTGGAAGTTCGGCTTCGGCGACGCGGACGCCGTGGAGGTGTGGAACGGCCCGTACACGGCGGACGACGAGGTGGCGCTCGCCGAATGGGACAACGCGCTGGTCGCCTCCGTCCGCGACGGCCGCTCGTGGGTGCCCGCCATGGGCAGCAGCGACGCGCACCGCGACCCCGACGTGGTGGGCCTGCCGCAGACCGTGGTGCTCGCCGAGGACCTGACCCGGCGGGCGGTGACCGACGGCATCCGGGCCGGCCGGTCGTACGTGGCCGAGTCGTCCGCGATCACCGTGGAGTTCGCCGCGACCGGCGGACGCGGCCTGCGCGCGGGCATCGGCGAGCGGCTGCGGGTGGACGCGGACACCCCGGTGACCGTGCGGCTCGGCGTGACGGGTGCCCCCGGCCGCACCGCCCACTTCGTCACCGACCAGGGCACCCTCTTCAGCAGCGTGCTGCCGGACTCCGGCACGGCCTCGGTGGAGTGGACGACGACTCCGGCGTACGCCGCCTACGTGCGTGCCGAGGTGCGGCACCCGGCGACGGTGCCCGGTCTGCCGGGGGCCTTCGCGGCGCTCACCAACCCGGTGTTCCTCGGCCGGTGAGGCGGGGCCCCGGGCGGCCCGGGGAGACGGCGGGGCCCGCCGCCGGAGGCGTGGAGCCTCCGGCGGCGGGCCGCCCGTTCGCGCGGGTGACGACGCCGTCAGTCCGCGACGACCAGCGCGGGGGTCTCCTTCGTCAGGACCTCGCCGCGGAAGAAGGCGGGGCTGCGGCGACGCATGATCTCCATGAGGACCACGCCGAGCAGCAGCAGGCCGACGCCGATGACGAAGACGGAGCCGACGCCGAACACCGAGGAGCCGGAGCCGTAGGCCGGGTCCCACATGTCGTAGAGGGTCTTGCCGAAGACGGCGGTCAGCAGGAGGCCGCCGACGACCGGGAAGAGGCCCTTGAAGAGGAGGTCGCGGGGGGAGCGGGTGAGCTCGGCGCGGAAGTACCAGGCGCAGGCGAAGGCCGTCAGCGCGTAGTAGAAGCAGATCATCAGGCCGAGGGCGTAGATGGTGTCGACCAGGACGTGCTCGCTGACCAGCGTCATCACGGTGTAGAAGACGCCGGTGGCGATGCCTGCGACGACGGTGGCCCTGCCCGGCGTCTTGAACTTCGGGTGGACCCGCGCGTAGGAGGCGGGCAGCGCCTCGTAGGAGGACATCGCGAGGACCGTGCGGGCGACCGGGATGAAGGTGGTCTGGAGGCTGGCGGCGGCCGAGGCGAGCACGGCGAGGAAGAGCAGGATGCCGAGGCCGGGGCCCATGACCGGGCCGGCCAGGGCGGCGAAGACGTTGTCCGAGGTCTCCGGGTTGGCGAGGCCGAGGCCCTGGTCGCCGGAGCCGACGACCATCTGCGCGGCGATGCCGGTGGCGAGGTAGGAGCCGACCAGGACGACCATCGCGATGAGCGCGGCGCGGCCCGGGGTCTTCTCGCTGCCGATGGTCTCCTCGTTCGCGGTGAGGCAGGCGTCCCATCCCCAGAACATGAAGATCGACAGGGAGAGCCCGGCGGTGAAGGCGGCGAACGACTGGACGGCGAAGGGGTTCAGCCAGGACCAGGAGAAGTCGACCGAGCCGGCGAAGTCGCCGCTCCGGGCCTTCTGGACGGCCATCACCACGAACAGGGCGAGCACGACGAGCTGGAGGCCGACCAGGGTGTACTGCACGCCCTTGGTCGCGGTCATGCCGCGGTAGCTGATCGCGGTGGCGGCGGCGATGAGGATCAGGCAGGTGAGGATGTGGACGGGCTTGCTGTCGTCCAGGTCCGCGACCGACGCGCTGTTGGTGATCTCACCGGCCAGCAGCCAGAAGTAGGAGGTGGCGACACCCGCGAGGTTGGAGAGCACGATGATCGTGGCGATCACCAGGCCCCAGCCGCACATCCAGCCGAGGCGTGGGCCGAACGCCTTCACGGTCCAGGTGAACGAGGTGCCGCAGTCGGGCACCGCCTTGTTCAGTTCCCGGTAGGCGAAGGCAACCAGCAGCATCGGCAGGAAGCCCGCGAGGAAGACGGCGGGCATCTGGAGGCCCACCTCGCCGGCGGTCGAACCGAGCGTCGAGGTCAGGCAGTAGACGGGGGCGACGGTGGACACGCCGATCACGGCACTGCCCATCAGGCCGACGGAGTTCCCGCCGAGCCCCTTGCCGCGTACGCCACCGTCGCCGGGGTCGGTTCCCCGTACCGTGTCTCCGGCCCGTGGCCGCGCGTCCAGCTGTGTCATGGGCAAGACCGTATGCGCTGCGATTTCCACATACGGAGGGTGAGACTCCCCCGTCTCACCCTTGAATGGAAAGCCAACTCCGGATTTACCGTAGGTAGATCGAAGGCATGCGACTGTATATGCCTTGGGTTAAGCGGCTTGTATACGACCGACACACAGTGCGAGAACCGCAGCACCGCCCCTTTTGCCCCGGTTCAAAATTTTCCCGCGGACGTCCGGATTCCGGACGGGGAGTGGACGCCCGCTCGGTAGGATCACTGGTAGGATGAGGAGCATGAGTGAAGCTACCGGCAAGTACTCGATCACCATGCCCCGTGACATCGCAGAGGCCGCCAGAGCCCGCGGCGGCCCCTCCGGCCTCTCTGCGTACGTGGCTGCCGCCGTGGCGCGCCAGATCGAACGTGACAACCTCGACGAACTCATCCAGGTGGCCGAGGCCGAACACGGTCCCGTATCGGACGAGGAGATCCAGTCCCTGCGTGACGAGCTGCACCGAGCTCGTGGCGAGCAGCGCCGGTCGGGAGCCAACGCCGCATGAACCGTCAGCAGGCCGCCCCCGGCGGAACTCTGGTCCTCGACAGTGAAGGACTGGCCAAAGCCGTACTGCGTGATCGCACCGTGACCGCCTGGCTGGCACTGGCGCGCGCGGACGACCAGCGCGTGCTCACTTCCGTCGCCACGCTGGTGGAGGTGGTCCACCCCCGGATCAACCGCCCGGCGCTGGAGTGGACCCTCTCCCGCATAGTGGTCGAGCCGGTCACGGAGGCCGTGGGCGTCAGCGCAACGGCCCTTCTCTCCGACGCCGGGCTGCACGGCCACAAGTACGCCATCGACGCCATGCTTGCGGCCACGGCCCTCGCGGCCCCCGGACCGACCACGATCCTCACGTCGGATCCGGACGACCTGATCGCGCTGTGCGGTGACCGCGTCACGGTCGTCAAGGTCTGACCCCGGCGCCGAGCCCCTACTTCCGGTACAGCTCCTCGATCTCCGCCGCGTAGTCCCGGGCGACCGCGTCCCGCTTCAGCTTCAGGGACGGCGTCAGATGGCCGCTCTCCTCGGTGAAGTCACCGGGGAGCACCGTGAACTTGCGGATGGACTCGGCGCGCGAGACCAGCCGGTTGGCCTCGTCCACCGCGCGTTGCAGTGCCTCGCGCAGCTCCTGGTCGTGGATCAGGTCCCGCACCGGTACGTCCTGCTTCTTCTTCATCTGCCGCCAGTGCCCGAGCCCGTCCTGGTCCAGGGTGATCAGCGCGGTGATGAAGGAGCGGTTGTCGCCGACCACCATGCACTGGCTGATCAGCGGGTGGGCGCGCAGCCAGTCCTCCAGCGGGGCCGGGGTGACGTTCTTGCCGCCCGAAGTGATGATGATGTCCTTCTTGCGGCCCGTGATGCTGAGGTAGCCCTCGTCGTCGAGCGCGCCGAGGTCGCCGGTGGCGAACCAGCCGTCGTCGAGGACCGGCACCGGCTCGCCGCGCTCCGCGTCCCAGTACCCCTGGAACACCTGGCCGCCCTTGAGCAGCACCTCCCCGTCGTCCGCTATCCGGACCGCCGCACCGGGCAGCGGCCAGCCGACCGTGCCGATACGGGGCTTGAGCGGCGGGGTCACCGTGTGGGCGGCGGTGGTCTCGGTCAGCCCGTACCCCTCGAAGATCTGGATGCCGGCGCCCGCGTAGAACGCGCCGAGCCGGTCGCCGAGCGGGGAGCCGCCGCAGATCGCGTAGCGGACCCGGCCGCCGAGCGCGGCCCGGATGCGGCGGTAGACCAGCGGGTCGTAGAGGGCGCGGGCGAGCTTCAGGCCGGTGCCCGGCCCCGGCCCGGTGCCGTGTTCGGCGGCCTCGACGGCCTGCCCGTAGCGCTGCGCGATCCGGGCGGCGCGGTCGAAGGACGAGGCGCGGCCCAGCTTCTCGGCGGTGGCCCGGCCGGTGTTGTAGACCTTCTCCAGGACGTAGGGGATGGCCAGCAGGAAGGTCGGCCGGAACCCCGCGAGGTCGGCCAGCAGGTCCTCGGTCTTGATCGAGGGCGCGTGGCCGAGGCGGACCCGGGCGCGCAGGCAGCCGATCGCCACCATCCGGCCGAAGACATGGCTGAGCGGCAGGAACAGCAGGGTGGACGCCGGGTCCTTGGAGACCGACTTGAAGACCGGGTGGAGCAGTTCGATGGCGTTGTCGACCTCGGCGAAGAAGTTGCCGTGGCTCAGCACGCAGCCCTTGGGGCGGCCGGTGGTGCCGGAGGTGTAGATGAGGGTGGCGGGGGTCGCCGGTTCCAGCGCGGCCCTGCGGTCGGCCACCGCGCGGTCGGGGACGTCCGCGCCGCGCGTCCTGAGGTGGCCGATCGCGCCGGTGTCGAACTGCCACAGGTGTGTCAGGTCGCCGAGCTGACGGCGCTCCTGGCTGATGACGCGGGCCTGCTCCGTGGTCTCGACGGCGCAGGCGACGGCGCCGGAGTCCTGGAGGATCCACCGCGCCTGGAAGGCCGAGGAGGTCGGGTAGATGGGGACGGTGACCAGCCCGGCCGCCCAGGCCGCGAAGTCGAGCAGCGTCCACTCGTAGGTCGTGCGGGCCATGATGGCGAGCCGGTCGCCGGGCCGCAGCCCTTCGGCGATCAGGCCCTTGGCGACCGCCAGCACTTCGGCGGCGAACGCGGCGGCCGTCATGTCCTGCCAGGAGCCGTCCGGCTGCTTGCGGCTGACGACGGCTTCGGAGGGCGCCTCGCGGGCGTTGTCGAAGGGGATCTCGGCGAGCGATCCGCGCCGCACGGGCGGGGCGAGCGCCGGCACCGACGCCTCCCGCACGGTCCCGTCGGGCGCCCGCAGCACGGTGGGCTCGACCAGTACGGGGGTGGCGGGGGCCGTCGCCGGCTCGGGCGCGGTGGTGGAGGGGGGCGTGGACACGTGCGGCTCCTCAACTGGGGGTCGTGCGGTTCACCGGGCGCACCGGTCGCCCCGGACGGGGCGCCGGCGCGGGACGTTCGGGCGGAGCGCCGGGTCCGACCGGCGCCCCGCGGGGGGCTCGTCCCGACGCGTGGTCGGTCCTTCGCCTCACGGCCGTTCCAGGACGGCCGTCACCCCCTGGCCGCCGGCCGCGCAGATCGAGATGAGCCCGCGGCCGGGCCCCTCCCGCTCGGCGAGCAGCTTGGCGAGGGTGGCGACGATACGGGCGCCGGTCGCGGCGAAGGGGTGCCCGGTGGCGAGGGAGGACCCCGCCACGTTGAGCTTGTCCCGGTCCACCGGGGCCAGTCCCTGCTTCTCCCAGGCGGCGAGGGTGGCCAGCACCTGGGAGGCGAACGCCTCGTGCACCTCGAACAGGTCGAAGTCCTCGACGGAGAGTCCGGCGCGCTCCAGCAGCCGGGGCACCGCGTACGCGGGGGCCATCAGCAGCCCGTCCTCGCCGCCGACGTAGTCCACCGCCGCGGTCTCGTAGAGGGTGAGGTAGGCCTGCGGTTCCAGGCCGTGGGCCGCCGCCCACTCCTCGCTCGCCAGCAGCACCGTGGCGGCGCCGTCGGTGAGCGGGGTGGAGTTGCCGGCCGTCATCGTCGCACCGGGCCGATCGGTGCCGAAGACCGGCTTGAGCGTGGCGAGTTTCTCGACCGTGGAGCCGGGGCGCAGGTTCTGGTCCCGCTCCAGGCCGAGGTGGGGCACCACCAGGTCGTCCAGGAAGCCGCGGTCGTAGGCGGCGGCCAGCCGCTGGTGGCTGGTGGCGGCCAGCAGGTCCTGGTCGGCCCGGCCGATCTCCCAGCGGCGGGCGGTGATCGCGGCGTGGTCGCCCATCGAGAGCCCGGTGCGGGGCTCGGCGTTGCGCGGGACGTCGGGCACCAGATGGCGGGGGCGGACCCCGGCCAGCGCCTTGACCCGGCCGCCGGCCGTCTTGGCGCGGCGGGCCGCCAGCAGGGTGCGGCGCAGTTCGTCGTTGACGCCGAGCGGGGCGTCGCTGGTCGTGTCGGACCCGCCGGCCACCGCCGAATCGACGGCGCCGAGGGCTATCTTGTTCGCCGCCGCGATGACAGCCTGGAGCCCGGTGCCGCATGCCTGCTGGACGTCGTAGGCGGGGGTGCGCGGGTCGAGCCGGGAGCCGAGCACCGTCTCGCGCGCCAGGTTGAAGTCGCGGCTGTGCTTGAGGACGGCTCCGGCCACGAACTCGCCGATCCGCTCCCCGGCCAGTGCGAACCGCTCGACCAGGCCGTCGAGGGCCGCGGTCAGCATCTGCTGGTTGGAGGCTTCGGCGTAGGGGCCGTCGGAACGCGCGAACGGGATGCGGCTGCCGCCGAGTACGGCGACACGGCGCGGTTGCGGAAGAGGTATCAACGCGACCAGCTCGTCCCGGTCGCAGGGGCACGGTTCATCTCGACCTACTCCTGACCCTTGAGTAACCTTACTCTGGAGTAAATCTACGACCGAGCAGGGAGTCTGGACAATGGCCGACCGCTATCTGCGTTTCACCGGCACCGCACCCGGCCGTTTCCTCACCACGCGGCTCGGCCTGCCGCAGCCGGCCGCCCTGCGCCGCTGGTCGCTCGAAACCCCCACGCTCGACGGGCCGTTGCTGCACCTCACCGCGGGCGCGTCGGACGCCACCGACGCGATCGGTGCGGCGCTGGCCCGGACCGGCCTCACCGTCGCGGCCTCGGCCGGACGCCCCGCGGGCATCGTCCTGGACGCGACCGGCGTCACCACCGCGGCGGGCCTCGCCGACGTGCACGCCGCCCTGCACCCCGTCGTACGCTCCCTCGCGGACAGCGGGCGCATCGTCGTCCTCGGCGCCCACCCGTCCCCCGACGACCACCACCAGGCCGCCGCCCAGCAGGCGTTGGAGGGATTCGTCCGCTCGCTCGGCAAGGAGATCGGCCGGGGCTCCACCGCGCAGCTCGTCCGGATCGCCCCCGGGGCCGCCGCCTCCGCCGCCTCCACCCTGGCGTTCCTGCTCTCGCCCAAGTCCGCGTACGTCAGCGGTCAGGTGGTCCAGCTGACCGACGCGACCCCCGAACCCGTCGCCGACCCGGCCGCCCCGCTGGCCGGCCGCACCGCGCTGGTCACCGGCTCCGCGCGGGGCATCGGGGCGGCCGTCGCCTCGGTGCTCGCCCGCGACGGCGCGCACGTCATCTGCCTGGACGTGCCGCAGGCCCAGGACGACCTGGTCCGCACCGCCGACCGGCTCGGCGCCTCCGCGCTGCCGCTCGACATCACCGCCCCGGACGCCGCCGACCGGATCGCCGCCGCGGCCCCGGACGGCCTCGACGTCCTCGTCCACAACGCCGGCATCACCCGCGACCGCCGCCTCGCCAACATGCCGGCCGACCGCTGGGCGTCCGTCGTCGAGGTCAACCTCGACAGCGTGCTGCGCACCACCGACGCGCTGCTGAAGGCGGGCGCCGTCAACCGGGGCGGCCGGATCGTCGCCACCGCCTCCATCGCCGGGATCGCCGGCAACAACGGCCAGACCAACTACGCCGCCAGCAAGGCGGGCGTCATCGGGATGGTCCGCTCGCTCGCCCCGCGCGCGGCCGCCGACCACGACGTGACGGTCAACGCGGTGGCCCCCGGCTTCATCGAGACGAAGATGACCGCCGCCGTCCCGCTGTTCATCCGGGAAGCGGGCCGCCGGATGACCTCGCTGGGCCAGGGCGGCCTTCCGGTGGACGTCGCCGAGACCGTCGCCTGGTTCGCCGATCCGGGCTCCACCGCCGTCAACGGCCAGGTCGTGCGGGTCTGCGGCCAGAGCCTGCTCGGGGCGTGATCCCGGTGGACAGCCTCACCGCCTCTCTGGTGCGCGGCGCCGCCGGCTCCCCGTTCAAGCGGGCCGGCCGCCCCGGCGCGGTGCTCCCCGCCGACCGGGCGGTCCGCCCGGCGGCCGTCCCCGCCCCGGCCCCGCTGGCCCGCTACCGCGCACTGTGCGGCCACCCGTCCGACGGGCCGCTGCCGCTGCCCTACCCGCACGTGCTGGGCTTCCCGCTGGCCATGCGGCTGATGACGGCCCGCGCGTTCCCGCTGCCGGTCCTCGGGCTGGTGCACACCTGGATCACCCTCGCCGCCCACCGCCCGCTCGACCCGCACGAGCCGCTCGGACTCACCGTGTACGCCGACGGGCTGGCCCTGCACCGGCGCGGCACCGAGGTGACCCTGGTGACCGAGGCGCGGGTGGGCGGCTCGCTGGTCTGGGAGTCCCGCAGCGGCTACCTCGCCCGGCACCGGACCGCGCCCCCCGGCGCGGACGCGCCCGCCGCGGACGACCCGCCGCACCGGGCGACCGCACCGCCCGCCGCCCTGCCCGCGCGGGCCGAGTGGCGGCTGCCCGCCGACCTGGGACGGCGGTACGGGGCGGTCTCCGGGGACCGCAACCCGATCCACCTCCACCCGCTGACGGCCCGGCTGTTCGGCTTCCCGCGGGCCATCGCGCACGGGATGTGGACGGTCGCCCGCTGCCTCGCCGAGAACGACGACCCGGCGGGCGTGCGCGAGGCCCGCGCGGACTTCCGGGCCCCGGTGCTGCTGCCCTCCACCGTCACCTACACGGCCGATCCGGCGACCGGCGCCTTCGCGCTGCGCGGCGGCACGGACGGCGCGCGGCTCCACCTGACGGGGACCGTGCGGCGCTGAGGGGCGGGCGGGGGCCGCACCGGCCCCCGCCCGGTCCGGCAGGCGCCGGGATCAGGCCGGGGCCTGCCGGGCGCGGGCGGTGTCAGGCCGGGGCCTGCCAGGCGCGGCCGTTCATCAGGTTCTCCAGACCGGCCCAGGAGAAGTTCATCAGCGTCGCGGCGGCCTCCTTGGCCGAGACGCCCGGCGTCTCGTTGGCCCAGCCCGCCAGCGACTCCGCCGCGCCCACCAGCGCCTGTGCCAGCCCGGCCACGTCCCGGTCGGGCAGGGCGGGATCGTGGTGCGCCTCACGGGCCGCCGCGCCGATCAGTCCGGTGACGAACGCGACGATCTCGTCCCGCATCACGACCACCTCGCGGGCGAACGGCTCCCCGTGGGTGCGCGCCTGGCGGTGCAGCACCGACCAGCCGTCCGGGTTCTCGGCGGTGTGCGTGAAGAACGCCCGCAGCCCGGACCAGAGCTGACGGTCGGCCGGCTCCCCCCGCAGCACACCGGTGCGCACCGCCTCCACCAACGCCTGCGCCTCGCGCCGGATGCACGCGGTGAACAGCTCTTCCTTGGAGTTCAGGTACAGGTACACCAGCGGCTTCGAGACTCCGGCCAGTTCGGCGATCTCGTCCATCGACGCGGCGCGGTAGCCGCGTTGTCCGAAGATCCGCACCGCGGCGTCCATCATCTGCCGCTCCCGGACGGCGCGTGGCATCCGCTTGCTCTTCACCGCACCCATACCGGACTCCTCCCGCCCCCACTCGTCCTACCCGGTAAGAGTACGGCTCCGCTCCGGCCCGCCGGGGAGCCGTCCGGTGCCATACCACCCGAACCGGACACGCGGCCGGGCCTCTTCTCAGTGGCTCAGCAGCTTGACCGCCACCACCGCCGGCCCGATCACGGTGTCCAGCGCCCCCCGCGATCAGCACCGTCACCGGCCCGGCGCCGTCCGTCATGGTCCCTCCGTACGTCCGGTGACCGCGGCCGTCCCGGCATCGGCCCGGCCCCGGGCCCCGGCGACACGTGGACGGCCGGGTACGCCCCCGGACCACGACGACGGCCCCCGCCCGCCGGAGGGATCCGGGGACGGGGGCCGCTGGAGCGGTGCGGGTTACGCGGGGACCGGCACCCGGTCGCGCTCGGCGTCCGCGGGCTCCGCGTTCTCGTCGGCGTCCAGGTCCACCGGGGAGGCGGTGGCGTTGTCGTACATGTCGTGGTCCAGGATCTTCTCGCGGGCGGAGACGATCACCGGGACCAGCGCCTGGCCGGCCACGTTGGTGGCGGTGCGCATCATGTCGAGGATCGGGTCGATGGCCATCAGCAGGCCGACGCCCTCCAGCGGGAGGCCCAGGGTCGACAGCGTGAGGGTCAGCATGACCGTCGCGCCGGTCAGACCGGCGGTGGCGGCCGAGCCGATCACGGAGACGAACGCGATCAGGATGTAGTCGCCGACGCCCAGCTGCACGTCGAAGATCTGCGCGATGAAGATCGCGGCGAGCGCCGGGTAGATCGCGGCGCAGCCGTCCATCTTGGTGGTCGCGCCGAACGGCACGGCGAAGGACGCGTACTCCTTCGGCACACCGAGGCGCTCGGTGACGCGCTGGGTGACCGGCATGGTGCCGACCGAGGAGCGGGAGACGAAGGCGAGCTGGATCGCGGGCCAGGCGCCCTTGAAGAACTGGAGCGGGCTGACCTTGGCGACGGTGGCGAGCAGCAGCGGGTAGACCACGAACATCACCAGGGCGCAGCCGATGTAGACGTCCGCGGTGAAGGTCGCGTACTTGCCGATGAGGTCCCAGCCGTAGTCCGCGATGGCGTAGCCGATGAGGCCGACGGTGCCGAGCGGGGCGAGGCGGATGACCCACCACAGCGCCTTCTGGAGGAGCTCCAGGATGGAGTGGCTGAGGGTGAGGATCGGCTTGGCCTTGTCACCGAGCTGCAGCGCGGCGATACCGGCGACGGCGGCCATGAAGACGATCTGCAGGACGTTCAGCTCGGTGAACGGCGTGATGACGTCGGTGGGGATGATGCCGGTGAGGAAGTCCAGCCAGGAGCCCGCGTGCTCGGGCTTGACGCCGTCCTTCGGGGTCAGGCCGGTGCCGGAGCCCGGGTTGGTGACCAGACCGATGACGAGGCCGATGGCCACCGCGATCAGCGAGGTGATCATGAACCAGAGCAGCGTGCGGGTCGCCAGCCGGGCGGCGTTGTTGACCTGCCGCAGGTTGGTGATCGACACCAGGATCGCGAAGAAGACGAGGGGCGCGACGGCCAGCTTCAGGAGCTGGACGAAGATGTGGCCGACCTGGTCGAGCGTGGTGTAGAGCCAGCCGATGTCCTGGCTGCGGGTGAGCCACCCGAGCAGGACGCCGAGCACCAGACCGGCGACGATCTGGGCCCAGAACGGGACCTTGGGTATGCGGAAGCCGGAGCCGGCGGGCTTGCCGGCGTCCTGGGCTGCGGGCGCGGGATTCGCGGACACGAACACACTCCTGGAAAGACACGGCACGGCCCGGATACGGACGTGGGGCCGCGCGGTCGAACGGGGACAGGGGGTGCGGCGCCCGCGGATCGGGCGGCGCCGCTGCATGGGTACCGGGTCACAGACTCCGGCAACAGACCGCGGACATACAGCGGCAGAGATCGACGTGCAGGCGCGCCACGAGCGGAGGGCTCGCGGCATGACGGAGGCGCACTGCTGTCTTCATGTCGAACACGTTAACACCGGAACTTATGGATCCTGAAAGGAGTTCTTTGGCCGATCTCGTGGGCGACGCAGGTGTCCGACTCGTCCCGGAAAGCCAAGAACCCCGGAACGGGAGCGAGTTCGCTCCGGTCCGGGGTCGGCGTGCACCGCGGGGCGCGTGGGGTGTGTGACACGGCTTACACGGTTCTTACCCGCGCCTTACTGGACGGCGTCCTCGCGTGCGCGGTTCTCCTCCAGGCGGGCCTTGGTCCGGTCGACCGTGGAGATGAGCTGGGCGGACATCTCGTCGCGCTGCTTGCGGAGCAGGACGTAGCTCAGCGGGGCGGAGAGCACCAGGCCGAGGAGGATCACCCAGATCAGGTTGGAGCCGCCGAGGCCGGCCGGAACGAGACCGAAGTGGACGGCGACACCCGACACGAAGAAGCACGCGACGAAGATCAGGATGCGCAAGGCGGTGTACCGGATCGTTGCGCTCGGCTTGGCAGCGGACACGGCTGGCTCATCTCCTACGTACGACATCGACGCGACCTGCCCGACCAGTGAAGCATGCCCCGAATTCGATCGGTTCACGGGCCCCGCGGCTCCGGCGCGTCCGCGCGCCGACCTGCGACGACCGAACGCGCCCGGCGCGGCGGGCCGGCGCGGCGGCTCAGTACAGCGGGAGGTACATCGTGATGTCGTCGCGGTCGTCGCCCGGAGCGACCCGGATCGCGTCGGGCACCCGGCCCACCTCCTTGTAGCCGCACGAGGCGTAGAAGCGGTCGACGCCGGTGCCGCCCCGGCAGGTGAGCCGGATCGCCTCGATGCCCCCGATGCTCCGCGCCGCGTCGGCGGCCGCCGCCATCAGGTCCCTGCCGTACCCCCTGCCCTGGTGGCGGGGGTGGACCATGACGGTGTAGAGCCAGAGCCAGTGGCCCATCAGCCGGTGGGTGTTGAGGGTGAGGAAGGCGGTGGCGGCGACCGCCCCGTCCTCGTCGCGCCCCACCAGCAGCCGGACGCGGCCCTCGGCGAGGGAGGCGAGGTGCTTCAGCAGCTCGGGGCGGACGTCCTCGACGGTGACCGGCGGGACGAAACCCACCGCGCCCCCGGCGTTGGTGACGTCGGCCCACAGGGTGAGGACTCCGTCCCGCAGCCCTGCGTCGAACTCCGGATCCAGCTCGAACGTAAGAGACATAAGCCGAGTTTAACTATTACCGATTCTGGTCCTCAACCCGTTTCACCCCTCGGACCGCGCACCGGGTTCCGCGCCGCCGGGCGGGGTCCCGGAGCTTGCGCCCGGTCCGCCTCCGGACGCCGAGAAGCCCCGGCCGGGACCCGGCCGGGGCTTCTCGGCGTCACCGCCGCGGACGGACGGGCCGGCCTCAGACGCGCATGGGCTGCGGCTCCTCGCGGCGGCCGGCGTCCGGGCCCGGGTACTCGCGGATGATCTCGTACCGGGTGTTGCGCTCCACCGGCCGGAAACCGGCGTCGCGGATGAGGTCCAGCAGGTCCTCGCGGCCGAGCTTGTTCGGCGTGCCGTAGTTGTCGGCGTCGTGCGTGATCTTGTACTCGACCACCGAGCCGTCCATGTCGTCCGCGCCGTGCTGGAGGGCGAGCTGGGCGGTCTGCACGCCGTGCATCACCCAGAACACCTTCACGTGCGGGACGTTGTCGAACAGCAGCCGGGAGACGGCGAAGGTCTTCAGCGCCTCGGCCCCGGTCGCCATGGTGGTGCGCGCCTGGAGCTTGTTGCGGATCTTGCCGTCCTTCATGTCCACGAAGTCGTGCTGGTAGCGCAGCGGGATGAAGACCTGGAAACCGCCGGTCTCGTCCTGCATCTCCCGCAGCCGCAGCACGTGGTCGACGCGGTGACGGGGCTCCTCGATGTGCCCGTACAGCATCGTCGCCGGGGTCTTGAGACCCTTCTCGTGCGCGAGGCGGTGGATGCGCGACCAGTCCTCCCAGTGGGTGCGGTGGTCGACGATGTGCTGGCGGACCTCCCAGTCGAAGATCTCCGCGCCGCCGCCGGTCAGCGACTCCAGACCGGCGTCGATCAGCTCGTCCAGGATCTCGGAGGCGGACAGCCCGGAGATGGTCTCGAAGTGGTGGATCTCCGTCGCCGTGAACGCCTTGAGGGCGACCTCCGGCAGGGCTTCCTTCAGCGCGCTGAGGGAGCGCGGGTAGTAGCGCCACGGCAGGGTCGGGTGCAGACCGTTGACGATGTGCAGCTCGGTGAGGTTCTCGCCGCGCATCGCGGTGGCGAGCCGGACGGCCTCCTCGATCCGCATCGTGTACGCGTCCTTCTCGCCCGGCTTGCGCTGGAACGAGCAGTACGCGCACGACGCGGTGCAGACGTTCGTCATGTTGAGGTGGCGGTTGACGTTGAAGTGCACGACGTCACCGTTCTTACGGGTGCGCACCTCGTGGGCCAGGCCGCCGAGCCACGCCAGGTCGTCGGACTCGTAGAGGGCGATCCCGTCCTCGCGGGTCAGCCGCTCGCCGGCCCGGACCTTCTCCTCCAGCTCGCGCTTGAGTCCCGCGTCCACCAGGCGCCTCCCTTTACTGCCGTGTTCCGATGTGTGTCCAGATGCAGACCAACCGTACGCCTAACCCTCTTCGGGCAGGTCTCCGACCCGGTTCTCCCACTTCGTGGAGAGCACGATGGTCGTACGCGTGCGGGAGACGCCCTTGGTGCCGCTCAGCCGCCGGATCGTCTTCTCCAGCCCGTCGACGTCGCCGACGCGGACCTTGAGCATGTAGGAGTCGTCGCCCGCGATGAACCAGGCGTCCTCGATCTCCGCGAGGTCCCGCAGCCGGTGGGCGACGTCCTCGTGGTCGGCGGCGTCGGAGAGCGAGATGCCGATCAGCGCGGTGACGCCGAGGCCGAGCGAGGCGGCGTCGACGGTGGCGCGGTAACCGGTGATGACCCCGGCGGTCTCCAGCCGGTTGATGCGGTCGGTGACGCTCGGGCCGGAGAGCCCCACGAGCCGCCCCAGCTCGGCGTACGAGGCCCTGCCGTTCTCCCTGAGGGCCTGGATGAGCTGCCTGTCCACCGCGTCCATGTGACTGAAACCTTCCATTGTTCAGCTATACCGCGAGCTTGAGTGTAGAATTTAAGGCATGCAGGGCACAGACCCTGCGAATCTTTCATAACGTCCGAGAAAAGCTTTCGAATCTTCAGGAGAGTGCAACACCGTGTACACGATCGAGATGGCCTACGCCCGGATGCGCGAGTTGCAGGACCAGGCCAACCGCTCGCGTGCCCACCGCCCCGCCGAACCGCGTCCGGCCGTCAGGGCCCGGTTCGCGCGCGCCAAGAAGCGCTGACCCGCGCCGACGGGCCCCCGGGCCCGTCCGGGCCGGCTCAGTCCGCCGCACCGCGCCTTCCCCCGCCGCCCAGCTCCCCCTCCCACCGGCGGTACAGCCCGTGTTCCACCCCGGCCGCGTCCAGCACCCGCCCGGCCACGAAGTCGACCAGGTCCTGGATGTGCGTCGCGCCCGCGTAGAACGCCGGCGAGGCGGGCAGCACGACCGCTCCCGCCTCGTCCAGGGCCACCATCTGCTTCAGCGTCTGCCCGCTCAGCGGCGTTTCCCGCACCGCGACGACCAGCTTCCGCCGCTCCTTGAGCGTGACGCTCGCGGCCCGCTGGAGCAGGTCCTTCGACAGCCCCAGCGCCACCCCGGCCACGCACGCCGTCGAGGCGGGCACGATCAGCATCCCCTCGGCCGGGTACGACCCCGAGGACGGCCCGGCGGCGAGATCGCCCGCGGGCCAGTGGCGCACCCGGTCCAGCGCCTCGTCGGTCACCGCGAAGGTGTGCGGCCTGCCGTCGGCGCCCCGCGCCAGCCAGTTCCGCAGGTCCTCCCGCCAGTGCCCGTCGCGGAACGCGATCCCGGTCTCGTCCAGCAGGGTCAACCGCGAGGCACGGCTCACCACCAGGTCCACGGACCGGCCCGCGGCGAGGAGACCGCGCAGCACGGAGGCGGCGAACGGGGTCCCCGACGCGCCGGAGACCCCGACAATCCAAGGCCGCCGCTGCCCCTGACTCACTGAAGTGTCGGATTCCACACCGCCGAGCCTATCCGCCGCACCGCCCCGGCCCGCACCCGGAACCGACGTGGGGGCCCCGGGCGTTACGAACGGTGACAGGGCACGCCGCAGGCGGACCACCGCGAGGGGCAGGGGGAAGCCATGACGGACATCCGCACGGGCTCCGGCACCGGGGCGCGGGCCATGACGGCCGCGACGCTGATGGCCGGCTGGGTCGCCCTGCTCTGGGTACTCGAAGCCGTCGACACGGCGAGCGGCCACGCCCTCGACACGTACGGCATCACCCCGCGCGATCCGGCCGAGCTGCGGGACATCGTGCCCTCGGCGTTCCTGCACAGCGGCTGGGACCACGTCGCCTCCAACAGCGTCCCGCTGCTGGTCCTCGGCTTCATCGCCGCGCTCGGCGGCACCGGCCGGTTCGTCGCGGTGGTCGTCACCATCGTGCTGAGCAGCGGCATCGGCGTCTGGCTGACCTCGCCGCCGAACAGCGTGACCCTCGGCGCGTCCGGCGTGGTCTTCGGCCTCTTCGGCTATCTGCTGGTCCGGGGCTTCGTGGACCGCCGGCTGCTGGACGTGGTGGTCGGCGTGGTCATCACCGCCGTCTACGGCTCGATCCTCTGGGGCGTCCTGCCGACCGACTCGGGGATCAGCTGGCAGGGCCACCTCTTCGGGCTGATCGGGGGCGTGGGCGCGGCCTTCGCCTTCCGCCGCACGCCCCGCGCGATCACCGTCTGAGCCGTGCCGTCCCGTTCAGCTCACGCGGTCCACGCGACTCTCGCGGCCCAGGCGGCTCACGGGGTGAGGCCGCGCACCAGCAGGTCGAGCAGCGCGCAGGCGAAGAGCGCCATGCCGATGAACCCGTTGACGGAGAAGAACGCCCGGTTCAGCCGCGACAGGTCGTGCGGCCGGACCACCCGGTGCTCGTAGACGAAGGCGACGGCGACGACCACCATGCCGATCCAGTAGAAGAGCTGCGCGTCGGTGGCCAGGCCGAACCAGACCAGCAGCCCGGTCGTGATCACGTGGCAGACCCGCGCGCCCCAGAGCGCCGCCGGGATGCCGAAGCGGGCCGGCACCGACCGCACGCCGTGCGCACGGTCCGCCCGGACGTCCTGGCAGGCGAAGATCAGGTCGAACCCGCCGATCCAGACGCCGACCGCGAGGCCGAGGATCACCGCGTCCCACGACCAGCTCCCGGTCACCGCGAGCCAGGCGCCGATCGGCCCGATGGCCTGCGCGATGCCGAGGATGGCGTGCGGGAAGTTCGTGAACCGCTTGCCGTACGGGTAGACCACCATCGGCACGACGGCGATCGGCGCCAGCGCCAGGCAGAGCGGGTTCAGCAGCGCGGCCGCGCCGAGGAAGAAGACGAGCGCCACCAGCGCACCGGTCCACGCCGAGCGCACCGACACCGCGCCGGTGACGATCTCGCGGCCCGCGGTGCGCGGGTTGCGGGCGTCGATCTCCCGGTCGATGATCCGGTTCGCCGCCATCGCGAACGTCCGCAGCCCGACCATCGCCACCGTGACGAGCAGCAGCTCGACCCAGTGGATGGACTCGCTGACCTGGAACATCGCGGTCAGCGCGGCGATGTACGCGAACGGCAGCGCGAAGACCGAGTGCTCGATCATCACCAGCCGGAGGAACGCCTTCACCTTGCCGGCGGCCGGCGCGGAGCCGGCTTCCAGCACGGTGTCCGCTCCACTGTCTGCGGCACTCACAGTCCGTATTCCTTCCAGCGGCGGTCGACCTTCGCCGCCGTCTCCGGGTCGGACTCGACCATCTCCGGCCAGCCTCCGTCCCTCGTGTAGCCCTCCTCGGGCCGCTTCCTGGTGGCGTCGATTCCGGCCTTGCCGCCCCAGAACTGCTGGTAGGAGGCGTGGTCCAGATGATCGACCGGGCCCTCGGAGACCACCAGGTCGCGGGCGTAGTCGGTGTTGCCGAGCGCCCGCCACGCCACTTCGTGCAGGTCGTGGACGTCACAGTCGGAGTCGACCACCACGATCAGCTTGGTCAGCGACATCATGTGGGCCCCCCAGACGGCGCTCATCACCTTCTGGGCGTGCTTGGGGTACTTCTTGTCGATCGAGACGATCGCGCAGTTGTGGAAGCCGCCGGCCTCGGGCAGGTGGTAGTCCACGATGTCCGGCACGATGATCTTCAGCAGCGGCAGGAAGAAACGCTCCGTGGCGCGGCCCAGCGGGCCGTCCTCGGTCGGCGGCCGGCCGACCACGATCGACTGGAGCAGCGGACGCTTGCGCATGGTCACGCAGTCGATGGTCAGCGCGGGGAACGGTTCCTGCGGGGTGTAGAAGCCGGTGTGGTCGCCGAACGGCCCCTCCGGCAGCATCTCCCCCGGCTCCAGCCACCCTTCGAGGACGACCTCGGCGTGGGCCGGCACCTGGAGCGGCACCGTCTTGCAGTCGACCATCTCGATCCGCTTGCCCTGCACGAACCCGGCGAACAGGTACTCGTCGATGTCCCCGGGCAGGGGGGCGGTGGAGGCGTAGGTGACGGCGGGCGGCGCGCCGAAGGCGATGGCGACCGGCAGCCGCTCGCCGCGCTTGGCGGCGACCTGGTAGTGGTTGCGGCTGTCCTTGTGGATCTGCCAGTGCATCCCGATGGTCCGCTTGTCGTGCCGCTGGAGCCGGTAGAGGCCCAGGTTGCGGACGCCGGTCTCGGGGTGCTTGGTGTGGGTGAGCCCCAGGTTGAAGAACGAGCCGCCGTCCTCGGGCCAGGTGAACAGCGCGGGCAGCCGTTCGAGGTCCACGTCGTCCCCGGTGAGGACGACCTCCTGCACGGGGGCGCTCTCGCCCTTCACCTTCTTCGGCGGCACGTGCACCATCGACCCGAGCTTCCCGAAGGCCTCCCGGATCCCGATGAACCCCTGCGGCAGTTCGGGCTTGAGCAGCCCGCCGATCTTGTCGCTGATGTCGGCGTACGACTTCAGCCCGAGCGCCTTGAGCAGCCGCCGGTCGGTGCCGTACACGTTCATGGCCAGGGGCATCGAGGACCCCTTGACGTTCTCGAAGAGCAGCGCCGGCCCGCCGGCCTTGTTCACCCGGTCGACGATCTCACCGACCTCCAGGTGCGGGTCGACCTCGGTCTTGATGCGCTGGAGATCGCCTTCACGCTCCAGTGCGCGGAGCAGGGAGCGAAGATCGTCGTAGGCCATGCCCTCCAGTTTGTCATCCCCGCCCCCGTCCCCCACGGCCCCTCCCCCGCGCCACGCGCGCGGCCGGGCGGAGCGGGGGCGGGTCAGCCGCCGGTCGGCCGCTTCTTCCGGACGGCGCCCCCGGCTGTCCGTGATGCGGAGCACGTCGCCCAGGCACAACGCTCAGCCGAGGCGTACCGAACCCTGCCGTAGTTCGTCCGCGTCGGGGAGCAGGCCAGTGATCCGATTCCATATCTCCTTGGCCTCCACCCTGACGAGTCGGAAGGCGCTCGTGGGAACGAGCCGTTCCTCGGGCACGGGCTCGGCGGGGAGTTCTCGCAGCCAGAGGCCGAGGGGACCGCAGTCCCAGACGGCGAACCCCCGTGTCTCCACACCCTCCCGCCCACCGATGCGTGTCCGCCAGGCAGCCGTCAGCCGCCAGCTCGAACGGAGTTCGCCGACGAGGTCGGTGACGAGCGTCAGCGCGGGCTCGGTGAGGTCGCCGCCCCGGGCCAGGGCCCCGTGTATCGCGTCGCGCTCCGCCTGAGCGGTCCGCACGACGGGCGGCTCGCCCTCCAGGACGGCGAGCCCGGCCTCGGCGGTGCCGAGGGTCGTCTCGACCACGGACAGGGCTGTCTCCCGAGGGGGCGAGGACCGCTGGAGGTTCACCATGTCCGCGAGTTTCCAGACCAGCATCTTCGGCTCCACCAGGGAGTATTCCGCCTCCGCCGTACCGGGCCAGGCCTCGTGCGCGACGACGTGCTCTTCGCCCACCAGCATCCCGTGGTGCAGTCTGCCCTGACGGCCAGCGGCTTCGAGCGACACGATCACCCCCGGGGTGAGGACCGTCTTCATCAGCGGCAGCAGCGAGGGGGACAACTTCGCGTCCTCATCGATCAGACCGCACTCCAGCAGCTCCCCGTGGGCGGTGGCGAACTCGTCCGGCGCCTTTGCCCCCGCCGCCAGTTCGGACAGCACGATCACGTGCTCGTCGGACAGTCGGAAACGGGACCGGGTCATGTCGAACGAAGGCATACTCACTCACTCACTCGTGCCTCAGGCCTGAGAATCGGCCCAGAAATTGAAAATCCTCGAGAAACCCGCCCGCACGGCACCGCGACGGGTCAGCACGGACCGGTCGACGCCTGCGAAGAGGACCGCGATGGTCACGTCGGCGGGCAGCACCCTGCCCTGCGCCTGCACGGCCATCCTCCGGCTGCTTCCCAGGCCCGACTGCCGCACGGTGACAACGGCCCCGGGGTCCTCGGAGTCGCCCTGCCGGGACACCTCGTACGCCCGACGGTTGATCGCCTTGAGCCGGTACACGTCGCCCAGATACACCATGCGCAGGGAGCGTCCTCCATGCGTCGGCGCCCACCGGTTCCGGCTCATCCGCACGAGTCCACCCCCCACGCGAAGCGTGGCGCGGTTGAGTGTCGGCATGGAGAGAACGTCCGTGTGGACGCCCCGTGTCTCGAACGTGGCAGAAGGAATCACGCTCCCGGTCACCTCCGTGACGACCAGGTTCGGCACGTCCTTTCCCGCCGGGTACACCACGTGGATGTCGCCGAGCTCGGGGGAGACGCCCCGCCAGCCGAACTTGGTGGCGCCGACGGGCTGCTTCTCCTTCCAGTACGCGAGCGCGAACGGGCTGATCGTCGTGTGCATGCAGTTCCTCGCTGTTCGGACGAACCGGCCGTGCGGGCGGGTCCGGGGTCGGACGTCGTTCGGTACCACTAGTCGAACGGATTGAGCGCACTGCCGAGTTTCTTCGCTCCGTCGGCTATGCCGTCCCCCACGTCCGAGGCCTTGTCCCCGATCCAGTCCCCCGCCTTGTCGATCCCTTCGCCGATCGCCTCGTGGTTGTCCCAGATCAGGCAGCCGGCGTACACCACACCGGTGCCGATCGCGAGACCCGCGGTGACCGGGTTGGGGGCCACGGTCAACGCGGTCATGGATGCGCTGAACGCCGTTCCGCTGAGGTCCGAAGCGAATTTCGAAGGGTTGGCCTTGATCATGTCGGCGTCGTAGGTGGCCAGGTTGGCCACCCCGTACGCGGTCGCGGCGACACCGCCCGCGACGCCGAGACCGCGCATCCAACCGGCCGCCTTCGCCGCGTTCGCGAGGCCGCCGTTCTGGGCGACCTTCAGCAGGTTCGCCTCGGCCGCGGACGGCATGACGAATGCGCCGTTGCGCATGAATCCGCCGAACATGGCCGCCTCGTCGGACCCGGTGACGGCGTTCACCAGGCCGGTGGGCAGTTTGCCCAGCAGGCTACCGGGGGCGGCTCCGGCCATCCGGTTGTTGATGAAGGTGGAGAGGAAGGTGCCTGGCGCCGTCACGTCCTTGCCGGTCTTCAGGTACTTGAAGAGCTTCCACGAACTCCCCAGCGTCCCGCCGAGGGCCGTGGAGAACGCAGCGGCGGTGACGGTGCCCTTCTGGACTCCGGCGAACAGCTCCGCCAGTCTCTTGCTGCCGGTCACCTTCTCCACGCCCTCCTTCTGGAGGCGCTGCAGGTAGTCGTCCAGGGTCTCGCCGTCGCGCATCGCCAGCGAAGCCAGCTCCATGCGCTCCTGCTTCTGCTGCTCGTCCGCTTTCGCGACCTTGCCGGCAGCGCCGTTGAAGCCGCCCGTCGTGCCGTCGTTCTTGCCGCCGCCCTCGTCCTTGACCACGGATTCGAGGTCCTTGCGCACGTCCGCGTCCGCGTCGTCGACGGCCTTCACACAGGACTTGATGTAGTCGGCCCAAGACTGTTCGCTCTCCCGGACGCTCCGCGCGTAGTCCGGGTCGTGCCGCAGCGCATTGCGCTCGCTCTCGGTGGCGCGCTCGTAGTCGAAAGCGACGTTGCCCTGTTCGGAGACCCTCATGCCCGCCTTGACGGCGTCGGCACGCGCGGTCTCCAGTTGCTTCTTGAGATCGACGAACTGCGTGTACGCGTTGCGCAGCAGGGTCGCCGTCGCCTTCGCCTGCGTCTGGGCGGCTTGGTATTCGTAGCGGGTGGCGGCGAAGTTCAGCGCCGCCGCGTTCGCGCTGTCGCCCAGCCAGCTGTCGCCGAGCGTGATCTTCTGGACGCTGTCCCGGTACCGCTTCTCGACCTTGGCGAACTCGTCCGCCATGGAGGCCCACTGGTCGGCCGCGGTGGAGAGCGGCCCGAAGTCGGCCGACATGACGTCCGGATAAGTCAGCATGCTCTCTTCTCCCGGGTCACCGCGGAGTCAGCGGCGGGCAGTATCGGGGTCACTGGTAGCTGTCGAACACCGACGGGGCGGAAATGTTCTTGATCCGGTCGTGACGACCGACATCGGTTCCCGACAGGATCGTCACAGTGCTCCGGAGACCGTCGCGCTCCCTGCCCAGGCGTGCCATCAGCGTCTTGACCTGCCCCTGCCAGGTGGTCTGCGTCTTCTTCAGCGCTGCCGCGGTCGCCCACCCGGAGAGAGCCGCCGCGGCATTGCCATTGGCCTCGTCGGCGTGCCTTCCCGCCTTCCCGGTACTGGTCAGCAGCTCGTTCTCTATGGTGTTCGCGGCAGCCGACTTCTCGGCCGGCGTCGAGGCGAGCTTCGGCACACCGGACCCGGCGGAGGGACCCTCTTCGGGGACCCGGTTGAGTTGCATGCCCGTGGATGCGCGTTCCGCCGCCCCGGCCCGCACGTGCGCCCACTCCTCGTCGAAACCCATCGATCCACCGACCCCCGTTGCTCGATCACGGCCTTGCGTCGCCCAGCACCGCTCACCGTATGGTGCCGTACTGACGACGCGGCAGGCCTTCGGCCGGTTCCCGCCGGCCGGACGGGCGGGGCCGGCCGGAACCGGCCGTGACCCGGGCGGGCCGTGTTTCCCCCGGTGACGGCCGGGCCGTCACCGGCAGCCGGTACCCTGGCCGCCTCACCGGGGGGCCGACGGGCCCGCCGACGTTCCCAGGGGGACCCGACCCATGCTCAGGGCCTTGATCTATCTGCTGCCGCTGGCGCTGACGATCTACGCGTTCATCGACTGCCTCAACACGCCCGAGGACGAGGCGAAGCATCTGCCGAAGCTGGCCTGGGTCTTCATCATCCTGCTGTTCTGGATCGTCGGGCCGATCGTCTGGTTCGCGGCCGGCAAGACGCGCCACGTGCCCGCCGGGGGCCGTACGCCCTCCGAGTGGCACCGCAACCACCGCACCCAGTGGGTGGCTCCGGACGACAATCCGGAGTTCCTGAAGACGCTCCGGGACGACAACAAGAAGGACGAGTCGGTCCTGAAGGACTGGGAGGCGGACCTGCGCCGCCGCGAGGAGGAGCTGAAGCGGCGCGAGGACGGGGACGCGACCCCGCCGACCGCTTCCTGACGCACCGCGCCCGCCCGCGACCCGCCCGCGCCGCGCCCCGGTGACCTCATCCAGGTCGCCGGGGCGCGGCGCGTCGTGCGGTCGTGCGTGCGGCCGGGTCAGGGCGCCAGCAGCGCCCCCAGCCGGTGCAGGAGGGGAAGCAGGGCGGTGCGTTCCTCGGGGGTGAGGGCCTCCAGGGCGCCGTGCACCACCCGCATCTCGTCGCGGATGCGGTGGGCCAGGGCGGTGCCCTCGGGGGTGCGGGCGGCGACCTTGGAGCGGCGGTCCTCCGGGGACGGGGTGCGGGTGACCAGGCCCCGGGCCTCCATGCGGCCGATCAGGCCGGTGGCGTTGGAGGCGTCGCACACCAGGTGCTGGGCCAGGGCGCTCATCGGCATCGGCTCGGTGAGCGCGATCAGGGCGCGCGCCTGGGCGCTGCTGAGGCTGTGCCGGCCGGCCACGGCGGTGAGGTCGTCGTAGTGGCCGCGGACGACGACGGCCAGCGGTTCCAGCAGTTCGTCCGGGGTGGGGACGGGGCGCCGCCCCGGCTCCTGGGCCATGACCGGTCATCCTTCGATCGGGGAACACGCACCGACTTACTTGACGTGCTCAAGTTTTGGTAGTTCCATGAACAGTGTTGCTTGAGCATATCAAGCTTTGGTCGGCGCGCGGGCCCCGGAACCAGGCCCGCCGCGGCCCCGGAGACGGGCGCCGTGACGCCGGCCGGCCCCCCGCACCCGCAGTCCCGTACGGAGCACGCATGCCCACCCAGTCCCCCGTCGAGTCCCCGGCCGACCTCGTCGCCCGCCTCCGCGCCACCTTCCGCACCGGTCGCACCAAGGACCTCGACTGGCGGACCGGCCAGCTCACCCGCCTGCGCGCGCTGCTCACCGAGCACGGCGACGAGCTCGCCGAGGCGCTCCACGCCGACCTCGGCAAGAGCCGCACCGAGTCCTACCGCACCGAGATCGACTTCACGATCCGCGAGATCGACCACACCCTGGAGCACCTCGCCGACTGGCTGCGCCCCGAACCCGCCCCCGTGCCTGCCCAGCTGGCCGCCGCCGGGGCCACCGCGCACACCGTGCTGGACCCCCTCGGCGTCGTCCTCGTCATCGCGCCCTGGAACTACCCGGCGCAACTGCTGCTCGCTCCCGTCGTCGGCGCGCTGGCCTCCGGCAACTGCGTGGTCGCCAAGCCCAGCGAACTGGCCGCGGCGACCTCCGCCGCCGTCGCCCGGCTGCTCCCGCGCTACCTCGACACCGACGCGGTCGCCGTCGTCGAGGGGGCGGTCCCGGAGACCACGGCGCTGCTGGAGCAGCGCTTCGACCACATCTTCTACACCGGCAACGGCACGGTCGGCCGGATCGTGATGGCCGCCGCCGCCCGCCACCTCACCCCCGTGACGCTCGAACTCGGCGGCAAGTCCCCGGCCTTCGTGGACCGGGACACCGACCTGAAGACGGTCGCGGCCCGGCTGGCGTCCGGCAAGTTCCTGAACGCCGGCCAGACCTGCGTCGCCCCCGACTACGTGCTGACCGACCCGGAGACCGGCGCCGCCCTCGCGGACGCGCTCGCCGGGGCCGTCGAGTCGCTGTTCGGCTCGGACCCGGCCACCCACGCCGAGTACGGCCGGATCGTCAACGAGCGCCACTTCGACCGGCTGGTGGGGCTGCTCGACTCGGGCCGCACCGTCACCGGCGGCGTCCACGACCGTGAGACCCGGTACATCGCGCCGACCGTGCTCGCGGACGTCTCCCCCGACTCCCCGGTGATGGGCGAGGAGATCTTCGGGCCGATCCTGCCGATCGTGACCGTCGACGGCCTGGACGCGGCGATCGACTTCGTCAACGACCGCGACAAGCCGCTGGCGCTCTACGCCTTCACCGGCTCGGACGCCGTGCGCGACCGGCTGCTGGCCGAGACCTCGTCCGGCGGCGTCGGCCTCGGCCTGCCGCTGGCCCACCTCACCGTCTCCGACCTGCCGTTCGGCGGCGTCGGCGAGAGCGGCATGGGCAGCTACCACGGCCCGTACTCGATCGAAACGTTCAGCCACCGCAAGGCGGTCCTGGACACCCCGCTCGGCTGACCCCGGCCCCTGCGGCGCCACGGACAGGGCCCCGCCTCCGGCACGCGTACGTACCGGAGGCGGGGCCCCGTCGTGCGGTCGGACGCCCGCGGGTCAGACGCCGGCGTAGGAGTGCTTGCCGGTGATGAAGATGTTGACGCCGTAGTAGTTGAACAGCCAGCAGCCGAAGGCGATCAGCGCCAGGTAGGCGGCCTTGCGGCCCTTCCAGCCGGCCGTCGCGCGGGCGTGCAGGTAGCAGGCGTACGCGACCCAGGTGATGAAGGACCAGGTCTCCTTCGGGTCCCAGCCCCAGTACCGGCCCCAGGCGTCGCCCGCCCAGATGGCGCCCGCGATGATCGTGAACGTCCACAGCGGGAAGACCGCCGCGTTGATCCGGTACGAGAACTTGTCGAGCGACGCCGCGGACGGCAGCCGGTCCAGGACCGAGCGCGCGAACTTCCCGGGCGTGCCGCCCTGGGCGATCTTGTTCTCGTAGCTGTCGCGGAAGAGGTAGAGCAGCGTGCCGACCGCACCGAGGTAGAACACCGCGCCGCAGATGATCGCGGTGGAGACGTGGATCCACAGCCAGTAGGAGTGGAGCGCCGGGACGAGCTGGTCGCTGTCGGTGTAGAGCGTGGTGGTGGCGACGCCGAGGTCCAGCAGGACCGTGGTCACCAGGGCCAGGCCCATCCAGCGGACGTTCTTCCCGAGCGCCAGCAGCACCAGGAACGCGCCGACCGCGACGGTGGAGAAGGTGATCGAGAACTCGTACATGTTGGCCCACGGAGCACGCTCCACGGACATCGCGCGGGCGATCACCCCGCAGGCTTCGACCAGGAACCCGACGACCGTCAGCGAGATCGCGATCCGGCCCCACATGTCGCCCCGGTACGTGCCGCCGGACGCGCCGGGGCCGTCCGGGACGTCACGGGTGCCGGCCGCGGACCGGGTGACGATCGTGGGACCGCCCAGCACCACCGGCCCGGCCGCCGCGGCGGTCCCTTCGCCGGACAGGGCGGCGGCGGTGCGGCCCACCTTGCTGCGGCTGCCGAACACCCACTCGGCGATGTACGCGAAGAAGGCCAGGGTGTAGACGGCCATCGACGAATAGATCAGCACATTGCTGGTGTGCGCGAGGTTCTCGTTGGTAGCGGCGGCGAGATTCACTTCTCAGCCCCTTCGGCAGATGCTGCGGCAGGTACGTCGGGACCGGGATCGGTCGCGGTCGGATCGTGGTCGAGGACGCCGGGCGCCCGGTCGTACAGGGCGGTGGCCAGGGCGGACAGTTCCTCGGGCAGCTTCGCGGACTCGCTGCGGCCGAGGCCCGCCATCTCCACGACGGTCACCCCGTCCGTGCCGCGCACCGCCCGCACCCAGACGCGGCGGCGCTGGATGAAGAGCGAGCCGGCGAGGCCCGCGATGGCGGCGACGGCCCCGGTGAGCGCCCAGCCGCTGGCGGGCTGCTTGGAGATCTGGAAGCTGGCCCACTCCTCGACGCCCTCGAAGGTGACCGAGCCGGCGCCGTCCGGGAGGTTCATCGTGTCGCCGACGGCCAGCCGCTGCTTCAGGTCGTTGCCGTCGGCGTCCTTGAACGGCTTCAGCTTCGTGGTGTCGAGCTGGTAGACGTTCTGCGGCAGGCCCGAGTCGACGCCCAGGCTGCCGTGCAGCGCGTTGAGCGCGAGGACCGGATTGTCGGGGGCGGGGAACTGGGACAGCATCGTGCCGTTGCCCGCGCCGGCGAAGGTCGGTACGAAGAACGCCTGGAAGCCGAGCTGGTCGCGCTCGCCGTCCTTGTCGCGGTAGCCGTCCATCACCTTGATCGCACCGGTGGACGTGATGTTGGCGTCCCTCGGCAGCAGCGGCACGGCGCCCTTGAAGATCTGCTTGCCGCTCCCGTCCTTCACGGTCACGACCGGGGCGTACCCGTGGGAGATGACGTACACCTTGGTGCCGTCGACCTCCAGCGGGTCGTTGACCGTGATGACGTCCTTCTTCTCCTCGCCGTCCGCGCCCCGGGCGTAGGTGACGTGCGCCTCGAAGGTGCGCGCGGTGCCGCGCTGCGGGCCGGTCCGCTCGTACGTGGAGACGAACTTGTCGAGGGTGAAGCTGAACGGTTCGAGCTCGTCGGTGTCGTACAGCGAGCCCGACCTGAAGTCGTCGTACTGCGGAAGCGTGTTGGAGAAGCCGTCGCCCTCGACGATCAGCTTGCCGCCCTCGGACTTGAAGAGCTGCCCGGCGGCGAAGGCCACCAGCATCACGATGAGCGCGACGTGGAAGATCAGGTTCCCGGCCTCGCGGAGGTAGCCCTTCTCGGCCGCGACCGCCGACCCGGTGACGTGCGAGCGGAAACGGCGGCGGCGCAGGAGCGACAGCGCCGCCCCGTGCACCTCCTCCGGCGTGGCCCCGGTCCGCCAGGTCGTGTACGCGGGCAGCCGGTCCAGCCGCTTCGGCGCGCCCGGCGGCCGGCCGCGGAGCTGGCCGACGAACTGCAGGGTGCGCGGCACGATGCAGCCGATGAGGGAGACGAACAGCAGGATGTAGATCGCGGAGAACCACACCGAGCTGTACACGTCGAAGAGCTGGAGCTTCTCGTAGATCGGCGTGACCGTGGTGTGGGCGGCCTTGAAGGTCTGCACCTTCAGCTCGTCCGCGCCGGTCTGCGGGATCAGCGAGCCGGGGATGGCGCCGAGCGAGAGCAGGAACAGCAGGATCAGCGCGACCCGCATCGAGGTGAGCTGCCGCCAGAACCAGCGGACCCAGCCGACGACCCCCATCGCGGGGACACCGCCCGTCTCCGTCGCGGCGTCGGGGCGCTCCTCGCGCGGGGCGGTGGAGAGCCGGGCCCCGGCGGCCCCGAGTTCACCGTCCCGCTCCTCCTCCGCCGCCCGAGCCGCGGCGCGCCCGTCGGTGCTGTTCAACTTGCTCATGGACTCAGATCCCCACAGTGAAACCGTTGGACCACACCTGCAGGTCCTGCATGAGCGTGGCCCACAGGCCCGTCAGCAGCAGGACGCCGGTCGCGATCATCATGACGCCCCCGATGCGCATCACCCACGCGTAGTGGCGCTTCACCCAGCCGAAGGCGCCGAGCGCCCTGCGGAAGGCGACCGCGGCGAGGACGAAGGGGACACCGAGTCCCAGACAGTACGCGACGGTCAGTATCGCCCCGCGCCCGGCCGTCCCCTGGTCGATGGCCAGCATGCTCACCGAGGTCAGCGTCGGACCCAGGCAGGGCGTCCAGCCGATGCCGAACAGGGCGCCCAGCAGCGGCGCGCCCGCGAGGCCGGTCACCGGCCGCTTGTGGATACGGAACTCGCGCTGGGTCATCCACGGCATCAGCCCCATGAAGAAGATCCCCATGAGGACCATCAGCACGCCGAGGATCTTGTTCATCACCTCGCTGTGTTCCTGGAGGTGCTGGCCGAAGTAGCCGAACAGGGCGCCGCCGGAGACGAAGACGGCGGTGAAGCCGAGCACGAAGAGAGAGGCGCCGGCGACGACCCGGCCGCGCCGCGCCGCGGCGAGGTCGGTGCCGCTGACCCCGGTGACGTAGCTCAGGTAGCCGGGGACCAGCGGCAGCACGCACGGCGAGAAGAAGGAGACGAGCCCGCCGAGCAGGGCGATGGGCAGGGCGACCAGCAGGGCGCCGCTGAGCACCGTCTCGTTGTAGCCGGTGGCCGCTGCGAGGGTGAACACCTGGAGATCACTTCTCCGCGATCAGCGGGTCGATCATCGTGTGCAGCTTCTCCGCGTCGAGCGCCTGGAGGGTGCGGGCGGCGATCTTCCCGTTCCGGTCGAGGACGATCGTGGAGGGGATGGCCTGCGGGTTCAGCGTGCCCTGCGGGAAACGGAGCAGGAGCTTGCCGATCGGGTCGTAGAAGCTGGGGTAGGTGATGTCCCAGTCCTTCTCGAAGGCGACGGCGGCGTCCTTCTGGACGTCCCGCGTGTTGATCCCGATGAACTGGACGCCGTCGTCGGCGGTCTCCCGCGAGACCTTGGCGAAGTGCTTGGCCTCCGCGCGGCACGGGCCGCACCAGGAGCCCCAGACGTTGAGGACGACGACCTTGCCCCGGTAGTCGGCGACGTCGAGCGGTTCGCCGTCCAGGGTGGTGCCGGTGAGCTTCGGTGCCGCGGGGCGCTCCGACGCGGCCACGGTGGAGATGCCGGCGCTGCCGGTGACGAAGTGGGTGTCACCACCGCCACCGGTCTTGTTGTCGTCCGCCCCGCACGCGGACAGCGTCAGCGCGCCGGTCACGGCGACGGCGGTGGCGGCGAGCAGGGTGGAGCGGCGTCGGGGTACGCGGCCATGGCTCATGTGAAAAGTTTCGCATGGCAGTTCCGGCGATCTCGGGCACCCCCCTCGGTGCCCGTAAAGCCCCTTGTCAGGCCCGTTTAAAGAAGGTGTTCCAGCCACCCGCGGGCGCCTCGCCGACCCCCAGTGTACGGAGCTTGGCGAGAACCGCCGGGTCCTGCACGTCGAGCCAGTCGACGAACTGCCGGAAGGAGACGAGGCGCACATCCGCTTCTCCGGCGACGCGCTTCAACACGTCCGCCACGGCGTCCATGTAGATGCCGCCGTTCCACTCCTCGAAGTGGTTTCCGACGTAGAACGGCGCGCGATTCGTCTCGTACGCCCGGCGGAATCCGGAGAGATACGCCTCGGTGGCCTGGTGGCGCCAGCCCGGAAAACGCGCGGGCATTCCGTTGGTGGAGTTGTTCGACTGGTTGGCGAGGATGTTGTAGTCCATGGAGAGGACTTCGAAGGAATGGCCGGGGAACGGCATGCCCTGGAGCGGGAGGTCCCAGACGCCCTGCTTCTTGTCCGGCCACACCTGGAGGCCGCCGGGCGAGCTGGCGTCGTAGCGCCAGCCGAGCTTGGCGGCGGTGGGCAGCAGGTTCTCCTGGCCGAGGAGGCACGGGGTGCGGCCCCCGACGAGTTCCCTGCGGTAGTCGAACGGGAGCGGTTCGGCGTTTTCCCAGCCGGTGTTGGTCCGCCATTCCGTGACGAAGGAGATCGCCTGGTTGATCTCGCTGTGCCACTGCGCGGGGGTCCAGTTCGCCACGGAACCCGAACCGCCGCAGAAATGGCCGTTGAAATGCGTGCCGATCTCGTGCCCGTCGCGCCACGCCTCACCGACGTGGCGCAGCGTCTCCTTGACGTGGGCGTCGGTGAGATAGCCGATGTCGGAGGCGCCGCGCGGGTTGTTCGGAGGACGGTAGAGGGATTTCTTCGACTCGGGCAGCAGATAGATCCCGGAGAGGAAGAAGGTCATTTTCGCGTCGTGTTCCCGGGCAAGTTCGAGAAAGCGCGGGAACAGTCCGTTGCCGACCTCGCCGGCGCCGTCCCAGGAAAAGACCACGAACTGCGGGGGGCGCTGCCCGGGTTCGAGGGGAACGGGCGCGGAGGGCTGTCCCGGCTGCTTCCCCGTGTCGGCCGTGGATCCGTCGCCGATCAGCCGTACGCCGCTCGCCCCCGATCCGGCGCCCTCCTTGCCGCCGCCGCCGTGCGGGGCGTCCCCGGCGCCCCGGTGCGGCTCGGGACCCGTGTGCCTCTCGCCCCCGGAGGTGCCGCAGCCGGCCATTCCCAGCGCCGCCGCCGCGCCCAGTCCCGCTCCCAGCAGCCCCCTTCGGTCGATGTCAGGCATTCCGTCCCCATCCGCAGTCGCTTTTGTCTCCGAGTCATACAAACTGGCTATCGATGAGAGGGCGGAAGCAACACGGTGGTTCCACTGACAATCACACTTTTCCATACCCGTCCGGACCCCCGCAGGACCCGCACAGGACCGGGGCAACCGGAAAACGGAAAGGCGCGTCCGGCCCCCCGCAGGAGTCCGGACGCGCCCTCGTCTCCCCGCCGCGGGGAGACGGCGCCTACGCGCCGAAAGCCTTCGACTTCCCCTTCACCGGCTTGGCGCCCGCCAGCAGGTGGGCCGGCACCAGGTCCCGCGCCGGCTCGCTGTAGCCCACCGAAACGATCTTGTCGCCCTGGTACGTGAACGTGGTCAGCGAGGCGAGCGTGCACTGCCGCTTGCGCGGGTCGTGCCACAGCCGGCGCCGCTCCACGAAGCTCCGCACGATCCAGATCGGCAGCTGGTGGCTGACGCACACCGCCTCGTGGCCCCGCGCCGCGTCCTTGGCGGCGTCCAGCGCGCTCATCATCCGCACGACCTGCTCGACGTACGGCTCGCCCCAGGACGGCTTGAACGGGTTGGTCAGGTGCTTCCAGTTCTCCGGCCTGCGCAGCGCGCCGTCGCCCACACCGAAGGTCTTGCCCTCGAAGACGTTGGTGGCTTCGAGCAGCCGCTCGTCCGTCACCAGGTCCAGCCCGTGCGACTTCGCCACCGGGGCGGCGGTCTCCTGGGCCCGCTCCAGCGGGGAGGCGACGACATGCGTGACGTCGCGCTTCTCCAGGTGCTCGGCGACCCGGTCGGCCATCTGCCGGCCCAGCTCGGACAGGTGGTACCCGTCCCGGCGCCCGTAGAGGACGCCGTCCGGGTTGTGCACCTCGCCGTGGCGCATCAGGTGGACGACGGTGATGTCGTCGCGGGATCCGGTCGGACTCATGCGGTGGCCTCCGATGCGGCTCGGGCTGCGGCGGGCAGGGCGGCGGCGACGCGCTCGATCGCGCGCGCGTCGTGGGCGGTGGAGACGAACCAGGACTCGTACGCGGACGGCGGCAGGTAGACGCCCTGCGCCAGCATCGAGTGGAAGAACGCGGTGAAGCGGAAAGCTTCCTGCTTCTTCGCGCCCTCGTAGTCGCGCACCGGCTCGTCGGTGAAGAACACGGAGAACATGTTGCTCGCGGCGGACACCGTGTGCGCGACGCCCTCCTTGGAGAGCGCCTCGCCCACCAGGCCGCGCAGCTCGGCGGAGACCGCGTCGATCTTCGCGTACGCCGCGTCGTCCAGCAGCCGCAGCTGCGCCAGCCCGGCCGCGGTGGCGACCGGGTTCCCGGACAGCGTGCCCGCCTGGTAGACCGGGCCGGCCGGGGCCAGGTGCGCCATCACGTCGGCACGGCCGCCGAAGGCCGCGGCCGGGAAGCCGCCGCCCATGACCTTGCCGAACGTCATCAGGTCCGGGCGGACCCCGTCGACGCCGTACCAGCCGGCCTTCGACGTGCGGAAGCCCGTCATGACCTCGTCGGAGATGTAGAGCGCGCCGTCGGCCGCGCAGATCTCCTTCAGCCCCGCGTTGAAGCCCTCCACCGGCGGGACGACGCCCATGTTGCCCGGCGACGCCTCGGTGATCACACAGGCGATCTCGCCCGGAGCGGCGGCGAACGCGGCGCGCACGGCGTCCAGGTCGTTGTACGGCAGCACGATGGTGTCGCCGGCCTGCGCGCCCGTCACACCGGGCGTGTCGGGCAGCCCGAACGTGGCCACCCCCGACCCGGCGGCGGCCAGCAGCGCGTCCACGTGCCCGTGGTAGCAGCCGGCGAACTTCACGACCTTGGCCCGGCCGGTGAAGCCGCGCGCCAGCCGGATCGCCGACATCGTCGCCTCGGTGCCGGAGGACACCAGCCGCACCTGCTCGACGGGCTCGATCCGGGCCACGATCTCCTCGGCGAGCGCCACCTCGCCCTCGCCCGGCGTGCCGAAGGAGGTGCCGCGGGCGACCGCGTCCTGCACCGCGGCGATGACCTCGGGGTGCGAGTGGCCGAGGATCATCGGACCCCACGAGCAGACGAGGTCGACGTACTCACGGCCGTCGGCGTCCGTCAGGTACGGACCGGACCCGGACACCATGAACCGGGGCGTACCGCCCACGGCCCGGAAGGCACGCACGGGAGAGTTCACACCGCCAGGCGTCACGACGGACGCACGGTCGAAGAGCGACTGCGAAACGGGGGCTTCGTATGAATACGCCACTTTGGTCCTGATCTGCGGTTCGGGGGGTCGGGAGGCCGGTCCGGACATCTCGGCCACCGGCGAGCAAGGCGCACACGCTCCTCGCGTCACGAAAGGGCCTCGGCCTTCTCGCGTCTGCGAAACTGGGGCGTCATTAGGGAAAGCTCACACATGCCATGGTGTCAGAGCCGCGGACGGTCTTGCGGGCAGGTGTTTCGCCGCAGCCCCGCGGGGGAGGTCACTGACACGATGATCGGGTTGCGCGGCGGGGGTCGTGTCTCCTATGAAGTAGTCGGGTGGATGAGATATGCATCGCGGTGGCGGAGTGGGCGAAGGGACCGACGACCTGGGGCCCGAGCCTGCCCGGCGTGGGCGGCACCGGCGCGAGGCTGAGCGCGTACAGGGCAAGGGCAGACCGGCGGACAGCCCCGGCGGGCCCGGAGGCAGGAGCAGTGGCCGCGTGGGGGTGACCTACAAGTACTTCGGCGCGCCCGACGGGGCCACGGCCGCGCGGGTGCCCATCTCGATGCGCCCGGAGGAGCTCGGCGGGGACGAGCTCGGCATGGGCGGCATGTTCACCAAGATCAAGCCGGAGACGGTGGCCGCGATGGTCCTCACCGGCATACAGGGCATGCCCCTGCACCAAGTCCCACCGCTCGAACTGGTCGTCCTCCACCCGGACTACGCCGTGGTCAAGCTCCCCATGACGGTCGTCGACCCGCTGCGCGGCGTCGGCGAGGAGACCGTCGGCGCGGCGGCCTTCATATGGTCGACCGTCCCGGACCGCGGCGGCCCGCGCGACGCCTTCAACGTCTACCAACTCCTGCACGAGTGGCAGGACTTCTCCCACCGCCTGCACGACGCGGGACACCAGGCCTACTGCCTGGTGTGGCCGTAGCCCACCGCGGGACGGCCGACCGGGACGGTTCGTCCGTACGGCCGCGGCGGACGGCTCCTACGAGGGCGCGTCGGGTACGCGGGCGGCTGCTGCGGGTACGCGGGCGGCTGCTGCGGAGCCGCGGAGGGTATGCGGGCGTGCGAGTAGGCGGACGCCTGCGCGGCCGTGGCGGGAAGCGCCGGGGGCGGGGCGGTACGGCGACCGGGGAGCCGCCCCAGCAGGGGACACGTCCTCGCCAAGGTGTCCGGGGAGCATGCGTTCGCCGGTTCGATCCGGCCAGTGAATGGCCGAAGAATGATCTCCAGCCGGGCGGTCGAACATGCCGAGGAAAAGGGCACCCGCCGAAGGAGGTCCCGTGGGCGACGCTCTGCTGACCCTGTCCGTGCCGGCCCTGCTGTGCGCGAGCGGCCTGTACGCCGCCTTCGCCTGCCGGTGGAGCCGCCGCCGGCCCGCCCCGCCGTCCCCGTACACCCGCCGGGCCCTGCTGCTGGCCGAGCGCGACGCACTCGCCCGCGCCGAGGGCATCGTCGAGGACGCCCACGCGACGCTCGGCCCCCTCTACGACCTCCCCGGCCGCCCGCCGCCCGCCCGCACCGCGCCGCACGGGGCCTCCGGCGGCCCGGCCGACCGCCGGCAACCCGACCCGGCCCCCGGCGCCGCCCCGCGCACCTGACACGACCGCACCTGACACGACCGCCTGGGCCGCGACAGAGCGCGGCGGGGCGGAACGCGGTGGGGCGGAACGCGGTGGGGCGGAACGCGGTGGGGCGGAACGCGGTGGGACGAGACGGGCCGGGGGCGTGGGCGACCGTGAGGGCAAGGCGGGCCGTGGGGCAAGGCGGGGAGCCGGATGGGGACGGCGGCGGGCCGGGACATGACGGGCCGGGGGCGGGGGCCTACGATCGCGGCATGTCCGGACCCCGACGCGACACCCGCGGCATCGTGGACCCCGCCGGTCTCCTCACCCGCGTACGCTTCCGGCGCCACGAGCCCGCTCCCGCGCTGCGGCCCTACCTGGAGCACTACTGGTTCATCGACTGGGACCTCCCGGCCCCCTGGCGCTCCCGGGTCGTCCCGCACCCCTCGGTCAATCTCGTCTTCCAGCGCTACGGCACCGGGGACGCGGCCGCCCGCGGCGACTTCGCCGAGGTCGCCGGGGTCGGCACCGGCCTGGACGTGCGGACCCTGGAGGGCACCGGCCGGGTCTGCGGCGTGCAGTTCCGCCCCGGCGCGTTCCGGCCGTTCGCCCCCGGCCACCCGGTCTCCGACTGGACCGGCCGCAACGTCCCCGCCCGCCAGGTGTTCCGGGTCCCGGACCCCGCCCGCCCGCACCCCTCGGACGTCCTCGGGCCCGACGACGACCCCGCCCGCGTCGCCGCGCTCGACGCCTTCCTGCTCGCCCTCGGCCCCCGGCCCGACCCCCGCGCCGACCACGCCACCGCCCTCGCCGCGCTCGTCCGCGCCGACCGCTCGGTGCGCCGGGTCGACCGGCTGGCCCGGACCGGGGGGATGTCGGTGCGCTCGCTCCAGCGCCTGTTCGCCGCGTACGTCGGGGTCGGCCCCAAGTGGGTCGTCCTGCGCCACCGCCTGCACGAAGCACTGGAACGGGCCGGCCGGGACGCGGCGGAGGTGGACTGGGCCCGGCTGGCCGCCGAACTCGGCTACAGCGACCAGCCCCACCTCGTACGGGACTTCACCGCGACCCTCGGCGTACCGCCCACCGCCCTCGCCCCCTGAGCGCCCCGCGGCCGGGGCCCCGCCGCGACCGTCCCGTTGTCGGACCCCCGGTCTAAGGTCGTCGGTATGACTGACCCCAACGGCCCGGCCACCCCGGCGAGGGTGCGGATCGAGCCCTGGTCGCCGGGCGACCTGGACCTGCTCCGCCGGGCCAACGCGCCCGAACTCATGGAACACCTGGGCGGCCCCGAGACCGAGGACCAACTCCTGGTCCGGCACGCCCGGTACGTCGGTCTCAGCGCCGAACACGCGGGCCGGGGCCGGATGTTCCGCGTGGTCGTCGCCGAAAGCGGCCAGACCGCGGGCATCATCGGCTACTGGGAGCAGGACTGGGTCGACCAGCGTGTCTACGAGACGGGGTGGACGGTCCTCCCCGGCTTCCACGGCCGGGGAATCGCCTCCGCCGCCGCCCGCGCGGTCGCGGAGCGGGCAGGAGCGGAACGCCGCCACCGCTACCTGCACGCCTTCCCCTCGGTGGACAACGGCCCCTCCAACGCGGTCTGCCGCAAGGCCGGTTTCACCCTCCTCGGACCGTGCGACCTGGAGTACCCGCCCGGCCGCCCGATGCGCGCCAACGACTGGCGCCTCGACCTCCTGGGCGGGACGCCCGGCGCGGGCGGGGCGGCCGGCTGAAGCGGGCGCGGCTGGCGCGGGCGGCACGGGCGGGGCGGCCGGCTGAAGCGGGCGCGGCGAAGTCGGCCGGGGTCGCACCGGAGCGCGGCGGGGCACGCCCGTGCCCCGGGGCGCGATTCCCTGGTCGGACGCCCCGCGCGGTGACATGCTGACCGGGTGGAACGCCCGGAGATCACCCTCGAAGTAGCACCCGGACTACGGCTGTTCGTCGCCCACGACCGCCGGCCCGGACGTTCGGTCGTCCGCACCGACGGGGTCTCGACCCTCGGCCACGTCGTGGAGTCGCTGGGCGTCCCGCTGACCGAGGTCGGCAGCCTGCTCGTGGACGGCGCCCCGGTGCCGGCCGCCCACGTCCCCGGCGCGGGCGAACACGTCGAGGTGCGGGCGGTGGAACGCCCGCAACGGGTCCCGGGCGCCCCGCTGCGCTTCCTCCTGGACGTCCACCTCGGCACCCTCGCCCGCCGGCTGCGCCTCCTCGGCGTCGACGCCTGGTACGAGAGCGAGGACCTCGGGGACCCCGCCCTGGCCGCGCTCTCCGCGAGCGAGCGCCGGGTGCTGCTCTCCCGCGACCGGGGGCTGCTGCGCCGGCGCGAGATCTGGGCGGGCGGCTACGTCTACAGCGACCGGCCCGAGGAGCAGCTCCGCGACGTGCTGGGCCGCTTCGCGCCGGTCCTGCGGCCCTGGACGCGCTGCACCGCCTGCAACGGCGTCCTCGTGGACGCCGACAAGGACGCGGTCGCCGACCGGCTCCGGCACGGCACCCAGCAGGCGTACGACGTGTTCGCCCGCTGCACCGCGTGCGACCGGGTCTACTGGCGCGGCGCACACCACGGCCATCTGGAGAAGGTCGTCACCGACGCGGTCCGCGAGTTCGGCGGGTAGCACCGCACCCCGAGCGCCGACCCCCGGCTCGGCGCACATCCCGTGCGCTCCCCCGCGCTCCCCGGTCGCCACCGGCCCGACCGAGCGCGCGTCCGGCTGCCTATCCTGGGCCCGTACCGATCAGCTGTCCGAGGAGTTCGTCATGGCCGCCACCCCCATCGCCGTCGTCACCGGAGCGAGCAGCGGTATCGGTGCCGCCACCGCCCGGCAGCTCGCCGCCGCGGGCTACCGGGTCGTGCTCACCGCCCGCCGCAAGGACCGCATCGAGGCGCTGGCGGAGGAGATCAACGCGGCCGGGCACCAGGCGACCGCCTACCCGCTCGACGTGACCGACCGGGCCGCGGTCGACGAGTTCGCCACCGCGTTCCGCTCGCTCGCCGTCCTGGTCAACAACGCCGGCGGGGCGCTCGGCGCCGACCCGGTGGCCACCGGGTCGCCCGACGACTGGCGGCAGATGTACGAGATCAACGTCATCGGGACCCTCCACATCACCCAGGCCCTGCTGCCGGCCCTCACCGCGAGCGGCGACGGCACCGTCGTGGTCGTGTCCTCCACCGCCGGACACGGCACCTACGAGGGCGGCGCGGGCTACGTGGCCGCCAAGCACGGTGAGCACGTCCTCGCCGAGACCCTCCGGCTGGAGATCGTCGGCACCCCGGTGCGCGTCATCGAGATCGCGCCCGGCATGGTCAAGACGGACGAGTTCGCCGCCAACCGCTTCCGCGGCGACGCGGAGAAGGCCGCCAAGGTCTACGCGGGCGTCGACGCCCCGCTCACCGCCGACGACGTCGCCGACACCATCACCTGGGCCGTCACCCGCCCCAGCCACGTCAACGTCGACCTGCTGGTCCTGCGCCCCCGCGCCCAGGCCTCCAACACCAAGGTCCACCGCACCCTGTGACGCGCGGGGACGGCGGGGACGGCGTCCGGGGACCACTCGTTCAGGCTGCTTACCGCGCCGAAAACGCGGCACGGAGGCCAGGCCCCTGCCGACCGACTGCCCGGCCGACGACTCCTGAGCCACTGGCGGGTCCACCCGAGGGCGGACCCGCCCGCGTCATCCCTTCACGCAGACGATCTGCTTGATCTTCGCGACCACTTCGACCAGGTCCCGCTGCTGCTCGATGACCCGCTCGATCGGCTTGTACGCGGCGGGGATCTCGTCCACGACCCCCGAGTCCTTGCGGCACTCCACCCCGCGCGTCTGGTCCTCCAGGTCCTGTGCGGTGTAACGCCGCTTGGCCGCGTTGCGGCTCATCCGACGGCCGGCGCCGTGCGAGGCCGAGTTGAACGACTTCGCGTTGCCCAGCCCCTTCACGATGTAGGAGCCGGTACCCATGGAGCCGGGGATGATCCCGAACTCCCCGGACCCGGCCCGGATCGCACCCTTGCGCGTGACCAGCAGGTCCATCCCGTCGTACCGCTCCTCCGCCACGTAGTTGTGATGGCAGGAGATGACCGGGTCGAAGGTCACGCGCGCCTTCTTGAACTCCTTGCGCACGACGTCCTGGAGCAGCCCCATCATGATCGCGCGGTTGAACTTCGCGTACTCCTGCGCCCAGAAGAGGTCGTTCCGGTACGCCGCCATCTGCGGGGTGTCCGCGACGAAGACCGCAAGGTCCCGGTCGATCAGATCCTGGTTGTGCGGCAGCTTCTGCGCCTCGCCGATGTGGTGGTCGGCGAGCTCGTTGCCGATGTTCCGCGAACCGGAGTGCAGCATGAGCCAGACTGAGCCTGACTCATCAAGACAGACTTCGATGAAGTGATTTCCCCCGCCGAGCGTTCCCATCTGCCTTATGGCGCGCTGCTGACGGAATTTGACCGTTTCCGCGATCCCGTCGAACCGGTCCCAGAAGCCGTCCCACCCGGAGGCGGTGAAGTCGGGCAGCGCGCCGGGGTCGGGCATGTCGTCGTGCATGCCGCGGCCGACGGGGATGGCCTGCTCGATCCGGGAGCGCAGCCGGGAGAGGTCGCCGGGCAGGTCGTTGGCGGTCAGCGAGGTCTTGACGGCGGACATTCCGCAGCCGATGTCCACGCCCACCGCCGCCGGGCAGACGGCGCCGTGCATCGCGATCACGGAACCGACCGTCGCGCCCTTGCCGAAGTGGACGTCCGGCATGACGGCGAGCCCCTTGATCCAGGGCAGGGTGGAGACGTTGCGGAGCTGCTGCATCGCCACGTCCTCCACCGTTGCGGGGTCCGCCCACATCCGGATGGGAACCTGCGCGCCCGGCATCTCTACGTACGACATAACCCCTCGTTTCCCCCGAAAAGATTGAAAACGCAATACCGGTGCCAAGGTCGGCAAAGCAGTCGGCCGACCGGCGTCCACAGCTGCGCGTGCGATACACATTGTGTCCATCGGCCGCCGACGCGCGGCAACTTGTTTTCTCGTACCGAAGGGAGCCTGGGAACCCGTGCGACACATGGCGTACGCACCCGGCGTCGCGCTTCTGGCAGCGCTCGTCGTCGGCTGCAGTTCCGGATCGGGCACCGACGAATCCGCCGACGACGACAAGGCGGGCGGCCCCACGGTGGTGGCCGCGCCCGGCAGGTACCGGACGCTGCCTGAGGCGTGCAGTTCGGTGCCGGCCGCCACGCTCAGGGCCCTGCTCCCGGACGACACCGCGCGCACCGAGGACCAGCGCGAGTCGCTGTACGAGGGCACCGCGTCGGTCACCTTCGACACCGACCGCAAGGCCGGGTGCCGCTGGAAGGCCGAGGCGGACGACGCCTCACGGAGCCTGACGGTCGACTTCGAACGGGTGGTTTCCTACGACCCGGCCGTGAGCGACGACAGCCGCGCCGACCTGGTCTACGAGAAGGCGGCGGAGGCGGCCGGTCTCGCTCCGGCCGCCCCGGACGCGGACGCCACCGGAGAAGCCGACGCGTCCCCGAGCGGCACCGCGTCCCCGACCGGCACCGGCTCCCCGAGCGACGCGGGCTCCGGCGCGGGGACGGGCGACGGTCCCGCCGCCCAGGGTTCCGCGACACCGGCCGGCACCCCGTCGCCCACCCCCACCACCGGCGGCTCCACCCCGGCGGACGACGCGGCACAGACACTCCCGCCGCGTCGGCTCACCGGCCTGGCCAATGAGGCATTCACGAGTGATGTCCTGGAAAGTTCCGGTTCGACCGCCCAGCACCGCACGGTGAGCGTGGTGTTCCGCACATCCAACGTGGTGGTGACCATCCGGTACGCCGAGCAGCCGAGGCTCACCGATGAGGTGCCCGACAGCACGGAACTCCAGGAAAAGGCACAGGCCCTGGCCCGGACGCTGGCCGACCGGCTGAGCGAGTAGGACCGTCCGGAGGCTTCCGGCGAGCTCTCGCGCGCGGGAGCCGGGGGCGGGCGCGGGGGCGGCGTCCGGGGGCGGTCCGTCGTACCGTGGCTCTCCGGAACACGGCCCGTCACCCGCACGGAACCGTGTTCCGGGCGCCCGGGGGCCGGGTTTCCGGCCCGCGGCCGCCCTGAACCGTCCGTACACCGCACGTCCGAGACCGTCGTGCCGCCCGAGTGAAGGAACCATGCACCGATCCGCTCCGCGCCTGTCCCGCATACTCGTCTGCGCCGCCGTCCCGGTGATGCTCGCCGCCGCAGGCTGCTCGTCGGACTCCGACGGCGACAAGGCCGCGAGCTCCGCGTCCGCCTCGGCATCTCCCTCCGCCTCGGCCAGCCCCACCGTGGAGCCGGCGAAGTTCGCCGGACTGCCGGACCCGTGTTCCGCCCTCGCGAAGAAGACGACGGCGTCGCTGGTTCCCTCGGCCAAGGACAAGACCGGCACGGCCGGCGAGTCCACCGATCTCGACACCCGCGCCGCGTGCTCCTGGAACGGCCTGAAGGACAACGGCGTCGACGGCTCGCAGTACCGCTGGCTCGACGTCGGCTTCTCCCGCTACGAGTCCGACCAGGCCCTCGGCAGCGGTGCGGACCGCGCGACCGAGGCGTTCACCAAGCAGGTGGCCAAGGAAGAGGCCGCCGAGGGCGCCCAGAAGGTGGCCACCGCGCCGGTCACCGGTGTCGGTGAGCAGGCGACGGCCGTCACCTACGACCTGAAGAAGACCGACGAGGACTTCAAGTACGCGACGGTCGTGGCCCGTACCGGCAACGTCCTGGTCACGCTCACCTACAACGGGGCCGGTTACGCGGGCGGGAAGACGCCCAAGGCCGAGGACATCCTGAAGGGTGCCCAGAAGGCCGCGAAGGAGGCCGTCGCGGCCGTCGACGCCGCCAACGGCTCCTCCGGGGGTTCGTCCTCGCCCAGCGCCACGTCGAGCGGTGCCGCGAAGAACGACGACGCGAAGAAGGCCGACGCGAAGAAGGGCGACGCCGTGAAGTCCAGCGCTTCGGCTAAGGCGACCGCGAAGTCCTGAGGCCCGCGCGTCCGGACGACCGCGGAGTCCTGAGGTCCGGGGGCGTCCGGGCGTCCGGACGCCCCCGGAGCGGTACGTCCGACGGCCGCCCGCCGCGGCCCGCCGGCTCCGCCCCGCGGCGGCCCCTTCGACGAGCCCGCCCTCCCTCCGGAGGGCGGGCTCTCCCGCTCCCGGCGCACCGGATCACGAACACATGTGCCAGGCTGTGCCCTCGCCGGGTGACGTTCGTCCGGCGCAGACGGATGGCGGGAGGGGAGCGCGGGTGGCCGCGATGCAGCTGACACGCACGCACCGGATACTCATCGGACTCGTCGTGGCCGGTGCGGTGTTGATCGCCGCGATCGGTTTCGCGGGCTCGTACGCCGCGGTGCGCGAGCTCGCGGAGGAGAAGGGGTTCGGGCAGTTCTCCCTGGTCTTCCCGATCGGCATCGACGCGGGTATCTGCGTACTCCTCGCGCTGGACCTGCTGTTGACGTGGATGCGCATACCGTTTCCGCTGCTGCGCCAGACGGCGTGGCTGCTGACGGCGGCGACGATCGCGTTCAACGGCGCGGCCGCGTGGCCGGACCCGCTGGGCACGGGCATGCACGCGGTGATCCCGATCCTCTTCGTGGTGGCGGTCGAGGCCGCCCGGCACGCGGTGGGCCGGATCGCCGACATCACGGCCGACAAGCACATGGAGGGCGTACGCCTGACGCGGTGGCTGCTGTCGCCGGTGCCGACGTTCAAGCTGTGGCGCCGCATGAAGCTGTGGGAGCTGCGCAGTTACGAGCAGGTCATCAAGCTCGAACAGGACCGGCTGATCTACCAGGCCCGTCTTCAGGCCCGGTTCGGCCGCAACTGGCGCCGCAAGGCCCCGATCGAGTCGCTGATGCCGCTGCGGCTCGCCAAGTACGGTGTGCCGCTCGCCGAGACGGCTCCGTCGGGTCTCGCGGCGGCGGGCATCGAGCCCGCGCTGCTGCCGCCGGAGGCGCGGCCCGGTACGGCGGCCGACGGTTCTCCGGAACTCGCCGCGGGGGACGGGACGCCCGAGCTGACCGCAGGGGCGCCGGTGCCGGCCCGGAAGCAGGTGGCGGAGCCCGCGCGGCCCGGCGACGGGGAGCGCGGGCCGGAGGGGGCGCAGGAGCACCCGCAGGGCGGTCCGGAGGACCCGGAGCAGCGTTACGAGGTGCCGGCCTCCTGGCAGCAGCGGCACCCGCAGGACCCGGCCCCGCCGTTCGAGCGGGGTGGGCAGGGCCCGTATCCGCAGGACCCGGCCCTCGTCGGCGCGCCGGGCGGGCAGGGCGCACCGGCGGGCCGGCCGGTGCAGGGTCCGTACACCGAGCAGCAGCACACCGAACTGCTGGCCCGGCAGGAGCACTTCGAGCAGCAGCGGCAGCGGTTCTTCCAGCAGCAGGCGCAGCAGGCCGCCGTGCAGGCGCAGGCGCAGCAGTACGCGGCGCAGGCACAGGCGCAGCAGTTCGCGGGGCCGGCGCAGCAGGCCGCCGTGCAGGCGCAGCAGTACGCCGGGCCGCAGGTGGGGCAGCAGCCTCAGCTCTTCGCCCAGGGGCCGGCGGCTCCGCAGGGTGGAACCGTGCAGGGCGGAACCGTGCAGGGCGGGGTTCCCGGCGGGGTCCAGGAGGCCGTGCAGGAGGGCACCAGCCCCTGGTTCGCCGCGCCGCAGGTGCTGCCGGTCGCGTACGGCGGCGGTTACGACCCCCACCAGGCCGAGGAAGCGGACCCGCACCAGGTGCGGGTGCCCTCGGGTCCCGGCGGGCGTACCCGTCCGCTCGGCCACGCGGGCGCGGCCGACGGGGCTCCGTCCCCGCGGCCGGGCGCCGAGGACGCCGCGCCCGCGGCCGGGCAGGAGCCCGCGCGTCCGGTGCGGGAGCAGCCGGCGCGGGACGAGGCCGCGGAGCCGGTGCCGGGCGACGAGGCGCAGGCGGCGGAGTGGGCCCGGCAGGACATGGCGTACGAGGCCGCCGCGTACGAGGAGTACCGGGCGCTGGCCCGGGACGGCGTGCCCAGCGTCGAGGTCCTGGACATACACATCCAGGACCGTCATGGCATCCACCACCCGCGCGGCACCGCGCTACTGCGGAAGCTGATGCCGGGGTTCAAGACCCGCCATCAGGCCGAGATGGCCGAGGACCACATCGCCTGAGCCGCCGGCCCTTCGTCGCATCGCGGCGTCAGGCGCCCAGCAGGGTGCGCACCCGGTCGGCGCCGACGGCGAGCAGCAGGGTCGGCAGGCGCGGGCCCGTGTCCCGGCTGACCAGCAGGCGGTAGAGCAGGGCGAAGAACGACCGCTGGGCCGTCTTCAGCTCGGGCGTCGGCTTGGCGTCCGGCTCCAGGCCCGCCAGCACCTTCGGCACGCCGTAGACGAGGGTGGTCAGTGCGTCCAGGGACCAGTGCTGGTCCAGGCCCTCCAGGAGCAGCCGCAGCGACTCGCGGCCCTGGTCGTCGAGGGAGCCGAGGAGCTCGGCGTCGGGCTCGTCGCGCACGATCGTGCGGGCCTCGGCCGGCACCTGGGTGGTGATCCAGTTCTCGGCGCGGTCGAGCCGGGGGCGGACCTCGTCGAGCGAGGTCAGCGGGTTCTCCGGGTCGAGCTCGCCGAGGATGCGCAGCGTCTGGTCGTCGGCGCCGGCGGTGATGTCGGCGACGGAGGCCAGCGTGCGGTAGGGCAGCGGGCGGGCGGTGCGGGGCAGCTCGCGGGCGGCGGTGCGGACGGCGCGGGAGTGCGCGGCGGCGTCGGCGGGCAGCACGCTGCCGTCGGCGACCTTGCGCTCCAGCGCGTCCCACTCGTCGTAGAGCCGGTTGATCTCCTGGTCGAAAGCGATCTTGAAGGACTGGTTGGGCCGTCGGCGGGCGTAGAGCCAGCGCAGCAGCGGCGCCTCCATGATCTGGAGCGCGTCGGCCGGGGTCGGCACGCCGCCCTTCGAGGAGGACATCTTGGCCATGCCGGAGATGCCGACGAACGCGTACATCGGGCCGATCGGCTGCACGCCGTCGAACACCTCGCGCACGATCTGGCCGCCGACGACGAACGACGAGCCGGGGGACGAGTGGTCGACGCCGCTGGGCTCGAAGATCACGCCCTCGTACGCCCACCGCATCGGCCAGTCGACCTTCCAGACCAGCTTGCCGCGGTTGAACTCGTTGAGCCGGACGGTCTCCGCGAAGCCGCAGGCCGAGCAGGTGTAGTTCAGCTCGGTGGTCCGGTCGTCGTAGGAGGTGACGACGGTGAGGTCCTTGCCGCAGTTGCCGCAGTAGGGCTTGTACGGGAAGTACCCGGCGGAGTTGCCGCTGCCGTCGTCCTCGTCCGCCGCGCCGGAGCCCTCGGCGGCCTCCAGTTCGGCCTCGTCGACCTTCTTCTGCTGCTGCTTGCCCTTGCCCTTGGCCGCCACCGCCGTGTCCCCGGCGGCCTTCTTGGTGCGGTAGCGGTCGAGGACGGCGTCGATGTCGGCGCGGTGCTTCATCGCGTGCAGGATCTGCTCGCGGTAGGCGCCGGCGGTGTACTGCGCGGTCTGGCTGATGCCGTCGTACTCGACGCCCAGCTCGTCCAGGGCCCGCGTCATGGCGGCCTTGAAGTGCTCGGCCCAGTTCGGGTGGGCGGAGCCGGCCGGGGCGGGGACCGAGGTCAGCGGCTTGCCGATGTGCTCGGCCCAGGACGCGTCGACGCCGGGGACGCCGTTGGGGACCTTGCGGAACCGGTCGTAGTCGTCCCAGGAGATGAGGTGGCGGACCTCGTACCCCCGGCGGCGGATCTCGTCCGCGACCAGGTGCGGGGTCATGACCTCGCGGAGGTTGCCCAGGTGGATCGGGCCGGACGGCGACAGGCCGGAGGCGACGACGACCGGTTTGCCAGGCGCACGACGCTCCGACTCGGCGATCACGTCGTCCGCGAAGCGGGAGACCCAGTCGGTCTCGGTGCTGGTCTGACTCTCGGCCACGGTCGGCACGCCCTTCTCTCGTACAGGCAATTCGCTGGGGGCTCCTCCATTCTCCCAGGTCCGTCCGGCAGCGCGAAAACGACTTTGATTCCGGCCCCGCCCGCCGTGGGATACTGGCCCGATCACCCCTTACTCCTACGGAAACGGCAGCCGGCACATGGCCTCGGTCACCTCCCTCGCTTCCACGCTCCAGCAGCAGCTGGCGGACGCCCTGACGGCAGCTCTGCCGGACACCGGCGCCGCGGACCCGCTGCTGCGCCGAAGCGACCGGGCCGACTTCCAGGCCAACGGCATCCTGGCGCTCGCGAAGAAGCTCAAGGGCAACCCCCGTGAGCTGGCGGCGCAGGTCACGGCGGCCCTCCCGGCGGACGGGCCGATCAAGGACATCGAGGTGTCCGGGCCCGGCTTCCTGAACATCACGCTGACGGACCGCGCGATCGTCGAGACGCTCGCCGCGCGGGCCGCCGACGCGGACGGCCGGCTCGGTGTGCCGTACGCCGAGCACCCGGGCACCACGGTGATCGACTACGCCCAGCCGAACGTCGCCAAGGAGATGCACGTCGGTCACCTGCGGTCCGCCGTGATCGGCGCGGCCATGGTGGAGATCCTGGAGTTCACCGGCGAGACCGTGGTCCGGCGCCACCACATCGGCGACTGGGGCACCCAGTTCGGCATGCTCATCCAGTACCTCATCGAGCACCCGGACGAACTGAGCCACGAGCCCGCGGAGGCGGAGGGCGCCGAGGACGAGGGCCAGGCCGCCATGTCCGCGCTGAACCGGCTGTACAAGGCGTCCCGGACGCTCTTCGACTCCGACGAGGAGTTCAAGGCGCGCTCCCGGGACCGGGTCGTCGCCCTCCAGGCGGGCGAGCCGGAGACGCTGGCGATGTGGCAGCGGTTCGTGGACGAGTCCAAGATCTACTTCTACTCGGTCTTCGACAAGCTGGACATGGAGATCGCGGACGCCGACATCGTCGGTGAGTCCGGGTACAACGACATGCTGGAGGAGACCTGCCGGATCCTGGAGGAGACGGGCGTCGCCGTCCGCTCCGAGGGTGCGCTGTGCGTCTTCTTCGACGACGTGAAGGGCCCGGACGGCAACAAGGTCCCGCTCATCGTGAAGAAGACCAACGGCGGTTACGGCTACGCGGCCACCGACCTCTCCGCGATCCGCGACCGGGTGCAGAACCTCAAGGCGGACAGCCTGCTGTACGTGGTGGACGCCCGGCAGTCGCTGCACTTCAAGATGGTCTTCGAGACGGCCCGCCGGGCGGGCTGGCTCAACGACGACGTGAAGGCGCACCAGCTCGCGTTCGGCACGGTGCTCGGCAAGGACGGCAAGCCGTTCAAGACCCGTGAGGGCGAGACGGTCCGGCTGGTCGACCTGCTGGACGAGGCGGTGGAGCGGGCGACGGCCGTGGTCCGGGAGAAGGCCGAGAAGGTGGGCCTGTCCGAGGACGAGATCGTCGAGAACGGCCGGTACGTCGGCATCGGCGCGGTGAAGTACGCCGACCTGTCGACGTCCGCGGTGCGCGACTACAAGTTCGACCTGGACCAGATGGTGTCGCTGCACGGCGACACCTCGGTGTACCTCCAGTACGCCTACGCCCGGATCCAGTCGATCCTGCGCAAGGCGGGCGACGCGAAGCCGGTCGCCCACCCGGAGCTGGAGCTGGCGAAGGCGGAGCGCGCGCTGGGCCTGCACCTGGACCAGTTCGGCGAGACGCTGGCCGAGGTGGCCGCGGGATACGAGCCGCACAAGCTGGCGGCGTACCTCTACCAGCTCGCCTCGCACCTCACCACGTTCTACGACCAGTGCCAGGTGCTCAGCGACGACAACGCCCCGGAGGTCGTGGAGAACCGGCTGTTCCTGGTGGAGCTGACGGCCCGGACCCTGCACCGGGGCATGAAGCTCCTCGGCATCCGGACGCCCGAGCGCCTCTGACCCGGCGGCGGGACACGGAAGTCCCGCACACGCGTGACGGCGGCCTGCCCCCCGGATTTTCGGGGGTCAGGCCGCCGTCACGTGTGCTGCCGGTCCTACTGCGGGCGGCCCAGGGACCAGCCGGTGACGTCGGCGAGCCGACCGCGCCACAGGGCCAGCGAGACGGGGCTGACCGTGCCGAAGGAGAGGGTGACGTCGCGGAGGTGGATCCAGCGCGGCAGCCCCTGGTCCGTGGCCGCACCGATCTCGCCGAGCCCCTGGTCCACCGTCTCGGGGAACTCCGCCAGCAGGTTGGCGCCCTCCCCCTCGACCTGACGCAGGCTGCGCGCCCAGTCCGCCTTCCACTCCTCGTGGCCGATGACGTCCCCGTGCAGGATGCCGCCGGCGAGGGTCAGGGTGATCGGCAGGCTGGAGCGGGCCTCCCGGTCCAGGAGCTGGATGAGGAACTGGAGCTGGAGGTCGGGCAGGGGCTCGGTGATCACCGCTGCCGTCACTCCCTGCGAGATGTCGGCTGACGCACTCATGGGCCATTCCCTTCGGGTGACGAACAACGGCTGCCCGTCCGTCTGCCCCGGACGGGGCGCGGCACACGCGGCGCGGCGCGGTCAGAGGAAGCGGCGGATGGGGACCACGGCGGCCTCGCGCAGCCGCTGCACGGCCGGGCGGCCCTTCCAGCGGTGTCCGTCGATCAGCACGCTGACCTCGCGGTCCTCGTCGAAGTGCCCGTCGAGGGTGGCGGTGAACTCCGGGTCGAGCACGGCGAGCATGACCTCCTCGTCGTGGTCGAGGGAGCGCCGGTTGAAGTTGGTGGACCCGATGAGGGTGGCGATCCCGTCGATGGTGATGACCTTGGAGTGCAGCATCGTCGGCTGGTAGTGGTAGATCTTCACGCCGCAGTCGGTGAGGTCCTCGTAGAACCGCTGTCCGGCGAGCTGGCAGACCCGCTTGTCGGTGTGCGGGCCGGGGAGCAGGATCTCCACCTCGACGCCGCGCCGGGAGGCGGCGCAGAGCAGTTCGGTGAAGAAGGCGTCGGGGGCGAAGTAGGCGGTGGTGAGGCGGATGCGCTTCTCGGCCGATTCGAGGACCACCCGGATCAGGGTCTGCATGTCCTGCCAGCCGAAGCTGGACGAGCCGCGCACCACCTGCACGATGGAGTCGCCCTGCGGGTCGCTCGCGACGAACCGGTCCCGCTCGTCGAAGAGTTCGTCGTGGCACTCGGCCCAGTTCTGGGCGAACGCGGCGGCCAGTCCGTCGACGGCGGGGCCGCGCACCTGCACATGGGTGTCGCGCCACTCGTTCTCGTTGCGGGCGTCGCCGCACCACTCCTCGGCGATGCCGACGCCGCCGGTGAAGGCGGTGCCCTCGTCGACGACCAGGACCTTGCGGTGGCAGCGGTGGTTCTGCTTGAGCGGCGAGAGGTAGAGCGGCTTGCGGAACCAGGCCACGTGGACGCCCGCGTCGTCCATCATCGCGAGCTGGTCCTTCTCGATCAGCCGGCTGCCGAACCCGTCGAGCAGCAGCCGCACCCGCACGCCGGCGCGGGCCCGCTCGGCCAGGGCCTCCGCGAACTCCTCGGCTATGTCGCCGCGCCAGTAGACGAACGTCATCATGTCGACGGTGTGCTTGGCGCCGCGGATGGCGGCGAGCATCGCGCCGAAGATCTCGTCCCCGTTGCGCAGCGGCACGAGGGCGTTCCCCTCGGTCGCGGCGATGCCGATCAGTCGCTCCAGCCGCCGTCTGAGGCGGTGGGCCTTCTGGTCGGACGAGGGCGTGTCCAGGTCGCCGCCGGCGGTCGGGGCGGTGGTGGTGGCCATGGTTCACCTGCTGACTGGCAAGAGTGGGCGTACGGGGGCTACCGGCACAGGCACTCCCGTGCCCGCACCGGCGGGGCACACCGTACGCCCGTACTTCCGGAAGAAGATCCGGACGGGTGTTCGGTGAGCCCTCGCCACAGCTACCCCGCCGCGACGGATGCACTCCCCGGCCGCAGCCGGTGAAAGGGGCGCAGGGACGACGCCCCTGGAGCGCGGGAGCGCGCGCCGGTGGCCGCCCGGCGCGCGTCCCCACGCCCTACCGGTGGGACGCGCCCAGCCGGACGCGGGTGATCAGGTCCTCGCCGGCCGGGCCGGAAGCCGACTTGTCGAGGACGTACGCGGTGCCGTCGTTCGTCACCTGCACGTGGTTGGGCAGCGCGGCCGTGGTGACGGTCTCCACGACGACGCGGGTGCGCGGATCCACCACCGACACGCTGCCGGCCAGCCGGTTGACGACCAGCACCCGGCCCGAACGCGGGTGGGAGGCGACGGACTTCGCGCCGGCCCCGGTAGGGACGGTGGCCACCACGGCACCCTCGCGCAGACCGACGACGGACAGGGTGCCCGTGCCCTGGTCGGCGGTGTAGGCGGTGCGGCCGTCGACGGAGAGGGCGACGGAAAGCGGGCCGTCGCCGGTGGGGATGAGACGCGGGACGGCGGCGCCGGGGGCGGCCTCGATGATCCGGTCGTGGGTGAAGTCGGCGGCGTAGGCGGCCCCTGTCCGCTCGTTCACCGCGAGCCCCGTCGGGCCCGCGCCGGGCACGGTGACCCGGCCGGTCTCCTCGAACGTACGGCTGTCGAAGGCCACCAGGCTGCCATCGCCGAAGGCCGTCGCCCACACGGTGTCGCGGGCCTCGTCCACGACCACCTCACGAGGGTGCGGCACGTCGGGCAGGGTGGCCAGGTGCCTGCCGTCGCGCTGGCTGTAGACGGAGACCGAGTGGGACCGGGTGTCGGTGACCCACACGGTGTTGTGCTCGTCGTCCACGTCGATGCCGTACGCGGCCTGGATCTGACCGGTGGCGTCCAGCGGCGGGGCGTAGGACGAGACGACCTCCAGGGTGTCGGGGTCGACCTTCACCAGCCGCGCCCCGGTGACCGGGGCCGGCGGCTGCCCCACGGCGGCGGTCGCCCACAGCACGTCGTTCCGCTCGGAGTACGCGGACTGGTACAGCCCCCGCGCGAGCGGCGCGGAGACGGACGAGGTGGCACGGGCGGCCGTCGCGGGGGTGGTGGGGGTGGTCGCCGTGCGGACGGTCGCCGCGTGGGGGGCGGTCACCGTGGACGTGGTCGCGGCGGTTACGTCGGCGGCGGTCGCGGGGGCGGTCAGGACGAGAGCGCCGACGGCCACGAGGGACACGGCGCCGGCCGAGGCGCGCAGGACAGGCCGATCGAGCAAGGACATGGGTACGGGTTTCTCCCTACGGGCTGCGGCTCTGGCGAGGGCGGGCGAAAGCGGGGGCGGGGACGGGGGCCGCGCGGCCCGCCCCTGGATCCGCCGCCGTCACGGCTGTGCCCGAGGCGTCCGACGGGCCGACTGCCGTGCCCCGCACATGATGGGGCGCATGTAAGGGCACCTCACACACGTACCGTGACGCTCCGCCTCGGGTAAAATTTAGGTAAGCCTAAGCTAAATTCTCCTCAAGGGGCAATCGCCGCGCGGCCGGTGGGCCTCCCGCCCACCGTCACACGGACGGGCGGCCGGTCGAACTCGCACCAGACGGTCTTGCCGGGCACCCGCCCCGACACCCCCCACCGGTCCGCGAACGCCTCCACGAGCAGCAGCCCTCGCCCACCCTCACCCTCCGGCACCCGCACGGCGGGCAGCCCCCCGCCGCTGTCGTGCACCTCGACCCTCAGCCCGCGCATCCCGGCCGACGGCTCCACCCTGACCAGATACCCGCGCCCCGGCGGCACCCCGTGCAGCAGGGCATTGGTGGCCAATTCGCTCACACACAGCAACACATCGTCCAGTCGCGCCGCGAAGCCCCACTCCAGCACGGCCGTTCGTACGAACTCCCGCGCACCGGCCACCGACCTGCGCCGTCGATGGCAGAACAGCTCGCGCGTCAGGGGGAGTTCCACAGTCTCGTTCATGGCACCAGAGTCACGTTGGGTAGCTACCCTGATGCAGTGCGTCGACCCGTACACGGGTGTTGTACGGGTCGCGGAGGCGTGAAGTACGGATGCGGATGGGGAGAGGGAGCCACATGCACCCCAGGAATCGGCAGCGCCGGAACGCGTCGGCCATGAAGCTCGTGGGCAGACTCGTCGCCCTCTTCCGCGTCGCGGCCGGCCTGACACAGTCCCAGCTCGCCGCGAACGTCGGCGTACAGGAGGAGACGGTCGCCTCCATCGAACAGGGCCGCCGCGCCCTCCTCCCCGACCTCGCCCGCAGCATGGACACCCTGCTGTCCACGAAGGGCGCGCTGGAGACGGCGGTCGCGAACATGCCGGAAGTGGACCTGATCCCGGCGTGGGCGGAGCAGTACATGGACCTGGAGAAGGAGGCGTTGGCGCTGTCCTTCTTTGCCAATCAAGTGCTCCCGGGGCTGCTCCAGACGGAGTCGTACGCTCGCGCCGTGTTCCGCAGCCGAGTACCGGCGTTCAGTGAAGAGGAGATCGAGACGCACGTCGAGAACCGTTTGCACCGCCAAGAGGTGCTGCGGCGCAAACTACCGCCGACAACCAGCTTCATCCTTGCCGAGGCCATTCTGCTGGCCCGCCTCGGCGGAGATGACGTGCACCAGGAGATGATCCGCAACCTGCGCAGGTGCGCACGCCTGCCCAACGTAACCATCCAGGTCATGCCATCCATTCGACATACTCATGCCTCTCTCGACGGACCGTTCATCCTGCTGGAGACACCAGATTTCCAGCACCTCGCCTACACCGAGACCCAGCGCGGCAGCCAGCTCATCAACGACCCGAATGAGGTCAGCATCCTGGCGCAGAAATATGCGATGCTGCGGACGCAGGCCCTGAACACGGAAGAGTCGAGGGACCTGCTGGACCGGCTGCTAGGAGAGCAATGAGCATGGCACGCGAGTGGTTCAAGTCCAGTTACAGCGGCAGCGAAGGCGGCGAGTGCCTCGAAGTCGCCTACGACTGGCACAAGTCCAGCTACAGCGGTGACGAAGGCGGGCAGTGCGTCGAGGTCGCCGCCCACCCCACCGCCGTCCACATCCGCGACTCCAAGCACACCGACGGCCCCGTCCTCACCGTCGCACCCACCACCTGGACCGCCTTCGCGGGCCACGCCGCTCGCGGAACGCTCGCCGGCTGACCGCCCATGCCTCCGACGCCCCCGTGCACCGGGCCACGGCTCGGCCGTTCCGCGGAGGGCCGGATTCGGCGACCCGAGTCCAGCTCGGCTAGGACAACGGTCGACCGCCGAGGCCCGTCCGGTTCACGCCGCGGGGCGAGAAGGTCATCGGGCCGATCCAGCCCTGGCGGACGAGGGCGACCTGGGAGGGCAGGGGCGAGACCGGGTCGAGCGCCCTGCCGCGGATCCAGTTGGCGAACAGCCCCTCCGTCGTGGCGACGGCGGACACCACCATGGTCACCTTCAGGTCCCCGTCGCTCCAGGTGTTCCACAGCGCCCAGCCCTCGGGCCTCGGGTCGACGCCGAGGCGTGCGCACATCTCCTCGTACGTTCCGTCCACCCCGGCCGGCACGGTCCCGGGCTTCCACACCGAGGCGCCGACGAGACGGAGGAAAGGCCGGTCCTCCTCCAGGCACCCGTCGCCTTCGAAATGGTGGTGCCGCAGAGCCCGGGCAAGGAGGTTCACGCTGCGTCGGAGCGGTGTCGCGTCCGCCGGGTCCGCCCGCAGCGCGAGCCATCCCTCACGGGACGCCTCCACCCTGACGCGGTCGGCGAGGCGCTCGATCTCCCGGAGATAGTCCAGGTCGCTGAGTTCGGGGGACGTCACGGCCGAGAGCCTCGCATCACCCCGCCGGCACCGGCAAGGTGATAAGCGCACGGAGCACGCCGACGCACCGCACCACCGGGAGACCGGCTCTGCTCCGACCGGCCCAATCCTCAGGGAGCCGGTCGGGCGGTCCCCGTCCCCCACGGCGGGCAAAGATGAAATGTACGTCATATCACCCTCGGCGCAGGCTTTGATCTTCGAGTCGTGTCAGTCCCGACCCGGACCTCGATCCGTGTCCGCACCGAGGAGCATCCTTGCGATTCACCGTCCCCCCGCGCCGCACCACCGCACGGACGGCGACCGCCGTCGCCGTGCTGGCCGCCGTCGCCCTCGCCGCCCCCGCCGCCGGAGCCTCGGAGGGGGTCGGGCCGAAGCCGGTCCAGTTCTCCGACCCGCAGCTCGAAGCCGCGCTCGTCACCCTGAACTCCAGCGAGCTGATCCCCGGCACCGCCTGGGGCCTGGACCCCGCCCTCGGCCGGGTCGTCGTCACCGCCGACCCGACCGTCACCGGGACCAGGGCGACCGCGCTCGCCAAGATCCTCGAACCGCTCGGGACGACGGTGCGACTCCAGCGCACCGACAAGAAGTTCGAGTCGCTCCTCTCCGGCGGCGAGGCGATCTACGGATCCGCCGACTCACCGGTCCAGGCGCGCTGTTCCCTCGGCTTCAACGTCCGGCGGGCCGGGAAGCCGGACGCCCTGCTGACCGCCGGCCACTGCGGCAACCCGGTCAAGAGCTGGTCCCTCTCCCAGGCCGGGCCGCAGGTCGCCCTGGTGCCGGACGGCGGATCGAGCTTCCCGGGCAACGACTACGCCCTCGCCGAGTACACCGACACGTCCGTCGCCCACCCGAGCGAGGTCTTCCGCCAGGGGCTCGCCCCGCTGCCCGTCACCGGCGCCCGCGACGCGGTCGTCGGCGAGGCCGTCAGCCGCATCGGCTCCACCACCGGCCTGCACGGCGCCGACGCCGGCGAGCCCGGCCAGATCACCGGCCTCGACTACACGGTGAACTACGAGGAGGGCCGGGTCACCGGCCTGACCCGCACCAACGTCTGCGCCGAACCCGGCGACAGCGGCGGCGCGTTCTACTTCACCAACGGAGACGGCACCGCCACCGCCGCGGGGCTCACCTCCGGCGGCAACGGCGACTGCACCACCGGCGGCACCGTCTTCTTCCAGCCGGTCGTCGAAGCCCTCGACGCCTTCGGCGCCACCGTCGGGTAAGCCCCGCCCCCCTCCCGCGCCCGGCCCGCCGCCGACCGCCCCGGTCGGCGGCGGACGGTTGCTCGGCGTCGGACGACCGTTCGGCGACCGACGGCGGCGGACGCGCACGCCCCTCACGTATTGGTCCAGACCTATTGACGGGTTGGTCTAGTCCTCTTAACGTTCCCTTCATCTTCTCAGCAGCCGGCCCGTCAAACTGCGCACGTCGCGGGCCAACCAGCTTCGCCGCTACGCATGTTGATCCACGTTGTGTCCTGACATCCTCCCCTCCCCAGGAGGCACCATGCCGTCCCCCGCACGCACGAGAGCACTCCTTCTGGCATCCGGCGCCGCCATCGCCGGACTGCTGGTCGGCGGGCTCTCGGCCGGCGTCTCGCACGCCGCCGACAACGAGTCGTGCCGTCCCGACGGGCTGTACAAGACGGCCGGCGTCGACGTCCCGTACTGCTCGGTCTACGACTCCGAGGGCCGCGAGAAAATGGGCGCGGACCACCAGCGCCGCGTCATCGGCTACTTCACCGGATGGCGCACCGGCAAGGACGGCACCCCCGCCTACCTCGCCAACAACATCCCCTGGTCCAAGGTCACCCACCTGAACTACGCCTTCGCCCACGTCGGCGGGGACAACAAGATCTCCGTGGGCGCGAACAACGCGAACAACGCGGCCACCGGGATGACCTGGCCGGGTGTCGCGGGTGCCGAGATGGATCCGGCCCTCCCCTACAAGGGCCACTTCAACCAGTTGACGAAGTTCAAGAAGCAGTACCCGAACGTGAAGACCCTCATATCGGTGGGCGGTTGGGCGGAGACCGGCGGGTACTTCGGCGACGACGGCAAGAGGGTCGACTCCGGCGGCTTCTACTCGATGGCCACCAACGCCGACGGCTCGGTCAACCAGGCCGGCATCGACACCTTCGCGAACTCCTCGGTCGAGTTCATCCGCACGTACGGGTTCAACGGCGTCGACATCGACTACGAGTACCCGACCACCATGAAGGACGCGGGCAACCCGCTGGACTGGCAGATCTCCAACGCCCGCCGGGCCGGGCTGGTCAAGGGCTACGCGGCGCTGATGAAGTCGCTGCGCGAGAAGCTCGACCGCGCGGGCGCCGCCGACGGCAAGCACTACCTGCTCACCGTCGCCGCCCCCTCCTCCGGCTACCTGCTGCGGGGCATGGAGACGTTCCAGATGCAGAAGTACCTGGACTACGTCAACATCATGTCCTACGACCTGCACGGCGCCTGGAACGAGTACGTCGGCCCCAACGCCTCGCTCTTCGACGACGGCAAGGACGCCGAGCTGGCGTCCGCGAACGTCTACGGCAGCTCCCAGTACGGAGGCGTCGGGTACCTCAACACCGACTGGGCCTACCACTACTTCCGCGGTTCGATGCCGGCCGGCCGCATCAACATCGGCCTGCCGTACTACACCCGCGGCCACAAGAACGTGCAGGGCGGCACCGACGGCCTGTGGGGCAAGGCGTCCGCGACGACCTGCCCGGCGGGCGCCGGACTGACCAAGTGCGGTGACGGTGCCGTGGGCATCGACAACCTGTGGCACGACAAGGACACCAACGGGGTCGAGTCACCCGCCGGTAGCAACCCGATGTGGCACGCCAAGAACCTGGAGAAGGGGATCGTCGGCGACTACGTCACCGCGTACGGCTTCCCCGCGAACACCACGCTGACCGGCACCTACGTCCGCAAGTACGACTCCAAGCTGGTCGCGCCCTGGCTGTGGAACGCCCAGAAGAAGGTCTTCCTCTCCACCGAGGACGAGCAGTCCGTGGCGGCCAAGGCCGACTACGTGGTGGACCGCGGCATCGGCGGCACGATGGTCTGGGAGATGGCGGGCGACTACTCCTGGAACGCCGCCAAGGGCCAGTACGAGAGCGGCGACACGCTCACCTCGCTGATGTACGACAAGTTCAAGGCGGCCTCGCCGTACGGTGCGAGCAAGTCCAACACGGCGCTGCCGAAGAAGGCCGTGGACGTGACCACGGAGTTCACCGAGTTCAAGCTCGGCGACTCCAACTACCCGATCACACCGAAGATCAAGATCACCAACAACACTCGGACCTCACTGCCGGGCGGCACCGAGTTCCAGTTCGACTACGCGACCTCGGCTCCGAACAACGCCTCGGACCAGTCCGGATTCGGCACGAAGGTGATCAGCAGCGACCACACCGGCAGCAACGTCGGTGGTCTGAAGGGCGACTTCCACCGGGTATCCCTGAAGCTCCCGGCCTGGCAGGCGCTGGCCCCGGGCGCCTCGGTCGACCTGGCGTTCAACTACTACCTGCCGGTGTCCACGCCCTCCAACTGGACGGTGAACATCTCCGGCACGACCTACGCCCTCGCCGGCGACCTGGCGCGCGGCACCACGGTGGTGGAGCCGGGCACCACCACCCCGCCCACCACCCCGCCGACGACTCCCCCCACCACCCCGCCGACCACGCCGCCCACCACGCCGCCGACGACGCCTCCGGGCGGTGCCTGCACCAACCCGGCGTACGTCGCGGGGCAGGTCTACAACAGCGGCACCGTGGTCTCGCACAAGGGCCGCAACTGGAAGGCCGGCTGGTGGACGCAGAACGAGGAGCCCGGCACCACCGGTGATTGGGGCGTCTGGAAGGACCAGGGCGCGTGCTGACCCCCGGCCTGCCCGCTTGACCCGACGCCCGGGAGGACCCGGTGGCCCCGACGCCACCGGGTCCTCCCGCGTCCGCCCGCGCCTCCGCGCGCCCCGGCCGTGCGCCTCGGGCGTGCCTCCGCGCGCCCCGCGCCGCGACCGGGCCCCGGTGTCGGCGGGCCGCCCGGCGGGGAGCCTCTCCGGGCCGGACACCGTGTCGCGCCGGACGCCGCGCCGGGCACGCGTCGCCACCAGCACCAGCACCAGCACCAGCACCAGCACCGGCACCGATCCCAGGGAGGCCGCCGCGCATGACCGTCATCGTCGGGCTCGTCCACAAACAGCGCGTCCATCTCGGCGGGGACTCCGCCGGGGTCGCCGGGCTCAGCATCACCGTCCGGCGCGACACCAAGGTGTTCCGCAAGGGCCCGTACGTCATGGGGTTCACCACCTCCTTCCGGATGGGACAGCTGCTGCACCACGCGTTCGAGGCGCCGCACCCCTCGGGCAACCTCGACCGCTTCATGGTCACGACCTTCGTCGACGCCCTGCGCACCTGCTTCAAGGACGGGGGCTGGGCCCGCAAGGAGTCCGAGCAGGAGGAGGGCGGGACCTTCCTCGTCGGCGTGGCGGGGCGGCTGTTCCAGATCGAGAGCGACTTCCAGGTGGGCGAGTCCGTCGACGGTTACGCGGCGGTCGGCTGCGGCTACGACCTCGCGCGCGGCGCCCTGCACGCCACCGCGGGTCTCCGCCTCGCCCCGCGCGAACGCCTCACCGCCGCGCTCGCCGCCGCCACCCACCACAGCGCCGGAGTCTCGGCCCCGTACACCTACGCGGCCACGCCCCGCCCCGACTGACGACCATCGGGCCCCCGGAGTGACGTGTCCGCCCGCGCCGACGGCGCGTTGCTCCGCGACTCGATCCGCACCGCCGAAGGGTGGCGTGCGGCGGGCGTGTTACCTCATCCGGCGAACGGCCCGTCCCGCTCGCCCCCGTCACCGGCACCCGCGTCCTCTTCGGTGCCGTCCTCGCCCGGTTCCCCGGCGGTTGGCAGGTGGGTGGGCGTCAGACGGCCGCCGCTCGTGCGGAGGGCACGCCGGAGAGGGCTGCGGGCGGGGGGAACGGCCGGGTCCAGGTCGGCGATGAGCAACCGGCCGTCGGAAAGGCGGAAGGCTCGCGTCAGTTCGTCGTCGGGCGGCATGGTCCGTACTTCCGCCCCGACCCGCCCCGCGGATGCGACACGGCCGGTATGCCCGCCGCGCAGGTCCGCCCCGCCCAGGCATGGACCGGCGCGGACCGGGCACCGCTCACACCATGGACCGGACGGGAAAAGCCATCGCGGAGTACCACGCCCTGCCCGAGGAGAGCGGCCGTCGGCGCGATCTCGTCGCGTCGCTGGGCCGGTCGCTCGACCAACGCCCCGACGACGAAGGGGTGCTGGACTTCCTGATCGCGGTCGCCGCCGACCACGAGGACCTCGACCTCGCCCGCGTGGAGGCCACCAAGGCGCTGCGGCTGTGGCCGCCGGCCGACCCGGACCTACGGCGACGGGCCGGTTCGGCGCTGCGCGCCGCCCTCTCCCACCCCGACGAGGACCTGGTCCGGCAGTACGCCGCGATGGCCCTCGCCCCGTACGCCGACGACCCCGGGGTGCACGAGGCGCTGGCCGACGCCGTGCTCGGCGACGAGGACCGGCTGGTGCGGGACAACGCGCTCGCCGCCCTCAGCGAGGCCGGCCCGGACGAACGGCGCGCCGGAGTGCTCCACCGGCTCGCCGAGGACACCACCCTGCGCCACGAGGCCCTGCGCATACTCACCGCCTGGGGCCGCGCCCCGGCCGCCTGAGACCTCACATGCCGGTCCGTCCGTCGATCAGTTCGCGCAGGACGTCCAGGTGGCCGTTGTGGCGGGAGGTCTCCTCGATGAGGTGGAGCAGGATCCAGCGCAGGTCGACGTGCCGGCCGTCGCGGATCGGCTGCACGGCCCTGGTGTCCAGGTCGTGCGCGGCCACCAGGCGCCCGAGACGCTCGCTCTGCTCCTCGTACTCGGCCAGCAGCGTCGCCGGCGGGATGTTGACGGCGACCCGCATCTCGGGATCGGGGTCGTCCTCGGTCTCGTCCACGAGGGGCCCCTCCAGTTCCTTCCCCAGGAAGACCACGTCGAGCCAGTAGTGGTCGACCCAGCGCAGGTGGCTGAGGAGGCCGCTGATCGTCATCAGCGGGGACCCCGGCAGCGGCGCGCGGCGGGCGTCCTCCTCGGACAGCCCCTCGCACTTCGCCCGCGCCGTCGCGCGGGCGTACTCCAGGAAGGTGGTCAGCTGGGTGCGTTCGTCCCAGGCATCGGGGGTGTCGCTGCGTTCGCTCATCCCGCGCACGATCCCCGAAGCGGAAACGTCTGTCGAATGATTTGCCCGGCCGGCGCACCCGTGGCGCCCGGCGCACCGCCTCCCGCCCGGGTCCGGTCCGCTCAGCCCCGGCCGAGCCGCTGGGCGACCTCGGTCGCCCAGTAGGTCAGGATCATCTTCGCGCCCGCCCGCCGGATGCCCAGCAGGCTCTCCATGATGGCGGCGTCCCGGTCGATCCAGCCCTTCTCGGCGGCGGCCTCGATCATCGCGTACTCGCCGCTGATCTGGTACGCCGCGACCGGCACGTCCACCGCGTCGGCGACCTTGGCGAGGACGTCGAGGTACGGTCCGGCCGGTTTGACCATGACCATGTCCGCGCCCTCCTCCAGGTCGAGGGCCAGCTCGCGCAGCGACTCGCGGAGGTTCGCCGGGTCCTGCTGGTAGGTCTTGCGGTCGCCCCGCAGCGAGGAGCCCACGGCCTCCCGGAACGGCCCGTAGAAGGCGGAGGAGTACTTGGCGGTGTAGGCGAGGATCGACACGTCCTCGTGGCCCGTCTGGTCCAGCGCGTCGCGGACCACGCCGACCTGACCGTCCATCATGCCGCTGGGACCGACCACGTGGGCGCCCGCGTCGGCCTGGACCTGCGCCATCTCGGCGTACCGCTCCAGCGTGGCGTCGTTGTCGACCCGGCCGTCGGCGGTCAGCACCCCGCAGTGGCCGTGGTCGGTGTACTCGTCCAGGCAGAGGTCCGACATGACCACCAGGTCGTCGCCGACCTCCTCGCGGACCGCGCGCAGGCCGAGCTGGAGGATGCCGTCCGGATCGGTGCCCGCGGTGCCGCGGGCGTCCTTGTTCTCGTCCGCCGGGACGCCGAAGAGCATGATCCCGGAGACGCCGGCCGCCACCGCGTCCGAGGCCGCCTTCCGCAGGGTGTCCAGGGTGTGCTGGCGCACGCCCGGCATCGCGGAGATCTCCACCGGGGCGTCGATGCCCTCGCGGACGAAGGCGGGCAGGATCAGATCGGCGGGGTCGAGCCGGGTCTCGGCGACCATGCGCCGCATCACCGGCGTCGTCCGCAGGCGGCGGGGGCGGGAGCCGGGGAAGTTTCCGTACGCAGTCATCCTTCGACGATAGACCCGCCTCCCCCGTCCTCTTACCGACACCCCTGCCGGAAAACCGGGCCGCGGCAGCCGGTGTGCGGCGGCCGGAACGCACCGGGGCCCGGCCGCCGAAGCGACCGGGCCCCGCGGGTGTGCCGACGGCTCAGGTGGTCGTCCGGCGACGGCGGGCGCCGGGGCGCCGCTCGCTCGGCCGGGTCACCGGGTCACCGGCCTCCTTGGCCGCGTCCCGGCGGCGCGCGCCGAACTCCGCCAGCGCCTCGGCCAGCTTGTGCACCGAGGGCTCCGGGGAGAGCACGTCGACCCGCAGGCCGTGCTCCTCGGCGGTCTTGGCCGTGGCCGGGCCGATGCAGGCGATGACCGTCACGTTGTGCGGCTTGCCCGCGATCCCGACCAGGTTGCGGACGGTCGAGGACGAGGTGAAGAGCACGGCGTCGAAACCGCCGCCCTTGATGGCCTCCCGCGTCTCGGCGGGCGGCGGCGACGCGCGGACCGTGCGGTACGCGGTGACGTCGTCGACCTCCCAGCCCAGCTCGATCAGCCCGGCGACCAGCGTCTCCGTCGCGATGTCGGCGCGCGGCAGGAAGACGCGGTCGATCGGGTCGAAGACCGGGTCGTAGGGCGGCCAGTCCTCCAGCAGACCGGCGGCCGACTGCTCGCCCGAGGGCACCAGGTCCGGCTTCACGCCGAACTCGATCAGCGAGGCGGCCGTCTGCTCGCCGACCGCCGCGACCTTGATCCCGGCGAACGCGCGGGCGTCGAGACCGTACTCCTCGAACTTCTCCCGGACCGCCTTCACCGCGTTGACCGAGGTGAACGCGATCCACTCGTAGCGCCCGGTGACCAGGCCCTTGACGGCCCGCTCCATCTGCTGCGGGGTGCGCGGCGGCTCGACGGCGATCGTCGGCACCTCGTGCGGCACCGCGCCGCAGGACCGCAGCTGCTCGGAGAGCGAGGCCGCCTGCTCCTTCGTGCGGGGCACCAGGACCTTCCAGCCGAACAGCGGCTTGGACTCGAACCACGCGAGCTGGTCGCGCTGGGCCGCCGAGCTGCGCTCGCCGACGACGGCTATCACCGGCTGGTGGCCGTCCGGCGACGGCAGGACCTTGCCCTGCTTGAAGACCTGGGCGATGGTGCCGAGCGTCGCCGTCCACGTGCGCTGCCGGGTGGTGGTGCCGGCCACCGTGACGGTCAGCGGGGTGTCGGGCTTGCGGCCCGCCGAGACCAGCTCGCCGGCCGCGGCGGCCACCGCGTCGAGCGTGGTGGACACGACGGCGGTGGCGTCGCTCGCGCCGACCTCGCTCCAGCAGCGGTCGGACGCGGTGCGGGCGTCCACGAAGCGCACGTCGGTGCCCTGCGCGTCCCGCAGCGGAACGCCCGCGTAGGCGGGGACGCCGACTGCGTGGGCGACGCCGGGCACGACCTCGAAGGGCACCCCGGCGGCGGCGCAGGCCAGCATCTCGGCCCCCGCGCCCCCGTCGAGTCCGGGGTCGCCCGCGACGGCACGGACCACCCGCCTGCCGCCCTTCGCGGCCTCCATGACAAGATTGGCCGCGTCCCTGAGCACAGGCACACCGGCGGCCGTTGACGCACTGTCAACGGCGGCCAGTTCAGGGGTGCTCACGCCTGCGCGCGCATGTGGGCGGACGACGTCGAGCACCCCCGGCTCGGCGACAAGGACGTCCGCGCTCGCGAGCGCCTCGACGGCGCGCAGTGTCAGCAGTCCCGGGTCGCCGGGACCGGCGCCGAGGAAGGTGACGTGTCCTTGTGCGGACAGGACCGGAAAGTCGGATGCGGCGTGGCCGGTGGGGCTCAAAGTGCTCGCTCCCCCATAAGACCGGCCGCGCCCTTGGCGAGCATCTCGGCCGCGAGTTCGCGTCCGAGGGCCGCCGCGTCGTCGTGCGACGTGGGAACGGGACCGGTGGTGGACATCTGTACCAGCGAGGAACCGTCGGTGGAACCGACGACGCCGCGCAGGCGCAGTTCGTTGACAGCCTGCCCGTCGACCAGGAGGTCGGCCAGCGCACCCACGGGTGCGGAGCAGCCGGCCTCCAGGGCGGCGAGCAGGGCGCGTTCGGCGGTCACGGCGATCCGGGTGTACGGGTCGTCGAGCTCGGCGAGCGCTGCGGCGAGTTCGGTGCCGGTCGCGGCACACTCGATCGCCAGTGCTCCCTGGCCGGGGGCGGGCAGGACCGTGTCGGGCGACAGGAAGTCCGTCACCTCTCCGGTCCGGCCGAGGCGGCTCAGCCCGGCCGCGGCCAGGACCACGGCGTCGAGCTCACCGCCGCGTACGAAGCCGATGCGGGTGTCGACGTTGCCCCGGATCGGGACGGTCCGTATGTCCAGACCGTGCGAGCGGGCGTACGCGTTGAGCTGCGCCATGCGGCGCGGCGAGCCCGTGCCGACGCGGGCGCCGGCCGGAAGCTGCTCGAAGCTCAGCCCGTCCCGTGCCACCAGCACGTCCCGCGGGTCCTCGCGGACCGGGACGGCGGCGAGCACGAGGCCCTCCGGCTGCGCGGTCGGCAGGTCCTTGAGCGAGTGGACGGCGAAGTCCACCTCGCCGCGCAGCAGCGCCTCGCGCAGCGCCGCGACGAAGACGCCGGTGCCGCCGATCTGCGCCAGCTGATCGCGCGAGACGTCGCCGTACGTCGTGATCTCCACGAGCTCCACGGGCCGTCCGGTCACCTCGCGGACGGCCTCGGCGACCATGCCCGACTGGGCCATGGCGAGCTTGCTGCGCCGGGTGCCGAGCCGGAGCGGCGTGGTGGTTCCCCCACCCTGGGGTGAGCTGTCGGTCATGACCGCCCTCTATTCGGGTCGTTCAGGTCTGCCCGGGAGACGGCGGCGACCGTCTGCGGGTCGAGGTCGAAGAGTTCTCGCAGTGCGTCGGCGTACCCGGCGCCGCCGGGCTCGCTCGCGAGCTGCTTGACCCGCACGGTCGGCGCGTGCAGGAGCTTGTCGACGACGCGGCGCACCGTCTGGGTGATCTCGGAGCGCTGCTTGTCGTCGAGGCCGGGGAGGCGCCCGTCGAGGCGGGCGAGCTCGCCGGCGACCACGTCGGCGGCCATCATGCGCAGGGCGACGACGGTCGGCGTGATGTGGGCGGCCCGCTGGGCGGCGCCGAAGGCGGCCACCTCGTCGGAGACGATGGAGCGGACCCGGTCCACGTCGGCCGCCATCGGGGCGTCCGCGGACGCCTCCGCGAGCGTCTCGATGTCGACCAGGCGCACCCCGTCGATCCGCTGGGCGGCGCCGTCGATGTCGCGCGGCATGGCGAGGTCGAGGAGGGCGAGCCGGACCGGGCCGCTGTTCTGCGCGGGCACGGTGGCCCGGCGCACGGCGGTGGTCCGCCCGGCCGTGCCGGGCCCGTCGGCGTACGCGACGGTGCCGTTCTCCAGCCAGGCGGCGTGCTGGTCCATCGCCTCGCGGCCGGCGGGCGCGGGCACCGCCGGCGCCGTGGCCGAGGCGTCGAAGCCGACGCCCAGGGCCCCGGCGACGGCCTCGGCCGTCAGCACGAGACCGGTCGAGCCGGTGCAGGAGACGACGATGTCGGCACGTGTCAGTTCGGCCGGTACGGCCGTCATCTCGACGGCCCTGGCGAGCACCCCGGACCCGCCGGGCTGCCCGAGGATCTCCACCAGCCGGTCGGCGCGGGCGCGGGTGCGGTTGGCGACGGCGATCTCGGCGACCCCGGCCCGCGCGAGCGTGGCGGCGGCCAGCGACGACATGGAGCCGGCGCCGATCACCAGGGCGCGCTTGCCGCGCGCCCAGGCGGACACCTCCTGCCCGGCGGCCAGCTGTTCCAGGCCGAAGGTGACGAGGGACTGCCCGGCGCGGTCGATCCCGGTCTCGCTGTGGGCGCGCTTGCCGACCCGCAGGGCCTGCTGGAACAGGTCGTTCAGCAGCCGGCCCGCGGTGTGGAGTTCCTGGCCGAGGGCGAGCGCGTCCTTGATCTGGCCGAGGATCTGGCCCTCGCCCACGACCATCGAGTCCAGCCCGCAGGCCACCGAGAGCAGGTGGTGGACGGCGCGGTCCTCGTAGTGCACGTACAGATAAGGGGTGAGCTCGTCCAGGCCGACACGGCTGTGCTGCGCGAGCAGGGTGGACAGCTCGGCGACGCCCGCGTGGAACTTGTCCACGTCGGCGTAGAGCTCGATGCGGTTGCAGGTGGCCAGCACGGCGGCCTCGGTCGCGGGTTCCGCGGCGAGGGTGTCCTGCAACAGCTTGGCCTGCGCCTCCGCGGCGAGCGACGCCCGTTCCAGTACGGAGACGGGGGCGCTGCGGTGGCTCAGTCCGACGACGAGGAGACTCATGCCGGCATCACGGCGGGCATGTCCCCGTCGGGTCCCTTCCGGCTCGCGGGGGTGGCGCGCATGGGCGGCGCGGCGGCGTCGTCGCCCTCGGGCTGACCGTCCTCGCCCGCCTTGCGCTGCTCGTGGAAGGCGAGGATCTGGAGCTCGATCGAGAGGTCGACCTTGCGCACGTCGACGCCCTCGGGCACCTGGAGCACGGTCGGCGCGAAGTTCAGGATGGACGTCACCCCGGCGGCCACCAGCCGGTCGCAGACCTGCTGGGCCGCTCCGGGCGGGGTGGTGATGACGCCGATGGAGACGCCGTTGTCGCTGATGATGCGGTCCAGCTCGTCCGTGTGCTGGACGGGGATGCCCGCGACGGGCGTGCCGGCCATGGCCGGGTCCGCGTCGATCAGCGCGGCGACCCGGAAGCCGCGCGAGGCGAACCCGCCGTAGTTGGCGAGGGCCGCGCCGAGGTTGCCGATGCCGACGATGGCGACCGGCCAGTCCTGGGTGAGGCCGAGTTCGCGGGAGATCTGGTAGACGAGGTACTCGACGTCGTAGCCGACACCGCGCGTCCCGTAGGAGCCCAGGTAGCTGAAGTCCTTCCGCAGCTTCGCGGAGTTGACCCCGGCCGCCGTCGCGAGTTCCTCGGAGGAGACCGTGGGAACGGAACGCTCGGACAGCGCGGTCAGCGCGCGGAGGTACAGAGGGAGTCGGGCGACCGTGGCCTCGGGAATTCCTCGGCTTCGGGTCGCCGGTCGGTGAGTTCGGCCAGTTGCCACGGTGCTCCTGCGGGATGAGCGGGGCTGCAGGCGGCCGTATGTCCCAAGACCGCCCCGTCCACAGCAGGCTATGTCTTTGTGAACACGTGCACAAAGATTGTGTCCGGTTTGTCCGGTCAAAGTGACCGGGGTCACGCGGATTTCCCGCCTGTTCCAGGAACCACGGACCGCATCAACCCGTTGCGGGCTCGAAGGGGACAAAGCGGTACACACTCCTCACGACTCCGCCCCCGAACACCACTCAAAACGCCCGTAATGTTAACCGGGTTTCGTCGCCTCAAGCACCCAGCGCCTTGCGCAGCCTCGCCGGGTCCACCCGCCAGAACGTGTGCTGCTCACCGTCCACCAGCACCACCGGGACCTGCTCCCAGTACTCCTTGTACAACGCCTCGTCCTGCGTGATGTCCCGTTCGACCAGGGATGCCCCGGTCTCCGCGCACACCTCGCTCACCACCGCCCGCGCGTCGTCGCACAGATGGCAGCCGGGCTTCCCCACCAGCGTGACCACCCGGTCCGCGGGCCTCTTCCTCGTACGACGCAACAGGGCACTCATGTCCACCATTCTGCGCCCCCGCCCCGCTTTTCCGACCCCGTGCCGCACACCGGAACGACGGGGCACGGCGTGGGGGAAACGCGCGGGGAAACGGCCCGCCCGGCGCGTCACGACGACGCCGCGGAGAGTTCACGCCCTCGCCCACGGGGCGCGCGGCCGGGGACGCCCGGACTGGTTATGCTCGCCGCATGGCCTCTCTTGGATGGCTCACGCCCCGTAGGCGCTCCGCCACGGCACGCAGCGTGCTCGCAGGTGAAGCCGCGGCCGAGGCCGCCCGCAAGGCGGCGCTGGCCCCGGACGACGCCTCCCTGCTCACCCGGCCCCCCGGCGACGCCGACCAGGCTCCCGAGGTGCCGGCGTTCCCGGTGGCCGGGGACGAACGCGCGGCCGCGTTCTTCGACCTCGACAACACCGTGATGCAGGGCGCCGCGATCTTCCACTTCGGCCGCGGACTGTACAAGCGGAAGTTCTTCCAGCGCCGCGAGCTCACCCGCTTCGCCTGGCAGCAGGCGTGGTTCCGGCTGGCCGGCGTCGAGGACCCCGAGCACATGCAGGACGCCCGCGACAGCGCCCTGTCCATCGTCAAGGGCCACCGGGTCTCCGAGCTGATGTCCATCGGCGAGGAGATCTACGACGAGTACATGGCCGACCGCATCTGGCCCGGCACCCGCGCCCTCGCCCAGGCCCACCTGGACGCCGGGCAGAAGGTATGGCTGGTCACCGCCGCCCCGGTGGAGACCGCGACGATCATCGCCCGCCGGCTCGGCCTGACCGGCGCCCTCGGCACCGTCGCCGAGTCCGTCGACGGCGTCTACACCGGCCGCCTCGTCGGCGAGCCCCTGCACGGCCCCGCCAAGGCCGAGGCCGTCCGCGCCCTGGCCGCGGCCGAGGGACTCGACCTCGAACGCTGCGCCGCGTACAGCGACTCGCACAACGACATCCCGATGCTGTCGCTGGTCGGCCACCCGTACGCGATCAATCCCGACACCAAGCTCCGCAAGCACGCCCGGTCCCTGGACTGGCGGCTGCGCGACTACCGCACCGGCCGCAAGGCCGCGAAGGTCGGCATCCCGGCCGCCGCGGGTGTGGGCGCCCTGGCCGGCGGCACCGTCGCCGCGGTCGCGCTGCACCGCCGCCGCCGCTGACCCCGCCGCTCCACCCCTCCCCCTTCCTTCGCGCGGGCGCGCCCGCGTGCTCCGCCGCGCCCGACACGCGCCGTCCGTACGGCAGTTCCGTGCCGGGGATCCCCGCACCCGTCACACCCCGTGCACCCCTGGGGCATCGAGTCCCGTGATCGCCCCCCGAGCACAACACGTCGTCACCAAAGACAGATCACGACGGAATTCGATCAATAACTGATCACCATCTGCGACTGAAACCGTCACCGAAAGATGACGAAAACGACCTAACCGATGATTTGAGCAACTCGGTGTAGCGCCGCCTGTACGAAGCGTTATTCTCCTCAGACGCATAACGAAGCCCGTCACCCTTACGTCACGTGACGGTTTTCCCACTGCTCGTGATGGAAGCTCTGCCTCTGGGAGTCCCGTGTACCCACACGTCGGGGTTGACGCCTCGGGCCTGGCTACGCTGCGTGCGTCGGTCGTCGACCGCTTGCGCGGCCTCGTCCCCACCGCGTACGCCGTCCCCGCGCTCGCCGCCCCTGCACCTGTCGGCCCCTGCTACGCCCTGGCCGAACGGAGCGCGGCGGTCGGAAGACGCGGCAACCGCGGCACCGCGGCCACGTCGACCGTTCGCCGGCCCACCGCCGACAGCGACAGCGCGCGCATGATGGATCTCGTCGAACGCGCGCAGGCCGGTGAGGCGGACGCCTTCGGCCGCCTGTACGACCAGTACAGCGACACCGTGTACCGGTACATCTACTACCGCGTGGGCGGCAAGGCGACGGCGGAGGATCTCACCAGCGAGACCTTCCTGCGCGCGCTGCGGCGCATCTCCACCTTCACCTGGCAGGGCCGCGACTTCGGCGCCTGGCTGGTCACGATCGCCCGCAACCTGGTCGCCGACCACTTCAAGTCCAGTCGTTTCCGGCTGGAAGTGACCACCGGCGAGATGCTCGACGCCAACGAGGTCGAACGCTCCCCCGAGGACTCCGTCCTGGAGTCCCTCTCCAACGCCGCGCTGCTCCAGGCCGTGCGCCGGCTCAACCCGCAGCAGCAGGAGTGCGTCACGCTCCGGTTCCTGCAAGGGCTCTCGGTCGCCGAGACGGCCCGGGTGATGGGCAAGAACGAGGGCGCCATCAAGACGCTCCAGTACCGCGCGGTCCGCACCCTCGCCCGGCTCCTGCCCGACGACGCCCGCTGACCGCGCACCGACCACCCCCTCGAAACCACGAGCACCCCGAGCACCACCAGAACCGCCCGCACCCCGCGCACACCCGTTCGCGGGCCGTACATCCGTACGTCCGTCATGACCCGGCGTGTCGCGGACCTGACGCGCTGGTCCGATCATCCGTCGTCCGTAACCCAAGTGCCGCGCCGCTCGTTGTGCCGGATGCAGGCCCCCTGTCGCACACCCTGTTCGCCCCACTCACTCCATCGAGTGGAAGCGCTCAAGGTGGGCAACCTTCCGAACCCTCAGGGGAGTCGACCGTCATGACGAGAGGAGGTGCCGCCAGTGATCGCAAACGTTTCGGCACACCGGCGGGCGAACGCCTTCGCCCAGGCCCTGGACGAGCAGTCGTCCCAGGGTGCGGCGGCCGCACAGCCCGAGGAGCCGGCCGAGCAGGCCGACCACGGACCGTTGCTGGCCCTGGCGAACGGCCTCGGTGAAGTACCGAAGCCCGAGTTCGATCCCGAAGTCAAAGTGGTGCAACGGGCCCAGCTCGTCGCCGCCATGGAGACCATGTTCGCCCAGGGCGGTGCGTCCACGGGCCCTACGGTGCCCGACCAGCGGACCGGGGGAGCGCACCGGGCGTCCCCCCTGAAGAAGCTCCGCCCCCGCTCGCGCTGGGCGAAGGGACTCACGGCCGGCGGACTGACCGTCGGGGTCGCCGCCGGTGCCTTCGGCGGGGTGGCCGCCGCGAGCTCCGACGCCCTGCCGGGTGACTCGCTCTACGGCCTGAAGCGCGGCATGGAGGACATCCAGCGCTCCATGGCCGACTCCGACGCCGCCCGCGGCGAGGCCTACCTCGACCAGGCGTCCACCCGGCTCAGCGAGGCGAGACGCCTGATGGAGCGGGGGCGTTCCGGTCCCCTGGACCACGAATCCCTCGGCGAGGTCAGGCGCACCCTCAACGGCATGTCCCACGACGCCGCCGAGGGCCACCGGCTGCTGCACTCCGCCTACGAGCGGGACGGCAAGATCGGCCCGATCCAGCTGCTCGACTCCTTCTCCCGCTCCCACCGGGACACCTGGGCCGGACTGCGCGACCGGCTGCCCGTCCAACTCGCCGACGTGGGCGAACAGGTGAGCTCCGTCCTCGACGCCATGGAGGACGAGATCGCCCCGCTGCAGTCCCTGCTGCCCCGCGGGCCGCAGGAGAGCCGCACCGCCGAGCGCTCCGCGGCCCCGCGGCAGGACGGCGGCGCACCCGGCGCCGACGACGCCGTACCCGCCCCGCCCGGGGACCCCGCTTCCGACCCCGCCGCGGACCGGAAGAGCGACACCCCCGAGCCCTCCGGCGCCACCGGCACGGACGAGTCCCCCGAGAAGGACGGACTCCTCACCGGCGGCGCGGGCGGCGGCCTGCTCGACGAACTCCCCACCGGCCAGGACGACGACGCCACCACCCCGTCGCCCGGCGACCGGTCCACTCCGGACCCCGCCCCGGACATCACCCTGCCCCCGCTGCTCCCCGGCCTGCTCCCCGGCCTGGGCATCCAGGGCGAGGACATCGCCCCGTAGGGGCACCGGGCACGAGGTGGGGGCGGACCCGCACGGGTCCGCCCCCACCTCGTCGTGCCCGGCTCCGCACGCCCGGTCCGGGAAACCGCTCAGAAGAAGACGGAACGCCGCTGCACCAGCAGCTTGTAGAGCGTGTGCTGGATCTGTTCGCGCACCTGGTCCGTCAGGTTGAACATCAGCATCGGGTCCTCCGCCGCCTCCTGCGGATACCCGTCGGTCTGGATCGGCTCACCGAACTGGATCGTCCACTTCGTCGGCAGCGGCACCAGGCCCAGCGGCCCCAGCCACGGGAACGTCGGCGTGACCGGGAAGTACGGGAAGCCGAGCAGCCGCGCCACCGTCCGCGCGTTGCCGACCATCGGATAGATCTCCTCGGCGCCGACGATCGAGCACGGCACGATCGGCACCCCGGCCCGCAGCGCCGTCGACACGAACCCGCCCCGGCCGAATCGCTGGAGCTTGTACCGGTCGCCGAACGGCTTGCCGAGGCCCTTGAACCCTTCCGGCATCACCCCGACGATCTCTCCCCGCTCCAGCAGCGCCTGCGCGTCCTCCGCACACGCCAGGGTGTGCCCCGCCTTCCGCGCCAGCTCGTTCACCACCGGAAGCTGGAAGACCAGGTCCGCCGCGAGCAACCGCAGGTGCCGGGCGGCCGGATGGTGGTCGTGCACCGCGACCTGGAGCATCAGCCCGTCCAGCGGCAGCGTCCCCGAGTGGTTGGCCACCACCAGCGCCCCGCCGTCCGACGGGATGTTCTCCACGCCCTTCACCTCGACGCGGAAGTAGTGGTCCGCCAGCGGCCGCAGCAGCGACATCAGGACCTGGTCGGTCAGCTCCTCGTCGTAACCGAAGTCGTCGACCTCGTAGTCGCCGGTGACCCGTCGGCGCAGGAAGGCCAGTCCGCTCGCGACCCGCCGCTCCCACTCCCCCCGCGGCGCGTCCTCCGGCGGCTCCTGGGCGGCCCGTGGAGCCTCCTCGTCGCCCAGGGGCAGCCGGGCCCCCGGCAGGGCGCTGACCGGCGCGCCGGGGCCCTCCTGCCCGGCCGCCGGCCCCGGCCGGCGGCGCGCCGACCGGGGGGTGGAACCGGACCGGGAACGGTCGTCGTCGAACGGGATCACCTTGGCGTCCGCCATCGTGGGTGCCCTCCTCTACCTCGCGCCGTGCGTCGTGTGGACATCGTCGGGGGAACCGCCGGGGGCGCCGTCGGACGCCAGCACCGCCGCGAACCGGTCGACCGCCCGGCCCACCGCCGCCGGCGGCAGCAGCCCCGGCCCCCTGCTGTGCGCGTACGCGGCGAACGTCTCCGCCGTCGTGAACCTCGGCCGGAACCCCAGCGTCTCGCGCATCTGGACGGTGGAGACCACCCGGCCGTGGGTGAGCAACCGGATCTGCTCCGGCGAGAAGTCCGTCATCCCCGCCGTCCGCAGCGCCGACCCGACCCAGGTGACGGCCGGCAGCAGCAGGGGCACCGTCGGACGCCCCAGCCGCCGGGCGCACTGCGACAGCAGCAGCACCCCGTCGCCGGCGATGTTGAACGTCCCGCTGTTCAGGGTGCCGCGCCGGGGCTCGCGCGCCGCCGCCTCCAGAACGTCCAGCACGTCGTCCTCGTGCACGAACTGGAGCCGCGGGTCGTACCCGAACACCGTCGGCAGCACCGGCAGCGCCAGGTAGTCCGCCAGCGGCGAGTCCGGATCCGGGCCGAGGATGTTGGCGAACCGCAGCACGCACACCGCGACGTCGGGACGGCGGCGGGCGAAGCCGCGCACGTACCCCTCGACCTCCACCGCGTCCTTGGCGAACCCGCCGCTCGGCAGCGACTTGGGCGGCGTCGTCTCGGTGAAGACGGCCGGGTCGCGGGAGGCGGAACCGTAGACGCTGGTGGTCGACTTCACCACCAGCCGCTGGACCGTCGGCGACTTCTGGCACGCGCCGAGCAGCTGCATCGTGCCGATGACGTTGGTCTCCTTGACCGCCGTCCGGCCCGCGGCGCCCAGCGCCTTCCCCGAGACACTGAGATGGACCACCGTGTCCACCGCGTGCTCGGCGAGGACCCGCGCTATCGACGACTGCCGGATGTCCGTCACCACGAACTCCGCGCCCTCCAACGGCTGCTCCGGCGCCACCGCGTCGACCGCCACCACCCGGTCCACGCCGGGGTCCTCCAGCACACGGCGCACGAACCGGCCGCCGAGCTGCCGGGCCGCTCCTGTGACGAGCACGACCTTGCCCAAGATCAGCGCCTTCCGGTCGTCGCGTGGGGCGGGTCACCCCGCCGGGGTCTCCGCAGGCCACCGTAGCGGGTGGACGCCGCACCGTGACGTCCCCAGCGCGCGCTTTGCCGAAGTCATGACCCGGTCGCGGCAGCGGCGGGCACCGGCGGCCGCCCCGCCCTCCGGACCCGCCGCACGGCTGTCCCCGGACAGCACAACAGCCCCTCCGCCCGGGGGCGGAGGGGCTGCGATGACACGAACCGCGTTCGCTTACTTCTTGTTGCGACGCTGAACGCGCGTGCGCTTGAGCAGCTTGCGGTGCTTCTTCTTGGCCATCCGCTTACGCCGCTTCTTGATAACAGAGCCCACGACTACCCTCGCTCACTTCTTCTTCACTGGTGCGGGGCGTCTGGGCCCACACGACCTACGTCGGCCTAGCCTACCCGCCAGCGGGTGAGGGACGTAATCCGAGGGCGACCGGGGCGGTCCGAGGCAGCCCGCGAGGCCGCCCTACGCCGATTCGACCCCCACGAACGACGACTGGAGGTACTCGTGAACCGCTTGCTCCGGCACCCGGAAGGACCTTCCCACCCTGATCGCCGGCAGATGACCGCTGTGCACCAAGCGGTACACGGTCATCTTCGACACCCTCATGACCGAGGCGACTTCCGCCACGGTCAGAAACTTGACCTCGTTCAGAGGTCTCTCGCTGCCAGCAGCCATGACCCACCTGTACCTTCCGCACGCGACGCGCACCGGCTTCCCCTCCGGTGACTCTTCGTCGTTGTGCGCTCACTGCCCAGAGTAGGGGCGGGTGGTACGAGTGGGGAAGAGGGGAGACGATCGGCCGCCTACTGTGACAGACGGGCCCGATTAAGCACATAGCGCGCCACCGGGCGGTAGAACTCCCCCCGCACCGCGTCGTCCAGCGGCACCGCCACCGAGATCCGCCCCTCCGCCTCCCCCACGAACAGCGCCGGATCGTTGGTGTCGGCCGGTCCCATCGCCTCGATGCCCAGCTGACCTGCGCCGCAGACCCACCCGTGGTCGCCGATCACCAGCCGGGGCAGCACCCCGCCGCCCCGGGCCGCCGCCTCCAGCGCCACCCGCACGGGCAGCGGCGAGTGCGTGTGCGCCCCCGGCACACCGCCGCCCACGCCCCCTCCGGGCTCCCGCACCAACGCGACACCGCGTACGTAGTCGAGCTGGTGCGTACGTACGCCGAACCCGGTCACCATGTCGACACTCCGCCCCTGCGCCGGGGTGAGAACGGGGCATCCGGCCGCCGACAGGGCGTCTGCCAGCCCTGCGTAGAACCCGAGGAGCCGATGCGGGTGGCCGGTGCCGATCAGCACCGGCCACCGCCTGCGGGCCGCCTCGGCGAGCCGCTCCGCGAAGGCGTCCAGCGCCTCCACCGTCCGCCGCGGGTCGATGACGTCCGGCCCGTCGACGTGCGTCGGATCGGCGGACACCCCGCACCGGCGCGCCATCAGCCCCAGCAGCGCCCGCTCGTCCCACTCCTGTTCGGGATCGAGCCCGAGCGTCGCCCGGGGGTCCCGGGCGGCGAACAGACGGTAGCTCCGCAGGCTGTCCTCGCGGGTGGTGGCGACGGGCCCGGCGAGCCGGGCCGCCAGAAGATGAGCGCGCAGCGCTCCGGTGCTCAACACCCTGCCGATGCTCCCCGACCAGGGACGACAAGGGGACCAAAAGGCTGATTCCGGCCCACACTTGGCGCAATCACCGAACACCGGACCGTGCACGGTCCGGCCGCCGCGCCCGCAAGCCCGCCCGTCAGGCCAGCAGCCCGCGCAGCGGGAACGCCGCCCGACGGGTCGCCAGCACCGCCTGGTCCACCCGGTCCGCCGGGTCGTAACCCGCCTCCCACGGCTGCCAGGACGGCGTCAGCCCGTCCGTCATCCGGCCCGGCGCGAGCTGCCGGGTCCGGGCGTACACCTCGTCCCGCCAGGACGCCGGGACCACCGAACCGGGGTCGACCGGGGCGTGCGCCGCGATCCCCACCAGATGGGTCCAGGACCGCGGCACCACGTCCACGACCGCGTAACCACCGCCGCCGAGCGCCACCCACCGGCCGCCCTCCACGTGCCGGTGCGCCAGGTCGTGGCACGCCTCCATCACGGCCCGCTGGGCGTCCAGCGAGACCGCCAGGTGCGCCAGCGGGTCCTCGATGTGCGTGTCCGCCCCGTGCTGGGTCACCAGCACCTGCGGCCGGAAGTCGGCGATCAGCTCCGGCACCACCGCGTGGAACGCCCGCAGCCACCCCGCGTCGCCCGTCCCGGCGGGCAGCGGCAGATTGACCGCCCCTCCCTCACCGGGCCCGGCGCCGGTCTCCTCCGGCCAGCCGGTCTGCGGGAACAGCGTCCGGGGGTGCTCGTGCATCGACACGGTCAGCACCCTGGGGTCCTCCCAGAACGCCGCCTGCACCCCGTCACCGTGGTGCACGTCCACGTCGACGTACGCGACCCGCTCCGCGCCCATCTCCAGCAGCCGGGCGACGGCGATCGCCGGATCGTTGTAGACGCAGAACCCCGAGGCGGCGCCGGGCATCGCGTGGTGCAGCCCGCCGGTGAAGTTCACCGCGTGCGCGCTCTCGCCGCGCCACACCGCCTCCGCCGCCCCGACCGAGAGCCCGGCGATCAGCGCGGACGCCTCGTGCATTCCCGCGAAGGCCGGGTCGTCGGTGGTGCCGAGCCCGTACGCCTGGTCGGCGGCGCGGGGGTCGGCCGAGGCGGCCCGCACCGCCCGCACGTAGTCCTCCCGGTGGACCAGCCGCAGCGTGGACTCCCCCGCGGCCTTCGCCGTCCGTACGTCCACGGCCGCCTCCAGCCCGAACGCCCGCACCAGCCCCATCGTCAGGGCCAGCCGGACCGGGTCCATCGGGTGGCTCTCCCCGAAGTCGTATCCGGTTACCGCGTCATCCCACATCAACCGTGCGCGCCCGCTCATGCCCGCCACCGTATCGGGCGGCCCCCTCGCCGAACGAGCGGGCGTACACCAGCGTCACGAGGACCAGGACCATCGGCACCAGCATCGCCCCGCGGTAGCTCCACGCGTCGCCGAGCGCCCCCACGAGCGGCGATCCCACCAGGAAACCCACGTAGTTGAAGATGTTGAGCCGGGCGACCGCCGCGTCGCTGGCACCGGGGAACAGCCGGCCGGCCGCCGCGAACGTCTGCGGGACGATCACGCAGAGCCCGAGCCCGAGCAGCGTGAACCCGAGCATCCCGGTCCACGCGCCCGGCGCGACGGCGACCACGCCGAACCCGAGGGCCGCCAGCACGCTGCCGGCCCGCACCACCGCCGCGGCCCCGAACCGCCGCACCCCGAAGTCGCCGAGACCCCGCCCGATCAGCGTGGTCACCATGTACACGTTGTACGGGACCGTCGCCATCTGCTCGGAGCTGCCGAGGACGTCCTGGAGGTACTTCGCGCTCCAGTTGGAGACGGTGGAGTCCCCGATGTACGCGAACGTCATCACCAGGCACAGCGGCAGCAGCAGGCCGAAGGACAGCCCCGCACCACCGGCGGCCTCCCCGGCCTCCTCCCCCGGCTCCCCGGCCGGCTTCCCCGAGGTGTACCAGCGGCTGCCGGCCAGCGCGACGGGCAGCGCCACCACGACCACCGGCAGGTACGAGACCAGCAGCGACAGGTCCCAGTGGGCCCCGGCCCACGCCAGCGAGGCCCCCGCGATGCCGCCGAGGCTGTAGACCGCGTGGAAGCCGAGCATGATGCTGCGTCCGTACGCCCGTTGGAGACTGACACCCATCATGTTCATGGAGGCGTCGAGCGCCCCCACCGCCAGGCCGAAGACCGCCAGGGCCGCGGCCGCGTGCCAGAGCGCGTCGCCGGCGCCCACCCCGAGCAGAGCGAGCAGCACCAGCGGCTGCGCCCACCGGAGCAGAGTTCCGGGCCGGACGCGGGTCACCACCTTCTCGGTGACGACGCTGCCGACCCCCGCGAGGATCGGCACCGCGGCGAGGAAGACGGGCAGCAGCCCGTCGGATATCCCGTACTGGTCCTGGATGGCCGGGATCCGGGTGACCAGGAGGGCGAAGGTGACTCCTTGGACGAAGAAGCTCAACGCCAACGAGGCCCTGCCGTGCCGCAACCGCGCATCTGTCATGGCGGGAGACTAGGGCCACGGGCTACCCGTGGGTAAGGGCTGTCAGGCGAGCAGTTCGGGGAGTTGGGACATGTCGGAGAAGTAGCCGTTCACGCCCGTGAGCCGGTCCGCCGGCATCATCGAGGTGAATCCGTACACGTCCATGCCCGCGGCCCGTGCCGCCTCGACGCCCAGCGGGCTGTCCTCGATGACCACGCACCGCTCGGGGGCGACGCCCATCCGCTCCGCGGCGTGCAGGAACAGGTCGGGGGCGGGCTTTCCGCGGCCGACGTCCTCGGCGCTGAAGATCCACTCGTCCTCGAACCACTGGTCGAGCCCGGCCTTGAGGTGGCCCACGCGGATGCGTTCGTGGGTCCCGGACGAGGCGACGCAGTAGGCGACGCCGTCCGCGACGAGCTTGCCGAGAAGGTCTTCCACCCCGTCGACGACGACCAGCTCCCGCTGGAACGCCTCGAAGATGCGGGAGTGCAGCGTCGCGTCGAAGTCGTCGGGCAGCTTCTCACCGGTCCGCTCTTCCACGAGGTCGTGCACGCGGTGCACCGCGGACCCCATGTAGTCGCGGACCGATTCCTCGTACGAGGTGGGGTGACCGAGTTCAGTCAGGTAGCCGGCGAGGATGGTGTTGGAGATCGGCTCACTGTCGACGAGCACACCATCGTTGTCGAAGATGACCAGTTCGTAGCGCATGGTTCGAGCCTAGACGCTCGGAACGCAGAAAACCCCCGTGCCACCAGGCACGGGGGTTCCCCACAAAAATTGTTCGGCGGCGACCTACTCTCCCACAGGGTCCCCCCTGCAGTACCATCGGCGCGGAAAGGCTTAGCTTCCGGGT
>NZ_CANLBS010000016.1 GCF_947488945.1 uncultured Streptomyces sp.
TTCTCCCGCAGATGGTGGTCCTGGAGCAGGACAGGACCGCGCGGACCGGCCTTGAGCGAATGATCCGTGTCGTACAGGCGGGCACCCTGCGCCGTCGTCAGATACGCCCCGCTCTGCGCGTTCCGCGCCCGGTCCGCACCCGTCGGCTGCCCCGTCGGACTCACCGTCTCCGGCCCCGACTGATCCGCCTTCGGCGGCAACGGCTCACGCGGCTCCACCGGCTCCGACACCGACGGCGAGACCGGGGCGGGCTTGCCGGGCACGCCCTCCTCGGGTGCGTCGGCACCTGTCAGAGCGTCAGCGGCCTTCTCGGCCACTGCTTTCAGAGGGTTCTTCTTCTCGTTCATGCATCCTCCTTTAGCCGGAAAACACGGTGCAAAACGACATCTGCCAAGGAAAAGAAAGAATGGTCCGATTGTCGCATTCGGTGTGGAGGTGTGTACGGCCGGATCGTCGTCCGCGCGTCCATCGCCGACCTGCCGTCGCCCACAGGGCATCGGCCGCGACATCGGGGGTCCTTCGGAGGGTGGCCCCGGCCACCCCCTTGTGCCCCTGGCGCCGGACCGTATGTCTCCCCGGCCGAGAAAGATCGCGCCTCTGCCGACGGTGGTGCCCGTGCGGAGACGGCGCCGGGCAGGTCCGCGCGGGCGGGTGGTGCTGCCGGGAACGCGGGGCCCGCCTCCGTGCGCGGGGCGGCACGCGGCCGGACGGGGTGGCGGCCCGCACCGCGAGGCGGCAAGGGCGGTGGCGGCGTTCCGGTCGCCGACCCCGCGAAGGGCGCCAAGCCGTTCGCAGCCGGCACGGGGGCGTGGGGAAGTCAGGGATCCACCGGCCGCTCCGTCATCGTCCGCGCATCCGTCATCGCCCGCGAAGAGGGTGTCCGCCCCGATGCGTCGGGGGGATGAGGGCGCCGCGCTCAGGTACAGGCCGGGCAGAGGCCGCGGTAGGTGATCTCCACCGAGCCGACGGCGAATCCGAAGCGTTCCGCTTCGGGCAAGTCGCCCAGTGCGTCGCCGGACGGGTGGACGTCGCGGACCGTGCCGCAGCCGGAGCACACCAGGTGCTGGTGGGGCCGGCGCGCGTTCGGGTCGTAGCGCTTGGCCCGGCCCACGGTCGAGACCTCCAGCACCTCGCCGAGCGTGACGAGTTCCCCCAGCGTGTTGTAGACGGTCGCACGGGAGATCTCGGGCAGCCGTGCGGCGGCCCGCAGGTGCACCTCGTCCGCCGTCAGGTGCACGTGGTCGCCGTCGAGGACCTCCGCGACGACACGTCGCTGAGAGGTCAGACGCCAGCCACGGACCCGCAGTCGCTGGAGGAGGTCGCTCATCCCGTTCACCCGTTCCGCTTCGCGGGGAGCGCGGCGCGCCGGACGTGTCCGACGAGGCCGAGCCCCGGTCGATATGGTTTTAGCGCACTTCTTGACTTGGACGAAGTCCATTGTAGGATCGATCACGGCGACATCCAAGAGACAGGAAGGCTCCGGTACGGCAGCAGAGACACGCGACGCGGCACCGCTCGCCGAGCGCACAGTGACGCCGGTGGCCGAGTACCTTCTTTGTCGCACCGCCCCTGGTCCGGCCGCTCCGTCGACCCGCACGACGTTCGGGCGGCCCGCGGCGAGACCGGCGTGCCCCTTCTGCACGGCCCGCATCCTCCTCCCCCGTTCAGTGCCCCACGACCCGCCGGGGCCGGAAGGATTACTCATGACCGAGAACCACGAGTCGCATGTCTACGACCCCGTCGTCCCGGATTCGCCCGAGACGGCCGTCCCCGAGGCGCCCGCGGCCCAGGCGGGCGGCTGCCCCGTCGCCCACGACCGCGCGCCGCACCCCACCCAGGGCGGCGGGAACCGCCAGTGGTGGCCGGACCGCCTCAATCTGAAGATTCTCGCCAAGAACCCGGCCGTGGCCAACCCGCTCGGCGAGGACTTCGACTACGCGGCCGCCTTCCAGTCGCTCGACCTGCCCGCGGTGAAGCGGGACATCGCCGAGGTGCTCACCACGTCGCAGGACTGGTGGCCGGCCGACTTCGGCAACTACGGACCGCTGATGGTCCGGATGGCCTGGCACAGCGCCGGCACGTACCGCATCAGCGACGGCCGCGGTGGCGCGGGCGCCGGTCAGCAGCGCTTCGCGCCGCTGAACAGCTGGCCCGACAACGGCAACCTCGACAAGGCCCGCCGGCTGCTCTGGCCGGTCAAGAAGAAGTACGGCCAGGCGCTGTCCTGGGCCGACCTGATGATCCTCACCGGCAATGTCGCGCTGGAGACCATGGGCCTGAAGACCTTCGGCTTCGCCGGTGGCCGCGAGGACGTCTGGGAGTCGGAGGAGGACGTCTACTGGGGCCCGGAGACCACCTGGCTCGACGACGAGCGCTACACCGGCGACCGCGAGCTGGAGAGCCCGCTCGGAGCGGTCCAGATGGGCCTGATCTACGTCAACCCCGAGGGCCCCAACGGCAATCCGGACCCGGTCGCGTCCGCCCGCGACATCCGCGAGACCTTCCGCCGGATGGCGATGAACGACGAGGAGACCGTCGCCCTCATCGCCGGCGGCCACACCTTCGGCAAGACGCACGGCGCCGGCCCGGCCGAGAACGTCGGCGCCGACCCCGAGGGCGCCCCGATGGAGGAGCAGGGCCTCGGCTGGCGCAGCTCGTACCGCACGGGCAAGGGCGGGGACGCCATCACCAGTGGCCTGGAGGTCACCTGGACCAGCACCCCCACCCAGTGGGGCAACGAGTTCTTCCACAACCTCTTCGCGTACGAGTACGAGCTGACCGAGTCCCCGGCCGGCGCGAAGCAGTGGGTCGCCAAGGACGCGGAGGAGACCATCCCGTTCGCGCACGACGCGTCGAAGAAGCACAAGCCGCAGATGCTCACCACCGACCTGGCGCTGCGCTTCGACCCGGCCTACGAGCAGATCTCGCGCCGCTTCCACGAGAACCCGGACCAGTTCGCGGACGCCTTCGCGCGCGCCTGGTACAAGCTGACGCACCGCGACATGGGCCCGATCCAGCGCTACCTGGGTCCCGAGGTCCCGTCCGAGGTGCTGCTGTGGCAGGACCCGCTGCCCGCCCGCACCGGTGAGACGCTGGACGCGGCGGACGTCGCCGCGCTCAAGGAGCAGGTGCTCGCCACGGACCTGACGGTGTCGCAGCTCGTCTCGGCCGCCTGGGCTTCGGCCGCGTCCTTCCGCGGCAGCGACAAGCGCGGCGGCGCCAACGGCGCCCGTGTCCGGCTGGAGCCGCAGCGTGGCTGGGAGGCGAACGACCCCGACGACCTCGCCCAGGTCCTGCGCGTCCTCGAAGGGGTGCAGCAGTCCTTCAACTCCAAGGGCGGCAAGCAGGTCTCGCTGGCCGACCTGATCGTCCTCGCCGGTGGCGCGGCCGTGGAGCAGGCGGCCAGGGACGCCGGCGTCGAGGTCCAGGTGCCGTTCACGCCGGGCCGGGTCGACGCCACGCAGGAGCAGACGGACGTGGAGTCCTTCGCCGCGCTGGAGCCCGCCTACGACGGCTTCCGCAACTACGTCGGCAAGGGCACCCGCCTGCCCGCGGAGTACCTGCTGCTCGACCGTGCCAACCTGCTGACGCTGACCGCCCCGGAGACCACCGTCCTGGTCGGTGGTCTGCGTGTGCTCGGCGCCAACTCCGGAGGTTCCAAGCACGGCGTCCTCACCGACCGCCCGGGCACGCTGACCAACGACTTCTTCGTGAACCTGCTGGACCTGGACACCACCTGGAAGTCGACGTCGTCGGCGCAGGACGAGTTCGAGGCCCGCGACGCGAACGGTCAGGTCAAGTGGACCGGCACCCGCGCCGACCTGGTGTTCGGCTCCAACTCCGAACTCCGTGCCCTCGCCGAGGTGTACGCGAGTGACGACGCGCGGCAGAAGTTCGTCACGGACTTCGTCGCCGCGTGGGCCAAGGTCATGGACCTGGACCGCTTCGACCTGGTCTGACCGCCCCCGGGCCCAGCCGTCCGCCGTCGGTCGTCCGTGGGTCCCGTCGGCCCCCGCGTCCGCCCCTCACCGCCGTTCCGGGTGAGGGGCGGACGCGCGTGCGGCGTTCACCGTGCGCGGTCGGCGGGGACCGACCGGTCCGCCGTCCGGTGGTGGTGCCGGCAGTGCGGACCTCCCCCGCGGGGACGGGACGGCGGCCGTCGGCGCCGGCAGCCCGTACTGGGCCGCCTGGGCCGTGAACATGCCACGGTACAGGCCGTCTTCGCGCGCCATCAGCTCCGCGTGCGTGCCGTCCTCGGCGACGAAGGGCCGGGTGCAGCGACGCCACCACGACCGCGGCCGCCGCCATGCCGATCAGCGCGTTGCCCACGCCCACCGACAGGCGAAGCATGTTGCGCGCGGAGTCGGTGCCGAACTTCCTGGCACCAAGGATCCGTTGGACGTCGGGCCGTTCGGTCGCCGCCACCTCGACGTCGGTCACAGCCGTGTGGTAGCGGGCGGAGAGAGGCACCCCGCGCGCGGCGGTGCGCACCGGGGGCACCGCGGCGCTCACGTGGCGTTCACCCGGCGGAGAGCCCGCATTTTAGCCATGTTCCTGTCAATCCGATGGGGTGGCGGCATGGGACACCACCACGGACACCGTCATGACCACGGACACGCGGACACCCACCAGCACGACGAGGCGGAACCGCGTGGCACCGCCAGTCGGCGCACGCTGCTCGCCGCCGCGGCCGGCGGCATGCTCTTCACGGCCGCGGCGCCGGGAAGCGCCCGGGCCGCCGTCACCGGCACCGCGGCCGCCAGGGGCACGGCCGCCCTGGCGGCGGGCGGGGCGGCCCGCGCCTCGCTGATCACCCAGGGCACCACCCTGGTCCACGCGGACCTGCACAACCACACCGCGATGTCCGACGGCGACGGCGACCCCGCGCTCGCCTTCGCGTCGATGCGCAGCGCCGGACTGGACGTGGCGGCACTGACCGACCACAGCGGGGTGTTCACCCTCGGGGGCCTCAGCTCCTCCGAGTGGAAGCGCACCGGGACGCTGGCCGACGCGGCGTACGTCCCGGGCGTCTTCACGGCCGTCCGCGGCTTCGAGTGGACCCACGCGCTGCTCGGACACGCCAACGTCTGGTTCTCCGACTCCTACGTCGACATGTCCCTGGCCCCCGGCATGAACGCCTTCTTCGGCTGGCTGGACGACCAGGACGCGGTGGCCGGCTTCAACCACCCCGGCCGCGAGGTGCTCCGGTTCGAGAACTTCCGGCACAACTCCGCCGCGCACGAGCGGATGGTCAGCCTGGAGATGTTCAACCGCACCGACGACTACCTCTTCGAGGGGTGGTCCTCCGGTATGACCTCACCGCTCGTCGCCTGCCTGAACGCCGGCTGGCGCACCGGACTCACCGGCGTGACCGACGAACACGGCACCGAGTGGGGGCACCCGGAGGGCAAGGGCCGCAGCGGCCTGTGGGTCACCGAGAACACCCGGGCGGGCGTCCTGGAGGCGATGCGGGCACGCCGCTTCTTCGCCACCCGTGTCTCCGGACTCCGCCTGGACGCCACGGCGGCCGGCGTCCGGATGGGCGGCCGACTTCCCTTCACCGCGGGCGACGTGCGCTTCCGGGTGGACCTCGACCGGGGGCCGGAGTGGGTCGGCAGGCCGCTGGACATCCAGGTGCTGCGCCCCGGCACCTCGGCGCCCGAGGTCGCCGACGTCATCACGACGACCGCCGGACGGATCACCGAGTTCACCGTGCCCCTGGACACCGCGGACGGGAACTGGGTGGTCCTGCGCGTCTCCGACCCGACGCGGCCCAACGGTTCACCCGGCCCGACGGGCCACCCGTCCAACGACTGGGGCGTCGCGTACAGCAGCCCGTGGTGGCTCCAGGGGTGAGCCCCGCGGGAGTGCCGGACAAGTCGGCCGCGGCGTCCGTCGGGGGGAGGATCCGCACCCCGCCGCACGCGTCGCTCGGCTGCTTCTCGCCCCCCAGGACGATCAACGGATACGTACGTAAGGCCAGGTCAACCGGCTGTTCACCTTGATCGGCCGATGTTGCGCGAAGTCCCGGTAAAGGGGTGACAGCACCTCGTTCCCCTCGTAGTCTCAGCCTGCCGACGCGGGGCCCGGGGGGGACCCACCGTCCGGTGTCAGGACGGGTTGTACGCGGTCGCGGGCGGGAAACGCCGGCGTCGACCGGGGTCCGGGCGCCGTCGGCCTTCTTCTCTGTACTGGGGGCAACATCATGAATTCCCGAACACGTCGCCGCGCGCTGCTTCTTGCCACCGCGACCGCCGCGACGGCCGGACTCCTCGGCACCTCGGTGCCCACCGCCGCCGCCGCCGACGCCGCACCGGGGCGCATCGCCCTGGGCGGCGAGACCGGCGTGAGCCTCGCGACTCTGGACGGCCCGGAAGCGGGGACCTTTCCCGGCCTCCGCAACCCGGGCACGGCCAACCCGGCCTGGGCGCCCGACGGCAGCCGGGTGGCGGTGGCCGACGGCACCGTCTTCTCCAGCCATGTCTCCTACGACGCCTCGCCCCTGGTGATGCCGCTCGGCGGAGCGGACGCCACCTCCGTCACCTACTGGCAGGACGGCGCCTTCTACCTCTTCACGCAGGCCGGCCGCCTGTGGTACAGCGCCTCGGACGGCACCTGGTCCGAGCCGGCGCGGCTGCTCACCGACGCCCAGGAACCGTCGAACGTGCAGGACTCCGACCCGTCGGTCACCTCCGACGGCCGGGTCTTCTTCACCCGGCACGCGGGCTCCACCGACTCCGTACAGGTCTTCGACCCGGCGGCCGGAACCGTCACCAAGGTCCTCGACGACGCCGCGGATCCGGCCGTCCTGGAGGACGGCTCCCGCCTCGCCTTCACCCGCCCCGACGGGTCCGGCCGGTCCGTCCACACCGCCGACGCCGACGGCGGCAACGTCCAACTGGTGCACCGGAACGTCCTCGACGACTACGCGCCCGCCTGGGACCCCTCCGGCCGGTACCTGGTTCACACCAGCGACGGCGAAGGCTCCACGCACGACGTCGTCTCCCACGACCTGTCCACGGGCGAGAGCAAGACGATCACGTCGACGACGGGCACCAACTCCTACCAGGCGTCCTGGCAGCCGCTGCGCCGCAACAGCATCACCCGCGTGCGGGCCTCCGGCTCCACCACCCTCGACCAGGCCGCCTCCAAGTGGACCTTCGACACCAACGGCAGCCACGTCGAGGGCCTCGTCCGCGCCCGCAGCGCCGTCCTCACCGACAAGGCGGCCCCCACCTACGCCGCCACCGGCATCACCCTCGCGCCCAACAAGCAGGGACCGCTGCTCCACACCTCCGCCGGCACCCTGGACCCGGGCGCGGCGGCCGAACTCAAGCGGATCCTGGCCCCCGGCTCGACGGTCTACCTCAACGGCAACACGACCCGGCTCAGCGCCGCGGTCGCCGACCAGGTCGAGGCCCTCGGCTTCCACCCCCTGCGCATGGACGCGCCGAACCTCGGCGCCCTGTCCGTGCGGGTCGCCAAGCAGATAGGCACCCCCAGCTGGGTCTTCCTCGTCGACGGCGTCGACTACCACGACGAGTACGCCACCGCGGCCGCCGCGGGCGCTCTCGGCTACCGGGGCACCGGTGTCGTCCTGACGACCACCGACGGGAAGATGCCGACGGAAGTCCAGAACTACCTCAACTCCCTCCAGGCGAGCGGCACCAACCTGGTGACGGTCGGCTCCCGCGCGCAGAAGGCGTTGCTCGACTCCTCCCTCGACCAGGAATGGAGCTACTACCCCCTCGTTGCCACCAGCTTCGAGACCACCGCCGTGGCCCTGGCCAAGTTCTGGTGGACCTCTCCCTACTGGTCCACCGTCAACGACATCGGCTCCTCGGCCAACTCCGCGCCCGGCACTGCCGCGACGGCGACCTACGGTCCGGTGCTGTGGGGCGACCGCACCCAGCTCTCCGCGGCTACCGAGGTGTACCTGCGGGGGACGTCGGCCAGCATGTGGGGCGTGCAGACGTTCGGTGACGCGACCTCCTACCCCCAGCCCGTGATCACCTCCCTGGTCAAGGCGATCGGTGCCGGGCCGGAATGGACCACCGCCATCGACGCCCCCGGCGGCGCCCTGCCCCCGGCGGCCCCGGCCGCGCGCTCGCTCGGCACGGGCGGCACCGCCTCCGCGCCGGTGCGCCCGCAGGACCTGGAAAGCACCCACGCCGCGCCGGGCACGTACGTGCCCGCCCCGGTGGGCCGCACCCGCGACTGACGACGCGGCAGCCACCTGCGGGGCGGCGGTACGGCTCCCCGGAGCCGTACCGCCGCCCCGCGGTCGGGGCTCCGCCGTCCGAGCACGCGGAACCGAGGGGGACGTCGTGTCGGGGCAGGGGGCAGGGGCTCAGATCGCGACGGAGAGTAGGTCCACCACGAAGACGAGGGTCGAACCGGCCGGGATCAGCGACGAGGGCGACTGCTTGCCGTAGCCGAGACGCGGAGGAACGATGATCTCGCGCCGGCCACCGACCCTCGTCCCCCTGACCCCGCGGTCCCAGCCCTTGACGACCTTGCCACCGCCCACGGCGAACTTGAACGGCACGCCCCGGTCCCAGGAGGCATCGAACTCCCTGCCGGACTCGAAGGTGATTCCCACGTAGTGGACCTGGACGACCCTGCCCGGCTTCGCCTCCTGCCCGTCCCCGACCACGAGGTCCCGGACCGTCAGCTCCGTGGGAGCCGCACCCTCCGGAAGGACGACCTCGGGCTTCACCGGTTCACTCATTCCCGCCTCTTTCACTCGCCGCCGAAGGCCCTCGTACGGACCCACCGGCGCTCGGCCACCCTACGCGGCGGGTCGCCCGCGGACCGCGACGGCGGTCGGCCCGGCCCGCGTCCCGAGCCGTCGCGCGCGGCGCGCCCGGCCCGCCGAGGAACCGGGCCGGGCGCGTGGCAGTGCACTTCAGACCTGCGCGTCCTGCGGCGTCAGTCCGCGCAGACGCCCGTCGAGTTCGCGTCGGTAGAAGTCGATGAAACCGTCCGGGTCGGGACCGGCGTTCTGCATGACCAGCCGGTCGAAGCCCGCGTCGACGAACGGCTGGGCGACTTCGACGTACCGCGCCGGATCCGGGCCGCAGGCGAACTTCTCGAGGATGTCCTCCTCGCGCACGGTGGTGGTCGCGGCCTCGAAGTTCACCGGGTTCGGCAACTCGCTCATGACCTTCCACCCGGTCAGCGCCCACCGCGACGTCTCCAGCGCCGCAGCGGCGGCGGTGTGCTCGTCGGCCGCCCAGGCCATCGGAACCTCCGCGTACCGCGGACCCGTGCCGCCGGCTTCACGGTACCGGCGTACGATCTCCGGCTTGTCCTCCGTGGCGAACAGGCCGTCGCCCAGCTCCGCGGCGATACGGGTGGAGACCTGGCCGCTGGCGGCCACGGCGATCAGCGGCAGGGTGTCGGGGAGGTCGAACACGCGGGCGTCCTCGATCCGCAGGTGCTTGCCCTCGTAGGACCGGTAACCGCCGCTCCACAGCAGTCGGATGATCTCCAGGGCCTCCCTGAGCAGCTCGTGCCGGGTGCGGACGGCGTCGGGGAAGCCGTGGCCCATGACGTGCTCGTTGAGGCGCTCGCCCGAGCCGACGCCGAGGACGAAGCGGCCCTCCGACAACAGGGCCAGGGTGGCGGCGGCCTGCGCGATGATCGCCGGGTGGTAGCGCACGGTCGGACAGGTCACGCCGGTGGCGAGTCCGATCCGTGAGGTCTTGGCCGCGATGCTCCCCAGCACCGTCCAGGCGAAGGGCGAGTGCCCCTGGTTGTCGAGCCAGGGGTGGTAGTGGTCGCTGATCTCGACGAAGTCGAAGCCCGCCTGCTCGGCCAAGACCGCTTGCCGTACGAGCTCCGCCGGGCCGAACGCCTCCGCTGCCAGCTTGTAGCCGATCTCCATGGTGTTCCTCGCTCCGTTCCTCGTGCGTGTGGGGCTACCCCGTGCGTCCGCACAGAGGTACCCGTCCCGCCCGGTGTGTAACGGGAGGTCGTCGCGCCCACCTCGGGCCGCCGTTCGCGCGGACCGTGGGAACCCGGTCATCGGGGGCCCGGAGCCGTCGGCCGAAGGGGCGCGGGCCGTCCGGCGCCGCGCGGCGCCCCGGTGCCGGCTCGTCGTCACCCGGTGCGCAGCCGGCCGCGACGCGTTCCCCCGCGTGGAGGCGGGGGAGGGCCCTGTCAGTCCTCGCTGCGCACTATGGTGCCGTCGTCTTCCGAGCCGAGCCGGTGATCCGGCTCCCACTTCGAGTCCGTCGTCGCCGGCCGACAGGTGCGGACCCGCTCGTCCAGGTGCGCCGCGCTCTCCGTCGACCCGAACCGCATGCTCATGTCCATGACTGTCTCTCCCGAGTGAGTGGTCCTCCCGTCCGTCCGTGGCGCTCCGAACGGGTGATCTATGCGGACAAACGTGTACCCGCGCACGCGTCGGCCATGCGGCACCCCGGACGGAGCACGGGTCCTCGGGCCCGCCGGTGTGCGCCGCACGGGTTCGGGACCGCGGGATCGGACGGGGCGGCGGACAAGTGTGGCGGGCCCGGTCGGGGGGTGCCGGTCCGAGCCGCCGGTCCGGTCCTGACACGGACCCATGGGTCGATAGGTGTACCCGCCAATCTCCTGGGTACCGGGAGGGCGTCCGACGTCCGGGTCGCCGTCCCGGCCGCCCGGGGCGAACCTGGGGGAGGAGCCGGCCGGCTCCGAGCCGGCGGCGCCGCCCCGGTTCCGAGCCCGCAGCCGGAGGTGGAGAGATGGGCCTGCGCACCTGGATCACCGAGTGGCCCGTGTACCGGCAACTCACCGGTGACGACCCCCTCGGACGCGGTCTCGCCGCGCGGTCCGCGCAGACCGAGGCGCTGCGCCCGCGCACGGACACCGCCGACCGGACCGTGCGGTCGATCTGCCCCTACTGCGCCGTCGGCTGCGGTCAGCAGGTCTACGTGAAGGACGACCGGGTCGTCCAGATCGAGGGCGACCCCGACTCGCCCGTCAGCCGCGGCCGGCTCTGCCCCAAGGGTTCCGCGACCCTCCAGCTCACCACCGGCTCCGGCCGCGAACACCAGGTGCTCTACCGGCGTCCGCACGGCACGGACTGGGAGACCCTGGACCTGGAGACCGCCATGGACATGGTGGCCGAGCGCGTGGTGAAGACCCGCGCGGACACCTGGGAGTGGGAGCGCGACGGCGTACGCACCGCACGCACGATGGGCATCGCCAGCCTCGGCGGAGCGACCCTCGACAACGAGGAGAACTACCTCATCAAGAAGTTGTGGACCGGGCTCGGCATCGTGCAGGTCGAGAACCAGGCGCGGGTCTGCCACAGCTCCACCGTCGCGGGTCTGGGCACCTCCTTCGGGCGCGGCGGCGCCACCACCTTCATGCAGGACCTCCAGCACTCCGACTGCATCGTGATCCAGGGCTCCAACTACGCCGAAGCCCACCCCGTCGGGTTCCAGTGGGTCATGGAGGCCAAGGCGCGCGGCGCGAAGATCATCCATGTCGACCCGCGCTTCACCCGCACCAGCGCCCTCGCCGACCTGCACGTCCCCATCCGCGCCGGCAGCGACATCGTCTTCCTCGGCGCGCTCATCAACCACGTCCTGACGGAGGAGAAGGACTTCCGCGAGTACGTGCTGCGCTACACCAACGCCGCGTCCCTGGTGTCCGAGGACTTCCGGGACACCGAGGACCTGGACGGGGTGTTCTCCGGCTACGACCCCGAAACCGGCACCTACGACCCCGTCAGCTGGCAGTACGAGGGCATGGACGTCCAGGCCCCCGCCGGGGACCCCGACCAGCGCTACGCCGAACGGGTGGAGGAGGCCGGCGGCTCCGAGACGCACGGCTCCGGCGGCGCCCAGACCGAGAGCGTGCCGCCACGGGACGAGACCCTGCGGCACCCGCGCTGCGTGTACCAGGTCCTCAAGCGCCACTACGCCCGCTACACCCCCGAACTCGTCGAGGAGACCTGCGGAGTCCCGCGGGCGACCTTCCTCGAAGTGGCCGACGCCCTCACGTCGAACTCGGGCCGCGAGCGCACCAGCGCCTTCTGCTACGCCGTCGGATGGACCCAGCACACCGTCGGATCCCAGTACATCCGGGCCGCCTGCATCCTCCAGCTCCTCCTCGGCAACATCGGCCGTCCCGGCGGAGGCATCCAGGCGCTGCGCGGCCACGCCTCCATCCAGGGGTCCAGCGACATCCCCACCCTCTACAACCTGCTGCCGGGCTACCTCCCGATGCCGCACGCGCACTCCCACGAGGACCTGGACTCCTTCATCGCGGCGAGCCGCACCGAGAAGGGCTTCTGGGGGAACATGCGGGCCTACTTCGTCAGCCTCCTCAAGGCCTACTACGGCTCCGCGGCGACCGCCGAGAACGACTACTGCTTCGACCACCTGCCACGCCTGACCGGTTCCCACAGCACCTACGAGACCGTCATGGCCCAGCTCGACGGCGAGTGCAAGGGCTACTTCCTCATGGGGGAGAACCCCGCCGTGGGCTCCGCCAACACCCGGCTCCAGCGCCTCGGGATGGCGAAGCTCGACTGGCTCGTCGTCCGCGACTTCTCCCTCATCGAGTCGGCGACGTGGTGGAAGGACGGCCCGGAGACCGAGACCGGCGAGCTGCGCACCGAGGACATCGCCACCGAGGTGTTCTTCTTCCCCGCCGCCGCGCACACCGAGAAGTCCGGGTCCTTCACCAACACCAACCGCTGGGTGCAGTGGCACCGGGCCGCCGTCGAACCCCGCGGTGACGCGCGCAGCGACCTGTGGTTCATGTACCACCTGGGCCGCCGGATCAAGGAACGTCTGAAGGACTCGACCGACCCCAGGGACCGGCCGGTCCAGGACCTGACCTGGGATTATCCCGTCGAAGGCCCGCTGCGCGAACCCGTCGCCGCCGCCGTGCTCGCCGAGATCAACGGCCGCGGGCCCGACGGCGCACCCCTGTCCGCCTACACCCAGCTCGCGGACGACGGCTCCACCTCGTGCGGCTGCTGGATCTACTGCGGGGTGTACGCGGACGGCGTCAACCAGGCCGACCGCCGCAAGCCGCAGGCCGAACAGAGCTGGACCGCCCTGGAATGGGCGTGGGCCTGGCCGGCCAACCGCCGCATCCTCTACAACCGGGCGTCCGCCGACCCCGAGGGCCGCCCCTGGAGCGAGCGGAAGGCGTACGTCTGGTGGGACGCCGACGCGGGCCGCTGGACCGGGCACGACGTGCCCGACTTCATCCCCGACCTCGACCCCGCCCACGTACCGCCCGAGGACGCCACCGGGCCGGATGCCCTGCGCGGCGACGACCCGTTCATCATGCAGGCCGACGGCAAGGGGTGGCTCTACGTCCCCGCCGGTCTGGAGGACGGTCCGCTGCCCACCCACTACGAGCCGCAGGACTCGCCCTTCACCAACCTGCTGTACCCCGGCGTGCCGCGCTCACCGGCCCGCGAGCTCCTGCCGCGGGAAGGCAACCGCTACCACCCCAGCGGCGACGAACCGGGAGCCGAGGTCTACCCCTACATCGTCACCACCCACCGCCTCACCGAGCACTTCACCGCCGGGGGGATGAGCCGGTGGTCTCCCTACCTGAGCGAACTGCAGCCCGAGTTCTTCTGCGAACTCTCCCCGCAGCTCGCCGCCGAGCGCGGTCTGGAGCACGGCGGCTGGGCCACCGTCATCACCGCCCGCAACGCCGTGGAGGCCAGGGTCCTGGTCACGACCCGCATCAAACCGCTGATCGTGCACGGACGGACCGTCCACCAGATCGGCATGCCCTTCCACTGGGGGCCCAACGGCGTCGTCACCGGCGACGCGGCCAACGAGCTGATGGCCATCTCGATGGACCCCAACGCCCACATCCAGGAGGACAAGGCGCTCACCGCCGACATCCGGCCCGGTCGCCGGCCCCGCGGGCCCGCACTGCCGGAACTCGTCGCCGAGTACCGCCGTCGCGCGGGCATCACCGAGCACACCGGAAGGAACCCGCAGGCATGACCACCGACGACACCTCCCGCGCACCCGCGGGCAAGGACCACCCGTCCCGTCCTCGCCACCTCCTCTCGGGCCCCGAGGCCGACCCGGCGGCCGACGCCGGCTACCCGGACGCCCCGGACCGCGTCGGATTCTTCACCGACACCTCGGTCTGCATCGGGTGCAAGGCCTGCGAAGTGGCCTGCAAGGAGTGGAACGCCATCCCCGAGGACGGACTCACCCTGAGCGGGATGTCGTACGACAACACCCAGGGGCTCGGCGCCTCCACCTGGCGCCATGTCGCCTTCGTCGAACAGGACAAACCCGTCCGCACGGGCCCGCCGGAGCCCGAAGGGCGCGCGCTGCTCCCGCTCACCGCCGACGCCCCCGCGCAGGAGGCCGCCCCGGAGGCCGGCTCGACCCGCTGGCTCATGTCCTCCGACGTCTGCAAGCACTGCACCCACGCGGCCTGTCTCGACGTCTGCCCGACCGGTTCCCTCTTCCGCACCGAGTTCGGCACCGTCGTCGTCCAGCAGGACATCTGCAACGGCTGCGGATACTGCGTCCCGGCCTGCCCGTACGGGGTGATCGAGCAGCGCCCCGACGACGGGAGGGCCTTCAAATGCACGATGTGCTACGACCGGCTGGGCGCCGGGCAGGAGCCCGCCTGCGCGAAGGCGTGCCCGACCGACTCCATCCAGTTCGGCCCCCTGGACGAACTGCGCGAACGCGCCGCCCTGCGCGTCGATCAGCTGCACGCGACCGGCGTCCCCGAAGCGCGCCTCTACGGCCACGAACCCGACGACGGTGTCGGCGGCGACGGCGCCTTCTTCCTCCTTCTGGACGACCCCGAGGTGTACGGGCTGCCCCCGGACCCCGTCGTCACCACCCGCGACCTCCCCGCCATGTGGAAGCACGCGGGGGCCGCGGCACTGTCGCTGCTCGCCGCCGCAGGCGCCGCGCACGTCGTACCCGCCCTCCTGGGCCGCCTGTCCGGACACTCGAAGGGATCCCGATGACCGCCTCCGCAGACACCCGGGGACCGCGCGGCGGCGGAGGAGGCCGTCGGCGACGGGGCGAGGAACTCATGGTGCCCCGCGCCGAATTCCGCTCCTACTACGGACGGCCGGTCATCAAGGCGCCCTCCTGGGCCGCCCGTGACATCGCCGGCTACTTCTTCCTCGGCGGTCTCGCCGGCGCCGGCTCCGTCCTGGCCGCGGGCGCGCACGTCACCGGCCGTACCACGACCGCGACAGCCCTGAAGCTCTCCTCGCTCGGAGCCATCGGCCTGTCCGTCGCCGCCCTCGTCAACGACCTCGGCCGCCCCGAGCGGTTCACCCACATGCTGCGGGTGTTCAAGCCGACCTCCCCGATGAGCGTCGGGTCCTGGCTGCTGGGGCTCTACGGTCCGGCGGCCGGGGTCGCCGCGCTGACCGCGGTCGGAGGCCGGCTGCCGCGTACCGGTGCGGCCGCCACCGCCGCCGCCGCCCTCACCGGCCCCGCGGTCGCCACCTACACCGCCGTCCTCGCCGCCGACACCGCGGTCCCGGCCTGGCACGGGGCGCACCGCGAACTTCCCTATCTCTTCGCCGCGTCGGCCACCGCCGCCGCCTCCGGCATGGCGCTCGTCCTCGGACCGGTCCGGGAGGCCGGCCCGGCGCGGGCCGCCGCCGTCCTCGCCGCCGCGGCCGACCTGGCCGCGGGCAACGCCGCCGAACGCCGCCTCGGTCTCGTCGCGGAGACCTGGCGCGAAGGCCGTGCGGGAACCCTGCTCCGCGCCGCCCGCGCCCTGACGGTGGCGGGCGCGGCTGCCGCGCTCTCCTCCGCGCGCCCCGGTCGTGGCTCGAAGCCGCTGGCGGTCCTCGGAGGCTGCGCGCTTCTCGCCGGATCCGCCTGCACCCGCTTCGGCGTCTTCTCCGCGGGCGTCGCCTCGGCCGAAGATCCCCGCTACACCGTGCTGCCCCAGCGTGAACGCCTCGCGGGGCGGGGGACGGAGGAGGAGCCGGCAGACAGCCCTTAGCGGCCGGCAGCGTCCGGCGTCCGGCGTGACGCCGGGTCCAGCCGGGCCTCGACACGGTCGCCGACGAGCCGTGTCCCGAAAGCCGGCTGGGGTGCGGTGGCGGGGCCAGCGACGTTCCAGCCGTCGCTCAGCCGGAAGACGCTGCCGTGCCAGGGACACCGCACGCACCCGTCGCCCACGGTGCCCGCGGAGAGCGGACCGCCCAGGTGGCTGCAGGAGTCGGCGAGGACATGCACGGCCCCGGCGCCGTCGCGCACGACGACGACGGGCACGCCGTCGACCTCGCGCCTGACCGGCTCGCCGTCGGGGAAGCCGCTGAGGGGTCCGACATCGTGCCAGCCGGGCGCGACCAGGTCGGGAACCGCTGAAGCGTGGTTGGCCCCCGACGCCAGGCGGTAGGCCATGTGACCGCCGATCGCGCCGCCCACTCCCACCACGGACAGGCCCGCGAAGGCGAGCACCCTGCCACGTCCCGTGCGTCCGCCGGACCGGGCGACGAACGAGGCGCCGTACAGAACGGTGGCGGTGATGTTCGCCGCCGCGTGGACGAGTCCGACACGCTGCTGCCGCGGCTGCCCTTCCGCCCAGTCGGTCCAGCCGCTCAGCGCGGCGGGCACGGCCGCGCCGAGCCCCATGCCGACCAGCGCGTGCGCCGCCCGCCGTTGGCCGGGAAGACAGTCGAGCACCGCCGCGGAGAGCCACGCGCCCAGGGGAACCTGCGCCAGCAGTGGGTGGAGGGGATGGCCGAGCCAACGGCCGTGCAGCACGTCCCGGCAAGGACCCAGGGGAAGCGCCCGGACCCCCGCGCGCAGGACGGCGACGGGACGGTCGAGTGCGGTGGCTCGTTCCAGCCGGTCCATCCCGCGCAGGACGCGGCCCGGTCCCGAGGGGGAGGGGAGGACGCGCTTCAGCGCCCGGGAGAAGGCGGCCTCCGCACCATGGCGGTCGGTGTGCGAGATTGAGTTCATGAGGGGCGGGGTAACCGGTTCGCGCCGGAGGAAACGCGGCTCGTCGCGCCGCCCCCCGAACGAAGGAGGGCTACGTGGAGGCGTGCGGGCGGTGCCGGACGCGCTCGGGCCGGAGCGTGTGGAAAGCCCGGACACGGGTACCCAGCGATTCATGATCACCCAAGTGCTGAAGCAGGGACTGCTGGCGGGCGCCGCCGGAAGCGTCGTCATGACCGTCGGAGAGAAGATCGAACAAGCGGTCACGCGCCGGCCCGACTCGCACGTGCCGGCGCGGGTGCTGCAACGCCTGACCGGTCTGCCGGAACAAGTGGGTGGCCGGAGCCTGTTGCTGAATTGGGCCATGCACTTCGGCCAGGCCACCGTGCTCGGTGTGCTGCGCTCCGGCATGGCACACGCCGGGCTCCGGGGGCCACTGGCCTCGGCGCAGTTCGCCGTCGTCCGGCTCACCACCGACCAGATCCTGGAGAACGCCACCGGGGTCGGTGCACCACCTTCCACCTGGCCGCGTGGAGAACTCGCCGTCGACCTTCTCCACAAGGCGGTCTACGGCTTCGCCGTCGGCGCCGTGGCCGACGCACTCGCCGCGCGCGGCGGTCCCGGGCCCGGACAGCGCCACGCCGGCGTCCGCCCGGGTCGCCACTCCGGTGTGGGACCGGTCCGCAGCCGTGGCCCGAGGCACACTCCACCGTCCCACTGAGGAAGCCGGTCGCACGCGGCGGCCCCCGGCCGTCGGCCAGCCGGACGACGAGGTTTCCCCCGGGGCTCGGCGTGCGGCGAAGACGGAGGGCGGCACCGCGGCCGGGCCCGGGGCGTGTCCCCGAACCTGATGGAAGGCTTTCAGGGTTCCCGCGTGAGTGTCGCACCCCGTAACTCGTCCTTCGGGCGCCCCCGGTGCGGTAAGCAAGAGTCCGCACGGAGACGTGCCGCTTTCCCGTTGCCGATGCGTGAGGGTCCCATGACTGCGTCAACCACCGAACCGCCGACCCTGGTCCCGGTCGAGAAACGAGGTCGTGGCAGTGTCGTCGTGACCTGGCTGACCACGACCGACCACAAGAAGATCGGGCATCTGTATCTCGCCGCCTCGTTCTTCTTCTTCATCGTGGCAGGACTGATGGCGCTGCTCATCCGCGCCGAACTCGCGCGTCCGGGACTGCAGATCCTGTCGCCCGAACAGTACAACCAGACATTCACCATGCACGGCACGATCATGCTGCTGTTCTTCGCCACTCCGACGTTCGCCGGATTCGCCAATGCCATCATGCCGCTGCAGATCGGCTCCCCCGATGTGGCGTTCCCGCGCCTCAACATGTTGTCGTTCTGGCTGTTCCTCTTCGGCGGACTGATCGTCCTCGGGAGCCTGCTCACCCCGCAGGGGGCGGCGGACTTCGGCTGGACCGCCTACACCCCGCTCAGCGGCGGCGAACGCACGCCCTACACCGGTGGCGACATGTGGCTCATGGGGCTCGCGCTCTCCGGCTTCGGGACCATCCTGGGCGCCGTCAACTTCATCACGACGATCATCTGCATGCGCGCGCCCGGCATGACCATGTTCCGGATGCCCATCTTCACCTGGAACATCCTGTTCACGTCCGTGCTCGTCCTGCTCGCCTTCCCCGTGCTCGCGGCGACGCTCTTCGCGCTGGAGGCCGACCGGCGCTTCGGGGCACAGATCTTCAACCCGGAGAACGGGGGCGCCGTGCTGTGGCAGCACCTGTTCTGGTTCTTCGGGCACCCCGAGGTCTACATCATCGCGTTGCCCTTCTTCGGCATCGTGACGGAGATCATCCCGGTCTTCTCGCGGAAGCCGATCTTCGGCTACGTGGGACTCGTCGGCGCGACCATCGCCATCACCGGACTCTCCGTCACCGTGTGGGCCCATCACATGTTCGCCACCGGTGCCGTGCTGCTGCCGTTCTTCTCGTTCATGACGTTCCTCATCGCCGTGCCGACCGGCGTGAAGTTCTTCAACTGGATCGGCACCATGTGGAAGGGGTCGCTGTCTTTCGAGACCCCCATGCTGTGGAGCACGGGATTCCTCGTCACCTTCCTCTTCGGAGGGCTGACCGGAATCATCCTGGCCTCGCCGCCCCTCGACTTCCACGTCACCGACAGCTACTTCGTCGTGGCGCACTTCCATTACGTCGTTTTCGGCACCGTCGTCTTCGCCATGTTCGCCGGCTTTCACTTCTGGTGGCCCAAGATGACCGGAACGATGCTCGACGAACGTCTCGGAAAGATCCACTTCTGGACGCTCTTCGTCGGATTCCACACCACGTTCCTCGTCCAGCACTGGCTGGGGGCGGAAGGCATGCCACGCCGCTACGCGGACTACCTCGCCGTGGACGGGTTCACCGCTCTCAACACGCTTTCCAGCATCGGCGCCTTTCTTCTCGGCGCCTCCACGCTCCCCTTCTTCTACAACGTGTGGAAGACGGCCAAGACGGGCAAGAGGGTCGACGTGGACGATCCTTGGGGCTACGGACGTTCGCTGGAGTGGGCCACCTCCTGTCCGCCACCGCGGCACAACTTCGTCACGCTGCCGCGTATCCGTTCGGAGTCGCCCGCGTTCGACCTGCACCACCCGGCCATCCGGAAGATGGACCAGGCGCACGTCACCGGCCGCCGCGACGCGTTCGAGCCCGATGAGGGAGCCGCCTCGCCCCTGGGCGGCGACGAGAACGACAAGGCGTGACCGTCCCGCCGCCGGAACGGGGCCCGTCCGCACGAGCGCGACGGGCCCCGTTCGCTTCCCGAGCGCGAGGCGGAGCGCCGCGTCGCCCGACGTGGAGCCGTGCGCGCCTCGACCGGAGGCGTCACGCCACGTGCACGTCCGCGGACCCCGGCGTGAGGGTCGCTTCCTGCCCGCGGCCGCAGTGCACGACCCTCTCCCCGAGGCCGCGCCGGTCCATCTCGTCCAGGAACGCGCTCAGCGGCGACTTCATCACCGTGTAGTCGTCGTAGTGGACGGGCAGCACGCGGCGCGGGCCCAGCCGCCGGGCGAACTCCGTGCCCTGCCGTCCGTCCATGGTGACCACCAGGCCCCCCGGCAGCGTCGTGCCTCCCAGATGCAGGACCGCCAGGTCGGTGTCCGGGTAGCGGCGGGCGATCTCGTCGACACCGTCGAACAGCAGCGTGTCGCCGGACACGTAGACGCGCAGGCGCGCCGGCCCGCCCGCGGGCCCGAACTCGAGGATGCTTCCCATCACCCGCGGGAGCAGAGCGCGCAACGGTCCGAGGGCATGACGACCGGGCGTCGCGGTCAGGCGGACCTGGTGGCCGCTCCTGACGAGCACCCGGTCCTCCCAGGTACGTAGCCCGGTGGCACGGCGGAAGCCCTGGAACGTGCGCAGCGTCCGCGCTGCCTGCGGGGTGGTCAGGACGGGAAGGCCACGGTCGAGATTCCTGCGGGCCACCCGGTCCCAGTGGTCACCGTGCAGGTGGGACAGGACGACGGCGTCGAGGTCGGGAAGCTCCCCGACGGTCAGAGCCGGTTCTCGGAGCCGCTTCGTCAGCAGCCCGTAACCCAGGTGCGCGTGCCGGCCGCGATGCAGGAAGTTCGGGTCGGTCAGCAGGGTCAGCGGCCCGTACCGCAGGAGCAGGGTCGCGTTGCCGATGAAGCGGATCCGTACGGGTGTGTCCACTGCCGGCGTCATGATGCCCCTCTCGTACGGTGTTGTCCGGTAGTCCTCCCGAGTAACCCGTACGCGGCGGTCCACACGGACGGACCCGCAACCGCAGCGCGGAGCGGGTGCCCCTACCGTGGAGCGGAGCACGCCCGCACCACCGTCGACGCCCCGCAATCCCGGAACGGAGCACCGCATGGACCGTCTTGATCGCTTCGCCTTCCGCGCTGCCCGTACCTCGGCCCACCGACGCGGCAGCCGCCCGGCTCTGCACCCCGACGGGGTGATCATGGCAGGCCGACTGGACCTGCCCGCGCGAGCGACCCGCTGGGACGTGCCGTGGCTGGACACGCCGGGCTCGCACGAGGTGACGGCGCGCTGGTCGCGCGCCGCCGGCTTCCCCCGGTCCTGGCCCGACGGCGCGGGGCTGGCGCTGCGGGTGGCGTGCGCCGACGGGCCCGGCCACCACCTGGACCTCCTCATGACGTCCAGCGGCCGCGGCCGCTGGACCCGCCACCTGCCTTTGCCTCGCGGGTCCGCCACCGCCGGTCCGTACTCCACGCTGCTGCCCTATCTCGTCGCCGGGCGGCGCGGTGTGCTGGCCCTGTTTCCCGAGCCGGGCACTCCGAGGATCAGCACCGACCCCGCGGCGGTGGGGGCGGCCGTCGCGCAACGGCCCCTGGCCTTCGCGCTCTGCTTCGGGACGGGAACGGCCTGGCGGCCTCTGGCCCGGTTGATCCTGAACGGCACCGACGTCTCCGCGGGCTCCCGCGAGGGTCTGGCGTTCGACCCCTATCGCAACCGGCTGCCCGGTCTCCGCCCCGTGGGTCTGCTGGGGGCGCTGCGCGTCGCCGCCTACGCGGGCTCCCGTGCGGGGCGTCGTGCCGGGCCGCCCGTGTGACGGGCCGGCCGTGTGGCGGAGACGTCCGACCCGCCGCCCTCCGGCTGCCGGGTTCCGGCCGGCCGCCACGGGTTCCGCCCGACCGGGGCCTTCTCCGGGCCACGAGGCAGGGGGCGGACGGCTCAGACCGCGACGGAGAGGAGGTCCACCACGAAGAGCAGGGTCGAGCCCGCCGGGATCGAGGGCGCGGGCGACTGCTTGCCGTACCCGAGCCGCGGAGGAACGATGATCTCGCGCCGGCCGCCGACCTTCATCCCTCTGATCCCGCGGTCCCAGCCCTTGATGACCCTGCCACCGCCCACGGCGAACTTGAACGGCCTGCCCCGGTCCCACGAGGCGTCGAACTCCTTGCCCGACGCGAAGGCGACTCCGACGTAGTGGACCTGCACCACTCTGCCCGGCTTCGCTTCCAGTCCGTCCCCCACGACCAGGTCGCGGACGGTCAGCTCGGTGGGAGCGTCACCTTCCGGAAGGTCGATCACGGGTTTCACCGGTTCAGTCATCGAAAACCTCATTCGTTCGCGGTCTCACGCGTTCGGCATCCGCGTCCCGGTTCCACCCGGTGGGGCATCGTCCCGGGAGGCAGCCGGCGGTGGTGCCGGGCCGGGGCCCGGACTTCACCGGTCGGCTGCGGCGCGGCGGTTCAACGGGTGTTCCCGCGTGACTTCAGCCGGGTCGTGGGGAGCTGCGGGGCGGGGATGCGGTCCCCGTCGTACCCCTCGACGGCGCCGAAGCGGTCGGAGTGCGCTTCCCACTCCTCGCGGGCGCGGACGACGTCCTCGTGGGTGCGGCCCACGAAGTTCCACCACATGACGATCTCCTCGCCGAACGGCGTCCCGCCCACCAGGACGGCGCGGGCCGGGGTGTCGGTGTCGTTGGCGAGGGTGAGGGTGGGGGCGCCCGGGGCGAGGTAGCCGAGGTCCGAGCGGTGCAGGAGGCGGTCCTGGAGGCGGATGTCGCCGGTGTCGACGAGAAGGGCGTGCTCGAAGTCCGGGTCCACGTCGAGGGTGAGGCCGGCGCGGGGCTCCAGGACGATCTCGGCACCCAGCAGCGGGGTGAAGGTCGGCACCGGAGAAGTGTCGCCGGCCAGGGAGCCGAGGAAGACGCGGAGCGTCGCGCCGTCGCGCCGGACGGGTACGGGGGAATGGTGGCGGAAGTCCCGGCCCGCGTTCCGGTGCTCCTCGGGGAGCGCCACCCAGAGCTGCACGCCGTGCAGGACCGTGGTGTCCGGCGTGGAGACCTCCGTGTGGCTGATGCCGTGGCCACCGGTCATCAGGTTGAGTTCGCCGGGGCGGACGAAGGCGTGGCTGCCCATGCTGTCGCGGTGCTCGATCTCGCCGCTGAACAGCCAGCTCACCGTCTGCAGGCCGGTGTGCGGGTGGGGCGCGACGTCCATCCCGCCGGTCTCCGCGACGTCGTCGGGGCCGTAGTGGTCGATGAAGCACCAGGCGCCGACGAAGGTACGGGCGCGCTGCGGCAGCGTGCGGCGGACCGTCATGGCGCGCAGACCGCCGAGCGGCACGTCGCGCGGGGTCAGCACCTCCACTTCGCCCCCGGGGACCGGGGTCCCGAGGACCTCCGTCCCGGTGTGGGGTGTGACCGGCCCCATGCCGATGCCGTTCATCGCCGGCCTCCCTTTCCCGCCAAAGGTGCTTTCATGTTTAACGATCATGCTCGATACTAGTCCGTCCCCTTCCAGGGTGCACGGTACGACCTGGGACCGTGCGTCCCGGTGAGGAGTCCGCAGTGAACGGCACCGAGGCGGGCCGCGCCCCCCAGCGGGTCTACGTCGACAAGCGCAGCCCCGAGGCGTTCCGCGCCATGACCGCGACCGCCGAAGCGGTGCGCGGGGTCGCCGCCTCGGCGGGCCTCGACCGTGTCCTGGTCGAACTGGTCAACCTCCGGGTCTCCCAGATCAACGGCTGCGCCTACTGCCTGGACGTCCACACCCGCGCCGCGCTGCGCGAGGGCGAGACGACCCGGCGGCTCGGGGTCCTGGCCGCCTGGCGCGACACCGAGCTGTTCACCGGGCGGGAGCGTGCCGCCCTCGCCCTCGCCGAGGCGACCACCACCCCCGCGGACGCCGTGCTCCAGGAGGGCGCCTACGCGGACGCGCGGGCGGTGCTGACCGACGAGGAGATCTCCGCAGTCGTCTGGGTGGCGATCACCATCAACGCGTTCAACCGGGTCTCCATCATGAGCAAGCACCCGGTGCGCGGCCTTCCCCGGCAGTAGGAGTCCCGGCCGGAGCCCGTCGGCCGCACCGTCACACCCGCGCCGCCCGTGCCCGCGCACGGTGGCGCGGGCACGGGCGGCACAGCCGGGCCCGTCAGCGGCCGAGCAGTCCCGGCGGGACGAACCCCGCCGCGGCCAGCCGGTCCCACAGCTCGTCGGGGACCGGGAAGCGGGACGCGGCGGCGTTCGCGGTCACCTCGGTGGCGGTCCGGCAGCCGAGCACCACCGAGTCGACGGCCGGATGCAGGAACGGGAACTGCACCGCGGCCGCCGCCGGCGGGACCCCGTACTCCTCGCAGATCCGTCCGCAGAGCCGCGCCCGCTCCAGCACCTCGTCCGGAGCCGGGTGGTAGTTGTACATGGCACCCCGCGAGGGATCGGCGAGCAGACCGGTCGCGAAGACGCCGCCGACGACCACCTCGGTGCCCGTCCGCCGGCACAGCGGCAGCAGGGTCCGCAGCGCGCCGTGGTCGAGCAGCGAGAAGTGCCCGGCCACCAGCACCACGTCCACGTCGAACTCGGACACGAACCCCGTGAGCGCGGCCAGCCGGTTCATGCCGAAGCCGATCGCGCCGACCAGGCCCTCGTCCCTGAGCCTGCACGCCGCGGCGTACGCGGTGGCCCTGACCTCGTCGGCGTAGTCCTGCGGGTCGTGGAGGTACAGCACGTCCACCGAGGAGCGGCCGAGGCGCTCAAGGCTGCCCTCCAACGAGGTGCGGATACCGCGTTCCGTCCAGTCGGTGATCCAGTGGGGCTCCGAGCCGGCCCCCTCCCGCAGCAGCCAGCCGGCCTTGGTGGAGATCACCGGCCGGGCGGTCCCCGCCGGTAGCAGTCGGCCGAGTCTCTCCTCGGCGAGACCGTTGCCGTAGCGGGGCGCGGTGTCGAACAGGGTGATGCCCTCGGCCGTCGCGGCCTCCAGCGTGGCGGCCGCCTCCCGCTCGGTCACCTCCTCGAAGAGGCCGCCCAGCGGGGCGGTCCCGATGCCGAGCCGGGGGAGTGCCCGGCGCGGTTCCGGCAGGGATCCGGCCGGCGGGTGCGGGGCGGTCACGCGGTCACCTCCCACGGGGACAGATACGTGGCCCCGGCGGCGCGGAGCGTCATCGTCAAGGTCAGCCGCACCCACGTCCCGGCGGGCAACTCCACCGCACAGTAAGGGCCTTCGACCGGCCGGACGTCTTCCTCGTCCACCTGGACCGTGTGCAGCAGGTGCTCGGCGTACGTCCCCGCCTGCACCACCAGCGACCGCACGGCGGTGCCGAGGTTCACCAGCTCGACCACCGTGTGCTCGGGGCGGATGTCGGACACCAGGGCGGCGACGTCCGTCGGCAGCCCCGGCCGGCGGCCCTCCGCGTCGAAGTACCGCAGGTGCAGTTGGGCCAGCCCGCCGTTGTACAGGACCTGCGGCGCGCCGGTGGTGAGCTGGAGCAGCGCCTCGGTGACGACCGGGTTGAGGTGCTGCCAGTGGTGGATGCCGAGGGCGTCGGGTCCGACAGCTGGGTCCACGGTGTCGTTCCCGATCGACTCGACCCGCTGCGCGCAGGAGGCCAGGGCGCAGCGCAGCATCTCCTCGGGGAATCCGGAGTTGCGGCCGTGCAGGTACTCGAACCACGGCTCCTCGTGGCCGGCTTCCTCCTTGATCCGCTGGATGTGCACGGTGGACCAGTCCCAGGCGGAGCCCTCCCTCAGCCGCTCGACGCGCTCGGCGTCCGCCCGGTCCCGGCTGAAGTGCCACAGGGACACCGGGAGCTGGCCCGGCATGACGGTGAAGTCGAACCAGCCCGAGTCGTCGTGGCGTTGCGGCACCATGAGGGTGCGGTCGGCGTCCATCGCGAGCAGGTGCGGCAGCCACCGCTCGCCCAGGGTCCCCATCTGCTCGGCGCTCTTCTGCTCGGCGTGGCGCAGGACCGCGTCGAGGGGGTTGCGGGCCAGGTCGAGGTATCCGGTGTCGCCGGTCAGCAGGGTGGCGTTGGTCGCCCCGACGATCGCGGCGGATGCCACCGAGGACAGGCCGTGCGGCCAGCACCATCCGTAGTGCGCGCCGTACCAGCGGCCCTCCAGGTACTCCCCGACCCCACCGCCCAGACCCACGTTGTCGGGCAGCACCGGGTGCCCGGCGGACCGCTCCTGCCAGGCGCCGACGTACTCCGTCACCCAGTCCGCGTACCGCTGTTCGCCGCTCAGCAGATGGGCGTTGGCGGCGAGACCGGTCGCGGCCAGGTTGACGGCGGTGTCACCGCGGCCCATCCGGTCCCACATCGCGCGCCCGTAGGCGCGGGCCCGGTCGGGGGACGCGGCCAGCTCGTCGAAGGAGGCGGCTTCGTCGATCCAGTCGAGCGGCAGCCCGTACGGCCGCAGGCTCGGGCTCCACGGGAAGTACGTGTCGTGGTCGCTGAAACCGGGGCGGGGGCCGCCGGCGCCGTTGTGCGGGGCGCGGATCACCCGGTGCCCGGGGTCGTAGTTGGGGCCGCCGGGCAGGTAGAAGTCGGCGAACCGCAGGGCCAGCGTGCGCAGTCGCGCGTCGTGCGGGTCCGCCAGGCACAGGGCGTAGAAGAAGAGCATGCCCTCGCCCTGATGGAACCAGTCGTAGCCCCGCTCCATGCCGTCGACCAGCATGCCCATCCCGGTCAGCTGGTCGCTGACCCCGTCCCAGTGGCGGCGCGACGCCGAAAGCAGGTCGGCGCTGCCGCCGAGGAGGTAGAGCGTGGGCCAGTTGAAGAACGGCTCGTAGAAGTCGTCCACACCGTCGCGGTCGTCGAGCCCCTGGCCGAGCGTGTCGCGGAAGACCAGGCGGCCGTCGGTCTCGGTGTAGCGGTCGGCGAAGATCCGCCACGCCTTGTCCTGCGCGGCGAACAGCTCACGCTCCAGCACCGCCCAGCGCGGGACGGCGGCGGGACGGCGGGCCGCCCTCACCCGGGGCGCGCCGGAGGGAAAATCGGTGTGCGTCATCGGCCGGAGCCCTCCGGGGAGTGTTCGTGCGCCCCGCCCGCCGGTCGCGCCGCCACGTCGCGGGCGCACCCCCTCGCCGCCGGTCCGCCGCCGCGCCGCTCGACACCGATCATCAAGAACACCCGTCCCCTCACTATCGCCCATCGATTACCGATTCTTAAACTCTCATAGGTGCACACCGAGGTGTCAATACGCGTCAACACCCGCGAGAGGTAAAGATCTTGATCGACTGCCACGCCCATCTCTGGGACCCGGAGCGGGGTTTCCCCTGGATCCGTCCGGGCACCCCCCACCACCGGCCCTATACCGCCGACGACCTCCGCCGCTCCGCCCCCGGCCCGGACATCACCGGGACCGTGCTGGTGGAGGCCTCGCGCGGGGATGCCGGCGAGACCCTGGCCCTGCGCGAACTGCGCCTGCGCAGACCGGAACTGGTCGCCGGGTACGTGGCCAATCTGCACGTCCACGGGGCCGGTGGCCCGGAGGCGTTCCGGGACTTCCTGGAGGGCCTCGGGGAGACCCGGCCGAACGGGACGCGGCTGGGCGGCGCTTCCTGGGAGGCGACACCGCGGGACGCCCGCGCCCTGGTCCCGGTGCTGGCCGACAGCGGGACGGTCCTCGAACTCAACCTGCACCACCGGGCCTTCGACGCGGCCGCGCGGGTCGCGCGGGCCCATCCGGGTCTGACCGTGGTCGTCGACCACCTGGGCAATCCGCCCCACCTCCACCAGGAGCCGGAGCCGCAGGAGTGGCTCCGGGACCTGCGGACGGCCGCCGGTGTCCCGGCCGTGGTGGTCAAGATCTCCGGTCTGCTCACTCAGCAGCGGGGCGTATCCCCGCACCGGACGGCCGCGTTGGTCCACCGCGTGCTGGACGCCTTCGGGCCGGACCGCTGCCTGATCGGCTCCGACTGGCCGATCTGCCTGACCGGCGGAAGCCGCGCCGCTTCCCTGGCCGCGGCGACCGGGCCGCTGCACCGCCTCACGGCAGGAGAGCGGGACGACGTGCTGAGCGCCAACGCCCGGCGGGTGTACGGGCTGCACGGTTGACAACGTTCGGAGGGCCTTGATTCTCTTCGATGATCGATAGGCGATAAGTGCTTACCAGTCGGCCGTCCGGCCGGCTCCGACCTCCTACGGAGACCGAGCATGGCTTTCTTCGACCTGCCCCTGGACGAGCTGGAGCGCTACCGCCCCGCCCTCGACGAACCCGCGGACTTCGACGACTTCTGGCGGGAGAGCCTGACCGCCCACCGGACCGGCGGGGCCCTGATCGCGTGCGAGCCGGTGCACAACGGGCTCGCCACCGTCGACACCTTCGACGTCACCTTCGCCGGCTACGGCGGCCACCCGGTGCGCGGCTGGCTGCAACTCCCGGTGACCCGCACCGGGCCGCTGCCGGTCGTCGTCGAGTACCTGGGCTACGGCAGCGGACGCGGCGCACCGCACGAGAAGCGGCTGTGGGCCTGCGCGGGGTACGCCCACTTCGTGATGGACACCCGGGGCCAGGGCGCCGAGACCCCGGACCCGGACCCCGCCACCGGGGACGTCGCGGCCCCCGGCTTCCTCACCCGCGGTGTGCTCGACCCCCGCCGCTACTACTACCGCCGCCTCTTCGTCGACGCCGTCCGCGCCGTGGACGCGGTCCGCGAGCACCCGGCCGTCGACCCGGCGCGCGTGGTCGTGACGGGTACCAGCCAGGGCGGCGGGATCGCGCTTGCCGCCGCCGGCCTGGTACCGGACCTGGTCGCCGTCATGCCGGACGTGCCGTTCCTGTGCCACTTCCCGCGCGCGACGACGATGACGGACCTGCCGCCGTACGTCGAGGTGTCGCGGTTCGTCAAACTCCACCGCCAGCACGCGGCGACCGTGGCCCGCACCCTGTCCTACTTCGACGGTGTGCTACTGGGCCGCCGGGCCGACGCACCGACCCTGTTCTCGGTCGGTCTGATGGACCACATCTGCCCGCCGTCGACGGTCTACGCGGCGTTCCACCACTACGGGGCGGACGGCGGGGTCCAGCAGTCCGAGAAGCGGATCAGCGTCTATCCGTTCAACGATCACGAAGGCGGCGGCCCCGCCCACGAGGTGGTCAAACTGGAATGGCTGGCGAAGCGGCTGAAAGGCGCGGCCTGAGACCTCTACCCGCCCCTCGTGCGCGGTGGAATCGGGCCGCTTCCGCATCGGATCGATAGACGATGAGCACGTATCATCACGAGGGGCACCCCCGGACCGCAGGATGGGAATTCATGGCAGTGAACGAGTCGGCGGGGTTCGTCTCCACGCTGGCGACCAATAAGGACCGCTTCCGCCGCACCCTGATCTCCGACCAGGTGTACGAGTTGATTCGCCAGGCCATCGTCGAGGGTGATCTCGGACCCAATGAGCGGGTGGTCGAATCAGAGATCGCGCGACGCCTCGGGGTGAGTCAGGCGCCGGTGCGCGAGGCCGTCAAGCAACTGGCCCGCGAGGGCCTGCTGATGCATGTGCCCCGGCGCGGGAATTTCGTGGTCGAGATCTCCCAGCAGGACGCGGAATACGCTCGTCAGGTGCGCGAGCCGCTGGAGCGTCTGGCCGCGTCGCTCGCCGCCGAGCGCGTCACCGAGGAGAATCTCGGCGAACTCGACGCGCTGGTCGCACGGATGCGGGCCGCGGTGGCGGAGAACGACGTCAGCCTGTTCCGTGACGCCGACATCGAGTTCCACACCGTCGTCGGCCGGATCTCGGGCAACCCGCTCCTGGTGCGCATGTGGGAGGTGCTGGAGCCGAGCCTGCGGGCGCTGCGCGCCATCGCCGACCCGCTTTTCGACGGTGACTGGCACGCGATGGCCGACGAGCACGGCCGGCTGGTGCACCTGCTGCGCGAGGGCGACCCGGACCGGGCCGCCGAGGCGTTCGCCGACCACGCGGCGGGCCGCGGACCGGTGCCGGACGCCCGCACGGCGAAGAGGAACGCGAAACCCACGGTCGCACCCCGCAAGACGGCTGCCCTGGCCGGAACCGTCCCCGCCGAGAACGGCGTGGCCGAAGCCGCGGCCCCGCGCAAGGCAGCCGCGGCCCGTAAGCCCGCCGCCCGCAAGGTCGCGGCCACCGGCAAAGCCGCGGCGCCGCGGGAGAGCTGAACCCCCGCGAGACCCGAACCCCCACGCCGAAGGCCCCGCACCGGATCGAGACGATCTCGCCGGTGCGGGGCCCTTCGCGCTGCCAAGGGGTCACCTGGGGGTCAGCGGCGGGCGCCCGCCGTCCACTTGGGTGCGCCGTACTGGTACGCGCCCAGGCTCGGGACCGGGTCGACGGAGCCGTCGTTGATGCCCGGCAGCGGGATCGCCGCGTTGCGGGCCGGGGACGGCTCGGAGAGGCGGTAGTCGTTGGCCGCGGAGTCGACGAACAGCGGATTCACGTCGGACGGAAGGTTGTTGGAGAGCACCAGTCCGCCGTTGGTGGCGTCGGTCAGCCCACGGATGGCGCCGATGTTGTTGAAGATCCGGGTGCCGGTCGAGGCGTTCGGTTCCTTCACGTAGAACAGCGTCATGCCGCCGGTGTTGTTGTGCACCTCGTTGTCGTGCGAGCCGGTGCCCAGGCCGTTGAGCATCACGGTGCCCTCCAGGTTCTTCCAGCCCACGTTGTCGGCGATCACCAGGTTGCTCTGCCCGTTGTCGGCGTAGACCCCGGCGACGGCGAACGGGGTGACGTTCGGCGTGGGCGTGCCGTCGTGCAGCAGGTTGTGGTCGATGGAGGTGCCCATCATGTCCGCGCTGCAGCAGGTGTAGATGCCGGCGGTGTCCAGGCTCAGCCGGGCGTACTGCGAGATGTCGTTGTGCGCGATGGTGTCCGGGCCGGGGGTGAGTCCCGGCGTGGTGCCCCACTGGAGGTTGATCCCGCTGCGCCCGACGCGGTAGATGGTGTTGTGGGTGACCGTCTGGCTGTTGCCCTGGACGGCGATGCCGGCCGCGTAGGTGCCGAGGTAGTCCACGTCGTGGATGACGTTGTCGGTGGCGGTGTTGTTCTGCCCGCGCAGCGCGACCCCGTTGCCCGCGCTGAGCGACAGATCGCTGTTGACGATTCTGTTGTACGTGCCGTCGATCACGATCCCCGTGTCGCCCACGCCCCGTGTGACGGAGCTGCCGCAGTCGGTCGCGCCGTCCGTGATCTCGGTGTAGTGCGAGAGGTACTTCCCGTCGATGTGGTCCAGGACGTTCCCGGTGGTGGCCGGTCCCGTCCGGATCGTCGAGGCGAACAGGCCGATGCCGCTGACCGTGGTGTGGCTGGTGCCGTTCAGGTCGAAGGCGAGCGGGCGGGTCTTCGCCTCGATGGTGTGCCCGGCCGGATCGTCGGTGCTGTACACGTACAGCTTCCGGGCGGCCGGGTCGTAGAACCACGTGCCCGGATGGGCCAGTTCACCGATCTTGCCGGACAGGGCGTACCGGGTGTCCTTGGGGACGACTTTATGCACGCACGGGGGTGCGGCGGTCAGCTCGACCTGGCCGGCCGGGGAGCTCTTCACGGTGGTGGTGGCCGAGACGTACCAGTAGCCGGTGAGGGCGCGCGCGCCGTCCCAGTAGCCGGCGGGCCTGGTCAGGTCGGCGTCCACGATGGTCGCGTCCGCGCTGCCCGCTCCGGCGTACTGGAGCGCCGGGTCGAGCAGGTCGGTACCGGGGTAGGGCCACTGGGCCTCGATGCCCATCTGCCGGTCGGTGAAGATCTGCACCGTGGTCGGGTCGGCTCCGAGGTCCACGTCGGTGGACCAGACGTCGCCCGCGGCGACCGCGTCGCCGAAGTCGGAGTCCGGGGCGTACGGGTCCTGCTGCCCGATCGCCGCGAGGTCGGCCGCGGTCACCCGCGCGAAGCCGTCGACCCGGCCGGTGCCGCTGAAGGTCACCTCGGCGCCGGGCGCCGCCTTGTACGTGATGGGCTGGGCGGCCGTGCCCGACCGGGCCGGCACCACGGTCTCGGAGTAGGTGCCGGAGGCGATCTGGCAGGTGTCGCCCGGCACCATGACGGCGGCGCAGTCCTGGACGGAGGTGAAGGCCGTGCGCGGGGAGCGGCCGGCCGCCGGTCCCGCGTGGGCGGGTGCCGCGGCGCCCTGCCACTGCGGGGCGACGTAGTACGTCCGGCCGCGGCCGGAGCCCGGATGGGCGGCGGCGGGTACGGCGGCCGCGGCCAGCACGGCCGTGGAGGCCAGCACCGCCACCGCCGCGGGCAGGAACCTGCTGCGGGACCTGGTCAGTAACGTCGTCAGCACGTGGGTGTCCTCTCGGAGTTGCCTGGTACGGATGCCGGCCCGTGCGGATGCCCCGTCCGGCAGGTGTCCGGTCGTACGGGTCCGTCGGGGACGGGGCGCGGGGGCGCCGGGTCAGCCCTTCACCGCTCCGACGGTGAGGCCGCTGATGATGTGGCGCTGCATGTAGATGAAGAAGATGATCACGGGCGCGACCGCGAGCAGCAGATTCGGGAAGACCTTGGTCAGGTCCGTCGAGTACTGGCTGACGCCTGCGTAGATCGCCGTGGTCACCGTGTAGTGCCCGGACGACGGACTGAGCAGGATCTGCGGGCTGATGAAGTCGTTCCAGATGCCGATCGAGTTGAGGATCAGCACCGTCACGACCGCCGGGCGCATCAGGGGGAAGATGATCTGCCAGAACGTCCGGAACCGTCCGGCTCCGTCGATCGTCGCCGCGTGGTCGATGTCCCTCGGGATGGTCCGGATGAACCCGGCGAACAGGAAGATGCTGACCGGCAGGGTGGACGCGACGTCGTGCGCGATCAAACCGGTCACCGTGTTCGCCAGCCCGATCTCGCGGAGTACGTAGATCACCGGAATGATCACCGCGGCGCCCGGGATGAACGTACCGGCCAGGAAGTACAGCAGGACCAGCTGGGTGCGCCGCTTGAGGCTGCGGGCGATGGCGTACGCGGCCGGGCCGGCCAGCAGGATGCAGAACACGTCCACCATGACGACGAGGAACAGGGTGAAGCCGTACCCGCCGATGACGTTGAACTCGGGGCTGTCGATCGCTGCGGCCATGTGCTCGAACGTGAGGCCGGTGAAGGGCAGCGCGAAGGGGCTGCTGAGAATCTGCTGCTGCGACTTGAAGGCGTTCACCACCAGCAGATACACCGGCACGATCATCACCACGGCCAGCACGCCCAGCATCACCCCGCGCAGCAGGGAGCGCGGCTCGCGCTCCGTCACCGACGGGCCCGCGGGATCCCCGGAGAGGTGCGGCGGGGCCTTCTTCGGGGCTTCGCGCCGTTCCCGGGCTTCGGTTTCCATGACGACCACCTTCGGCTCCTAACCTGCGGCTGCTTGGTCTTGACGGTTGCGCAGCGCGGTCACGAGCAGCGCCAGGGCCGCGGAGACGACCATGAGGAACACCGACTGCGCGGTCGCGTAGCCGACCTTGGTGCCCTCGAAGGACCGGGCGAGGATCAAGTAGGAGAACGTCTGCGTCGAGCCGGCCGGACCACCGCCGGTGAGGCTGACCACCAGGTCGTAGGCCCGGATCAGACCGACCAGGTTGAGCACGGTCGCCACCGTCACCACCGGGGCGATCATCGGCACGACGACCTTCATGTTCATCTGCCGCCTGCTCGCGCCGTCGATGGCGGCCGCCTCCAGCAGTTCCGCCGGAACCGTCTGGAACGCGGCGACGAACAGCACCACGTTGAATCCGAACCCGGCCCACACGATGACCGCGATCAGCGACACCAGCGCGAACGTCTCGTCGAAAAGGAATCCGACCGGCTCGAACCCGAACGAGCCGAGCGTGTTGTTGACCGCCCCGTTGGTGCCGAGGATCGCCGCCCACAGGTACCCGAGGATCAGGGCGCTGATGACGTGCGGGAAGTAGGCCACCGCGCGGAAGAAGGAGTTGGACCGGGACCGCCCCTTGAGGACCAGGGCGTAGGACAGACCGAGCCCGACCATGCCCACGGTGCCGACGGCCGCGATCAGCGCCGTCACGTACCAGGACTGCGTCGAACTGGGGTCGTCGAACAGGTGGCGGTAGTTCTCCAGCCCGATGAAGGCGGCGGGGGAGAAGCCGTCCCAGTCGGTGAAACTGAGGTACACCGCGACGCCCACCGGCACCACGGTCATCACCGTGTACAGGATGACCGCGGGTCCCATCAGGCCGAAGGTGACAGCGCCTTCGCGGATCCGGGCGGCCCGGCGGTCCGGCGGCGCACCGTCCTTGCGGACGGGGCCGGCCGCCGGACCGCGCCGGGTCAGCTCTGCGAGTTCCACCACTTGTCCAATCCCTTGGCGACGTCCTCGGCCGAGGAGCCGGTGTACAGGGACTGGATCTGCGTGTTCAGCTCGCTGCTGAAGCCGTCGACGGGCTGGCGGTTCCCGGCCTTCACGAGGATCGAGGGGGCCTTGTCCAGGATCGCCTGGACCTCGGTGCCGAGGCTCGACACCGGGTACGAGAAGCCCTGACGGAGATTGCCGTCGGCGGCGAGCTGGCTCTCGATCGCCTCCGGGTCGGTGACGAGCCACCGGACGAAGTCGATCGCCTCGGCCTTGTGCCGGGACTTGTTGACGACCACGTAGGGGGAGGCGATGTTGCCGAACTGCCCGGAGGGGTACGCACCGTCCGTCGGCATGGTGAAGACGCCGACCTCGTCGCTCTTCTTCGCCGCGTCGGCCGCCGGCACGAAGTACGAACCCATGATGTACATCGCGGACTTGCCGTCCAGGAACGCGGTCTGGCCGTCCGCGTACGTCAGCCCGAGGGCGCTCTTGTCGAGGTATCCCGAGTCGATCCAGGAGCGGTAGCGCTCCAGGTAGCGGAGATAACCGCTGTCGGCGAACGAGCCCTCGCCCTCGTTGCGCTCGGCGGTCCAGTCCGGGTTCTCGGTGAGCACCCCGGCGTCGGCCATCATCGAGAACTGCGACCCGGTGACCCACTGGCCGGCCGTCTGCAGGGGGGTGTAGCCGGCCTTCTTGAGCTTCTTCATCGCGTTGGTGAACTGGTCCAGCGTCTTGATCCGCGCCGCGTCCAGACCCGCCTTGGCGAAGGCGGCCTTGTTGTAGAAGACCAGCGACTGGATCTGCTCGCCGACGCCCACCATGTACCGCTTGCCGTCGATGGCGTACTCGTCCGCGAGCGGCACGTCCTTCGTCCAGGCCTGGTCCGTCAGGTCGGCGAACAGGTCCACGTTCTCGGCCGACGGGGTGATCTGCTGCGCGATGTCCGGCGGGTCGCCCGCGGCGAGGTCCTGGGTGAGCTTGGCGTTCGCCGATATGGTCCCGGTCAGTTCCAGCTTCACCGTGACATCGGGGTGGGCCTTCTCGTAGCGGTCGAAGAGCTTGTTCCAGTAGGCCTGCGTCAGGTTGGGCGAGATGTTCACGATGACACGGAGAGTGGTCTTGCCGTCGGCGTCGCCACCACCGGTGCCGCCGCCGCACGCGGCGGCGGAGGCCATCACCAGCGGAGCGACGGCCATCGCGTAGACCTGGCGCCACATTCTGTTCATTCGGACACGCTCCATTGCGTATGCGGGGATCGATGACGGCCGAGATGGAACCACAGGAATTTCGGTGCGGTCAACAAGGAGAACGCATCGGAACGAGCCCTGAGGAAATCGGAGGGATTCCGGCTCGGGCACGCCGAAAACACTGTCTGAGCGCGGCTTTTGCGCGGCCGTCAGGTCGGTGGTGCATGCCGGTCCCGCGTCCCGTGATTCCGGGCGCGGACCCGCGGATGCCGGGTTGCGGAATCGCGGGTGGAACCGCCGATCAATTCCCGGAGGGGGAATTCACCGGAGGAGAAAACGGGGTTCGGGGAGACGGACCGGTTCCGGGCGGCCTTGGGGTGACGGACCGTCGGTCCGGGGCGATCCGCAGGAGCCGTCACCTCCAGGTATGTTCTATCGTCTATCGATTACTGATGCTAGGGGTGGCCCTCCACATGTCAAGGGTCCCGTCGCAAACCCGTGCGTCCGTCCGGCGGGCGCCACCATGTGCAGCAGTGGCGGGAGTTGGGGGAGGCAGGGGGTGGGGGCAGGGCGGGAGTGCGGGCCGGGCGCCCTTCGGCCGTGGCGGGGCAGGGCCCGCACGGTGCGTCCGTATGGGGGGACCGGTGTGTTCCGGGGGTGGCGCGAGGTCGGCTTCGAGGCCCGTGAACTCGGGGCGGGCGATTGACAGTTGTCGTCGGCGCGCTGTTATCTACCATCGATAGACGATTAACGTCACCGCTGTGTACGTGCGCCGGGAGCGCGCGGAGAGGCAGGGAAATGAACCCGACCGGGGATCAGGGAGCGCCACCGACAGGGGGTCCGGCCGTCTACGAGTCGATGCTGGCGCCGGTCCACACCTCGTCCTTCACGCGGCCGACCGCACGCATGGTGTCGGCCCTGTCGGAGGTGAGCGCGGCGACCGCGTGCGCGAAGCTCCATCAGATGGGCATCACACGGACCTTCATCGACGGGCCGGTCCCGCTGCACCGCGAGCCCGACGTGAGAGTCACCGGCGGCGCCGTCACGCTCCAGTTCCTGCCGCAGCGGGAGGACGTCTTCTCCGGCAAGGACCAGGAGGACGCGGAGCGCAAGACCGCGCTGTGGGGCGTGCTGGAGTCGATCCGGCCCGGGGACGTGCTGGTCGTCTCCGCGCAGGGCAGCCACTTCACCGGCTGTCTGGGCGACATGCTGGTGCGCTACTTCCAACTGCGCGGCGGCGCGGGCATCGTGGTGGACGGCCGGGTGCGGGACGCGGCCAGGATCAGGGCGCTCGGAGTGCCGGTGTGGTGCACGGGCGTGACGCCGCACTACGCCTCGCAGACCGAGCTGTTCCCCTCGGCCTTCAACGTGCCGGTCGGCGTCGGTGGCGCCCTGGTGACGCCGGGGGACCTGATCGTCGCGGACGAGGACGGCGCGGTCGTGGTCCCGCAGGAGAACGCGGTCCCGCTGGCCGAGGACGCGCTGGCCCACCAGGACCGGGAGGAGTTCGCGCGCCGCCGGATCGACGAGGGCGGCAGGCTGTCCGACTACTACCCGCTCACGCGGGAGGGTCTGGCCGAGTACCTGAAGAGCAGGTAGCCGCGCCGTGGCCCCGGCCGCCGGCCGGAGCACCCTGCGGGCTCCGACCGGGGCCCCCGGGTCCGCCGTAAGGACCGGGCCGGCCCGCACGAAGGCGCAGGCCGGTCGCGCGACCGGGCCCCAAGCGTGGATCGCCACGGTGCCGGATTCGGTAACACGACGTACACACGAGGGCGTTGCCCCGGGCGCGCGATGATCATAGGCTCGCCCGTCGGAAGCCCTCGTCATGTGCATGCCTACGTGGGGAGGGCCCGCCGCTCGGTCCGCACCGCCTGCATCATGGCTCACCACCCACCGGAGGAGCATGTGAGAGCACGTCGCGCGGCAGCCCTGGCTGCCTCGGTCCTCGTCAGCACCCTCGCCCTGACCGGTCTCGCCGGCCCGGTCACCGCCGCCGCTGCGGAGCCGGCGCCCCACGCCGGGGCCGCTGCCGCACCGGGTTCCGTCACCCACGAGGAGAACGACCGCGTCCCGGAGGGCGCCGTCTGGACCCAGCACTACTTCCCGTCGTCCGACCGCTCCGGCACCGAACTGCACGCGGACGTCCTGCTGCCCGAAGGGCTGAAGAAGGGCGCGCGGGTCCCTGTCATCCTCTCGGTGGGCCCCTACTTCGGACACGCCGGGCAGACCGACGCCGAGGGCTGGAGCCACACCGGCCCCTCCTCCCGCTTCCAGGACTTCATCGAGGGCACCGACCTCTTCGACCAGGGCTACGCCTTCGTCATGGTGGACCTGCGCGGCTTCGGCGGCTCCACCGGCTGCCTCGACTGGGCGGGCCCCGGCGAACAGGCGGACGTCCGCGCGGCGATCGACTGGGCGGCGGACCGGCCGTGGTCCACCGGCGCCGTCGGCATGTACGGGAAGTCCTACGACGCCTCCACCGGCCTCATCGGCAACGACCTCGACCAGCGCGCGCTGAAGGCCGTGGTCGCGCAGGAGCCCGTCTGGGACATGTACCAGTACATCTACTCCAACGGCGTGCCCCGCCCCAACGTCACCGGGACCGCCAACGCGTACAACTCCATCGCCACGCTCGACGCGCTGCCCGACGACGACGCCCGCTACCGGTCCAACGCCGCCTACGAGCAGGCCCACCCCGAGTGCCTGACCCAGAACGCGGCGGGCTACCTGACGACCGACCAGGACAGCCCGTACTGGACCTCCCGCGACCTGGCGAAGAAGGCCAGGGGCAGCGACACCCCGCTCTTCGTCACCCAGGGCTTCATCGAGAACAACACCAAGCCCGAGGAGATGCAGGAGTTCCTCGACAACCACAAGGGCCCCGAGCGCGGCTGGCTCGGGCAGTGGGAGCACGTGCGCGGCGGCGACCGCACCTCCGACGGCCGCCTCTCCATGGGCCGCGAAGGGTGGTACGACGAGACCCTCGCCTTCTTTGACCAGTACCTCAAGGGCAAGCGCCCCGAGGTCTCCTACCCCGCCTACTCGGTGGAGGACTCCACCGGCGCCTGGCGCGCCCAGCGGACCTGGCCCGGTGAGTCCGTGAGGGTGGGCGTCGCCCTCGGCAGCGGTTCCTACCTGGACGACGGGGGAGCGTCGGCGCGCGCCGCGGCCACCGCGGACGGCGGCCCCGCGCTGCGGCCCTCCACCCAGCCGTCCGGCGAGTGGGACCTGGAGAACGCCCCCTCGCTGGACCCGGCCGCGCCGAGGACCCTGGCCGCGGGCGCGGCCGGACTCCAGTCCGCCGGCGAGGTCACCTCCAGCTTCTTCGTCCGCTCCGAGCCCGTCGCCCGGCCCGTCCGCCTCACCGGCACCCCACGGCTCTCGCTGACCGCGCGGGGCGAGGGCAACCTCATGGTGAAGCTTTACGACGTCGGCCCCGACGGCAAGGCCGTCATGTTTGACGAGCAGGTGTCGCTGGTGGACACCGGCCGGCTTTCCGTCGACCTCAAGTCCACCGACTGGACACTGGCCGCCGGACACGTGCTGGCCGTGGAGATCGGTTCCATCCAGACCGGCTCCTGGCGCGACACCCCGTCGGGCCGGACGATCCAGGTGAAGGACGCCCGGCTCACCCTCGCCCTGGACGACCCGTCCGACGACGTGCCCACGGCCGGTGCGCGCTCGCCGTTCCTGGACACCTACCTGCGCCAGTACACCGTGCAACTCCCCTCCGGTGACGCTTCGTTCAGACTCGCGATCGGGCGTCGCCACTGAGGTGGGGCCGGACCGGGACGGGCGGAGCGCTCGCCCGGGCGACGGCGCCCGCCGGTCCGGCCCTCCCGCCCGTCAGCCCGTCCGCCGCGCCGGCCGGTCCGCGCGGGCGGGGGTGCGCGCACCGGTCCGCGCGGGCGGGTGTGCCCATGCCGGTCCGTGGCGGCCGGCCCATGCAGCGTGGTTCGAGCGCCGATCGCCCCGGAGAGGCGCGCGGCTCAGCCGCCGGTCGCCCAGAGGCGGACGCTGCCGTCGGAGCAGCCCACCGCGAGCGTCCCGCCGTCCGGGCTGAACGCCAGCGCCCGGACCTGCTCCGAGCCCTCGGGCAGGATCAGCAACTGCGCGCCCGACCGGGCGTCCCGGACGATGACCGTGCCCCCGTGATCCCCCGAGACGAGCAGCCGGCCGTCCGGCCCGTAGGCCAGCGCGCCCACGTCCTCGGTGTGACCGGTGAGCCTGCGGTGCCCGCGACCGGTCCGGGCGTCCATCAGGAGGACCAGCCCCTTGTCCTCCGGGGCGAGCGGGGAGCAGACCGCGGCGATGCCGTGGCCGTCCGGACCGGCCGCGAGGAGGCGGACCCGCCCGTTCGGCCGGATCGACCGCGGACGGTGCGACTTGCCCGAGCGCGGGCTCCAACGGCGCAACTGGCCCTCGCCGCCGCCCGTCACGAGGAGCCTGCCGTCCGGGCTGAAGACGGCCGGCCCGGTGGCGCCCGGCAGATCCATGAGGTGTTTCGCGGTCCGGCCGTCCCACAGGCGCACCTGCGCGTCACCGCCGACGGCGAGGGTCCGGCCGTCGGGGGCGAACTCCAGTGAGACGACGGTGCCGGAATGGCCCGTGAGCTGGGCCCGCAGGGCGTCGGTCCGGCCGTCCCACAGGCGTACCACCGCACCCTCGCCCCCGGTGGCCAGGGTGCTGCCGTCGGGGGAGAAGGCCAGCGCGTGGACCCGGCTCCCGCCGCCCCCGCCCCCGGCGAGTTCGTGCCGCACCGAGCCGGTGCGGGCGTCCAGCAACCGGACCCCGGCGAGGCTGTGGCTGGTGACGAGCGTCCGGCCGTCCGGGCCGAAGGCCAGCGCGTCGACCGCGCCGCCGGTCGCGCTCGTCAGCGTCCGGCGCAGCTCGAATACGCGGCCCGCGCCCGGGTTCCGTGCCGGATGGGCCGCCAGGGTTGGGGTCGGGGGCGTGCGGGGGCGCCGGCCGCGCCCCTGCCGGGAATCCCGCAGCGAGCCGGCCGCCGCGGTCGGCAGCGCGTCCCTGGTCGCCAGCTCCGCGAGAACGGCGGCGGTCTCACGGGAGTCGGGCCGCTTGGCCGGGTCCTTGGCCAGCAGGTCCAGCACCAGTCTCTCCAACTCGCGGGGAATGCCCGGCCGCAGCGTGCCGGGGCGTGGCGGGGCGGCCTCGACGTGCTGGCGCATCAGGGCGTAGAGCGGCTGGTCGACGGGGAACGGGAGGATGCCCGTCAGCATCTCGAACATCACCACACCGAGCGAGTAGAGATCGGTGCGGGCGTCGGCCGTCTTCCCCTGATGCTGCTCGGGCGACATGTAGGCCGGGGTGCCGGGCACCGGACCGTCCGACGTCAGCGTCCCGGTCGTGCCGGCGACCCGGGCGATGCCGAAGTCGCAGACCTTCACCCGGTCGCCGGCCTGTACGAACAGGTTGGCCGGTTTGAGATCGCGGTGCACCACCCCGTGCTGGTGGGCCGCCGCGACGGCGTCCACGGTCTGGCTCGTCAGGTCCACCACCCGGGGGAACGACAGTGGTCCCTGCTCGGCCAGCAGGTGCGCGAGGTCCTGGCCGATCAGCAGTTCCATCACGATGAAGCGGTACGCGTCCTGCCGGCCCGCGTCGTGCACCACCGTGATCCCCGGGTGGTGCAGCCCGGCGAGGATCTCGGCCTCCCGCCCGAAGCGCTGCTCCGGCACGGACTCCCGCGCCACGCGCATCAGCTTGACCGCAACGTCCCGCCCCAGTACCGGATCGCGCCCCTGCCACACCTCTCCCATGCCGCCGCGGCCCAGCAGCCGCCCGAGGGTGTACCGGTCGGCCAGGGTCGTACCGGCCGTCACCATTGCAGGCTCCACCATCGGCTCCGTTTCGCGGGCTCCGTGCATCCGGACGTCGTGCGGGGCCGGACGACCGGCCGACGACCATCCAAGCGTGTGGGGTCCGGCAGGTCGAGAGCGGCGTTCCGGCGGAGCGGGCCGACCGGTCAGGAATCGAGAAGCACGGGTGGTGGTCCCGCGCCTAGCGTCGTACGCATGAACTTCATCGAGACAGTCACCCTCGGCGCGGCCGACCCCGCGGCCGCCGAACGCTTCCTCGCCGACGCCTTCGGGCTGGACGCCCGGATCGGGGTGCGCGCCTGCGCGGAACCCACGGACGGCTTCCGCGGGTTCACCCTGGCGCTCACCGTCGGCCGGCCCGCCACCGTCGACAGCTTCCTCGGCAGCGCCGTCGAGGCGGGCGCCACGGTCCTCAAGCCCGCATCCCGGTCGATGTGGGGGTACGGCGGAGTCGTACGCGCGCCGGACGGCACGATCTGGAAGGTCGCCACCTCCGCGAAGAAGGACACCGGGCCCGCCGAACGCCGGATCGACGAACTGGTCCTGCTGCTCGGGGTCGCCGACGTCGCCGCGAGCAAGCGGTTCTACGTCGGCCAGGGCCTCACCGTGTCCAGGAGCTTCGGACGGGTCTACGCCGAGTTCGAGGCCGGCGACGGCCCGGTGAAGCCGGCTCTGTACCGGCGCCGGGCCCTGGCGAAGGACCTCGGCGTGGCACCGGAGGGGACCGGGGCCCGCCACATCTTCCTCGGCTGCGCCGGCGGGCCCTTCACCGACCCGGACGGCTTCGCCTGGGAATCCGCCGCCCCGGTCCGTACGGCCTGAGGGCCTCCGGGCGAGCCGGCCCGGCCCCGTGAGATCGCTGGGCGGACGGGCGGGAAAAGGGTAAGGTCACGGAAGCTTGGTTAAGTAACCCTTACCTAACTTGAGGAGTGTCGATGGCCAATCCGTTCGAGGACGAGGACGGCACCTTTCTGGTGCTCGTGAACGACGAGGGGCAGCACTCCCTGTGGCCCGCCTTCGCGGAGGTGCCCGGCGGCTGGACCGTGGCCCACCCCGAGGACAGCCGCCAGGCCTGCCTCGACTACGTGGAACGACACTGGACCGACCTGCGGCCCCGGAGTCTGACCGCCGGCACCACGCCCGCCTCCGCCTGAAGCTCCGCCGGTGGCCCTCGGGGTGATGCCGAATCAGCCTCCGCCGTGACTCCGGTCGAAAGCCCCCGTGACCGGCTGCCCGCACGTCGGTGAGCCCCGTACCCTGCGTCACGAACGCCGGGTCCGGGGCTCGGGCGCGGTCGGCCCGCCTCGTGGGCGGGCCCGGCCGGCACGGAGTCAGGAGGCGACGAAGTCGGCGATCCTGCCGAGCGTGATCGTGTCCGTCAGGTACCCGATGTGGGTCTGGCAGGCGACGTTGTTGTTGGTCGCGCCGTCCAGCTTGGTGCTGGTGTACGGGAGGATGATGCCGTCGCACGCGGAGTACCAGGTGGCGTACTTGGTCGCACCGGGCGTCTCGTCGCCCGAGGTGATGGTGGAGATGTACGAGGAGCCCGGGTACATCTGCTGGCAGGTGACGTAGATCAGGCACGCGCTCGCGTACGTGGTCCCGTGGTTCGCGCCGGCGATGGAGGCGAGGTGGCTGACGCTGGTGTTCCCGCCGAGGACCTTCAGGTAGTACTGGCTGACGAGCCCGCCCATCGAGTGGTTGACGATGGCGACCTGGCTCGCGCCCGTCTGCGACTTCACGTTGTTGACGAACGTGGCCAGGCCCTGGGCGTTGGTGATGTTGTTGCCGTACGAGTTGTACTCGTAGGTGAACAGCTTGGACGAGGCCCAGCCCTTGGCCTGGAAGACGGTCTTGGCGGTGACCCAGTTCGACGCGCTGCCCGTGTACCCGTGGACGAAGACGACCGGGGTACTGGTCGACAGCGGCGCCACCGCGGCGGTGGTCCTGGCGGCGGGCGCCTGGTCGGCGGCGCCGGCCGCCGACGCCGAGGAGAACAGGGTGAACGCGGCAGCGGCGGCCGCGAGAACGCCGAGCAGACGGCGCGGGGAACGACGACGCATGGGAAGCTCCTGATGCGGAGAAGGGGTTGACCCGATCAGAGTCGTCCCGCCCGATGACTGTCGCATCGGTGAAAACACCGGCGTCCGTACCGGCTTCCGCGCTCGCGCGGCGCGTGGCGGACGTGGGGTCCCGCACCGCGCCCCCAGGTGGGCATCGGCGCCCCCGGACGGCCTGGGCACGGCGGTCAGGAGACCGTCATCGGCGCTCCACGCCCGGCACCGTCGGTGCTTCGCGGGCGGAGGAAGTCGGTCGGCGGCAGGCCGCCTCCGGCCGGCCTCGCGGACCGGACGGCCGCGGGATCGGTCGAGACGAAGGGATCACCGGCTCCGCCGCCGTCCCAGCTGTTCCCCGAGGAGCGGACCCCGTGACCGAGCACGGCGTCGCGGCCGTTGGCGACCGCGGTGTTGGCGGTCGCCTCCGCGGCCGCGGTGGGCAGGTGGAAGCCGTCGACTCCGTTGCGGTAGGCGGTGTTCCGGGTCAGTGTGATCCGTCCGGTGTTCCCCTCGTCGTTGAAGCCGAGCCCGGTGTTGCCCCAGGCGGCGTTGTTCCGCACCACGTGTGCCACCGGAGCCCGGATACCGCCCCCGCCGAGGGTGAACCCGTTGCCGTTCCCCTGCCAGTCGCCGTCCCGCCACCGGTTCACCCCGTTGCCGAAGGACCAGTTGCCCTCCACGGTCACCGGGCCGGTGAATCCCCCCAGGTCCAGGCCGTCGTTGGCGTTGTCGTAGGTACGGCAGCCCCGCACCACGTTGCCCTCGCCGGAGCCGAACTTGATCGCCAGACCCACCCCGCTGCGGCCGTGGTCCTCGACGCCCCGGTTGGCGTAGAAATCGCTGTCGAGCACCGCGTTGGCCACGGTGCCGCCGCCCCGCAGCGTCAGGCCGGACTCCGCGTTGTCGTGCAGCGAGAGCCTGTCGAACACCATGTGCGCGCACCCGACGCAGACGTACGCATGGCTGGCGGAGCCGTGTATCTCCAGACCCCGCACGGTCCACCAGCTCGCCGTCTGGGTGATCGCCCAGGACGAGGCGGGCAGCGCGGAGGCGTCCAGCACCGGCCGTTCACCCGGGTAGTTGGTCAGGGTGATGCGTCGCCGCTCGGTGCCCGTGACGGAGATGTCCACCGGTTCGGTGAGCCGGTAGGTCCCGCCGCGCAGATAGACGGTCCGGCCCGGCCGCACCCGCGAGACCGCCGCGCCCAGCGTGGCGAAGGGCCGGCCGATGCTGCCGTCGCCGGAGTCGGAGCCGTCCGGCGCCACGTATAGGTCCTGGGTGGCAGGGGCGTTCCCGGCCCGCGCCCCCGCCCCGGGCACCGCGGACACGGTGGCCCGGGGCGACGGGGACGACTCTGGCGGGGACGCCGGCGACTGCCACAGCAGGAGCCCCAGCGCGCCGGTCGCGAGGACGGCCGCGGTCGCCGCGGTCGCCTTCGCGGCCACCGGGTGCAGCGCCTCGCGGACCCGGTCGAGCAACGGCGCGGCGAGGGACCCGGCGGGCCCGGTGGAGACCGCGGCGTCCCGGAGTCCGGCGAGCAGGACCGCCGGGACCGCGACGAGTCCGATGCCGGGCAGCAGGTTCTCCGGCGCGACGAGCCCGTGCCCGTGCGCCCCGCACTCCGCGCAGGTGCGCACATGGCGGGTGAGCCGCTTGCGCCACAGCGCACTGCTCGTGCCGTCCCAGCCCTTCGTCTCGGCGACGAGCCGGGAACATCTGGGCGAGGCCGACAGGGCGTGCACCAGGAGGCGCGCCGCGTCGAGCCGCTCCTTCATCCGCTGCAGCCGTACCGCGGTGTGGCTTCGGTCGAGCCCCAGCGCCCCGGCCAGCTCGGACCGGGTGAGGCGGCCCGCCGCCTCCTCCCAGTACAGGGCGAGCAACCGGCGGTCGTCGGGATCCAGCCACCGGCCGGCGAGGGCCAGGTGCCGGCGCTGACCGGTCAGTGCCAGCTCGGCGACGGTCCGTTCGGTGAAGTCGGGCAGCGGATCGGCCACGTTCTCCACGTCCCGGCGCAGGGGTGTGCGCCCCGCGCCCCGCCGCTGGTACTGCTGGATCTCGCGGTAGGCGATGGTCACCGCCCAGGACCGGAACCGCTCGGGCTCGCGGAGCTTCGGCAGGCCGCGGACGATCCGCAGCATGGTCTCCTGCACCAGGTCGTCCACGTCCGTGTGCCCGTCCAGCGCCCGGCCCACGATCCCGTAGAGCAGGCCCAGGTGCAGGGCGACCAGCCGCTCCATCGCCGCCGCGTCGCCCGCCTTCGCCGCCTCCACCAGCGCGGTGACGTCCTCCGTGGCGTCGGAACGGGGCTCTGCCATGGTTTCCGCCCCACCGGTCATTCGATCCGATCGATCTTGCCGAGGGCCCGCATCGTGGCACAGCGCCGGGACACTGTAAAGATCTCGTTGCGGCCCCCGCTCGAGGAGTGCGACCGGCCAGTTCCCGTTGCGCCGAGGTCTAGTCGGGGAACCGTGGTGCGGAGCAGCGGTGAGACGTGGTGCGGGCGGCGGCCCCGACACCGGCGACGGGGCGGTCCGCCCCATCCGAAAGATTTCCCGGAGATTTCTGTTATCCCCTTCCGCCCCACGCATCTACCAGGGCACCGCGGCCTCTCCTGCCGCGGCCGGTGAGGGGCGACGACGCCCGTCGCCGTACCCGCTGTCCGAAGGAGCATCAGATGTGGCGAGACCCGGAGAACCGGCCCGGCCCCGAGCGGGGGCACCGGCGGCACGGAGCCGCGACCGGTTTCGGTGCGGTGGTAGTGGCGTTCGTGCTGGGGGTGTGGGGGGTGCTGGCCGGTGGGTCGGTGTCCTCGGCGGCTGCGGCGGCGTTGCCGGCGACGGGTGGGGTGTACCAGCTGGCGGTGACGAAGAGCGGGAAGTGCGTGGACGTGCCGGGGGGTTCGACGGCGAACGGTGCGTTGTTGCAGCAGTGGGGGTGTACGGCTGATTCGCCGTGGCAGCAGTTCACGCTGGCGTCGGCGGGTTCGGGTGTGTACCGGCTGGTGAACGTGCGCAGTGGTAAGTGTGTCGATGTGCCGGACTTCTCGACGGCGAGCGGGACCCGGCTCCAGCAGTACGGCTGCGCGGGGCAGACGAACCAGATGTGGACGCTGACGCCGAGCGGTTCGGGGACGTACCAGATCGTCAACGTCAACAGCGGCCTGTGCGTCAGTGACGAGGGCGCCTCGACCAGCAACGGCACGGCGGTCATCCAGGAGACCTGCACCGCCAACACCAACAAGCAGTGGGCGTTCAAGCCGGTGTCCGCGGGCAAGGACACGGTCGCGGCCGACGGCACGGGGACGTACACCACCGTGCAGGCGGCGGTGGACGCCGTGGGCTCCGGCAACGCGAGCCGGGTGGTCATCACCATCAAGCCGGGCGTCTACCGGCAGCCGGTGAAGGTCCCCGCCGACAAGCCCTACATCACCCTCCGGGGCTCCGGCGACTCGCCCGACGACGTCGTCCTCGTCGGCAACCGGAACGCGGGGGACTACGGCACCGCGGGCAGCGCCACCGTCGTGGCACTCGGCCACGACTTCGCCGCGGCCAACCTCACCCTGTCCAACGACTTCGACGAGAACAGCTCGGACACCGGCGACCAGGCCCTCGCCCTGTACCTCGACGCCGACCGCGCCGTCCTGGACGACGTGCGCCTGCTCGGCGACCAGGACACCTTCCTGGTGAACAACAACGCCCGTGTCTACGTGTGGAACTCGTACGTCGAGGGCACCGTGGACTTCATCTACGGAGGCGGGATCGCCGTCTTCCACAACAGCCGGATCCACGAGAAGCGGACCACCGGAGGCCCGATCACCGCGGCCAGCACGCCGGCCGAGCGCGCCTACGGCTTCCTGTTCTACAAGTCCTCCGTCACCGGCGCGGTCTCCGGGACCACCCAGCTCGGCCGGCCGTGGCGCCAGGACGCCCAGGTCCTCTACCGCGAGTGCACCCTCTCCGCGGCGGTGGCCACCGGCCAGCCGTGGACGAACATGTCAACGAGCACCTGGCAGAACGCCCGGTTCCGCGAGTACCGCAACACCGGCGCCGGAGCCAGCGTCAACGGCAACCGCCCGCAGCTCGCGGACGCGCAGGCCGCCGCCCACACCCCGCAGAAGTACCTCGCGGGCGTTGACGGATGGAACCCCGTCCGATGAACCCGGCTTCGGCCTTCCCGATGTACGAGACGAAGGAGACGATCATGACGAGGCGCAGGACGACCGGTTTCGGTGCGGTGGTGGTGGCGTTCGTGCTGGGGGTGTGGGGGTTGCTGGCCGCTGGGTCGGTGTCTCCGGCGGCTGCGGCGGCGTTGCCGGCGACGGGTGGGGTGTACCAGCTGGCGGTGACGAAGAGCGGGAAGTGCGTGGACGTGCCGGGGGGTTCGACGGCGAACGGTGCGTTGTTGCAGCAGTGGGGGTGTACGGCTGATTCGCCGTGGCAGCAGTTCACGCTGGCGTCGGCGGGTTCGGGTGTGTACCGGCTGGTGAACGTGCGCAGTGGTAAGTGTGTCGATGTGCCGGACTTCTCGACGGCGAGCGGGACCCGGCTCCAGCAGTACGGCTGCGCGGGGCAGACCAACCAGATGTGGACGCTGACGCCGAGCGGTTCGGGGACGTACCAGATCGTCAACGTCAACAGCGGCCTGTGCGTCAGTGACGAGGGCGCCTCGACCAGCAACGGCGCGGCGATCATCCAGGAGACCTGCACTGCCAACACCAACAAGCAGTGGGCGTTCAAGCCGGTCGGCACCGGGCGGGTCTGGTCCGACAAGGCCGACGGGTTCGCCTCGACCGGCGGCGGCACCACGGGCGGCGCGGCCGGCGCCACCGTCACCGTGACCACCTTCGCCGACCTGGTGAAGTACGCCACCGCCGACGCCCCCTACGTCATCAAGGTCGCGTCGGCCGTCACGGTCAGCCCGTACGGCCACGAGATACCGGTGAAGTCGAACAAGACGATCGTCGGTGTCGGCACTCGGGGCGAGATCGTGCACGGCGGCTTCTTCCTCGGCACCGGCGTGCGCAACGTCATCATCCGCAACCTCACCATCCGTGACGCCCGGATGGCCGACGACGACCCCGACGACAAGGTCTACGACTACGACGGCATCCAGATGGACACCGCCGACCACATCTGGATCGACCACAACCGCATCGAGCGGATGAACGACGGTCTCATCGACAGCCGCAAGGACACCAGTTACCTGACCATCTCCTGGAACGTCATGGGATCGGAGAACAAGGCGCTCGGCATCGGCTGGACCGACAACGTCACGGCCCGGATGACCATTCACCACAACTGGATCCACGACACCAACCAGCGCAACCCCAGCATCGACAACGTCGCGTTCGCCCACCTCTACAACAACTACCTGCAGAACGTGACGTCCTACGGGAACCTGTCGAGGGGCGCTTCGAAGACCGTCGTCCAGAACAGCTACTTCGAGAACGTCGCCAACCCGTTCTACGTGGACACCACGGCGGCCTCCCTGACGCAGTCGGGCAGCATCATGGTCGGCTGCACCGGCAAGCAGGTGACCAACGGGACGACCTTCGACCCGGCCGCCCACTACTCCTACACCCTCGACCCGGCGCAGGACGTCCCCGCCCTGCTCAAGCAGTACGCCGGACCGCAGGGCAACATCGGCGGCTGAGCCCCCGCCGCCCTCCGCCCCGCCCGTCCGCCGCGGCCCGCCAAGACGACCGCGACGGACGGGCGGGGCCCCGGTCGGGCCCCGCGAGCCCGACCGGCCGAGGCGCGGCCGGGTCAGTCGTGCGGAGTCCCCGCGAGGAAGGCCGTCAGACCCTCCAGCAGCCGGTCGACGTCTTCCTCGCTGCTGTACGGGGCCAGGCCGATCCGCAGCCCGCCCGCGTCGCCCAGCCCCAGGTGGCGCGAGGCCTCCAGGGCGTAGAACGAGCCCGCGGGCGCGTCCACCCCGCGCTCCGCCAGGAACCGCGAGGCGTCCGCCGCCGACCGGCCCCGGAAGGTGACCAGCAGGGTCGGCGTGCGCACGGCCGCGCGGGAGTGGACGGTGACGCCGTCGAGCGCGGACAGGCCCTTCTCGACCCGGTCCCGCAGCGCGTCCTCGTGGGCCTCGATCTCCTCGAACGCCGCGGCCAGCCGCTCCCGGCGGGTGCCCTCCACGCTCGGGGCGAGCGAGGCGAGGAAGTCGACCGCGGCCCGTGCCGCGGCCAGGAACTCGTAAGGCAGAGTGCCCAGTTCCAGCCGCTCGGGGATGGCGTCGGTGGACGGCAGCAGCTTGTCCGGCCGCAGCGTCTCCAGCAGTTCGGGACGGCTCGCCAGCACGCCGAGGTGCGGACCGAGGAACTTGTACGGCGAGCAGACGACGAAGTCGGCGCCCAGTGCCTCCAGACCGACGGACGCGTGGGCCGCCAGGTGCACCGCGTCCACGTGCAGCAGCGCGCCCGCCCCGTGCACCAGCTCGGCGATCGCGGGCAGGTCGGGGCGGGTGCCGATCAGGTTGGACGCCCCGGTGACCGCCACCAGCCGCGTCCGCGCGGACAGCACCCCGGCGAACCGGGCGGCCGGCAGCTCCCCGCCGTCCGGATCGAAGTCGACCCACCGGACCGTCGCGCCCACGGCCTCGGCGGCCTGCGTCCAGGGGCGGATGTTCGCGTCGTGGTCGAGCCTGCTGACCACCACCTCGTCGCCCGGCCCCCAGCCCTTGGCCAGCGTCCGCGCCAGGTCGTAGGTGAGCTGGGTCGCGCTGCGCCCGAATACGATGCCGCGCGGCTCCGCCCCCAGCAGGTCCGCCAGCGCCGACCGCGCCCCCGCCACGATGGCCTCGGCGTTCCGCTCGCCCTCGTTCTGCGTCCCCCGCACGGCGAGCGGCCGCGACAGCGCCTGAACGACCGCGTCGATCACCGGCTGAGGGGTCTGGGTGCCACCGGGGGCGTCGAAACGGGCCGACCCCGCCGTCAGGGCCGGGAACTGCGCGCGGAGCGCGGGAACGTCGAGGGGCATGCCTTCTCCTGGGCGTGGTCGGTCCGGGCCTGGCCGGCCCGGGGGCGGCCGCGGCGGCGCCCGGGAAACGATCCTGCCCTGTGCGCGCCGGAGCCGCGCGCCCGGGTCGCCGGCCCGCGCGTCCATCACCGGCGGTCTGCTCCCGGGAGCAGACCGGAACCCCCGGTCGAGGCCCCGGACGCCCCGTTGTCGTACCGGCGTGATACTCAATTGCCCGGGGAGGTGATCACGGTTCCGCCCGCGGATCACCACGGAATACACACAAGGGGGGCGACATGGGGTTGTTCGGGCGTTTTTCCAGAACCGCGCCGCGACTGGACGCCGACGGATGGGACCCGGAGCTGGCGCGCGTGCGCGCCGCCGCCACGGACCGGAAGTGGCCCGCGATGCGGGCGCAGTTGTCCGAGGCCGATCCGGGCACGCAGCTGAGCCGGCTGGTCGGGCACGCCGCGGACGTCACCGGGCTGGAGAAGTGGTTCGACCAGGTGGTCGCGGCGGAACCGGACTCGGCGCTCACCCTGCTGGTCTCGGGCGCGCGCCGGGTCAGCTGGGGGTGGGAGGCCCGGACCGCGCTGCGCGCGCAGCACGTCTCCCGGGAGCAGTTCCGTACGTTCCACGAGCGGCTGCGGCTCGCCGAGGAGCAGCTGTACGCGGCGGCCGAGCGCGAGCCGGAATGGGTCGCGCCGTGGTACTTCCTGCAGATGTCCGGCCGCGGACTCGAGGTCGGGCAGGAAGTCGCCCGGCGCCGGTTCGAGGCGGCCGTGCGGCGCGCACCGCGCCATCTCGGCGCCCACCAGCAGCAGTTGCAGCAGATCTGCGCCAAGTGGGGCGGCTCGCACGAGGAGATGCACGCCTTCGCGCGCGCCGCCATGCTGGACGACGTCCCCGGCGGCCCGCTGGGCAGCCTGGTGGCGATCGCGCACCTGGAGCACCGGGGTGAACTCGACGGCGCCGAGGAAGCGGCGTACCTGCGCGCACCCGAGGTGGTCGCCTCGCTGCACGAGGCCGCCGACCGTTCGATCCGGCACCCTTCGTACGGGCGCCCGCCCGGCTGGACGCACACGTACAACGTCTTCGCGATGGCCTTCGCGCTCGCCGGCGAGAAGAAGGCCGCGGCGGAACTCTTCGACACGCTCGACGGGCGCGTCACCGAGTTCCCGTGGCAGTACATCGACGGCGACGCCGCCAGAGCGTTCCGGACCTGGCGCGCCAGGTCCGGCCGCTGACCCGGCGCGTCCGGCGCCCACCGTGCGGCGCCCGCGCCGATCCGGTACGCGCCGGCCCGGTACGCCGGTCCGCCGCGTGCCGACCGCCGATCGGGTCCGCCGGTCCCCTCCGCGTCGTGCGGGCCGTGCTCCGGCCCGTACGCACCCGCCCCCTCCTTCACCACACATCGAGGAAGCCTCTCAGGTGTCCCGCTCCGAGACAGCGCACACGTTCCAGGTCGACCTGCGTGGTCTGGTCGACCTGTTGTCCCACCACCTCTACTCCAGCCCCCGCGTCTACCTCCGCGAACTGCTCCAGAACGCCACCGACGCGCTCACCGCCCGGCAGTCCCGCTTCCCCGGCGCCCCCGCCACCATCACCGTCCGCACCGGCGCCACCGTCACCGTCACCGACACCGGCATCGGCCTGACCGAAGCGGACGTGCACACCTTCCTCGCCACCATCGGCCGCAGCTCCAAGCGCGCCGCCGAGGGCGAACTGGAAGCCGCGCGTGGGGACTTCATCGGCCAGTTCGGCATCGGTCTGCTCGCCTGCTTCGTGGTGGCCGACGAAATCACCGTGGTCAGCCGCTCCGCCACCCACCCGGACGCCCCCGTCGTCGAGTGGCGCGGCCACTCGGACGGCCGCTACACCATCCGCACCCTGCCCGCGCACGCCCACCCGGAGCCCGGCACCACCGTCACGCTCACCCCGAGGGCAGACGGCACGCAGTGGACGACCCACGACCAGGTCACCGCCCTGGCCCGGCACTACGGCGCCCTGCTGCCGTACGAGGTCACCGTCGCCGACGGCCGCTCCGCGCCCACCCGGATCAACGACACCCCGCCCTGGGAGCGCCGGCACGGATCCCCGGCGGCGCGCCGCGAGGCGCTCGCCGAGCACTGCCGCGCCACCTTCGGCTTCACCCCGCTGGACACCATCGACCTCGACCTGCCGGCCGCGGGGCTGCGCGGCGTCGCCCACGTGCTGCCCACGGCCGTCAGCCCGTCCGAGCGCGCCGGCCACCGGGTCCACCTCAAGGGCATGCTGCTGTCCGACCGGGCGGCCGAACTGCTCCCCGACTGGGCGTTCTTCGTCCGCTGCGTCGTGGACACCACCAGCCTGCGGCCCACCGCCTCCCGCGAGGCGCTGTACGAGGACGAGACGCTCTCGGCGGTCCGGGACGCGCTCGGCGCCCGCATCCGCGACTGGCTCACCGGTCTCGCCGCCAGCGACCCCACCCTCCTGCACCGGTTCATCGACAGCCACCACCTCGCGGTGAAGGCGCTCGCCCGCTACGACGACGCCCTGCTCGGCATGCTGCTGCCCTGGCTGCCGTTCGAGACCACCGACGGCAACGTCACGCTGGAGGAGTTCTCCCGCACCCACCCCACGGTCCTGGTGACCCGCAGCGTCGAGGAGTTCCGGCAGGTGGCTCCCATCGCCGCCGCGGCCGGTCTCGGCGTCGTCAACGGCGGCTACACCTACGACCGCGACCTGGTGCACCGGCTGCCCGAGATCCGGCCGGGGACCTCCGTCACCGACCTGGACCCGGCCACGGTCACCGCCCACCTGGACGCCGTCGACCCGTCGGCCGAGCTCGCCGCCGCCGGATTCCTGACCGTCGCCCGCGAGGTGATCGGCGCCCACGACTGCGACGTGGTGCTGCGCAGCTTCCACCCGGTGACCGCGCCCGCGCTGCTGCTGGACAACCGGGACGCCCGCCACGAACGCACCCGGGCCGAACTCGCCGACGGCAGCGACCGGCTGTGGGCCGACATCCTCGGCTCGCTGCGGTCCGAGGCGCCCCGGGCCCAGCTCGTCCTCAACCACCTCAACCCGCTGGTCCGCCGCGCCGCCACCCTCACCGAGCACGGACTGGCCTCCGCCACCGCCGAAGCCCTGTACGGACAGGCGCTGCTGATGACCCGCCGCCCGCTCCGGGCCGCGGAGAGCGCCCTGCTCAACCGGGCGTTCATCGGACTGCTCACCCACGCCATGCACGACCAGGGCACCGCGCCCGAGCCCCGGAAGGAGCCGTAATGCTGGAAACCCCGGACGCCGTCGTCGAGGCGCTGCGCGAGAACAACCAGCGTCCCTACGGTCTGCACCGCACCGTCACCGCCGAGGAACTGGTGGACGCGGCCGAGCAGTTCGAGGAACCCGACGTCCTGGTGACGGCCCTGCTGGAGCTGATGTCGGCCTACGAGTACACCGGCGAGCACCGCAAGGCGCCCGTCACCTTCGCCCGGCTGCTGAAGCTGTGGGACAGCAGCCCCGAAGCGTTCAGCCGGGGCGAGGTCCACCAGTTGCTGTGGCGCTTCAAGTGGGTGACGACCTCGCTGCTCCAGGTCCCCGAGGTGCCCCTGGACGCGGTCCGGGGCTGGACCGAGGAGATGCGCGAGCGGTACCGCGACGCCGGGCACGGCATGCAGCCGGTCGCCGCCATGCGCTACCTCGTCGCCGCCCACACCGGAACCGGAGCCGACCACGCCCACGACCTGTGGGTGACCCGTTCGCGCGAGGAACTCAGCGACTGCGAGGCGTGCGAGACCCGGCACCGCGCCCTGTACCACCTGCGCGCCGGCGACGACGCCGCCGCGCTGGACGTGTGGCGGCCGGTGCTCGGCGGTGAGCAGGGCTGCGCCGAGGAGCCCTTCATCAGCCAGGCCCACGCCCTACTGCCACTGCTGCGCCTGGGCCGCACCGACGAGGCCCGCTCGTACCACCTGGTGGGCTACCGCTTCGCGCGAGGCAAGTCCGGCATGGCCGAGGAGGTGGGCCTGCACCTCGAATTCTGCGCACTGTCCCGCAACGAGGGCCGCGGTCTGGAGATCCTGGCGGAGAACCGGGCGCTCTTCGACGTCACCGGCGCACCTCTGTCCCGGCTGCACTTCCTGACCGGGGCCGAGGTGCTGCTGACCCGCCTGGAGGAGAGCGGACACGCCGACACGGCCGTCGCCGGGCCGCTCGGGCGGAACTGGACGGCCGGCACGCTGCTGGCGCGGGTGCGCGACGAGGCGGACGGCCTCGCGGCCGCCTTCGACCTGCGCAACGGCACCACCGCCGTCTCCGGGCGGCGCGTCGCCCGCGTCGCCCGGCAGCCGCTGCTCGCCGAACCGCTGCCGCTCGGACTGCGCACCGCTTCCGCGGTCCCCGCCCCGGCCCCGGCCGCCGCCCGGGAGATCCCCGACGACTTCGTCACCCTGGTGACCCGGGCCCGGACCATGACGTCCGAGGGTCACCCCGGCGACACCGCGTGGTGGGAGCGGATCGCCGAACGCGTGGCCGCGGACGGCCACGCGCACGACCCCGCGCTGGGCCCGGAGGCCCGGCTGCGGGCCGAACTCGCCCGGCAGCGGGCCTTCGCCGCGTACGAGGACGAGCACTGGGCCGACGGGCACGCCGCCATGTCCGAGGCGGCGGAGCTCTTCGCGGGGGAGGCCGCGATGCCGTGGCACGCCCTGGGCGCCCGCGCCCGCGTCGCCTGCATCGCGGTCCCCGCCTCCGAGGGCACGGACCAGGAGGAGGCGACCGAAGCGGTCGGTCCGTCGTGGAGCGACCTCGACGCCGTGCTGCGGGAGGCGGAACAACTGCTCGCCGCCGCCGGCGACGGTGACGGCGCGCCCGCCGACGCGGCCGACGCCGCCGACACGTACCTGCTGATCCTCCAGTGCCGGGCCTTCGCCGCCCACGGCGAACTCGTGGCGGAACTCCCCGAGCCCTCCGAGGCGACCCGCGAGAGGTTCCTGGCCCTCGCCGCCACCGTGGTCTCCGAGGCCGACCGGCTCGGCCAGTCCCACAAGTCCGTCGCGGTACGCACCTACCGGGCCGACGCGGCGGCCCGCGCCGGTCGCGCCGAGGACGCGGAGGCGGAGCTGCGCACCGCGCTGGAACTGCTCGACGCGGCCGACCGGCCCTGGCGCAAACCCCGCCTGGAGGCCCAGCTGGGCCACCTGCTGCTCCAGCGGGGCGAACCCGCCGAGGCGGTGGAGCACCTGCGCCGGGCCCTGGCCGGAGCCCTGCACCACGCGGACGCCTCCTTCCCCGTGTTCCAGACCCACATGCTGCTGGGCCACGCCTGCACCCACTCGGGAGACATGCCGGGAGCGGTGCGCCACCTCACCGAGGCGGCCGCGCGACTGGACCGGGAGGAGCCCGACGAGAACGCTTCGGCCGAGGTCCGGCTGCAACTCGCGGACGCCCTCGCCCGGTCCGGCCAGGAGGCCGACGCGGTCGCGATCCTGGAATCCCTCGTGCTGGACGAGGCCGCGGCGGCGCTCGACGAGCGGCTCCTCGCCCAGATCCGCCTCACCCTGGCGCGCGGGCTGCGGGACCTGGACGAACACCAGGCCGCCGCGGAACAGTTCCTGGTACTGGCCGACGCGGTGGCCGGCTGGGAGGAGCAGCACACCCACACCCTCGTCGCGGGCGAGGCGGCCGTCGCCCTGGCCCGCGCGGACCGCTGGGACGCCGCCCGCGCCGCCTACGACCGCGCGCTCGCCTCGCACCGGGTGGCGCCCGAAGCCCACGTGGTCGCGGAGATGACGCGCGAGTTCGCCCTTCTCACCATGGCGGCCGAGGGCCCGGACGGAGTGGAGGCCGCGCTCGCCCACCTGCGGACCGCCGACGGGATCCGGGCCGGTGTGCCGGCGGACGACGAAGAGTTCGCCCACTGGTACCACGCCGGGGCCACCCACTACCAGCGCGGGCGGGTGCTCGCCGGCGCGGAACGCCACCAGGAGGCCCTGGCGGAGATGGAGCGCGCCGTCGCCGCCCACGAGGAGGGCGGCCCGGACGGCGAGGCCCCCCGCGCGGAGGCGGTCCGCATCGCCGCGCTGATCGAGGCGAACGGTCTGGAGCGGCCCCGTGCGGCGGTGACCCGGCTCGACGCGGCGATCGCCCGGTGCGAGGCGGCCGGCATCCCGCACGCCGCGAAGATACTCACCGGGCTGCGGGACGACTTCGCGGCCCGCTGAGCGACGCCCCGGCCCGGAAGCGTGTCGCACGCTTCCGGGCCGGGGCGTCCTCGGTCGCCCGCGGTCTCAGGCCCCGTCGTCCCCCGGCCGCTGCCACCGGCGCGACCGGTGATCGTCGGCCGTGTGGGACCCGCCCGAACCACCGGACCCGTCACCGTGTTCGTACTGCGTACGGTCCGCGTCCCCGCGTCCCGCACGGTCGGAAGCGTCCGTGTCCCGTGCCGGGACCGGACGGCCGCGCGGAGCGGTGCCGCGAGGCTGCGACTGCGGCGGAGCGTCGGCCGGGGGGCGGCCGACGTCACCGGAGCGGGCACCGGACCCCCCGCGCTCCCCGAACTCCTCGCGGCCCCTGCCGCCCCGGTCGTCCTGCTCGCGGGCCGCCATCCCGTAGGGAGCGTCGGCCCGCGCCCCACTGCGTTCGCGGTCCTCGGCCACCGCCTCGCGCCGCTGCTTCTCGTCGTGCTCACGGCGGACCGCCCGGCTGACGCGGCCGCCCATGACGGCCGCCCCGATCAGCATCAGCAGACCGCCCAGCAGCGCCAGCCCCACCCCGCTGCCGAGGCCCTGGCCGTCGCCCGAGACCGTCAGGCTGCCCTCCGCCTGCCCCTGCCGGACCATCCACAGAATGGCGAAGCCGAGGGCGACGACGCCGGCCAGCGCGACCAGGAGCCGCGAACGCAGCACCACACCGATGACGGTGAGCACGGCGGCGACGAGCAGGGGAAGGAACAGGGACGCGAACAGGCCCGCGCCCGAATTCGTCACCCCGGCCCCGGTGAACAGCTCCCACACCCGGAAATCGTGCCCGAGCCGGCCGGCGTACCAGTTACGGAACGGAGCCCAGAGCGCGGCGGCCGCGCCGATCAGGGCCAGGATCAAACCGATGGTGTTGCGGATACCCCGTACCATGCCGTGCCTCCCGGCAAGTCGGATCGGTGCACGCGTGACTCCGCGTGCCGAATCTCGCCCCCGTGCGACGCTACGCCCGACGGGTGCGCACCGCCACGCGGGTGACACGGCGCGGCGGACACCATGGGTGACCGGCCTGTTTCCGCAGGTGAACAGGGCGGCACCTGCCCTTGTCCCTCGCCCGGACGGAGCCGTACGGAATAAGCCCGCCGGGTCCTGGGGTTCGCGCTGGAGGTACCTGCACGAGTCCACCGAAGGGCATGACATGAAGATCGGCATCATCGGCGCGGGCAACATCGGCGGCAACCTCACCCGCCGTTTCACCGCCGTCGGACACGACGTCCGCGTGGCCAACTCGCGCGGCCCCCAGACCCTCACCGCGCTCGCCGAGGAGACCGGCGCCACCCCCGCGACCATCGAGGACGCGGTGCGCGACGCCGAGGTCGTGGTCGTCACCGTCCCGCTCAAGGCCGTACCGGACCTGCCCGAGGGCTTCCTCGACGGCGCGGCTGACGGCGTGACCGTCATCGACACGGGCAACTACTACCCGCAGCAGCGCGACGGGAAGATCGCCGAGATCGAGGACGGCCTGACCGAGAGCCGCTGGACGGAGCGGCAGATCGGCCACCCCGTGGTCAAGGCCTTCAACGGCACCTTCGCCCAGGACATCCTCGACAAGCCGCGCCCGGCCGGCGACCCCGCGCGGATCGCCCTGCCCCTCTCGGGCGACGACGCCGCGGCCAAGCGGACCGTGACGGAACTGCTCGACGAGATCGGCTTCGACGCGGTCGACAACGGCGGCCAGGACGAGTCCTGGCGCCAGCAGCCCGGCACCCCCGTCTACGGTCTGGCTGCTGACGCGGCCGCGGTCCGCAAGGCCCTGGAAGCGGCGTCCCCCGAGCGCACCGCCGAGTGGCGCGCCTGATCCCTCCGGGCCCGCGGCCGTCCTGCGGCGCCGGCCGGACGCGCGCCGGCGACGGCCGCCGGGTCATGTCCCGGCGCCGTCCGGGCCGACGCCCCGCACCGCCGCCTCGTACGCCTCCCGCACGGTGGGGTGCAGGCCCAGCACCTGATCGACGCCGGTGATGGTCAGGAGCCGCTCCACCTGACGGGAGGCCGCGGCCACCCGCAGGGGGGTGCGCAGGTTGATCCGGAGCAGCACCGTCAGGAACGTCGAGTCGGCGAACGTCACGCCGCTCGCCTCCAGGACGATCGCGTCATGCGCGGCCGCGGCCTCTTCGAGGCGCCGCCGCAACGGCACGGCGTTGTCGAGGTCGTACTCGCCCCGGACGGCGAGCACCGCGACGGTGAGAGGCATGGAAGGCGTCTCCCTCGGCAGGGCGGTCCCGCTCTCCCACCGCGGAACGGGTCTGCTCCGCTCATGCCCGTCCGGGGCCGCCCCGACCCGTCGCCCGCCGCCGGAACTTCTCCGCGTCGTTCAGGCAGCGGGCGGCGGGCGGCGGGTCGGTCGGTCCGTCCTCGCGGGCTCCTCGAACCCGGCCGGCGCGTCGAACGCCGCGCGCCGCGTCGCCCGGCGCAGCGCCCGCAGCAGCGCGGGACCCACGGTGAGCGTGAGCACCACGGTGAGCACGGCCCGGCCCAGGTCCCAGCCGAGGGAGGTGGCGGCGCAGTACGCGAGGAACCGGACCAGGTTCTCGTGCAGCGGGTCGCCCGCCACGAACGAGATCCCGGAGCCGAGCCCCTGGATCAGCGGCCAGCCGTACAGGTTCATCACCGTGCCGTAGGCGAACGCCGCCGCGCACCCGTACACCGCCAGCATCAGCACCTCGCCCCGGCCGCGCAGCCGCCCGGCGGCCGGCAGCAGACCGGCGAACATCGTGAACCAGCCCATCGCCAGCATCTGGAACGGCATCCACGGCCCGACCCCGCCCGTCAGCAGGGCCGACGCGAACATCGTCACCGAGCCGAGCACGAAGCCGAACCCCGGCCCCAGCACCCGGCCGCTCAGCACCATCAGGAAGAACATCGGCTCCAGCCCCGCCGTGCCCGCCCCCAGCGGCCGCAGCGCCGCGCCGACGGCGGCCAGCACCCCCAGCATCGCCACCGCTTTCGCGTCCAGCCCCGCGTCGCCGATGGCCGCGACCACCACCCCCACGAGCAGCACCAGCAGGACGGCGAAGAGCCATGGCGCGTCCTCGGCATGCGCCAGCCCCGAATCCGCCCCGGCCAGCAGCGGCCAGCCGAACGCCACCAGCCCGACCCCGCCGACCAGCACCAGCGCGACGACCGCCCGCGGCCCCAGCCGGACCGCGCGCACCGGCCGGGCCGTCATGCGCAACCCCCGAGGGCGTCGCGCACCTGGGCCACGGTCAGCCACCGCTGCGGCGCGAGGATCTTCGCGGTCTGCGGCGCGAAGGCGGGGGAGGAGACCACGACCTCCTCGGCCGGCCCGTCGGCGACCACCTCCCCGTCGGCGAGGATCACCACCCGGTGCGCCATGTCCGAGGCCAGCTCCACGTCGTGGGTGGCCAGCACGATGGCGTGCCCCTCCGCGGCCAGCCGCCGCAACACCCCCACCAGTCGTGCCTTGGCGGCGTAGTCGAGACCGCGCGTCGGCTCGTCCAGCAGGAGCAGCGGGGGCCGGGCCGTCAGCACCAGCGCGAGGGCCAGCGCCAGCCGCTGCCCCTCGGAGAGATCACGCGGATGCACGTCGTCCGGCACCCCCGGCAGCAGCTCGTGGACCAGTGCCCGGCAACTGCCCCCGGCCGCGCCCGCGTCCACGTCCGCCGCCGCGCACTCGGCCGCGACCGTGTCCGCGTACAGCAGGTCGCGCGGCTCCTGCGGCACCAGACCCACCCGGCGCACCATGGCGCGCGGGGCGGTGGACGACGGCCGCAGGCCGCCCACCAGGACCGAGCCCGACGTCGGCACGGTCATGCCGACCAGCGTGGTCAGCAGTGTCGACTTCCCGGCGCCGTTGCGGCCCATCAGGGCGACGGCCTCGCCCGGCGCGACCGTCAGGTTGACCCCGCGCAGCGCCTCGATCCGGCCGCGCCGCACGCCGAGCCCTTCGGCGCGGACCACGGGACCGTCCGCCGCGGGCGGGGCCAGCGGCTCCTCCGCCCGTCGCCCCAGCAGGCGGGCGAACAGGCCCGGCCGCGCGGGCTCGCGGGCGGCGAGCGGCGGCACGCGGACGCCCACCGGGATCGCCCTCGCCGGCGGTTCCACCCCGGCCAGCCGCTCCCGCAGGCCCGCCGCCCGGCGTCGCGCGTCACGGACCGACAGCGGCAGCGGGTCCCAGCCCGCGAGCCGGCCGAGGTCCACCACCGGCGGCCGGACGGGGGAGTGCGCCATGACGTCTGCGGGCGGGCCGAGCACCGGGGCGGCGCCGGGCGACGGCAGCAGCAGGACCTGGTCGGCGTACTGCACCACCCGTTCCAGCCGGTGTTCCGCCATCAGCACCGTAGTGCCCAGGTCGTGGACGAGACGTTGCAGCACCGCCAGGACGTCCTCCGCGGCGGCCGGGTCCAGGGCGGACGTCGGCTCGTCCAGCACCAGGACGCGCGGATGCGGGGTGAGGACCGAGCCGATCGCGACCCGCTGGCGCTGCCCCCCGGACAGCGTGGTGATCGGCCGGTCCCGGAACTCGGCGAGCCCCAGCAGGTCCAGCGTCTCCTCGACCCGCCGGCGCATCACGTCCGGGGCCAGCCCCAGCGACTCCATGCCGTAGGCCAGTTCGTCCTCGACCGTGTCCGTGACGAAGTGCGCGAGCGGATCCTGTCCCACCGTGCCGACCAGATCGGCCAGCTCACGCGGCTTGTGGGTCCGGGTGTCCCGGCCGCCGACCGTCACCCGGCCGGACAGCACGCCGCCCGTGAAATGCGGAACCAGACCCGACACCGCGCCCAGCAAGGTCGACTTGCCGACACCGGACGGGCCGACGACCAGCACCAGCTCGCCCTCGGGTACGTCGAGGTCGACCCCGGACAGGGTGGGACGCGCGGCGCCCTCGTACCGTACCGAGACCTGCTCGAACCGGATCATGTGCGCTCCTCGGAGTCCGACGGGGAAGGGGGCAGCGGGGCCACCGCGGCAGGCAACAGCCCGACCAGGACGGCCGCCGCCGGCCACAGCGGCAGTACGGGGGCGGTGAGCGGGACGACTCCCGGATGCAGCGCCTCCGGGGAGAGGGCCGCCGCCCAGAGCATCGCCGCCGCGACCGCCGCGCCCGACCCCGCGACGAGACACGCCCGCGCGCCCCACCGGTCGGGCCGGTAGCGGGTGCGGACCGTCCGGCGGCCGCCGAGCCTGAGCCCGGCCAGCGCCGCGACCAGCCCGGCGAGCAGCAGCGGCAGCCCGTAGACGGCGCCCTCCGCGGCGAGCAGCCCGTACGTCCCCGCGCACACGCCCAGCAGCCCGCCCAGGGTGAGCACCCGGGTGGTGCGGCGCACACCGCGCGGGACCCGCGCGGAACGCCCGTACCCGCGCGCGTCCATCGACGCCGCCACCGCCACCGACCGCTCCAGGGCGCCCTCCAGCACCGGCAGCCCGATCTGGAGCACCGCCCCGACGCCGCCGGTCGGCCGGCCGCGCAGCCGACGGGCCGTCCGCAGCCGCGCCACGTCCGCGACCAGGTTCGGCGCGAACGTCATCGCGACGACCGCCGCCACCCCCACCTCGTACAGCGCCCCCGGCAGCGACTTCAGCAACCGGGCCGGGCTGGCCAGCGAGTTCGCCGCGCCCACGCAGATCAGCAGGGCCGCCAGCTGCGCCCCGCCGTACAGCGCGAAGACCACCTGCTCGGCGGTGACCCGGCCGCCGACCCGGATGCCCTGCGCCCAGCCGGGCAACGGCACCTCGGGCAGGTCCGCCAAGGTGTGCGCGCCGGGGACGGGCGACCCGAGGACCACGGAGAAGACCAGCCGCACGGCCAGCACGAACAGCCCGAGCCGCAGGAACGTGCCGTACGACCGGGCCCACGGCGCGTCCGTGCGGCGGGCCGCCACGACGTACCCCGCGACCGCCACCAGCAGCCCCAGCAGCAGGGGATTGGAGGTGCGGGACGCGGCGACCGCAAGCCCCAGGGCCCACAGCCACCAGGCCCCGGCGGGCACGGCGTTGCTCCGCGTCGCACGCGGGGCGCGCAGGACGAGCGGGGCGGGGCGGGACCGGACGGAGCCGGGGGAGCCGGTCATCGGCGGCGGCGCGTCCGCGCCCGCAGCACCGCGGCGCCGCCCAGCACGACCACCAGCCCGACGCCGGTGAGCACACCGGCCGACGGCCCGCCGGAGCCCCCGCCGCCCGCCGGACCGCCCTCGGCCGTGCCCGTGGCCTCCTGGTCCGTACCCTCCTCGGTCGCACCGGGCGCCACCTGCTCGCCGCAGCCCGCCCGCGGGTAACCCGAGATCGCGCAGAGGATCGCCGCGCTGTCGTACCGCAGGGGCCTGGCCACCGACGCCAGCGCCTCCGCGGTGCTCGCGTCCGGGGACACCCGTGCGCAGGCGGTGCGCGCAGCGGGCGGACGTTCGCCCTCCGGCGCGTCCGCGGCGGTGCCGGGATCGATCACCAGGGCGACCCGCTTGCTGCCGTCCGCCGCGGGGGTGTCCGCGCACACCGCGGCGAAGTCCGGCGCGCGGCGCGGCTGCGCGGAGTCCTGCGAGTCCTCGCTCACCGAGAAGCGGAAACCCTGCACCGCCCCGTCCTGCGGCCGGACCGTCGACGGCCCCTGTGCGGCGTACGTCCAGCCCTTGCCGCCGTCGCCCTCCCAGAACGACCAGTAGCGGTACCCCGTCGCCGAGGCGCTGCCCGCGCCCAGCAGGCCGACCACCACGACGGACAGCACCAGCAGCACCGCCCCGCGCAGCGGCCTCACAGCTGCCGGCTCTTGCGGCCGCTGATCAGGAAGCCGATCCCGGCGCCGACCGCCAGCCCCACGCCGATGATCCACCACACGCCCGGCCCCGCACCGTCGTCATCGCCCGCTCCGGCCTGCGGATCGGCGGAGGGGGACGCGGTGGCCGCGTCGGCGGCGGGCGCCGGACCGGTCGCGTTGAGCTGCTTCACCAGATCGGTCCCGCCGAAGTCGCGGGGGTCGGTCCCGGTGGCGTGGGCCGCGAGCACCAACTGGGCGGTCGCGGCGGGGCCGCCCTCGCGGGCCCAGTCCAGGGCGTTCTTCTCCAGATGGGCGACCGCCTTCGTCGCCTCGGCGGTGTGACCGGAGGACGCCAGCGCCACGACCGCGTCGGCGGTGTTGCCGAAGTCGGGCTGCGGCGCCGAGTCTTCCGCACCCGGCATGGGCGGCAGGTCCAGATGGCCCGACCCGGCGAGCGCGGTGGCGAGGTAGTGGGCCCCGTTCTGCGCCGACTGCTCCGGGCTGAGACCGGAGCCGTCCGTGCAGGTCGTGGTCTTCACGGTCCGGGAGGGGCCGGCGGCCATGCCCTTGCCCATCGAGCCGATCACCGCGGCCGCCGTGGCGTCCGCGTTGGCGGTAAGGGCACCGTCCTTGTCCGGCTGGTAGGCGAACGCGCCGCCGTCCTCGCCCCCGCAGGGGAGCGCGAAGCTCTGCAGCGCGGTGTACGGGGTCTTCCCGCCGGTGGTCACCTCGGCGACCGGCACGCCCGCGCCGGCCAGCGCCCCGACGACCACGGCGGTGGAGTTGGCGTCACTGGGGCTGCCGGGGTCGTACCCCCAGCCGCCGTCGTCGTTCTGGACCGTTTTCAGCCAGCCGACGCCCTTGTCCACGACCGCGCGGTGCCCGCCCAGCTCGACCAGGGCCTGGACGGCGGCGGCCGTGGCGTTGGTGTCCGTCACGGTCTTCGCGTCACAGGGCCGGGAGGCGTCCCGGTAGGCGGGGAAGGCACCGGTGCCGCACTGCTGGCCCACCAGCCAGTCCACCGCCTTCGCGGCCGGCGTGACGCGCTCGGTCTTCTGGGCGATGAAGGCCAGCGACTGCCGCCACACGCCGTCGTACGTAGGGTCCCCGGTTCCGTAGAGACCGGCGGGGAGAGCCGGCCCGGAGGGGGAGGCGGACGGGCTCGGCGCGGCGAGCGCCGCCGGAGCGGTCGCTCCGCAGAGCAGGCCGGCTATGGCGAACACGGTTGCGTGACGGCGAACGGACATGACGGTCGGGCCTCTCGAACGGGGCGTCCCTGCTCGAGCGGAACCGGGCGAGCGCGGACGGGCGGCGCCGGCTGTGCACCGGCGCCCCCGTCACCTGCGGGAAGACGGGCCTTCCACTCTACCGGGGCGGCCGGCGCGCCCTCCGTCCGGTGGGCCGGACGCGGGCGTCGGGGCGGGGGCGGCCGCCCTCCGCCTCGACGCCCGCGTGTTCAGAAGGTGAGCTGCCAGCCGTTGATGTAGCCGGTGTCCTGGGCGGCCACGTCCTGCACCTTCAGCTTCCAGGTGCCGTTGGCGAGCTCGCTCGCGGCGTTGACCGTGTAGGTGGCGATGACGTTGTCGGCCGAGTCGCTGGAGCTGGAGTTCTTCAGCCGGTAGGCCGTGCCGTCGGGCGCCACGAGGTCCACGACCAGGTCGCCGCGGTAGGTGTGCTTGATGTCGACCCCGACCTGGAGGGCGGACGGCGCGTTGCCGGTGCGGCCGGAGACCGCGATCGACGAGGTCACCGCGGCTCCGTTGTCCGGCACGTTGACATCGGTGGTGCTGCTGAAGACGGTGCCCGTGGGCGGGGTGACCGTCCCGGCCGACAGCGTCCACACCGCGTACGCGACGGCGTCGCTGTTGCGGTCGAGCGCCGTGTCGTTGATGTTCGTCGTGGTGTCGCACGAGGAGTGGTAGCAGCGGTCGAACGCCTGCCCGGAGGTGCCGCCCCACTTCTGTGCCTGGGCGGCGGTCTTGACGTAGTCGGCGCCGGAGAACAACCCGCCGACCGGGACGCCCACGTTCTTGAAGGGGGCGTGGTCCGAGCGGCCGTCCCCCTCGGTCTCGATCTCCGTCGGCACGGAGAGACCCGCGTAGTAGTCCTTGAAGGTCTGCTCGATCACCGGGTCGTCGTCGTAGACGAAGTAGCCGGGGTTGGGCGAGCCGATCATGTCGAAGTTGAGGTAGCCCGCGATCTTCGCGCGTTCCGTCGTCGGCAGGTTGTTCACGTAGTACTTCGAGCCGACCAGCCCGAGCTCCTCGGCGCCCCACCAGGCGAAGCGGAGGTGCTTGGCCGGCTGCAACTGGGCCCGGGAGACGGCCAGCGCGGTCTCCAGCACGGCGGCGGAGCCGGACCCGTTGTCGTTGATGCCGGGTCCCGCGGTGACGGAGTCCAGGTGGGAGCCGGCCATCAGGACCTGGTTGGCGTCGCCGCCCGGCCAGTCGGCGATCAGGTTGTAGCCGGTGGCGCCGCCGGAGGTGAACTGCTGCAGGGAGGTGGTGAAGCCGGCCGCGTCGAGCTTCGCCTTCACGTAGTCGACGGAGGCCTTGTAACCGGTCCTGCCGTGCGCCCGGTTGCCGCCGTTGGCGGTGGCGATCGACTGGAGCTGGGTCAGGTGCGCCTTGACGTTGGCGAGCGGGATGTCGGGGGCCGCGGCCGCCGCCGGCAGGGCGGCCTGCGCGCTCGGAGCCACGGTCGCCAGGACGGCGGCGGCCGCCAGGGCCGTCGCCGTCGCGGCCGCCGCGAGGCGGGAGCGGCGCGCACGGCGCGGGGGAGTGGTCGGGGGTCTGCGTCGGGTGAGGCTCATCGAATGGCTCCGGATTCCGTTGGGGTCTGACGGAACGTGCGGGGGGTACCCGGCCGGGACCGTGCCCGGCGGGTCCTGGAGCTGCTGGTGCGATGTGCGTGACTGATGCTGAGCGATTGACCGAATACCGTCAAGGACGAATTCCGGACAGGGGTGTCCGTTCACCGGACGGGTGGTGACGATGTGTCCTGCGGGGCCCGGCGCGGGCCGCCGTCGAGCGGGTCGTCGCGCACCGCTTCCCGGGCCCCGGCCCCGGTCCCGGTGGCCGCCGGCCGGGCGAGGACCGGAACGTCGACGGCCGCGCGGAGCGGGTGGACCGCCGGACCCGCAGCCGGCGCGCTGCTCGCCTCGCGCACCCGCGTGCCGCACCCCGTCCCGCGTCGTGGCGGCGGGAGCTCCGTGCCCGCCGGTCCCGCCTCCACCGCCGCACCGGTGGCCCGCCACCCGGCCCGCCCGCGCCCGGTGGCGCGCCCCCCGACCAGGTGAAAGGTGCGGACGCAAGGTGACGAACCGGCCCTGGAGCGTGCCCCGGAGGGGCGGCGGGCGTTGTACGGATCATGAACGTACTTCGCACCCTCACGGCCGCCGCGGCCGGTTCCTTCCTGCTCGCCGCCGCAGCCTCCGCCGCCCAGGCCGACGAACTCGGCCCGGCCCTCACCCAGACCGCCGCGACCGCCGTCGACGCCGGACAGCAGGCCGGCGCCGTCACCCACGAGGTGGTGGAGCAGACCGGCGTCGGGGACAGGGTCGGCGCCGTCAGCGACCTGGCCCGGGCCGGCGCCGACGCGGTGAGCGCCGGCAACCGGCTCGTCAACGGCTGACTCCGAGGCCCCGCCACCCGGCGGGGACACGACGACGGCACCCGAGGGGCGCCCCGCACCGGGGCGCCCCTCCTTGCACCCGCCGCAGGCCGCGCATGCCACCCGCGCCCGCCACGGGAAGCGCGTCCGTGCGGACGCGGCCCGTACGAATGGGCCCGCGCGGCCGGGGCCGGCGCGGCCGGGGCGCACGGGGCGGCCCACCCGGACGGGGCCGTACGGCGTGGGCAGCGCACTCGGGGGCGTGAAGATACGGATCAACGCTCCCTGCGACTCCGCCCGCGCCCTGCCGCCGGTCGCACCGGTCCGCCGATGATGAAGAGGCATCGAAGGACCAGGGCGACTCCGCTCCTCCGCCCCTGCGGGCGGACCCGCGGTGGAAGGATTTCACCTTGCTGCTTCTCATCTCCCCGGACGGTGTCGAGGAAGCTCTCGACTGCGCGAAGGCGGCCGAACACCTCGACATCGTCGACGTCAAGAAGCCCGACGAGGGCTCGCTCGGCGCGAACTACCCTTGGGTCATCCGGGAGATCCGGGAGGCGGTGCCGGCCGACAAACCGGTCTCGGCCACCGTGGGAGACGTACCGTACAAGCCCGGAACGGTGGCCCAGGCGGCGCTCGGGGCCGCGGTCTCCGGAGCCAGCTACATCAAGGTCGGCCTCTACGGATGCACCACCCCCGAGCAGGCCGTGGAGGTCATGACCGGGGTCGTGCGGGCGGTGAAGGACTACCGGCCGGACGCCTTGGTCGTCGCCTCCGGATATGCCGACGCGCACCGCATCGGCTGCGTCAACCCGCTCGCCCTGCCGGACATCGCCCGCCGCTCCGGCTCGGACGGCGCCATGCTGGACACCGCGGTCAAGGACGGCAGCCGGCTGTTCGACCACGTGCCCCCGGACGCCTGCGCGGAGTTCGTGCGGCGTGCCCACGAGGCCGGCCTGCTCGCCGCCCTCGCGGGCAGCGTGAAGGCGGCCGACCTCGGCGTGCTGACCCGTATCGGCACCGACATCGTGGGGGTGCGCGGGGCGGTGTGCGAGGGCGGCGACCGCAATACCGGCCGGATCAAGCCGCTGCTGGTGGCCGCCTTCCGCGCGGAGATGGACCGGCACGCCCGCGAGAACGCGACCGTCGCCGCCCCCGCCGGCTGACGGCGGCGTGGAGACCCGACCGCCGGCCACCTCCCCCGTACCCGTCGGCGCGCGGTTCGGCGTCGTCGATCCGGCGACCGGCGAGGTGTTCGACGAGGCCCCCGAGCAGCACCCGGACGAACTGGACGCCGTCGTCGGCCGGGCCCACCACGCCTGGTTGAGCTGGCGCGCCGACCCGCCCGCCCGAGCCGCCGCGATGCTCGCCGCGGCCGACGCCGTGGAGGCGGCCGGGGACACCCTCGCACCGTTGCTCACCCGCGAACAGGGCAAACCCCTGGCCGAGTCGTACGCCGAGGTCGCCCGCACCGCGGCCCGGCTCCGCCACTTCGCCGACGCGTTCCCCGCTGCGGAGCCGCTCCGGGACGGCCGTCCGGTGCGCAGCGAGATCCGCTGGCGGCCGCTCGGGCCCGTCGCCGCGATCGTCCCGTGGAACTTCCCGCTCCAACTCGCGTCGGCCAAGTTCGCGCCCGCGCTCGCCGCGGGCAACACCGTGGTGCTCAAACCGTCCCCGTACACCCCCCTCGCCACCCGTCTCCTGGCGTCCGTCATGGCCGCCGCGCTCCCCGAAGGCGTCCTGACGGTGGTCACCGGGCGGGAACCGCTCGGCGCGCGCCTGGCCGCACATCCGGGGATCCGGCACGTCACCTTCACCGGCTCCCCGGCCACCGGGCGGGCCGTCGCACGGGGCGCTGCCACCTCACTCGCCCGGGTCACCCTGGAACTGGGCGGCAACGACGCGGCGATCCTGCTGGACGACGTGGACGTGGAACGGGTCGCCGAACGGCTGTTCTGGGCGGCCTTCCGCAACTGCGGGCAGGTCTGCATGGCGGTCAAACGCGTCTACGTCCCCGCCCGCCTCCACCACGACGTGGTCGAGGCGCTCGCCCACCGCGCCAGGACCACCGTCGTCGGCCCCGGGCTCGACCCCGGCACGGAACTCGGGCCGCTGAACAACGCGGCCCAGCTCGCCCGGATCGAACGCCGCACCGCCGATGCCCTGGCGGCCGGTGCGCGGGCCGCCGCCGGCGGCCGGCGGATCGACCGGCCCGGCTACTTCCACGCCCCGACGATCCTGACCGGTGTACCCGCCGACAGCGCCCTGGTGACGGAGGAACAGTTCGGGCCGGTGCTGCCGGTGCTGGCGTACGGGCACCTCGACGAGGCCGTCGAAGCGGCCAACGCCACCGGCTACGGGCTGGGCGGATCGGTCTGGGGAACCGATCCCGACCGGGCCGGGGCGGTGGCCGACCGGCTGGAGTGCGGCACCGCGTGGATCAACCACCACGCCGAACTCTCCCTCGCCCAGCCCTTCTCGGGCGTCAAGGAGAGCGGCGTCGGTGTGGCGGGCGGCCGTTGGGGCCTCTACGGCAACCTCCGGCCCTTCGTCGTGCACTGCCCCGAGGAGGAGGTGTGATCCGGCGCTTCGACGCGGCGGTACTCCGCTCGTACGACGGCCCGTTCGCGCTGGAGGAGGTGGTCCTGAACGCGGGCCCGGCACCCGGCGAGATCCTGGTCCGGATCGCCGGCTGCGGGATGTGCCGCACCGATCTCGCCGTCCGCCGCTCGGCCGGCCGGTCACCGCTCCCCGCGGTCCTCGGCCACGAGGGGGCCGGAGTGGTGGTGGAGACCGGCAGCCCCGGCACCGGCGGTCCCGACACCGGCCCGCGACCCGGCGACCACGTCGTCCTCAGCTACGACTCCTGCGCGCACTGCGCCGCCTGCCTGCGCGGAGCGCCCGCCTACTGCGACTCCTTCGCCGCGCTCAACCTCTTCGGCGGGCGCCCGGAGAACGCGGCCCGGTTCACCGACGCGGCCGGGGGCGCGCTGGCCCCGCGGTGGTTCGGCCAGTCCGCCTTCGCCGCCTACGCCGTCGTCCCAGCGCGCAACGCCGTCCGGGTCGACCCCGCGTTCCCCCTCGAACTGCTCGGACCGCTCGGCTGCGGCTTCCTCACCGGCGCCGGAGCCGTCCTCCATTCCTTCGGCGCCGGCCCCGGTGACACCGTCGCCGTCTTCGGGGCGGGGGCGGTGGGCCTCGCCGCCGTCATGGCCGCGACCGCCGCGGGCGCGGTCACGGTCGCCGTCGACCGGCACCCCGCACGTCTCGACCTCGCCGAGCGCTTCGGCGCCGTTCCCGTGCACGCGGACGCCGCCGGCCTGCCCGCCCTCGTGCGGCGCCGCACCGGCGGCGGCGCCCACTACGCCCTGGACACCACGGGTTCGGCGCCGGTCGTCAACGACGCGCTCCGGTCGCTGCGTCCGACCGGCAGACTCGGCCTGGTGGCACGGTTCCGCACCGCACTGCCCCTGGAGCCCGGGACGCTCGACCGGGGCCGGAGCATCGTCCACATCTGCGAGGGGGACGCCGTCCCCGGCCTGCTCGTCCCGAGGCTCCTCGGGCTCTGGCAGGCCGGCCGCTTCCCCTTCGACCAGCTCATCCGCACCTACCCCCTCGCCGCCGTCAACGAGGCCGAAGCGGACTGCGAGGTCGGCCGCGTGGTCAAACCCGTGCTGGTGCCCGACGGCGTCCTATGAGTGCGGCGCCTGCTGCGGGCGCGGCAGCGGCACCGGCTTCGTCGCGAACACCCACCGGTTCCCGCCCAGTCCGTCGTCCGGCACGGGCAGCGGACCGCGTCCGTGGTGGCGGGTGAACTCGAACGCGGTGTGCACCGCCGTGGTCCAGCCCCGGCCCGTCAGATCGCCCACGGAGTCGGGGCGCGGCTCCCGGTCGAACAGGCCGAGCAGGTCGATGCCCATCTGCGTGGTCGCCGAGGTGTAGAGCGGGTGCTCCCCGGCGTCCAGCAGCGCCTGGTCCAGCTTGATCTCGAAGGCCATGGCGCTGCCCGCCGTGCTCAACCGGTCCACCTGGCCGACGAGACGGCTCTCGGCCGCACTCGGCAGGTAGAACAGCAGCCCCTCGGCCAGCCAGACGCTCGGCTGCGCCGCGTCGAAGCCGGCGTCGGCGAGGGCTCCGGCCCAGTCGTCGCGCAGGTCGACCGGGACGGGCACCCGCACAGCCGTCGGGACCGCCGACAGCGAGCCGAGCACCTCCTGCTTGAACCCCAGCACCCCCTCCCGGTCGATCTCGAAGACCACGCAGCCGGCGGGCCAGTCGAGCCGGAACGCCCGCGCGTCCAGTCCCGCGCCGAGAATCACCACCTGCCGGGGACCCGAACGCACCGCGCCGAGCAGGAAGTCGTCGAGCACCCTGGTGCGCAGTCCGAAGTAGCGTGCCATGCGCCCCCACAGCGGGTTCGCGTCCCCGTCCGGGACCTCCTCCGCCCGGACCGGCCAACCCGCCGACGCCGGCGCCGCGCGCACGAAGTGCTCCGCGTAGACGTCACGGGCCAGGGCGTCGGGCCGGTGCGTCTCGATCGCCCGTGCCGCGGCGACCATCAGGGCGGTCCCCCCGACACCTCCCTCCACGCCGGTGTTCTCCGCTGCTGTGCTCACCACGTACTGCCTCCCTGGAACGAGCCGGGCCCCCGGATCGACGCGCGACGGCCGACCGCGACGGCCGACGCGGGGGAGCCCGGAATGACGGGTGCCGGCGTTCCCGGCCAGGACGAACCGGGGCGGACGCGGCCCGCCCACTGTCCGGCGTCTCTTGCGCGCCGCGCCCGGGAACGCCCGGAGGATGCCCCGACCGGATGAATCGGGACGTTCGGCCCCCGCCGCCCGACGGTATGTGCCGTCCCGGAGCCGGGCGGCTGCCGGGGCGGGCACGGATGTCCCTGTCGGGGCGGGCGGGGCGTGCCGACCGTGCGGTCGTGGCCTTCCCTGACGAGGGGGGCGCCCCGGCCGGGCCGTGCGGTGCGCGGACCGGTGGGCGCCTCCGCGTACCCCGTCCGCGCACAAGCGGAATCGCTGGAGCGCGCTCAGGGGGCGGGAAGCCCGGCGGACCGCGGGCCTCGCCGCCTCTCCACCGGGCCCGGTCGGTGGGGAGGTGGTGAGGCGGACCCGGGACGTCGGAGCCCCTCTCCTGCGGACTCCCGTACTCCCGCCCGGTACGCGCGACGGTGGCCGCCTCTGACCAGCGCCGTCGCACTCATGGGCGGCTGATGGAGGGCTGCGGCGGATCATGTGTGGAGTCGCACCGTGCGACCCGGGTCCCCGCATACAGCGGTGTCCTCCGGGAAGGTGCCGCCTCGGTCTGCGCCGCCCGAGGTGGCACCGGCCCTGTCGAGACATGGACGATTCGGGCGCGATGTCGGCCCGGCCGCACCAGAAAGTGGAATCAGCCGTGAGTGAAAACGCCGTCGATACGGCACAGGCCGAGGCTCCAGGGCGACATGCGGGCGGGACCCCCGCGGACGCGGGTGACGCCGACTACAGCAAGGGCCTCAAGGCCCGCCATGTGAACATGATCGCGATCGGCGGGGCGATCGGAACGGGGCTCTTCCTGGGCGCCGGCGGGCGCCTGCGTGACGCCGGCCCGGCCCTCGCGGTCGCCTACCTCGTCTGCGGCGTCTTCGCCTTCTTCGTCGTACGGGCGCTCGGCGAGCTCGTGCTCCACCGTCCCTCTTCCGGCTCGTTCGTGTCGTACGCGCGCGAGTTCCTCGGGGAGAAGGGGGCGTACGTCGCGGGGTGGATGTACTTCCTCAACTGGTCCACCACCGGGATCGCCGACATCACCGCGATCGCGCTGTACACGCATTACTGGAGCATGTTCACCAGCATCCCGCAGTGGGTGCTGGCCCTGGTCGCCCTCGCGGTGGTGCTGGTCGTGAACCTCATCTCGGTGAAGGTGTTCGGCGAGATGGAGTTCTGGTTCTCGATCGTCAAGGTCGCCACCCTGGTCGGGTTCATGCTGATCGGCGTCTTCCTGCTGGTCACCCGGCACGACGTCGGCGGCCACACGCCGGGTCCGGGCATGATCACCGAGCACGGCGGTGTGCTTCCGCACGGCGTGATGCCCGTGGTGCTCGTCATGCAGGGCGTGATCTTCGCCTACGCGGCCCTGGAACTGGTCGGCGTCGCCGCCGGCGAGACCGCCGAGCCGGAGAAGGTCGTGCCGCGCGCGGTGAACTCCATCATGTGGCGGGTGGCGCTCTTCTACGTCGGCTCCGTCGTACTGCTGGCCCTGCTGCTGCCCGGTTCGCTCTACTCGGGGGACCAGAGCCCCTTCGTCACCGTCTTGTCCAAGGTCGGCGTCCCGGCCGCCGACGACGTGATGAACCTCGTGGTGCTGACCGCGGCGATGTCGTCGCTGAACTCCGGCCTGTACTCCACCGGGCGCATCCTGCGCTCCATGGCGATGGCGGGCTCCGCGCCCCGCTTCACCCGCGTGATGAGCCGCAGCCAGGTCCCGTACGGCGGCATCCTGCTGACCTGTGCCGTCTGCGTGCTGGGCGTCGGCCTGAACTACGTGGTGCCCGGCAAGGCCTTCGAGATCGTGCTGAACGTGGCCTCCCTCGGCGTGATCAGCACCTGGGTGATCATCATGCTCTGCCACCTGGTCTTCGTCCGTCGCAGCCGCGCGGGTCTGGCCCCGCGCCCGGAGTTCCGCCTGCCGTGGAGCCCGGTCACCGAGATCGTCACGATCGCGTTCCTGCTGGGCGTGCTCGTCATGATGGGCAACGACCCCGACATCGGGCGCAAGACCCTGCTGCTGGTGCCGGTGATCGCGGTCATGCTGGTGGCCGGCTGGTTCGCCGTCCGCCGCAGGGTGGCGGAGAACGCGGAGCGGGAGCTGGCGGGGCTCACGAAGTAGCGGCAGGGGCCCGATGCGCGCCCACCCGGCCCGCACTGCCGCTGCTCTACCGAGGTCCCCGGCCGGACACGATCGGTGACCACCCGACGACCGGTCCGTGACCGTGTCGCGACGGCCGGGAGGAACCGCGCGGAAGTCGTGGAAGTCGCGTGCGTGAACACCGGTTCGAGGGGCACAAGGATGGAGCGCGACAGGGACCGGGGGCCGGACGGCCGGCGGAAACCGTTCGCGCGACAAGAGAGGCCGTCGCGCAGCACCCGCTGGCACGCGCCCTGAAGACTTCGGAGATCGGACCCGTAATGATTCTGCTCGGCGCCATTCTGCTCATCATCGGCCTGCTCGTCGGCGTCTCGCTGCTGACGACCATCGGCGGCGTACTCGTCGTGGTCGGCGCCGTCCTGTGGATCCTCGGTGCCAGCGGCCGCAAGGTCGGTGGCCGTAAGCACTGGTTCTAGCAGTACCGCTCCACCGGGCGCCCCGCGGACGGCGGGGCACCCGCAGGCGGGTCGAGGGACCCGCACCGGACTCCGGTGCGGGTCCCTCGGCGCGTCCGGGGGCGTTCGGGCGTGTGCGTCGGACGGCGCGCGGCGCTCCGTCCGCGCCCCGCCCCGTGCCGCCGCCGGGGGGAGCGCACGAGACCGGCGACCCGATCCGCCCGCTTTCCGCCGCGCGTCGTCTTACGTCTGACCGGCAGGCGCGGGTCCGAGCATCGGGACGAGGCACTGCCGGGCCACCTCGCGCAGGCGCGCGTCGTCGTCGAGATCGATGACGCGGCTGGGAATGGTGAGGAAGGACGCGGAGATCCGGACCATCATCTCCGCCGCGACGCCCACGTCCACCCGGGCCGCGACGTGCCCGGCCTCCTGTTCCCGGCGCAGCCGCTCCGCCACGAACTGCTGCACCATGTGCAGGGTGCGACCTCCGTCGCCGGTCATGGACGGCACGACGACGTCCGGTTCGACAGCCATGAGACCTCCGATGAGGCGACTGCCCCGGACGGTGCGCAGCGAGCTGACGAACCCGAGGACCACCCGGTCGGCTACGGTCTCGGCGGCCAGGATCTCGACGACGAACTGGTCGAAGTAGCGCCGGAACTCACGTCGCACGACGTGCTCGACCAGCGCCTCCTTCGTCGGGAACCGGCGGTAGACCGTGATCCGGGACACCCCCGCGAGCCGGGCCACGTCGGTCATCGTGGTGCGTCGGACGCCGAGCAGACAGAACTGCTCGTACGCCGCGTCGAGCAGGCGCACGGACACCTTGTCGTCCGAACCGGCCCCCTCGACGGCGTCGCTGAAGGCCAGTTCGAGCACGGACGGGGGGTCCGAAGGCCCCGCGAGGTCCGGCGGAGCAGGTGCCACGAGCGCCTCCCGATTTTTGAAATCTCTCTGGCGTTTCCCGCCCGCCTGTGCTCCTCTGATGACACACAGAATCCCAATGTGTTTCATTGTATCAAGCGCAGCGCTGCAAGCCGAAGGACTCACGGAGGAGTTCAGAGAGCCATGGACGGACTCAGTAGGCGCAAGATGTTAGCCGCGGGCGGGGCCCTGGGCGCCTTGGGCGCCATGGGTGCCGGTCCGCCGGCCGGTGCCCGGGAGGCATGGACCTGGGCCCCCAGCGGGTCGGTCGCGGGCAGCGGCGAGGGCCTGGATCCGGAATGGGTCTGGGACGACGAGGCCGACACCCTGCTGGCGTCGGTGATCGAACGCGGTGACGTGGCGAAGGTCAACGACGCGCTGCGGACCTGGACCCGGAACGACCAGGCGCTGCCGGCCGGACTGCCCCAGGACGTGAGGGCGTTCATGGAGAAGGCACGGCAACTGCCGTCCTGGGCGGACCGCACCGCGCTGGAGACCGCGGCGGCGTTCAACAAGTCCCGCGGGTTCTACCTCAACCTCCTCAACGGGGTCGGCGGCGGCATGCTCAGCACCGCGATCCCCAGGGAGGCGCGCTCGGTCTACTACTCCAAGGGCGGCGCCGACATGGAGGACCGTGTCGCCAAGACGAGCATGCTCGGGTTCGCCATCGGAGACCTGAACGCCTTCCGCCCCGACGGGGACGTGATCGTCCACGCGGTCAAGACCCGCATGGTGCACGCGGCGGTGCGCCACCTGCTGCCGCAGTCCCCGGACTGGTCCCGGACCGGTGAGGGGCAAGCCATCCCGATCAGCCAGGCGGACATCATGGTCACCTGGCACAGCCTCGCCACCTACACCATGCGCAAGCTGGTGGAATGGAAGGTGCCGATCAGCTCCGCCGACGCGGCGGCGTACCTGCACGTGTGGCAGGTGACCGCCCACATGCTCGGCGTGCGCGACGAGTACATCCCGGTCTCGTGGGACGCCGCACACGCCCAGGCCGCGCAGGTGCTGGACCCGGTCCTGCGGTCCACACGGGAGGGCATCGAACTGACGGACATCCTGCTGGGCCAGCTCGCCGAGCAGACGAGTCCCGGCGGCATCGACCGCCCGCTCGTCGACGCGCTCGCCCGCTTCCTCGTCGGCGACCGGGTCGCGGACATGGACGGCATCCCCGAGCAGCCCTTCTGGGAGAAGACCATCGCGGCTCTCTGGCCGAAGCTGGTCGCCTTCCGCGAGAAGCTGATCCCCCTGCCGCTGGTGCCGGCACTCGCCTGGACGATCGACGAGGCCGTTCGCAGGTACATCCTCTTCTTCCTCACCAAGGGGCAGGGCACCCGGATCGAGATCCCGGACACCAACCGGCCCGCTTCCTGACGCACCGCGCCCATGAGGTGCGGGTCCGTCATCCGGCGACCGGCGTGTGCGCACACCTCGCCCCGGCGGCTGCCGAACCGCGGCGGCGTCCCGGCCCCCGGTCCGGCCGGTCGCTCCCCGGCTGTTCCCCGGCCGGTCCCGACGGTGCGGACGCGGATCCGAACCCCGCACCCCGCAATCGCAACCCGCAACCCGTACGGCCCGTGTCCGTACGGCGTTTCCCGTGCGGCTGTTCCCCGCACGGCTCGATTCCCGCGGCGTCCCCTCCCGTGACGCCCGCCGACCATCACATGAAGGAGTACGGAACCATGGACGGATTCAGCAGGCGCAAGATGCTGGCAACGGGCGGAGCCCTCGGGGCGGTGGGGGCGCTGGCGGCGGCGACCCCGGCCTCCGCCCGGTCCCTGTGGACCTGGTCGCCCACCGGCTCGGTGGCGGGCGCGGGGGCGGGCGTCAACCCCGAGTGGGTCTGGGACGAGGAGGCCGACCCCGTGCTGGCCGCCCTCATCGACCGGGGCGACGTGGCGCGCGTCAACACGCTGCTGCAACGCTGGACCCGCAACGACCAGCCGCTGCCCGACGGGCTCCCGGCGGACCTCAAGGACTTCATGGAGCACGCCCGGCAGATGCCGTCCTGGGCGGACAAGGCCAAGCTCGACCGCGCCGCGAAGTTCAGCACGACCAAGGGCATCTACGTCGGAGCGCTGTACGGACTCGGCAGTGGCCTGATGAGCACCGCCATCCCCAGGGAGGCGCGGGCCGTCTACTACTCCAAGGGCGGTGCCGACATGAAGGACCGCATCGCCAAGACCGCGCGGCTCGGCTACGACATCGGGGACCTCGACGCGTACCTGCCGCAGGGCTCGATGATCGTGACCGCGGTGAAGACCCGTCTGGTGCACGCGGCGGTGCGTCATCTGCTGCCGCAGTCACCGGGCTGGTCCCAGACGAACGGGGGCCAGACGATCCCCATCAGCCAGGCGGACATCATGGTCACCTGGCACAGTCTGGCCACGTTTGTCATGCGCAGGATGAAAGAATGGGGTGTCCGCGTCAACACCGCCGACTCGGACGCCTATCTGCACGTGTGGCAGGTCAGCGCCCACATGCTCGGCGTCCACGACGAGTACATCCCCGCCTCCTGGGACGCGGCCTACGCGCAGTCCAAGCAGGTCCTCGACCCGATCCTCGCCCACTCGTCCGAGGGCGAGGAGCTGACCAACGTCCTGCTCGGCATCGTGGCCGAACTCGACGCCGGCCTGACTCGGCCGCTGATCAGCGCCTTCACCCGGTACACGCTGGGCGGCGAGATCGGGGACATGATCGGGCTGTCCAGGCAGCCGATCCTGGAGAAGCTCATCGCGACGGCCTGGCCCCTGCTGGTGGCCTTCCGCGAAGGCCTGATCCCGCTGCCCGCCGTCCCGGCGGTGCTCTGGACGCTGGAGGAAGCACTCCGTAGGTTCGTCCTGCTCTTCCTCAACGAGGGCCGACCCATCGCCATCAACATTCCGGACGCCAACCGCCCTTCCTGAACAGCCGGACCCGCCCCGTGCGGAGTCCGTCCGAGGCGGCCGGGGGCGCCACCACCGGCCCCGGCCGCCGCCCTCCACTTTTCCCGGAGCCGAACCGCGCCATGAACACCACACGAGCGACCCCGCCCACGCGGGACACCAGGACGAGTCCTCCGGCGGACTCGGGACACACGACGCCGACCGGGCGCGGGGGAGAGGAGCCCGTCGGTGAACGATGCTGAGCGAACCCACCGGCCGGAGGACCGAGCCGTGGACCGGCGCAGGTTCCTGGGATTCGTCCTGGCGGCCCCGACCCTGATGACGGCCGCCCCGCTCCTGTCCGCAGCCCCGGCCAGGGCCGACGTCCCCTCGGCGGACATCACGGACGTGGTCGACCTCAACGACCTCATGACCCTGGCCGCGCTGCCGACCTCCGGTCTCATCACCGTCCAGGTCCACACCGACGGCACGGTCTCCCTCGCGCTGCCGCGGGCCGAGGTGGGGCAGGGCATCACCACGTCGACGGCCATGCTGATCGCCGAGGAGATGGACGTCCCGCTGGACCGGGTGCGGGTCACCCTGGCCGACGCGCGCCCGGAACTGCTCTTCAACCAGCTCACCGGCGGCTCCAACACCACCATCGCGACCTACACCCCGGTCCGGGTCGCCGCGGCCGTCGCCCGGGAACGCCTGCTCCAGGCCGGTGCGGTGGCCCTCGGCGCGACGACCGCCGAGGTCCGCATCCGGGCGGGGACGGTCCACGGGCCCGCCGGCCGGAGCATCGGCATCGGGGACCTGGCCGAGCGGGCCGCGGTCCTGAAGCCGCAGCAGGTCACCGCGGAACTGAAAGCGTCCGCGGAGTTCACCGTCATCGGCACCCCCCGCAGCCGCGTCGACGCCCTCGAAGCGGTCACCGGACGCAAGAAGTTCGCCATGGACCTCGCCGTCCCCGGGGCCGCCCCCACCATGGTGTGCCGCCCGCCGACCATCAACGGCAAAGTCGAATCCGTCGCCAACGCCGCAGAGGTCCGGGCGATGCCGGGCGTCACCGACGTCGTGGTGATCGCGAGCGGTGTGGCCGTACGCGCCCGGACCTTCGGACAGTGCGTCGACGCCGTGCGCGCCCTGCGGGTGTCATGGGGCCCCGGTACCGCGAAGGGCAAGAGCGACGCCTCCGTGCTCGCCGGACTCCGGGTCGCGGAGCCCTCCATGGGACTTCCGCCGCTGACCCCGAGCGTGGAGGGCAGATTCACCTTCCACTTCCGCAGCAACAGCGCGCTGGAGACCAACTGCGCCATCGCGGACGTACGCCCGGACCGGGCCGAGATCTGGTCCAGTCTCAAGGCGCCGATCGTCGCCAAGGAGGCCATCGCGGCCAAGCTGGGGCTCCCGCTGAGCGCGGTGACGGTCCATGTCACCGAAGGCGGCGGTTCCTTCGGGCGCAAGCTCTTCTTCGACGCGGCGCTGGAGGCCGTCGAGATCTCGAAGAAGATCGGCAAGCCGGTCAAACTCATGTGGCACCGGGCCGACGACTCCCGCCAGGGACGTACGCACCCCATGGCCACGTCCCGCGTACGCATCGCCTACGCCGGCGGCACCGTGCTCAGCTACAAGCAGCGCCACACCAGTGTCTCCACCGACCTCGGCCACGGCTTCGGTGAGATCGTCACCGCGTTCGCGGCGAAGCTGCCGGTGGCGGACCTCGCCTTCTCCGAGGTCTTCTTCCAGCTCTCCCAGTCGATGCCCTACGACTTCGGAGCCAACAGCAGACTCCTGAACGAGACCGACAAGAGCTTCAACACCGGCAGCATGCGCAACGTCTACTCGCCCGACGTCACCTGCGCCAGGGAACTCGTCGTCGACGCACTGGCCTCCAGGATGGGGAAGGACCCCTATCGGTTCCGGCGGGACTTCCTCGACGACGACCGGTCCCGGGCGGTGCTGGACAAGGTCGCCGAAGCCGGCGACTGGGGCCGCGCGATGCCCGACGGCACGGCCCAGGGCATCGCGCTCCACTCCGAGTACCGCTCCGCGAGCGCCGTCCTGGTCGAGATCGACTGCCGCCCGGAGACGGTCGGCCGCCAGGTCCGGGACGGCGTCACCGGACCGCGCGTCACCAAGGTCGTCCTCGCCGTGGACGCCGGACTCACCGTCAACCCCCGCGGGCTCGACGCGCAGATGATGGGCTGCGCCATGGACGGCATCGCACTGGCCCTCACCTCCAGCCTGCACCTGCGCGACGGGTACTTCCTGGAGGCGAGCTGGGACAACTACTTCTACACCCGCCAGTGGAACACACCCCCCGAACTGAAGATCATCATCATGCCGGACACCACGGGGAAACCCGGCGGGGCGGGTGAACTCGGCGTCGCCGCGACCATGGCCGCGGTCGCCTGCGCCTACGGCCGCGCGACCGGCAGGATGCCGACCTCGTTCCCCATCAACCACGAGACACTCGCCTTCGAGCCCAAGCCGGCCGTCCCGCCGATCCCGCAGTCCCCCACGGACGGCCGGGACCACGCCCACTGACCCGAGGAACCCTTCGTGCCCGAGCAAACATTCCGCCTCAACGGCCGGCAGGTCACCGTGGACATCGAAGACGAGGTGCGGCTCCTGTGGGTGCTCCGCGACGTCCTCGGCGTCACGGGTCCGAAGTACGGATGCGGCATCAACGTCTGCAAGGCCTGCACCAGCCATCTCAACGGCCGGGCGGTCAACCCCTGCGCCATCCCCGTGGGAGAGCTGGAGCCGACCGACGAGGTCACCACCATCGAAGGGCTGCCGGCCACCGTCGGCGCCGAACTGCACCCCATGCAGCAGGCGTGGCTCGACCACGACGTGGCCCAGTGCGGCTACTGCCAGCCGGGCCAGATCATGGCAGCCGTGGCCCTCGTCCGGAGCGTCGCCGAGGAAGGCCGCGACATCACCGAGGCCGATCTCGACGGGATCCGCAACATCTGCCGCTGCGGCACCTACGTCCGCATCCGGGCGGCGATCAAGGACGGCGCCACCAGGATGTGAGACGGCCGCCAGGGGGAAGGCTCCGGTACGCGACGGCGGTTGGAGCCGTCCTCCCTCCGTGCGGAGTGTTCCCGGCCCGGCCGTCGGTGAACTGATGGCCCGTCAACCATTGTCCTGAGTACGCCCGGGGACCGTGCCGCGCCCTCGAAACCGGTTGACATACGGGGAGGGGATGTCCGATGTTCGGCCGTGACGCGTCCATGCGCGACAGGGCCGGAGAGAGGGCACGCAGATGACGACCGGAGACGGGAACCGGAACCCGGCACGCGCTGCGGTGCCGTCCCCGCCGACTGCTCCGGCAGGGACGCGCGCCAGCGGGATCGCGCAGGCGGCCCGGTGAAGAGCGTCCTGGAGCAGGCGCACACCGTCGGGCGGGTCAAGGACCTGGGGGAGACGGTGCAGTTCAGCTGGCCCGGGGTGTACTTCGAGGGTCGCTTCCGCGGGACCGGCCTCGGGGTGGTGCTCGACTGCGCGGCCGCCGACTACGACATCCAGGTCGACGGGGCCACCGTCGCCACTCTCGTCGAACCCGGAGACACCACGCACTGGATCGACGGCCTGCGCGACGGCGACCACACGGTCCGGGTCGTCAAACGCAACGAGACCCCGGGGGACACCAGCACGTTCGGAGGCTTCGTCGCCGCGCCCGGTGGCGCCGTACTGGGCAAGCCGGCGCCCCGGAACCGCCAGATCGAGTTCATCGGGGACTCCCTCACGGTGGGCTACGGCAACGTCTCGGGCACCCGCGACTGCGATCCGGCGCAGCTCAAGCGGGCCACCAACACCGACGTGAGCCACGGCGCCCTCACCGCACGGCACCTGGACGCCGATTACCAGATCAACGGCCTGTCCGGCCTCGGCATGGTGCGCAACGTCGCCGGCATCGTCCCCGACATCACGTACCGGACCTACTACGACCGCGCCCTGCTGAACGTGGACGGCGACGTCTGGCACAACCCCGGGACATGGCGCCCCCAGATCGTGGTGGTCAACCTCGGTGCCAACGACTTCTCCGATCTCACCCCCGGTGAACCGTGGACGCCCGACAGCCTCGCGGCCGCCTACCGCACCGCCTACGACGGGTTCCTCCGGAAGCTGCGGGCGCGTCACGGCCCCGGCACCGCCCTGGTGGCCGTCGGCTTCGACAGGGACGCCGAGCAGGTGCGACGGGTGGTCGAGGCGCGCAACGCCGCCGGCGACAGCGGGGTCCACCACTGGTTCCTCGACCAGTCGGGCCTGGACTTCCTCGGATGCGACGGGCACACCTCGGCCCGCGACGACCGGCTGATCGCCGGCCGGCTCGCCCCGTTCCTCCGCGGTCTGCCGACGGGACGGTGAAGGACGCGACCACCGCGAAGCGGACCGGTGGGCGGCTGCCGCCGGAGCCGGCCGCACGCCCGCGGTCCTGTCGGGCCGGCGGACGGCGGGTCAGGTGAGGGGTCCGTCCGCCCGACGGGCGGCGTGGCGGGCGGCCAGGTAGCCGAAGGTCAGGGCGGCGCCGATCTGGCACCCCGCTCCCGGGTACTGCGACGCCATGGGTGAGTTCGCGTCGCTGCCGCAGGCGTACAGGCCCGGGACCGGCTCGCCGTGTTCGTCGAGCACCCGCCCCTCGGCGTCGATCCTGAGTCCGAGCGAGGTCGCCAGGGGGGTCGGGAACACGGCGACGGCGTAGAACGGCGCCCGATCGATCGGGCCGAGGTTGACGTTCGGCGTGTGCGCCGGGTCTCCGTACTGACGGCCGTACGGGTGCCCGCCCTTGCCGAACTCCTCGTCGACGCCGGTACGGGCGTAGCGGTTGCTGTCGGCGACGGTGCGGGCGAGTCCCTCGGCATCGACCTCGATGGCGGCCGCGAGTTCCCGGACCGTCCGGCCGGCGCGCAGGTACCCGGAGCGGACGTGGCGCCGGAGGAGACGACGGGGAGTGTGCGGACGGATCATGCCGAGTCCGTACGCGGACAGGGCGCGCGCGTCGGTGACGAGCCACGCCGGGATGGCGGGCACGGACGCGTGGGCGTCGTACATGGCACGGACGAAGCGGTGGTAGGAGACGGACTCGTCCACGAACCGCCGCCCTGCGGCGTCGACCGCGACGATCCCCGGCCTCGCCCGGTCCCAGATGTGCGGGAAGACCGCGGTGGAACCGTCCCGGCGGCGGCCGACGGAGCTCGGGAACCACAGGGCGTTGTCGCCGCTGGGCGCCGCCGGCGCACCGCCCACCGTCCGGGCGAGAGCGAGGGAGTCACCGGTGGCGCCGTCCGCCGCGGGGGTGAACCGCGGTGCGGGAGCGGGCAGATGGCGCGCGCGCAGCTCGGGATCGGCGGCGAATCCGCCTGCGGCCAGCACGACACCGGCGCGCGCGGCGATCCGGAACCGACGCCCCCGTACCGATGCCACCGCACCCGTCACCCGTCCCTCGTCGTCGGCGACGAGTCCGGTGGCCGGTGCGTCGAACCACACGTCGCCGCCGCGCCGCAGGAGCTGGTGGTAGAGGCTCGCGACCAGGGCGTTGCCCATGGCGAGCCGGGTTCCCCGGGGATGGCGCAGCATGTCCACCGCCCAGCGTCCGCCGAGGCGCAGCGCGGTGGAGACGCCGCGTACCGATCCGCGGAACACGGCCAGAAGGTCGTTCATCTCCGATCGGCGGACCATCAGGGTGCCACCGAACAGGCCGAATTCCGCTACCGGACGGCGGAGCCGGGCGAAGCCCTCCCTGCCCAGCCTGCGCCCGTCGAAGGTGTGGGGTTCGAGGGCCCGGCCGACGCCGTGGCCCGGAATCTCGGGGTGGTAGTCGACGGCCGTGCGAGAGTGCCAGAAGGCGGTGCCCAGCCGTTCCAGGTGGTCGATCATCTCGGGGCCGTGGGCGAGGTAGCTCTCGCGCAGCTCCTTCGGAGCGCGGTCACCGACGAGGGCGTCGAGGTAGCCGCCCGCCGCCGCGCTGTCCGCCGCGGGGTCCGCCTGGAAGCGGTGCCCGGGTATCCAGGCGGTGCCGGCCGAGTAGGCCGTGGTGCCTCCGAGCCACGCGCTCTTCTCCAGGACGAGCACGTCGAGCCCTTCCTGCGCGGCGACGACGGCGGCCGCGAGCCCTCCCGCCCCGGACCCGACGACGAGCAAGTCGACGTGGTGGTCCCAGTCTGCGGTCATGTGTCCTCCTGTTCGGAACGGGGCGGCGTCCGCACCGCGTCGCCCAAGATCCCTCAGCGCGGCCGGGGGACGGAACGGACACCGGTTCCGCCCGGAGCGGCGGACCGGCGGCCGGTCCGTTCAGAGCCCGAGGTAGATCTGCCGTACGCGTTCGTCGTGCGCGAGTTCCTCGGAGGTCCCCGACATCGCCACGGAACCGTTCTCCATGACGAGGCAGTGACTGGTCACCCCGAAGGTCAGTTTGGCGTTCTGCTCGACCAGGAGGAGTCCGAGCCCCTCTTCCCGGAGGCGGACGAGGATCTCCAGGACGTTCTCGATCAGCTTCGGGGAGAGCCCCATCGAGGGTTCGTCCAGCAGCAGCAGCTTCGGCCGGGACATGAGTGCCCTGCCGATGGCCAGCATCTGCTGCTGGCCGCCCGAAAGGTCGCCCGCCGCCCGGCTGCGGAAGTCCCGCAGGACGGGAAACAGGTCGTACACGTGCGCGAGAGTGTCGCGCGTCTCTCCCTTCCACGACCGGTGGTAGGCGCCGAGCAGCAGGTTCTTCTCCACGGAGAGCCCGGGGAAGACGTGCCGGCCCTCCGGGACGTAACCCACGCCGTGCCGGACCATGTCCCGGGCCCGCACCTTGCTGAGGTCGGCGTCCCCGAGGGTGATCCGGCCACTGCTGCGCGGAACGAGCCCCATCAGGGCCTTGAGGGTGGAGGTCTTGCCCGCACCGTTCGAGCCGATGATGCCCATGGACTCGCCGGGGGCGACGCTCAGCGCCACCGAACGGACGGCGCAGACTCCGCCGTAGTGGACGGTCAGGTCGGTCACGGCGAGGCTGTCGTCGCCGATGTCCGCCCGGGGCGCTCCGGCGGCGGTGGTGGTCATCGGGAAACCTCCGTCTCGTGGGGGACGGACACGCCGTCGGGGGCCGAGTCGCCGAGGTAGGCCTCGATGACCTCGGGGGTGGCCGCTACTTCGGCCGGTGTCCCCTCGGCGATGACCGCTCCGGCCGCGAGGACGGTGATCCGCTCGCACAGGGACATGACCAGCCCCATGTTGTGTTCGATCAGGACGACCGTGACGCCCCGGTCGCGGATGGACCGGACGATGGCCGAGAGCTGCCCGACCTCTTCGCCGTTCAGCCCGGCCGCCGGCTCGTCCAGCAGGAGCAGCTTCGGCCGTCCCGCCATGGCCCGCGCGATCTCGATGCGGCGCTGGATGCCGTACGGGAGCGACTGCGGGTGCGCGTCGGCGAAAGCGGTCAGACCGTACTCGTCGAGGATGCGGTCCGCCTCCTCGTCCAGCCGGCGTTCGTCGGAAAGGACGCCGACGGGCCACACCGCGTACTGCCAGACCGCCGTCGTACGGGAGCGGTCGAGGACGACGAGGATGTTCTCGCGGACGGTCATCTGCGAGAACAGGCGCAGGTTCTGGAAGGTGCGGGCCATTCCCGCCAGCGACAACTGGTACGGCCGCGCCCGGCCGATGTCCCGGCCCACGCCCGTGACCTGCCCCGCGGAGGGCCGGTACAGACCGCTGATCACGTTGAAGAGCGTGGTCTTGCCGGACCCGTTGGGACCGACGATGCCGCGGATCTCCCCCCGTTCGACGGTGAGGGTGACGTCGTCGAGCGCGGTCAGGGCCCCGAACCGCTTGGTGACGTGGCTGATCTCCAGCGCCGGCGTGCTGTCGGACCGGCTCTCGTCCGACTGGTCCCCGGGAAGGGCCTGGGGCAGGTACGGCCCGAGTTCGGCGGCGCGCACGTCGTCGCCCTTTCTGCGGCGGCTGACGGCTTCCCGGACGCGTTGGGGAATCCCTGCCAGACCGGTCGGGGCGAAGACCACCATCAGGACGACGACGATGCCGTACCCGAGCTGGGCGTAGACGGCGAAGTCGACGAGGGCCTCGCGGATCAGCACGAGGCCGACCGCGCCGACCACACAGCCGACGAGGCTGCGCCGGCCGCCGATGATGACCATGGCCAGCAACAGGAACATGTTGCTGAGGCTGAAGGTCTCGGGCGCCACGTACCGGATGAGCCCGGCGTAGAGGATGCCCGCCACCCCGCCGTAGGTGCTGGCGAGGAGGAACGCGGTCATCCGCAGCAGCGGGATCTCCGCGCCCATCGCACCGGCGGCCAGCGCGTCGTCCCGCATCGCGCGCAGCCGGCGCCCGAGGCGGGTCCGCACGACGAAGAGCCCGAAGGCGAGAGCGAGGCCGAAGACCACGATCTCCAGGTAGTAGTACATGTACTCGTCGGCGAGGTCGATCCCGAAGAGCGGCGGAACCGGGATGCCCGAGATGCCGTCCGCCCCGCCGGTGATCTCCGCGTTGGTGATCCAGTTGACGAAGCCCAGCGCGAGTCCGAGGGTGACGATGCCGAGGTAGTGGGACTGCATGCGCAGGGCCGGCAGCCCCACCAGGAGCCCCACCAGTACCGTCGTCACCATGCCGAGGACCGCGGCGGTCCAGAAGCCGTATCCGGAGTGGGTGGTGAGGATGGCGGTGGTGTAGGCCCCGACGCCGAAGAAGGCCACCTGGGCGAGGTTGATCTGGCCCGCGACGCCCATGACCAGACCCATGCCGATGGCGAGCAGCGCGAAGATGATCGCGATGTCCACCACGTGCATGGCATAGCCGTTCAGGCCGTAGGGCAGCACACCGGCCACCACGCAGGCCCCGAGGACGAGCGCAGGCTTCGAGGTGAGGAGCTTCATGCCCGGCTCACCGTCCTCTCGCCGAAGATGCCGGTCGGGCGGATCATGATGGCCGCGGTGAAGACCAGGAAGGTGACCAGGACGCTGTACCCCTGGAAATGGTCCCCCGCGTAGGAGTCCAGGACTCCGATGGCCAGGCCGCCGACGACCGCGCCGGGGATGCTTCCGAAGCCCCCCAGCATGGCCGCCGCGAACCCCTTGACGCCGAGGGCGCCGCCCAGGGTGGCGTCGACGTAGAGCATCGGGCCGGCGAGGCTGCCGGCGAGGGCGGCGATGCCGGCCCCGATGGCGAACGCGAGAGCGTTGCTCCGGCCCACGTGGATGCCGACGGCGGTGGCCGCCTCGTGGTCCATGGCGACGGCCTGCATGGCGGCACCGGGCTTGGTGCGCTGGAGGAACAGCGTGAGCAGGACCACGGATATCGCGGTGATCGCGATGACGAGCAGGTCGTAGGTCCGGAAGCGGATGCCCATGAGTTCCAGGGGCCCGGAGGTGATCGGTGAGGGAACGGCCCGGCCGGTCGTTCCCCAGATCAGCGTGGCCGCCGCCTGGAGGACGGTGCCGAAACCGATCGTACCGATGAGCATCAGATCGAAGTCCTTGTTCTCCAGCGGGCGCAGGACCCGCTCGATGACCAGGCCGATGGCGCCGGTGACCACGATCGAGATGACGATGGCGAGGACGAACGGGACGTGCGTGGTGAGGTAGAAGGTGGAGGCGGCGTACGCCCCGATCATGGCGACGTCCGCGTGGGCGAAGTTGACCAGGCCCATGGTGCGGTAGACGACGGAGAATCCGACGGCGATCAGGGCGTAGATCGCCCCGAGGCTGAGACCTCCGACGAGGGTTTGCAGGGTGACTTGCATGGCGGCTCCCTGTGTCCGGTACGGCGCCCGGCTCTCGGCTCGACGGGTCGACTACTCGGCTGCGGTGAGCTTGCCGTCCTTGATGATGCCGATGGTGGTCTTGAAGATGCCGACCCCGGTCTCGTCGTAGGCGAAGTCACCGAGAAGGCCGTCGTACTTCGTGGCGCGGATCTCGTCGGCGAGCTTCTTGCCGGTGGCCACGCCGCTGTTCTGGAGCGCGGTGAGCACGATGTTGGCGCCGTCGTAGGCCTTGGCACCGTGCAGCTCCGCCTCCTTGCCGTATTCGGCCTTGTAGGCGGTGGCGAAGGCGCGGCTGGCGTCGCTGATCTCGTTGCTCAGATAGGGGGAGCTGACGATGGTGCCCTCGGCGTTCGCGGCGCCGGCCGTCTCGATGAAGACCGGGGTGCCCTGCGGGGCGGCTCCGGCGAACGGGACGGTGATGCCGAGGTCGCGGGCCTGCTTCACGATCAGGCCGGCCTCGACTTCCTCGGAGCCGATGAAGATGGCGTCGGGCTTGGCCTGGCGGATACGCGAGAGGGAGGCACTGAAGTCCTTCTGGTCCGTGGTCACCACCTGGTCGGCGACCGGGGTGATGCCCGCCTTCTTGAGCTCGCCGGAGAAGGCGTCGTGCTCGCCCTTTCCGTAGGACCCGTTGTTGGAGATCAGCGCGATCTTCTTGAATCCCTTGGTGGTGATCAGGTAGTCCGCCAGGGTGGCGTCGTAGGTGGTGCTGGTCGGCCCGTTCAGGAACAGGAAGGGGCTCTTGACGTCGACGAGCGCGGTGGCCTGGCCGGAGGTGATGTTGGGGATCTCCGCCTGCCGGAGGATGGGGGCCATCGCCACGGTGACGGCGCTCTCGGCGGTGCCGATCATGGCGACGTAGTTCCCGCTGTCCAGCTTGCGGGCGATGTTGGTGCCGGTGGTCGGGTCGCCCTGGTCGTCGAAGACGGTCAGTTCGATCTTGCGGCCGTCGATCCCGCCCTTCTTGTTCCACTCCTTGACGGCGAGCTTGGCGCCCTTGGCCTCCCAGTCGCCGAGGGAGGCGAGCTGGCCGCTCTGGGCGTCCACCACCGCGATCTTGATGGGTCCGCTGCCGCCCGCGTCGTCGGAGGAGGAGTCGCCGGGCGCGCTGCACGCGGTCGCGGCGAGCAGGACGCCGAGGGCGGCGGCCGGGACGGCGAGGGTGTGACGGGTTCTTGCGCGCATGGGAATCATCCTTCGTCCGGGAACGTGCCCTGGTAGATGTCGTTGATGTTCCAGTGGCCGGGCGTGGGGACCGGCTCGTTGACCATGGGGATGTCGATGACCGCGGGACGCCGGCGTTCCACTGCCGCGGCGAGCGCCTTGGCCAGGTCCTCGGCGCAGGAGAGCTCGTAGCCGTCGGCGCCGCAGGACCGCCCGTAGGCGGCGAAGTCGGGGCTGTAGGGCTCCCCTTGCCGGTCGGTGAAGTCGCATCCGTAACCCCGGCCGTAGTTGGAGCGCTGGAGGTCGGAGATGGTGCCGTGCGACCGGTTGTTCATGACGGCGAAGATGACCGGCAGGCCCTGTTCGACTGCCATCGGGACGGCCGGCAGCTGGGCGCTCATGCCTCCGTCGCCGATGAGGGCGACCACGGTGCGCCGCGGCTGGGCCATCTGGACGCCGACGGCCGCCGCCGGGCCGAAGCCCATGGTCGACGCGCCGCCGGGGGTGATGAAACGGCCTTCGGGCGGCAGGTCGTAGGACTGGGCGACGCCGTTCTTGTTCCATCCGACGTCGGTGACGAGGATCGCGTCGGCGGGGAGGCTCGCGCGCAGGTCCGCGAGGATGCGCTGGGGACGCAGCGGGAAGTTGTCGCTCGCCCCGTTCTCGTCCGCGAGACCGAAGAGTTCGGCACGGCCGGCCGCGATCGCCTCCCGCAGGCCCGGCCGCCGCAGGGGTTCGGGCCGCAGGGCCCGGACCGCCGCGCCGATGGCGCGCACCGAGTGGCCGACGTCGGCGACCGCTCCGATCTCCACCGGGTAGTTGCGGCCGATCTCGGCCGGGTCGATGTCGATCTGGATGAGCTTGCTCGGCGGGAAGTTCCAGGTGTAGGCGGATTCCCAGGAGCTGGCGTCGGTCTCCGCGAAGCGGGTGGCGAGGGCCAGCACCACGTCGGCGTCCTTGGTGTGGGCGTGGGTGGAGTCCAGGCCCCAGAAGCCGGGCATGCCGAGCAGCAGTGGGTGGCGGTCCGGGACGGTGCCCTTCCCCATCAGGGAGTGGGCGAGCGGGATGTCCAGGTGGTCGGCCAGGGCGAGCAGCGCCTCCTTGGCCTCCGGGGTGCGCAGCCCGCCGCCGAAGTAGATGAGCGGCCGCTCGGCGTCCACCAGGGCCCGCGCGATGCGCTCGGCGGTCTCTTCGGTGAGGCCGGGGAGCGCGCTGTCGGGGATCGCGTGCGTTCCGGGGGTGTACGGCTCGACCTGCCGCGAGAAGAGGTCCATGGGGACGTTGACGAGGACGGCGCCCGGCCGGCCGGAGGTCGCGGTCCAGAAGGCGCGTTCCAGGGTGCGGGGCAGGTCGGCGGTGCGCTGCACCGGCCAGGCGCGCTTGCAGAAGGGCCGGTAGATCGCGGTCTGGTCGGCGTCCGCGTGAAGGTTGACCTCCTGGTGCGGATGGCGGCCGTAGTAGTAGGAGGGGATGTCGCCGGAGATGACGATGAGCGGGACGGAGTCCATGGCGGCCGTGGCGACGCCGGTGACCGCGTTCATCATGCCGGGACCGACGTGGGTGAGCAGGACACCGGGCTTGCCCGAGGCACGGGCGTAGCCGTCGGCGGCGTGCGCCGCCGCCTGCTCGTGGCGCGCGATGACGAAGTGGATGGAGCTGGGGCCGAGAGCGTCGAGCAGCGCGATGTTGGTGTGTCCGCAGGTCCCGAAGACGTACTCGACGCCGTACGACTCCAGTTGGGTGACGAGCGCCTCAGCGGCGGTAACGGTGGTCACTGGTTCTCTTTCGTGAGGTCGTGGCGATCGCCCCAGATGGACAGGTTGCGGAGCATGAGGGTCTTGACGACCGTGAAGTCGTCGATGAGCCAGCGCGGCGACTCGCGTCCGAAGCCGGAGTCCTTCACGCCGCCGAACGGGACGTGGTCGAGGCGGAAGTTCGACGTTCCGTTGACGATGAGTCCGCCCACTTCGAGGCGGCGCCAGGCGGTGAAGATGCGGTGGACGTCGTGGGTGAACAGGCCGGCCTGCAGCCCGTAGCGGCTGTCGTTGCACTCGTCGAGGACGGTGTCGAAGTCGTCGTACGGCATCACGGCGACGAGTGCGCCGAAGACCTCGTGCGTGACGACCGAGGCGTGCGCGGGCGGGCCGGCGATGATGGTGGGTGTCGCGGTGGCGCCGTCGCGCGTGCCGCCCCGGAGCACGGTGGCTCCGAGTTCTGCGGCTTCGGCGGACCAGCGGACCACCCGGTCCGCCGCGTCCTCGTCGACCATGGAGCCGATGTCGGTGGCCGGGTCCATCGGGTCGCCGACCACCAGGCCGTCGACCGCCGCCGCGAAGGACGCCAGGAACGCGTCGTAACGGCTGCGGTGGACGTAGACGCGCTGGACGGAGATGCAGCTCTGACCGGAGTTGCTGTATCCGGTGCGCGCCGCGGCCCCGGCCGCAGCCTCGACGTCGGCGTCCTCGCAGACGATGGTGGCCGCGTTGCCGCCGAGTTCGAGGGCGAGCCGCTTGGCTCCGGCGGCGCGGGCGACGGCGGCTCCGGTGGCGGCACTTCCCGTGAAACTGATGACGTCGACCTCGGTGGCCGCGCAGAGCGCGGCGCCGACCTCGCCGCCGCCGTGCAGCAACTGCACGGCCTGGTAGGGCATTCCGCTATCCAGCAGCAGGGCCACCACGGCTGCCGAGATGGCGGGGGCCTGCGGGGGCGCCTTCACCAGGGTGGTGTTCCCGGCGGCGAAGGAGGCGCCGAGTTTGTGCGCCAGGAGATTGGCCGGCGCGTTGAAGGGGGTGATGGCGAGCGCGACCCCGGCAGGAGCGCGGTAGGTGAACGCGCTGTTGCCGACACCGGTGTTCCAGCCCGCGACAGGCAGGGTCTCCCCGTCGATGCGGCGGGCCTCGGCCGCGCAGACCTCGAAGGTGGAGGCGACCCGCTCGATCTCGACGCGGCTGTCCTTGACGGGCTTGCCCAGCTCCAGGGCGAGGAGTCCGGCCAGCTGATCACGGTGGGCGAGCGCGGAGACGGAGGCCCGCTGCAGGATTTCGGCCCGCGCCGCCGGGGCGAGCGAGGCGACCTGGGGGGCGTACCGGCGGGCGTCGGCGACGGCCCGGCCGATCTCCGCCGGCAGAGCGGTGGGCGCGCGGCTGACGGTCCGTCGCACGTAGGGGCCGATGCGCTCGGACCAGGGGCCGTCGCCCGACCAGGCTCCGGCGAGGAAGGGAAGCGCGTCGACGACTTCCGTGTCGGCTGCGGACTTGAGGATGACTTCCAGCATCACGTCTCCAGATGAGCCATCTAGTGGTTTTCGTAGACCGCCTTGTGGACTGGCGTGTAACGTACGGGCGCCAGTTGGGCTTGGCAAGGGTCCGGACGAAGGAAGTTGAAACCTCAGCTTTCCCGGCCGATCGGCGCGAGAGTTCGTGCTGTTGAGGCGGCCCGGCGCACCCCCGCGAAGACGCGGCCGGCCCACACCCCACGGAGGAGAGACCCATGGATTCGGACCAAGGACAGGGAGGCGTGCGCAGTGTGCGCCGCGCTCTGGACATCCTTTCGCTGCTGACCGAGGATCAGCCCGTCGTCCCGCTGAAAACGATCGTGGAAGCGACCGGACTCGCGAAGACGACCGTGGTCCGGCTGGTGCAGACTCTGGAGCAGGCCGGCCTGCTCTGGTCGACGGATGCCGGATACACGGCGGGCCCCGGCCTGTGGCGGTGGGCTCATCTGGCGCACGGCAGCTGGGAATTGCCGCCGGAGACCGTCAAGCTGCTGCGGGAGCTGGCCGACCGGCGCGGTGAGACGGCGAACGTCATGATCCGGCGGGACATCCACCGGGTGTGCGTCGCCCAGCAGGAGAGCCCGCAGCCCCTGCGGCACGTGGTGCGGGTGGGGGACGAGCTCCCGCTCTGGGCCGGGGCCTCGTCGAAGGTGCTGATCGGCGGCGCGAGCGACGCCCTTCTGACGCGGATCGCGCTGGATTCGCCGCACGGCGTGGACCACGTCGGACGGCTGCGGGAATGGGCCGAGGAAGCGGCCGAACGGGGGTACGCGGTGAGTCAGGGAGAGCGCGACATCGGCCTCACCGCCGTGGCCGTCCCGCTCACCACCTCCTCGGGGGTGGTCGTCGCCTCGCTCTCCCTCAGCGGTCCCAGTGCCCGCATCACCCAGGAATCCGTCACCGAATTCGCCCAGGACCTGATGCAGGTGGCCGGGCAGATCATGTCGCAGGGATTCGACCACCCCCTGGGACCCCGAGGCTGACCACCCTGCCCCGAACAGCGGCGCCGGCCACCCGGCGCCGCCTTGAGGAGACCTCACTCATGGATGTGCGACCGCTCGACGGCACAAGAGTCCTGGACCTGACCAACGTCCTGGCGGGCCCTTACTGCAGTTACCACCTCATGCTTCTCGGTGCCGAGGTGATCAAGATCGAGCGTCCCGGGCAGGGTGACCTGGCCCGTAACCTCGGCCCCGACGCCGACCTCAACCGCGCCGGGATCGGCGCCTCCTTCCTCGCGCAGAACGCGGGCAAGAAGTCCGTGGAACTCGACCTCAAGGACCCCGCCGACCGCGAGGTGTTCGAGGAGATGCTGGCCGGTGCCGACGTCCTCCTGGAGAACTTCCGTGCCGGTGTGCTCTCCCGCATGGGCTACGACCAGGAGCGGCTCGACCGGATCAATCCGCGCCTGGTCTGCTGTTCCATCTCCGGGTTCGGCCAGACCGGGCCCATGAGCGACGCACCCGCCTACGACCAGATCATCCAGGGGCTCTCCGGGATGATGAGCGTCACCGGCACCGTGGACACCGCCCCGCTGCGGGTCGGCTTCCCGGTGTGCGACACCACCGGCGGGCTCTCCGCCGCGCTCGCGATCACCGCCGCCCTGCTGTACCGGGAGCGTACCGGGCAGGGCAGCAGGCTGGACGTCTCCATGCTGGAGACGTCCCTGTCGGCCATGGGCTGGGCCGTTTCGAACTACCTCGTCAGCGGCGTTCCGCCGGAGCCGATGGGGGACCAGAACGCCACCGCCGCCCCCTCGGGGACGTTCCGCACCCAGGACGGTCCCCTCAACATCGCCGCCAACCAGCAGCGTCAGTTCGAGACCCTGTGCCGGCTCGTGGGCACCCCGGAACTCGTCACGGACCCCCGGTTCGCGGAACGCGAGGGCCGCAAGGAGCATCGCGACGCGCTCAACGCGGCTCTGAACGAGGCCCTTTCGCGACGACCCGCGGCCGAGTGGGAACAGGTGCTGACCCGGGCCGGAGTTCCCGCGGCGCGGGTCCTCACCGTTCCGCAGGCACTGGAACAGCCCCAGCTGCGGCACCGGGGCTTCGTCGCCGAGCTGAGCAGGCCCGACGGTTCGGGCACCGCCTTGCCCGTGCTGGGCAGCGGGGTCCTGTTCGACGGGGAGCCGTTCCTGCCCCGTACCCCGCCGCCCCTGCTGGGCGAGCACAACCACCAGCGCGAACAACTCGCCTCGCGCTGGTCCGCGAACGCCGCGAAGGAGACGACAGGCTCATGAACGCATCCGCATCCGCATCCGAACCCGCAGCCGATTCCGGCCGCGAGGAGGCGGCCCAGTGGTGGGCCACCGCCGTCAGCCACATCGAACCCGGCTCCATCGAGCTGCGGGACCGGCCCGTGCAGGAGCTGATCGGCTCGGTGGGCATGGTGGACATGATCTGGCTGCTGCTGCGGGGCGGCCTCCCCTCGCCCCGGCAGTCCGCCCTGCTGGAGGCGGCTCTGGTGGCGGGCGTGGACCACGGTCCGCAGGCGCCCTCGATCGCCGCCGCACGCATGGCCGCGACCTGCGGGATCGGGCTCAACGGCGCGGTCGCCACGGGTGTCAACATGCTCGGTGACGTCCACGGCGGCGCCGGCCAGCAGTGCGTCCAGATGCTGGAGGAGATCCGCGCGCTCCACCGGGCCGGCGCGGACTGGGACGCTGCCGCGAGCGAGGTCATGGCCCTGTGGCAGGCCCGCTCCCGCTATCTCCCCGGTTTCGGGCACCGTTTCCACCCCGTCGACCCGCGCCGCGATCCGCTGCTCCGGCTGACCGAGGAGGCGGTGGCGGCCGGAGTCGTGGCGGGCGACCACCTCCAGGCCGCACTCGCGGTCGAACGCGCCCTGCGGGAGCGCCGCGCCGGCGCCCGGCCCGTACCCATGAACATCGACGGCGCGACGGCCGTCATCTACGCCGAACTCGGCTTCCCCGCCCCGCTGGCCAGAGGCCTGTTCGTGCTGAGCCGGTCGGTGGGCATCCTGGCGCACGCCTGGGAGGAGACGGGCCAGGGCCGCCGGAACAAGGGACCCATCCCCCGCTCGGTCCTTCCCGCGCGGCTGGCGACCGTGGCTCCGAACTCCCCGGAGGAAACCTCGTCATAACCCTTGTCACGCATCTGCGGCGTCCTTAACGTATGGAACCGCCTCTCGGCGACCATCATGCGGGTTCGTCAAACCGCACAGCGGACCACGATCCGCTGCTTCGCTCTCTCAGCCTCCCGCCTCCTCGCGCGGACCACCCCGTGGCCCGGCGCTCGGCAGGGGCACGTCACGAAAGAGGGTTCATGGACAGACGCGGCTTTCTCACCAGTGCGGCCGGCACCACGGCGGCCGCAACCCTGCTGGGCGCTCCACCCGCCCAGGCCGTCGCATCACGCACGGGAACGCCGGCCCTCCCCGTCCCCAAGCAGCCGTTCAGGCCGACGGACGCCGACTTCCCCAAGGCGGGCGGCAACCTGGCCAACCAGAACTACTCGTCCCTCAAGAAGATCACCCCGCGCAACGTGAAACAGCTCGGCGGGGCCTGGCACGTCAACCTGGAGGGCGGCGACACCGGCCGCGCCCAGCAGTGCGCCGTCGTCGCCCAGGACGGCGTGCTCTACGTCGCCACCACCCAGCAGAACATCTTCGCCGTCGACGGGCGGACCGGCGCGGTGAAATGGAAGACGAGCGTCGGCTCCGAGACCACCAACATGCGCGGAGTGGCCCTCGGCCACGGCCTCGCGTTCACCATCTCGGGCGAGAACACGGTCTACGCCCTGGACCAGAGGACCGGTGCGGTCGTCTGGACCAGGGAGATGCTCATCGAGGACCAGGGCGACCCCGGTTGCGACCCGGCCAGCGGCCAGTGCGGCGGCAGCAGGGGCAGTCTGGCCGGGGCGGTCGTCTACTGGGACGGCATGATCTACGTCGGCACCCAGGGCAGCACCGCGGGCGCCCGCGGCCGGGGCTACGGACTGGACGCCGCGACGGGCAAGATCGTCTGGACCTTCTGGGGCACCCCGGGGCCGGGGGAGTTCGGGCACGACACCTGGGAGGGGGACACCTGGAAGACGGGTGGCGCGGTGTGCTGGATCCATCCTGCGGTCGACCCCGAACTCGGTCTCGTCTACTGGACGTTCGGCAATCCCTATCCGCGCACCGACGGCTCCACGCGGGGCGGCGACAACCTCTTCGCCAACTGCCTGGTGGCCATCGACGCGAAGACGGGAAAGCGGCGCTGGCACTTCCAGTCCGTACACCACGACATCTGGGACTACGACGGCGTGATGTCACCGGTCCTCGCGGACATCCAGATCGAGGGCCGCAGGCGCAGGGTCGTCGTGTACGGCAGCAAGACCGGGATGTACTACATCCTGGACCGCGCGACCGGCGATCCGGTGCACGGCATGGAGGAGCGCCCGGTGCCGCAGCACGCGGCCCAGAAGACGTCCCCCACCCAGCCGTTCCCCGGCGGTGAGCCGTTCGTGGAGACCGAGCCGCGGATCGACAAGGCCACCCGCCCGGTCCCGTTCTACGCCACCGGCGGCCTCTTCGAGGTGCACTGGGACCGGCCGACCATCCTCTACCCGGGCGCCGGCGGCGGCGCGGACTGGTCGTCCCCGTCCTTCAGCCACCGCACGGGTCTCGTCTACGTGGGGTACGGACTCATCAACTCCGCCTACTCCAACACCCACGGCGGGCGGGTCAACACCGCGCGCCCGCTCGGCGAGTACTTCGCCGGGGGAGTCGTGGCGGTCGATCCGCGTACCAACACGGTTTCCTGGCGCCAGGAGGGCGACTGGTCGCTGGCCCACGGCAACGGGGTCCTGTCCACGGCGAGCGGCGTGCTCTTCCAGGGCCGCCCGGACGGCGTCCTCACCGCCCTGGACGACGTGAGCGGTGAGGAACTGTGGACCTGGCAGTGCGGCGCTGGGGTGAACACGAGCCCGATGACCTACGAGGCCGACGGCGAGCAGTACATCGCGGTCCTGGCCGGCGGGAACGGCCTGCCCTACCCGGACATCCCCAAGGGCGACCACCTGTGGGCGTTCAAGATCGGCGGCAAGGTGCAGCCCGCAGCCGCGCCCGTGCCCCCGTCCAAGCGCAACCAGATCCGCACGGCCGCGGTCAGCGGCACCACTGCGGGCAACACCGTCACGCTGGGCCGCGTCTGGGACAACGCCAGGAGCGCGCCCGGCGCCACGGAGAACCTGGTGGCGCAGAACGCCATGTCCCCGCAGCACCTCGCCGTCCCGCGGGGCAGCGCGGTCACCTTCACCAACCCCGCCACCAACAAGACCGCCCACGGCGCGGTCGCCTTCTTCGAGGCCGAGTTCGACACCGGTCTGCTGATGCCGGGCGAGTCGTACACGTACACCTTCGACACGCCGGGCGAGTTCTTCTACAACGACCCGGTCTCCCCGCAGAGCACGGGCAAGATCGTCGTTTCCTGACCGCACGCCCGTCACGACGCGCACACATGCTCCGTCCGGGCGCCCCGCGCCGTGCCACGCCCGCGCGCGTCTCCCGGCCGACCTCCCGCGCCGACGCGCCCCGCCGCGGCGCCCCCCTCACCACGCGCGCAGCCGGCCGCCGCTCCGTCCCATCCCTCGGGCACCCGCTCGCCGCGGCGTGCCGTTCCGGCGCATTGCCGACAGAAGAAGAGGACACAACCATGTCAGGAAGAACGCTCCGGGCACGAGCCCGGAGCACGCGCACGGCGGTGCTCACCACCCTGGGGCTGATGGTCGCGATGATCGTCGCACTCATCGCCACCGGCACCCTCAGCGTCGCCCACGGCCGCATCGGCACCGGGGCACAGGAGTTGGGCGACCCGGACTACGGGGTCTGCCGGGGCCTCGACGACGACTGCTACCACGACTGGGGCAACTTCGACCCGGCCGACGGCTACCGCATCCTGCTGTACACCCGCACGGCGGGACCCCGGCACGCCAACCTCGGCCCCGCACTGCCGGCCGGCCTCAACCCGCCGCTGAGCGACGCCAACGTCGTCCAGAAAGCCATGGTCAAGCTGGGCGAGACGGGCGGCTTCCAGGTCGACTACACCGAGGACGTCGCCCAACTCGCCTCCCCGAACACCCTGTTCAAGTACAACGCCGTCGTCTTCTTCTCCACCAGCAGGGACGCGCTGGACGACTCCGCGCAGACCTCGCTGCGCCAGTACATCCGCGGGGGCGGCGGCTTCGTCGGCATCCACAACGCCTTCGGCACCGAGTACAACTGGCCGTGGTACGAAGGCCTGCTGGGGAACGCGAACTTCTACGACCACGGCCCGGCGCAGCCGGGAACCGTCCGGACGGTGGAACGCAAGGACGCCTCCACCCGGGAACTCCCGGCCCGCTGGAACTTCACGGACGAGTGGTACAACCTCGTGCCCTCCCCGACCCGGGTGCGGGTCCTCGCCGAGGTGGACGAGAGCACCCTCGCCAAGGGCGTCGCCGGCAACTACAGCCACCCCGGTCACGGCGACGACCACCCGGTCGCCTGGTGCCAGTACTACGACGGCGGCCGGTCCTGGGTCACCACGCTGGGCCACGACGCCAAGCAGTTCACCACGGACGGCTCCTTCGCCGGCGCGGCCGAGTTCCAGAAGCTGATCGTCGGCGGCATCCAGTCCGCCGCCGGCATGAAGCCCTTCTGCGCGTAGCTCCGGGGCGAACCCGGACGGACCGGCGGCTCCGGCGCGCCGCGCCGCCGGCCCGCCCCGCAGTGAGGGCCGGGGAGCCACGGATCACCTCCGTCCCACCCCTTGTCACCGCCGCGCGCCCTGTCTAGCGTAGGGGCGTACCACTAGGCGGAACGTTGAATCCACGCAGCGGTCCCGCTTCGGTCGACAGGGCCTCTCGGCACCCTCCGTCCGGGCCTCTCCGCCCCACGAACGCCCCACGGGCCGCCAGGACTTCGGCCGCCCGCGGCTCCACTCCCACCCCGCGCACCCCCTTCGGAAGGACACCGACATGCTTGAGCCCACCGCGGACACCACCCCCCGGGCCGACACCACGACCGCCACGCCTGCGGGCTGGAGCACCCCGGACTACACCGTGGTCGACACGGCCATGGAAGTCACCGCCTACTCCCTCAACGCCCTCTAGACAAGGCATCACCGTGCTGCTGCTCACGCTGGGCACGGCGGCCGGTGGAGGGGTTCCCCAGTGGAACTGCGCGTGCCCCGGATGCTCCGGGGCACGCGCCCACCACGACCGCCGGCGCACCCACGACTCCCTGGCCGTGATCGGTGATGAACCCTCCTCCTGGTTCCTCGTCAACGCGGGCCCCGACGTCACGGACCATCTGGAAGCCCACGCGGCACTGCGCCCCGGACCCGGCGACGAACGCACACCGGTCGTCCGGGTCCTGCTCACCGACGCCGAACTCGACCACACCATCGGGCTGCTCAGGCTGCGCGAGGCCCGGCACATCGAGATCCACGCCACCGAACCCGTGCGCCGGGCGCTGCGCGATCGCCTCGGCCTGGACGCCACGCTCACCCCGTACACCACGCTCTCCTGGCACGACCTGCCGCGGACGGGCCAGAACCCGGCGGTCGTCGCGGGGATCGAGACCTCCGCCGTCCACCTGTCCGCCAAACGCCCGCGGTACGCCGCCGACGCACCCGAGGACAGCGGCTGGGTCGCGGCCGTCAGACTGCACGACCCCGTCCGGGGCACCACGGCCCTGTACGCCCCCGCGCTCGCGGAATGGAGCGGGGAGTTCGCCGAAGAGGCCGCCGCGGCCGACTGCGTGTTCGTCGACGGCACGTTCTGGGACGACGAGGAACCGCGTCGGTCGGGCGTCTCCTCTCGCACCTCCACCGGCATGGGCCATCTGCCCGTCCACGGCCCCGGAGGGACCGCTGAACGGCTGGCGAAGCTGCCGGCCCGCTGCCTCTACACCCACCTCAACAACACGAATCCCCTGGTCGACCCCTCCGCACCCCAGCACGGCGTCCTGGCCGGGCGGGGGCTCGAAGTGGCACAGGACGGGATGGTGATCGAGCTATGACGACAGCACCGGTGCGCCCCGGCCCTCCGGCCCCGCACCCCGCGGAACCGCGCGACACCCCCTTGGCCCCCGCCGGGTTCGAGGCCGAACTGAGGGAACTGGCGCGAAGCCGGTACCACGACGCGCACCCGTTCAACGTACGGATGCACCGGGGGGAACTGAGCCCGGACGAACTGCGCGCCTGGGTCGCCAACCGCTTCCACTACCAGACCAGCATCCCCGTGAAGGACGCCCTGATCCTGGCGAAACTCCCCGGTCCGGCCATGCGCCGCTCCTGGCTGCGCAGGATCCAGGACCACGACGGCATCGCCGACGGCGAGGGCGGCATCGAGCGCTGGCTGCGGCTCGGTGAGGCCGTCGGACTGGAACGCGCGGAGATGGAGTCGGGCAGGAACGTCCTGCCCGGAGTGCGGTTCGCCGTCGACGGCTACGTGAACTTCTGCCGGCTCGCCCCCGTCCTGGAGGCCGTCGCCTCCTCGCTCACCGAGCTGTGCGCGCCGGACATCATGACGACCCGGCTGGAGACCTTCCCCGTCCACTACCCGTGGATCGAGGAGTCGGGTCTCGCCTACTTCCGCGGCCGGGTCCCGCAGGGCCGCCGGGACGGCGCCGAGGCGCTGGCCTGGGTGATCGACCGGGCGCGGACCCGCGAGGACCAGCTCAGGGCACTGTCGGCCCTCGCCTTCAAGTGCGACGTCCTGTGGTCCCTGCTCGACGCGGTGGAGCACGGTGGCAGGCCGGGGAGCCCCCGATGACCTCGTCCGCGGCCGACTGGCGCCCGCGCACGTCACCTGCCGTCGTCCTGCGCCGCGACCGCACGCGGGGCAAGGACGTCCTGCTGATGCCGGAACGCGTCGTGGTGCTGGAGGGCGGCGCCCGCTGGATCATCGAACTCTGCGACGGTACGCGCACGGTGGCGGGCATCACCGACGAGCTGCGGGGACGCTTCCCCGGCGCGCCCGTCGAGGCCGAGGTGGGGCCGTTCGTCGAGCGGCTGCGCAAGGAAGGCTGGATCACATGACCACGACACCCCCGCCGCCCCCCTGGGCCCTCCTGGCGGAACTGACGCACGCCTGCCCGCTGCACTGCGGCTACTGCTCCAACCCCCTGGAACTCAACCGTCGTTCGCGTGAGCTCACCGCGCCCGAGTGGGCGGACGTCTTCCGCCAGGCGGCCGGCCTGGGCGTGCTGCAGACCCACCTCTCCGGCGGCGAACCGCTGCTGCGCCAAGACCTGGAGGACATCGTCTCGGCCGCCGAACAGGCGGATATATACACCCAGTTGGTCACCAGCGGATCCGGACTCACCGGAACGCGGCTCGCCGCGCTCGCACGGGCCGGCCTGCGCAGCGTCCAGCTCTCCGTGCAGCACGCGGACGCCGCCGCCTCGGACCGCATCGCGGGCGCCAAGGCGTTCGCCGCGAAGGAGTCCGCAGCGGCCCTGGTCAGGGAAGCGGGCCTGCCGCTCGGGGTCAACGTGGTCCTGCACCGGCACAACCTGGACGCGATCGACGGTCTCGTGGAGCTGGCACTGCGCTGGAAGGCCGACCGCATCGAGCTCGCCAACACCCAGTTCTACGGCTGGGGCCTGCTGAACCGGGAGGCGCTGATGCCCGCACGGGACCAACTGGCCCGCGCCGCGGAGAGCGTGAGCCGGTGGCGCCGCGAACTGGAGGGCCGGCTGGAAATCGTATGGGTCGCTCCGGACTACTTCGACGGCGTGGCGAAGCCCTGCATGGGCGGCTGGGGAGCGGTCTCCCTCACCGTGACACCCGACGGCACGGCACTGCCGTGCCCGGCCGCCGCGACCCTGCCCGGACTCTCCCCGGTCAACGTCCGCGACCACCCGCTGCGCTGGATCTGGGAGGAGTCGACAGCCTTCACCCTCTACCGGGGCGAGGAGTGGATGCCCTCACCGTGCCGCGGCTGCGAACGACGCACCCAGGACTTCGGAGGCTGCCGGTGCCAGGCCTTCGCGCTGACGGGCGACGCCACCCGCACGGACCCGGCGTGCTCGCTCTCCCCCGACCACGCGATGCTCACCGCGCTGACCCGCACACCGCCCGGCGACCTCTCCGACGTGATTCCGCGCCGGCCGACCGCTGGACCGCGGGCCACCACCGCCGTCTGACCGGCCGGTGAGCCGCGCACCGCGCGCGGCGGCGCCACCGGCACGGCCAGGTCAGCGGCCGGTCCGCAGAGCCGGCGCGTCCGCCCAGGGCGGGTCCGCTCCGGGGACGGAACACGTCAGGGCGGCGACGCGGGCGGCGAACGAGCAGGCGTCGGCGACCTCTTCGACGGACAGGCCGTCGAGCCGGCCGCCGAGGTGTCCGAGTCCGTCGAGGCGGTGCAGCAGGCCCGCGGTGAAGGAGTCGCCCGCGCCGACCGTGTCCGCGACCTCGACGTGCGGCGCCGGGACCGTGAGACGTGAACCGTCCAGGGAGGCGAGGGCGCCCCGACCACCGAGGGTGATGACGACGAGACGTGCTCCGGCGGCGTGCCATATGTCGCACGCCTCGTCGAGACCGACGCCCGGAGCGAGGAGGGCGCAGTCGTCCTCGCTGAGGCGGAGGATGTCGGCGACGGCGCACCAGCGCGCCAGCCGTTCGCGATAGGCGGCGGGCGGCACGAGCAGGGGGCGGACATTGGGATCGACGGACACGGTGGCGTGCGCGCGTGCCCGGGTGAGGTAGTCCTCGATGCGGCTGCCGCCGGGCCGGCGGATCAGGGCGAGGGAGCCGGTGTGCACGCAGACCGCGTCGTCGGGTCCCGTCCCGGTGAGTTCGTGGTCGGTCCACTGCCAGTCGGCGGCCCCGTCGGCGTAGAAGGTGTAGGCGGCCTGACCGGTCGGGTCGAGGTCGGCGACGGCGAGCGTGCTCGGCTCGGAGGCGGTCACGCTGCCGGTCAGGTCGACGCCGGACGCGGTGAGGCGGGCCCGGAAGAGGGCGCCGAAGGCGTCGTCGGAGAAGCGCCCGCGAAAGCGCGTCGGGCTGCCGAGCCGGGCGAGGGCGACCGCGGTGTTGGCGGGGCCGCCGCCGGGCAGGGCGCGCAACGCCAGTCCGTCGGCGCCCGGCGCGCCGGGATCCGTGAAGATGTCGGCGACGTTCTCGCCGAGAACGGTGAGGCTGCCGGGGGACCCGGTTCGGGCCATGGTGGCCGTTTCCTTCCAAAGAGGGTGCGGAGTGGTCGCCCCGCACCGGGGAGGGTGCGGGGCGAGATCACATCGTCGGGGACGGGGACGGGGACGGGGACGGGGTCGCACGGCTCGCGGGCGTCGGGGCCGCCGTGCGCCGGCCCGACAGGAGCGTGTCCGGGCGGGCGTTCTCCAGGGCCAGGTTCCATGCCTCGACGGTGAACTCACCGCGTCCGGTCCCCGTCGTACGGGCTTCCAGGCGCCACGGCCCGTCGCCGACCGGATAGAACCGCAGGGTGAGGACCTGCCCGTCCAGGTAGACCTCGGCGATCGACCCGTCCACGACCACCCGCAGCTCGACCGGGGTGCCGGGACGCGCGGCGGCCGGACAGGGAACGGTGTACGCGCCCGTGCGGGCCCGTGGGTCCCGCGACGCGTGGCCGCGGTCGACGACGAGGTGCCCGGCCGCCGGATCGAGGCTGATGTCGAGGAACTCGGAGCCGTCCGCGGAGGTGACCAGGCGCAGCCCGCTCGTGCCGGTGGTGTCGGGTACCAGGGTGGCGGTGAGGTCGAAGGCGCGGCCCACCTCGCCGAGTCCGGCGGGCTCGGACCGGGTGACGTGCCCGGTGCCGTGCAGCACCCGCTCGCCGCGCAGGGCCAGCAGCTCGCGGGCCGGGCACTGGGCCACCGTCCCGTCGGCGGTGAGGGTCACCTCGCGGGGGAGCGTGAGGACGCCGGCCCAGCCGTCTTCGTGCGCCCAGCTGTCGTCGCGGGCCTCCCACGCCCACCCCCACAGCAGCCACCGGTCTTCCCCCGGCGCCTTCAGCAGGGCCGGGGCGTACAGATCGGGTCCGTGGTCCAGGGGGGCGGGGGAGGCGTCCGGGGTGAAGCGGCCCCGCTGTTCGGAGCCGGTGTGGACGGTGGTGTGGCTGGGGCCGCTCAGCGGGGTCCAGTCGCTGACGACCAGAACGCTCCGGCCGCCGAAGGTCGCGTACTGGGGGCACTCCCAGCCGACCGGGCCCGAGCCCTTCGCGACGTCGCTGGTGTGGAAGGGGCCGAGGTAGGCCCAGGTCTCCAGGTCGTTCGACTCGTACAGCAGCGCCGCGGCGCGGCCGTCGTCGAGGGCCGCGCCGACGAGCAGCCGCCAGCGTCCGTCCTGCCGCCAGACGTAGGGGTCCCGGAACATGGTGGTGCCCGCGGGGGGTTCGGCGATCAGCAGCTCCGGACGCTTGGTCCAGGTGCGGCCGTCGTCGTGCGACCGTGCGGTGGTGACCGGCTGCCACCAGCGGTCCTTGCGGTGGGCGGAGTAGAAGGCCAGCAGGCTGCCGTCGACGGAGACGGCGTTGCCCGAGTAGCAGCCGTCGGCGTCGTAGCCGCCCGGGGTGGGGGTGAGCGCGACGGGGAAGGGCTCCCAGTGGATCAGGTCCGGGCTGCGGAAGTGCCCCCAGTGCACGTTCGAGTGCTGCGGTCCGTGCGGGTTGTACTGGAAGAACACGTGGTAGTGGCCGTCGTGGAAGACGAGCCCGTTGGGATCGTTGATCCAGTTGCGGGGCGGCCGCAGGTGGACGGCCGGGAGGTGGGGGTCGGCGGGCGACGTGGACACGCGGGGCCTTTCTCAGGATGCGCGGAGCGCAGGGGCGTCACGGGGGCGACGGGCGGCGGCGGTGCCGCCGCGCGGGTCAGCCCTTGACGCCGCTGGAGGCGATGCTGTTGACGAAGGAGCGCTGGAACGCCACGAAGAGGGTCAGGATCGGCACGGTGATCATGGAGGAGTACGCCATGATCTGGCCCCAGCCGACGTTCAGCTGGAAGAAGTAGGAGATGCCGACCATCACCGGCCGCAGGTTCTCGCTCTGCACGACCATCAGCGGCCACAGGTAGGAGTTCCAGGCCGGCAGGAAGGTCAGGATCGCCACGGTGGCGACGGCCGGCCCGGACAGGGGCATGACGATGCGGCGGTAGATGGTGAACCAGCCGGCGCCGTCCACGATGGCGGCCTCGTCCAGCTCCTTGGGGATGCTCCGGAAGTACTGGTGGAAGAAGAAGACCGAGAAGGCGTTGGCGACGAACGGCAGGATCTGCACCTGGTAGGTGTCCATCCAGCCGGTGCTCCACTGCAGGTGGAAGCCGTGGACGCTCAGCAGCGGGAGTTGGTTGACCCACCACACCAGCGGCAGGGCGAAGGTCTCGAACGGCACGATGAGGGTGGCGATGACGGCGGTCAGGACGAGCTTGCGGCCCGGCCACCGCATCCGGGACAGCGCGAAGGCGGCCAGGCTGTTGACGAGGAGGCCGAGCACCACGGTGACCGAGGAGATCAGTACGGAGTTCAGCAGGAACCGTGCGGCCGGGACACGGTCGAACACCGCTGCGTAGTTGTCCAACGAGAGGGCGCCGACCGGCAGGAAGGCGCTCGGGGAGTCCAGGTCGCCGAAGATCTGGTCGTCCGGCTTGAACGACGAGACGAGCATGAAGACGAGCGGGAGCGCGAAGACCAGCGCCAGGACGATGCGGCCGGCGTGGCCGCCGAGGTGCTTGAGGAAGGAAGTCATGTCAGTCCTTCTCCCGGGTCAGGAAGCGCTGGAGGAGGGAGACGCTCAGTACGAGCACGAAGAAGATCAGCGAGATGGCCGCCGCGTAGGCGGTCTGCTGCTGGTCGTAGCCGGTGTGCACCGCCTGGTGGACGACGGTGGTGGTGGAGTCGAGGGGGCCTCCCTGCGTCATCACCCGGATCTGGGTGAACAGGCTGAAGGCCGCGATGGTGATCGTGACGAGCACGAAGGTGCGGGTGGCGCGCAGGCCCGGCCAGGTGACGTGGCGGAAGCGGTCCCAGCGGGTCGCCCCGTCGAGGTCCGCGGCCTCGTACAGCTCGGCGGGGATGGTCTGGAGCCCGGCCAGCCAGATGATCATGTGGAAGCCGACGCCCTGCCACACCGACATCAGGATGATGGCGGGCATCGCGGTGGCCGGGTCGCCCAGCCAGTCCGGCCCGTCGACACGGCCGAGGGTGAGCGTGGACAGGACGTGGTTGACGAGGCCGTCCTCCCGGTAGAGGAAGGTCCACAGGAGGGACACCACGACCATCGAGGTGACGACCGGCAGGAAGTAGACGGTCCTGAAGAAGTTGACGCCGCGTACCTTGGCGTTGACCAGCAGGGCCAGCACCAGGGCGAGGCCGGCCTGGAGCGGCACGACCACGACGGCGAAGTAGGCCGTGTTGCGCAGGGACTTGTAGAAGGCCGGGTCCTGGAACAGCAGAGTGAAGTTCCTCAGACCCACGAAGCGGGCGGGAGTGGGCGAGACGAGCCTCGCGTCGGTGAACGCCAGGGTGAAGGCCAGAGCGACCGGTATGACGAGGAAGACGATCAGGAGCACGACGGCCGGGGTGGCCATGCCGAGGGCGACGAGGCTCTCACGGCGACGGGCGTTGGTCGTTCGGGTTCGCCGGACCGGACGCAGCCGTTCCCGGGCTGCGATCATGGTGGGCACGGAGATCTCCAGGGGATCGGTCCGGTTCGGGCGGCGGCATCGCGTCCGAACCGGACCGGGCGGGTCAGTCGGAGTAGTAGTTGTTCGTCTTCAGGTTGCTGTCGATGTCCTTCGCGGCCTGCCCGAGCGCCTTCTTCGGGTCCGCGCCGGCCAGGATGTCCTTGGCGGCCTTCTCGAACTCGGTGGAGATGTAGGGGTAGGCCGGGGTGGCGGGGCGCACCTGCGCGTACTCACGCGCGAAGTCGACGAGCACGTCGAACGTGCCGCCCGGCTCGTAGTCCGCTATCTCCCGCGCGGCGGCGTCGGTGGCCGGGATGGTGCTGGTGGCCTTGGCGTAGTCGACGAAGTACTTGTTCTGCCGGGAGAACTTCAGCCACTCCTGCGCGCCGGCCTTGTTGGAGCAGGTGGAGCTCATGGCCCACTGCCAGGAGGCGCCGCCGATCTTGGGCCCGTTGCCGAAGTCCACCGGAGGGATGATCGCCAGGTCGTCGCCGAACTTCTCGGCGTTCTTCGCCGCGTTCCAGCTGCCGTCCCACTGGATGGCGCTCTTGCCGGCCAGGAAGTCCTTGTTGGGGTCGGCTCCGGACTTCTTCGCGATGTACTTCTTGGCCACCAGCGACTGGAACCAGGTGGCCCATTCGACGGCCTTCTCGCCGTCGAGGGCGCCCGAGGCCTTCTTGTAGTCGCGGCGGTCGACCAGGTCCCCGCCGAAGCTCTGCAGCTGCGGGGAGTAGCCGTAGGACCACCATTCACCCGTGCCGCCGGTGCCCATCTCCAGCGGGTAGTCGAACTCGCCGCTCTTCTTCAGCTTGGCCAGCGCGCCGTCGAACTCGTCCTTCGTCCACGGCTTCTCCATGGTGGCGACACGGATTCCGTTCGCCTCCAGCACGGACTTGCGGGCGAAGAAGGCCAGCGAGACGTCGTAGAAGCCGAACGCGTACAGCTTGTCGCGGTACTTGCCCACGGTGCTGGGCAACTGGCCGAGGACGGGCACCTCGCTGCCGGAGACGTCGATCGGGTCCAGGTACCCTCCCCACGCCCAGTTCGCCACGTTCGGGCCGTCCACGTCCAGCAGGCAGGGCAGCTTGTGGGCGGAGGCGGCCGCCACGACCGAGTTGTTGTAGTCGCTCTGCGGGAACGCCTGCAGCTTGACCTCGTACTTCTCCTGGGAGCCGTTGAAGTCCTTGATGATCTTCTTGACGACGTCGAGTTCCACCGAGTTGCCGGCGTTGTGCGTCCACAGCGTCAGCGTGTTGCCGCTGGCACCGGACGTGCTCCCGCCTCCTGAGGTGCACCCGGCGACCAGCGCGGTCGCCGCGGTGACGGCTACACTCGCAGCAGCGAGGCGTCGTGTTCTGAACAGCATGAGGTTCCTCCATCTCACTGAGACGGGTCTTGCAGGACCCGCCCTCGGCGACCGGTTGCGACGGTCGCTGTTCTTGGTGGCCGTCCCGCCGCCCGCCCGGAGTCATCGGCGCGGGCGGCGGGACGGCTGTCTTCGGTGTCGGCGTCAGCCCCGGGCGGGAGCGCCGAGGGACGCGCGGCTTCGCAGCGGCATGGGCACGCGGTGGACGACGGCTTCGAGCGGCCCCGGGCGGAGGATCAGCTCCACCGCGAGATGCCCGAGCTGGTAGTGCGGCAGCCGCAGCGTGCTGAGCGCCGGACGCAGGACGGACGCGATGTCCTGGTCGTCGAACGAGATGACCGACACGTCCCCGGGCACCGACAGGCCTGCCTCACCGAGCGCCTGGTAGGCGCCGAAGGACACCCGGTCGGCCAGGCACACCAGCGCGCGGGGCCGGTGTCCCGCCGCCAGCAGGGCGGACACCTCCCGGTAGCCGTCGACCGTGTCCCAGTCGCACTCGACGACACCCTCCAGACGCGCTCCGCCCTCCCGGAGGATCTCCTCCAGACCGCGCATGCGCTCGTTGCCGGCGATGATCCCCTCCGGGGTCGCCGGCACGGCCTGATGACCGCCGATCGCCCAGATCCCCCCGGTGTGCCCGGCCGCCAGCAGGGCGCGGGCCGCGTCCCGTCCGGCCTCCAGCTCGTCCGGGACGACGGAAGGCGCGTCGAAGCCGGGAGCCAGGCAGTTCAGCAGAACCACCCGGCGCCCGAAGAGCTCCCGGGGCGGCGTCACGTACCGGGTGAACATGGACGCGTAGATCACCGCGTCGACCTGACGGTCCAGCAACGCGTGGACCAGCGACGACTCCGCGGCGCGGTCGCCACCCGCTTCGGTGATGAAGAGCAGGTGGTCCCGCTCGCGGGCGGCCTCCATCGCGCCGCGGATCACGTCACCGGCGAACGGCGTCGTGGTGATCTGGTCCGACACCAGTCCGATCGTCTGGGTGGACTTCGTCCGCAGACTGCGCGCGGTGACGTTCGGACGGTAGCCCAGCTCCCTGGCCGCCTCCAGCACCCGTTCGCGGGAGGCGTCGGAGATGCGCATGTCGGTACGGCCGGACAGGGCGAACGACGCGGTCGTCGGCGAGACGCCCGCCTTGCGGGCCACGTCCGCCATGGTCACGCGACGCTCGGACATCGGTGGATCACCCCGTTCGGCTAAATCGGATTAGCAAGGTGTGACGAGAGTGCGTCACCTGTCATGTGGTGTCAACACCCCGGACATCTCGCCTGCGTAACGGTGCCCGTATGTCGCTGTTCATGGTGATGTGCGGGGCGCGCAGTCGAAATCCGTATGCGTTAGCCCTTGCTTTAGCGGACGCGGCGCGCGAACCATGCCGACCCATCACCTAAAACGATTTGGCAGACCGTCAGGCTGCCATCCACCCAGGAGCTCGCATGAGGAGAAGAACAGCCCTCAGGGTCGTGTCCGCCGCCGTCGGGGGCGCCGCCGTCCCGTTCTCGTCCGCCCCCGCCGCCGCCCGGGGCCGGTCGATGCCGGGCGCCCCCGTCGCCCGCTGGGACTTCGACGAGCGGGCCGGCGCCGTCACCCGGGAAGCGGTCTCCGGGTCGGCGGACGGGGTCGACCACGTCTTCGCCGACGCCCGCTTCAAGCCCGACAGCGATCCGGTACGCCGTCGCGGCGTACAGGGCCGGGCGCTGTACTTCGACGGCTACTCCACCGTCGTCTCCGCCGAGGGCCCCGGCGCACTCGACCTCGCCGACGGCCTGACCATCGACACCTGGATCGCGCCCTACGCCTACGAGCACGGCATCGACGGCAAGCCCCAGGCCCTGGTCAACCAGCACGACCCCGACGCGAGGGCCGGTTTCCTGCTCGGCCTGCGCCGGTTCGGCCAGATCGTCTTCCAACTCGGTTTCGGCACCGCACTCATCGAGGTCAGGGGCGCTGCGGACCAGCCGGCCGCGAAGAACAGATGGACCCACGTCGCGGCCACCTACGACCCGGCCGCCCGGCAACTGCGCCTGTACCGCGACGGCCGCCCGATCGGGATCGCCACCACCCCGGAGCAGGACCCCGTGCCCGCCGCCGGCGAGCCGCTCCTGATCGGCAAGCACAACCGGCCCACCCTGCTCAACGGCGAGTTCCACGCCAACATGTACATGGGGCTGATGGACAGCCTCGTCGTCCGACCCGGCACCCTCGACGACGCGACGGCCCGGGACGAACACGCCGCGAGGGTCGCCGCCCTGCCGGGCCGCCGCGTCCCCCGACCGGACCTGACCCCCGACCGGGCGCGCTACGACGGCGACCGGCACCGCCCCCAGTTCCACCTGCTGCCGCCCTGGCACTGGATGAACGAGCCGCACGCGCCCGTGTACTTCCGGGGCAAGTACCACCTCTTCTACCAGCACGATCCGCTCGGCCCCCTCTGGGGCCAGATCCACTGGGGGCACGCGGTCAGCACCGACATGGTGCACTGGCGCGACCTCCCCCTCGCCCTCGCCCCCGCCGCGGACTCCGTCGGTCCGGACGGCTGCTGGTCGGGCTCCGCCTGGGTCGACGGGGACCGGGGACCGGTCCTGTTCTTCACCGGCGGCGACGACCGGCTGCCCCACCGCCAGCGCACCGGGCTCGCCGTCTCCACCTACCAGGCCGACCGGGACACCGACCTGCCCACCTGGACGATGAGACCCGAACCGGTCACCGAAGCCCCGGCGGCGCTGCCCGCCGGCCCCGGAACCGCATGGGCGGAGAACTTCCGCGACCCGTTCGTGTGGGAGGAGGACGGCACCTGGTACCAACTGGTCGGCAGCGGGATCGTCGACTACGACGGCACACGGGTCACCCGCAAGTACGGCGGGACCGCCCTCCTCCACACCGCCCGACGCCCCGAAGGGCCCTGGACGTACCGAGGCCCGTTGTACCGGAACGACCTCGCCACGGTCCCCGAGCCCGGAGAAGTGTGGGAACTACCGGTCCTCCTGCCGCTTCCCGGCCCCCGGGGCAGGAGCACGGGGAAGCACATCCTGCTGATCTGCCCGTGGTGGGAAGGCTTCCACCCGGACGCCGTCAAGCACACGTACTACTGGATCGGCACCTTCGACAAGCGCGCCCACCGCTTCGTGCCCGACCACGAGCAGCCCCGCGAGTTCGACTTCGGCGAGCACTTCACCGGCCCGTCCGGCTTCGTCACCCCCGACGGCCGTTCCGTGGTCTTCAGCATCACCCAGGACCGCCGCACCGAACAGCAGCACGCCCAGTCCGGGTGGGCGCACAACGCCGGCATGCCCGTCAGCCTGTCGCTGCTCCCGGACGGAAGGCTCGGAGTCGAACCGATCGCCGAGGCGGCCACTCTGCGCGGCGAGAGACTCGTCCGCGTCCGGAACTCCTCGGTGGAGGAAGCCGACCGGCGGCTCACCGGCGTCTTCGGCGACCTGCTCGACATCAGCGCCGTCATCGAGCCGCGCGGCGCACGGACGGTCACACTCGCGGTCCGCGCCTGCGCCGACGACATCGAAGCCACCCTGCTGTCCTACGACACGGCCGAGCACCGCTTCCAGATCGACCGCAGCCGCTCCAGCCTCGATCCGGACGTACGCAAGGGCGTCCACGGCGGGAGCGTGGAACTCGACGGCGGACGGCTGAAGCTGAGGGTCCTGCTCGACCGCTCGATGCTGGAGGCGTACGTCAACGGCGGCAGCAGCCTCACCAGCCGCGTCTACCCCACCCGCGAGGACGCCACCGGTCTGCGTCTGACCGCCGAGGGCGGATCCGCCCACGTGGTGTCCCTCGACGTCTGGCGCATGAACGGCGCCTGGGGCGGGGCGGTCGCCCCCGCCTCGTACGACCCGCCACGTCCCACGGACGTCGACGCGCTCCCCAACCACGACTTCGCCACCGGCGACCTCACGGGCTGGACCGTCGTCTCCGGCACGACCTTCGGCGACGCCAACGTCACCACCCGCTCCGACTGGGGCTGGGGCGGGCCCTTCTACCAGGCCGAGACCGGCGAAGACCCGGGCGGCCACCACCTGTGGGGCTTCAACCCCGACGCAGGCGGAGACGACGCCGCCGGCGTGCTGCGCTCCGCCACCGTGGTGCTCGGCGGAGACGGCGTGGTCGACCTGCTCGTCTCCGGCGGCAACGACCCCGAAAACCTCTACGCGGCCGTCGTCCGCGCCGACGACGGCACGGTCCTCGCCAAGGCCACCGGCCGCGGCGCCGAGCAGTACCGCCGGGTCGTCCTCGACCTCGCCGCCCACATCGGCGAACGGATCTACGTCGAGATCGTCGACCGCGCCGCCGGCGGCTGGGGCCACATCAACGTCGACGACGTCAACGTCCCCGTCCAGCGCCCCTGAGACCCCCACACGCGCTGCCCCTGAACGCACCGGCGTCCAGGGGTGCCGCACCCGCTCCATCCGCCCGCCCCACCCCATGACGGAGGTCCGCATGCGAACGTGCTCACCGGCGAAACACGCCCCGGGAAGCAGGCGCACACTGCTGCGCCTGCTCCTGGCCCTCACGATATGCCTCGGCCTGACCTCGCCCCTGATGGCGAAGACCGCCCGTGCCGCGGTGACCAACCTGTCCAACCCCGGCTTCGAGACCGGCAACCTCAGCGGCTGGTCCACCACCGGCTCCGCCTTCGCCGCATCGGTCAGCGACGATCCTGGATGGGGGTGGGGATGCTGCTTCAACCAGGCGGGCACCTACCACCTGTGGGGGTTCGCCGGAGCCGGCGACGACGCCACCGGAACCGTCACGTCCGAACCGTTCACGCTGACCGGTACGGGGATGGTCAGCGCCCTGGTGTCCGGCGGACGCAATGAGGCCCAGCTGTACGTCGCACTGACCACGTCGGACGGAACCGTCCTGCACAAGGCGACCGGGACGGACGACGAGGCGTACCGCCGCGTCACCTGGGACGCCCGCGACCACCTCGGCGAGCAACTGCGCATCACCGCGGTGGACCGGGCCGCCGGCGGCTGGGGCCACATCAACCTCGACGACGTCCGGGTCGGCGTCGACAAGGCGCCGGACACGGCTCAGCAAGGGCTGGCCGCCTACTGGGACTTCGCCGAAGGCCGGGGCACCACGACCACGGAGCGGATCAGCCAGGCCGCCGATCCCATCAGCTACGTGTTCAACGACGCGGTGTACAAGCCCGACAGCGCACCCCTGTGGCGCACCGGACGCGAGGACGAAGGGGTGCTCTCCGGCGCGCTCCTGTTCGACGGCTACTCCACCTGGGTCACCCGCGCCGCGTCGCAGACGCAGATCCCCACCGACGGCATGACCGTCGAAGGGTGGGTCGCGCCGCGCGCCTTCGAATGGGGAGACGAGGGCAAGCCCTCCGCCATCGTCAACCAGCAGGACAAGGGCGCCCGCCGCGGCTTCTCCCTCGGCGTCGGCCGGCACGGGGTGTGGGAGTTCGGCGTCGGTACCGGGGACGCCTGGTACGAGCTGAAGGTACCCAGGGCCGCGGCCCTGGCCGCGGGGAAGTGGGCTCACCTCGCCGCGGTGTTCGCGCCGGGTGAAGGCGCCATCAGGCTGTTCCTGAACGGCACGCAGGTCGCCCAGACCGCCATCCCCACCACCGCCCGGCTGGCCAAGGCCGACGTTCCGCTGATCATCGGACGCCACAACCAGCCCGCCATCATCAACGGCACCTTCGCCGTCAACATGTTCAACGGTCTGATCGACGAGGTGAAGGTCCACACCGGCCCGCTCACCCCGGCAGCCGTCAGGGCGAGCCACGACAAGGACCTGGCGACGTTCGGCGGCGGCAGCATCCCAGCAGCCCGCATGGCCATGGACCGCGCACGCTACGACGGCGACCGCTACCGTCCCGGATACCACTTCACCGCCCCCAACCACTGGATGAACGAGCCTCACGCCCCCATCCAGGTCAACGGCACCTACCACCTCTTCTACCAGCACAACTCCCACGGGCCCTACTGGCACAACATCGGCTGGGGCCACGCGGTCAGCAAGGACCTGGTCCACTGGCGCGACCTGCCCGACGCCCTCGTGCCGACCGCCGACAGCGTGGCACCCGACGGCGTCTGGTCCGGCGACTCGACGCTCGACGAGAACGGCGTCCCCGTCCTGCTGTTCACGGCGGGGAACGACGCCCAACGCCCCAACCAGGCGACCGGTCTCGCCCGCCCCGTCGACCCGAGCGACCCCGACCTGGTCGAGTGGAAGATGCACCCCACCCTGGTCACCAGCCAGACCGCCGACCTCAACGTCGGCACCGGACGCAAGGTCCGCTTCGGCGACTTCCGCGACCCGTTCGTCTGGAAGGAGGGGGACACCTGGTTCCAGCTGATGGGCTCGGGCGTCCAGACCACCTCGGGCACGGACGTCGGCGGCACCGCTCTCCTCTACACCTCCAAGAACCTGACCGACTGGACCTACTCCGGCCCCCTGATGACCGGTGACGTGGCGGCCCACCCCAAGACCGGCCAGGTCTGGGAACTGCCCACCTTCCTGCCGATCGGCAAGGACGCCCAGGGCCGCCAGCGCAGGGCGCTGCTCGTCAACCCGGCCTTCCCCGCCGGCCCCGGCGAGTACAGCAGCAAGTACGTCTACTACTGGGTCGGCACCTGGGACGCCGGCGCCCGCCGATGGACACCCGACACGACCGAGCCCAAGCTGATGGACTACGGCGACCACTTCACCGGTCCCAGCGGAACGGTCGACGACAAGGGCCGCTCGCTGGTCTTCAGCATCGCCCAGGACCGGCGCACCGAACGCGCCCACTACGACGCCGGCTGGGCCCACAACGCCGGCCTGCCCATCGAACTGTCCATGCGGCCCGACGGAGACCTCGGCTTCCGCCCCGTGGAGGAGGTCTCCCGCCTCCACACCGGCGCACCGCTGGTGGACATCACCGCGCCGACGTCCATCAACGACGTAAATTCGCGCCTGGCCGCCGTCAAGGGCGACATGCTCCACATCAAGCTGACCATGAAGCGAGGCAGCGCCGGCACCTTCGGCCTCGACGTCCTGCGCAGCCCCGGGGACGAGGAACGCACCCGCCTCTTCTACGACGGCCCTGCCGGGCAACTGGGCGTCGACCGCACACGATCCGGGAACAACTCCAGCTCCGAACCGGACCTCGGCATCCAGAAGGGCCCGCTCACCCTCTCCGACGGCACGCTGACCCTCGATGTCTTCCTGGACCGCTCGATGGTCGAGGCGTACGCCAACGGCCACAAGTCCCTGACCACCCGCGCCTATCCCTTCCGCCAGGACTCCCTCGGCCTGCGGCTGTTCGGGGACGGCAGCACCGTCACGTCCATGACCGTCTGGAGGATGGGCGGTCTGACCGACTGAACCACCGGGTGCGGATCCGCGTCGTCCCGCACGCACGTGCCGCGTCCACCGGAGTTCACCGGTGGGCGCGGCACCGCGCGCCGGACCGGACACGTCCCGGCCCCGTCCGTGCTCCGCCGCTCCCGCGCACCGCCTGGGCAGGGAGGATGCCATGCCCATCATCGGCCCGTTCACCGGCTGGGATTTGTGCCCTCCCGCCGACGCGAGGGCGTTGTCCACCAGAGACCGAGGTAGCGGGTGGCCCAGTTGGTGATCACCGGGTTGCCGCTGATGACGGTGACGCCCTGGTCGTCCGTGTGGACGCGGGTTGCGAAAGTCGAGGTCATGAGCGCTCCTCCAGTGTGATGCGGAGGTGGGTGTACGCGGTGGCCGGCTTGGTTTGGGCAGCGGCCAGATCGCGGGACTCGGTGGAGTCCAGGGGCGGAAGGCACACGGTCGGGCGTCCGGCCGTGAACCGCAACGGCATTCCGAGGTAGCCGCCCTCGTGGGGGGCGGACAGTTCGATGACGCCGTCGGTCCGGCCGAGGACGCGTGCGAGGGCGGCGACGGTCGCGCCGGCGGGCCCGGAACGGACGCGGCCGATGCCCGCCGCAATCCGGCCGGGCCGGGCAACGAGTTCTTCACGGACGCGCTGGACGTGGATGCGGGCGGGTCGGCCGTGGATGGTGGGGGAGGAGGCGCAGATCACCGCGCGGTCACCGTGCTCGCCGATGACGTGCCCCTCGACGGCGTGCGTCGGTACCCCGGCCATGCGGGCCAGGATCAGCCGGCACCGGGCGGTGTCCGTGCTCGGTCCGATGTTCCGGACCCGGTTGCACCCGGACACCTCGGCGAACAGGCGCGGCATGATGTCGACGGGGTTGGTCACCATTATCACCGGCACGTGCCCGGCCAGTTGTTGGGCGAGACGTCGATGGTGGCCCCGTTTGCACGGAGCCCGGCCATGCGTACGTCGCGGGTGTGGGTGTTGACGAACTGGGCCCGAGGGCGGTCTGGTGGAGTACGGCGGGCCGCTGATGCCGTCGCACTTCCTGGCGAACGTGCCGGGGATGGACCGTTCGGGAATCGAGGTGTGTTCCACGAGGAACACGCCGGCAGAGCGGTGCAGGACGGGGGCCGGCTCGGCGCACACCCGACTGCAGAAGGCCGGCGGTGCGGTTACGTTCCTGGGCGATGGCGTCGGTCAGTGCGGTTCCGGGAACGTGTTCGGTGCACAGGCCGCCGGGCCGGTATCCGGCGACGGCAGGTACGCGCAGCCCGGCGGTGGCGAGGGTCCGGCGCTGAGCGGCTTCCCGTTCGAGGAGTGTGCCGGGCGAGGCGAGGTAGGCGGCCTGAGCCACCCTGACGGCGGCCCAGCCCCGGCGCTGCCGCGGAACACCGACACCAGCGGCATCCCCAGTATGTCGACTTTGGCGTAGAGGGAGCGGCCGTCGACGTTCAGCTCCTGGACGTGGCTGGTGACGCTCGGGACGATGGGGGACCGGGCTGTATGGCGGCGGTCGGCCAAAGGGTTGGGGCGGCGGCAATCCGGACAGCGAGACGGCCCCTGCTTAGCGCGCGCGAGGCGGGGGCCGCTGGTACGCCTCCGACTACACCCGGCCTCGGTGTGGCCCGCGGCAGTCAACCTGCTCGAACATGGCGATGCTCCCTCCCGCACGCTGGAGCAAGGAGGAGATCTCCTTCGCCCAGCTCGGGGCGCCACATGTCCGGACAGCAGGACGACCCCCTCCCGCGCGCTGGGAAGGGGGCCGTCCTGCTGTGGACTTCGAGATTGTGGGCGCTGCTCAGACGGGGGACGTTGCTGGGGGTGGGAGCGAGCGCGGGCGGAAGGCCGGCCGTGGGCTCACGCTCCGCCCCAGGACTCCATCACTCCGCGCGCAGCTTCCACCACGGGAACCCCGACGCTGCCGATCATGGTGGCGACTCCCGCGATGCTGGTAAGGGCCAGACGGACCCTGCTCGGCTCCGCACCGCTTCCGGGGGCCAAGGTCTGCATGCCAGCCTCCACGACGGGCAGGTCTTCCTCCGCCAGGTGGGGGCGCAGGGTTGCGACGGCGATCTGCAGACGGCGCAGCGCCTCCTCCTCGGACGGTGGCGTGTGGTGGTGCACGATGCCGGTGTTGTGGTCTCCGTGCTGAGTGACGGCGTCGCCGATGTGTATGCGCTCTGTCATGACCTGACCTTCTTCCCCGTGTTGTGGTTTCCGTACTGGTTGATGAGGTCCCCGACGTGCAGGGTCTCCACCCGCAGCGAGAAAGAGGCATGAGGGTCATCGATCGCGTCCATGATCATGTTCACTAGCCGGTACACCTCGTCCAGCGACCAGCTCACCAAGGCGGTCTCCGGTGAGCCCGCCGTTTCGATGATCAGGGCGTAGAAAGTCTTCCGGAGAAGAATTCTGACCAGTCGGATTACCGTCGCAGCGAGAAGCAGGCCCATTATGAACTGACTGAACGTTCGCAGTCCCGTCGCACCTGCGGCGTTCATGATCCAGAACCAGATGCCCGTCGCCAGAGCGAGCAGAGCGATGCGTCTGACGAAACTCTTGACCGCGTGCGCATAGGGGGGCTTGTACATCGCCGCCTGTGCGCGCGCAATGTTCTGGAGGGGATATGCCGCCGAACCAACCCATAACACTCGTCTGCTGACTCTGACTTCGAGCGTCTCGCTCTTCAATTGCCCCCAGTGTCACTCTTTACGGATGCACCAGCATCCACTACGTGCTGTACACCGGCAAGCGTCCGGCCTGCCGTGTGCCGTCGCAAAACAGCCAACTCACCAACTCACTTACGAGTTGCTGTGGTCCGGCCCCTGGGGCCCGGCGCCCCTCCGTGATCTCCAGCACCCGTTGGCCCACGCCCTCCGAAGGCTGCTGCCGACGGGGAAAGGGGCCCCGCCACGCCCCCCCTCTGACCCAGGGCCCGCCCCAGCACCCCGAACACCGACCCGACAGCACAACGGCCCCCTTCTCGCCGCGCGAGACAAGGGGGCCGAACCGTACGCGACCAGCCGGTCACAGATCCCGATCCCGATTCCATCGCGATACCGACATCGCGTAGAGCACGTTCCCGATTCCGGCCGTGCACATCAGCAGCCAGAAATGGACCCACGCCGACTGCCGGCGACGACGCACCCCGCCATAGCCGCCCACGGCAGCCGACGCGGCAGCCGACGGCGACGCCGCCGAGGACGAACTGTTGTTGATGATCACGGTGCGAACCGGCCCGTTGTACGGGGTCGGCTGCTGGTCTGGTGCGGTCGACATGCCCGTTGTCCTCCTGAAAGCGCTGGTGCTGGAGCGACCGCGCCCTAGGCATGCAGATCAGATCACCGCAGGGGAATCGCGGCGCGTCACCCGGAAGAGGGCGACCACGGCAGCCCTCTCCCACGTCGTGCGGGCAAGGGGGCCGTCGCCGATTCAGCTGGCCGGCCTCGTCGCTGGCCTCCGGCCTGGCCAAGCGCCCTTACGACCTGAGGCACGCCGGGATTCCCTTCTGGCTGTACTCGGGTGTGGATCCCGCTGAGTGTGCTCGTCCAGCGGGCCAGAGCATCGAGGTTCTCTTTCGCTTCCACGCCAAGTTCCTCGACGGCCTCCAGGAGCACGCCAACCGCCTCATTGAACAGTCGATGAGGGAGTGGGACCGCGTCAGCCGAGGCGCAGCTCCGGTCGAGTGAACCGTACTGGACCGGAAATAGACCGGAACGGCTGGTCCGGGGCGGGAATGCCGTGGGAGGAACTGGGATTTCCCCGTGCCTCACTCTCGATCCCTTCCGGGTCGAAGGGCGGGCGCCTGACCGGTGAAATTTCAGGTCAGGCGCCCTTTCGCATATGTCTAGAAGAATCCCTGCTTCGCCTCCGCGTACGACACCAGAAGGTTCTTGGTCTGCTGGTAGTGCTCCAGCATCATCTTGTGGTTCTCGCGGCCGATGCCCGACTGCTTGTAGCCGCCGAAGGCCGCGTGGGCGGGGTAGGCGTGGTAGCAGTTGGTCCACACGCGGCCGGCCTTGATGGCGCGGCCCGCGCGGTAGGCGGTGTTGATGTTGCGGCTCCACACGCCCGCGCCGAGGCCGTACAGGGTGTCGTTGGCGATGTCGATGGCGTCGTCGAAGTCGGTGAACGAGGTCACCGCGACGACCGGGCCGAAGATCTCCTCCTGGAAGATCCGCATCCGGTTGTCGCCCTCGAAGATGGTCGGCTGGACGTAGTAGCCGCCCGCCATGTCCCCGTCGTGTTCGATCCGTCGGCCACCCGTGAGGATCTTGGCACCCTCCTGCTGGCCGATGTCGAGGTAGGAGAGGATCTTCTGCAACTGGTCGTTGGAAGCTTGCGCGCCGATCATCGTGTCGGTGTTCAGCGGGTGGCCGGGCACGATCTTCTCGGTGCGGGCCACGGCGGCTTCCAGGAACTCGCCGTAGTGGCCGCGCTGGATCAGCGCCCGCGACGGGCAGGTGCACACTTCGCCCTGGTTCAGGGCGAACATGGTGAAGCCCTCCAGCGCCTTGTCCCGGAAGGCGTCGTCGGCGGACCACACGTCGTCGAAGAAGATGTTGGGGGACTTGCCGCCGAGTTCGAGGGTGACCGGCTTGATGTTCTCGGAGGCGTACTGCATGATCAGCCGCCCCGTCGTCGTCTCGCCGGTGAACGCGATCTTCGCGACCCGCGGGCTGGACGCCAGCGGCTTGCCGGCCTCCGCGCCGAAGCCGTTCACGATGTTGACGACGCCCGGCGGCAGCAGGTCCGCCACCAGGCTCATCCAGAGGTGGATCGAGGCGGGCGTCTGCTCGGCCGGCTTGAGGACGACGGCGTTGCCCGCCGCGAGCGCCGGCGCCAGCTTCCAGGTGGCCATCAGGATCGGGAAGTTCCACGGGATGATCTGGCCGACCACACCGAGCGGCTCGTGGAAGTGGTACGCGACGGTGTCGTCGTCCAGTTCGCTGAGCGACCCCTCCTGGGCGCGCAGCGCGCCCGCGAAGTACCGGAAGTGGTCGATGGCCAGCGGGATGTCGGCGGCCAGCGTCTCGCGCACCGGCTTGCCGTTCTCCCACGTCTCGGCGACCGCCAGCTCCACCAGGTTCGCCTCCATCCGGTCGGCGATCTTGTTGAGCACCGCCGCGCGGTCGCCGGGCGAGGTGGCACCCCAGCCGGGGGCCGCCGCGTGCGCCGCGTCCAGGGCGCGCTCGACGTCGTCGGCCGTGCCGCGGGCGATCTCGGTGAACGGCCGGCCGTCGACGGGGCTGGGGTTGTCGAAGTACTGGCCCTTCGCCGGCGGGACGTACGCACCACCGATCCAGTGGTCGTAGCGCGACTCGTACGAGACGATGGCGCCCTCGGTGCCCGGCGCGGCGTATCGGGTCATCTCTGTGGCCTCCCGGACCCGGCCGCCCGCCGTTGGACGGCCTCTGGGAGGAGGCTAGGAAGCGCGACGTTGCAACGCCGTTGCGCTCGTGCGGTGCCCGCGTCGGCCGGGCGCGCCTCCGCCTCAGCGGCGGCCCAGTTCCGCGTCGAGGGAGCGCGCGCGGGCCATGGCCGCCGGCCGGCAGGCGGGGGCGGCCGACGCGGCCAGCGCGTGCCACACCGGCAGGTCCTCCTCGCCCCACGGGCTGTGCGCCCAGTCCGCCAGCAGCCCCGGATCGCCGCGCGACAGCAGCGCGGCCCGCAACTGGTCGGTGAGGCGCTCCCGCAGCCGTACGACGACCGGAGCGCGGGAGGCGGGCAGCAGCGGACCGGCGTACGCGTCGAGGGCGGGGGCGAGCGCGCCGGAGGAGAGCCGGCGGGCCACCGTGTCGAAGTCGGCGTCCACCGGCGCGGTCAGCCGGTACGGCCGCGAGCGGAGCAGTTCGGGGCCCAGCAGGCGGCGCAGCCGGGAGAGTTCGGCCCGCAGGGTCACCGGGGTCACCGACTCGTCCTCGTACAGCTCCACGTGGAGTTCGTCGCCGCCGACGCCCTCCGGGTGCCGGGCCAGCGCGACCAGGATCTCGCTGTGCCGGCGGCTCAGCCGGACGGTCCGTCCGTGCGCGACGAGCACCGCCTCGTCACGGCCCAGCGCGCTGAGCCGGACCGCGGCCGCCGACGGGGGCGGGGCGAGGAGCGCGAGCTGCGACTCGGCGGCGCGGGCCACCGCCTGGACGAACGCCAGGCTGTGCGGATGGGCGAGGCGGTGTCCGCCGGTGATGTCGACGGCACCCAGCACCCGCCCGGTGTGCGGGTCGTGGACCGGCGCGGCGGCGCACGTCCACTGCTGCACCGGGCGCAGGTAGTGCTCGGCGGCGAACACCTGCACCGGCCGGTCCACGGCGAGTGCGGTGCCCGGGGCGTTGGTTCCGGCTGCGGACTCCGACCACCGGGCGCCCTCCACGAAGTTCATCCGGCCCGCGCTGCGCCGGGCCGCCGCGTGGCCCTCCACCCACAGCAGCCGGCCCTGCGCGTCGCACACCGCCAGCAGGTGTTCGCCGTCCGCCGCGTACGCGCTCATCAGCTCCCGGATCACCGGCATGGCGGGGGCCAGCGGGTGGGCGTCGCGGTACGGGCCGAGTTCGTCGGGCTCCAGTTCCACCGCGGGGGCGCCGTCCGGGCTCACCCGGGCCCTCGCCGAGCGGCGCCAGGACTCGCCGACCACGGTGCGCACCGGCCGCTCCAGGCGGCCCGCAGAGGTGAACGTCTCATGTGCGTGGCGCAGCGCGCCGAGCCGGTCGCCCGGGTCCGCGCCGCTGCTCAGGGCCACCCAGGGGTCCGTCACTTCGTCCTCCCGTCCAGTGGCTTCGTGTGTTCCATCGTGGTCGGCGGGAGGGCCCGCGACAAGACGCGTGCGCGGCCCGGATGCAGCTCACCCGAAAGGGTGGGTCATTAGAACTTGTTGACGAGGTGCAGGTAGTGGTCCCAGTCCCAGTGGATCCCCGGATCGGTGTGGTCGCTGCCGGGCACCTGGTGGTGGCCCACGACGTGGTCACGGTCCTTGGGCACGCGGTGGCGGTCGCAGATGCCGGCGGTGAGCCGGGCGGAACCCGCGTACATCGCCGGGGTGAAGTACTCGGGGGCGTCCACCCAGCCCTCGTGCTCTATCCCGATGCTGCGGGTGTTGTAGTCCCAGTTCCCGGCGTGCCAGGCGATGTCGCGCTCGGCCACGCACTGCGCGACGTAGCCGTCCCCCGAGCGCACCACGTAGTGGGCGGACACCTGCTTCGCCGGATCCCGGAAGATGCCGAGCGTCCGGGTGAAGCTCTGCTGCGCCACGTGCACGACGACGAACGAGACGGCGCGCACGGAACCGGGCCCGGCGGCCGTGTAGTTGGCCGCAGCCGCCGGGAAACCGTGGGCCTGCGCGGTGTCGGTGGGCCCCAGCGGCGCGGTGGGGGCGCGCACGGAGGCCGGGGCGAGGGCCGACACCGCGACGAGTCCGGCGCCCTGGAGGATCGTTCTGCGGTGCATCGTCGGTGCTCCTGGGGGCGGTACGGGGTCGGTTTCCGGGCCTTGCGGGGCCCGCGGCACGCGCCCGGAGCCCTGCCCCGGACGACGCCCCGCACCGGCCCGCGGTTCCCGGGCCCGCGGTTCCCGCCACCGTGCCTGCGCCCTCGCTCGCGCCCGCCCGCCCTCCCCGCGTCCTCACTCCTCCGCCCGCGCCCCCTCCAGCGCGCCCGCCGGGTCGGCGGCGGCGGGCCCGGCGGGCACCCAGCGGCCGCGCTCCCTGGCGTACGGCCACCAGCGGCCGTCCCGGCCGAGGCGGAGCTGGGCGTCCCGGCCCCTCACCGTCCACCGGTTGCGGACGTTGCGGAACCGGGGCCGTTCCTCCGCCTCCCAGGCGGCGTCGAGCGCCGCCCGCGCCCGGACCGCCGCCTCCGGATCGAGGTCCCATTCCTCCTCCAGGGCGGCGAGCGCCCCGGCCCCGCCGTACCGCCAGGCCCGTAGCGCGGTGTCCAGCTCCGACCGGGTCCGCGCGGTCCCCGCCGCGAGCCGGGCGACGATTGCCTGCGTCGTGTGCGCCGACGAGGCCAGCCGTACCGCGTCCTGACGCTCCGTCAGTGCGGCGGGGACGGGCTGACGCGCGTGCGCGGGCGCGAGCGCCTCCGCCAGCATCCGGTGTGCGCGCGCCGCGGCGTCCGACGCCAGCGCCTCCAGTGCCGCCGGGTCGAGACCGGGGGCGGGGCCGGGCTCGGTCAGCAGGGAACGCGCCTGCCCGGGCTCCGGGGGAAGGGGCGGGGGAGCGGGCAGCGCGGGCAGCGCGGAGGCCGCGGCGAACACCTCCTCCGCCGGTACGCCGACCGGCCGTGCCGGTCCCCTCCGGTCGGCCCCGGCCGACTCCTCGACGGCCAAAGCCTCGCTGCGGGACTGGAGTTCGTCCAGCAAGTCCCGCTCCCCGCGCCCGCGCAGCAGCAGCAACACGAACGGGTCCCGGTCCAGCAGCCGGGCCACCTGGTAGCAGAGCGCCGCCGAGTGCGGGCAGTGGTCCCACGCCTCGCAGCCGCACTCCGGTTCCATGTCGCCGATGCCGGGGAGCAGGTTCACCCCGGCCTCCGCGGCGTCCTCCACCAGGTGCGGCGGCATCTCCCGTTCCAGCAGCGCCGCGATATGACCGGCGCGGGCGGCGGCCATCCGCAGAAAACGGTCCCACCCCTCCTCGTCCAGCGTCTGGAGCAGCACGTCGCTCCGGTACGCCGAACCGTCCGGGTCGCGGACCACCGCGGTGATCCGGCCCGGCCGCACCGACACCGCCCCGACCCGGCCCTCCCGCGCCAGCCTGCGCCCCTTCTTCAGCTGCTGTCCGTCGAGCGCCGTGTCCTCCAGCGCCTTCAACCACGCCCGGCCCCACCAGGAGACGGCGAAGCTCCGCCCCGGCGCGGGCGCCGGCGCCGCGAAGATCCGCTCGTTCGCCCCGCTCATCGCGTGCCCCCTCGCAGTTCCACCAGATCGGCCAGTTCGGCGTCGGTGAGTTCGGTCAGCGCCGCCTCCCCGGAGCCGAGGACCGCGTCCGCCAGCCCTTGTTTACGGGCGAGCATCTCCGCGATCCGGTCCTCGACGGTGCCCTCCGTGATCAGCCGGTGCACCTGTACCGGCTGGGTCTGCCCGATCCGGTACGCGCGGTCCGTGGCCTGGGCCTCCACGGCCGGGTTCCACCACCGGTCGAAGTGCACCACGTGTCCGGCCCGGGTGAGGTTGAGCCCGGTGCCCGCCGCCTTCAACGACAGCAGGAACACGGGGGATTCGCCCTCCTGGAACCGGCGGACCATGTCCTCGCGGCGGGCGACGGGCGTTCCGCCGTGCAGGAACCGGGTTCGCACCCCGCGGGCCGCCAGGTGCTCCTCCAGCAACCGCGCCATCGCCACGTACTGGGTGAACACCAGCACGCTCGCGCCCTCGGCGAGGATCGTGTCGAGGAGTTCGTCGAGCAGCTCCACCTTGCCGGACCGCCCGGCGATCCTCGGCCGCTCCTCCTTCAGGAACTGAGCCGGGTGGTTGCAGATCTGCTTGAGCGAGGTGAGCAGCTTCACCACCAGGCCGCGCCGGGCGAACCCGTCCGAGCCGGAGATCTCGGCCAGCGTCTCGCGCACCACCGCCTCGTACAGCCCGGCCTGTTCCAGCGTCAGCGACACCGTGCGGTCGGTCTCCGTCTTCGGTGGCAGCTCCGGGGCGATGCCGGGATCCGACTTGCGCCTGCGCAGCAGGAACGGACGGACGAGCGCGGCCAGCCGCCCGGCCGCCGCCGGGTCCTCGCCGCTCTCGACGGCCACGGCGTACTTCCGCCGGAACGTCCCCAGCCGGCCGAGCAGACCCGGGGTCGTCCAGTCGAGGATCGCCCAGAGTTCGGAGAGGTTGTTCTCGACCGGAGTGCCGGTGAGGGCGACCCTGGCCCGCGCACCGATCGTCCGCAGCTGCCGGGCCGTCGCCGCGTGCGGGTTCTTCACGTGCTGCGCCTCGTCGGCGACCACCAGGCCCCACCCGGTCTCCGCGAGCCGGGCGGCGTCCAGCCGCATGGTGCCGTACGTGGTGAGGACGAACTCGCCGGGTGCGAGAGCGTCGAGGGAGCGCGCGGTGCCGTGGAAGCGCCGTACCGGGGTGCCGGGGGCGAAACGTTCGATCTCCCGCTGCCAGTTGCCCATCAGCGAGGCCGGGCACACCACCAGAGTCGGACCGGCCGTGGCGGGGTCGTCCTGGCGGTGCAGATGAAGAGCGATGAGCGTGATCGTCTTCCCGAGCCCCATGTCGTCGGCGAGGCAGCCGCCGAGGCCGAGCGAGGTCATGGTGTGCAGCCAGTTCAGACCGCGCAACTGGTAGTCGCGCAGCGTCGCGCGGAGCGCCGCCGGCTGCTCGACATCGTGCTTCCCGGCCTCGGCGGAGGCGGTGACACGGGCCCGCAGCTCCTCCAGCCAGCCGGTGGCGGCGACCTCGACGCGCCGTCCGTCGACCTCGGTGGAGCCGGTGAGCACCGCGCCCAGGGCGTCCACCGGGGTGATCGACCGCTCCCGGGTCGCGGCGGCGTGCCGGGCCTCCTCCGGGTCGACCAGGACCCACTGGTCGCGCAGCCGCACCACCGGGCGCGCGGCCTCCGCCAAGCGGTCCAACTCCTCGCGGGTCAGCCGCTGGTCGCCCAGCGCGAACCACCAGCCGAACGACAGCACCGCGTCCGGGGAGAGGACGGCGGGTGCGTCCGTCGCCGGCCCCGGCCCGTCCGTGTCGGGCGGGCCGATCACCGCGCGCGCCGTCAGTTTCCGGGCGAGCTCCTTCGGCCAGTGCAACTGGACGCCGGTCGCCGCGAGCGCGCGGCCCGCCGGGCCGAGCAGTTCGCCGATCTCCTCGTCCGCGGGCTCCACGGAGTCCGGCACGGCGGCCGACAGCAGCGGCGACAGCGGGGGCCAGGTCCTGGCGGCCCGCCGCAGCGCCGGCAGCGCGTCCATCCGGGCCCGGGGGCCGAGCGCGCGGGCGGCGGGCGTGGCTCCGGCCCACACAGCGGCCGCGTCGGCCACCAGCGTGGGATCGGCGAGGCTGTGGAGCTGCGGCACCACCCGGAATGAGGGCGCGGGGGCTCCGTCCGCGTCCCCGGCTCCGTCGGTGAGCCCCGAGACCTCCACCCGCAACGACAGCCGTACGCCCGCGTCGTGGCCCGCCGCGACGTCGGCCGCCCAGCCCCGCCGGTCCGGCAGGTGCTGGGGCCGGGTGCCGGCCCAGGCCGGTCCGCCGGCCGCGAGCGGGGCGGCCGGGGTGCGGGGAAGGCCGTCCGCGACCGCGTCGAGGAAGGCGCGCAGCAACGGTTCGGGTTCCCGCAGCAGCACGGGGGACACCGGCGCGGCGTCCGGCCCCCCGACCGGCACCGCGTGGGCGGCGGGCGGCATGGCCGCGGCCAGGGCGCGTACCCGCTCCAGGTCGTCGGCGGACAGTGGGCCCGCCCGCCATGCGTCGTGGTCGGACGCGCTGAGCCCCGGCAGCAGCAGCCCGCGCGCCGCGAACTGCAGGGCGAGCAGTCCCGCCGCACCCCAGAACGCCACCGACCCGGTGACTTCCGCAGCCGTGCGCGCCCGGGTGAGGACCGGCAGTGCCTCGGCCACCGGCAGGCACAGCGCCGACACGGGGTGCGGGGCGGCGCCGGGGCGGGCCACCGTCACGCTGCCCGCGGTATCGGGGACGTCCGGCAGCGGTTCGCCGTCCGGGTGCCAGAACGCGACCGTGCCGGTGCGGGCCGGGTCACCGGGGAGAAAGACCGCCTCGCAGCGGGAGAGCCGGGGGAGCAGGGAGAGCGTTGCCGCCGGGAGGCCGTGCACAGCGTGTCAGAGTCCTCAAATTTGACTAGTGGGGTTCGCGGTCGCCGAGGGTACTGCATCCCGGGCCCGGACAGGTGCCGCCGGACGACGGCGGAGGCGTGCGGAGAGGCACCGCCGCGCACCGTGCGGGTGCCCGTGCCAGGGCGGGGGTGGCGCTGACCGGCCGCCCGGAGGAAGGGGTAACCCCCGTGCGTACCGGGAGGGTGGCGCCATGGCTGCGCCGGGGTGCCGGACGTTACGTTTCACCAGGTCAGGACAGCTATCCGCACCCCTCGCAGCCCGGAGACGCCATGCCCCACGCCGTGACCATCCTCCCGGACGACGCTCCCGGCCCGCGCGCCTGCGACGGCACCGGGCAGCAGGGCGCGGGACCCGCGCCCGCCCGCGAACCCGCGGCGGGCAGCGACTTCGCGCCGCTGCTCCGCGTCGTACGGGGCCAGGGCCTGCTCGAACGCCGCCCCGGCTGGTACGCGGCCCGGGTCGCCGTGAACCTCCTCGGGCTGGGCGCGGTGTCCGCGGGCGTCCTGCTGCTCGGCGACAGCTGGTGGACGCTGACGCTCGCGCTGCCGCTGGCCGTGCTCTGGGCGCGTACCGCCTTCCTCGCCCACGACGCCGGGCACAGCCAGATATCGGGGAACCGCACGGTGAACCGGGCCCTCGGTCTCGTCCACGGCAATCTGCTGCTGGGCATGAACGAGGCGTGGTGGAACGACAAGCACGTCCGTCATCACGCCCACCCCAACCACGTCGACAAGGACCCCGACGTCGGGGTCGGCGCGCTGGTCTGGACGCAGGGGCAGGCGGCCCGGCGGGTGGGCTTCGCCCGCTGGGTCACCCGCAACCAGGCCCGCCTCTTCTTCCCGATGCTGCTCCTCGAAGGCATCGCCCTGAAGGTCTCCGGCTTCCGGTACCTGCGCCGGCAACCCGTGCGTGACCGGGTCCTGTCCGCGTCGCTGATGACGGCCCACCTCGTGTTCTGGGGCGCGCTGTTCCTCGCGGCCATGCCGGTCGGCAAGGCCGTCGTCTTCGCCCTGCTGCTGCACGCGCTGTTCGGGCTCCATCTCGGCGCCGCCTTCGCCCCCAACCACAAGGGCATGGAGATGCCGGACCCGGACGGCGACCGCTGGGGACACCTGCGGCGCCAGGTCCTCACCTCGCGCAACGTCCGGGGCGCGGTGCTCACCGACTGGTTCCTGGGCGGACTGAACTACCAGATCGAGCACCACCTCTTCCCCAGCATGCCGCGGCCCCACCTCCGGCTGGCCCAGCCGCTGGTCCGCGCCCACTGTGCGGCCGTCGGCGTGCCGTACACCGAGACCGGGCTGGTCGAGTCCTACCGGCAGGGTCTGGCCCACCTGCACGAGACGGGCGCGCCCCTGCGCTGACCGGCGCCGGACCGGTATCCGCAGCGCGGAACCGATCCGCGCGCGCGAGCGTTCCAGACAGAGAAGCGGCTCGTGCCGCGGAGGAGGCGTGTGTCATGTCGAACGGTGCGAAAATCGCCATCGGGGGAGTCGTCGCCGCGGTGATCCTGATCCCGTTCATCGGGTTCTGGTGGTCCCTCGCGGTGCTCATCGGGGTGCCCGCCGTCGGGTATCTGATGCTGGACCCCTCCCAGCGTCGCCGGCTCCGCCGGGTCGGACGCAAGCAGATAGGCCGCTGAGCGCGACCGCCGCGGCGGGCCACGTGGCGCCCCCGCGGCGGCGTACGCGTTCCCCGAGCCCGTTCCGTCCCCCACGCCGCCCGGCCCGTGACGGCGGCGTAGGGACCGCTTGAGGGCGTCGCCCCGGCCGGATGCGACCGGCGGCTTCGGACGTGGCCGCCACGCGTGCGGCGTCTTTCCCGCGCCACTGGTCGGTGCCTCGTGGTGCGGCCGAGCGGCGCCGGCGTCCCGCCCGAGCCGCCCCTCCTCGAGGGCGCGCTCGTCGCCGTACATCCCCAACTGGGTTGCTTCCAGGGAGTGTTCGGAACGGCCCTCCCGGGGCCGAGCGCAACGCCGAGTGGGCGCCGGCGCCGACCGCCGGGCGTGCCGCCTTCAGTGCCAGGGCCGTCGGCAGCGACAGCAGCAGCTGCACGTTACCCGCGACGTCCTACGACGGACCCCGCAGCGAAAGGGACCGGCTCACTCGCGGCCTTTCTGGTCACCACGCTTCCGGCGGTCGTCGTGCGGCGGGGCGCCGGAGTGTTGCGCTCACGGCCGAGGCGTTTTCAACTCCACCGGGTGCCACGGGAGTTGGAACAGCGACCTGGGTGCGGCAGAACAGTCATGGCTCCTCCGCTTCTTCGTGTGTCCGAGGTATTGACGCGCCCGTTGAAACAAGTCGATAGTTTTTGTATCTTCGGATCATCGGTGGCATCCGGGCGCTCCTAGCCGTCGTCCCGACCGCAGGAAGGAGGCCCGCATGCGTGACCGACGTACTGGCTTACGCCGTGTCGCCGCAGGTGAGAGCCAGGCCGACCGACAGCCGACAGCCGAGCGTCGTGACGTCCGCCCTCCGCACCCGGCGCCCGGCGGCGCCGGGCCTCACCCGGCCGCAGGCGCGGCGGACGGCGGGGTGGACCGACGCCGGGACGGTGCACTTCTCCGACCTGACCACACGCAGCGGGCGACGACAGGAGACAGACCATGGGCCGCTACAGCCGCCTCCACCGCATGGAGCGGATGGATCCGCAGAAAGACTACGAGCAGATCTTCCGCTGGATCACCCAGTACGAGTTCCCGTGGGACTACCTGCAGGGCGTCTCGGTGGCCTTCCTGCGGGACTACGGCGTGCCGCGCATCTCCCGCCTCCTCGACCGCACCCAGGAGTTCGAGCGGGCCGGGCAGAAACGCTACGACGACACGGTCCTGATCGCCAACGAACTGGTCCAGGACGGCATGGAGTCCGAGCGCGCCCGCGCCGCCGCCCGCCACCTCAACCGCATCCACGGCCGTTACCGGATACCGAACGAGGACTACCTCTACGTCCTCGCCACCACCGTCGTCGGTCCCAAGCGCTGGATCGACCGCTACGGCTGGCGCCCCCTGTGCGAGCAGGAGACCGAGAGTATGGCGCTGGTCGGGCGGCGGATGGGCGAGATGATGGACATCGACGGGCTGCCCGACGACTATGCCGGATTCGCCCGTATCCACGACGAGTACGAGGCGAGGATGTTCGCCTACGACCCCGCCAACCGGCGGGTCGCCGCCGCCACCCTGCGGACCGTCACCTCGTGGTATCCGGGCGCCCTGCGGCCCCTGGTCGCCCGCGCCTCGCTCGCGGTGCTGGACGACGAACTGCTCGCCGCCCTCGGGTTCCCGCCCCAGCCGCCGCGGGTGCGCGGCGTCGCGCACCGGGCACTGCGCACCCGTGCCGCCGTCGTACGCCGCATGCCGGCCCGGCCCGGCCGGTACCCCTACCGCGCCAAGCCCCGCAGTTACCCGTTCGGGTGGACCCTGGACGACCTGGGCCCGCACTGGGCGCACTCCCGGCCGACGCACCCCCTGCCCGACGAGCGCACCGGCGACGCCGGACACGAGACCCCCACCGGATCGGCCGCGACGACGGCGACCGACGGCACCACCGCGCCACTGACCACACCTCAGGAGCACCGATGACCGAAACGGCACCCCCGGCAGCTTCGGCCTTCACCGTCCACGCGCCCGGCACCGGCAAGCCGCTCGCCGACCACCCGGTGCACGGCCCGCGCGAGGTCGACGCCGCCGTGGACCGTGCCAGGTCGGCGGCGACCCGTTGGGCGGCGCTGTCCGCCGCCGGGCGCAAGGGCCGTCTGACGCTGTGGCGGCGCTCGCTCGCGGCCCACCTCGACCGCATGGCCGAGACGATCGCGGCGGAGACCGGCAAGCCCGTCGGCGACGCCCAACTGGAGGTGGTCCTCACCCTGGAGCACCTCGCCTGGGCCTCCCGCAACGCCGGACCGCTGCTGCGCAGGCGCGGTGTGGGCACCGGCCTGCTCGCCTCCAACCAGCGCGCCACCGTGGTCCACCGGCCGCTCGGCGTCATCGGGGTGATCGGGCCCTGGAACTATCCGCTGTACACCCCGATGGGCTCGATCGGGTACGCCCTGTCGGCGGGCAACGGCGTGGTGTTCAAGCCGTCCGAACTGACCCCCGGCACGGGCGTCCTGCTGGCGGAGCTGTTCGACGAGGCGGTGCCGGAGTACGCGGGGCTGCTCACGGTCGTCACGGGTGCCGCCGGGACCGGTGACGCGCTGGCCCGCTCCGGTGTCGACAAACTGGCGTTCACCGGCTCGCCCGGAACCGCGCGCAAGGTGATGGAGGTCTGCGCCCGGTCGCTGAAGCCGTTCCTGGCCGAGTGCGGCGGCAAGGACGCGACGATCGTCACGGCCGACGCGGACCTCGACGCGGCGGCCGACGCCGTGGTCTGGGGGGCGATGAGCAACGCCGGGCAGACCTGCGCCGGAGTCGAACGCGTCTACGCGGTGCGGGAGGTGCACGCCGCGCTCTGCGAGAAAGTGGTGGAGCGGGTCCGCGCGCTGCCCACCGGACCCGGTGCGGACTCGGCCTACGGTCCGATGACGCTGCCGGGGCAGACCGAGGTGGTGCGGCGTCACGTGGAGGAGGCGCTGGCGGCGGGCGCGCGTGCCCTGTTCGGGGGCTCCGAATCGCTGCCGACGGCCGGGGAGGAGCGGACGGTCGGGGAGTTCGTCGGCCCGGTGGTCCTCGCCGACGTGCCGGAGGACGCCTCGGCGATGCGGGAGGAGACGTTCGGGCCCACGGTGGCGATCAATGCCGTGGCCGACGTGGACGAGGCGGTGCGGCGGGCCAACGACTCGTCCTACGCCCTCGGAGCGACGGTCTTCTGCGGCAACGGCCGCACGGGGGCGGAGATCGCCGCACGGCTGCGGGCCGGGGCGGTCTCGGTGAACTCGGTGCTGGGCTTCGCCGCCGTGCCGGGCCTGCCGTTCGGCGGGTCCGGGGACTCGGGCTTCGGACGGATCCACGGCGCGCAGGGGCTGCTGGCGTTCACCGCCCCGCAGTCGGTCACGGTCCAGCGCTTCGCGCCGCCGGTGAACCTCACGTCGTTCACCGCGCCGCTCGCCGCGCGGGCACGCGCGGTGGCCATGGCGCGCTGGATGCACCGGCGCCGCTGATCCGCCGCGGGGGAGCGGGCCTGCCGGTCCGGCGCCGGGGATCAGGCGTCGACGAGGGGGGCGAGGTACCGGCGGGCGAACGCACGCGCCTGGTTCTCGTCCTCCATCTCGATGCAGCTCGACGGGTTCAGCAGGAAGGACACGGCGACCCGGACCATGAGTTCGGCGACGGGCCGGGGGTCGGAGTCGGGGCGGCCTCCGGCCCTTCGGGCGCGCCGCAGATGGGCCGCCAGGTACTCGGTGGTCGCGGAGAGCATGGGGCCGCCCTGGACCGTCAGGTAGGGCAGGACCACTTCGGGTTCGAGGCGGAGCAGACCGCCGAGGAGGGGGTGGCTCCTGGTGTGCCGCAGCGCCACCACGAAGCCCTCGACGACCCGCTCGTGCATCGTCGGCAGGGGGGCCACCGCCGCGTCCAGCCTCTCGAAGAAGAGGCTTCCCTCGCGCAGCAGACACGCCTCCACCAGGCCGTCCTTGGTCTGGAATCGCCGGTAGACGGTGACCCGGGAGACGCCGGCCCGCTTGGCGACGTCGTCCACCGAGGAGCGGCGCAGGCCGAAGGTCGTGAACTGTTCGAGCGCGGCGTCCAGGATGCGCGCCGCCACCTTTTCGTCGGTCTTGGGCCGGGCCAGGGTCCGGGCCAGCAGCGAGTCGTTCGCAGGAATCTTCATGGTGCTTCTCACGATACCGCCCCAGCGGTGTCCGAGAAACTAAGAAACAACTAGCATTGCTTTGTAACATGCTTGGCTATTGGACACACCAGCTCGGTGGTGGCACACCCGTGCCGCCACCGGAACGCGGAGGACCTCATGGGCAGTCGTCTCACCCCCGAACAGTCCGACTTCGTCGCGGCGCTCCGCGACTTCGCCAAGCGGGAGTGCGGCACGCGCGAGCAGCGTGACGCCCTGACCGGCGGCGGCCGTGAGCCGCACAACGCCGAGCTGTACGCGCGCCTCGCCGACCTCGGCTGGCTCGGCGTCTGTCTGCCCGAGGAGTACGGCGGCGCGGGCGGCGGCCTGTCCGAGGCGTGCCTGTTCCTGGAGGAGACCTCGTACGGCATGGTCCCGGCCGGCGGCTTCATCACCAGCGTCATCACCGCCAAGGCCTACGAGCGGTTCGGCACCGAGGCGCAGAAGAAGGAGGTGCTCGGCGGCGCGGTGCGCGGCCGGATCCTCTCCATCGCGATGTCCGAGCCGGCCGCCGGCTCCGACGTCGGCGCGCTGGCCTGCCGGGCCGTCCGGGAGCCGGACGGCGGCTGGCTGATCGACGGTCAGAAGACCTGGATCTCCAACGCCCACATGGCCGACGGCGGCATCCTGCTGGTGGCGCGCACGGGCGGCGAGAAGCACGCCGGCCTCACCATGTTCCACGTCCCGGCCGGCACCCCCGGCGTGGAGGTGCGCGGCATCGAGACGATGGGTGGCCGCGAGGTCAACGACGTCTTCTTCACCGGCGTGCGACTGCCCGCCGACGCCGTCGTCGGGGAGGTCGACAACGGCTGGCGTCAGCTGATGGCGGGCCTCAACTACGAACGCCTCTTCCTCGCCGCCAACATGCTCGGCCTCGCGCGCCGCGCCTTCGACGACGCGGTCGCCTACGTCCGCGAGCGGGAGCAGTTCGGCCGCCCCGTCGGCTCATTCCAGGCCATGCGGCACCGCGTCGCAGACCTCGCCACCGAGATCGAGTGCACCCGGCTGCTGGTGCGCGAGGTGGCGGCGGACTGCGACGCCGAGCCCGACCGGCTGTTCCCGCGCGAGGCGTCCATGGCCAAGCTCAAGGCCACCGAACTGGCCAAACGCGCCGCCCTCGAAGGCATGCAGATGATGGGCGGCTACGGCTACGCCACCGAGTACGACATGGAGCGCCACCTGCGCGCCGCGGTCGTCTCCACCGTCTACGGCGGCACCAGTGAGATCCAGCGCGACGTGATCGGCAAGAGCTACGGCCTCTGATCCTGCGGCGTCCCGGCGAAGGCGGGCGCCCCACCTCCCGTGGGTGGGGCGCCCGCCTTCTCGCGTGCCGGACGGTCAGTCCCCGTACAACTCCGTGAGCACCTCGGCGTACTTGTCCCGGATGACCACCCGGCGCATCTTCAGCGACGGCGTCAGCTCACCGGTCGCCGGGCCCCACTCCTGCGCGAGCAGGGCGAACCGCTTGACCTGCTCGGTGCGGTTCAGCCGCGTGTTGGCCGCCGCCACCGCCCGGTCCACCTCCGCCCGCACCTCGGGGTGCGCCGCCAGGCCGGCCAGGCCGATGGACGCGTCGATGCCGTGCGTCCGGGCCCAGACCGGCGCGGACTCCGCGTCCAGCACCAGCAGCGCCACCAGGTACGAGCGGTTGTCGCCGTGCACCAGGGCCTGCCCGATCAGCGGGTGCTCCTTGAGGGTGTTCTCCACCAGGGCGGGGGAGACGTTCTTCCCCGTCGAAGTGATGATCATTTCCTTCTTCCGGTCGGTGAGCCAGACGAACCCGTCCTCGTCCAGCCGGCCGATGTCCCCGGTGTGCAGCCACCCCTCGTCGTCCAGTCCGGGTCGCAGCGAGCCGTCCGCGTCGAGATAGCCGGTGAACACGGACGTGCCCCGCACCTCGATCTCGCCGTCCTCCGCGATCCGCACCTCCACGGACTCCACCGGTTTGCCGACGGATCCCAGCTTGAAGCCGGTCCGCGGGCTGTTGGTGGTCGCCACGCCGGTCGTCTCCGTCAGCCCCCACGCGTCCATGATCACGATGCCGAAGCCCGCCCAGAAACGGACCACGTCGATCGGCATCGGCGCCGACGCGCTGGCCGCCCAGGCCACCCGGTCCAGGCCGCCGGCGGCGAGCAGCGGCAGCAGCACCTCGGTGCGCGCGCGGGCGTAGGCCGCCTCCAGTTCGGGCGGCGGCTCCTCCCCGCGCTCCCGGAAGCCCACGTGCTCGCGGGCGACCCGCGCCGCCTCCTCGATGATCGCCTGCTGGTCCGCCGGCAGCAGTGACAGGATCGAGCGCACCGCGGCGGAGAGCTTCTCCCACACCCGCGGCACGCCGAAGAACTGTGCGGGGCGCACCTTGCGCACGATCTCCGCGACGCGTGCCGGGTCGTCGCAGAGGTAGACGTGCGACGCCCGGTGGCACGGCAGGTAGATGCCCAGCATGCGCTCGGCGATGTGGGCGAACGGCAGGTAGCAGATGTGCTCCACGTGCGCCGGCAGCTCCACCACCGCGTCCAGCGAGTGTGCGTTCGCCAGGATCTGACGGTGGTTCAGCACCACGCCCTTGGGTTCCCCGGTGGTGCCCGAGGTGTAGACGACCGTGAGCGGGTCCTCCGGACGGGCCGTGTCCAGCGACTTCGCGAACTCCTCCGGCACGGGCTCCCGGCCGAGCGCCGCGTACGGCAGGTGCGGGCCCTCCGCGCCGGGCTGGACCACGACCAGCCGGGACAGCGGCGTGTGCGGATCGTCGACCAGCGGAGCCCACAGCTCCACCTGCGCAGGGCCCTCGACGACCGCGACGCGCGCCCGGCAGTTGCGGGCGATGTGGGTGATCTGCTCGGGCGCCGACGTCCCGTACACGGTGACCGGCACCGCGCCCAGGCGGGCCAGCGCCAGGTCCGAGAGCCAGTGCTCCGGGCGGTTCGACATCATCAGCAGCACGTGGTCGCCGCGGCCGACGCCCAGCGCCGCGTACCCGGCGGCGAGGTGGCCGGTGTGCTGCCGGACCTCGGCCCAGGTCAGGGTCGCCCAGCCGCTCTCGTCGGCTCCGGCGCCGTCGGCCTCCTGCCAGGACAGCGCCGGCAGATCGGCGTAGAGGCGGGCGTTGCGTTCCAGCAGCAGCGGAAGGGTCTGCTCCGCCGCTGCTTCCCCAGTCGTGCTCGGGGCTGTCGTCATCTAACTCGGCCTCCTGGCGTGGGCGGTTCGGGGGGGTGTCTTGGTGGGGCGGCGCGCCGACGGAGGTCGGCTGCGGGGTCGGAGGGCCGCAGGTCACAGCCAGCTCTTGACCTGCTCGATCAGCCGCGCGGGCTCCGGGCCGACCGGGGTGACGTTGAGCATGGTCACCCCGGCGTCGCGGAAGGCGTCGACGCGGTCGCGCACGTAGCCGGCGGATCCGGCCAGGCTGACCCGTTCGCAGAGTTCGGCGGGGACCGCCGCCTCCGCCTCGCGCTTCCGGCCGGCGAGGAAGTGCTCCTGCACGGCTGCGGCCTCCGCCTCGTACCCGTACGCGCACGCGAGGTCGTAGTAGAAGTTGCGGCCGGGTGCGCCCATGCCTCCCACGTACAGGGCGATCGTCGGGCGCATCAGGTCGCGGGCCGCCTCCGCGTCGTCGCCGATCGCGAGCAGTCCGCCGGCGACGACGTCCAGCGGGCCGAGCGACGGGTCGCGCCGTGCCGCGCCCTCCGCGAGGGAGGCGCCCCAGACCTTGCCGGCGTGTTCCGGGGTGTAGAGGAACGGCAGCCACCCGTCGGCGAGTTCGGCCGTCATACGCACATTGGCCGGGCCGAGCGCCGCCACGTACACGGGGACGGTGTCGCGCACCGGGCGGGTGAGCAGCTTCAGCGGCTTGCCGAGGCTGCCGCCCTTCTCCGGCGGGAGCGGCATGTCGGTGATGCCGTGGTGCTCGATCACCTCGCGGCGCAGGATGCGCCGGGTCAGCCCGATGGTCTCGCGCGTACGGCCGAGCGGCTTGTCGTACCGCCGGCCGTGCCAGCCCTCGACGACCTGCGGGCCGGACGCGCCGATGCCCAGCAGGGCGCGTCCCTCGGTGAGGGCGTCCAGCCCGGCCGCGGTCTGCGCGATGAGGGCGGGGGTGCGGGAGTACACGTTGAGGATGGCCGAACCGATCTTCATGCGCGTCGTCCTGGCGGCGAGATAGCCCATGATCGTCGGGGAGTCGAAGCCGTAGGCCTCGGCCACCCACACGGCGTCGAGACCGGCGGACTCCAGAGCCGCCGCCCCATCGGCTGCGGCACGGGGGTTGCCCGCATAGGTCAGGGGCATGGAGAGTTCCATCAGGCGACGTCCTTCACGACTGTGGTCGGGGTGCGGGTCGGGGAGAGCGGGTCCGGCTCCACGACCGGCGCCGGGGAGCGGTGGTCGGGGCGAAGGGCGGCCCCGCACGCTCCCTCGGACTCATCGGTTCCCTTCGCGGGGTTGATTCGGTACGCACTCACGAGGAACGTACTGAACGTTCGCTAAGAAGGTATGAGGAGTCGAAGAGGCGGTCAACGCTTGGGACGGCATCAATTCTCCGCAGCGCCTCGAAGTCTTCGATGCGCAACATCCGGGTGGACGCTCGGTGTTGGTGTGCCGGACCTGGAAGGCTGCGCCCGCCGCGTCCGGTCCGGGCGTCCCCGAGAGGCTACTGAGCGGTCGTTAAGCAATCAAACGATGGTGTTCCGTGTCCGTGGACGTACGATGCACCGCGTCGCCGCACCGTCCGAGGAGAACCGTTGACCACCGACCCGAGCCAGGCCACCGCTCCGCCGCAGCACTGGCGCGCGTACGGGCCGCTCGAACTCCACCCCATCCTGCTGCACGCCATGCAGGCGTTCAACGAGCATGGCTACCACGGTACTTCGGTGCGCGACATCGCCGCCCGGGTCGGTGTCACGGTGCCGGCGCTCTACTACCACTACGCCAACAAGCAGGCCCTCCTCTCCACCCTGCTGGAGGCGTCCGTGAAGGACGTCCTGGACCGCTGCCGGGCCGCCGCCGCCGAGGCGGGCGACGAACCGCTGCCCCGCTTCCGCGGCATGGTGGAGTCGATCGTGCTGTACATGGCGCACCGCCGGGGGCTCGCCTTCCTGGACACGGAGATCCGCAGCCTGGAACCGGAGAACCGGGCGCGGTACGTGGCGCTGCGCGACTACCTGGAGCACATGCTGCTGGACACGGTCCGCGACGGCATCGCCCGCGGGGTCTTCACGACGCCGATCCCTGCCGACGCGGTCCGGGCGGTCCTCATCATGTGCCAGGGCGTCGCCAACTGGTACAGCCCGGACGGTCCGCTGACCGCCGAGGAGGTGGCCGAACGGCACGTCCTGCTCAGCCTCGGCACCGTCGGCCACCCCGGCGTGCTCCGGAGCGGCGAGGTGGTCCGGCAGCCCCGCGGGCACTGACCCGCGAAGGCCCGCCCCGTCACGCCGGGCGGGCTGCGAGCTCCGCGAGTCCGGCGAGCAGGGACGGGAGCTCCGGACCCCGGCGTACGGGTATGACCTCGCCGGGCTCGTCGTCCAGCAGCAGGAACGCCATGTCGTCGGTGCGTGCGACCAGCGACCAGCCGGGACCGTCGGCCCGGACCGTGCGCGCGGCCTCCGTGGCGAACTCCGTCCGGACCCGGCCGGGCGGCGGCGCGTCGTCGAGGTATCCGCGCGCCTCGGCGAGTGCGCGGCGCACCCCGGGGTGGCCGCCGGAGGAGACGGACGCCGACGGGGCGCCGGGGCCGGACGGCGGATCCTCGATCCTGCCCCGCCAGGCCGCCCAGTTCGCGCCGACCTCGTCCGCGCCGAGCCGCCGCACCGCCGGCCCCCAGGTCTCCGCGTCCGGCGGTGACAGCGGGGCGGGGCCGCCGGGCTCCGCCGGTTCCGGATCGTGCGGGGCGGGCACGCCCGGCGCGGACACCGCCAGCGCCAGCGGCCAGCCCGGCAGGGCGGTCACCATGCTCCGGTCGTCGGGGCTGAGGTCGTACTCCATGCCGCAGTCCCAGGCGGCGATCGCGCCCGCCACCAGCGACACGTCGTCCACCACCACGGTCCAGCGCGCGCCCGCGCCGTCCTGGCCCAGTACCAGGCCGTAGCCGTCGGCGAAGGGTTCGAGCGACAGAGCGGCGCAGGCCGCCACGTAGTCGTCCCCCAGCACGCCCGGGAAGCGCTCCGGGGTCAGGAGCAGCGCGGACAGCACGTACAGCGCGTCGTCGTCGGCGATCGTGTCGTCCGTCCCGCCCACGATGTCCTCCTCGGTCGTTCCGTGTGTGTCGGTCGGCGCACCTTAACCAGTGGGTAACCTCGCCGTCGAGGGTGGTGGCGCACCGTCCCGCCCGCGTGCGGCCCGTGCGCGGCACCCGGACGGGAGCCCGCCGGACCGGGGCGGGCGTGTGCCGGGAGGCCGCCGCCGCGTCCCGGCGCGGGGCCGTCGCGCGTAAGGTGGGAGTTCCGCCACGCGAAGGGGGATCCGGACCATGAGGCGCTTCGACCGGCTGAGGCAAATCCAGCGCATGGACCCCGAGCGGGACTTCATGGAGATCTTCCGGCTGACCGTGACCTGCGAATTCCCCTGGGACGTCACCCGGGCCCTCGAACTCGCCCTGTACCGCACCTATGCGGTCCCCAGCATCGGCGGACTCCTGGCCACGACTGCGGAGCTGACGGACCGTCCGCAGAAGCGCTACGACGACACCTCGCTGCTGCTGGACGCGGTGGTCGAGCACGGTTTCGACAGCGAACCGGGCCGGACCGCCATCCGCCGGATCAACCGGATGCACCACGCCTACGACATCTCCGACGACGACATGCGGTACGTCCTGTGCACCTTCGTCGTGGTGCCCAAGCGCTGGATCGACGCCTACGGCTGGCGGCGGCTCTCGGGACACGAGGTGCGTGCCATCGCCGCGTACTACCGGACGCTCGGCGCCCACCTGGGCATCCCGGACCTGCCCCGCGACTACGAGGGCTTCGAAAGGACCCTCGACGCCTACGAGGCCGAGCATTTCGGCTGGGACGAGGGGGCGCGCCGTGTCTCCGACGCCACCCTGGAGCTGATGGGCTCCTGGTACCCGGCCCCGCTGGCTCCCGTGGTGCGCGGCGCGGCCCTCGCCCTGCTCGACGAGCCGTTGCTGCGCGCCTTCCGCTACGCGTCGCCGGGGCCGGTGGCGCGCGGGCTGACCCGGGGCGCGCTACGGGCGCGGGCCCGTGTCGTGCGCCTGCTGCTGCCGCCCCGCGCCACGCCGCACTTCGCCCGGCAGAACCCGGAGATCAAGGGCTACCCCGACGGCTACGAGGTGGCCGGTCTCGGCACCTTCCCCGTGCCGGGCGTGCGCGGCTGCCCGGTGCCGCACGCCGGCGCGCGGGACGCCGCGGGCTGACGGGGCGGCGCCCCGCCCCCTCACCCGCCGGCAGGCGAAGTCCGCACCGCCAGCACCAGATACCGGTCCGGCTCGTCCGCGTACGAGGTCATCCGCCAGCCGGCCCGCTCCAGCAGCGGTTCCAGCACCGGGCGGGCGCGCAGGTCGTCCGGCCCGAGGACCCGCCCGTGCCGGGCGGCCAGCGCCGCCCGGCCGACCGGATGGAACAGCGCCAGCCGGCCGCCCGGCGCCACCACCCGACCCAGCTCCCGCAACCCCTCGGCCGGCCGGGCCAGGTGGGAGACCAGGCCTGCGCCGAAGACCGCGGTCAGCGCCCCGTCGCGCACCGGCAGCCGCGCCACGTCGGCCAGCAGCAGAAAGCCGTCGGCGTCCCGGCCCGCCCGCGCCGCCTCCGTCAGCATCCGCGCCGTCAGGTCGGCGCCCAGCACCGTGCCCCTCGGCCCCACGGAGGCCCGCAGGGCCGGCAGCGCGCGGCCGGTGCCGCACCCGGCGTCCAGCACCGCGTCGCCCGGCCGCAGCCCCAGCGCGCCGACGGCGGCGGCGTACGCGGGCCCGTCGTCGGGGAACCTGGCGTCCCACCCCGCTGCCCTGACGCCGAAGAAGTCCTGCACACGGGTCTGATCGTCGGACATGAGGACATGATCCCGCACTCAGGGACGGAACGACACGATGCGGACCGAGAACGTGCGATCAAGGACATGAGCACGCGTCTCCCGGTCGCTCGGCAATCTCTATCTGTCATATTCCGCCAGCTTTCGAAACTAGCCCCGAACGTGCGCCTGCCTCCGGGCTAGCGTCCGGGACTTATGGGACACCTGGACCACGCCGCCTTCGGCTGGCTGACACCCGTGCTGTCGTACGCGATGGCTTCGATCGGCGCCGCCCTCGGCCTGCGCTGCACCGTCCGTGCGCTGGCCGCCACCGGCGCCTCGCGCCGCAACTGGCTGCTCACCGCGGCCTCGGCCCTCGGCACCGGCATCTGGACGATGCACTTCGTCGCGATGCTCGGCTTCGGAGTGACCGGCACCGAGATCCGCTACGACGTGCCCCTGACCCTGCTCAGTCTGGCCGTCGCCATGGTGGTCGTCGGCGTCGGCGTCTTCGCGGTGGGACACGGCAAGGACCGCAACCGCTCGCTCATGATCGGCGGCCTCACCACCGGCGCCGGCGTCGCGAGCATGCACTACCTCGGCATGGCCGCCCTGCGCCTGCACGGCACCGTCCGCTACGAACCCCTGATGGTCGCCCTCTCCGTCGCCATCGCGGTCGTCGCCGCCACCGCCGCCCTCTGGGCCGCACTCAACATCCACACCCCCGGCGCGGTCGCCCTCGCCTCGCTCGTGATGGGCGCCGCCGTCAGTTCCATGCACTACACCGGGATGTTCGCCGTCGCGGTGGACGTCGCCCCCGCCCCCGGAGTCCTGCCGGGCGCCACCGTGATGCAGTTCGTCTTCCCGCTGACGGTCGGCCTCGGTTCCTACCTCTTCCTCACCTCCGCCTTCGTGGCGCTCTCTCCGACCGCCGAGGAATCCGACGACTTCGCCCGCGCCGTCGCCGAACGGGCCCGGCACACCGAACGGATCACCACGGGCGACACCGCCACCGCCTCCTGAGCCACCCCGCCCCGCCGGCTGCCCGGCACCCGCCGCGCCGGCCCACGCAGCCGCCCATACACCCCGGAACGAGGAGGCCATGCGCCCACCCCGCCCGCCCCAGGCTCCCGCCGCGCCGCACGACCGGGCCATACCCGCCGCACGCGGACGGCGTGCCCACGCGGGACCGCCGGCCGACGAACGCGGCGAGCAGGACGCCGCGCCGACGGAGACCGGCCGCCGCGCCCGGGGGTCGCTGCTGCGCCCCCGGACCGTGCGCGCGAAGGTCCTGTCCCTGCTGATGGTGCCGGTGGTCTCGCTGCTGGCCCTCTGGGGCCTGGCCACCGTCACCACCGCGCAGGAAGTCGCCCGGCTGCGGCAGGCGGAACGCGTCGAGGACACCGTGCGAGCCCCCGTCCAGCAGGCCGTCGCGGCGCTCCAGACCGAGCGCCGCGCGGCCCTCGTGCAGCTAGCCGCCCCGGACGCCGAGCACGCCGCGGCGCTGGAGACCGCGGCCGGGCGCACCGGCGAGGCCCTGGACCGGCTCAGGATGGGCGAGGACCACACCGTCGCCGACACCGGCAGCCTCCCCTCCCGCCTCGCCGGCCGGGTCTCCACCCTCCTCGACGGCACGGACCGCCTCACCCCGCTGCGCGCCGGGATGCTCGACGGCCCGGCGGACGGACCGGAGACGGAGACCGCCTACCTGGCGTACACCGAGGCCATCGAGTCGGCCTTCCGCGTCTCCGGCGCGCTCACCGGCATCCAGCAAGCCGGCACCGGCTCCGACGCCCGCGTCCTGCTCGAACTCGACCGGGCGGGCGAGATGCTGTCCCGCGAGGACGCCCTGCTCGCCACCGGGGCGCTCACCCGTACCCTCGACGGCACCGCGCTGCGCCGCTTCACCGGCGCGGTCGAGACCCGCCGGCTGCTGATGTCCTCCGCGGGCGCCGACCTCCCCGGCACCGAGCGGACCGCCTGGACCGCGCTCACCAGGAGCACCGCCTACCGCACCGTCGCCGCGGCGGAGGAAGCGGTGCTGGACGCCGGTTCCGGGCGGGACGCCGCCCGCGCCGTGGCCCCGGGCACCTGGGAACGCGCCGCCGCCGAGGTGCGCGAGGAGCTGCGGGAGGCCGGGACGGCGGCCGGCCGACGGGTCGCCGACCGCTCCGACCCGCTCGCCCGGGGCCTGCTCAGCCCGGCCGGAGCCGCCGTCGCCTTCGGCTTCCTCGCCGTCGCCGCCGCGCTCGTCATCTCGGTGCGCATCGGCCGCGCCCTGGTGGTCGAGCTGATGAGCCTGCGCAACAGCGCCCTCGTCATCGCCCGCCACGAACTGCCCCGCGCCATGGAGCGGTTGCGGGCCGGCGAACAGCTCGACGTCAAGGCCGAGGCCCCGCCGCGCAGGCCGTCCCACGACGAGATCGGCCAGGTCGGGGAGGCCCTCGACATCGTGCACCGGGCCGCGCTCGGCGCCGCGGTGGAACGGGCCGAACTCGCCAGCGGTATCTCCGGCGTCTTCGTCAACCTGGCCCGCCGCAGCCAAGTGCTGGTGCACCGCCAGCTCCACCTGCTCGACGGCATGGAGCGCCGCGCCGACGACCCCGAGGAACTCGCCGACCTCTTCCGGCTGGACCACCTCACCACCCGGATGCGGCGGCACGCGGAGAGCCTGATCATCCTCTCCGGCGCCGCCCCCGGCCGTGCCTGGCGGATGCCCGTACCCCTCACCAACGTGGTGCGCGCGGCCGTCTCCGAGATCGAGGACTACGCGCGCGTGGAGGTGCGGCAGCTCGCCGACGCCTCGGTGGCCGGCGCGGCCGTCGCCGACCTGACCCACCTGCTGGCCGAACTCGTGGAGAACGCCGCCCAGTTCTCGCCCCCGCACACCAAGGTGCGGATCAGCGGTGAACCCGTCGGCAACGGCTACGCGCTGGAGATCGAGGACCGGGGGCTCGGGATGGGCAAGGAGATCCTCGCCCAGGCCAACCGGCGCATCGAACAGTCGGAGGCGCTGGATCTGTTCGACAGCGACCGCCTCGGCCTCTTCGTGGTCAGCAGGCTCTCCGCGCGCCACCGCGTCAAGGTGAAGCTGCGGACCTCTCCCTACGGCGGCACCACCGCGGTTGTCCTGCTGCCCACCGCCCTGCTGCACACCGGTGCCGCCGAGACCGGTCAGACGTCCGCCGGTGCGACGCCGTCCGATCGGCCGGAGCCACCCGCCGCGGCCCGGCCCGGCGCCCGCGTCTTCCCGCCGCCCGTCGCCGTACCCGCGCTGGAAGGGGTCGCCGCCGGCCCGGACGGGGACCGGGGGCGCGCGGCCCGTGCCGCGGCCGCCCGGCCCGTCCCCGCGCTCGAGCAGCGCGAACACCCCGCCGCCGGCGTGCCGGCCGGCGTGGCCGTCCGAGCGGAAGAGCCGGCGGACGACGACCTGCCGCGCCGGGTCCGCCAGGCCCATCTGGTGCCGCAGCTCCGGACCGTACGGCCCCCGGACCCCGCCGAGGACCCCGGCGCAGCACCCCTGCCCGCCGTCGGGGAAGGGCCCCTCCCGCAGGAGCGCACCCCCGAACAGGTCCGCGACCGGATGACCGCCTACCGGGCGGGCTGGGCACGCGGCGGCGGTCCCGCACCCGGCCGGCCCCGTTCCGTGCCCGCACCCGGCCCGACCCCCGAAGGAGAACGCGGATGACCGTGGACGGAAGGACTGCAGTGCACAACAGATCCGGTGAACTCGACTGGCTGCTCGACGATCTGGTGAACCGCACGGCGGACGTACGGCACGCGGTCGTGCTGTCCGGGGACGGTCTCGCGGTCGGCGCGTCCGGCGGGCTCAGCCGGGACGACGCCGAACACCTGGCCGCCGTGGCGTCCGGTTTCCACAGCCTGGCCAAGGGGGCGGGCCGGCACTTCGCGGCCGGGGGCGTGCGTCAGACGATGGTCGAGATGGACGACGGCCACCTCTTCGTCGTGGCGGCCGGGGACGGGTCCTGCCTCGCCGTGCTGAGCGCGGCCACCGCCGACATCGGCCTGGTGGCCTACGAGATGGCCCGGCTCGTCAAACGGGTCGGCGAGCACCTGACGACACCGCCGCGGCTGCTGCACCCGCACGCGGCCGGGTGAGGAACGGAGAACGGCTGTGTGGATCGACGAGGGCGCGGAGGACGAGTACGGCGTCAGGGACCCCTACCGCGACCGGGACATGGGCCACGGCGCCGACGCGCTGAGGGGCAGTCAGTGGTACGACGCCGACGCGGGCCCCCTGGTGCGCCCCTACGCGGTGACCGGTGGCCGCACCCAGCCGGCCGCGAGCGGGGTCGTCTTCGACCTCATCGCGCTGATCGACGCGGCCGACGACGGCCCCGGGAGCGCCGACGCCTCGCTGCTGGGGCCGGAGCACCGGGCGCTGCTCGCCCTGTGCCGCGAGGAGACCCAGTCGGTGGCGGAGCTGGCGGCCGACGCCGACCTGCCGGTCGGCGTGGTCCGGGTGCTCCTCGGCGACCTGCTCGACGCCGGCCGGGTCCGGGTGAGCCGTCCGGTGGAGCCGACCAGGCTTCCGGACGAGCGCATCCTCCGTGAGGTGATCAACGGCCTGCGCGCCCTGTAGGCCGGCCCGCCTCCGCGGCCACCGGCGTCCCGCTCCGGGACGCCGGTGGCCGCGTCGCGTCAGCGTCGCAACTGGGTGAGCTCGTCGTTCATGGCCTCCAGGAACCGGACGACGACCCGGAGTTCCCCGGCGTCGAACTGGCGCCGGGCCGCGTCGGTGCTCGCCGCCAGCGGCTGGAAGAAGTCGCGCGCCACGGCCTTGGCCGCGGGCGCGTAGTGCAGATGCACCACCCTGCGGTCGCCCCCGTCGCGCACCCGCCGGATGTGCCCCGCCCGTTCCAGCCGGTCGAGGCACGCGGTGACCGCCCCGGACGTCAGGTTGAGCTGCTCCCGCAGCCGCCCCGGCGTCATGGCGGCGCCCGGCTCCCCGTGGTCGGCGTCGAGCACCGCGATCAGCGCCTGGACGTCCGTCGGATGGAGTTCGTGCGCGTGGGCGAACTCGTGCGCGATGCGGTTGAACTCGCTGTTCATGCGGCGCAGCAGCACGGCGAACGTCTGGAGCCCGGTGGGGTCGTCGAAGGCGTCCGCGCCCGGGCCCTGATCAGTGCTGCTCATGCCACCAGGGTAATGTCTCTCGATGATTGAGATAATGAATCGTCGAGAGAGTTTGGGGAAGGTGTGTCGCACGGCGCCCCGCGCACCGTGTCGGCGACGCTGTCCTGCCCCGTCGTTCCCCCCTCATGCCCGCATCCGAACCCACCGTCCGGGCGGTATCCGTCACGGAGCCCACCGCCCGCTCCCGCGCACCAGCCGCATCCGTCGAATCTGGGGAAGCAATGAAGTCCGCACCACGACACCGCCTCGTCCGGTGGCTCGTGCCCGCCGTCCTGCTCGTCGTCTGGCTGGGGATCGGAGGCGCCTTCGGTCCGTACGCCGGCAAACTCGGCGAGGTCTCCACCAACGACCAGTCCGCGTTCCTCCCGCGCAGCGCCGAGTCCACCCGGGTCACCGAGGAACAGAAGGACTTCCAGAAGTCCACCACGCTGCCCGCCATCGTCGTCTGGACGAGTGACTCCGGCGCGGACGACACGCTCCCCGGGGACACCGCCGCCGCCGCGACCCGCGCCCTCGCCGGACTCGCCGGCGAACCCGGCGTGGCGGGCACCCCCTCCCCGGCACTGCCCTCCGAGGACGACCGGGCCCTCCAGGGCGTGGTCCAGCTCGACTCCGACCTCGGGGACGCGCTGCCCGACACCCTCGAACGCGTACGCGACGCGGCGCGCGGCGTCCCCGGAACCACGGTCGGCATCGCCGGTCCCGCCGCCTCCCAGGCCGACCTCAAGGACGCCTTCGGCGGCATCGACGGACTTCTCCTCGGCGTCGCGCTCATCGCCGTCCTGGTGATCCTGCTGCTGGTCTACCGCAGCCTGCTGCTGCCGTTCCTCATCATCATCAGCGCCGTCCTCGCGCTCGGTCTGGCCTGCGCCGTCGTCTACGTACTCGCCGACCACGACGTGGTGCGCGTCGACGGGCAGGTCCAGGGCATCCTCTCGATCCTGGTGATCGGCGCCGCCACCGACTACGCCCTGCTGCTGACCGCACGGTTCCGCGAGGAACTCGGGCAGGGGAACGACCGGGCCGCCGCAGCCCTGGCCGCGCTGCGCCGCTCGTTCGGCGCGATCACCGCCAGCGCCGCGACCGTCGCCCTGGGCCTGCTCGCCCTGCTGCTCAGCGACCTCACCAACAACCGGGCGCTCGGCCCCGTCGGTGCCATCGGCATCGTCTGCGCGGTGCTCTCCACCCTGACCTTCCTCCCCGCCGTCCTCGTGCTCACCGGGCGCGCCGCCTACTGGCCAGCCAAGCCCCGGCCCGCCGACGCCGAGACCGGTGGCCACGGTGTCTGGCGACGGGTGGCGTCCCTCGTCGGGCGGTCCCCGCGCAAGGTCTGGGCCGTCACCCTCGTCGTGCTCATCGCCTGCGCCGCCTTCGCCCCCACCCTGAAGTCCGACGGCGTGCCGCTGGACGAGACGTTCGTCAACGACGCCCCGTCCGTGTCCGCGCAGGCCACCCTCAGCGAGCACTTCCCCGGCGGCTCCGGCAACCCGGCCGTCGTCATCGCCCGTGCCGACCGGGCCGGCGAGGTCGTCGCGGCGGCCCGTGCCACCGACGGCGTGGCCTCCGCCGCCACCGTCTCCGCGTCCGGCCGCCCCGGCGGCGGCGAGCCCCTGGTGGTCGACGGCCGGGTACGCGTCGACGCCACGCTGGAGGCCGCCGCCGACAGCGACGCCGCCAAGTCGACCGTCGAACGGCTGCGCACCTCGGTGCACGCGGTGCCCGGCGCCGAGGCGCTCGTCGGCGGCTACACGGCGCAGCAGGTCGACACCCGCGACACCGCCGAGCACGACCGCAAGGTGATCGTGCCGGTCGTCCTCGTGATCATCCTGCTCATCCTCATGGCGCTGCTGCGCGCGGTCCTGCTGCCCGTCCTGCTCGTCGCGACCGTCGGCCTCAACTACCTGGCGACGCTGGGCGTCGCGTCCCTCGTCTTCACGCACGCCTTCGGCTTCAGCGGAACCGACGCCTCGGTCCCGCTGTACGGATTCGTCTTCCTGGTGGCGCTCGGAGTGGACTACAACATCTTCCTGATGTCCCGGGTCCGCGAGGAGTCCCTGCTGCACGGCACCCGCGAGGGAGTGCTGCGCGGTCTCATCACCACCGGCGGAGTCATCACCTCCGCCGGTGTGGTGCTCGCCGCGACCTTCGCGGCGCTCATCGTGATCCCGCTGGCCTTCCTGGCCCAGATCGCGTTCATCGTCGCGTTCGGCGTGCTGCTGGACACCCTTGTGGTGCGCTCGCTGCTCGTCCCGGCGCTCACCCTGGACATCGGCGCCACCTCGTGGTGGCCCCATCGCGCTCTGATGCGGGCGGGCCGGCCGGACCGGGCCGACCAGTCGGCGGCGACCGCCGCGAAGTGATCGTCCCCGGACCCCGCCGCGCGCTCGTGCGGCGGGGATCCGGCCTCCGTCAGGGACCCGGCCGGCCGGGCCGTGTTCCGCGCCCCTGGAGGGTCGGGTAGCGCGGGGGAGCGAATCCCGGCGAGGTGTACAGGCCGGCGCCCTCCTCCGTCGCGTTGAGGTCGACCGCGGTCACCGGCGTCTCCTCCTCGAACCACCTCAGCAGCGCCTCCACGCACCGTCGGGCGTGGCCGAGGCGCCGGAACCGGGCGTCGGTACTCACGTTCGACAGGTGGCCGTGCAGCCCACCGGCGTCGGCGGGGCCCGGCAGGTGGGCGTCGCAGGTGCCCACGGCGCACGCGACGACGCCGGGTCCAGGGTCGTCCGCGACGAAGGCGGCGACCCGGTCACCGGGCAGCCGCCGCGCGAACCACCGCGCCGCCGCCTCCCGCCAGGGGGCGTCGGGACCTCCGGTGTCGACGCCCATCGCCTCCAGCATCGACGCGCGCAACCGGACCAGCGCGGGGATGTCGGCGGTGGTCGCCCTGCGCACCGGCACCGCCGTGCCGGGACCGGTGGACGGTGACGTACCCGTCCGCGGCGACGTGCTCATGGGCGACTCCCGCTGGCGCTCGACGGGCCGGCGGTGTGCCCGCCTTCCCACCGGGGCGGGCGAGGATAGCGTCCACCGCTCAAATGTCTCGACCGAGATGCCGGTATCCGCTCGGTCCGTGATCCCGACCGTGCACGGAGCGACGGGTGTCTGCTCATAACGGTCACATACTGATCAGTGCCCCCGTGGTGCGTCGCTCCCTCGTCATGCTGGTCCGACCGACTCCGGGAAGCGTTTCCGGACGTTGTTGGAACGAGCCCGACGAGATGTCACCGACCGGCCCGGACATCTTGGGACTCCACCGGTGGGAGAAGTGATCGATGGCCTCCGAGCACGTGGACGACGTACTGGCGGACGACGTACTGCGGGACGATGTCGGGGCGCCCGCCGGCACCGAGGTGGGCGGGGGCGGCGAGGACAGCGGCCCGCTGGCTCTGAAGATCCTGGTAGCGGGGGGCTTCGGGGTGGGGAAGACCACCCTGGTGGGAGCGGTGAGCGAGATCCGGCCACTGCGGACCGAGGAACTGCTCAGCGAGGCGGGGCAGTCGGTGGACGACACGGGCGGGGTCGAGCGGAAGACCACGACCACCGTCGCGATGGACTTCGGCCGCATCACCATCCGGTCGGGCCTCTCGCTCTACCTCTTCGGCACACCGGGTCAGGACCGCTTCTGGTTCCTCTGGGACGAGTTGGCCCAGGGTGCGCTGGGAGCCGTGGTGCTGGCCGACACCCGGCGGCTGGAGGACTGTTTTCCGGCCGTCGACTACTTCGAGCACCGGCGCATCCCCTTCGTGGTCGCCGTGAACCGCTTCCCCGGCACGCGCGACTACGGTCCCAAGGACGTCTCGCGCGCCCTGGACCTCGATCCCGGCACCCCCGTGGTGCTCTGCGACGCGCGGGACAAGGACAGCGGCAAGGAGGTTCTGATCAGGATGGTCGAGCACGCCGGACGCATGCACACCGCACGGCTCCTGGACTCCGTGGGCGGCTGACCGACCGGCCAACGGCGCGGGACGAGCCGTGCCGGTCCGGCGGTCCGCGGCGCCGATACCGAGCGGCGGTGGGCAGAGGCGGTGCGCAGCCGGATTCCGGACGCGGCCCGGTGTGCCAGCGGTCCGGGCCGCTCAGGGACTGCCGCCGGTCACCCGACCGACCGCCAGACGACCGGTGACACGTTGCATGGGCGCGGACGCGAGCCGGAAGAGCCCCCGGGGACGCGGCTCCACCGACGCGGCGCTGAAGCGTCGGCCGGCGGGTACCGGCTCGGGCGGAGGGTATCGGAGGGCGGCGACAGCCGTCGGAGGGCAGGCGGCGGAAGGAGCGAGCGTCAGTCCGCCACGTCGGCCATCGCGAGCACCTTGTCGATCCTCACGCGTACCAGCAGTTCACCGGGGACGGCGTTGCGCCGGCCGAACTCCTGCGCCGCCTCCGCTCCCATGTAGCGCGCCGCGATGCGCGTCGCCCACTCCCGCAAGGCCTCGGGTTCCTCACTCAGTTCCGCCTGTCCTTGCACCACGACGAACGCGAACGGCGGCCGGTCGTCGTCCACGCACAGGGCGACCCTGCCGTCACGTGCGAGGTTCCGGCCCTTCACGCTCTCCTTGCCGGTGTTGAACACCAGGTCCGGCCCGTCGAGCAGGAACCACACGGGTGCCACGTGCGGTGCTCCGTCGGCCTTGACCGTGGAGAGCTTGCCGGTCCGCGTGCCCCGGGAGAGGAAGGCGCGCCATTCCTCGTCGGTCATGTGATGTGCCATGGGCCCATCCTGACGCCCCGGCACGCGGATGGCGTGAAGCGACGCCCCGGGGTCACCGGAACCGCTTGCCCGCGCGGGGGCGGTACGCAAGGCTAGCGGGACGGGGGACACGGGGAACGCATCACGGGGAGGACGAGCACATGGCGCTGGACCGGGGACTCGACTGGCTTCTTGACGACCTCACCCACAGGGTGGAGCACATACGGCACGCGCTGGTGCTGTCCAACGACGGCTTGGTGACAGGAGCCAGTACCGGCCTCGTTCGGGAGGACGCGGAGCACCTGGCGGCGGTCTCGTCGGGCCTGCACAGCCTGGCCCGCGGTTCCGGCCGCCACTTCAAGGCGGGCAAGGCCCGGCAGACGATGGTCGAGTTCGACGAAGCCTTGCTCTTCGTGACCGCCGCGGGCGACGGAAGCTGCCTGTGCGTGCTGACCGAGGCCGAAGCCGACGTGGGCCACGTCGCCTACGAGATGACCCTGCTGGTCAACCGCGTCGGCGAGCACCTGGGGGTCGCCGCACGCCAGGCCGGCGCCGAGAACCTCCACCACCCCTTCTGACCTCGGTCGGCGTCCCCGTCTGCCTGACTTCCGCCGGGGAGTGGCACCGGTGACGTTGTCCACAGGTGGTTGTCCACAGGCTCCGCGGGACAGGCCCCCTCGCGTTACGGTGATCACGGAGAGTGAGTGATCGTCACGAGGGAGGTCGTCATGACGGATCGGCGGAGCGGCGCGCAGGGGCGGGGCCACGGCGGGCGCGAGGACGGGGGTCGGATCAGTGCGGTCGAGGCTGCCCGCCGGCTGGGGCTCCGACGGGACGAGTTCGAGATCGGTGTCCATCTGGGACTGATTCCTGTCATCCGGGGGCGGGGCGGCGCGGATCCGGGCATGGACCGGCATGTCGTGGAGCGCCTCCGTGCAGGGACGCAAGTGGCCCCGATGGCCGCGGTGTGCCTGGTCGGCGCGGGCGCGCCGGGCCGGCCGGACGCGCCGGGAGCGCCGGAGGCGCCGGGGCGGCCGGATCCTCCGGGCCGGCTGGAGCCGGCGGGCTCATGGTGGCTCCGGCGGCGCGTCCGGACCCTGGGCACGGTGGAGGGTGCGGAGTTGCTCGGGGTCGCCCCCGGGCGGTTCGCCCGCCTGGCGCGCGCCGGTCGCTTCGTGCCGGTCGGCCTTGCCCTGGATCGCTTCGGCGCGGCCCACTGGCGCTACCTCGCCGATGAGTTGACGCGCGTCGCGGACCACGAGCCGGCGCTCCTGCGCGGTGCGCTTCCCCCCGTAGCGTGGGCGGCCCCGGCCGAGGACGTCGACCTGCGGGCGCGCCGCTGGCGCGAGCAGCGGATCGACCGCCGCCTCGCCCTGACGACGGACCCGTGGGTCCGGGCCGCCATTGTGGCGACGGCACTGGACGACGCGCTGATCGCTTCGGTGGCCGAGGACGTGACGATGCCGGCACGACTCCGTCCGCTGCGACCTGCGCCGATCTTCCCGGGCGGAGTGAACGCCCGGACGAGATCCGCGCCCGACCGGTACGCCCGCGCCGACCGGGGCGACGAAATCCGACGGAGGACGGCCGAGTTGAGGGACGAGCTGACCCGCGCCCGCGAAGTCCGCTGCGGACCCGGCGACTTCGGGCCCTCCGAGCCGCCTCCCGAGTCGTCGAGGCGCGGGTGCCGGAAGGCGGCCGCCCGCCGCCCCACCACCGTGCGCCCGTCACCACCGGCCCCGGAGGCGCCGGTGGGGACGAGGCGGACGGCCCGGAAACGGGATGCGCCGGAGCGGACCGTTCCGTCATGCTGCCGCCATGTTGATCCGAGAAGCCACCACGGAGGACTGGCCCGCCATCTGGCCGTTCTTCCACGACATCGTCGCAGCGGGCGAGACGTTCACCTACCCCCTCCAACTCGGCCACGACGACGCGCGGGACTGGTGGATTCTCGCTCCGCCCCAGCGCACGGTGGTCGCCGTGGACGAGGACGGCACCGTGCTGGGCACCGCGAAGATGAACCGGAACCACATGGGCAACGGCTCGCACATCGCGGGCGGGAGCTACATGGTCGACCCGGCCCACGCCGGTCGCGGAGTGGGCCGGGCCCTGTGCTCGTACTCGCTGGACTGGGCGCGGGACGCCGGCTTCCGCGCCATGCAGTTCAACGCGGTGGTCGAGACGAACGAACGCGCCGTACGGCTGTACCAGTCCCTCGGCTTCGAGATCCTGGGCACACTCCCGGAGGGGTTCCGTCACCCGAGCCACGGATTCGTGGGCCTGCACATCATGCACCGCAGGCTGTGACCGCACGGACCGACGCCCGGTACGGAGGATGCGAACCGAGTGCTCCGGAAGGAAGGGATACCGCACGGCCCTCGTAGACCCGGCCGACCGGAGTCATCCCGGACCGGCGGCGACGCCGAAACGACCGGCCACCGTTCGTCGAGCTGGAGCGGCGGGTTCGGATCGGCGTCGTCGTCCCTGAAGTCCTTCATGCCCTGCCACAAGGAGCGGGTGCGGTGCACGGTGACTCCCCTGACCTCGGCCAGTACCTCCGAGCGCTCACCGGAGCCGACCGTCGAGGGCACGCACGGACTCGTCCCGCAGGGCCCCACTCCGCCTCGTGACGTGTCGCGGCGAGGAGCGCGCGGGCCGGCGCGTGCGCGCCCCGGTGAGCGGCGGCCACGGCGTCGGCGGCGCGTGCCTCCGGCGCGTCGACCACCACCGCGTGGTCCGGCGGCAGCCCGACTCCCGTCGCCTCCAGGTGTCGGACCGTGCGCCCTGTCTTGCCGCACACGCGTCTGCCCCCCTTCACGAACCCCCGAGTGCCTTCATGATCGGTTCCGTCCCACGGTGTCGACGGGCCGGCCGCGGATTCGTGTCCGTGACGCCGCCATGATGTGACCGCTGAGCCATCAAAGCCCTGCTCGGCAGCCCTGGTGCGAGCACCTGACCGATGCCGGGCAACGGTGCGCGGTCCTCCGTGATCCGGGATCAGGTGTCCGTGCCGGTGTCGCGGGGAGCGGCCCGGTGTCATGTGGCGGGGGTCGTGCACGTCGGCGCACCCGTCAGGAATCGGGTTCGGGACGCCTGACCACCGTGGTCCGGTCGGTGTCGGGGGTCGGCACGTCACCGGTGCGGGAAGCGGAGCCACCCGGAGCGCGCGCGGTGGCACCGCCGGCCGCCCCGGCAGCCGTCGTGTCCGGGGCAGCCGCGGCGTCGGGGCGGAGAACCGCGACGGCGTCGGGCGCGGGGGGCGGGGCGGAGGGCGGCGGAGGCGGGCCGATCTCGCACCAGACCGCCTTGCCCTCGCCGCGCGGCTCGATGCCCCAGCGCGTCGTCACGGCGTCGAGCAGCAGCAGGCCGCGGCCCGAGGTCGAGGTCTCGCCCGGGGTGCGGCGGCGCGGCCAGACGCTGGAGCGGTCCTGCACCGAGAGCCGCACCCGGCGGGTCGGTTCCGGCAGCACCTCCAGCGTGAGGACCGCCCCGCCCTCCGTGTGCAGCAGCACGTTGACGAGGAGTTCACCGGTCACCAGCTCCGCGTCGTCGGCCAGGTCCCCCATGCCCCAGTCGTTCAGCGCCTGCCGCACGAGGGCGCGTGCGTCGGACAGCCCTTCCGGATCGGCCTGGTGGATGTACTGGTGCAGACGGGGCGCTCGCGGGGAACCCGTGTCCGGCCGCCGACGCAGGACCAGCAGGGCCACGTCGTCACCCGATCCCCACCGTTCCCACAGCCGCTCCGACAGATGGTCCGCCAGCGCCTCGGCGTCCGGCGGCCCGGCCGCGATCTCCTGCGCGAGGGCGGCCACACCCGTGTCGAGGTCGGCTCCCGGCTCCTCCACCAGACCGTCCGTGTAGAGCACCAGGGTCTCGCCGGGCACGAGGTCCAGCCGGGTCTCCGGGAACTCCTCGTTCCCGAGGGCGGTCGAGATGCCCAGCGGCAGCCCGCCCCGCACGTGCGGGCTGCCGACCCGGCCGTCGCTGTGCCGGATCATCGGTCCGAAGTGTCCGGCCCGCGCCGCTCGCACGGCTCCGGAAGCGAGGTCCACCTGCAGATAGGTGCAGGTGGCGAACCGGTCGGTGTCGAGTTCGGCCAGGAACCGGGAGGCGCGTGCCATGACCGTCGCCGGCGGGTGCCCCTCCGCGGCGTAGGCCCGCAGCGCGATGCGCAACTGGCCCATGATGGCGGCCGCGTGCGCGTCGTGGCCCTGGACGTCACCGACGACGAGTCCGTACCGCTGGTTGGGCAGGCTGATGACGTCGTACCAGTCCCCGCCGATCTGCCGGCCGCTCCACGCCGCGTGGTAGCGCACCGCGATGTCGCCGCCCTCGACGTCCTGGATGCTGCGGGGGAGCATGGCTGCCTGCAGGTCGGTGGCGAACTGCCGCTCCTCGTCGAAGAGCATCGCCCGCTGCAACGACTGCGCGACGATGGCCGCGAGACCGAGGCACAGGATGCGCTCGTCCGCGTTGAACACCACGGGGTTGCGGTAGAAGAGGGCGAATCCGCCGAGCGGCCTCGCCTGGGCGACCAGCGGAAGGTAGGCCGCCGAGCTGAACTTCAGGCGGCCGGAGAACGCTCGCAGCGCCGGGTAGCGGCGGAAGAGGTCCGCGGACGAGTTGATGAACCGGGGCCGGCCGCTGCGGATGGCGTCGGTGAGCGGCAGCTCCCGGTTCAGGCCGCCGCTGCCGAGGCCTGCCAGGCTCTCCGGCGTGTCCTCGCTGACCGCGACCATGCGGATGTCGGAGTTCTCCACCAGACCGAGTGCCAGGCCGTCCGCGCCGATCCGCGCCAGTCCTCCGGTCCCCGTCAGGGAGGCCGTCACGTCGTCGACCGTCACGGCCCGCGACAGCGCGGCCGTCGTGCGCTCCACGATGTTCGTCTGGCGCTGGCGGCGCTTTTCCAGCTCCAGTACGAAGGCCGAGTGCGTGACCTCCGCGGTGGCGTCCCGTACCACCCCCACGATCCGGTGCGCCCGCCCGTCCTGCGTGCGCAGGATGTGCGCCTGGGCATGCGTCCACTGGGACGTCCCGTCGGGGAGCGGCACCTGGAAGTACGCGCTGTAGGAGTTGCCGCCTCCGGTGATGGCCTCCTCGACCGCGATGTCCAGGCGGGCCTTCTCCGCCGGATCGAGCAGGTCCGCCAGCGCGCCGGGCCGGGCCGTGAACGTCGAGGGGTCCACGCCGAACACCAGCAGGCCCGCCTCGTCGATCTCGAAGGTTTCGGCGTCCAGGTCCCAGTCGAAGCTGCCGGTACGGTTCATCGCGAGGCGTTCGGACGTGCCGATGCCGCCGTCCTGGGTCACGCCGACACGGACGACCGGCCGTGCGCTATCCGCTCGTTCTGCGGACTCGGTCATGGCTGCTCCGGAAGTCGGCCGGGGGCCGCTGGGCGCCGCGTCCCACACCCCATTGTCGAGCGGGCTCCGGAGGTGTGCCACAGCGGGCGGCGGCGGCCGGGCAGGGCCGGGAGCTCCGGGGGAAGGGCCCCGGCTCCCGCCTGCCCCGGCCCACGGCGCAGAATGGATCCGCGAAGATCACCGCAGCCGCAGCCGCAGCCGCAGCCGCAGCCGCAGCCGCAGCCGCAGAGGTGCCCATCCGCCCGCAACCGTCGCAGCCCGTCATCGGCCGCCCCGCGCGCCCGCTGCCGGGTCCCGATCCGATCGGAGCCCCCGCATGAACGCAGAAGACGCCGTCCTGGTGCGCCTGGAGGGCCGGGCTCTGCACCTGACTCTGAACCGCCCGCGGGTGCTCAACGCGCTGGACCACGCCATGGTCCGGCGCCTGGACGAGGCGCTCGCCGAGGCGGCCACGGACCCGGCGGTGTCGACGGTGATCATCGCGGGTGCGGGGGAGCGGGGCCTGTGCGCGGGCGGCGACATCCGCACCCTGCACGACGACGCGCGGGCCGGCGGGCGCGCCTCGCTGGACTTCTGGCGCGACGAGTACCGGCTGAACGCCCGCATCCACCGCTTCGGCAAGCCTTACGTGGCTCTCATGGACGGCATCGTGATGGGCGGCGGCGTCGGGGTCTCCGGCCACGGAAGCGTGCGGATCGTCACCGAGCGTTCCCGGGTGGCCATGCCCGAGACCGGGATCGGGTTCGTCCCCGACGTCGGAGGCACGCGCCTCCTCGCCCTGGCGCCGGGAGAACTGGGCACCCACCTGGCTCTCACCGGCACCCCGGTCGGTGCGGCCGACGCGATCCTCTGCGGCCTCGCGGACCACCACGTGCCCTCGGACCGTCTGCCGGCCCTCGTGACCGCCCTGGCCGGCTGCGTCACGCCCGAGGATGTGACGCGGACGGTCCGCGCGCACGCCGGGGAACCCGCTGCCGGAATCCTCGGCGGCCGGCGTGTCTGGATCGACCGCTGTTACGCGGCCGCAAGCGTCGAGGAGATCATCGACAGGCTCGGCGAGACGGGTGAGCCGGAGGCCAAGGAGACCGCCGAGGCACTGCTGGCCCTGTCGCCGACGGCCCTCAAGGTCACCCTGGAAGCCGTGCGCCGGGCCCGCCGTACGGCCAGTCTGGAGGAGGCGCTCGACCAGGAGTACCGCGTCTCGGCGCATGCCTTCGCCCATCCCGATTTCGTCGAGGGTGTCCGGGCCCGCATCGTCGACAAGGACGGAGACCCGCGCTGGTCCCCGCACCGCCTCGCCGATGTCACCACCACCGATGTCGAAGGCTTCTTCGCCCCGCTGGGAGCCGGTGAACTGGGCCTCGCGCGCCGGTGACCGGTCGTCCGGGGCCGCACCCCGCGCCGTCGAGGCCCGGAGGCCGCGAGCTGTTGCGCCCGAGCCCCGGGGCCGGAACCCTGCGCACAGCCGAGACCCGGAGCCGCGACCCGTTGCAGCCGCGGGACCGGCGGTGACGCGGTACGGAGCGGGTGGCGTGGACGGGCCGGTGTCAGCCGAGCCCCAGCCGCGCCTCCGCCCGGTCCCACGACGCCCGGTCGCCGGACGGGCGGTAGTGGCGCAGCTCCTGGGTCCGGGCGACGAGCCGCCGCATGTCCGGGAGGTCGCCCACCAGGCCGTGTGCGCGGGCCTGGAGCAGAATGTTGCCGAGTGCCGTCGCCTCGGCCGGCCCCGCGGTGACCGGCAGGCCGGTGGCGTCCGCGGTCCACTGGCACAGCAGCTCGTTGCGGGAACCGCCCCCGACCAGATGGACGCGGGTCAGTTCCCGTCCGGCGAGTTCCGCCGCCTGCCGGAGCGTACGCCGGTGAGCCAGTGCCAGGCTCTCCAGCACGCAGCGCACATGGCCGCCCGGCCCGTCCGCTGCCGGCTGCCCGGTGCGGGCCAGGTAGTCGTCGATCCGGGAGGGCATGGAGCCGGGGGCGAGGAAGGACGGGTCGTCCGGGTCGATCACCGCGGCGAACGGCCGTGCCCCGGACGCCTCCTTGAGGAGATCCGCGAGCCCGGGCGCCGCCCCGTCCCGGCCCCACTCCCGGCGGCACTCCTCCAGCAGCCACATCCCCATGATGTTGCGCAGGTAGCGCACGGTGCCGTCGACGCCGCGCTCGTTGGTGAAGTTAGCCGCCCTCGACGCCTCGGTGAGCACCGGCGCGTCCAGCTCCAGCCCCGCGAGCGACCACGTCCCGCAGGAGACGTAGGCGAAGTCCGGCCCGGTGGCGGGCACCGCCGCCACCGCCGACGCGGTGTCGTGCGAGGCGACGGTCGTCACCGGGGTCCGCGCGGGCAGCCCGGTGTACTCGGCCACGTGCGGCAGCAGGGTGCCCGCCGGATCGCCCGGGGAGCGCAGCGGCGGGAACAGCGACCGATCGAGACCGAGCCGTTCGATCAAGGCGTCCGACCAGGTGCCGGTCCGCGCGTCGAACAGCCCGGTCGTCGACGCGTTGGTGACCTCCGCCCCCACCGAACCGGTCAGCCAGTGCATCAGCAGGTCCGGCATGAGCAGCAGCGTCCGGGCGGCCCGCCACTGCACGTCCGAGCGGTGCGCCGCCAGCTGGAACACGGTGTTGAACGGCAGGTGCTGGAGGCCGCTGACCGCGTACAGCTCCCGCGCCCCGCAGCGGGCGAGGACCTTCGCCGACGCCGCCGCGTTGCGGTTGTCCCGGTAGTGGAACGGGTTGCCCAGCAGCGTGCCGCCCGCGTCGAGCAGCCCGTAGTCCACCGCCCAGGTGTCGATGCCGATCGAGACCACCGGGCCGCCGCGCCCCGCCGCTCGCAGTCCGTCCACCATTCCCTGGTAGAGCGCCAGTACGTCCCAGCGCAGTCCGTCGGGCAACCGCACCGGAGTGTTGGCGAAACGGTGCACCTCCGTCAGCGCCAGTTCGTCCCGGCCGACGCGGCCGGTGATGACGCGACCGCTCGTCGCACCCAGGTCCACGGCGGCGAAGACGCCGTTCTGGGGTGATGTGAAAGTCATGGGATTGTCCGTTCCGATCCGCGGAAGCCCTCACCGGTCCGCCCGGTCCCGCCGCCCTGCCCGTCCCGCCCGCCCCTGCCCGTCCCGCCCGTCCTGCCCGGCGCGCAGAGCCGCGTACCACCTCCGGCTCCACGACCGGAAAGCGTGTGTACGGGGCGTGTGTACGGGTCCCGCGCGCCGGGCGGCGCGCTCGGGTCGTGGCGGTGCCGCCCCGCCCGGCGCTGCTGTGGTCAGCGCAGGAAGGCCGCCGCCACACCCGCGTCGACGGGAATGTGCAGGCCGGTGGTGTGCGTCAGGTCGCCGCCGGTCAGCGCGAAGACCGCGCCGGCCACGTGCTCGGGCAGCACTTCGCGCTTGAGGATGGTCCGCTGGGCGTAGAACTCGCCGAGCTTCTCCTCCTCGATGCCGTACGTCGCCGCGCGCTGGGCGCCCCAGCCGGCGGCGAAGATGCCCGAACCGCGCACCACTCCGTCCGGGTTGACGCCGTTGACCCGGATGCCGTGCTCGCCCAGCTCCGCCGCGAGCAGCCGCACCTGGTGTGCCTGATCGGCCTTGGTCGCCGAGTACGCGATGTTGTTGGGCCCGGCGAACACCGCGTTCTTCGAGACGACGTAGACGATGTCGCCGCCGAGCTTCTGCGCGGTCATCACCCGGGCGGCCTCGCGGGACACCAGGAACGAGCCGCGCGCCATGATGTCGTGCTGGAGGTCCCAGTCGCGCGCGGTGGTCTCCAGCAGCGGCTTGGAGACGGAGATGCCCGCGTTGTTGACCACCAGGTCCACGCCGCCGAAGGCGAGCACCGCCGCCTTGAAGGCGTCGGCGATCTGCTCCTCGTCGGTCACGTCCACGGTGACGGCGACGGCCTTGTCGGGGCCGCCCAGATCCTCGGCGACGCGCACGGCGTTCTCGGCGTCGAGGTCCGCGACGACGACGCAGGCCCCCTCGGCCGCCAACCGCTCCGCCACGGCCTTGCCGATGCCGGAACCGGCGCCGGTGACCAGCGCGACGCGCGTGGCGAGCGCCTTGGGCTTCGGCATCCGCCGCAGCTTGGCCTCCTCGAGTTCCCAGTACTCGATGCGGAACTTCTCCGACTCCTCGATCGGTGCGTACGTCGAGACGGCCTCCGCGCCCCGCATCACGTTGATCGCGTTCAGGTAGAACTCGCCGGCGACCCGCGCGGTCTGCTTGTCCTTGCCGAAGGAGAACATCCCGACACCGGGCACCAGCACGATCGCCGGGTCCGCGCCGCGCATGGCGGGGGAGTCCGCCGTGGCGTGGCGTTCGTAGTAGGCGCGGTACTCCTCGCGGTAGGCGGCGTGCAGCTCCCCGAGGCGCGCGACCGCCTCGTCGAGCGGCGCGTCGGCGGGCAGGTCCAGCACCAGCGGGCTGACCTTGGTCCGCAGGAAGTGGTCCGGGCAGGACGTGCCGAGGGCGGCGAGCCGGGGGTGCTCGGATCGGGACAGGAAGTCCAGCACCGGTTCGGCGTCGGTGAAGTGGCCCACCTGCGGGCGGTCCGTCGAGGCGAGGCCGCGGACGACGGGTGCGAGCGCGGCGGCCCGTTCCCGCCGCAGGCGCTCCGGGAGCGCCTCACGCCCCGCCAGCACCGGCCCGAACGGCTCGGCCTCGCCGTGCTCCTCCAGGTACGTCTCGGCCGTGCGGATCATCCACAGGGCGTTGCGCTCGCACTCCTCGGAGGTCTCGCCCCACGCGGTGATGCCGTGACCGCCGAGGACGACGCCGACCGCCTGCGGGTTGGCCGCCTTCACCGCGGCGATGTCGAGGCCCAGTTGGAACCCCGGCCGGCGCCAGCGGACCCAGGCCACCTTGTCGCCGAAGCATGCGGCGGTCAGCTTCTCCCCGTCGGCCGCACAGGCCAGCGCGATCCCGGAGTCCGGGTGCAGGTGGTCCACGTGGGCCGCATCGACCAGGGCGTGCATCGCCGTGTCGATGGACGGCGCCGCACCGCCCTTTCCGTGCAGGCAGTAGTCGAACGCCGCGACCATCTCGTCCTCGCGCTCGACCCCCGGGTACACCTCCTTCAGGGCGCGTACCCGGTCCAGCCGGAGGACGGCGAGACCGGCCTCGGTGAGCGTGCCGAGGTCGCCGCCGGACCCCTTCACCCAGAGCAGTTCCGTCTCGCTCCCGGTGACCGGGTCGGTCCGCGACGCCTTGGCCGAGGCGTTGCCCCCGGCGTAGTTGGTGTTGCGCGGGTCGGAGCCGATCCGGTGGGCGCGCTCCAGGAGCGCGGCGACCTCGGCGTGCGTCTCGGACGTCATCAGGGTTCCTTCGTCATCGTGGACCGGGCGGGTGCGGGCCCGGGGGAGTGCGGGGGAAGCGGTGGCGGGGCGACGGGCGCGCCGCCGGAGCGCCGGTGGGCCGTGCCGTCGTCGGGCGCGGAGCTCAGGCGCCCCAGCCGGCCTGATCGCCGCCGACACGGGCGGCGGCGATCAGGTCCTGGTTGCCCGAGGCGAGGTAGGCGGCGAACGGGTCGCGCGCCAGGCCGAGTTCTTCCCGGACCTCCGCGAGCAGCGGACGCACGTCGGTGTTGAACGCGTCCATCAGCACGCCGTTCGACGCGAGGACGTCCCCGGACCGCTGAGCCGCCGCAAGGGCGTCGGAGTCGATGAGGAGCGCCTTGGCCGTGGCCTCCTGGACGTTGGTCACGGACCGGATGACGGCCGGGATCTTCGCCTCGATGTTGTGGCACTGGTCGAGCATGAAGTTGACGTTGGCCGCCGCCTCCAGCCCGCCGTTCTTGACCACCTCGTGCATGATCCGGAAAAGCTGGAACGGGTCGGCGGCACCCGCCATGAGGTCGTCGTCCGCGTAGAAGCGGGAGTTGAAGTCGAACGCCCCGAGCTTCCCCTCCCGCAGCAGGAAGGCGACGACGAACTCGATGTTGGTGCCCGGGGCATGGTGCCCGGTGTCCACGACGACCTGCGCCTTGGGGCCGAGCTTGAGGCAGTGCGCGTACGCCGTGCCCCAGTCCGGTACGTCCGTCGAGTAGAAGGCGGGCTCGAACAGTTTGTACTCCAGCAGCATCCGCTGGTCTTGGCCGAGGCGTCCGTACACCTCGGACAGGGACTCGGCGAGCCGGTCCTGACGGCCCGAGATGTCGTCCTGACCGGGGTAGTTGGTGCCGTCGGAGAACCACAGTTTGAGGTCCGGGGAGCCCGTCGCGTCCATCACGTCCACGCATGCGAGCAGATGGTCCGTGGCCTTGCGGCGGACCTTCGGGTCGGGGTGGGTGACCGAGCCGAGCTTGAAGTCGTCGTCCTGGAAGACGTTGGAGTTGATCGCTCCGATCCGCAGGCCCAGGTCCTCGGCGTGGCGTCCGAGGGCGCCGTAGTCGTCCACCTCGTCCCAGGGGATGTGCAGCGACACCTTGGGCGCCACCCCGGTGTAGGCGTTCACCTGCGCGGCGTCCGCCAGCTTCTCGTACGGGTCGCGCGGCACCCCGGGCTGGGCGAAGACCTTGAACCTGGTCCCGGAGTTCCCGTATCCCCAGGACGGGGTCTCGATCACCTGGGATTTGAGAGCCGCCTTGACGGCCGACACATCAGACATGAACACCTCGTTGACAGAGTCGCCCTGCGACCGGGTGAAGAGTGGATGTGAATCGTTTCATCCGCTGGCTAGGCTAGGTTTACCGCATCCTGTTCGTCAACAAGGGCGGCAAAAATGATCGCCTGTTGAATCAATTCATCCGGAGAGGCGGGGGCCGCGACGCGGGCGTCGCGGCCATCGGTCGCCCGGCGCCGCGCCCGCCCACGGAGCCTGCGCGCAGAGCTCCGCCGGGGCGCCGGCCAGGACCCGCCCGAGTGGTCTGCCCGGTCGCCGCGTCCGACCACCCGCCCGGTCGCCGCGTCGGCTCCGTCGTCGGGCCGTCGACGGTGCACGTCTGCGCCGGGGAGCGCGGAACGCGGCGACCGGACGCGGTCAGCCGCCGGACCGGCCGGTGAGGCTCGGGCGAAGCGCGCGCACCAGGGCGAAGAACCGCGCCTCGTTCCCCGCCAGTCCCGCTTCGTCGAGGGCGGAGTCGGCCTCGCGCATCGGGGCGTTGAGCAGGAGCAGATGCGGCGGTCGCCCGTCGGCGGGATCCGAGAGCACGGCGCGGCTGGCTTCGAGCAGACGGACGTACGCCTGGGCGGCGGCCCGTTCGTCGTCGTTCATCAGGGCGTCTCCTGGTCAGAGGTGTCGGACCATCAAGCATCCAACACGGGTCTGACAATGACGGGCGATCGACCGCGCCGCCCCGGAGTGAATCCGGCCGTCCGGCGGCACACGGTACGGAATCCGAGGGCTCCGGAACCGGTCCGGCCACGCGAGCCGCGAACACGGCGAAGCCTTGAGGGACCGGGTGGCGAAATCCCGCGAAACACCCCGCACCCCGCACCCTGCCCCGGCCGCCCGGCACCCCACGCCCCGCCGCTGTCGCTGTCGGCCCATCCCGCAACTCCGCACCCCCGCCTTACCGGCCCGCACCGGGGCCCCGCGTGGGCACCTCCACCTCCAGGAAACGGCGGCGGCGCTCACCGCGATACATCAGCACGGTCCAGCCCAGCGACCGCAGCGTGTCCGCGCAACCGCCGAGCGCGCTCTCCTCGCCGGTGGCGGCGCCGCTGCCGGGCGGTCCCAGCCACTCCACCCGTACGGTGCCCGTCGCGACGTCCCCGCTCACGGCATACCCGAGGCGGACCCGTCGTCCCTCGGCGTCGGTGGCGGACGGGGGCGCACCCGAGGCCTCCAGCGCCAGGGCGACGGCACGGGCGGGCCTGGCCAGCTCCCAGGCCGCGGGCATCCGTTCCGGTTCGGTCGCGCCGGAATGGCTCAGCCGACGAATCTGCATCAGCCCTTCGAACGCCGTCCGGACCGACACACGCCGTGCCTCGGCGGTGTGTCCCCACACCGCGTCACCTCCGCCGCTTCCCGCCCCCGTTCTCTCACTCACCGGCTCGTTGCCCGTCGCGGGCTCGAACACCTCGCCGTCCCCACCGCCCACCGCACGCACCCCTTCGCACCAGCCGGCCGGAGCGCCGCGCGCCCCGGAACGGCACCTCGGCGAACCCGCAGGCGATCCGACCCGTCGCCGCTGCCGGTCGACCGCGCTCACCCGGCTCCAGTGTGCCGCCCGCCACCGACAACGCCGTACGGTGAAGCGGTCCGCCCGGGTCAGGCCGGACCCAGCACCTTGCCGGGGTTGAGGATCCCGTGCGGATCCAGCGCCGCCTTCACCGCGCGATGCATCGCCAGCACCGCCGGACCGAGTTCCCTCTCCATGCCCCGCATCTTCAGCAGTCCGACGCCGTGTTCACCGGTGACCGTGCCGCCGAGCGCGATCGCGTCGTCGAGGATGTCCTCGAAGGCGAGCTGCGCCCGGGCGCGCGCCCGCTCGTCGCCCGGCGGCGTGATGATCAGCGGGTGCAGGTTCCCGTCGCCCGCGTGGGCGATGTTGGCCACCAGGATGTCGTGGCGCGCCGCGGTGGCCTCGATCCGGGCCAGCATCTCGGGGACCGCCGTACGCGGCACGCAGACGTCCTCCGTCAGCACCGGCCCCAGGCGTTCGAGCGCCGGATACGCCAGCCGCCGTGCCTGGAAGAGCGCGTCCGCCTCGACCTGGTCGGTCGAGACCGCCGCCCAGGTCGCGCCCGCCCGTTCGAAGCACTCGCGCACCCGCTCGGCCTCCGCGTCCCCTTCCGCGCCGGGGCTGTCGACCCGGCCGAGGAGCACCACGTCCGCGTCCGCGGACAGGCCCATCTTCTTCCACGCGTCCACCGCCTCCAGGCAGTGCCGGTCGACGAGTTCGAGGGCGGACGGCACGACGCCCGACGCCGTCACGGCGCTGACCGCTTCTCCGGCGGACACCACCGAGGAGAAGTACCCGGCGACGGTGCGTTCCTGCGGGCGGGCGGGGCGCAGCCGCACCGTGATCTCGGTGATCACGCCCAACGTGCCCTCCGAGCCGACCAGCAGCCCGGCGAGGTCGTAGCCGGCGACCCCCTTGGCGGTGCTGCGCCAGAGCCGGACCACCTCGCCCAGGCCGTTGACCGCCTCCAGGCCGAGCACATAGTCCCGGGTCACGCCGTACTTGACGCAGCACATGCCGCCCGCGTTCGTCGCGACGTTGCCGCCGATCGTGGACCACGGTGAACTCGCCGGATCCGGCGGATACCAGAGCCCCTGTTCGGCGCAGGCGGCGCGCAGGTCGTCGTTGACCACGCCCGGCTGCACCACGGCCAGGCGCTCGGCCGCGTCGATCCGCAGGATCCGGTTCATCTCCTCGAAGGACAGGACGATCGCGCCGTCCACCGCGTTGGCCCCGCCGGAGAGACCCGTTCCGGCGCCCCGGGGAACCAGGGGGATGCCCTGCTCGACGCAGTGCCGCACGACGGCGCGCACCTCGTCGGTGTCCCTCGGCCGCACCACGGCCAGCGGCGTGCCGTACGGCGCCCACTCGGCCTCGTCGTGCTGGTACCGGGTCAGCCCGGCGGGATCGGTGAGAACCCGCTCGGCCGGGATGCCGGGGATCGTTGCGTTCGCCACGTCGGTGGCCACCTCCTATATCAATGCATTCACCACCTATCATCGCGCGCGCCTCCCGTGCACTTTCGTCGCCTCCCCCGGAAGCCCGGAAGGGATACCGGTGGGCGGGCCGCCCGCGCCGTCCGGACCCCCGGCGGCGCGCCCGGCGTCGGAAACCCGGTCGGCGGAGTCCCCATGGCTCGTGGTGATCTTGCTGCGCGGCGCGTCAGGGTGAGAGATCCTCGACGGCGCCGTGCGCCCGGATCGGTCACGGCCCGCACCGGCGCGCCGCCCGCCGGGCGAGCCCCGCACCCGTCGCGCCGCGCCCCACGCGCCGCACTGCGATCGCGCACCGCTCCGACACGTAGCCGTGCGCGGTGCCGCGCTCCTGCGTGCCGCGGCCCTACGCGCCGCGCTCCGACTCCAGCACGGCCTTCAGCCGTTCCAGCGTGCGCCGGATGTTCCCCCGCTGGAACCGCGCGAACGTCTGGCCCCGGGTGGCGACCCGGTCGAAGGCGTTGGCCAGTGGGTCGGGCCACGCCCGCCGGTCGTCGGTCCAGGTCTCGGTGACCAGTGTCGCGCCGTCCCCCGTCGCCTCGAAGCGGTACTCCCACGTGGCTATGGGCCCCCGCAGCAGCGGGCGGCGAAGGCCGATCGCGTGGACCCGGAAGGCGAAGCGCTCCCCGGGCTCGGCCGCCGTCACGGTGCACTTCGTCGTCCAACGCAGCGGCCCCCGCTTGTTGCGGCCGTCGAAGACCATCCCCACATGGGCGGCGCTCCGTTCGCCGCGCACCGTGGCGCCCCGGTTCTCCGGACTCCATCTGCCCATCTCCGTGGGGTCGCTGACGCGCGCGTACACGGTCGCGGGGCTTGCTCCGACGACGATGCTGTCCGATACGGACGTGGTTCGGGGCACGGCGGGACTCCTCGTCCATCGACCAATGAACCTGGCTGTACCGGATGCGCGAGCAGCGGTCCGGAGCCACACCCTACTCGCGGGTAGCCCGTTCGCGTCGAGCCGTCGAGCCGTCGAGCCGTCGAGCCGTCGAGCCGTCGAGCCGTCGAGCCGTCGTCCGCTCCATGGCGGCGTCCCGTGCGACGGATGTCCGTACACGCCGCGCGAGCAGGGCGGGCCGGGGCGGGGAGGTGCGCCCGGCGCGCGAACGGCGCGATCTGCGCCCTCCGTTCACCCACAGGGACGCTTTCCGTGTCGGGTGAAACGATTCTTCTCCCGGCCCGCCCATGGTCGGCCGGACGCGCGGGCACGCAGAAGCCGCCGGTCCGGCCACGGTCGCCGGTACCCGGCCATGTTCCGCATCACGAGAAGAGGGCCAGCCATGCTGCGTGGGATCGACGTCAGCGCCTACCAGCCCGAATTCGACACGGACGGCGTGGACTTCGTCTTCGTCAAGGCCACCGAGGGCCGTTCCTACGTGAACCCCCATCTGGGCTCCCAGGTGAAACGGGCCCGCGACGCGGACTGCGTCGTCGGCTTCTACCACTTCCTCTGGCCGGGGAACGTCACGGAACAGGTCCGCCACTTTCTCGGCAAGGCGCCGGAGAAGGCCGGGGACGTGCTGGCGGTCGACTGGGAGGAGACCGGCGACGGCACCCGCGCGAGCACGTCCGACAAGGACCGGTTCCTCCGCGAGGTCAAACGCCAGAGACCCGGACAGCGGGTCCTGCTCTACTGCGGTCGCGCCTTCTGGCGCACCCACGACACCTCGTCGTACGCGGGCGACGGACTGTGGATCGCCGACTACGTCGCCGCGGGCGAACCGCGCATCGAGGCCGCCTGGCGTTTCCACCAGTACACCGACGATCCGCTCGACACCAATGTCGCCGACTTCCGCTCCCGCGACGAGCTCCGCGCCTGGGCCGGGGGGTGACCAGCGCCGAGCCCGGGACCCAGAGGCCCGTGCCGGCCACCGCCCGGCGGCGGGGCCAGGTATAGGCCGTTCGGGTGTGCTTCGGGTGCGGGTACGCCGTACGGGGAGTGATGTCCCACCGCGTCCAACTTCGTTGCGCCATCCTGATGGACGAGTCCTTGACGGGCCGTCGACTTAAGGAGCTGTCGCAGTGACGACGAGGGGCACCTCAGAACCGGTGGAAGAAGAGGCCGCGTACGCGGACGAGCTACCGGTTCGGCGCAGAAGGCCGGGGAACGTCGTCGTCACGTGGATGACCACGACCGACCACAAGACGATCGGCACCCTTTACCTGGTCACGTCGTTCGCGTTCTTCTGCGTCGGCGGCATCCTCGCGCTGGTGATGCGCGCCGAACTGGCCCGCCCGGGCCTGCAGATCATCTCGAACGAGCAGTTCAACCAGGCGTTCACGATGCACGGCACGATCATGCTGCTGATGTTCGCGACGCCTCTCTTCGCCGGCTTCACCAACTGGATCATGCCGCTGCAGATCGGCGCTCCCGACGTGGCGTTCCCGCGGCTGAACATGTTCGCCTACTGGCTGTACCTCTTCGGCTCGATCATCGCCGTGGGCGGCTTCCTCACCCCGCAGGGCGCCGCCGACTTCGGATGGTTCGCCTACTCGCCGCTGTCGGACGCGGTCCGCTCGCCGGGGCTGGGCGGAGACCTCTGGATCATGGGTCTGGCCTTCTCGGGCTTCGGCACGATCCTCGGTTCGGTCAACTTCGTCACCACGATCATCTGCATGCGCGCGCCCGGCATGACGATGTTCCGGATGCCGATCTTCACCTGGAACGTCCTGCTGACCGGTGTGCTGGTCCTGCTGGCCTTCCCGGTCCTCGCCGCGGCGCTCTTCGCGCTGGAGGCGGACCGCAAGTTCGGCGCCCACGTATTCGACGCGAGCAACGGCGGACCGCTGCTGTGGCAGCACCTCTTCTGGTTCTTCGGCCATCCAGAGGTGTACATCATCGCGTTGCCGTTCTTCGGCATCGTCACCGAGATCATCCCGGTCTTCAGCCGCAAGCCGATCTTCGGTTACATCGGTCTCATCGGCGCGACCATCGCCATCGCCGGCCTCTCGATCACCGTGTGGGCCCACCACATGTACGTCACCGGCGGAGTCCTGCTGCCGTTCTTCTCCTTCATGACGTTCCTCATCGCGGTGCCCACCGGGGTGAAGTTCTTCAACTGGATCGGCACCATGTGGAAGGGCTCCCTGTCCATGGAGACCCCGATGCTGTGGTCCGTCGGCTTCCTCGTGACGTTCCTCTTCGGTGGTCTGACCGGCGTCATCCTGGCCTCGCCGCCGATGGACTTCCACGTCTCGGACACGTATTTCGTCGTGGCGCACTTCCACTACGTCGTCTTCGGCACCGTGGTCTTCGCGATGTTCGCCGGATTCCACTTCTGGTGGCCGAAGTTCACCGGCAAGATGCTGGACGAACGGCTCGGCAAAATGACGTTCTGGGCGCTGTTCGTGGGCTTCCACGGCACGTTCCTGGTGCAGCACTGGCTCGGCGCCGAGGGCATGCCCCGCCGCTACGCGGACTACCTCGCCGCCGACGGCTTCACCGCCCTGAACACGGTCTCCACCATCTCGTCCTTCCTTCTCGGCCTGTCGATCCTCCCCTTCCTCTACAACGTGTGGCGGACGGCCAAGTACGGCAAGCAGGTGGAGATGGACGACCCGTGGGGCTACGGCCGCTCGCTGGAGTGGGCGACGTCCTGCCCGCCGCCGCGCCACAACTTCGTCACCCTGCCGCGGATCCGTTCCGAGTCCCCGGCGTTCGACCTGCACCACCCCCAGGTGAGGGCGCTCGAAGAAGCGGTCAACCGTCCCGACACGTCGGTGACCGTCGCCCCGGGCGACAAGCAAGCCTGACGCAGACCGTGGGCGGCCGCCCTCGTGGGCGGCCGCCACGCCCACGAGAGGAGGACGGCGTGCACGACAAGGACTGCGCCCGGGGCCTGGCCCGGATGGAGGGCTACCTCCTGTGGAACGCGGAGATCGAGGACGCCCGACGCCGGGCCACCCGCCTGACCGACCAACTGCCCTGGCTCACCAGCGCCCAACGCGAGGACGTCGAGCGCGTCTACGTCGCCGACCGCGCCGCGGCCTCGCGGGAGACGCTGACCCGCATCGCCGAACGCGCGGCCGAACTGCGCGGCGAGTACACCGCACGGTACGAACAGCTCCGGATGCGCTGCGTCGCTGCGACCCTGGTGGCCACGGCCGGCCTCGGCGGCACCGGAGCCGCGCTGGCCGTGCTCGCCCGCTGAGCCCCGTCGGTGCCGGGGCGGCCCCCGCGGCTGCCCCGGTGCCCTGCCCGGCGGCTCAGCCGCGTGCCCCGCGGGCCGTGTCCAGCGCGCACAATTGCGCGTGCAACCGGTCCGCGTGGCCCGGCGGCAGCCCGGCGCCACCGTCCCGCGGCTGAACCGCGCACGCCGTCACGGTGTCGATCAGCCGCTCCAGCGCGTCGGCGAACGCCTCGGCGTCCGAGACGCGCCCGGCCAGCGGCGGGAGCTCGGCCGCCGACAGGTCGACCGCGGTCCGCGCCACCGCGAGCGACCGGTACGCGTCACGGCGCAAGGCCCAGCGCCGGTCGAGATCCTCCGGGTGGTCCAGCACGTGCCGCAGATAGCGGTGGGCGGCTTCCTCCGCCTCGCCCAGCGCGGCCCGCACCGAACGCCCCCGCAGACCGGGCAGCGGCAGGTGGCCGATCACCAGGACCAGTCCGCACGCCAGCAGCGACTCGACCACCCGTCCGACGGCCGCCGGGGGTTCCCCCGACAACAACACCAACGACAGCACCAGCACCGTCACCACGGCCGTCTGGGCCGCGAAGTGCCGGGTGGCGAAGGGGATCAGCGCTCCGCACACCGCGACCGCGGCCACCGCGGGAACCGGTGCGGGCAGCGGGCCGATCAGAACCCCGAAGACCAGTGCGCCGACCACCGTGCCCGCCGCCCGGCACAGCACCCGCGAGGCGAGCGGACCCAGATCGGGCTTGACCAGGAACACCGCCGTCGCGGGCAGCCAGTACCAGTGGTCGTGGCGCAGCGACAGCGCCACCGTCGTGCTCGCCGCGCAGCACAGGGCCACCCGCACCCCGTACTCCAGGCCGGCCGCGCCGAATGCCCGCCGCAGGAACGGGGCGAGCCCGCCCCGGCCCCGGGTCCTGAGCCGACGTCCCTCGCGGCTGTCGAAGTCGGCCGCGGCCCGCAGCAGGGCGTCGTCCAGCGCCCGCAGCCCGGCTCCCTCCCGCACCGGCGCGGGCAACGGCCCGCAGGAGCCGCCGCTCAGCACCGCCCCCGCCAGCCGCTCCGGTCCCTCCGCGATCCGGTCGGGCAGCGGGTCACCCGCCCACGCCAGCGCCGTGGCGGCCTCCGCCAGCGGCAGCGACGCCGCGTACTGCGCGTGCAGCCTGCGCTCGGCCGCCGAACTCGCGTGACGGCGCAGCCGGGTCGCCGACAGCGCGTCCTGGGCGTGATCGAGGGCAGCGGTCAGCGCCGCCCGCCTGGTCGGCGCCTGCGCGCTCCCAGCAGCGCGCAGCAGCTCCGCCACCGCCCGGTACACCGCCGCCACCGCCTCGCGTTCGCCGTCGAGCCGGTACGGTCCGGACGCCGCGGGGGTTCCGGGTGACGGCAGTACGAACCGCAGGACGAGCAGCCAGCCCGCGCCCGCCAGGAAGAGCCCCGCCCGGACAGGACCCGGCTCGGGCAGCGGCATCCCCGCCCCGATCACCGCGGCCACCAGGAGTTGGGTCCCACAGGCCGAGGCGACCGGGCCGGTGGAGCTGAGTGCGCCCGCCACCAGGCCCAGCGCCCCCAGCGCCGTCGGCAGCACCCACGGGGGTCCGCCCGCACCGGCCGTGGAGACCCAGGTCCCGACGAGCAGCCCGGCGGCCCCCGCGGTCGCCGGCAGGCCGAGACGGGTCACCGCGCCGCGGCGGCTTCCGGGACGGTCGTTGATCCCGGCCAGCATGGCGCCGAGCGCGGCGGGCACCCCCACGGACGGGCGTCCGGCGGCGACGGCCACCAGCAGCGGGAGCACGGCGAGCGCCCCGCGGACCATGGCGCCCCGCGGCAACGGGCCGCGCTGGGCGCGCAGAACATGGGTGAACCAGCGGGGGAGGGGCGCGGAGAAAGCCGGGGAAGCGAGGCGTCGGAACACGGAACTCCCGTCCGTACGCGGGACCCCTACGGGGCCCGTACGAGGAAACGGAACGTGCCTGCGGACGCCTTCGGCCTGGCCGGAAGCCCAGGATAGGACCCGGCCGCCACCGGACCCGGCCCCGGCACGTTTCCGGCGTGTGAAACCTCGCCGCGGCGCCGTCCCGAGCCGGCCCGGCGCCCCCGGCCGGACGGCGGCGGCGGAGGCGCGATCCACCGGGATTCCACCCGCGACGCGGACCGGCGGACGCGACGCGGCCGGGGTGCGGTGGCGGGACGGCGCCCGGCACCGCACCCCGGCCGTCGAAGCCGGGGGTCCGGTGGCTCAGCCGCGCGGCGGATTGTCCCGGTCACCCTCGCCGAACTGCTGCTTCGCCTTGTCCTGGGCCTTGTCGACCTGGCCGCGGTACTTGCCCTGCGTCCGGTCGTCGACCATGTCGCCCGCCTTGTCGACGCCCTTGCCGGCCTGGTCCTCGTGCCCCTTGAGCATCTTCTTGATCTTGTCCATCGCCGACATGTCCGATCCTCTCCTCGCTGTCCCCCCGCCCCCACCAGGTAAGCGGTGACCGCCCCGGTCCGCATCCTCAGGGCCCCGGCCGCGGAAGACGCTCGGCCCGTCGCGTGTGAAGGGCGGTGGGATGGGCAGATACCGGTCACCTACAGGAGGTGATGGCAGTGGGCCGCATCCAGATCGTTCGTCGCCCCCAGACGCCCCCCACCGGGCCGCCCCCGCTCGACCTGCGCACTCCCTCGGGCCGGCCCCTGCCCTACTGACCGGCCGCGCCGCCCGGACGGACCGCCCGGAGCCCTTGCTTCCGGGCTCCGGGCGGCCCGCTCCCGGGTTCATGCCCCGGCTGGGCTAACGTTGATCCCCGCGGGTCCTCCGCGACGCTCCTCCCGGACGGCGCAGGGACGCCGCGGGAGAGGAAACCTGTCGTGACACCCGCTGAGAAGAACTGGGCCGGCAATGTGACCTACGGGGCACGCCGCCTGCACACCCCGAGGTCCCTGGCAGAACTCCAGGAGATCGTGTCCGGGGCCACGGCGGTCCGCGCGCTCGGCACACGCCACTCGTTCAGCACCGTCGCCGACGCCCCCGGCGACCTGGTCTCCCTCGCGGAACTGCCCGCCACCGTGGAGATCGACCCCGAGGCCCGCACCGCCCGGGTCGGTGCCGGACTTCGCTTCGGCGAGATGGCCGGCACCCTGCACGACGCGGGTTTCGCTCTGCACAACCTCGGTTCGCTGCCGCACATCTCCGTCGCCGGCGCCTGTGCCACGGGCACCCACGGCTCCGGAACCGGCAACCGCTCGCTGGCCGGAGCGGTCCGGGCCCTCGAGCTCGTCACCGCCGACGGCAGCCTCACCACCCTGCACCGCGGCGACCCCGACTTCCCGGGCGCCGTCGTCTCGCTCGGCGCCCTCGGCGTCGTCACCCGCCTCACCCTGGACCTGGTGCCCTCCTTCGATGTCCAGCAGTGGGTCTACGAGGACCTGCCGGTGGACGAGGTCCGCCGCGACTTCGCCGGCGTCCTCTCCGAGGCGTACAGCGTCAGCTTGTTCACCACGTGGCAGGGCGGTCCGCTCGACCAGGTGTGGCTCAAGCGGGCCGTCGGCGACGACGGGCCCCGCACCGCCCCGCAGCGCTGGCGGGGAGCCAGGCTCGCCGACGGACAGCGCCACCCCGTGCCCGGTATGCCGCCTGCCAACTGCACCCGCCAGGACGGCGTGCCCGGCCCCTGGCACACCCGGCTTCCGCACTTCCGCCTGGAATTCACCCCGAGCAGCGGGGAGGAGCTCCAGTCCGAGTATTTCGTGCCCCGCGAGTCGGCCACCGAGGCGTTCCACGCCCTGGACCGCATCAAGGACCGGATCGCCCCGCTGCTCCTCATCAGCGAGATCCGCACCGTCGCCGCGGACGACCTCTGGCTCAGCCCCGCCCAGGGCAGGGACTCCGTCGCCTTCCACTTCACCTGGGTGCCCGACACCGCGGCGGTCACCCCCGTGCTGGCGGCCATCGAGGAGGCGCTGGCGCCCTTCGGCGCGCGCCCCCACTGGGGCAAGGTCTTCACCACCCCCGCCGAGGACCTGGACCGGCTCTACCCGCACCTCGACGACTTCCAGAAGCTGGTGGCCAGGACCGACCCCCACGACGTCTTCGGAAACGCCTTCCTGCGACGCTGCTTCCCGCGCCTCCGGGCCTGACGGGGACCGGGTTGCGCCGCAACGACCCCGTACTGCTCCTCAGCGGAGCGAGCTGCCGTTCGGGCCGCCGTGCTCACCGGCCCGGCGGCGCCCGGCGGACAACGGGGAGAGCTGTTCGACCAGAGCCGCCAGCTCCTCGCACGCGTACTCCGTCTCGCGCACGATGGTGTTGTGCTCGGTGACCATGGCGGACAGCAGCAACGACGTCAACGTGACACAGCCGTTGAGCACGGCAAGGTTGAGCGTCATCTCCAGCCCGCTGAGACTCTCGAACGGTCCGGCACGGTCGGTGCCCGCGACGACCGCGAGAACCGACACCAGCAGGGCGAAGGGGGCGCTGCCGGGGAGCTGGAACCGCAGCGCCGCCCACACGAGGACGGGGAAGACGGTGTAGAGCATCGACAACGGGCTCTGCGTCGCGCCGACCGTCACCACCACCGCCACGACCGCCAGCAGGGACGCCTCCACCCACCGGTCGGACCGCTGCGGCAGCCGGAAGCGTCCCGCGACGAGCAGCAACGGCGTGATCACGAGGACGCCCATCACGTCCCCCGCCCACCAGCACGCCCACACCTGCCAGAAGAGGCCCGACGGGAGCTTGTCGCTGAACAGCAGCGTGAGGGTCCCGAGAGTCGCGCTGACGAGCATGCCGGCGAAGGCCCCGAGGAAGACGAGGGTCACCCCGTCCCGGAAACGCGCCAGCTCCTTGCGGAACCCCACCGCCCGCAGAGCCCCGTAGGCGCACAGCGGCGCCAGCGTGTTGCCCGCGAGCACCCCGATGTTCGACACGTGGAACGAGCCGCCTGCCGCGTACACGGCACACAACGCACCGAGCGCGATGGCCGGCCAGATCCGGCCGCCGAGCAGGAGGAGCGCCCCCAGAGCGACCCCGGTCGGCGGCCACAGCGGCGTCACCACGGACCCATCGACGACGACCTGCCTGAGCAGACCGAGCCTGCCCGACAGGTAGTAGGCGACGGCGACGCCCAGTACCTGCATGACGTACACCGACCTGCTGAAGGGTTTTTCACTCGGCATCACCCCGTCATCAGACACCGCTCGGGGCGGCGGGCGGCCGAGACACGCACAACCCGGTGACGTTGCGTCACGGCCCCCACCGCGGCGCTCCGACGCACCACCCGGAGACGCACGGGCCGGATCAGCGGCCGGTACGGCCGCGTCGGTCCTCGTGGCGCAGCACCAGCACCGCCGCGTCGTCCTCGTGGCCCGTCGCCTCCGCCGCGCCGAGCACCCGGTCCGCGAGCTCCTCCGCCGAGGCGTGGACGTACGTGCCGACCAGGCGGCGCATCCGGTCCAGACCGTCCTCGATCGACAGCGACGGACCCTCGACCAGACCGTCCGTGACCAGCACCAGGCTCCCGGTCCGCTCGAAGCGGCGCGTCGTGACCGGGTACACCGCGCCCGGCGTGATGCCCAGGGGCACGCCCCCCTCGTCGTCGGTCAGGCCGGAGCTCCCGTCCACCGTCGCCCACACGCTCGCCACATGGCCCGCCCGGGCGGACCGGATCTCCCGGGTCACCGGATCGAGCCGCGAGAACGTGCACGTCGCGAACAGGTCCGTGTCCACCGTCAGCAGCAGGTCGTTCGTGCGGTGCAGCACCTCGCCGGGATCCGAGGTGCTCGCGGCTATCGCCCGCATCGCGATCCGCACCTGCCCCATGAAGGCCGCCGCCTCGACGTCGTGCCCCTGCACGTCACCGATGGCGAAGGCGAGCGCCCCGTCCGGCAGCATGAACCCGTCGTACCAGTCCCCGCCGATGTCCAGCCCGTTCCGGGCGGGCGCGTACCGGGCGGCGATCTCCAGGCCGGGAAGCGACGGCAACGTGGCCGGAAGCATCTTGCGCTGCAAGGCCTCCGCCAGCTCCACGCGGGCCTGATGCAGTTCGACCTCCTCGCGGGCGCGGGCCGTGAGGTGATGCAGCGTACTCAGCAGGTCCTCGGCGCTCGCCGATCGTGAGGTCCGACGCCGATTCATGAGCTGCTCCGCGGTGCGACTGAGTTTTCGCAGCATATTTCGCCCTCCCTTCCGTGGCGACCCGGGGAGGCGGGGCGGCGACAGAGTGGGGATCACCCACCTGGTTGCCAGGGGCGGCGCGCGCTGATGGACTGTCCGGATGCGTACAGGCGTGCCCGCCCTGTTCCGGGCGCTCGACCGGTTCCACGCCGCCCGGCCGTGGGACCACAACGCGCATTACCACCGCTGGATCCTGCGCCGGCTCCCGGCCGGGACGGGCGCCGCACTGGACGTCGGCTGCGGCGCCGGCGACCTCGCCAGGCTGCTGACCGCGCGTGCCGCCCCGGTCCTGGGCATCGACGCCGACCCCGCCGTCCTGGCGCGGGCCCGCGCCCTCACCCCGCCGTCCGTCCCGGTGACGTACGAGCGGGCCGAGGCCCCCGCCGGGATGCCGGAGGGCCCCTACGACGCCCTCACCTGCGTGGCCGTCCTGCACCACCTGCCGTTCACCGAGGCACTCGAAGCCTTCCGCAGCCGGCTGGCGCCGGGCGGCACCCTCGTCGTGGTCGGGCTCGCGCGCGCCGACACCCGCGGTGACCGGGTGCTCGGCCTCGCCGCCCTCGTGCTCAACGTCGCCATGGCCCTCGTCAAGAACAAGGGCCGCCGAGCACCGAGGCCCGCCGCGATGACCGCGCCGGTAGCACCCGCCACCTTGACGTTTTCCGACATCGCCCGCGAGGCCCGCGCCGTGCTGCCCGGAGCCCGCCTGCGCCGACGCCTGTTCTGGCGCTACACCCTGGTGTGGCGCGCCCCCTGAGGCCCTCGCCGGGAGGGCCGGTGGCGTTCCGCCGGAGGTACGTGTTCGCGGCGGACGGGCAGACGCCGACCTCCGACTCCATGCTGCGGTTCCGGGGGTGCGAAGAGGTCGCGCGACCTGGAGACCGACGGCTACGTGTGCGGGACGTGCGCGACGCACCGGACGGCCCGGGAAGGAGTGATGTGTCTATGATCGCCGGCATGGCACTGCGACCTGTCCAGGTGAACATCAAGGCTCTTGACGACACGGTGGTGGGCCGGTTCTGGGCGGAGGCGCTCGGCTGGGGCGTCTCCAGCGAGGCGCCGGGCGTGACCAATGTGGAACCCCTCGGTGACTTCGTCTGGCCCGATCCCTCTGCCGTCTGCATCGACGTAGTGACCGTCCCGGAAGCGAAGACCGTTGCGAAGAATCGGATGCACCTCGATCTCGCCACCACGTCCGCCTCCCACCACACCGACTTGGTGGCCCGCCTCCGTGCCCTCGGCGCGACGCCGGCCGACGTGGGCCAGGGCGACGTGCCGTGGACGGTCCTGGCCGATCCGGAGGGCAACGAGTTCTGCGTGCTGGAGCCCCGGGAGATCTACCGGGACACCGGTCCCGTCGCCGCCGTGGTGGTCGACTGCGAGGACCCCCGGGCCATGGCCCGGTTCTGGGGCGAGGCGGTGGACTGGACCCTGCACGACGTCACGGACGAACGGGCGGTGTTCCGCTCCGCGGAGGGCGTCGGACCGTACCTCGAATTCCTCCGCGACGGTGTGAAGACGGTGCCGGACCGCGTCCACATCGACCTGCTGCCGTATGCGGGCGACGACCGGCCGGCGGAGGTGGAGCGGCTGCGTCGACTCGGCGCCACCGACCTCGACCTCGGGCAGGGCGATGTCTCGTGGACGTGCCTCGCCGACCCGGAAGGCCATGAGATGTGTGTCCTCGGAGGGGCAGCCGGTTCGTCGTCGCAGTCCTGAGGCGTCGCAGTCCTGAGGCGACGCAGTCCTGAGGGAGACGCGGCCGGTGCGGTGCAGGCCGTACCGGCGGCCGGATGTCCGACGGGCGGGGACGCGTGGCCGCTGCCGGGATACCATCGGATCCCATGATCGTATGGCTCAACGGCACGCACGGTGCGGGCAAAACGACGACCGGCGCACTGGTGCAGGGGTTGTTGCCGAACTCGCGGGTCTTCGACGCCGAGAAGGTCGGCGAGACGCTCATGGACATCAAGCCCGCACTGCCCTGGACGGGCAACTTCCAGCACTGGCCTCCGTGGCGGCCGCTCGTGGTGGAGACCGCGCGGCACGTGCTCGACTACACCGGTGGCACGCTGGTGATGCCGATGACCGTCCTGGTGGAAAAGTACTGGCGCGAGATCAGCGCCGGCCTCGCCCACCACGGCATTCCGGTACGGCACTTCGTGCTCCACGCCGACCAGGACACCCTCCGCCTGCGCATCGAGGGGGACACCCACCTGGGGCCGTCCACGTTCCGCCTCGCCCACCTGGAGCCCTACGCCGACGCGGCACGCACCTGGTTGCACCGGGAGGCCGAGGTCGTCGACACCACGCGTCTCACCCCCGAACAGGTGGCCGGACGGATCGTGGCGGCGGTGCACGGCTGAACCGGAACGCGGTCGCGCGGGTCAGCGCGGCCCGGCCGCGGGTCTACGCCCCCACGCCGTGAGCATCCCGGCCGACAGCGCGGCGCACTCGTCGGACTCCAGGTACCGGACCGCTTCGTCCAGCGCCGCGTCGTCCACCAGGCCGGTGGCCACCATGGCGGCTCTGCCGCGCTCCCAGGTGTCCGCCCAGAACCGGCCGATGGCGCTCCCCGGTACGAGCGGCGGCACATGGATCTCGGCGGCGACGGAGGTCAGTCCCGCTCCGCGCAGCAGACGCGGATACGTCGGCACCCAGGAGACGTCCGTGCCGATGGTGGCCCGCAGCCCCTGCCACATCGCGCGCATGGCCCTGGTGTACGGAGTGCCGAGTGCCACGTCGCTCGTCAGGTCGACCGCGTCGCTGAGCACCAGCACACCGCCGGGCGCCAGCAGCCCGGCCAGCGCCGGGATCAGGCGGTCCCGCTCCGGCAGGTGCATCAGCACGAAGCGGGCATGGACGAGCTGGAACCTTCCGGTGACCAGGCCGGCCGACGTGATGTCGCCCTCCAGCACGTCGAGCCCGGGTACCGCCCGCTCCCGGAGGAACCGGGTGTCGCGGTCCACGGCCAGTACGCTCGTCACTCCCGCCTCGCTCAGAAGCCTCCGGGAGACCGTGCCTGTTCCGGCGCCGATGTCCAGGCACCGCCACCCCGGACCCGCCCCCAGCGCGCGCAACCGGGACAGGGTGAAGTCGTCGTAGGCGACCGCGCCGAAATCGATGCGCTCACCCTCGCCGGCCTGTTCCGGGCGGAACGCCGCCTCGCCGTACCGGCCGTCGCGTGCGCCGCCGTCCGCCGCGCCGTCGCGCGAAGCGCCGCTCACACCGATGTCCTCAGCGCGTCGGACACGCCGTCCGGGACGAGGCCGGGTGGCCGGCGGACGGTGAGCGGGAGGGGCGACGGGGCAGGGAGGGAACGCATGACGGTCGGACCCCTCTTCGGGCGGCAGGGCGATCGACGGGCGGGCGGGACGGCGATCGGGGGGCGGCGGTGCGTGATGGCGGTGCGGGCGCACCGGTGGGGCTGTCGCACCGATCCTGCACCGGACGTCGCTCCCGCGGCCGAGGCGCGCCGGTGACGGAGCGGAGTGACGTCTCGCTGGGCGATCGACGGGCGGCGATCGCGGAGGGCCCGGGACCGGCCGCCGACGCCCCGGGACCGGCCGCCGGCGCCCCGGCGGCCGCCGGTGGTTCGCAGCGGTGACCGGGGGAGGGACGGGACCGGTGATCAGGAGCAACCGTCCCCGCAGTCCCGGCAGGAGGTGCGCCCCGTACCGCCTCCGCATCCCTGCCGGTGGGTGTCGTAGCGTGGCCGGAACGAACCCCTCCGGTTTCACGAAAGGCGAAGGCGTCCCACATGAGCACTCCCACGGCTGTTCTCCCGGCGCAGGCGGCCGCCCGCCTGGACCACTACACCGTCGTCGACGTCCGTACCCCCGGTGAGTACGCGGCCGGCCACCTGCCCGGCGCGCACAACGTCCCGCTGGACCATCTGCACACCGCGCTGCCGGCGCTCAAGGCCGCCGCGGCGCGGCGCGACCTCCTGATGGTCTGCGCGTCCGGCGGCCGGTCCGCGCAGGCCTGCGGCACGCTCGCGGGCGCCGACATCACCGCCACCACCCTCACCGGCGGCACCACCGCCTGGGCCGCGGAGGGGCACGACCTGAGCCGGCCCGGGACGGGCGCGACCGCCGGGTGGGCCATGGAACGCCAGGTGCGCCTCGCCGCCGGATCGCTGGTCGTCCTCGGCCTCGCCGTCGGCAGCCGCTGGAAGCCCGCCCGCTGGATCTCCGGTGCCATCGGCTCCGGCCTGGTGTTCTCGGCGGTCACCGACACCTGCGGGATGGCCGCCGTGCTCGGCAAGCTCCCGCACAACCGGGGCCGTGCCGCGGACCTCGACAGCACCATGGCGGCACTGCAACAGTGACGGGTGCGCCGGTCCGGCCGCTTCCTCCGCCGGGCTCGCCCTCTTCTCCCCGTGGTCCTCGTCCCCGTTCCTGTCCCCGTTCCTGCGAGAGAGCCGAGCCCCCACCATGCCGACCACCGCGCGTTCGCCCCTGCTGCTGGCCGGACTGATGGCCGGGGCGGGAGTGCTTCACTTCGCCGCACCGAAGGCGTTCGACGGTCTCGTGCCGCGGGCGCTTCCCGGCAGGCCGCGGACCTGGACGTACGCGAGCGGGGCCGTCGAGGCAGCCCTCGCGGCGGGCCTGCTGCATCCGCGGACCCGCCGCCCGGCGGCCCTCGTGACGGCGGCGTTCTTCGTCGGGGTGTTGCCTGCGAACGTGCAGATGGCGGTGGACTGGCGACACCGTCCGGCACCGATGAGGGCCATCGCCTTCGCCCGGCTGCCCGCCCAGCTCCCCCTGGTCCTGTGGGCCCGGAACGTGGCCCGTGCGGCGGGCGAGGGCCGACCGGCCCCGGACGGGCAGCGGTGAGGTCCGTGCGGCGTGAGCTGCGGACGCGTGGCGGGCGGGAGGAGAGGTCGGCCCACCCCTTCGATCACGATGACTCTCACCCTGAGGTACAGGGTGAGAGTGAGGGCTGCGGGCGGCTCCGCCGGTGAGCGGGGTCCGGGGACGGGCATGGTGTCCCGCGCCTTCGCCCGTGCGTGCCGTGTGGTCGAGGAGCGGGGGCCGACGCCGCGGGCAACCGTGAACGGTGGGACGCGGGCGATGCGGGACGGCTCCTTCCCCCGTCGGCCTGCTCCGCCCGGCGGTCGCGGAAGCCGGTGGCGCGCGGTCGGACGGGTCCGGGCGGTCACCCCATCGGGTGCGGCCCCGTCACCGGCCGTGGTGTGCCGGTACCGTGGTGCGGGTGAGGGTGGGCAGCATCGGGACCCGGCTCGTACTCCTGCGGGGCAACAGCGCGTCCGGCAAGTCCAGCGTGGCGGCCGGGATCCGCGACCGCTTCGGCCGCGGTCTCGCGCTGGTGGCGCAGGACAACATCCGCAGGACCGTGCTGCGCGAGCGGGACCTCCCGGGCGGAGTCAACATCGGCCTGATCGACACGGTCGCCCGCCACAGTCTGGACGCCGGCTACCACGTCGTGGTCGAGGGCATCCTCTACGCCGACCACTACGGCGCGATGCTGGCGCGGCTGTGCGCCGATCACCGTGGCCCCACCCACTGCTACTACCTCGACGTGCCGCTCGCGGAGACCCTGGAGCGACACGCGACCAAGCCCATCGCCGACGAGGTCGACCACGGTTCGCTGCGCGCCTGGTACCGCCCGCTGGACCTGCTGCCCGGCGGCCGCGAGACCGTCGTGGGCGCCGACAGCGCGCTGACCGACACCGTGGGGCGGATCATGCGGGAGACGGGGCTCGACCGCCTTCCGGCGCGGGACCGCTGAGCGCGGGGCGCCGGTCGGCACCGCCGTGCGCGTGTGTCCCGCCGGAGTGGACAGGGCTTCGAACTCCTTTGCGGAATTCCGGAGTCGGGGATGTCTGGAGACTCCATTCGGGGGCACATGAGGCCCACGTCACCCGATCCGAAGGAGCGATCCCATGCTGGGCATAGTCGCGGCAGTACTTTTCTTCATCGCGTTCCTGATCAACGCGGCCGACATCGCCACGAACGACGTCTTCGCGTCCGTGAACATCATGCTGCTGGGGCTGACGGCCCTCGCCCTCCACGTGGCGGGCATCGGCAGCGGTTGGGGCGGTCGCGCCCGCAGACGCTGACCGGGCAGGGAGTACCCGGGGCCGGGTGCGGTGACGTTTCGTCACCGCACCCGGCCCTTTCGCGTGCCCGGCCGGGACCGACGCCGGCGGTGCGGGGAGAGGGCAGTCCACCTCCTCCGCACCCTGTTGTCAGTGGTCGCAAGTATGTTCAGTCGTGTCCGGCCTCGCTGGCGCGGACGCCCTTTCGTTGCAGAGGAGATGGTGCGTTGTCACGCTGGGAGAGGTCGAGCACGGCGCGGGTGGTGGCACCCGCGCGGCCGCGGAAGCTGGCCAAGGTTCCGTTCGTCGAACTGGCCGACGGGCGGGTGCAGGGTGTGGTGTCCAGCGGATCGGACATCGAGCGCGTCTACGTCTCCTCGGTGGCGTCCGGCAGCTACGGATTCGCGTGCAGCACCAACAACAACCGCCCCTGCGGAGGCGCTCGGGGATCGTTCTGCAACCACATCCGTGCGCTGATCACCGAGGCGGTCCTGCAGTACGGCGCGGTGCGCGTCGCCCGGTACCTGAAGGTCGAGACCGCCGACGGCGAGCAGCCGGACGCTGCGCGCATCGCGGCCGCCATGGCGGCGACCAACCCCGAACAGGGCGACACGGCGGCGGCCGCCCCGGTCTTCAGCAGGTTCCTGCGCCACCTGGCCTATCTCGAACTCGCCCCGGGCAACGCCCCGTTGCCCGAGATGCACTGGTTCCCGAGCACCCGGGCGGTGGCCTGATGCGCACGGACATCCTGTTCGAGACGGTTCCCGGCCTGGACGACGCGCTGGACGCCGTCGACGCGTTCGACGACACGCTCGTCGGCGGACTGCTCCGGCCCCGAGCCGGACAGGCCGACGGAACCGCGGAACTCGCTCGCGCCGTGGTGGGTACACCGCTGGCGGCCCGGGCCGCGGAGGCCGCGGGCAGAGCGGCGGACGGCGCCGCGACGGAGGACGATTTCGTCGCCCTCGCCGCTGCCAGGACCGCCGTGCTCGGCTCCGTCCACGACGCGCTGACGACCCGGCTCACGGAAGCGACCGGCCGGCCCCGCGACGAACGGGAACCGGACCCCCGAGTCGCCGGAGAGCCGTCCAACCTGTCGGCCGCCGCCCGCTCCTGGCTCTGCGACCTCGCTCGCGCCGGGTGGCGGGGCATCGACCACGAACTGGTGGCCGCGGCGGCGCCCGTCGTCTCGGCGATGCTGCCCGAGCCGGCCCTGCGGCGGCAGGCGATGCTCCTGGACGGCTTCGCCGGCGAGCTCGCCGCTTCGTGTCCGGGCGCCACCCTCGAAGACGTGCCCGCGCGACGCTGGGCCGACCTCTGGTCGCGGGCCCTCCTGCTGACGCTGCCCGGTGCCGCCGTTCCGGCCCCGGCCGTCCCGGCGACCGGCCGGCTGCTGCCGCTCGGCGTCGACGTGCAGGAGCACGCGACCGGCGCGCAGGCCCAGGTCCACGCCGTGTTCGAACCTGCGGACGGCACCGCCACCCGCCTGGTCAGGGCTTCGGTGGCCGTGCCGAAACCGGACACGGTCGTCGGGGCGGGCGTCTGGCAGCTGCTCCGGCCCCACCTGTCCCTGCTGGCAGCCGTGGGGGAGGGACGTGCCATGGACATCACCGCCATGCCGCTCACCGCCGAGGGCGACCTCCTGTGGAGCGAGGAGCACGCCCGTCCCGGCGAGCCCGCCGACACCTTCACGACGGCCCGCGTCGCCCTGCCGGCCGCGGTGGACGGAGCGACCGCTCCGCTGGACCGGCACCCCGCGCGCCTCGCCGTCCCCGTCTTCCTGGAGGGATACGAAGCGGTGCGCGCGCAGGACGACACCCTCACGTTCACCGTGGCCGGCCACCCGCTGACCGTCGACACCGACCGCGTCCCGGCGGCCGGACCACTGACCCCCGAGGCCGTGGCTGCGTCCGGCGCCTGCATCGGGCTGCTCCGCTGGGACGACGGCACGTACCGCGTCCAGCCGCTGGCCGTGGAGACGGCCGTGCGGAAGAAGGCCGTCGCCGTGCACGCCGGAGGGTGGGCGGGCGGCACCACCGACAAGGCGGGGGCCAAGGCCGAGAAGGCGGCCACCGACGCGGTCGCCGTCCTGCGGGAGCGAGCGGGAAGGCTGCTGCGGAAATGACGGAGCGGACGAAGACGACGAACGCGCCGGAGACGGCGGAGCCCACGAAGGCGAACGGGACGAGCCGCGGGGCGGCCGCAGGCGCCCCCACCGCCGTGCCGGCCCGCGCCACGTACACGGACACGGACGCCGACGACAACCGCCGGCAGGTCCTCTACTGGCGGCTGCTGGCCCGCCTCTTCGACCACGAGGAGCAGGGCGCGCTGGAGTCCGCCTCCCTCGCCGTCGTCGAGGACGTCGGACTGCCGGTGGAACTGCTGGACCCACAGGCCTCCGTCGACTCGGTCGTGCAGCGCCACCCCGGTCTGGCCGACGAGTTCGACGGCCTGATGGCCCCCGGCCCCGACACCGAGGGCGTACGCGACCGGGCGGCCGAGGTGCGCCGGGCCGCACTCGTGTCGAAAGTCCTGCTCAACGTGTTCTCCTCCGGGTCGGGCACCGTCACGGCCCGGCAACTGGCGCGCTGGCAGTCCGACGCGGGATGGCTGGAGCGGGCGCTCGGCTGCCGGCCGGGCGAGCTGCGCGGCGGCGGTGCGGGCGCGTCCCCGGCGATCGGGACCGAACTCGGCGACATCGAGGCCGATCTGGTCAAGCGGATGAAACTGCGCGAGGTGCTGGCCGACCCCGAGCTCGCCGCCCGGCTCACCCCGAGCATGTCACTGATCGAGCAGTTGCTGCGCGACAAGCGCAACCTCTCGGGCGTCGCCCTCGCCAACGCCAAGAGCCTGATCCGCCGGTACGTCGAGGCGGTCGCCGAGGTGCTCCGCACCCAGGTGGAGAAGGCCACGGTCGGCGCCGTGGACCGCTCCGTCCCGCCCAAACGGGTCTTCCGCAATCTCGACGTCGACCGCACCATCTGGAAGAACCTCACCAACTGGAGCCCGGAGGAGGAGCGCCTCTACGTCGACCGCCTCTACTACCGCCACACGGCCCGCAGGACGACGCCGCAACGGCTCATCGTCGTCGTGGACCAGTCGGGCTCGATGGTCGACTCCATGGTGAACTGCACCATCCTGGCGTCCATCTTCGCCGGGCTGCCCAAGGTCGATGTCCATCTGATCGCCTACGACACCCGCGCACTCGACCTCACGCCGTGGGTGCACGACCCCTTCGAAATGCTGCTGCGCACCAACCTCGGCGGCGGCAACGACGGCCCCGTCGCCATGGCGATGGCCCGGCCCAAGATAACCGAGCCCCGGAACACCGTGATGGTGTGGATCTCCGACTTCTACGAGTTCGGCCGCTCCCAGCCGCTGTTCGAGGGCATCGAGGCGGTCCACCGCTCGGGGGTGAAGTTCATCCCGGTGGGCTCGGTCACCAGCTCCGGCCGGCAGGAGGTCAACCCCTGGTTCCGTGAGCGCTTCAAGGCGCTCGGCACTCCGGTGATCTCCGGCCACATCGACAAGCTCGTCCACGAACTCAAGACGTTCCTCGCTTAGAAAGGCCTGTCATGTCCGACCTGTTGCGCGCTCCCGCCGAGATCAAGTACGCCGAGGAACTCGACTGGCTGGAGTCCGTGGACGACAGCCCCAAGCCGTTCTCCTGGCGGCTTTCCCCGAAGATGGTCCGGCTCTTCATCCTGGGCTCCGAGCGCTCGGACGGCCTGGACCGGGAGATCTCCCAGAAGTGGTTCGGCGACCGCAGTTTCGTCGAGCGCTCCATCGTCACCCTGGCCTCCGACCGAGGCCTCCTGCTCATCGGTGACCCCGGCACCGGCAAGAGCTGGCTGGCGGAGCTGCTGTCCGCCGCGATCAGCCGCAACTCCACCCTGGTCGTCCAGGGCACCGCCGGCACCACCGAGGACCACATCAAGTACTCCTGGAACGTCTCCATGGTCATCGCCAAGGGCCAGTCCCGTGCCTCCATGATCCCCTCTCCGATCATGACCGCGATGGAGACCGGCACCATCGGCCGCTTCGAGGAACTCACCCGCTCCACCAGCGACGTCCAGGACGCCCTGATCTCCATCCTGTCGGAGAAGTACGTCTCCGTCCCCGAACTCGACAGCGAGAACATCGTCTTCGCCAAGCCCGGGTTCTCGGTCATCGCCACCGCCAACAGCCGGGACCGGGGAGTCAACGACCTGTCCTCCGCGCTCAAGCGGCGCTTCAACTTCGTCCGGATCCCCGTGGTGACGAACAAGAAGAGCGAGGCGGAGATCGTCCGCTTCCGCACCGAGGAACTGCTCCGCCGCCACCGCATCGAGCTGGAGGTGCCCCCGACCCTGCTCGACGTCCTGCTGCAGAGCTTCGCGGACCTCCGCGCCTCGGCCGCGGCCGCGGGCAGCGACGACGAGAAGCTGGAGTCGGCGCTCTCCACCGCCGAGCAGATCGGCGTGCTGGAGGACGCCATCCTGCACGGCAACTTCTTCGGCGAGCGCGACCTGACCGCCCGCACCCTGGCGACCTCCCTCGTCGGCTCCCTGGCCCGCCGGGAGCCCGAGGACCTTGCCATCCTCAACAAGTATCTGCACGGCGTCGTCGAGCCCCGCAGCAGGGAAGAGGGAGGCTCCTGGCCGGAGTTCCTGGAGGGCGGCCGCGACGCGATCGCCACCCTCTCGTGAACGCCCCGGCGGCCGAAGGGACGTTCGGCGTCCTGCGCGCCCAGCTCCAGGACGCGGCGACAGCCTTCGCCGGCGGACCCGACGCCCTGGAGGAGATCCTGCTCGGCATGGTCGACGACGTAGGCCGCGCGGTGGACGAGCCCCTGGAGATCTTCCCCGTCTGCCACCACTCGCCCGCCTCCGCGATCGCCATGGCCCGCCGCCTGCGGGAGAAGCGGCCCAAGGTCGTGTACCTGGAGCTGTGCGAGGACATGGCCCCGCTGCTGACCGAACTCCGCAACTGCCGACTGCCGGTGGCCGTCCAGGCGTTCGCGACCGAGGTGGACGGTTTCCCGGCCGAGTGGTCCCCGCTCTCCGTGGTCGCGCCGATCACCGAGGCGTCGGCCGAGTACCAGGCCATCGCCTACGCGCTGGACACACCGGGCGTCGAACTCGTCCTCGTCGACAGATCCTCGGACCACGTCTACCAATGGGACGCCCGCAGCCGCGACGACGCAGCGGCCGGCTCCGACGCCCCGCGCACGGAGGACGAGTCCGCCCTGCACGGCGAGGCCGTGGGCATCGAGATGGGCGACCTGCGCCCGCGCTTCGCCGAACTGGAGGAACACCTGCTGCGCCACGGCAAGGTGCGGCACTGGTCGGAGTGGTGGCACCAGTACGTCGAACTGCCGCTCGGCGACAGCGACCACGACACCTACCGGCAGGTCATGTTCCTCATCGGGAGCCTCTTCCGCCGGCTCGCGCCCGGCGACCCGCACCGGACCCGGGTGGACGAGGACCGCGAGCGCCACATGTGGACCCGGATGCGGGAACACCTGAACGCCACCGGCACCGACCCCGACGACTGCCTGTACGTCTGCGGCGCCTTCCACGCCGCCAGCCGGGTCGCCGAGTTCGGGGTGCACGGCACCGACACGTTCACCGTCACGCCGCGCACCGCCACCGTCTGGCAGCACGGCCTGATCCCGTCCAGCCACACCGCGATCGAGGCGCAGTTCGGGCTGGCCCCCGGGTCGGTGTCGATCGCCGCGACCGTCTGGGCGGCCAACCTCAGACGGACCCGGGTGGAGCCGTTCCGGCTGACCGGACAGGCCGGCACCAGGAAGAGCGGCGCCGGGCGGAAGACGGCCACGAGGAAACCGACGGCCGTCCCGGTGACCGCCGAAACCGGGCCCGCGGACCGGCTGACCGGATTCCTCCGACGGCCACCCGTCCTCGACCCGCTGGACGAGGCCGAACTGCTCGGCTGGTCGGTGGAGATCGTGCGCGCGGCCCGCCGCAACGGCTACCTCGCCTCCACGGCCGACGCCATCGCCGTCTTCGAGACGTCGATCCTGCTGGCGGGCATGCGCGACCGGGCCAGGCCCACGCCGTACGACTTCCAGGACGCGGCGGTCACCTGCATCGAGAAGGACTCCGTCCCCGGCCGGCGCGACGTGCGCCGACTGGTGGAGATCATGATGGGCGGCGACCGGATCGGCCAGGTCGGCTACGACGCGCTGCCGCCCCTCGCCCGCGACGTCCACGACCGGCTCGAACCGCTCGGCCTCGCCCTCCAGCAGCGCGGGGTGCGACGGGCCCTGCTGGACATCGCCGGCCGGCCGGAGCTGGAGAAGTGCTCCGACGTGCTCTGGATGCTGCGTCGCCTGCTGCCGCACGGCGCCGCACGGCCGATCATGGGCGACCGCACACTCGGCGAGCGGCCGATCCAGGAGTCCTGGGACCTGGCGCTCGGCACCCACCAGCGCGCCCTCATCGAACTCGGCTACGAGGGCGTCAGCATCGAGCAGGTGCTGGAACAGCGGTTGCGCCGCACGGCCTACGACCCCGAGGCCACCGCCGCGACCGTGCTCGGCACCGTCGAGGACGCCACCCTGTACCTCCGCGGCCGCCGGCTGCCGGACGAACTCGGCACCCGCGCGCTGGACGTCCTGTCGGCGGAGCGGACGGTCGACGGCGCACCCGAGGTGCTGCGCAGGGTGCGGCGGCTGCTGGCGTACTACCGGATCTCCGAGCCGGTGCTGCCGCCGTGGATCGAGTCCTTCGTCAAGACCGGGTACGCGCACTACTGCACCCTGCTGCCGACGGCGTTCACCGACGAGGACTCCGCCGTCCGCCAGGTGGCGGCGATGCTCGGATTCCTGTTCAGCATGGAGGGCCTGGCGCTGTCGCTCGGGTGCGACCGGGCCCAACTCGAGCTCGCGGTGGCGCAGTCGCATCCAGGGGACCCCTCGCGCACGGCTCTGCTGTGGGCGGCACAGGTGCACCTCGGCACGCTGTCCCGGACGGAGCTGCGGAGCCGGTGCGACGAACTCCTCGACAACCCGATGGTGGTTCCGGCCTACCCGCGCTATCTCAGCGGGTTCGTGCACGCCCTGGAACCCGTGCCGGGGCTGACGGACCTGGTGGTGGAGGCGGTCTCGAAGGCCTTCGGACGGCTGCCCGACCCGGTGCTGCTGCCCTGGCTGCCCACTCTGATCCGTACCCTGCGGGCGGACGGCGCCGAGCTGGCGCCGCTGATGATCCGGGAGGCGGGGCGTCTCTTCCCCGGCAGACTCGCGGACCTCGACGCCTGGACCCCTCCGTGGGCGGCGGCGGCCGGCACGGAAGCGGCGCGGCCGGAGGCGATACCGGCCGGGGCCGCCGGCAACCCGCTGCTGACCGCCCATCCGGCCACCTGCGACGCAGTGGCGGGCCTGCTGGGCTGCACGGGGGAGTGGGAGACGGGTCCGGCCCCCTCTCCGGCGGCCGCGCTCGTCGGCCGCCACCCGGCGACGGCCGAGGCGGTGGGCGCGCTGCTGGCCGGGACGTGAAGCACGCGGGGGCGGGCGGTGGGCCGGGCTGAGGCTACCGCCAGCGAGGCACGCGGCGGCGGGCCGGGCCGGGGGCGGCTCCGGGCTGCGGCGGTCGGCTCGGCGCCGGAGCCCGGTACGGACGCCGGGCGCGTTGCAGCCGACCCCGAGCCCCGAGCCCTGTGATCCGGCCACCGTGACCCGTGGCCCGCCTCCCGGAGCCCGCCTCCCGTGCCCCGCGACCCGACCACCGTGCCCGCGGCCCTGACGGCTCGGGTGGCGGCGCTGCCGGGCCCGGCCCGGAGACCGGGCAGTCCGTCAGCGGCCGGTCAGCGACCCGTCAGTGGCCCGCGACCGGCGCGAGCCGGCCGGCGATCTCGTCGATGACCGCGGGGGCGTGCGCGTTGAGGTAGAAGTGGCCGCCGGGGTAGACGACCATGTCGAACGCGCCGTCGGTGTGCTCCGCCCAGCGCCGCACCTCGTCGGTCGTCGCCTTGGGGTCGGAGTCGCCCGTGAGGGCGATGACCGGGGTGGCGAGCTGCGGGCCCGGACGGTAGCGGTAGGTCTCCGCCGCCTTGTAGTCCGCACGGATCGACGGCAGCACCATGCGCAGGATCTCGTCGTCGTCCAGCACCTGGGACTCGGTGCCGTTCAGCCGCTTGATCTCCGCGATGAGGCCGTCGTCGTCCCGCAGGTGCACCCGCTCGTCGCGTGCGGCGACCGGGGCCCGCCGCCCCGACGCGAACAGCGCCACCGGCTTGACCCCTCGCGCCTCCAGACGCAGCGCCAGCTCGAACGCCACCGAGGCGCCCATGCTGTGGCCGAAGAGGGCGAGAGGCTTGTCCAGCCACGGCTCCACGACGTCGGCCAGCCGGTCGGCCAGCTCGTCGACGGATTCCAGACACGGCTCGTTGCGCCGGTCCTGACGGCCCGGATACTGCACGGACAGGGCCTCCACCCTCGGGGCGAGGCGCTTGGAGACCGGGAAGAAGTAGCTCGCGGACCCGCCGGCGTGCGGCAGGCAGAGCAGCCGTACCGGAGCCTCGGGTGCGGGGTGGAAGCGGCGCACCCACAGGTCGCTCGCGTCAGCGGTCGCTGCCATCGGTGTTCGTCTCCCCTTCGACGGTGTGCATCGCCCCCGCTGCCGGCCCACGTCGTCACGGGGCCGGCACGACCGTGCCGCCCCGCGGAGCGGCGTGTGCGCGCGGGCGAGACCCCGACGATCGCAGTGCACCCCGCCCACGTGCAACCCCTCACCCCGCACGACGCCGGGGCAGCCGCACGCGCCCCGCCGCGACGGCCGACGGCACCCCCACGGCCACCCGGCCACCGGGCGGAGTCCCCAGGGCCGTCCCACGGCACCACCCGCTCCGCCCGGCCGTCGGATCTTCCCGCGACCGTTAGGGGTTGAGGTTAGGGGTGCGTACGCCGGTAGCGTGGCGGCCAGGCGTCGTGGGCGTCCGGATACGTGCGTTGGGGTGGCGGAATGACGGATCTCGGGGCGGAACGGCGGGCCCATGCCCAGGCCACCGTCGTACAGGAATTCCTGCGGTCGTCGGCCGAACGCGGTGATCCGTACGCCAAGATCCTGATGATGCCGGACGACCCGTACCCGCTGTACGAGGAGGTCCGCGCGCGCGGGCCGTTGTACAGGAGCGACACCGGCGTATGGACGACCGCCAGCCACCGGGTCGCGAACCAGGTGCTCCGGGACAAGCGCTTCGGGGTGCGCCGCGCCGACGGCACCAAGGCCCCCGAGTTCCTGCCGTTCGACAATTCGATGCTGGGCCTCGACCCGCCCGACCACACCCGGCTGAGGAAGCTCGCCGTGCCCTCGCTCAACCCGCGTCGGCTCGCCCACTGGCTCCCGCACGTGGAGCGCTTCACGGACGAACTCCTCGACGACATGCTGAAGGGCCGCAACGAGGTCAACTTCATGCGGGCCTTCGCCCAGCAACTGCCGCTGCGGGTCATCGGCGACCTGGTCGGCATCCCCCCGCACCACCGGCGCACCTTCTTCCGGCTGAGCCGGAGGATGGCCTACCTCCTCGACGGCGTCGCCTCGGTGGAGGTGGCCCGCGACGTGGTGGCGGCCACCGACGAGATGACTGCGATGTTCCGCGACATCATCGGGGAGCGTCGGGCCGAACCGCGTGAGGACCTGATCAGCGACCTGCTGCCCGCCGTCGACGACGGGCGGATGACCATGGAGGAAATGGTCCCCCTCTGCATGTTCTTGCCGCTGGCCGGCACGGAGACCACCGTCAATCTCATCGGCAACGCGCTCAAGACCCTCCTCGAACACCCCGAGCAGTGGGCGATGCTGACCGCCGACCCCTCGCTCGCGCCCGCCGTCGTACGGGAGACGCTGCGCCACGAGACGCCCGTCCAGCAGTACCGGCGGCTCGCCCACACCGACATCGAGATCGAGGGCCGGGTGATCGCCGCGGGCGAGGAACTCGCGATCTGCGCGGGCGGTGCCAACCGGGACCCGGACGTCTACCCGGACCCCGGCCGCTTCGACATCACCCGCGACCCGGGGCCGGAGAACCTCTCCTTCTCCGCCGGCATCCACTTCTGCCTCGGCGCCGCGCTGGCCCGCATGGAGTCCGAAGTGGCGCTGTCCGCCATCGCCGCCCGGCTCCCCGCCATCCGCCGCGTCGGCCCGGTGCGCCGCCGGGGCTCCTTCATCATCCGCGGCATGCTGCAGTTCCCCGTCGCCCTGCGGCCGGCCTCCGCCGGGGCGGAGCCGAGATAAGGGGCGGCCCGCCTGACTAGGGGTTGTCCGCCCGAGTGCCGCGTCCTTAGCGTGCGGACGCGGGTGTCGTGGAACGGCGCCCGCGGCATCGCGGTTCCGGGTGCGCCGGCCGATCGGGCGCTTGTGGAGGTCCCAGCACATGGCAGACGAAGAGACCCTCCGCGGTTACCTCAAGCTCGTCACGGCGGACCTGCGCCAGACACGGCAGAGGCTGCGCGACCGCGAGGCCGCCGACGAGGAACCCATCGCCATCGTCGGCATGAGCTGCCGCTACCCCGGTGGTGTGAACTCCCCGGCCGACCTGTGGCGGCTGGTCGCCGAGGGACGCGACGCCGTCTCCGGATTCCCGGTGGACCGGGGCTGGGACCTCGACCGTCTCTTCGACGCCGACCCCGACCGGGCCGGTCACAGCTACGTCCGCGAGGGCGGATTCGTCCACGACGGCACGGAGTTCGACGCCGAGTTCTTCGGGATCTCCCCGCGTGAGGCCCTCAGCATGGACCCGCAGCAGCGGCTGCTGCTGCGGGCGGCCTGGGAGGCGTTCGAACACGCCGGCATCGACCCGCTGGCCCTGCGCGGCAGCCGCACCGGTGTCTTCGCCGGAACCAACGACCAGAGCTACCAGCGACTGCTGTCCGGTGAACCCGGCACGGAGGGCTACCGGCTGACCGGCGGCGCCACCGCCGTGGTCTCCGGCCGTGTGTCGTACACCCTCGGCCTGGAGGGGCCGGCGGTCACGGTGGACACCGCGTGCTCGTCCTCACTCGTCGCGCTGCACCTGGCGTGCCAGTCGCTGCGCACCGGCGAGAGCACCCTGGCCCTCGCGGGCGGCGTCACGGTGATGGCCACCCCCGGCGTCTTCACCGAGTTCAGCCGGCAGCGCGGCCTGTCCGCCGACGGGCGCTGCCGCTCGTTCTCCGCAGACGCGGACGGCACCGGCTGGTCCGAGGGCGTCGGCCTGCTGTTGGTGGAGCGGCTGTCCGACGCCCGCCGCCACGGCCACGAGGTGCTCGCCCTGGTGCGGGGCTCCGGAGTGAACCAGGACGGCGCGTCCAACGGACTCACCGCCCCGAACGGCCCCTCCCAGCAGCGCGTCATCCTGCAGGCGCTGGCGGGCGCCCGGCTGTCCCCGGCGGATGTGGACGCGGTGGAGGCGCACGGTACCGGCACCCGCCTCGGTGACCCGATCGAGGCCCAGGCCCTGCTGGCGGCGTACGGCGAAGGCCGGCCCGCCGACCGACCGCTGTGGCTGGGCTCGGTGAAGTCGAACATCGGCCACGCGCAGGCCGCCGCAGGCGTCGCGGGCGTCATCAAGATGGTGGAGGCGCTCCGGCACGAGGAACTGCCCCGCACCCTGCACGTGGGGGAGCGGACCCCGCACGTCGACTGGTCGGCCGGTGGCGTCGAACTGCTCACCGAGAACCGTCCCTGGCCGAAGGGCGACTCGCCGCGCCGGGCCGGCGTCTCGTCGTTCGGCGTGAGCGGCACCAACGTGCACACCATCATCGAGGAGGCGCCCGCCCCCGACCCGACGGACGCCCCCGCGGACGTCCCGACGAACGCTCCGGCGGATGCCGCGGACGCCACGGACGCCACGGACGCCACGGCGGGCCGTGCGGACACCGCCCCCGGCGGTCCCGCCGCGGACACGCCGGTCCCGTGGCTGTTGTCGGGGCGTTCCACCGAGGCCCTGCGCCGCCAGGCCGAGCGCCTGCTGCCGGTCGCCGCCGCCGCCGACCCGCTGGACCTCGGCCGTTCGCTGGCGACCACCCGCGCCGCCCTCGAACACCGGGCCGTCGTGCTGGGCGCCGACCGGACGGCCCTGCTGGCGGGCCTTCGCGCGCTGGCCGACGGGGAGGAGTCCCCGTCCGTCGTCCGTGAGGAGACCGGGAGCGGCGCACTCGCGTTCCTGTTCACCGGTCAGGGGTCGCAGCGGGCGGGGATGGGGCGCGGGTTGTACGGGGCGTTTCCGGTGTTCGCGGAGGCGTTCGACGCGGTGTGCGCACGGGTGGACGTCGGTCTCGAACGGCCTTTGCGGGAGGTGGTGTTCGGGGACGACGCCGCTGCCGTGAACCGGACCGGTTGTGCGCAGCCTGCGTTGTTCGCGGTGCAGGTGGCGTTGTTCCGGCTGGTCGAGTCGTGGGGGGTCGTCCCGGATGCGCTGATCGGCCACTCCATCGGTGAGGTGGCGGCGGCGCACGTGGCGGGGATTCTGTCGCTGGACGACGCGTGTGCGCTGGTGTCGGCGCGTGCGCGGTTGATGGAAGCGTTGCCCGAAGGCGGGGCGATGCTTGCGGTGGAGGCGGCCGAGGCAGAGGTCGAACTCCCGGACGGGGTGGACCTGGCGGCGGTGAACGGCCCGTCCTCGCTCACCGTTTCCGGCGACGAGGAGGCGATCGCCGCTCTGGAGTCCCGGCTGCGGGCGGAGGGGCGGAAGGTGAAGCGGCTGTCGGTGTCGCATGCCTTCCACTCGCACCTGATGGAGCCGATGCTCGCCGAATTCGCGGAGGTCGCCGGGTCGTTGACGTATCACGCTCCGACGGTCCCGTTCACGGCGACCGCGCCCGGAGATCCGGCCACCCCGGCCTACTGGGTGGGTCAGGTCCGCGAGCCGGTGCGGTTCGCCGAGGCGCTCGCCGCGCTGCCCGAGGTGCGTACCTTCCTCGAACTCGGGCCGGACGGTGTGCTGTCCGCGCTGGTGCAGGGCCTGGACGCGGACGCCGTCGCCGTGCCGTTGCTCCGCGCCGGCCCGGACGAACCGGCCGAGACCCTGCGGGCCGTCGCCACCGCGTACGGCCGGGGAGCCGCGCTCGACCGTGCCGCCCTGTTCGCCGGACGCGGCGGTGTGCGCGTACCCCTGCCCACGTATGCCTTCGCTCCCGACCGCTACTGGCCGACCGGCATCTCGTGGGCCGGTGACGTCACCTCCGCCGGGCTCGGCGCCACCGGGCACCCGCTGCTCGGTGCCGGCATCGGCCTCGCGGACGAGGACGGCTACCTCTTCACCGCCCGGCTCGCCCCCGTCTCCCAGCCCTGGCTGACCGACCACCTGGTGCACGGCCGGGTGGTGCTGCCCGGCACCGCGTTCGTCGAACTCGCCCTGCGCGCCGGTGAACAGGCCGGTGCGGAGCGGCTCGACGAACTCGTCCTGGAAACCGCCCTGGTGGTTCCCGAGAACGGTGCGGTACAGATCCAGGTGTCCGTCGGAGCGGCGGACGACGCCGGCCGGCGGACCCTCACCGTCCACTCGCGTCCCGAGGACCCCGACGCTCCGGGCGGCTGGTCGGACCGCGCCTGGACCCGGAACGCGACCGGCGTACTCGCCCCCCGGCCGCGCACCGTCACCGAGGACCGCGAACTGGCGGGCGCCTGGCCGCCGGACGGGACGACCGCCGCCGACCCGGCCGTGCTCTACGAGCGCCTCGCCGCCGCCGGTCTCGTCTACGGGGACGTGTTCCGCGGCGTCCGCGCGGCCTGGACCCGCGGCGAGGACGTCTATGCCGAGCTGGTCCTGCCGGGTGGTGGAGCGGAGGGATACGGGCTGCATCCCGCCCTGCTGGACGCCGCACTGCAGGCGGCCGCCGTGCGCGGCGGCGACGACGAGGCAGGTGTGCCGTTCTCCTGGTCGGGCGTGTCCCTGTGGGCTTCCGGGGCGACCACGCTGCGGGCCCGGATCTCGCCGGCCGGCGAGGCGGACGGTGTGCGCGTGGTCGCCGTCGACGCGTCGGGCAGCCCGGTGGTCACCGTCGAGCGCGTCCTCACCCGGCCCGCCCCCGCCCTCGGCGCCGAGGCCGCGCCGGCCTTCGACGACCTCTACCGTCTCGACTGGGTACCTGCTCCCACCGTCGGCACCGCCCCCGCCGTGGGCGCCCACGAGGCCCCCGTCCTCGCCGTACTCGGCACGGGCCTGGACACCGTCGCCCGCCGGGCCGACTCGCTCGACGCCCTCGCCGCCGACGGCTCGCGGCCGGACGGTTCCGAGCCGTTCGACCACGTCGTCGTGTCCGCCTGCGGCCCGGACGGGGTGTCGTCCCCCGGTGGCGACGCGGCACCCGACCGCGTCACCGAGGTCCTCGCGCACCTCCAGGGCTGGCTCGCCGACCCGCGGTTCGAGCGGTCCCGACTGGTCGTGGCGACCCGCGGCGCCACCCAGGCCGTTCCCCGCGACACCGTTCCCGACCCGGCGGGCGCCGCCGTGTGGGGGCTGGTGCGCTCCGCCCAGTCCGAACACCCCGGCCGCGTCGTGCTGGTCGACCTCGACCCCCACCCCACCGGCCGCGCCGACGACGCGACCGCGCTCGCCCTCGCCCTGGCCACCGGCGAACCGCAGGTCGCGGTACGCGGCGAAGCGGTGCTCGCCGCCCGCCTCGCCCGCGCCGACCGCGGACTGCTCCCGCCCTCGGGGGAGTGGCGGGTGGATGTGGGGGAGCGGGGGTCGTTGGAGGGGTTGTGTCTGGTGCCGGTCGCCGAGGGTGTG